>NZ_CP059472.1:0-1306746 GCF_014041915.1 Marnyiella aurantia | reverse complement strand
TCACCACGGTGTCGCCATCTTTAACGGCAGTAATTTTTCCCGTATATGTCTGTGCGAAAAGCAAAAATGGATAAAGAACCAGTAGCAGGCTCGGAATTATTTTTTTCATTGGCTGCAAATATAAATTATTAAACCACTTACATTGTTGCGTCTCTTAATTCCTAAGCCGGCCTTAAAGATGTTTTTCTAATACAGGCCGAACTGATTTTCCCTGAATGTTCTATCTTTGCCGGAATTCTCAATAAACCACTACAAACTTCAGCAAAAAATGTTTAGAACGCACACCAATGGCGAACTCTCGCTTAGTAATCTCAATGATAATGTTACACTTTCCGGCTGGGTTCAGACCATCCGCGACAAAGGATTCATGATATGGATTGACCTGCGTGACCGTTACGGAATTACACAGTTGGTGTTTGATGAGGACAGGTCTTCAGCAGAACTTTTGCAGGATGCCAAAAAACTGGGTCGGGAATTTGTGATTCAGGTTTCCGGTAAAGTAATCGAGAGAACCTCCAAAAACCCAAAAATCCCAACAGGGGATGTGGAGATATTGGTTGAGAAACTTACCGTTCTTAATGCTGCAGAGCTGCCGCCATTTACTATTGAAGATGAAACCGACGGCGGCGAGGAACTCCGTATGAAGTACCGTTATCTGGATATCCGTAGAAATCCGGTACGCGACAAGCTTATTTTTCGCCACAAGATGGCGCAGAAGGTTCGCAACTATCTTTCTGACCAGAACTTTATTGAGGTTGAAACCCCCGTTCTTATCAAATCGACACCGGAAGGTGCCAGGGACTTTGTAGTGCCAAGCCGAATGAATCCGGGACAGTTCTATGCCCTGCCGCAGTCGCCGCAAACTTTCAAGCAGCTGCTGATGATCGGTGGTATGGACCGTTATTTCCAGATCGTAAAGTGTTTCAGGGACGAGGATCTTCGTGCCGACCGCCAGCCGGAATTCACCCAGATCGACTGCGAAATGGCTTTTGTGGAGCAGCAGGATGTGCTGGAAATCTTTGAAGGGATGACGGCAACTTTAATTAAGGATATCACCGGAAACGAATTGGGAACATTCCCGAGGATGACGTACGATGAAGCCATGAAAACCTACGGAAACGATAAACCGGACATTAGGTTCGGGATGAAGTTCGTGGAGGTAAACGACCTGGTGAAAGGCAAGGATTTCAAGATTTTTGATGAAGCCGAACTTGTGGTCGGAATTAATGTAGAAGACTGCGCCGACTATACCCGTAAACAGATAGACGAACTCATCGAGTGGGTAAAAAGGCCGCAAATTGGTGCTTCCGGGATGGTGTGGATTAAATTCCAGACCGACGGGACCATCACTTCTTCTGTAAATAAATTCTACAATGAAGTAGACTTAAATAAGATAACAGAAGAATTCGGGGCCAATGCAGGAGATTTAATTTTCCTGATGTCCGGAACCGAAAATAAAGTAAGGACCCAACTTTCGGCATTAAGGATGGAAGTGGGTAACCGTTTGGGTTTACGAGATCCAAAAGAATTTGCACCACTTTGGGTGGTGGATTTCCCGTTGCTGGAATGGGACGAGGAATCCGGGCGCTACCATGCAATGCATCATCCCTTTACTTCGCCGAAACCTGAAGATATTGCCTTGCTGCAAACCGATCCCGGAAAGGCCAGGGCAAACGCTTACGATTTGGTCCTGAATGGTAATGAAATTGGTGGCGGATCAGTGAGGATTTTCGATAAAGATCTGCAGTCCCGTATGTTCGACCTCTTGGGCTTTACCAAAGAAGAGGCGGAAGCGCAGTTCGGTTTCCTGATGAACGCCTTTAAATACGGAGCACCGCCACATGCCGGCCTTGCTTTCGGCTTCGACAGGCTGGTGGCTATTCTGGACGGCAATGAAGTCATCCGTGATTACATCGCTTTCCCGAAAAATAATTCAGGAAGGGACGTAATGATTGATGCGCCAAGTGCGATTGCAGATGAACAGCTTACTGAATTAAGTTTGAAGGTGAATGCTCCTTCAGAAAAATAGGTGCGCTATTTAGAACAGTTACAAACTATATATAGGTGACTTTTCTCATTCGCCTATACCTTAACATTTTTTTAACTTTGTCAAATTTCAAATTTTAAATATTCATTATGGCAGGATTAACAAGTTCTACTATCGGTAGGAAGTACGCAATGGCATTGTCAGCAATGTTCTTGCTGATTTTCCTTATTATGCACCTCACGGTGAATTTTCTTTCCGTTTTAGGTCCCGATGCGTTCAATACGGCGTCAGATTTTATGGGCTACAATCCCTTAATACAGTTTATTATGCAGCCTGTGCTGGGTTTTGCAGTAATCTTTCATTTCGTTATGGGTTTTATCCTTGAAATCAGAAACCGTAATGCCAGACCTACAAAATATGCAGTTAATAACGGTGCAGCTAATTCCACCTGGACATCACGTAATATGATTATCTCGGGGCTGGTAGTACTGGCATTCCTGGGACTTCACATGTATGATTTCTGGTGGCACGAGATTAATTTCAAGTATATTGAACGTAATGAGGTAGATAATCTGAGATATTGGGGCGAGCTTCACGAGCGTTTCGCAAATCCGGTAAGAGTAATTTTCTACATTATTGCTTTTATACTGTTGGGTCTGCACCTGGCACACGGGTTCCAGTCATCTTTCCAGTCGGTAGGTGCCAGACATCCAAAATACACGCCGGTGATCAAAGCAATCGGGAAATGGTATTCCATCCTGATCCCAGCCGGTTTCATCATTATCGCAGTATATCATTATATCACTCAATAAGATTTTAAGTTTTAGTTTACAACCTATCTAAAATTCAAAATTTAAAATTTCAACAAATGAGCAAATTAGATTCAAAAATCCCACACGGGCCGTTAGCCGAAAAGTGGACCAACCATAAAAATCACATGAATCTTGTAGCGCCCAACAACCGCGACAAGATTGATATCATTGTAGTAGGTACAGGTTTGGCCGGAGGGTCAGCAGCCGCTACTTTGGCCGAGCAGGGTTATAATGTAAAGGCATTCTGCTATCAGGATTCACCGCGACGTGCACACTCCATTGCTGCACAGGGTGGTATCAATGCTGCTAAGAATTATCAGGGCGACGGTGACTCTACTTACCGTTTGTTTTACGATACCATAAAAGGGGGAGATTACCGTGCACGTGAGGCGAATGTTTACCGTCTTGCTGAGGTTTCTGCCAGCATCATCGACCAGTGTGTTGCACAGGGTGTTCCTTTCGGGCGCGATTACGGCGGCCAGCTGGACAACCGTTCTTTCGGTGGTGTACAGGTAAAGCGTACTTTCTACGCTAAAGGTCAGACCGGCCAGCAGTTGCTTTTGGGAGCCTATTCTGCTATGAGCCGTCAGATTGGTAAAGGCCGTATCAAGATGTACAACCGTCACGAAATGCTGGACCTTGTCCTTGTGGACGGAAAAGCCAGAGGTATCATTGCCAGAAATATGGTTACCGGAGAAATTGAAAGACATTCTGCACACGCAGTTGTAATTGCTTCCGGAGGTTACGGAAACGTTTATTTCCTTTCAACCAACGCGATGGGATCCAACGTATCTGCCGCTTGGAAAATTCATAAAAAAGGAGCCTATTTCGCAAACCCATGCTATGTTCAGATTCACCCTACGTGTATTCCTGTTCACGGAACTCAGCAGTCGAAACTGACACTGATGTCTGAATCACTTAGGAATTCCGGGCGTATCTGGGTGCCTAAGAAAATTGAAGATGCCGTAGCGATCCGCGAAGGTAAACTGAGACCTGAAAACATTAAAGAAGAAGACCGCGATTATTATCTGGAAAGAAGATATCCGGCCTTCGGTAACCTGGTGCCGCGTGATGTGGCTTCCAGAGCGGCCAAAGAAAGATGTGATGCCGGTCACGGTATTGAAGCGAATGATACCAAAGAAGGTGTATTCCTGGATTTCTCCACAGAGATCATGAAGAAAGGTAAGGAAGCCGCCATCGAAAAAAATATCACAAACCCATCGGAACAGCAGATCTATGATCTGGGTAAGGCTTGGGTTGAGGAAAAATACGGTAACCTTTTTGTAATGTATGAGAAGATTACAGCCGATGATCCTTACGTGACACCAATGAAGATTTATCCTGCAGTACATTACACAATGGGTGGTGTTTGGGTAGATTACAACCTGCAGTCCACTATCCCCGGATGTTTTGTAATTGGCGAAGCCAACTTCTCCGACCACGGAGCCAACAGACTGGGAGCCTCTGCACTTATGCAGGGTCTGGCGGACGGTTATTTCGTATTGCCTTACACAATTGCAGATTACCTTTCAGCAGATATCCGTACGGGAGCTATCCCGACCAATACAGCAGATTTTGATGCAGCCGAAAAGGAAATTCAGGATAAGATCAACTTCTTCCTGAACAATAAAGGTAGCCATTCAGTAGATTACTTCCACAAAAAGCTGGGTCACATTATGTGGAATAAAGTCGGTATGGGAAGAACTCCTGAAGGTCTTAGAGAAGCCATTACAGAAATCGAAGAAGTTCGCAAGGAGTTCTGGAGAGATGTTAGGGTACCCGGAACCAATGAGGAGATGAACCCTGAACTGGAAAAGGCTTTCCGCGTAGCGGATTTCCTTGAACTTGGACAGCTTATGGCCAAAGACGCTCTGGAAAGAAACGAGTCCTGTGGTGGACATTTCCGCTGGGATCATGCGACTCCGGACGGAGAAGCCGAGCGGGACGACGAAAACTATAAGTATGCCGCCTGTTGGGAATACCAGGGCGCGGACATCAACCAGGAGGTTATGCACAAAGAGGAACTTGTGTACGAGAACATCGAGGTGAAACAGAGAAGTTACAAGTAATCTCCAAATAAATTTAATAGAAATGAGTGCAAAAAAAGGATTAAACCTGACTCTGAAAATTTGGAGACAGAAAAACAATAAATCAAAAGGGCAGTTTGAAACGTATAAGATTTCAGATGTATCCACAGATTCTTCATTCCTGGAAATGCTGGATATGCTCAATGAGAACCTGATTAACGAAGGAAAAGACCCGATCGCTTTCGACCATGACTGTCGCGAGGGAATCTGCGGGATGTGCTCCTTATACATAAACGGAAGGTCACACGGTCCCGATACTGGAATCACGACCTGCCAGCTTCACATGAGGATGTTCAAGGATGGCGAGACCATTCATATTGAGCCCTGGAGAAGTGCCGCCTTCCCTGTAATCAAGGATTTAGTGGTGGACAGAAGCGCATTCGACAGGATTATGGCTGCGGGCGGATTTATCTCCGTTAATACTTCCGGAAATACCCTTGATGCCAACGCAATTCCGGTACCTAAGGAAGATGCTGACAAGGCCATGGATGCTGCAGCATGTATCTCCTGTGGGGCATGTGTGGCTACATGTAAGAACGGATCAGCTATGCTGTTCGTAGGTGCCAAGGTTTCTCAGTATGCGCTGTTGCCGCAAGGCCGTGTAGAAGCGAAAAGAAGGGTGCTGAACATGGTGAAAGCGATGGACGAAGAAGGATTTGGTAACTGTTCCAACATCGGTGCCTGTGAGGTAGAATGTCCTAAAGGAATTTCCCTTGAAACTATCGCCAGAATGAACCGCGAGTATATGTCGGCCAACCTGGACAGAGGATAACTATATTATAATATCATCATAAAACCGTTTCCATTATCTGGAGACGGTTTTTTCCTGTTAAACCTTCACAATTTGTGATATTTAATTTTATTCTACAGCATCAATGCTTTATTTTTGCCCAAATTAAATGAATAATGAATAAACTGAAAATTCACGGATTACAGCAAAAAGCACTGAGTTCACTCGGTAAATATCTGTTTATGATGGTACTGGCTTTCCTGGCCGTTACCTGTTCAAAGAAAGTTGAAGTATCCGGTAAAGTAACCGGCGGCTCGCCACTGGAAAGAATTGAATTTACGGAAGCTTCCGGCGTGGCTACTTTGCCTGTAATCAATATGGGTGTAGATAAGGACGGAAACTTCAGAGGTGACTTTGAAGCGCCTAAAAGCGGCATGTATGTCATTTCATATGCCGGAAAACAAAACCTGATCTACCTGAAAGCAGGACAGAGCCTGAATATCTCCGGAGATGCTTCAAGCTTCCCAGCTGAATTTAAAATAACAGGAGATGCCAAAGGAAACAACGATTTTCTTCAGCAGACTCAGAAATATATGACCGAATATACCCAGAAGGTAAATATGCAGGATCATATGAACAAGGACGAAAATGCTTTCCTGAAAGCCCTTCAGAAAATCCAGGCAGACCTTGAAAAGAATATTGATGAAGTTGGCAAGAAAACCAGCGCCGACAAGGAAGTGATTTCCTGGAAGAAAAATGACGTGCGCACCGGTATTATGTCCATTATTCCGCAGTACGAAATGTACCGTAAGCAGATGACAGCTAACCCGGCTTTCGCCAATTCCAAAGCATTGAAGGATTATGAACTGAAGCTTCAGGAAGATAAGGATATGATGGTGAAGGAACATCCTTTATACCGCAACTACCTGTTGGGCAAGATGAGTGAGGATTTCCAGAAGTATGCTACTGCACAAACCGCCGGCAAGACAGATATGATCACTTCAGAGGTTTTCAGCAGCTATCTGAAGCAGCGCAAAGACCTTTCGCAAACCGCCAAGGATTACCTTTTGGCGTTCGTAATGGCGCAGTCGGACATCAATCCATCTTCCACAAAAGAAACAACTGATAAGGTAGCCTCCATCATTGATAAAGACATCAAGGATGCCGATATTAAAAAAGACCTGAAGACAGTACTGTTTGTTCTATCCGGTCTTAAGAAGGGAGAAGTGGCGCCGGAAGCGTCGCTTATCAAACAGGACGGTAAAGCTTATAAAGTGGCCGACAGTAAAGGTAAACCCACAGTAATGATGTTCTACGCATCCTGGACACCTTACATCACCGAATCTACCGTTCCAATCCTAAGCCAGGTGGTTGATTTCTATAAGCAGAAAATCAACTTTACTTTTGTGAATTTTGATGATACCAAAGAGCAGTTCAATAAGACCAGCTCGGCCATGCTGAAAGGCATCCCTGGAACCAATGTATATGCTGAAGGCGGTCTGAACTCGGACTTTGCAAAGAAATACGGTATTTACGGCTTTAAACTGACACCAAGTTTCATCGTATTGGATAAAGACGGTAAAATCGCCGGACGGAACTTCTTCAATCTGGGCGATCCCGAACTCGTAGCATTGTTGGATCAATTGTCCGGACTTAAGGCACCGCAGGTAGCACCTGAGGCTTCGTTGCAGAACGATCTTTTTGCACCTGAAGCAGAGTTGCAGCCGGAAGAAGGAAACACTCCGCCGCCAGCACCTGCAACTAAGTAAGACTTATTTTTAAACTATTGAACCTTGCCTTCGGGTGAGGTTTTTTTGTTATTTTTACTATTGATGATCAGCACACTATTATTGAACCGTTTAATAGTGAAATTTGTACCAAACCGCTAAGCCAGCCTTTATGAATCCTAAGCCCATGATTATTGACCGGAAGTTTTTACTTTTTGTAGCTGTTCTCAGTTTTTTACTAATGTGGATAGGTATCTGGTTTAAAATCACACATTTTTCAATAGGACCCTTTAAGCCAAACTTTATTTTAACCGTTGCCATCATTCCGGGCATATTTACGTGGCTGATGGTGTTTTACGATATCATTAAGCATTCCTTCAGAAACTCTCTCCTTTGGATAATAGGCATGTTTTGTTGTGGAAGCTTGGTTACTGTTCTATACTTGCTCCAGCGCGATCAGTTAGTAGGACATAAATAAATATATAGTCGGGTCTTGGCAGAACCTCTTTCCTACAACTTCACCTGCTTACATTTAAGCTACCGGAAAATCCGGAATACGATAGTTCAAAAAAACAACAACCTCCTTTAAATCGCTTTGAAAGAGGTTGATTTTTGTAGATTCCGGAAACTTATTGCAGCAAATAAGGGGTTGTGCAACGGTTACTGATGTTGAACTAAACCTCTGGTAGCTTTTCTCCTCGCTGTTTTATTAATTTTGGTAAAATAAACAATAAAATCTTTAATATGGCTACAAAAAAATCACCGGAGGAGTTAAGGGTAAGCAAATTTCTGAACCGTGCTTGTAGCGAAGTTAGTGGTTTTGCCGAATTAATAACGTTCAAAATATTTTCCTTAGTTGCGAGGCTCAGAGCACCCAATTCGTAGGCGTTCTTGAAGTGGAAAGCCAAAGAAGGTGATTTTGCTAATGTAGAAGTTCGCAGAACCTTGTCAAGGTTCCAAACCTTGACAAGGTTGAAGCCCCAATGTCGCGGATTTGTAACCCGTTATTTTATTTACATGATAAATCCGTTCTCAACTAAACAGTAATTCCAAACTCCGTCGGACGGTTTTTCTATTTTAATAACATTCAAAATAATTTCCTTAGTTGCCAGGCTCAGACCACCCAATTCGCAGGCGTCCTTAAAGTAGAAAACCCAAGTAGGTTATTTAGTTGATGTACAAGTTAGCAGAACCTTGTCAAGGTTCAAAACCTTGACAAGGTTGGAGTCCATTTCAAACAGATTTTTTTTTTCAGGTACTTTATTTCTGTAGGTATTTAAGCTGGTCCCAATAATGAAACAGGTGAGGTGCTTAACAACTGTGCAGTAGAATAATGGTACACTGCTATCAAGGAGTTAAGTAAAGAAAAGGTCTTCCAAAACGGAAGACCTGAATCTTATTTTTTAAAGCATTTCTCAAGGAACTGATCCTGTTCCCATAATACATGCAGGATACTTTCGCGGGCAGCGTAACCATGGGATTCCAGCGGCAGCAAAACCATCCGCACCGGTGCGCCCAGATTTTTCAGTGCCTGGAAGTATCTTTCTGTCTGTAGGGTAAATGTGCCGGGATTATTATCGGCTTCGCCGTGTAACAGAAGCATTGGTGTTTTCATTTTATCAGCATTCATAAATGGCGACATCTTGTTGTAAACTTCCGGAACATCCCAGTAGTTACGCTGTTCAGACTGGAAACCGAATGGCGTAAGAGTTCTGTTATAGGCACCGCTGCGCGCAATTCCACATGCGTAATCCTTGGAGTGAGTAAGCAGATTAGCCGTCATAAATGCTCCGTAGGAATGACCGCCAACAGCAACTTTTGACCGGTCAATATAACCTAACTGATCCACTGCATCAATTGCAGCTTTACCGTTGGCCACCAGCTGCGGAATAAATGTGTCATTAGGCTCTGTCTTTCCTTCACCGATTATGGGAAAAGCAGCATCATCCAAAACAGCATAACCTTTAGTAACCCAATATATAAATGAACCATAGCTGGGAAATGTAAAATCATTCGGATTCTGTGTATTTTGCCCCGCTGTATTTTTGTCTTTATACTCAGCCGGGTAGGCCCAGATCAGCAGTGGTAATTTTTCTTTCGGATTTTTCCTGTCAAATCCTGCCGGTAAATAAAGGGTGCCACTAAGCTCCACGCCATCGTTCCGTTTGTATTTGATGACTTCCTTGTAAACATCTTTTATACTGTCAAAGGGATTTGCGAAGGCAGTCAGTGCAGTTGCTTTACTGTTTTTGATGTTTCGAATGAAATAATTCGGATACCTGCCCGCCGACTGTTCCACCACCAGTACTTCACCTTTTTTGACATCAATAATATCGATGATATTTTCCTTTGAGTTCTTAAGTTTGGAAGTGTAAATGCGTTTTTTAGCTAAAGTGTTTATATCGATTTCGTCTATGAACGGGAACTGTCCGGCTTTCGTGAATCCCTCGCCCACCAGATACGCTTTATTGCTTTTGGTATCTATAACTGTTCTGCCATATTGATTTTTAGTTTGACTGAATGAGCCCGGATCTGTGTATACATCCTGGTAATTCCGGTCATCAATTATGCGGTGGGTATTGTCTTTCAGATTAATGAGGTAGGATTTTGTGTTGCGCGTATCATACCAGGAATCGTTAATTACGGCGAAATCTGCATTGGACCACTCAATATTATTGAATCTCTGTTTGGTTTTAAAGAAAGACTTTGGCGCAGAATTAAAGGGCGCCTGCCATAAGAAAACTTCATCCCGGAACTCGACAGATTTAGACTGGTCGCCACCATCAAGCGCTTCCGCATAAACCAGAGTTGCAGGCTCATCATCACGCCAGGACATGCTTCGTTTTCCGGTACGGACGGATGAGAAACCTTTAGGCATAATCTCTGTTAATGGCACCTCGTTTACGTTTTTCACCAAATTTCCGTTCAGGTCGTAAACCGTGCTGGTCATGGGAAAACGGCTGAGCGGCACGATGTACGAATAGGGTCGCTTAATGGTGGTAAGCATCACAAGATTACCGTCGGGTGATAAGATCATGCCGGTATAAATGGCCGCACCTTTATAACTGCTCTCGTTACCGTCCAGGGTAATATTCACCAACTCAGCAGTAGCAAGTGTATCAAAATTCTGTTCGTCCTGGGGGTTCTTTAGCAAATCCTGGTAGGTCCTGTTTTGCGAAACTTTACCGTCGGCAGTAGAAACCGTTGGTCCTGCCGGAATTTCTTTTGTCGGGTCAATTAAATCAATGCGGTTTGCCGGGATTTTCTTTGCTAAAAGACTCTGGGAATCTTTCATCCACACATAGGGCGTACCCAGATTGGCATTCAGGTTGTCACTGCTTATTTTTTTGGCGATTGCCGTAGCCAGGTCAGCTACCCAAAGTTCTACTCCCTTTGACGTTGTGTTGGTGAAGGCCAGCTTTTGTTCGTTGGGCGCAAAACTTATGTATGCTATTTTTGGGTTGGCAGGCAGGCCTTTTATCTGCGTTTCTGCCTTGTCTTTTAGCCTCCTTACCTTCAGATTAGTAATGTACGTAACAGTACTCCCAATGTTCGTCACCGGGTTTACACGCAGGCCAGCCAGTTTCATTTCCGGCTGATTAAGTTCGTCCAGTGATTTGTATGTATTTCGGTACGTAAAGACCATCCAGTCTTTTTTACTGTTCATAATCACGCCCGGAGCGCGCTGATAATCGGCAAGCTGAAGGATTTCTGCAGAGGGCTGCCTGTAGGTGATATTCTCCTGCGCATAGGTCAGTCCCGCAAACAGAAGTGCGATGACGGCAGTTTTGATTTTCATCATATTATAGTTTGTTTATATCGGTGTTTTGAGGGTTGCCGAAGCAAGCAACGTACAAGGACCAAAGTAATAAAAATTCTCTAAAAAGGAAATGACTATTGCAAACACAGAGTTTGTCAGGAGGATTTCAATGCATATTCTGCCCAAAAGGTTTGTACGGATCCGGCACTATGGCCTGCTGAGCAGCAGCTGGAAGCGTGGAAAACTGCAGAATTTACAGTCAGATTTAAAGATCAAGATCCCGGAGGTAAAACCCAAAACGCTGCTCAATAAATGCCGGTGCTGTAAAACGGGAAATCTGGTGACTATTACCGTTTTCGGACAGCGTGGTCCGCCACCGGAATATCTTTTCGTTCCCCAACCCTTGTCTGCGAACTAAACTTTGCGGGTAAGGTAATCTGTGTTCTGCAGCGAAGAAAACCGCAGGAAACACTCCTAAACGGCTACCAAATGCCACAAAAAAAGCAGTCATTCCGAAAAACTGCTTTGTGTATATAAAATCTAAAAACGAAAACTCCATAGACTGCCAGAAAGCTCCCGAAAGTTCCGTTCAACGGGCTTTCATCTGCCTTCGGCGAATCTTCGATTTCGTGTCCTGCGGACAAGACGAAAGCTTAGTTATTACCAGTAGGTGCTTTCTCTTTTTGTCATACAAATTTTGCTTCTCTCGATAATTTATTTTTGTCTAAATCAAATTCTTCACTGAACCATTCAGTCAATACTTTTTCAATTTCATTTTTATTAAATGTCCTTGGGTTTCTTCTTGACTTTAAGTAATTTTCTCGTGTCATTTTTTCTGCAACTTGTCCGACCGTTTGCAAGTCAAGCTCGCTTCCAATTTTGTTTGCGAGCCAAAGTCCACCGATTGAAAATAAAAGTCCTGAAAGCCCTATTTGCCACATAAAGTAAAGTCCAATTAGAGACGCAAGAAATATAATTACGAGAGTTACTGTCATCCAGTGAGGTGGTCGCAAAATGTTAAGTTTAATACCTAAATGCTTTTCTAATTTCTTAGTTCTTGATCGTCTGCTTTGTCGTGGTAATAGGTCAACAAGTGCAAAGTCAGTCGAGATTGTTTTATTGTCGATTTGAAGTGTCGATGAAATTGCGTCACGTATTTTATAAAATGCTTGTTGACTTGTGCAGTCGTCAGAATTGTCAAGTTGGATTTTATTTGCTATGTGGTCACAGAGTTCACCAAAACTCGAAATATGCATTAGTTCAGTGTCGCCAAACTTAATGTTAAATGACTTTTCAACCTTAACGAGTAAATCGTTAATGTCGTCTGGGTCGATATTTTTAAGTTCGTAGTCTGTCATAGCATTACTGGTAACGTTTGGGTATTTCTGTTGGCGGGGATTATGATAACGGGTTTTTGTAAATATAACAAAATGAACAACAAGCGAAAATCTTCATGATGTAAACTTCAACCCCGCTAATAGAAATACATTGTGCCTGTTGCACAACTTCAATCAAATATACTTAAAAAGGGTGGACTGCAGCTTAAACCGCATTTATATTGTTATAAATAGTTGAAAAACAGTTGTATATGCAGAATATTTTTTCTAATTTTAATTATGCAGGGAAAGAAAAAATTCACACCGAAGATCTTCTATCAGCTCAGTCTGGACGCCTTGGTGCCGGAAGATAATTTCTACAGGAAAATCCAGTCTGAACTCGGTTTGGATTTTCCCTACAAAGCCACCAGAAACTATTACGGGAAAGAAGGTCAGGCCAGCATTGATCCCGTGGTTTTCTTTAAGATCCTGCTGGTAGGCTATCTCAACAACATCAACAGCGACCGGGCTTTACTGCGGTATTGCAGCAACAGCCTGGATGTGCGCCTCTTTCTGGGGTATGACCTGGACGAGGAACTTCCCTGGCATTCCACGCTGAGCCGTACACGGCAGCTTTTTGGTGAGGAACTTTTTCTGGAACTCTTCAGGAAAGTCCTTTCGCTTTGTGTGGAGAAAGGAATGGTCCGGGGCAAACGGCAGGCCGTGGACTCGGCCTTCATCAAAGCCAATGCAAGTATGGACTCTTTGGTGGAAAAAGAAGTTCTGGAGGATGCTTCGGCGTTCGTGGATGAGCTGGAAGAAAACAGCGAATTTAAAACCACATCCACCCGAAAGAAACTGGTGGAGCAGCACCACGCCTGGAAAGAAGAAGCCTACAAAGGCATGCCCGGCAACAATAGAAGCGAAAGAAAAGACGAGGACGGCAATACCATCCGCCCCAAATACCTGAGCAACCACACCCATTACAGCCCAACCGATCCCGATGCGAAAATCTCGGTAAAACCCGGTAAAGCACGCCAATTAAATTATTCCGGACAGCTGGCTGTGGACGATGCGCATCATGTAATTACCGGCGCCTGCGCGAGTACTTCGGGCAGCAAAGACAGCGTGATCTTCCCGGAGATTATGAACCAGACGCTTGAAAATCTTTCCCTTAACCAAATGCAGACCGAAGAAGTCCTAGCCGATGCCGGCTACAGCAGCGGCGAGTCTTTAAAGTACTGCAAAGAAAGAGGCATCAATGCCTACATCCCAAACTTCGGGCAATACAAGCCCGAGCGGGAAGGGTTTGAATTTGTAAAAGGAGAAAGTGAAGAAGAAGATTATTACCGCTGCACCCAAAAAGGCGGAAACCATGCCGTTTTGCCCTTCAAAAGAATCCTGACCGACAGCAAGGGTTACCGAAAGAAGAGTTACCGCAGCAGCGAGCGCGCCTGTAGTGACTGCCCGCTGAGAGCGGAGTGTTGCGGCAAGGTCACGAAGTTCAAGAAGATAGAAGACAGCATCCACAAACCCCTGTACGATGAAATGCACGAAAAACTGCGGCGCGATCCCAATTACACACGTTTCCTTACCAAGCGGCGGAGTTCGCGCGTAGAGCCGGTGCTGGGAACCCTCATCAACCATCACAACATGAAACGGATTAATTCCCGCGGCATGAGTCAAGCCAACAAACACGTCCTGATGGCTGCGCTGACCTACAACCTGAAAAAATACCTGAAGTTTATTACCCGCAAAATTCACCGCAACATTCAAATCATGAACCTTCCAAAAGGGAAGTTTGGGTTTGGCGGTACCTCCTCGCCACGGCTTCACCTGTTCAAATTTAAGCCACCGGAAAATCCGAAAACTTTCACCGGCAAAAACAAAAACCTCTCTTAAATCGCTTTAAAAGAGGTTGTTTTTATAGGTTTCCAAGAACTAGACGCTGAAGTTTGAAGTTGTGCAACGGTTACCCTTGTTAGCAGACGTTTTTAGTTTTGAATAATTATTGGTGCTGGTTTTAATCTTTCTTGATTTTTGTTTTTTAATAATTCAACTTCATTTTCTATATACATAGTTTTCAAAACAGGATTTCCTGCAACATTTAGTTTTTTTATTGCAGTATTTAAAAGGTAAATCTGTCCAAGATTAGGATTTTGAGTCAGATCTAATTCTGTTAATTGTTTGCAACCGTCCAAATTTAATGTATATAATTCAGGGAATTTTTTTGTTTCAAATTTTAAAAATTCATTGTCCTGCAAGTATAAATTTTTAATCTTTGATGAATTTAGTTTTATTTCTTTTAAACCAAGTCTGAATGCATAAAGCCCAACAAGATTATTTAGATTTTTAAGATTAAGTTTTTCAACGTTTTTGTTATCACCAATTATTAATTCTTCTAAACTTTCTAACTTGTTAAGTTTTGAAAAATCCGAAATTTGATTTTTTCTTAAATTTAGATAAGTCAAATTTTTAAACTTTTCAAGTCCAGAAATATCAGAAATATTTTTTTCGTCAAGTCTAAGTTTTTTTGTCTCCAAAACTTCACTTTCTTCTATTTCTCCATTGGAGTTTTTGTCAATTTGTTCAATTAAAGCACGCTTAAGATTATTATCTTTAATATACATCTTTTGGGCATTGCAATTAAGAATAAAAAAGGAAAATAATGTTAATGATAAAAATTTTTTCATATCGAGAGTTGTCTTTTAAAATGTCTGCTAACGAAGCGCGGATTGGCGAAGTTTCCTCTGAAAGCTTGCTTTCCTGAGGGAATTTTGCCAATCCGCAGATGTGTTGAAGGTTTTTGCGACAGCGAAAACGCTTTGACACAGCTGCGGATGTAATCCGCGCTTCGATGTGCAAAAGTTGGAGCGGAGCGGAAACTTTTGCACATCGGTTGGGTATTTCTGTTGGCGGGGATTAAGATAACTGGTTTTTATAAATATAACAGAAAGAACAATTAGCAAAATCTTCATGATGTAAACTTTAACCCCGCTAATAGAAATACCAGGTTAGCAGAAGTGTTATCTTTTCTCAAGTTTTTGAATAAATTGCCTATTTATTCTAGATTTGCTCTTCAGTTTAAATAAGCTGAATAATTTTGACGTTAGTTCATGTTCTTTTTTTGTATTATTCGTTCCTTCATAACCACCAATAGAATAGATTCGATGATCGTTTAACACAATTACTGTATTAGTGTTTGCGCCATCCATTACGGGATATCCTTTTTGGTCCTCTTTAAAATCATTCTCTTTGAAAGAAGTAATAATTTTTTGAATGGCCTTTATCTCTTCTTCATTTAATTCTAAATATTCAGGTTCCAATTTTGGATTATCGTGTATGAATTGCTGATGTTCAATTCTTCTTCTTTCTAATTCCTTATCATTTGCATCTTTGTGCGGAGGAGGAGGCGGAGGAATCGAATATTTCGAGGGATTATAAAATATGAGAGATTTGTCACCCAGATTCGCAATGATTTCAAAATGCTGAATAAAGGGTGGATAATAACCAAACTTTACCAAATCTGCCTCATTAGAATTAATTTTCTTTTCACAACCTACGGTTGCAATAATCAGAAGGATAATTGTGAAAACATATTTCATACGGAATCTCGTTTTAACATTTCTGCTAACGAAGCGCGGATTGGCGAAGTTTCCTCTGAAAGCTTGCTTTCCTGAGGGAATTTTGCCAATCCGCAGATGTGTTGAAGGTTTTTGCGACAGCGAAAACGCTTTAACACAGCTGCGGATGTAATCCGCGCTTCGATGTGCAAAAGTTGGAGCGGAGCGGAAACTTTTGCACATCGATTATAGTTTGCGCTGTGCGTGTCGCCCATGTGGGTTGAAAAATAGCGCAATACTATTTGTTGTACGCAGTTATTCTTCATTTTTCAATGCGGTCTTTACTGCTTCTAGGTCGCCTTTTAAAAACATACTATATAAGTTTTCTATCTGTGTCCAGTTGTCTGCTTGCTTTCTAAATTGAACTTCTGGGTCATCTGAAAATACTGCGATTACGTTCAAGTCTTTACTCGTTTCTAAAACGTTCTCCTCGTCATAAATAACTCCCACCCAGAAAGCACCGTGTTCCTCATCCATTTCTTGAATTTCTTCAATAGCAGTTTTTACGTCGTCAATTGTCACATTGCCCAATGGGTCAGACCAAGCCTTCTGTAGATATGTTTCGGTCGGAGTTCTCATAATTGCGTACAATTTGGGTATTTCTGTTGGCGGGGATTATGATAACGGGTTTTTGTAAATATAACAAAAAGAACAACTAACGAAAATCTTCATGATGTAAACTTCAACCCCGCTATTAGAAATACTTTGTTGTACGCAGTTTATTGTCGCGATATTGGAATTCTTGAATTAATTATAATAAAAATTTTATGGGTGTTTTCAGAGACTTCTGTCCAGTCTCCCACAGATTTATATTCACAAGTTAAATTCATATTTTCTTTTTTATAACTAAATTTAACGTTTCCAACATAACCCGTTGCAAGACGATTTGTAAATTCAGGAGTAGTTATAGCTTGATAAATGAATTTGGATAAACTGTCTTTCTCTGCTTTAGTAAAAAATAGTTTTTGTAATTCAGTTTTTTCAATCTCATATTTAGGCGGAATATTATAAACTTCCTTGCTGAATATGATATTTTCAAACTCTGCGGAATCAGAAAATTTTGAAATCGTTAGTTTTTGAAATCTAGTTTCAATTATTAGTTCATCCCAATAATTATTAGTGTCAGGTTTTGTTAGTAAATCTCGCTTTTTATCACAGGAAAAAACAACGAATGCTGAGAAAAAAATAAGCGATTTTATATTCATTTTTCTTTTGGTGACACTTTTATCTAAATTGCGTACAACGAAGCGCGGATTGGCGAAGTTTCCTCTGAAAGCTTGCTTTCCTGAGGGAATTTTGCCAATCCGCAGATGTGTTGAAGGTTTTTGCGACAGCGAAAACGCTTTAACACAGCTGCGGATGTAATCCGCGCTTCGATGTGCAAAAGTTGGAGCGGAGCGGAAACTTTTGCACATCGTTTGACAATATGGCCAGTAAGGGTTTGCGGGCGATTTCCAGTCAAGTTACACGAAAAGTTGAAGCGGGCTACAAACCTTCGCATACCTCTGAAACCCTTATTGGCTATATTGTGTGTTGGCCACAGTTATTTATTTGTCTATCATTGTTTTAATCTTGTTGAATGTCTTTTCTGTTTCAATTTTATCTTTGAAATTGATGATAATTTTGTCCCCATTATTTTTGGTCATTATCAAATATGGAAATAAATCAGAATGAATTAACAATCTACTTTTGCCAAATTTATCAAGCTTGAAAAACCCTTTTTTGATATTACCGAAACTAAATCCATTAGTCCGCATTTTAATTGTCGGTAATTCATTAGAAAGCTCAACATTATCAATTTCGCCAATACTTATATCAAATCCGTACATTCCTGAAAATCGAATCGTATCATTATCGTAAATTGTCTTTGAAGGGATAAATCCATAAGTTATTACCCCAATCACGAATAAAAATACCAATCCAAGAATAAAATATGTCAGTTTAGATTTCTTAGTCTTGTTTTTGTCAAATTTCTGAGCATTTATAACCAAAATTGTTACCCCGACTAAAGTCACTATCAAAATCATTGAATTGGCAATCATTGTAAAACCAATCCATTTGAATAAATAATATCCGATTATAATTGACAATCCTATAATGATTAATCCATTGCGCATAAAAGTCGATAAACCTTCAATGTCAACATTTTTCTTTTTGTCTTTGGGCATAGTGTTATATCCCGCAATCAATTCGGGTGCGGATTTAACTAAAAATCCAATCCCAATCATGAATAATCCAACTATCAAATTAAGTATATCCATTGTCTGTCAGTTTTTTATAATTGTGGCCAACGAAGCGCGGATTGGCGAAGTTTCCTCTGAAAGCTTGCTTTCCTGAGGGAATTTTGCCAATCCGCAGATGTGTTGAAGGTTTTTGCGACAGCGAAAACGCTTTGACACAGCTGCGGATGTAATCCGCGCTTCGATGTGCAAAAGTTGGAGCGGAGCGGAAACTTTTGCACATCGTTTCGGGGCTTTGCGTTCGGGCGGGATTTCGAAGCACAAAAGCTGATATTATTACTAAAATTTAATTGAAAAACTACCGTTGAATTTTGCACTTCAGCCCGCCTGACGCAAAACCCTTGTTAGCTGCAGGTTTTTTTCTAACTTATTCTAAGCATTTTTTTATTTATTACTTTCCATTTTCCATTGATTTTTTTGAAAACGAAAAGATGTGTGTCGCCACACAACATTCCACAATTATTACTAATTTGAATTATTGCAGTTTTTTTATCAATTGATAAGACTGGCAGTGAGATTTGTGCATTTGAATTTGTTCCCCATCTTTCAGTTTTTTCATCTATTTTTATTTTTTTTATTTTAGTACTACAATCCGTAATTATTTTTGTGTCAGAAATTTTATTTTCTTGAATTTTGTCATCTATTTTTAAATCTGTTTTGGCACTTTGATTTGCAAATTGACTGTAAACTGAAAGTAAGTCGTAAAATTCAAATTCGTTAAAAATTTCTTTATCAAAATCGGTACTCTCTTTTATTATACAAATCTTTTCAGGTTTGAATTCTGTATCTGTAAATATTTCGTTTAGTATTTCATATTTTTTACTTTCAGTTGAATAAGAAGTTAGAAAATATAAAATTCCCAAAAATAATAGTGTCAAAAAAAATCGTTTAAATTTTTTCATTTTTTGTTTTAAAAAGTGTTACGTAATAAACTTGCAGCTAACGGTTTGCGTATTGGCGATGGTGCGGCTTTAACGCGGAAACTTTCTATTATTAACTAATCTTCGGAAAATCTAAAATCGTTAAACTAGCGATTCCTCCGCACTATTGCCAATACGATGTTATCTGCCGTTTTTATTCAAATTTTTGTCTCAATTTTCTTTCAGTCAGATAGAAGATAATTGCGCACAATAAAAACATTAAACATAACGCAATAATCAACTGAATAAATTCATTTCCTTTAATATTAATTCCAATTAATGAAGTCAAAGAAAAAACAAAGCCTGACCAAATCATAATTTTAGCAGAGTAATTTTGGGCAAAATTCCAATTGTTAATGTTTTTCATTGAATTCTTTGTCCGATAACCATACAAATAATTAATTTTTTTCGGAGGAAATAATAACATTACAATTCCTGCAATCATAAAAATTGGCCCAACTAAAATCGGTAAAAGAAAAAGAGGATTTTCAAAATTCATTTTACGAATTAGATTTTTATTTTCAGCTTCAATTTTGTTCCAACGCACACTTGATAAAATGGCAGATAACACGTAAATATATGTATATTATCTGATGTCCTAAAGTTTTTTGTTAAAAAATCAATATACTCCAATAACTATCGGAATATTACAGCTTTATGCTTATATTTGAAGTGCGCATTTTATATTGTAACGATTGAATAACCCGGTTTTTTTGGAAATATTAACATATCCAAAATGCGCATAGGGTATATGGACTTTTCAGACAAAAGATATCGCTTTTTCGAAGGTACCCATGAGGGGAAAAATGTGATATGGATCCAGTTCGAAAAAAACGCTGAAATGATTGCCTGTCTGCGGTCGCACACCAAGGCACGCTGGTCGGCCACCAATAAAAAATGGTATGTGACTGATAACCGCTACCACCGCCAGCTGTTCAATATGCCCCTGCAAATTACCGGAAAAGCGGTACTCACCCAAATTCATCTCCTCAATCTTCCGGAATACAAACGCTTCCAGGAGCACCTTCTGCTTAAGGGTTACAGCCCGAATACCGCCCGCACCTACAGCACCGCATTTGCTCAACTGCTTTATGTTCTCAAAAGTCATCCTGTGAAAGACCTTACCCCGGAGCGGCTGCGCGCCTACTTCCTGTACTGCCACGGGAAACTTAAGCTTTCCGAAAGCGAAATTCACACCCGCATCAATGCTGTGAAATTCTATTTCGAACAGGTACTGCACCGTGAACGTATGTTTATTGACATACCGCGGCCTAAAAAGAAGCAGGCCCTTCCAAAAATGCTCACCAAAACAGAAGTCCGGAAAATTATTGAAGTAACTGAAAACCCCAAACACCGCCTAATGCTCCAGGTGTGCTATGGGATTGGCCTGCGGGTAAGCGAGGTTGTCGCGCTTAAACTTAGAGATATTGACAGCAGCCAAAAACTCGTGCGAATAGAACAGGGAAAAGGTAAAAAAGACCGCCTGACGCTCTTGCCGGAAAGCCTGCTAACCGATATGCGGAACTACTACCTGGTGTACCAGCCCAAAGTCTACCTTTTTGAAGGGCAGGCGGGCGCTGCGTATGCTGCGCGGTCGGTACAGGCCGTCTTTAAAAAAGCCCTGGAGAAAGCCGGAATAAAGAAAAAAATAGGCATCCATGGTCTGCGCCACAGCTTTGCCACCCATCTGCTGGAAACCGGCACCGACATTCGATTCATCCAGGATCTCCTGGGGCACAGTTCCCTTAAGACCACCCAAATCTATACACACGTTACCGACCTTTCCAAAGCGCAGATCAAAAGCCCGCTGGACTCTTTGTGACACGTTTTTACCATGAGTTCTTCGGAGCAATAGGGTATAGAAATAGTAAACCTCTAACTTTTACCAAGAATGAGAGAAAGACACTTGTGATAACCTTTCTTCCGGCCGGCGGTTTTTTTATTCCAAAAGCGTACTTTTGCTGCATGTCTAAAAACAGAAGAAAAAATCAGATACTCGAAAATATTCAGCTTGTTTCCGCAGGTGCCAAAGGCGTTGCTATAGGCCGTACCGCAGAGGGCAAAACCGTGCTCGTGTCGGGCGCAGTTCCTGGCGACCGCGTAAACGCGCGCGTGAAAAAAGCGAAATCCAATTACTTTGAAGCCGAAACCGTAGAAATACTGGAACGTTCGCCTTTCCGCGTGGAACCCAAGTGCATCCATTTCGGCGTATGCGGCGGCTGCAAGTGGCAGAATCTTTCCTACGAAAAGCAACTGGACATTAAACAGGATGAGGTCTTTAACCATATTAAAAGGATTGGTGGCATTGAGGACTTTGAAACCCTCCCTATCCTGGGCAGTGCGGAGCAATACTTTTACCGCAACAAAATGGAGTTTTCATTCTCCAACGCCCGTTGGCTGACCCAGTTTGAAATCAGTTCCGAGGAGAATTTCGGCAGCCGCGATGCACTTGGCTTTCATATTCCCGGCATGTGGAGCAAAATCCTGGACCTTAAGGAATGCTGGCTTCAGGAACCACCTTCCAACGACATCCGGTTGGCAGTCCGCAACTATGCCGCTGTCAACGGTCTGGATTTTTTTGATGTAAAAAGTCAGCAGGGCTTTCTGCGCACTTTAATGCTGCGCCAGAATTCAATGGGAGAGTGGATGGTGCTTTTCCAGCTCTTCCGCGAAGAAAAGGAAAACCGGGAGAAACTTTTTGAATTTTTGCTGAAGGAATTCCCCCAAATTAAAACTTTGGTTTATACAATAAACAGCAAACAGAACGACTCCATTTACGATCAGGAAGTGATTATCTATTCCGGCGACGGTTTCCTGATGGAGGAAATGGACGGCCTGAAATTTAAGATCGGACCCAAATCCTTTTTCCAGACCAATTACCGTCAGGCGCTGGAGCTGTACCGCAAAACGCTGGAGTTTGCCGACGTGCAGGGTCATGAAGTCGTTTATGACCTTTACACAGGGACCGGAACTATTGCCCAGTATGTTGCACGCAACGCAAAACAGGTTATCGGCATCGAGTCGGTACCCGAAGCTATTGCCGCGGCAAAGGAGCACGCCGAACTGAACGGTCTTTCAAACTGTACCTTCTACTGTGGCGATATGAAGGATATCTTCAATGATGAATTCCTGGCCAATCATCCACCGGCAGATGTGCTCATCACCGATCCGCCGCGCGACGGTATGCACCAGAAGGTGGTGGAGCAGATCCTGAAACTTGCTCCTCAGCGTATTGTGTATGTAAGCTGCAATTCTGCCACCCAGGCCCGCGATCTTGCTTTGATGAAGGATCAGTACCGCCTGGTAAAGATCCTGCCGGTGGATATGTTCCCGCAGACGCACCATGTAGAGAATATCGCACTGTTGGAGCGCATATAACTGCATTCACTGAGGACTAAAGGATGCCGGTCCGTCTTAGTATAATTTTCTATCTTTAGCCAAATATAAAATTTAATGATTCTTAAGAACTTCTTCATACTCACCCTTGTAACTTCAGCCTTTTCATTTTCAGCTGCCCAGGAACGCGACACCCTGGTTGTAAAGACAGACACGGCCACCGTAAAGAAGCCGGATACCGCTGCCAAGGACAAAAAGAAAGAAACTGTAAAGCCATATAAGGACGTTATTACTGCCAAAGCCATTTCGGATGCCGGGGCCATCACCGTTCATAAGGTTGAAGAAAAGTATTATTTCGAAATTCCGGAAAAGGTACTTGCAAAAGAATTTCTTCTGGTTACCCGTCTTACCAAGGCGGCTGCCGGTATGCGTTCCGGAACCACTGGTTATGCCGGCGACCAGATTGCCCAAAACCTGATCACTTTTGAAAAAGGTCCGCAGGATAAGCTTTTTGTGCGCTCAATTTCCTATGCTGACTACGCCTCTGACTCAACATCTCAGATGTATAATTCGGTGATGCGGAACAATATGCAGGCAATTATTCACGCCTTCGACATCAAAGCTTACGGAAAGGATAAAAAGTCATTCGTTGTAGAGGTTACCGATCTGGTAAATGCGGATAATGAACTGGTTTCATTTGACGCAGGCATGAAGAAGAGGTTTAAAGTAGGAGCTTTCCAAAAAGATAAATCATTTATCAACTTCATAAAGTCTTTCCCGAACAATCTGGAAATAAATACGACCAAGACTTTTGCGCGTACACTGGGCGATGTCACATTTCCACCGGGCGTAGAAAAGCCTACAGTAAGCGGAAATTACACGGTGGAAATTAACTCATCTCTCGTAATGCTTCCTGAAAATAAGATGCAGGCCAGATACTTTGACCCGAGAGTTGGTTATTTTACTGTTGGCTATACAGACTTCGATCTGGATCCGCAGGGAGTAAAAAGGATTTCACTGATCAAGAGATGGCGGCTGGAGCCAAAACCTCAGGATCTGGAAAAGTATAAGAGAGGCGAGTTGGTGGAACCTGCAAAACCAATTGTATTCTACATAGACCCTGCAACACCGAAGAAATGGGTGCCTTACCTGATGCAGGGTGTTAACGACTGGCAGAAGGCTTTTGAGAAAGCCGGTTTTAAGAACGCAGTTTATGCGAAAATTCCAAATGCCAGAGAAGATCCGGAATGGAGTCTGGAAGACGCGCGTTTCTCAGCTATTGTTTACAAGCCTTCAGATGTACCAAATGCGTCAGGCCCTTCAATCTCGGACCCGCGTACCGGTGAGATTCTGGAAAGCCACATCAACTGGTATCATAATGTAATGAACCTGCTGCGTAACTGGTATTTCATTCAGGCTTCACCAAATGATGAACGTGCACGCAGGATGAATTTTGATGATGAACTCATGGGCGAACTGATCCGTTTTGTTTCAGCTCATGAGGTAGGTCACACTTTGGGACTGAGACACAACTTCATATCAAGTGCCGCGGTACCGGTAGAAAAACTCAGAGATAAAAACTGGCTGGAGAAAAACGGTCATACTCCCTCCATTATGGATTACGCCAGGTTCAACTATGTGGCGCAGCCTGAAGACAGAATTCCGGACAGTGGCATAATGCCGCGTATCGGCGATTATGATAACTGGGCTATAGAGTGGGGCTACCGCCGTTTCTATCAGTATAATTCGCCTGAAAAAGAAAAAGAACACCTGAACAAATGGGTGATGGATAAGATGAAGGATCCAAGGCTTTGGTTCGGTACCGAAAGCAACCCATTTGATCCGCGTTTGCAGAGTGAGCAGATAGGCGACAATCCCATGCTGGCAGGAACCTATGGAATTAAGAACCTCGGACGCATCGTGAAGAACCTTGACAACTGGACCGCTACTCCTAATGAAGGTTACAGTGACCTGAGCACGATGTATGATCAGGTAACTACACAGTTCAGCAGATATTTGGGTCATGTGTCAAAATACATTGGAGGACAGATGGAAACACCTAAAACGATAGAACAAAAAGGTGCCGTGTATGAAGCCGTTTCCCGAAAAGACCAGAAGGAAGCACTGAAATTTCTCAGCACAAACATTTTCGAAACTCCCCAGTGGCTTGTAAGAAATGAGATATTTGAGAAAACGGGAACATCTCCTGTGGAAGTAGTGGAGCGTCTTCAGAATACTGTCCTTAACAGGATTCTTAGTGCGAGTGTTTTGCAGATGATGTACCAAACGCAGGCTACTGAGCAGAATGCATATCCGGTGGCAGAATATATGAATGACCTTAAAGCTGAGATATTCAGTGGGAAAACCGATTTGTACCGCAGAAATTTTCAGCGTAATTACGTGGAGTCAATGCTCTCACTGCTGAACAGCAAACCTACATCCGGTTCCGGCAGACCCGGCAGGTCGGTAGCTGTATCAGACAACTCAGATGTTAAAGCTATTGTGCGTGGCGTACTGAATGAACTGAAAAATGAACTGAAGACAAAGACAGCAAGTGACGCTTTAACCAAGTATCACTATGATGATCTTCTGTACCGTTTGGAGAAGGCACTTAACCCCCGGAGCTAAATGAAAATCTTCCTTACATTGCTGACGTCTCTGTTTTTGTTCTTCTCTTGTAGTACAGACGATGATATCTGCACGGATGGGGAAGGTACACCCCAGGTAAAAATCAAATTTAAAACGTTTGCAACCGGAAAGCCGCGAACGCTGGATTCCGTATTTGTGGCGGTGGATTATGGTGCCGGTCCCGTAGCTGTGGTGCAGAATACGGTAGCCACAGATTCCCTCATGCTTCCGCTGAGGGTAGAAGATGTTCCTTTTACGGACATCTATGTGGCCACGTCCAGTACCGGCAATTTATCACAGATTAGGTTGAACTATACTACAACTTCAGAATATGTATCCCCTGCGTGCGGTATAAGACGACTTTATACAGGTCTTTCTGCCACTTTGCAGGCCCCGAATCCTGTATTAGCCGTTGAAACTGCCCAAAATGAAATAGTAAATGAAAGCAAAACTCACCTTTTCCTACTTTTTTAGCCTTCTGTTTATTGGTATTTCTGCACAGGAGATTGCACCAGCTGAGAAGTCAAAGTGGAAATACAGTCCGAATTTTGTGGTTGGGGTTGATGTGCTTAGTGCGGGACTTTCCTTTTTCACGGACCGTCAGGTATTCCAGGGCTTTGTATCTTCCCGACTGAACCGCGAACTGCATGCCGTAGCGGATGCAGGTTTTGAGAAAAACATTTATATAAAGAACGGATACGATGCTGAGGTGAACGGACCGTTTGTTAAAATAGGTACATTATATAGGTTGATGAAAGATCCTGAAAATCCTCTCAACGGTTTTTACGTTGGCGGAAAAGCAGCTGCATCTTTTTACACTCAGGAATACCGTGCTGTTCCGGTACGCGGTTTTGGAGGAAGCACATCATCTGTTGCTTTTCCATCATCGGCACAATCTTCTTATTGGATTGAAGGCCACGCAGGTGGTAGGGTACAGTTATTCGACAGTAATTTCTACATTGATGTAAATGTACAGCCCAAATATGTTCTGTACTCTACTACGCAGGAAGATATTAAACCTATGATTATTCCCGGCTTCGGCAGAAGTTCCGGGAAATTCAATATGGGTTATATGTGGAATATTGCTTATTCGTTTTAATTTATCTGTCTTTAAAGTTTTTGGCAACTGAGAAGTAGAATTCGGAAATTTCATTCGGTGGAGTGCCCGAATCAAAACTTTGGCTGGTGTAAACTTTATCTCCTGCAGTAATTTTAATGTCTGCCGAAAAGGCACCGTCATAATAACGTTTTGTAGTTGGTGCTTCAAATGTTTCCAGGCGCGAAAGTTTTTCAGCCGACAAATTCTCAAGTATCGCGGTCCATTCCGCAGTCTGAGTAGCTACCTGTTTTACCTGTCTGTTCACTTCCACGATTTTCGATGTAGGAGTAATCGTAACCATCCTGCGTGATCCCCGGGTCATTTCCTCCAGTACAATTTTCTGGATATTCATTTTAGTAACGGCACTGCTTAAGGCAGTGTGATTCTTTTTATCAACCTTTTTCTGGGCACTGCACTGCAGGGTTATAAAAGAAAGAGTCAGCAGCAGGCCGGTTTTTAGGTAAGTCATAATTTTCTTTATTTTATAATAAATATTCATGTAATATCGCTTTATTTTAAATTATTGATCCCTGAATTAAAAATAATCTGTATTTTCGCAAATCTTTAAAATAAATTTAATATTTGATAAAAGTACAACTAATTATGAGTAAAAGGTCTTTACTGAAATCAATTTTTCTGTCGGCGTTTTTTCTGGGTGTGTCCACTGCGGAAGCTCAAACGCGCACAAAAGCTGATTCAGATGTAGTTATTTTTGGCAAAAAATACACCAATAATGAAATACAGGAAAATCCGGCAGTGGTAAAGTGTGCATCTACAGAGTACGAGGCAAGGCTTCAGGCTCAGGATCCGGGAAGAATGACTGACGCACAGTTCGAAGCCTGGCTGGCGCCATTGGTGGAGAAAGCAAAAATGGATAAATCGCAAAATAACGGAATTATCACAATCCCCGTTGTTGTTCACGTTATCCACAGCGGTCAGCCGGTAGGATTTCAGGCTAATATCAGTGATAACCAGGTGATCTCTCAGATCACGGCTATGAATAATGATTACCGCAAGGTTTTTGGCAGTAGAGGAGATAATACTGACCCGGTAGGTGCAGATATTATGATCCAGTTCGCACTTGCAAAGGTGGATCCAAATGGAAATCCGACCAACGGTATTGACCGTGTGAATCTTTGCCAAACTTCGTGGAACCCGGATGATGTGGATGTAAAAGTGAAACCGCAGACAATTTGGGATCCCAACTCCTACCTTAATATGTGGACAGTAAACTTTTCAGTTCAGGGTCTACTCGGTTATGCGCAATTCCCGAGCGGTTCAGGTCTGGCTGGTATGCCGGGCAACGGTGGAGCAGCAAATTCTGACGGTGTAGTTGCCGGTTACAGGGCATTTGGAAGTTCCGATTTTAATGACGGTACTTTTAACCTGATGCCGGGCTCTGACTTGGGACGGACAATGACTCATGAGGTAGGCCACTTTCTTGGGCTTAGACATCTTTGGGGTGACGGTGGCTGTACGGTAGATGATTTCTGTAATGATACTCCCAACTCATCAAGCGCCGGAAATGCGCAGTATAATTGTAATGACCTGCAGGATTCCTGCCCGTCCAGCCCCGGTCTGGATATGGTTCGAAATTATATGAATTATACAAATGACTTCTGCATGAATATTTTCACCAACGACCAGAAGGCCAGAATAGTTGCTGTGATGAACAATTCCCCAAGAAGAGCTTCATTAAAAACGTCTACAAAGGATGTTCCTATTGCACTTTTCCCAAACGATGCGGAGGTTAAAATTGAAAATGTTTGCGCAGGAGCAGGTTGCGATATAATAACAAACCAATTCAAACTGACAATCTATAACAGAGGTACATCTACTCTGTCTTCTGCGGTAATCAATTACAGCTTTAACGGTGGTCCAAACCAGGTCTATAACTGGACAGGCTCACTCCTTCAGGATAAATCCAGTACTGTAACTGTTTCTATACCCACAGGAACCGTTTTAACCTCTGTATCTGCAAGTATACAGACAGTAAATGGAGTTGCTGATCAGCGCGCAACCAATAATACTGATACCAAAGCATTTGGTGCTCCGGTGTATCCTTTCACAACTGTAGTTTTCAGACTGCAGCAGGATATTTATGGGGATGAAACAAGCTGGGAAATTAGAAACGGTGCGGGTACCATACTGTACTCCGGAGGTCCCTACGCAGACACATCTCCCACTATGCCGGCTTTGATAACCCAGACATGGACTTTACCGTTAAATGACTGTTATACTTTCAAAATTTTTGACAGTTTCGGCGACGGAATAAACAGTGGTTACGGAGCAGGATACTTTGATATCAAATCTCAGGATGGTACTACTGTAATTTACAGTGGTGGTTCTTTCGAAGATGAAGACAGAACCATTTTCAAACTCAGTTCAAACCTGGCAACTTCTGAAGCACTTCAGGCACAGTTTGAAGTGTATCCCAATCCGGCAAAAGATGTTCTGAATGTGACAAAAGTTTCAAACCGGGCTTTGTATACCATT
Source organism: Marnyiella aurantia (assembly GCF_014041915.1). Lineage (NCBI taxonomy): Bacteria > Pseudomonadati > Bacteroidota > Flavobacteriia > Flavobacteriales > Weeksellaceae > Marnyiella > Marnyiella aurantia. Next base: position 1,277,985 of record NZ_CP059472.1, on the reverse strand, counting down.
TACAGTTCCATAGGACAGGTGGTTGCTAAAGGAAAGGTTCAGGATAATAAGGTGAATGTCTCCGGCCTGGCTACCGGCGCTTATATCATTACTGTGAGTGACGGTGAGTTCTCAGGAAATGTGAAGTTTATAAAAAGATAATATTCTTATTAATAGTATAAATATCCTCAAATTTATTTGGGGATATTTTTTTTGCTCTGCTCCGAAATATTTTAATAGCAGCGCAGGTCTCTCCACTCGCCTGACGTAACTCTTTCTCACAAACATGACTTTTAGCTGTAACGTAATTGTAGTACCGCAATCACAAAGTTTTGTTATTTTACATATGGTTAATTGTGAAAAAGAATTAATTTTGTTCAAATTATTTAATAGAGTCATGAAGAAACTTTTCACGTTTTTGATTCTCCTGGGTTTGTCTTCCGGCACTTTTGCACAGTGGAAGAAGGCACCACCAAAAGGAGACAGAGTTATAAACGCCTCGGTCAGAGAGGAATTTTATGTATTGAACCTGCAACAGATTAAGGCCCAGCTGGCCAATGCGGAAGAATCCGGGAATTATGCCTCCCCGGTTGTAATTTCCATTCCTGTACTGGGTGGTAAGACTGAAAGATTTAATGTATACAGTGCGCCTGTTGTGGTAAAAGAGCTTGCCGATCAATACGGTCTTGGTTCTTATGCCGGTGTGGGTATTGACGATCCGTCAAAACTGATCAGATTCAGTGTGGCCGGAGACGATTTCCAGTCATCTATCGAGTCTAATGGTTATTATCAGTTTATAACTCCGGCAGACAAATCCAAATCGCTGTTTAAAGTTCATCCAAAGACCGGGAAATCGGGAGACGGAAGTTTCCTTTGTACTACCGAGGAAAGCCCAATGGTGAAAAAGCAGATGGAGCAAATGTTCAGCAGTGCGACATCCTTTGCGCATAATCCCGCAGATTTTTCCAAAACTTCGGATAAAAAGTTCCGTACCCTAAGACTGGCACTTTCTACTACAGCAGAATACACGAATTTCTTTGGCGGTGTAAGTCAGGCGCTTGCACAAATGAATGCCACACTTACAAGGGTGAATTTTGTATTTGAAAAAGATCTGGCGCTAAGGCTGTTGCTTCAGAACTATCCACAGCTTATTTATACAAACCCAGCCGGAGATCCTTATGATGCGTGGAACGCACCTGCACCTGGAGGAATGGATGCCTGGAACGGACAGTTGCAGCAAACACTCACTAATGTTGTTGGAAATGCAAATTATGACATAGGACACCTTTTCGGAAGTAATGGTGGCGGCGGCAATGCAGGATGTATAGGTTGTATATGCGTTAATCCAACTATAGCGCAGCCAAATGGAAAAGGTTCTGCTTACACTTCACCTGGAAGTGGACAACCAATGGGTGATTCGTTTGATATTGACTATGTAGCTCATGAAATGGGACATCAGCTTGCAGGTACTCATACTTTTACCCATCAGATTCAAGGGGGTGGAAGTAGTATGGAACCGGGATCCGGGTCTACTATAATGGGATATGCAGGTATTACCAATCAAAACGTTCAGAATAATTCTGACCCTTACTTTCATGCTATCTCTATCCAGCAGATTCAGAACAACCTTATGTCCAAGACCTGCGATGTAGAAACCAATATAACAAATAACCCGCCGGTTATTCAAGCTCTGCCAAGCTATACAATTCCAAAGGGGACTGCATTTGCATTAACTGCAGTAGCAACAGACCCAGAGAATAACCCTATGACATATACCTGGGAACAGTTCGATAACGGTTCAACCGCTACGACGGCTGCAAACTTAGGAAACAATACTACAGGACCATCTTTCCGGTCTATGCCGCCCACCGCAAGTCCAACCAGATATTTTCCAAGGCTGTCTTCTGTGCTTGCTGGTGTTCTGAATAACAGCAACAATCTTTGGGAAGCTGTATCCACAGTGGCGAGGCCTCAGACTTTCCGCGTAACAGTTCGAGACAACCATCCTGTGTCTAACCAGCAACAGACGCAGTTTGCACAGCAAAGTGTAGCTGTTGGTGATGCAGGACCTTTCCGTGTAACATCGGTTTCCGGCTTCAATAATACTGCAGGTCCTTTAACATGGGATGTTGCAACTACAAACGCGGCTCCTTATAATGTAGCTAACGTAAAGATTGACTATACCACGAATAACGGCAACACTTGGGTAACCCTTTTGGCTTCCACGTCTAATGATGGTTCAGAAAATGTTGTTTTCACCGGCATTCCTACAGGTTCAAATGTAATAGTTCGGGTAAGTGCTATTGATAATGTGTTTTATGCCGTTGGTTCACTTCTGGTAGGACCTCTAGCTGCATGTGACGGAACTGCTCCTACCGGTGTTTCTGTATCGGGAGTAACTGGCTCAGGTGCAACTGTAACCTGGACAGCAATGAACGGAGCTACCTATGAAATCCGTTACAGAATTGTAGGTTCACCTACCTGGATTACGGTAACCAGCAGCAATCCGATGGTAACACTTTCCGGACTTCAGCAGAATTCAAATTATGAAGTTCAGGTTAATGCTACCTGCAGCGGAACTCCCGGGCCCTTCTCCCCATCAGTAGCTTTTTCGACAACTACAGTGACGTATTGTCCTGCAGCATCGCAAAATGCTCAGTTTGAATATATTTCGAATGTAACACTGGCCAATGTAAATAATACTTCATCCGCGAGTTTGTATACCAATTATACCGCTACTCCGGCTTTACAGATTAATGTAGTACAGGGCAATACGTACACATTGTCAGTTACTAAATCTTGGTTATCAGGGGGTGCCGATTTTGACGCGGTAAGTACATGGATAGACTTTAACATGAACGGAACTTTCGAAGATTCAGAACGAATAATGACTTCGCCAGTAAGCACCACATCAGTGGTTACTTCTAACTTCACTGTTCCGACAACAGCAGTTATAGGGCAGCCTCTTCGGATGAGAGTTATAAATATATTTGCCGGCGCATCTAATGCCGGGGCGATCCTTACTAATCCATGTGCTAATCCTGGCTACGGCGAAGTGGAAGATTACAATGTTGTAGTAACAGGTTCAATGGCTACAAGTGAAGTACAGGATTCCGGAGTGAAAATATACCCTAACCCTGCTACTGATGTACTGAACATTACAAAGGTTTCAGACCGTGCGGTTTACCAGATTCATAATATGGCCGGACAGCTTGTAAGCGGTGGTCAGATTAAACGTAACCAGGTTAACGTTTCGGGTCTTACTATTGGTAACTATATCATCAGTGTAACTGATGGTGATTTTAAAACCAGTATGAAGTTTATTAAGAAATAATTGATTTTCACAATTTATGAAGGCCGTTGTATGTACCTCATGCAGCGGCTTTTTTCGTTCCTGCTTATTTACGGTCATTATTGATTGGAAATGCTAAAAAGCGAAAAGCGTTATTAAAGTATAAAAAAATGTAAGAACTTATATACTAACTATTAAAAATATCTTAGATTTGTAAATAATATAGAAATAGTGTTATTATGAAAAAACTTTTATTAATTTTCCTTTTAGGATGGATAGCACAGGTCAGCGGTCAGGCTTGTCCTCCTGTTGCTGCGCCCTTTCTGGAACCTTTTAGTACGGGCGCACTACCTGCATGCTGGATTAATCAGAATCCAACAAGCACTTCCACAAATGCTAATGTTAAGTGGAAGTTTAGTGGAGCACCTGGTTATGGAGCAACCAATAACGGTAAACCGGCGGGAACGTACGCATGGGTTGACGCAAGTACTCCTTACGACAACGAACATACCGTTGAGTTAATTTCTAGACAAATTAACCTTACAGGACTAACGGCACCATTCGTTCAGTTTGAATGGTTCAAAAATCACCTGACATCTGCAACAGGTACTCTTCCTACTTATGATAATAATGAATTAAAACTTCATATTAACGATGGTTCAGGCTGGGTGCAGCTTTGGGCGAGTACTTCCAACTTAGATGAGTGGAGAACTGTTGGTATTCCCCTTCCGGCTTCTTATATAGGTGCAACCGTAACTCTTCGATTTACAGTTGATAAGAATGTAGGTACAAACCCCTATTTTTACGATGACATCCTGCTTGATCAGGTTCAGGTAATGCAGGCTCCTACATGTTTTGTTCCTGCTCTTTTGCCACCGTCCAATGTAACACCAACTGGTGCAACAATCAGTTGGACTCCACCTGCTACTGCGCCTGCGCAAGGGTATGAATATTATTATAGTACGGTTAATACCGCCCCTACGGCAGCGACTGCAGGAACTGGTACACCAGGTACCACGGCGAATATTACACCATTAGTAGCCGGAACCACTTACTACTGGTGGGTAAGATCTGTATGTTCAGCGTCCGATAAGACTGCCTGGGTAGCCGGAGATCCGTTTACACCGGGCCAGATCGGTTCTGGTACTGCAAGCATGGGAAATCTTCCTGTGTACTCATGCTATGGTTATAATTATTCCCAACAACTGTATACTGCAGCGGAACTTACCGGTGCTATCGGCACAAATACCGTCATTAATAAGATCCGATTTTTTGTAAATTCTACAGCAACAACGCAGACCAACTACAATCAGTGGGTGGTCTATATGGGTAATACAAATAAGACCAACTTTGCTACGACCACAGATTGGGTTCCCTATTCTTCGTTATCTCAGGTTTACAGTGGTACTCTGCCAAATATGACTGCCGGAACTTGGGTTGAAATAACCTTAACTACACCTTTTGTTTGGGATGGCGTAAACAACCTTGTTATTGCAGTTGATGAAAATGCTTCTGGATATTCCTGCACCGCAAACTGGGGAAGTTACACTGCCGGATCCAATAGAGGAATTCTATATTATAGCGATAGTGTTAATCCAGATCCTGCATCGCCTCCAACAGCAAGCAGTAGGTATTCAACAATTCCACAACTACAGCTCGTAAGTGAGCCTATGCCACCTTGTACGTCGGCGGCTCCAACTACCGTTAACGTTAGTGGTATTACCACCACAACTGCCAACCTCTCCTGGACACCTGCGCAAGGTGCTGCATATATACTGCAGTGGAGACCTGTTACAACGCCTGCTGCACCGTGGACTACAGTAACACCGGCTCCAACCGCGAGTTTCCATTTGTTACAGGGATTAACTGAACAGACACAATACGAATTCCGTGTAGCATACGTATGTTCCGGCGTTCCAGGAAACTTCTCGAACCCCGTACAGTTTACAACACCGTCATTGACTTATTGTACCATCGGTACAACAAGTACAACAACCTACGAATATATTTCCAATGTTACTGTGAATGCTGTGGGTGCTCCTACCATGGTAAGTAACTCCACGGGAACGGGACAAGCGTATACAGATTATACCAATGATCCGGCGAGACTGGTGCAGTTGGTTATAGGAACTGCCGGTAACAGTGTCTCGGTTGCAAAAACATGGACCGGCTCTACTTATTCAGCAGGAACCGGTGTATGGATCGATTTTAACCGCAACGGTACTTTTGAAGCGTCTGAAAGAGTTTTGAATTCCCCTTCAAATACAACGACGCCGGTTTCACAAACTTTCGCAGTTCCAATGCCGCCACTTTCTTACAATGGTCCACTAAAAACCAGAATGAGAGTTGTTCTGCAGGAAGGAGGTAATCCAAATCCATGTGGTACTTTCACATGGGGCGAAATTGAAGATTATGATGTGCAGCTCATTATGCCACCTGCATGTTCAGCCGCGGCACCAACGAATCTTACAGCATCTAATTTAACCGCTAGTACTGCTACACTTTCCTGGATGCCCGCAACTGGTGCAACTTATGTACTCCAATGGAGAGCGGTAACCACACCAGCTGCTGCATGGACTACCGTAACTCCAGCTCCAACAGTAAGTTCTTATACTTTGACAGGGCTAAGTGAGCAAACTCAATATGAATTCCGCGTCGCATATATATGTGGTACAGTTCAGGGAGCTTTTGCTAATCCAGTGCAGTTTACTACACCCGCAATGTCATATTGTGCAGCCAATCCCACAAGTAGCACAGTAGACCTCTATATTTCCAATGTTACTGTAGCGCCTATTGGCGCACCCACAATGGTTAGTAATTCAACAGATGGTGCGCAATATATAAGTTATGCTGGAGACCCATCACGTCTTGTGACTTTGATCATGGGTACAAACGGTAATACAGTTTCTGTATCTAAAACCTGGCCCGGCACTCAGTGGAGCGGTGGAGTTGGAGTTTGGATTGACTTTAACAGAAACGGAACTTTTGAAACCAACGAAAGGGTATTAAATTCACCTTCCAATACAACAACTCCGGTAACGGCAACGTTTGCTGTGCCGATGCCTCCTACGGCGTATACGGGACCTCTGAAAACAAGGATGAGGGTTGTTCTTCAGGAAAGCGGCAATCCAAATGCATGCGGCACTTTCACCTGGGGTGAAGTTGAAGACTATGATGTACAACTTGTAGAACCTATACCATGTACCACAGCTGCGCCTCAAAACCTTTCGGCCAGTAATTTAGGGCCAACTTCGGCTACGCTTTCCTGGATGCCTGCTACAGGAGCAGTTTATGTGCTGCAATGGAGAGAAGTTACAACACCTGCAGCTCCGTGGACTACTGTAGCACCTGCACCTGTTACCAGTTTCCATATTTTAAATGGTCTTCAGGAACAGAAAACTTATGAATTCCGTGTAGCTTATGTTTGTAATGGAACTCAGGGAGCCTTTAGTGCGCCATTCCAGTTTACAACACCGCCATTGAACTGGTGTAATGCGGGATCGACCACCACACCGGTTGATGAGCATATTACGAATGTAACAGTGACACCAACAGGATTCCCTATCAGTGCACCGATGGTGAACAATTCCGGAGCTAGTACTTATACAGACTATTATTTTGATCCTTCAAAACTTGTAACTCTTGTTTTGGGTTCCACAGATAATATAATTTCAGTAGAAAAAGGATGGGTAAACGCTCCATCAAATGTAGCAGTATCTGCCTGGATCGACTTTAACAGAAACGGAACCTTTGAAACTACTGAACTTGTATTAAATACAGCTTCCAGTCAGATTACTCCTGTTAATGACACTTTTGATGTGCCTGCAGTTGGCTATGCAAGCCCTTACAATACCAAAATGAGGGTAATTGCCAGACTTACCACTGTGCCGACGGCTTGTGGAACCTTTAACTTCGGCGAGGTTGAAGATTATCCGGTACGTCTTGTGGAGCCTATTCCATGTAACAATGCAGCTCCTCAGAATGTAGTGGTTTCGGGAATAACCCATAATTCCGCTACAGTAACCTGGACTCCGGATCAGGGTGGTGCTACTTACATCGTTCAGTACAAGCCTGTAGGTGCAGCTAACTGGACTGGTCAGATTCCTGTAACTTTCCTTACAGGTACCTATACCATTCCTAACTTAGTACCTTCTACACAGTATATTGTTCAGGTGGTGGCACTTTGTGACAACGTACCGGGAGCACCAACAGAAGTACCTTTCGAAACCAAGTGTGATCCTGAACCGCCGACAAACTTTACGGTTACTTCAATTACTCCGAATAGTGCTTTAGTTTCATGGAATCCTGTACCTACAGCTTCTTATGTACTGGAGTACCGTGAAGTAGGTGCTGCGACGTGGACTACAGTTAACGTAACAGGTACCACTTATTCGCTAACAGGTTTGAATCCTTACACAACTTATGAAGTACGTGTTGCTTCAGAATGTTCAGGTGCGGTTAATCCATATACAACACCACAGGTATTTACTACATTGCCAACCTGTGAAATGGCGCCGATCGGACTTACGGTAACCAATATTACAATGACACAGGCGCAGGTAGACTGGAATGCATATCCAGGGGCAACCTATGTGTTGAGATGGCGAAAAGTTGGTTCTTCCGGATGGAATACCCAAAACCTGACTGCCAATACCTATATCATTACTGGACTGTTTGAAGAAACTCAGTATGAAGTTCAGATTGCAAACGTTTGTGGGGGAACTACCCAACAGTTCACGCATCCTTATGTATTTACAACTCCTGGCCTGATGTACTGCGATATGACAGCGGCCAGTTCAGTAGCTGAACATATTTCCAACGTTAACGTGCGACCTGCAGGTGGCCCAGAAATGAACAGTGATTCAGATGCATCAGGTTATACAAGTTATGTGAATGATATAACCAGACACATTCTTCTGGTTCAGGGTTCTACCGGTAACAGGATTTCCATAGACAAGGAATGGGCAAATACCCAGTATAACGAAGCAGTTACTGTTTGGATTGACTTCAACAGAGATGGAGTATTCTCAAACTCCGAGAGGATTCTTATCGCTCCGGCTAACCAGAATACACCTGTTACAGGAACCTTCTCCGTACCGGCAGATGCTTATGTTAGCCTTACTAATGACAAGTATGTTGTTATGAGAGTTGCAATGAGCAGAGACGGATCTCCTGAGATGTGTTCAACATTCGCCAACGGTGAGGTTGAAGACTATAGAGTAAGAATCATGAAGCAGATGCCTACTAATATTTTGGATCCTAATCAGATTACCGTTTATCCTAACCCTGTTAAAAATACCCTGTTTATCACTAAGGTGAAAGATGGCGCCAAGTACAACGTGTACAGCTCAATTGGACAGCTTATCCAGACAGGCGTAGTTTTAGGCAATAAGATTGACGTAAGTAAATTGATTAACGGTGTATTCGTAATAGATATTACAGACACTAACGGAGATACTGCACAGAAGAAATTCATTAAAGAATAACCAGCTTATCTTCATAAACCAAGCCCTCAGAAATGAGGGCTTTTTTTGTTCAACAGTTTTAATTGTGAACAGATTTCTGAAAAATAAAGACATAAAAAAAGGAGGTGATACATAATCATCTCCTTTTAATTTTATTGTAATACAATCAGCTTAATTCCAGTTGCTCCAATACAGTACGTGTTTCGGCTTCCAGTTCATCAAGACCATCGTTATTATTGATTATATAATCTGCCAGCTTAAGTTTATCCTTTTCCGGTAGCTGTTTGTCCATAATGGCTTCTATTTCCCTGTACGTTTTTCCGTCCCTGTCCATAACCCTTTTCATCCGGATGTTATCCTCGGCAGTTACCAGGATGGTCTGTGCACACTCTTTGTCCAGTCCCAGTTCGAACAGTAAGGCAGTTTCTTTAAATATAAAGCTGTTATGCTGTTGAGCTATCCACTGTTCAAAATCTTTACGTACCGCTGGATGAATAAGACTGTTCAGGCCCTGCAGTAAAGCATCGTTTTCGAAAACCTTACCTGCTACGATCTTTCTGTTGTATCTGCTGTCGCTGTCGTAGGCAGATGGGCCCAGTAATCCAATGATCTGCTGTTTTAGTTCGGGGTTGTCGTTCACGATTTCCTTTGCCCGGATATCAGAGTAGTATACAGGATAACCCATTTCTTCAATGAATTTTGCTACTGTACTTTTGCCGGAACCAATACCTCCTGTAAGGCCAATGACCTGGGGTTCGGGTTCCGGCGAGGCGGTACCGCCATCGTTAGTGTCCATAAATATGCTTTTAATTTAAGTCAAAGATAAACAATTCTGATTTTTGTGGCCTGCCGGTCTTAATATCCGAAAACATCGTTCATTGTAAATGTTTCGTCAAGACGGATCCCTTTTTCTGTCATTTTGAGGCTGGCAAGTTCGTGTTGTGCATCATGTTCAAAATATAAAAGATACTCATTGTCTATACATTTCTGCAGAAATTTGGCCTTTTCCTCCATGGTCAACAGCGGGCGCGTATCGTATCCCATAACGTAAACCTGCGGAATGTGCCCTACGGTCGGGATTAAGTCCGCTGCAAAAACAATGGTTTTCTCCTGGTACTGTATTACGGGTAACATCTGCTTCTCGGTGTGTCCGTCCACGAAAATGACATCCATTTTCAGGTCCGGGGCGAAACCGTAATTTCCGCTGGTGGGCGTAGGCAGAAAGCGCAGCTGTCCGCTTTCCTGCATAGGCATGATGTTTTCCTTCAGAAAGCTGGCCTTTTCACGGGGGTTTGGTTCCGTTGCCCATTTCCAGTGTTCCTCATTAGTCCAGTATTCCGCGTTTTTGAAAGCTGGCCGGTAGCCTGTGCGGTCGTCATTCCACTCAATTGCACCACCACAGTGGTCGAAATGGAGGTGAGTGAGGAATACATCTGTAATATCTTCCCGTACAAATCCATATTTCTTTAGATTTTTATCAAGTGAATCATCGCCCCAAAGCGAGTAATGGCCAAAAAACTTTTCGTCCTGCTTATTTCCAAGTCCACAGTCTATCAGGATCAGTTTCTTACCGTCTTCAACCAGAAGAGAACGGGTACCTAATTCAATAAGATTTCTCTCGTCGACAGGGTTGGTTCTTTCCCATAACGATTTTGGGACCACGCCAAACATGGCGCCTCCGTCCAGTTTAAATTTTCCGCACTGAATTGGATATAATTTCATTTTTTCTGTTTTGTAATTTCTAAAATAAATAATTTGTTCTTAACGCACAGCCGCATAGGATCTAGCGTTTCGGGTAACACTGATGCCTTTGCGATTAAACAGACTTAGTATTTTTCATTTTCTCCGCAACTTTTCTTGAATTTTCCTCTGGAGACTCCTGCAGTTCTTTAATGATATTCTTAAAATCAGTCTCTTTTCTGTTTTGTGAAAGTTTTGATGCAATATGAATTTCGGTTGGGAATATATTCATTCCGAAAGCACCTTTCATTTCATTTCTAATATTTTCTTCGCCAATCTCCTCAGCAAACATCGGACATCTTTGTTGTTTCTCGTATTTGTAGGTAAGTTTGTGCAGATGAAGGTAAAGTTCATCATCAGTCATGAGTCTGACCGTCCCGCGCACCTGAACCGCTTCATAGTTCCAGGTAGACACATTAATGTGGTCATACCATGATGAGGAGATATACGCATTCGCGCCTAAAAAGTCACATAGGACTTCATCTCCGTCCTTTAGTACTTTTGCCTGATGGTTCCCCCTTGATACATGCGTTTCAAGATAAAAATCTTCCATATTTTCGTTCATGACAAACATGGAATGTGTGGCCCAAAGTTTTTCCTTAGCAGAAATGAGCATCGCAAAGCCGTTTTCGCTTATGATTTGCTTCATCAGTTCGCGGTCTTCGCTCTTATATATCTTTGGGATGTACATTTTTTGGAGTATTGATAAGGATTCTAAGTAGGTTTTCTTTCGCAGATACTTAGAATATAAGCTAAAACAACTGGTCCGGTCTTTTAGGTACTGATATATTCAAATGTCTGTAAGCTTTCTCCGTTACTTCCCGTCCGCGTGGTGTACGTATCATAAATCCTTCCTGAATGAGGAACGGCTCGTACACTTCTTCCAGCGTTTCCGGATTTTCACCTATTGATGTGGCCAGCGCCGAAATTCCTACCGGTTTTCCGCGAAAGTTCTCGATCATTACGCGCATGATCTTGTTATCCATATCGTCCAGGCCAAATTCATCTACATTAAGGGAGTTCAGCGCAAACTTGGTAATACCAATCTCAATTTCTCCGTTTCCTTTTATCTCGGCGAAGTCGCGAACCCTTCTGAGCAGTGCATTTGCAATTCTGGGTGTCCCGCGGCTGCGTCGTGCTATTTCCAAAGCTGCATCTTCATAAATCTTGACTCCAAGTACGCGGGCGCTCCTCTCAATAATCATTCCCAGCAATTCAATGGTATAATATTCCAGCCTGGACTGTATTCCAAATCTGGCAAGCATCGGTTTGGTAAGCATACCGCTACGGGTAGTTGCACCTACCAGCGTAAAGGGATTAAGACCAATCTGTACACTTCTGGCATTCGGGCCGGACTCCAGCATAATATCGATTTTGTAATCTTCCATCGCTGAGTAAAGATATTCCTCCACGATAGGCGAAAGCCGGTGAATCTCGTCAATGAAGAGTACATCATTTTCTTCAAGATTGGTTAAAAGGCCCGCGAGGCTGCCCGGCTTATCCAGAACCGGTCCGGAAGTGATCTTACATCCAACTCCGAGTTCGTTGGCAATGATATTTGCTAAAGTGGTTTTTCCAAGTCCCGGAGGTCCGTGCAGAAGCACATGATCCAGTGCACCACCCCGGTTTTTAGCAGCAGCTACAAAGACTTCAAGGTTATCCAGCGTCTTTCGTTGCCCCGCAAAGTCCTGAAAGCTCTGGGGCCGGATTTTCTCCTCCTGCAGCAGTTCATCATCTGAAAAATTATCCTTATCAGGATGCAAAAAATCGGGCATACCTTAGTTTTGTATATTTTCAAAGGTAATAATTTTGGTGGATTCACTGATTATGAAACTCACCATGAAAGCAGGTTTAACCATAAATCTTTGCCGGCTTATGTATTAGTCTTAAATTTACGGATATGAAACTTATAGGACCTTTTAAACAGATTGTTACATTGGCCAATCTACCCCTGCGCGGTAAATTGGCTGATGAGCAGCTTCAGATAATTGAGAACGGTGGGATTTTAGTTAAAAATGGATATGTAGAAGAAGTAGCTTCTTACGAAAGTCTGTACAGACAGTATCCGGATATTGATACAGAGGCTGTAAAGGGCGCTCAGATCTGTCTGCCCGCCTTCACCGACTGCCATACGCATATTTGCTTTGGCGGAAACCGCGCCAATGATTTCGCCATGCGTAACGGAGGTAAGACTTACCTTGAAATTGCAGAAAGCGGTGGTGGTATCTGGAGTTCTGTACAGCATACACGTGCCGCTTCCGATGATGAACTTATTCAGACCACCCTGGAAAGAGTTAATTTCCTCATTTCTCTGGGTATTACTACCATTGAGATTAAGTCGGGTTATGGGCTGGATGTTGAAAATGAACTTAAAATGCTGCGCGTCATTAAAAAAGTGCAGGCCATGACAGAAGCTACGCTTATTCCAACCTGCCTTGCAGCCCATTTGAAACCGCGTGATTTTGAGGGCAGCAATGCTGAATACCTGGACTTTATTGTCAACAGCATTTTACCCCGTGTTAAGGAAGAAGGTCTGGCCAAACGTGTGGATATTTTTATTGAAAAATCTGCATTTCAACCAGAGGAAAGCCGTCGTTTCCTTCGGAAAGCCAACGAGTTGGGCTTTGAAATCACCGTTCATGCCGATCAGTTCACGCCGGGAAGCTCAAGGATTGCTGTTGAAGTTGGCGCAAAGTCAGCAGATCATCTGGAAGCTACCGCTGATGAAGATATTGCATTTTTGGCTGATTCCGAAACGGTAGCGGTTGCATTGCCCGGCGCCAGTCTTGGCCTTGGCGAGAAGTTCACTCCCGCCAGAAAGATCCTTGACGCAAACGGTATACTGGCCATTGCCTCCGACTGGAATCCGGGTTCAGCACCAATGGGGAACCTTATAACCCAGGCTTCGGTGCTGGCTACATTCCAAAAACTGTCCACCGCCGAAGTTTTGGCCGGTTTGACTTTCCGGTCGGCTTTTGCATTGGGGCTGGAAGACCGCGGAAGGCTGGAAGAAGGAAAAAAGGCGGACTTTGTAACTTTCAAAACAGATAATTTCCATAACGTACTTTACCGGCAGGGCAGTCTGCGGGCAGAAAGCGTATTTATCAACGGAAGAAATGTAAGCAATGAATAGAGCCAACAACAGTATCTGGCAGGGACGTTTTGATGGTGACAGTCCTTTGCAGCACCGAATCTGGCAAAGAGTATCGCACCATGAGAATTATAGTGATATTTCACCGAAGGACTTCGTTTTACACGGATTTGCAGTGGAGGAGGGGGTTCGGCGCAATAAGGGTCGGGTGGGTGCAGCTGCTGCGCCGGAGATAATCCGAAAGAATATGGCCAATTTCCCCGTTGTTAAACCTGAATTTACGTTAAAGGATTTCGGTGATGTTTCAGACAGTTCTGCATTGGAGACCGTTCAGGCAGAACTTGCGGAAAGAACAGCGGCTGGTCTGGTAAGAGGAGGTAGATCATTGGTATTGGGTGGTGGTCACGAGGTGACCTACGCACATTATTCAGGAATTAAGAAAGCTTTCCACGGGAAAAAGATTGGAATCATTAACATCGATGCTCATTTTGATAACCGCGAGCCGGAGGAAGGCATTGGTGCAAGTTCAGGTACCGGTTTCTGGCAGATTGCGCAGGAAGGCACAATCCATTCACTTCATATCGGGATACAGCGAAATTCCAATACGTTGAAGCTGTTTGATACCGCTCACAAATACGGGATGAAATATATAACAGCCGATGAAATTTTCTTTGAAAACCTGCCCGGTATCTATGAGAGGATCGATGAACTGGCGGAAAGCGTGGACGTCCTGTATCTGACAATCTGCATGGACGTATTTAATGCGGCAATTGCACCTGCAGTTTCAGCGTTGGCTTATAACGGAATTTTTACAGACCCTGCTTTCATGCATTTCTACAGACATATACTTCAAAGTGAAAAACTTGTTGCGATGGATGTTGCCGAAGTCAACCCCGGCCTGGATCCTGACCAGAGAACAGCCAGACTGGCAGCTTCGCTCCTGAATGAATGGCTGATGATCTAAGGCATCAGTTTTGAAGAATAAGGTGAACACTGTAGAACAGTTGGGCTACTAAACCTAATAAAAATGACAAAAGAAATACAGAACAAACTGGATGCAGCCGACAAGGCTTTTCACGAATGGAAAACCGTATCCTTTGGCGACCGGAAAAAGCTGTTTAAGAAACTGGCCAGGCTTCTCGAAAAAAACTCTTCAAAGCTGGCAGAAATTATCACAAAGGAGATGGGTAAACCCATTTCCCAATCGGTTGCTGAGATAGAGAAATGTGCTTTGATGACGCGCTATTACGCAAATGCAGAAAATGTGCTGAAGCCTGAAAAGGTGGAAACTGAATTCCGGATTTCGGAAATCCATTATGCTCCGAAAGGTGTCATCCTGGGCGTGATGCCATGGAATTTTCCATTCTGGCAGGTGCTCAGGTTTGCAGTTCCTACCATCCTGGCGGGGAATACCGTAGTGGTGAAACATGCGTCTATTTGTTTCGGCAGTGGAAACGCTATTGAAAAGCTGTTCTTAGAGGCGGGTTTCCCAAATGCTGTTTTTCAGAATCTTGAAGTGGGCCATGAGGTAGTTAAGGAAATTCTGGAAGACGCGAGAGTGAAAGCTGTAAGTCTTACAGGCAGTGAAGGTGCAGGTGCTGAAGTAGCAGCCACGGCAGGTAGAAACATCAAAAAATCGCTTCTTGAACTTGGCGGTTCGGATGCTTTTATTGTTCTGGATGATGCCGATTTGGAAGCTGCTGCTGAAGGTGGAGCTAAAGCCAGACTGGCAAACTGTGGTCAGGCTTGCAATGCAGGTAAGCGTTTCATCATCCAAAAAAAGATTGAGAAAAATTTTATGCCGCTCTTCATTAACGAATACCGGAAGTATGTACCTGCTGATCCCATGGATCCAGAGACCGATATAGCAGGTATGGCCAGACCGGACCTCGCAGACGAGCTGGAGAAGCAGTACAATACCGCTTTGGAGAGCGGTGCAGAGATTATTCTGCCACTGGAGCGGATTTCCGATACGGCTTTCATGCCTGGACTGATTAAGGTAAAGCCGGGAAACCCTGTTTTAAAGGAGGAACTTTTTGGACCTTTGGGGATGGTAATGATTGCTAAAAATGATAAGGACGCGTTACAGCTTGCCAATGATATTCCATTTGGACTTGCCAATTCTGTGTGGACTGCTGACCGAAAAAGGCAGAAGTTCTTTATTGAAAACCTGGAGTCCGGCACGGTAAGTGTGAACCGGGAAACCAGTTCGGACCCACGGCTGCCGTTTGGAGGTGCCAAATCATCGGGATATGGTGTGGAGCTTTCCCTGCTGGCTCTGAGGGAATTTGTAACTGTTAAAACAGTTGTAGGGGAGTAGTTGATCAGAACCGTATTGTATATAAATAGAGAAAGCGTCTTAAAAAAGACGCTTTCCTGTTTATTGTAAGGTGTAAACTTACTTAAGTTCTACTTCAGCACCAGCTTCTTCAAGTTGCTTCTTAAGAGCTTCAGCTTCGTCTTTAGAGATTCCGGATTTGATTGCAGTTGGAGCACCATCTACCATATCCTTAGCTTCTTTAAGACCAGCACCTGTAAGATCTTTTACCAATTTAACTACAGCAAGTTTGGAAGCACCGGCAGCTTTAAGAATTACGTCGAATTCTGTTTTCTCTTCAGCAGCTTCACCGCCACCACCTGCAGACATAACTACAGCAGCAGCAGCTGGCTCAATTCCGTACTCATCCTTAAGGATAGTAGCTAATTCATTTACGTCTTTAACAGTAAGGTTTACAAGCGTTTCCGCTAAGTTTTTTAAATCTGACATTGTAATAATGTTTTAAATGTTGAACGATTATGTTGTTTTGAGTGTGTATTATTCAGCAGCAGGAGCCTCAGTTCCTTCTGCAGCTTCCGGAGCAGCAGCTGCTTCAGCAGCAGGAGCTTCGTCAGCAGGAGTTTCTTCAGCAGCAGCATCAGCACCTTCAGCTTTGTTCTGTAATGCAGAAACAAGTCTTTGAATTGGTGACTGAAGCAATCCGATGATTTCTCCAAGCATTTCTTCTTTGGATTTGATGTTCGCCAGGTTTTCCAGGTTTTCATCACCTACATAAACAGTTTCCTGTACGTAAGCAGACTTAAGAGCAGGAGTTGCTTCTTTTTTTCTGAAATCCTTGATCAGCTTTGCAGGTGCATTAGCTGTTTCGGCTACCATAAGAGCGGAGTTTCCTTTGAATGTAGGGAACATTTCAGAGAAATCCACTTCCATTGATTCCATCGCTTTTTGTAGAAGTGTATTTTTCACCACTTTTACGCTGATGTTGTTCTTAAATGCCTGTCTTCTAAAATCTGACGACTTTGCAGCATTCAAGCCTTCAAGATCTGCTACATAAACCACTTTCGCGTCCTGCAGAAGGTCTTTTATTTCTTGTATTACTAATACTTTATCTTCTTTAGTCATTGTATTTCAGAATTTAGTTTACAGATTTAGTATCAATTGCGATCCCGGGGCTCATTGTGGAAGACATATAAATGCTTTTCACATAAACACCTTTTGCTGCTGTAGGCTTAAGTTTCATAAGCGTCTGAAGAAGCTCAACCGCATTTTCCTTAATCTTTGCAGGTTCAAAAGATACTTTTCCGATGGCTGCATGGATGATACCATACTTGTCCACCTTGAAATCAATTTTACCGGCTTTAACCTCTGCTACCGCTTTGGCAACGTCCATTGTTACAGTACCGGACTTAGGGTTTGGCATAAGACCTCTTGGTCCTAAAACTCTACCCAATGGTCCCAGTTTACCCATAACAGACGGCATAGTTACAATAACGTCTACGTCAGTCCAGCCTTCCTTAATTTTCTGTAAATATTCGTCAAGACCTACATAATCTGCACCAGCTTCTTTCGCTTCAGCTTCTTTGTCCGGAGTTACAAGAGCAAGAACTTTAACATCCTTACCGGTACCGTGTGGAAGGGATACTACACCTCTTACCATTTGGTTTGCTTTTCTTGGGTCTACTCCTAAACGAACAGCGATATCAACAGATGCATCGAATTTTGCAGTATTTACTTCCTTTACCAAAGCAGATGCTTCTTCCAGGTTGTAGATTTTATTCTTTTCAACTTTGCTAAACGCTTCCTTTTGTTTTTTAGTCAATTTTGCCATTTTCAGTACGTATTAAGCGTTTGTTGGTTTCTGTCCTGTTACTCTTAAGCCCATAGACCTTGCAGTTCCTGCTACCATTGTAAGTGCAGAATCCATTGTGAAACAGTTAAGATCTGCCATTTTATCTTCAGCGATTTTCTGTACCTGAGCCCAGGTTACGGAACCAACTTTGTTACGGTTAGGTTCTCCGGATCCTGATTTTACCTTTGCTGCGTCCATTAGCTGGATTGCTGCTGGTGGAGTTTTAATTACGAATTCAAAAGATTTATCTTCGAATACTGTAATTACTACAGGCAAAACCTGTCCCGGCTTATCCTGAGTTCTACCGTTGAACTGCTTACAAAACTCCATGATGTTCACACCTGCAGAACCCAATGCTGGACCTACTGGTGGAGACGGGTTAGCTGCGCCACCCTTCACCTGAAGCTTTACCATTTTAAAGACTTTTTTAGCCATTTTTTCTTTTTAAATAAATTAGTAATTTATGAATGTGGAAGCATTTATAAATCTGCAAAGCAGCTGTCTCACAAAACTACTTTGCATTTCGGACTGCAAAATTAAGAATTAATTTTAATACCACAAGCGTAAACCGTTGATTTTAAGAAAGAATTTCTTATCCTTTAAATTCTGTACAACGTAAGCGTGGATATTCCAGCCGACCTTGCATTCCGCTGAAAGATTTCCCTAGAATACGTTGTATTTTAGCGAAAGTCCTACATCCGTTGTTTTTATGTCGGTAAAGTAGCTTGTAGAGCTGGAACGGTAGGGTGCGTACACCAATTCACCCATCAGTCTTTTATAGCGGTAACCTACACCAAATAAAAATGATGTTGCGGATCCGGATTTCAACTCACGTTCCTGAGAATTTACGCTTATAGTTCCTTCGAAGTCTGTTTTAATCTGATAAGCCAGTGTTACAAAAAGTGAGCTGGAATCAGTAAAGTAATTATAATAGCGGAAACCTACAGGAATCTCCAGTGTAGAAGTGGAAAGCTGGATGGTTTGCGTGTGTGGCGAAACATCGTATACCCTCACATATTCGTTTTCATACTGAAAGTATTTTGGGGCTGCGGTTACGGAGAAGGACTGTTTGTTAAAGGGTAGGAAATATTCCAGTTCAATTCCAAATTTTGGAACCAGTTTAGACTCCATTTTAATATTATCCAGATAGTATATCGGGCTGTTAAATGAGGTTTGCAACATATGAGCCTCTGCAACGATGTTGACTGCAAATTTAGATTTTCCCACCCCTGAAGATTTCACCCGGTTGCAGTCATTGTTATAGGTGTCAAACAGTTGCTGCAGTGAAGTTGTGCTGTATTGCGCGGCGTTGTAATTGGTTCCCGGGCAGTTCAGTAATCTGGCAAGTTGCTGTCTGTATGTATTTACCGTTTGAAGATCATTCTTATCATTGTAATACCTGCGGTACAGTAACTGTGTAGGCTGTTCACCGGGAGCAGCATAGAAATATTTTGGTGTGCCTTTATAGTAGGAGTAAAGGTTAAGTTTACCTGTTGACAACTGTCTTAGAAAAACGGTTTGTTTCTGTGGGCTGAAGTCGGGATTATTATCAATTTTACCCAGGTCTATTGCGTAGTTGCTGATATCCAGGGTGAATTTGCGGAATACGGTACCATCCTCAAAACCGAACTCCTGAACCTCATTCAGACCCAGGCTGTATTCTTTGGATGCTTCCGAATCCTTAAGCTGAATATTAGAAGGATTCTCGAGCCAGTCACCGTTACGAATCAGTACATCTTTTCTGTTACCAGACTGGTCTATAAGGTAGGCGTTTTCAAATTTAATCTGTGCAATCACAAGCTGTGCGGTGATCATAAAGCAGAGAAAATAGATTTTTTTCATCAATTATTTATTTTTGTCAAATATAAAAAAAAACCGTTCTGTATGAACGGTTTAATATCTTTTTAAAAACAGTGTCTTACACCTTCTCCACCTGAAGGAAACTAAGTTCCATTGGAGTTTTACGGCCGAAGATAAGTACGGAAACTTCGAGTTTCTTTTTATCCTCCAGAATTTTTTCAACTGTACCGTTAAATCCGTTGAACGGTCCTTCGATAATCTTGATATTCTCGCCCACTACATATGGAATTTCCAGCTCGGTAGCGAATTCAGAAAGTTCGTCCATACGGCCCAGCATCCTGTTCACTTCAGATTTCCTCATGGGTACAGGATCACCACCTTTTGTAAGACTCAGGAATGAAATCACGCCTGGGATATTCTTAATGATGTGCGGAATCTCACCGATTAAGTTGGCTTCCACCATCAGATAGCCCGGATAGTAAGGTCTTTCTTTAGGAACTTTCTTACCGTTTCTCATCACGATAACTTTTTCCATAGGAATAACTACCTGAGTAACGTACTGTTCGAAGCCATGATGCTTCATTTCGTTCTCAATATAGTTTTTAACCTTATTTTCCTGACCGCTGATAGACTTCAGCACGTACCATTTCAAATCACTCATTTCCCGGGGAAATTATTTTTTTAGATGAATAGACCTGAAAGCAAGTCGATGATATTTTTGATGGCTTTAGAAAAAAGCTCATCCACACCAAATACAAAAATTGCAAGTATTATGGTAGCAACAGTAATAACAATTGTAGAAGACTGAAGCTCCGGCCATTTTGGCCATTCCACTTTATCTTTAAACTCGTGATAAGAACCTTTTATAAAATTGGCTACGCTCATTTCTAAAATTTAGCACGGGCACAAGGATTCGAACCCTGATCAACGGTTTTGGAGACCGGTATCCTACCATTGGACGATGCCCGTAGATTAAAAAGTTCCGCAAGTTTCCTTGCGGAACTTTATGATTTAGTGGATTATTAATCCAGGATTTCAGTTACCTGTCCTGCACCAACTGTTCTACCACCTTCTCTGATCGCAAATCTAAGACCTACGTTAAGAGCGATTGGCTGAAGCAATTCTACAGTAATAGTGATGTTATCACCTGGCATTACCATTTCTACTCCTTCTGGCAGGAAGATCTCACCTGTAACGTCTGTAGTTCTTACGTAGAACTGTGGACGGTATTTGTTGTGGAATGGAGTGTGACGTCCACCTTCTTCTTTAGAAAGGATATAAACCTCTGCTTTGAATTTTTTGTGTGGCTTAACAGAACCTGCTTTAGCGATTACCATACCTCTTTTGATATCGGTTTTTTCAATACCTCTAAGAAGGATACCTACGTTATCACCAGCTTCACCTCTGTCCAGGATCTTACGGAACATCTCAACACCTGTTACAGTAGAAGTCAGTTTCTCATCACCCATACCTACGATATCTACACCGTCACCAGTGTTAATGATACCTGATTCAATTCTACCGGTTGCTACAGTACCTCTACCAGTAATGGAGAATACGTCTTCAATTGGCATAAGGAATGGCTTATCCTGATCTCTTACAGGAAGTTCAATCCAAGTATCAACAGCAGCCATCAGTTCTTCTACAGTTGCAACCCATTTTGGCTCACCGTTAAGTGCACCAAGAGCAGAACCCTGTACTACTGGAGAGTTATCTCCGTCATAGTCGTAAGAAGAAAGAAGGTCTCTTAGTTCAAGTTCAACAAGTTCAAGAAGCTCAGCATCATCAACCATATCCACTTTGTTCATGAAAACAACAACTCTAGGTACGTTTACCTGACGGCAAAGTAGGATGTGCTCTCTTGTTTGTGGCATTGGTCCGTCTGTAGCAGCACATACCAAAATAGCACCGTCCATCTGGGCAGCACCAGTTACCATGTTCTTTACATAATCCGCGTGACCTGGGCAGTCTACGTGAGCGTAGTGTCTGCTTTCAGTTTCGTACTCGATGTGTGAAGTGTTGATAGTAATACCTCTTTCTTTTTCTTCCGGAGCGGAGTCAATAGAAGAGAAGTCTCTAGCTTCACCAAATCCTTTATCGGATAATACTTTAGAAATTGCTGCAGTTAAAGTAGTCTTACCATGGTCAACGTGACCGATGGTACCAATGTTTAAGTGCGGTTTGTTACGATTAAACGTTTCCTTTGCCATGATTTAAATATTTATTTATTAACTTTTTAAAATTTCAGTGCGCAAATATAGTGATTTTTTGAAAATCAAAACCTTTTTGCAATAAAAAAAAGTTTTAAGATTCAAATCCAGGCATTTGCCACAAGTGGACATTAAATTCTAGGACTGCAAATTTAAATAAAATTATCCGTTCCGGAAAATGAGTGAATTAAAAATTGCTCCGTTACAGAATCGTCGCATGTGTAATATGCCGCGAAGGCTCCTGCGGATAGGCGGGCATCGTAACGGATAATAAAAAAAAATCTCCCGTTTCTGAGAGATTTATTTTATAGAGCCAACGATGAGATTTGAACTCACGACCTCTTCCTTACCAAGGAAACGCTCTACCCCTGAGCTACGTCGGCAATTTTTTTTTCCTTGCCAAGGAAACGTCTCGTCTGCCGAACGAGACTACGTTGGCGAAGACTTAAAAAAAAATCACAAGCCGTAATTTGGTTGTGATTTTTAGAGCGGAAGACGAGGGTCGAACTCGCGACATTCAGCTTGGAAGGCTGACGCTCTACCAACTGAGCTACTTCCGCATTTGTGTTTAACAAATAGTGTTGGTAAACGGTTTGCAAATTTAATGTTAAATTTTAAAAGTGCAATATTTTTTTTATAAAATGTGGGGAGAGCAGGATTCGAACCTGCGAAGTCGTAAGACAGCAGAGTTACAGTCTGATCCATTTGGCCACTCTGGAATCTCCCCAATTTTACAAAAATAATGAGCCTCCAGAGGGACTCGAACCCACGACCTGCTGATTACAAATCAGCTGCTCTAGCCAACTGAGCTATGGAGGCAAATAGATTTCAAAAGAACGCTTATCTCTTTTTGCGAGTGCAAATATAAGGTAGATTTTTTGAAACCTACAAGTAAAAGTTTAAAAACTTTTAAGAAAATTTAAGAGGCTAATTCTTTTTTCTTGATTAGCAGCTTTTTAGCTACTTCAGCACATTGGTCTAAACTTTCCTCAAAACTGGAAGTTGTCTTCTTTACCACGATATCATCGCCCGGAACGCCCAGAATAATCTCCACGGTCTTGTTTTCTTTATCGGATTTATTTTCCACTTTCAGGAAAACATTGGTCTCAATAATTTTGTCATAATAGTTCTCCAGTTTATTCAGTTTCTTTTCAATATGGTCTTCAAGCGGTGCGTGTGGGGTCAGTCCTATAGACTGTACTGAAATTTTCATAATAATACTTTTTTAAAATTATACATCTGAACTTGCGTTCACTCTTTCTTTGTCGCTCGCGGGTGTGCGCTGTTGAATACTTTTTTAAGCTGTTCTATATTAGCCTGCGTGTACACCTGTGTAGAAGCCAGTGAAGAATGGCCAAGCAGTTTCTTCACCTTTGAGATTTCCGCGCCGTTGTCCAGTATATGCGTTGCAAAACTGTGCCTCAGGATGTGCGGACTCTTTTTCTTCTTAGCAGTTACCATACCAAGGTATCTATTAACCGTTGAATATACAAACTTTTCGCCCAGTTTTTTGCCCTTGTGATTTACGAAAAAGTATATCTGGTTTGGAATCAGTGGTTTCTTGGATTCGCGGTACTTCTGCATTTTTCCGGCCAGGTCCGGCGATATGGGAATCAGTCTTACCTTATTGCCTTTTCCCGTTATGCGGAGCTCACAAGTTTCCAGGTTGGCATCTTCCTCCAGTAAATTGCAAAGTTCAGCCTTCCGCATTCCGGTCTGGTACAGCGTTTCGATAATGAGTTGGGACAGGGCGTCCGGTGGTTCCAGTGCGAGCTTATGAAAATTTTCCATTTCTTCCTGCGACAGGGGAATCTGTTTTTCAGGATAGAATTTTAGGGAAGGTATGCTTTCCGTAGGGGAGATCTTGATCTCGTCAATCTTAAGCAGAAACAGGAAAAATGAACGTAAAGTAGACAGCTTCCGGTTAATGCTGCGTTTGGAAATTCCGCTTTCGCTAAGGCTGACCATGAAATTCCGGATCACTTTTTTATCTGCTTTCCAGGATTCGCCTCCTCCTTCTGTACGCAGGAAAAATTCCTGAAAATCCGAAAGATCTTTGCTGTAGCTTGTAAGCGTATTTGGTGAATACCGTTTTTCGAGCTTAATGTGTTCCAGGAATTTATTGATCATGCTGATGTTAAAACAAAAAAATCACCTTCCAAATATAACTGTTTGGAAAGTGATTTAGTATTTTGAAGTAAAAAAAATTAAGCCTGATCTTCTTTGCTGGCCTCTCTTTGCTTGTAGGCAGCTTTAAGTTTAGATTGTCTTAGTGTTACAGAAGGCTTAATAAACTGTTGTCTGCTTCTTAAAGCTCTAACAACACCTGTTTTATCAAATTTTCTTTTGTATTTCTTAAGTGCTCTGTCGATAGACTCGCCGTCTTTTACTGGGATAATTAACATAATTTACATCTCATTTTGGATTGCAAAAATAGAAATATTTTTATTACTGGCAAACTTAAAGCATCTTAAAAACATTATTTTAAAATTAATTACTAATTTTATGCACTATAATGGTAGCTTTTTAATGGCGTTTCAACAATGTGTTACTGTTGTATATTGTTGAACAGCAGGCGGCCTGCTGCCACTTATTTAAGCACATCCCTCAGAAAATTAAATTATGAAAAAGTTATTTCTCCTATATGTCCTGTTAATAAGCACATCTGCATTTGCCCAAAGTTCCAGGCAGGGCAGTATTCCGGCCTCTCCCACGGCCAAGAGTATGCTGGCGGGTTCCTTTATTGATGTGAACACTCCTGCGTATCCTCAAAGTTCGTTTTCAGTTCAGCAGCTTATAGAAAATGTGTTGATCAGTGGCGGTGCAAACTGTGCAGCCAGCGTAACCAATGTGGTGGTTTCTCCTAACCTTGGTCCGTCAAGCCCATCGCGGTCCTGGGGTTATTTTAACAAAGGTACAACCGCATTTCCATTTAATGAAGGCCTTGTCCTGATGACCGGTCAGGCCAGCCAGGCGGGTAATTCCTTTATTCCGGGTAACCTAAGCGGAACATTGAACACCCTGGGAGATCCGGATCTGGCTGCAGCCATTGGAGTACCTAACAGTAATCTCAGGGATGCTACTTTTATCCAGTTTGACTTTGTACCCGTTACCAGCGAAATCACCTTTAACTATATTTTTGCCTCCGAAGAGTATTCCGGAGGATTTGCCTGTAATTACACGGACGGATTTGCGCTGTTGCTTAAGAAAGTTACTGATCCTACCTATACCAATATGGCGGTCCTGCCGGGTGGTGGCGGACCGGTGAGCGTTACCAACATTCATCCCTATGTTTCAGCCGCCTGTCCTGCTATAAATCAGCAGTATTATGCCGGAAACAACACTGCAAATATTGAGACCAATTTTGCCGGCCGGACCATTCCGCTTACTGCTACCGCACCCGTGGTTCCGGGGCAAACCTACCGTTTTAAAATGGTGCTCGCAGATTATAACGATACTGAATATGATACCGGTGTGTTTTTCCAGGCTGGTTCATTTAACATAGGTGTACAGCTTACCGACCCCTCCGGTAATCCTTTGCCGGCGAACATGAGCATCTGCGCAGGTTCCTCTCAGATTTTGAATGCAACTGTGCCTGTGGCGGGAGCTACTTACCAGTGGTATCTCAACGGGGGCCCCATTTCCGGTGCAACAGCAAGTTCCTATACTGCGACCCAAGCGGGTGTGTACTCCGTGCAGGTCCTGGTTCCCGGTTCTACCTGTCCCGGTTCTGCAGAGATTACCATTACCAATCTTCCTCTGCCACAGGCACTGGATGCGGCTCTAAGCGTGTGTTCAGCCACGGCCAACGGTATCTTCAACCTGACACTGGCGCAGCCCAGTATCAGCACAACACCCGGCGTTACCTTCCGGTACTATCTTTCGCTTGCAGACGCTACTGCAGGAAACACAAATACTATTGCCAATCCCGCCGCACACACCTCCGCCGGAGGAACAGTTTATGTGAGAGTTACCGGCGCGCAGTGCAGCGATATTGCCGAACTTACCTTAGCGGTAAATCCTACACCGGCACCACCGGTCATCACGGCATCGTCTACTTTTCTTTGCGGATCGGCGGGTGTTACCCTGACTTCAAGTTATGCAACAGGAAATACATGGTCTACCGGAGCCACAACACAATCCATAACAGTAACTACTCCCGGAACTTATACCGTGACCCAAAATTCAGGAGCTTGCACAAGTGCTCCGGCTTCGGTTGTAATTACGGCGGCAACCAATCCTAATGTGCAGATCACCGGAAATCTGGCCTTTTGTCAGGGCGGATCAACTACCCTTACAGCTACAGTTAGCGGAACCGGAAATACTTTTCTGTGGTCTACCGGCGCTGCCACACCAACTGTCACTGTTTCCACCGGCGGAACGTACACCGTGACTGTAACCACCGCTCAAAACTGCCAGTACACGCAGTCTGTGACCGTGCAGGCTGATACGCCTCCCATAGCTCAGGGCTCAAGTCTGAGCATCTGTTCACCGGCTGCTACAGGTACTTTTGATCTTACGTCGGCTCAGCCAAGTATAAGCACTACGCCTGGTGTTACCTTTGCTTATTATGTAAATCAGGCCGACGCTAATGCAGGAAATGCAAATACCATCGGTGCGCCCGCAACGTTTGTATCCGGCACAGCTACTGTTTATGTACGCGTAACCAGCGGAACCTGTGCCGTTGTAGTACCGCTTCAGCTTACAGTAAGCCAGACGGTCGTACCTACGATTACTGCCTCTTCCACGGTTATTTGCGGTACAGGAAGCGTAACCCTTACTTCCAATTTTGCCACCGGAAATACCTGGTCCACGGGAGCAACTACTCAATCGATTACGGTTACCACACCAGGCACTTATACACTCACCAATACTTCCGGTAGCTGTACCGGTTCACCTGCCTCCGTAACCATAACCGGAAATGCAGACCCAAATGTACAAATCACCGGGAATACGGCCTTCTGTGCGGGAAGTTCTACCACATTAACAGCTACTGCTACTGGAACCGGAAATACTTTCCTGTGGTCCAACGGTGCTGCTACCGCGGCAACTACTGTAAACACAGCCGGAACCTATACAGTTACAGTGACTACACCGGGCAACTGTCAGTTTACCCAGTCGGTCACAGTAACGCAGAATCCTGTGCCTGTAGCTCAAAATGCTGCCCTGAGCACCTGTTCACCAACAAATACATTCACCTTCGACCTTACTTCTGCCCAGCCGGCGATGAGTACTCAGACAGGTGTAACGTTTACCTATTATACCAATGTGGCCGATGCTAACGCGGGCAATACAAACAATATTACTACACCTGCTACTTACAACTCAGGAACAGCTACAATTTTTGTTCGGGTGAGTAATGCGAACTGTGCTGTCGTGGTACAGCTTCAGCTTACGGTTACGGTTACACCGGCACCTGTAATTACACAATCAGCTCCGGCAATTTGCGGTACAACTCCGGTTACTCTAACTTCTAACTATACAACAGGTAATGTTTGGTCTACCGGCGCCACAACACAATCCATTACCGTAACCACCCCGGGAACTTATTCCCTTACCGTGGCAAACGGTGCCTGCGCCAGCCAGCCCGTTTCGGTAAACATTGTTCAGAATAATGATCCCAACGTACAGATCAGCGGAAACCTGTCTTTCTGCCCGGGCGGCAATACTACACTTACAGCAAACGTGACGGGTACCGGACATACGTTCCTGTGGTCCAATGGTTCTGCGGCACAATCAACGGTAGTGAACACGGCCGGAACTTATACAGTAACTGTTACCACTCCTGCGGGATGCCAGTACACTGCCACTGCGACAGTGACAACAGATGCACCTATTAATATCAACATCGCGCAGCCGGCGCAGATTACGTGTACCAATCCATCGATTACGCTTAATGCATCAGCCTCAACTTTCCAGGCGGGAGCTACGATCCTTTGGACGGCCACGGCCGGCGGAAACATTGTTTCAGGAGCCAATACTCTGAATCCTGTAGTTAACGAGGGCGGTAACTATACACTTACAATAACCAATAATTTCGGCAATAACTGCAGCCAGCAGCAAACGGTGACGGTGGTGGAGAATAACCTTCCGCCGGTAATTACACTTACGGCTAACGATATGAATATCTGTGCAGGTGAATCTGTTACTTTAACAGCTTCCGGGGCGCAGGACTATACCTGGACAGGATTGCCGGGTGCGGGTAATACACAGGTAGTATCGCCGACGGTGACTACTACTTATACAGTTACCGGAATAGGTGCCAATGGCTGTCAGGGAACAGTTGCGAATATTACGATTACCGTGGTTCCCGCAATCATATCAGCACTGGAAGACGTTCAGTTCTGCGAAGGCTTGAGTGATGTGCTGGATGCCGGCGCCGGACCTAACTACACCTATCTGTGGAGCACGGGGGCAACAACGCAGACAATTACCGTGGATACTCCGGGAACCTATACGGTAACGATCAATAACGGTGTCTGTTCGCAAACCTTCAGCGCCAATGCCTCCTTTACTCCGCTCGTAGAGGTGAAAGAAATTGTATACGAAAATAATACGCTTACGGTTATTGTTGACGATCCAAGTCCAAATCTGGAGTTCTCCATCGATAATGGCCTTACATGGCAGTCGTCGAATATTTTTGCGAACATCCTCCGTAATACCACCTATTTTATCTCGGTGCGTTATAAGGACCAGACCTGCTTTGGAACTGTGGAATATCTTACTTTCTTCATCGGAAATGCCATAACACCGAATGGCGACGGCATCAATGATCATATTGATTTCACGGGTGTAAGTAAATATAAGAACTTCAGTGCCTCCATCCACGACAGATACGGTAAGGAAGTCTTCCGCGCAAGCTCCTCAAAAACCGTGTGGACAGGCAACTACACCACCTTTAAGGTAAGCACCGATACCTATTGGTACAAAGTAACCTGGACAGATCCTATTACCCAGAGACCCGTCCTGCGAACCGGATGGATACTGGTAAAGAACAGAGACTAAATCAATTTTATAAAGCCGCACGACGCGGCTTTTTTTTGTGCCGAAATGTCACTTTATGATTTTGGAATAAAATTTTCATATCTTTGCAGACTTATCTGGGGTTGACTGGTTTCGACAGCAAGATCAATGGGTAAGTAAGCATGCAGAGAACCGTAGCGCGATCTCTTTAATCCCTTGCTACACAATTTTAACTGGCGACCAAGAGTTTGCTCTTGCTGCTTAATCTGAATTATAGTAAGATTAGCGTTCTCCCGAAGACAGTAAGGAGGCAAGATATCCCACAGAAGTTCTGTTTCGCGACGTCTGAATCCGGGGTATAGCAATGCGGAAATAAGGCTTTGGAAGCTTCGGCCAAAGCACGAAAACTTTAGAAGCTAAGCTGTAAATTGGGTGTCTGTGCTCTGTTTGCAGTCGAAAATTAAATACAGAATAAGCATGTAGAAATCTTATGTGTTGCTTGTTTGGACGAGGGTTCGAATCCCTCCAACTCCACATTTTAAATAACTCACTGTGTTCAGTGGGTTATTTTTTTTGTGAGGTGATGGCTACTATATCAAGAAGGTATTGGGGTTATTAAAAATGCGCAGTATTATCAAGTATTTACAAAAAATAAGATTTTTATACTTGAATTACTGGGATTTATTAATGGCGAGTTTAATAGCCGGATGTAATGCTAATTGCTTATATTTGAGATTTAGCTCTAACAACAAACCGAATTCACATAATTACATATGAAAACAGGAAAAGTACTAGACCCAATTCATGGTTTAATCGAAATAACAGAGATTGAGGAATTCATAATTAATCAGAAAATATTTGGGCGATTAAGAAAAGTTAAGCAAAACACATTGTTAAATTATATTTTTCCAGGTGCTAATCATACTAGATTTGAACATTCAATTGGTGTCATGCATTTAGCAGAAAAAATTTTTAATAAATCAAATGAAAATGTTGAAACAACACATTTGAAAGGTCAAAAATATAATAGAAGTAAAGGGTATATCACAATAAAAGAGTTGGCAAAAGACAATGACCATTTTGAAACTAAACTTCAAGAACTCAGAATTGCCGCTTTACTTCATGATGTGGGTCATGGTCCTACGTCTCATAAGTTTGATTCGTTCACAATTACAGGCAAAGAACTACTTGCCTTTTTGGAAAAATCAATATATCATAAAAACTTTCTGTCAGAAATAAGAGAATATGTTTCTAAAAATCAGTTGCAGAATAGGAAAATAGAACATGAATTAGTTTCTTGTATTTTTATAATCAAAATCATTTATACATTAAAAGAGAATAAAAATTTTACTGATTTTTCACGCAAAATTATTGATGGAATCGAAGTGAAAAATATTCTTAAAATGATTGATCCTGAATTTTTGCCACAACACGAAATCGTACTTGGGGATAAAAATTGCACAAATTATTTTAATTCAATAATAGCTGGTTTTCCTTTTGATGCAGACCGAATGGATTATTTGTATCGTGATAGTTTTTATTCCGGTGTCAAATATGGCTTCTTTGATCAAAGTAGAATTTTGATGTCTCTATTACCTGTTGAACATGAAGGGAAAATAACGCTTGGAGTAAAAACTAGTGGTTTAGACTCAGTAATAAGATTTATTCAGTCTAGAAATCATTTGTATAATCAAGTTTATTTTCACAAAACAAACTCCGCAACAAACTCAATGTTGGATTTTGTTTTTAGACATATGTCCAATCAAAGTGTTTTTGAAAATGTAAGCTCATATGAAGAGTTTGAAGAATTTTATTTTAGAAATGGAGATGAGTACTTTTTGAATTCGACCATGAAATATAAACTTACGACCAATGGTTGTGACGTATGTAACGAGGGATGTGTAGAAAATGATGTGTTAGATGAGCTTCTAGAGAGAAATTTGTGGAAAAAGACTTTTGAATCAAGAATTAACATAAAGTTCAGTGATTCCGAATTGAGAAATGTAACAAACATTTCTGAGTTGGAGTATCAACTGAAGAAAAAAATAGAAACCAATTATTTTGACAGTTCAAAGCTTGAACAATTTAAAACACAATTAGAATGTGAGGATATCTACGTACAAGAAAATTATTCTTCCAACATTGGATTAAAAGGGGCCAGTAAATCGAAAATGGTTCTCATTGAAAAGGAAGACGGTAATAAAACCACAAATCTTTGGAATAAAATAAACGATGAAATGTTTTTTTTAAGTCAGACTAATGTTTTTATAAAAAGAATTTACGTAAGACGAACCTTTAAAAATGCTGAAGAATTTATTGAGATTGAAAAAAGAATAAAAGAATGTATGATAGAATTAGCCCTATAAATTTGAATACAACAATTCCAAGTCCTAGTAGTCTCAGAATTCTATGAAATAGCTGTTTTATTGTGCGTTCCTACTGAATTACATAAAAACATTAATTTGTGTTTTCCCACGTCTTATTTTGATAATTTGTGGCCTTAATTTTTACTTGTCATAATCGTGAAGATAAAAGTGATTCATGAAGTAATCCTAGAAAAGTTATATTATACCATACTTATTTTACTATAGTGAGATGACTTTAGGAAACAATTTTTATGGTTAAAATATACGAAATAATAAGAGCTGCTGATTACAGATGTACAAACTCATACTGATAAAAAAAGATGCTACATATAACCTCCATAAGATTTATCAACTATAAAAGTTTTAAGCAATTTTCACTCACCTTGTCCGATTTTAATATTTTAGTTGGACCAAATAATGCTGGGAAATCGACGGTAATTGGTTCCTTGAAAGTTCTTGCAGAAGGAATAAGAAAGGCAAAATCTAGGAAGCCGATATTGGTTTTAGATCCGAAAGGTAATCAAGTTTTAGGTTATGAGATTGACCTTTCCCAAGTGCCAGTTGCAACGGAAAATGTTTTTCACAATTATGACGACGCGCAACCCGCCCAAATAAGGTTTAGGCTTTCTGATGGTGCGTATTTGCAGGTGTATTTTACATCAAAAAGCACTTGTTACCTTAATTATGAATCGGATAAAAGAATAATTAGAAGCCCTAAAGAATTTCTTCAATTTGTAAACATTGACATTGGTTATGTTCCTATCTTAGGACCTGTCGAACATACTGAAAAATTATATCAAAAGGAGGCGGCTCGGCTTGCTTTATTAACGCATACCGCCTCGCGAAACTTTAGGAATATATGGTATCACTATCGCGAAGACTTTGATAAGTTTAGAGATTTAATAAGAACTACTTGGCCAGGTCTGGATATTTCGGAACCTGAACTGAATACTTCAGGCAAAGATACAACTGTCGATATGTTTTGTCCTGAAGACAGAATTCCCCGCGAAATCTATTGGGCAGGTTTTGGCTTTCAGGTTTGGTGTCAAATGCTCACATATATAATTAAGAACAAGGAAGTTTCTTTATTTTTAATTGATGAGCCCGATATCTATTTGCACTCTGATCTACAACGTCAACTGCTGGGAATTCTTAAAGCCCTCGGTCCAGACATTGTGATTGCAACTCATTCTACCGAGCTAATAAGTGAAGCGGACATAAATGACATTTTGCTAATAAATAAGTCAAATAATTCAGCTAAGAGGATTAAAGATCCATCTCAATTGAGAAATATTTTTCAAGTTCTAGGTTCAAATTTAAATCCGGTACTGACACAAATTGCCAAGACTAAGAAAGTGTTATTCGTTGAAGGAAAAGACTTTTTAATTTTTTCTAAAATAGCACGAACTCTAAAAATGGAACATGTTGCCAATAGAAGTGATTTTGCGGTAGTTCCAGTGGAAGGATTTAATCCTACAAGATTGCATGCGTTTAAAGATGGAATAGAAAAAACGATCGGAGCAAAGATAATTTCCGCTGTTATTTTTGATAAAGATTACAGGTCCATAGATGAAGTTAAATCTGAATACGAAGAGCTTTCTAAAGGGAATTTTTTTGCGCACATTCACTCGAGAAAGGAAATTGAAAATTTTTTATTGGTTCCTAAAGCAATTGAACGTGCTATCCAAAACAGAATTGATGAAGTTAACAAGCGAACGGGTAAGAGTTTGTATTTTAATGAAGATATAGAAACTTTTTTGAAAGCTTTATCAGATGAATTTAAAAATAAGACTCAGGCACAATTGCAGGCACATCGGTTTAAGTTTGAAAAAAGTATTAATCCTAAACATGATGAATCAACAATAATTGAAAAAATTCTTCACGAATTTGAAATTACTTGGAATTCTTTTGATCAAAGACTGACAGTCATTTCAGGAAAAGACTTTCTTTCAAGACTAAATGCCGTTCTCCAAGAAAAACTAAAGGTAACAATTACTTCTGCTAATATAATTAGTGCAATGACGGCTGACTTAATACCCGATGAAATGAAAGAAATCATTGAAAAGATAAACGGCCTACGGAGTGAGCAAATATAGCATCGTGAAAATTGATTTTGAGGAAGTAACTATCTATTAGTTTAAGTTGTTCGTTATTATTGGTGATTTTAAATGCGGTTTTTAATATCGTTCCAAATAACATTTTAGATATGGCAATTGCATTTTCCTTTGCACAGCTGATCCTAAAAATCATGAATTCAAACATTAGAGTGTTTGAAAAATCTGTGGTTATAGATCCATTTAAAAGAGATAAAATATTGAAGCTAAAAAAAATAACTATCAATATCCTCTTCCCGGCTGTAGTATACTTTTATCAACTCCTCTTACTATGGAATGCCGGATTACAAGACAGAATCCTGCAGTAAATTTTTGTAAATATAGATAAAAGGGGTACGCCAGCCTTGTTTCGTGGAGTTGGTCAAATTCCTAAAACAACGTCAGCGGCATTTTATCCGGTTCCAGATTGTCTGCTGTTAAGATCGGATCAAAAGCGGGGTAGGTGAAGTTTTCAATAGGTTCATCGTTCAGGAACCTGTTTGCCATTTCGATGTTCAGGCAGATGGGCATCCTGTGTTTGGAGTTGTGTATGGCCGTCATCAGTTCATTGGCCTGGGTGGTTACTACGCCAAATCCAATTTCGTTATTGTCCCAGACGTCAAAGAAACCCGCCAGATAGAAATGGCCGGCCTCTTTCCAGTACATCCTGTGCTTTACCTTCAGGGGCGTCTTTTTTCCGGGATTGCTTACATGCATCCAGTCATAAAAACCACTTACGGGAATTACACAGCGGTTACTGAGATAGTTTTTGTAGAGTGTATTCGCTTTTTCGGCGGTGAGGTTAATTCCGAGGGCCGGCCGGTCTTTGGGTATTTCCTTATTCAGTCCCCAGGTGGCGTGGGTAATCTTCCTGCCGTGATGGTCCAGAACCACCGGAAGGGCAGGCCGGTCGAAAGCATTGACCTCTTTCGCCGCGTAATACTTTTCTTCCGCTTCCTCAGCATTCAGCTCCTCTGAAATTTTTTCGATGGAAATCCCGAAATTATCGACTCTGTTGCACATAAGTTGGCTTTTATAGGGTCAAATATAGAGAATTGGGAGTTAATCAGTGCTCTTGCTGGCTTTCAATCCTATCAGCACGAATAAAATTCAATACTAAGGATTTCGCTGTTGTTTATTTATTATATTTACTACAGCACTGGAGTAAACTCCTTCAAATAAATTCCCGTAATGAATAATTTTAAACCACGGCCTGGCAGCAAACTTACTTCCGTTTTTATAGCTTTCTGTCTTTTGATATCAGGTATACTACAATCACAGATTTCAGAAGAGTACACCATTGTAAATACAAACAGCGGTAATGTGAAAATACCAGGACAGTGGCAGAAACTTAGTACGGAGGAGGACTCCGGTCAAACATTTTTTGTTAACTCTGAGAAGGTAATTTTTGCAGTTGCCCAAAATGCGAAGAAGGCATATCCTTTTTTTACTGTGGGTAAGAAAAACTTTGAATATGTAACGGAATTTTACACTTGGGATTCAGATTACATGATTAAGAATAACTTTAAAACCTCAAAAATAAAAGAGAATCCTAAGCAAGAATATATTATTTGGAAATATAATGCTGGTAAATTAGATAACCTCTTTTTGTTCGGCTCCAATAAAGAGGCTTTTTTAAATCTTCTTGTTTATACCGACAAGTGGAGTGAAAATGAAAAAATTCTTTTTCTTGAAAAGATCTATAAACTTAATAAGGACGACGTACCGGTAAAATAAACAGGCTCTTTCACTAGCGTTGATCTTATTTATTAAGAAAGTATAGCGAACTTACTTCCCCAACTTCTCCAGGCCATTCACCCTCTTCAGTTCGTTAATCTCCTTTTTCAGGCTTATAAACATGTCCTTTATGGAATTCATGTCCAGACCGCTGCCACCCAGCTCTTCGGTATTGATGCTGCAGGCGTATTCCCAGATTTCTAAAATCTGCGACTTTGGAATGTCGTAAGGCTCATAAAAATCATTGTCCGGAATT
The DNA here is from genome assembly GCF_014041915.1 of Marnyiella aurantia. Taxonomy (NCBI): domain Bacteria; kingdom Pseudomonadati; phylum Bacteroidota; class Flavobacteriia; order Flavobacteriales; family Weeksellaceae; genus Marnyiella; species Marnyiella aurantia. The sequence goes on along the minus strand of NZ_CP059472.1, from coordinate 1,242,866 downwards.
ACAGAAATGCTTTCGGAGGAGGTTTTCTGAAACCTTTTATAGGTAATCCCTTCGTTTCGGGTGATAAAGATATAGGTCTTGCCCTTTTTCAGGTCGGCAATATTTTCCACGTATTTGCCCACTACATAGGTGCCGTCGTTATAGGGCGGCATGGAATCTCCTTCCGTGGGGAAAGCCCTGTACTTTCCGTTCCTCAGGAAAGGCAGGGACAGCGATTGCAGGTTTTCGATGTACTCCGGATCCGAATAACCGTTCAGGTAACCCATGGACGCCTTCTGCGGAATAATCTCAATCTTGTTTTCCCCTTTTGCATCTACCGTGATGGGCAGGATGATCCGGTTGTCGGCCAGGGTCAGTATCCTGTCTATGGGGTATTTGGCCAGATCTACCGTGAGCAGTAAGTCCAGACTGATCTTAAAATATTTGGACATGCCGATCAGTACTTCAATAGGTGGCTCATTGGCCCCGTCTTCATATTTGGCATAACGGCCGCGCGTAAGTTTCAGGCTGTCGGCCAGTGCCTGCTGCGAGAGATTCAGCTGACCTCTCAGATACCTTATGTTTTCTGACAGTATTGACATTGCTACAATTTATAGCAACAAATATAGTGTTTTTTGTAATAAAACATAATAATTTTGTCCACATGGAAAGAGCAATTGTGCATATGGATCTGGATACTTTTTTTGTTTCATGTGAAAGGGTGATTAACTCTGAACTTGTGGGCAAACCCGTCATCATTGGCGGTGGCGACAGGGGTGTGGTGGCCTCCTGTTCTTATGAAACAAGGTATTTCGGGGTGCACTCGGCCATGCCCATCAAGATGGCGCTCAGGCTTTGTCCGGAAGCCCGGGTCATCAAGGGCGATATGGAACTCTATTCCAGGATGTCGCAGGATGTCACCGAAATTATCCGCGAAAAGGTGCCGGTAGTGGAGAAAGCCAGTATAGACGAGTTTTACCTGGACCTTACAGGTATGGACCGGTTTTTCGGCTGCTATAAATGGACCGGCGAGGTGGCAGGTTCCGTAATTAAGAACACGGGGCTGCCCATCAGCTTTGCGCTGTCCACAAACAAAACGGTTTCCAAGATCGGTACGGGCGAGGCCAAGCCTTTGGGTAAGTTCGAGATTCGCGAAGAAGGTATCCGACCGTTTTTGAACCCGCTGTCCATCCGCAAGATTCCCATGGTGGGCAATGTAACCTTCCAGCTGCTTTCCAGGGTAGGCATCCGGACCATCCAAACTCTTTCGGGCATGCCGGTGGATGTGCTGCAGCAACTCATAGGCAAGAACGGTAAAGAGCTCTGGAAAAAAGCCAACGGCATAGACGAGACGCCGGTAATTCCTTATTCAGAGAAGAAATCCATCTCCAAAGAGCATACTTTTTCCACAGATACCATTGATATTGAATCCATTAAAAGCATCATTACGGGAATGGTAGAAAATTTGGCCTTCCAGCTGCGGGAATCGGGGTGGCTTACGTCCACCGTGGTCGTCAAGATCCGTTACTCCAATTTCGATACGGAAACCAAACAGTTTAAAATCGCTTATACCGCGGTGGATCATACGCTGACTCGCGTAGCGCTGGACCTTTTTAACAAACTCTACACCCGCCGGATGAGGTTGAGGCTTGTGGGGGTAAAGTTTACAGGTCTCGTACACGGAAACCACCAGATGAATCTGTTTGAAGATACCGAAGAGCTGATCTCGCTGTACCAGACCATGGACAGGATTAAAAACCGCTTTGGCAAAGCTGCCGTGGGCAAGGCTTCAGGTTTTAATTTTAATATCCAGTAGCATGTACCTTAACTGCCATACTTACCACAGCCTGCGCTACGGAACACTCTCCATAGAGGAACTGGTTCAGCAGGCCCAGGAACTCCAGGTTTCCACTTTGGCCCTCACGGATATCAATACGGTTACGGGGATATATGATTTTTATAAACTTTGCCTGGATAAAGGGATAAAACCGGTAGTCGGGGTGGAGGTAAGGAATGAAGATGAACTTTATTATATTACCCTGGCAAAGTCCCAAAGCGGTATTGCCGAAATAAACCGTTTGCTAACGGCTCATAACTGCGAAAACAGTCCGCTGCCCGGATCCAATCCGGATTTCAGAGAGGTGTATGTAGTGTATCCGCTGGAGAATGTGCCGGAGAAACTTCTGGAACATGAATTTATAGGAATCCGTCCGGAACAGCTTAATTTGGTCTTCAATTCTCTGTGGAAAAGACTCATCCATAAAATGGTAGCCCTGGCACCGGTTACGGTACGCACGCAGCGCGACCATAATCTTCACCGCATTCTGAGGGCTGTAGACCATAATACTTTAATAAGCAAACTGACTGAGGCGGATTTCTGTAAACCCGATGAGGTGCTTAAACCGGTGTCAGAAATTCGCGACGCTTACCGAAACTACCCGCAAATCCTGGCAAATACCGAAAAGATACTGGAAGACTGCCACTTCAGTTTCGACTTTTCCACGCCCAAAAACAAAAAGCATTTTACAGCGACTCAGGCGGAAGATGAGGAGTTGCTGCGTACCCTGGCTTATGAAGGGCTGAAGAAAAGATATCCCGAAAATCATACCGCCGCGCGTCTGCGGATAGAAAAGGAGTTGAAGGTCATTAACCAGCTCGATTTCTGCGGATATTTTCTCATCACCTGGGATATTGTGCAGTACAGTAACAAGATGGGTTTCATGCATGTGGGGCGGGGCAGCGGGGCCAACAGTATCGTGAGTTACTGCCTGGGTATTACGGATATATGTCCCATTGAACTGGATCTTTATTTTGAAAGGTTCCTGAACCTGAACAGGAACAGTCCGCCCGATTTCGATATAGACTGGAGCTGGCAGAACCGGGATGCCATCCTTCAGTATATATTTGATAAATACGGCAGGGACCATGTGGCTTTCTGCGGAACCAATGTTGAATTTAAATACCGCTCCATCTTCCGCGAAATAGGGAAAGTATTTGGACTTCCCAAAGACGAACTGGATGTGCTGACCACTAAACCTATGGCCGAACATGAAGAGAATTCCGTGGTCAGGCTGGTGCACAAATACGGCAAACTGCTGGAGAAATTCCCCAACCAGCGCAGCATGCATTCCTGCGGTATCCTGATCTCCGAGGAACCTATCACGAACTTCACGGCTTTGGAGATGCCACCCAAAGGTTTCCCCATTGTTCAGTTTGACATGCATGTGGCCGAAGATATCGGCTTTGAAAAGTTTGATATCCTTTCGCAGCGCGGTTTGGGAAGCATTAAAGATACCGTAGACCTTATCCGGCAAAACCGAGGCATTTCCGTGGATATTAAGGATACAGCGCTATCCAAAGACGAAGCCGCTGCCAATGAATTTCTGAGCCGCGGAAAGACCATCGGATGTTTTTATATTGAAAGCCCCGCCATGCGCGGACTTTTGCGGCGACTGAAGTGTGGCGATTATAAAACGCTGGTCGCCGCATCGTCCATTATCCGGCCCGGCGTGGCACAAAGTGGCATGATGCGCGAATACATTTTCCGGCACAATAATCCCACCCAGTTCGAATATTTTCATGAGGTATTTAAAGAACAGCTGGGCGAAACCTACGGAATCATGGTCTACCAGGAAGATGTGATTAAGATTGCACTCTATTACGGTGGTCTTTCGGCGGCAGACGGCGATATCCTGAGGCGCGCTATGAGTGGCAAGGGCCGGTCATTAGCCGCACTGCAGAAGCTAAAGGATGATTTCTTCATCTCCTGCAGTAAACTGGGCCATCCTGAACAGCTTTCAAAAGAGGTTTACCGCCAGATCGAATCCTTTGCCGGTTATTCCTTTTGTAAAGCGCATTCGGCTTCCTACGCGGTGGAGAGTTACCAGAGTCTCTACCTTAAGGTATATTATCCGGTGGAATTTATGGTGAGCGTAATCAATAATCAGGGAGGCTTTTACAGGACGGAGGTGTATGTACACGAAGCACGCATGTCAGGCGGAATCATCCACAATCCCTGCGTAAATAAGAGCCTGTTTAAAACTACGGTATATGGCAAGGATATATATCTGGGACTGATGCATATTGAGAAAATAGAAGGCCGGATTGCCAGGCATATCCCGGAGCAGCGGGAAAAGGCCGGTGAGTATAAATCACTGGAAGATTTCATCAAAAGGATCCCGGTGGGCATTGAAACCCTTCAGATCCTTATATTTATAGGTGCCTTCCGGTTTACAGGCAAACAGAAAAATGAACTCCTTATAGAAGCGCGCTTAATCATGTCTACTTATAAACCCGAATGCCGCATGGAGTCTTTACTGGAAGAGCCGCCAAAGAAATACAGTTTGCCGGAGCTGGAAAGGAATACGTTTGAAGATGCTTTTGATGAAATCGAAATACTGGGTTTCCCTGTCACCTGCAGCCCGTTCGATTTGCTTCAGACCAGGTTCCGGGGGAGGATTATGGCAAATGACCTGCTGAAGTACCACAAAAAACAGGTAAAGATGCTGGCCTACCTCATCTCCCGAAAGCATGTTCCCACCAAAAGGGGTACTATGTTTTTCGGTACCTGGATTGATGCGGAGGGCGAATATTTTGATACGGCCCATTTTCCGGATAACCTGCAGAAATATCCCTTCCAGGGCGGTGGCTGCTATCTGCTTTTGGGACAGGTGGAGGTGGATTTCCATTTTCCCACCATAACTGTTTTGAAAATGGCCAAAATGCCTTTTATTCCCGACCCAAGGTATGCTTTGGATAAAGAGAAAGCGTATGAAGTACACCGGAAGATCAATGAGGATGTAAGTATGACCTGGCGCCAGCCTTACCCGCAGGAAAGTGAAATAGGCCTGCCCAGAAATAAAATGGTATAAACAACACCATTTCGGAGTGTAATTGAAAGCATCATCCGCCGCCGCTGACTCCCATGAAAAATAGCTGAAAATGGGGATTGTATGCGCGGTAGGAAACGTCTACTTTTGAACAAACGCAAGCCAAATGATGACCCTGAAATTATTCGCCAAAAAGAAGTTTGCCCACTTCTTTACCCAGGAAGACTGGGTGCCAAATCCTTCCGTAAACAGTTATTCACTCCGCATTCCATTGGGCAAAATCAAAATTAACAGTGGTAAAAAAGTATACCTGTACATGCGGCAGGGAGACCGTTATATATATATGAATGAAGGTTTTGAAACTGTGAAGGACAGTCAGATTTTCTATACCGCTCACTTTCCTTTCAGCGGGAAAATATCCATAAAATAATCCCCCTCACTGCCTGCAGTTCCAAGGGTTCCGAACCCTGACTTTTCTTCTTTTAAGGGCGGTTTCTGCTTTGCTGGCTTATGCCGGCATTTTTGATTTAAAGCGTTTTACGCACTGCTGAAAACTGTTTTTTTGTAGTCCGTCACTGATGAATCTGCCACGCGGAGCGCATCGTGCTGCCTTGGCGGCACTATTATTAAACAAGTCTGTCCTTACCTGCAGCTGTATCGCGGTTCAAATTCTATAAGCCAATAAAAAAAGTATAAGTTGATATAGAATTTTATATATTTGCAGCATTAACAACATAAAAAATAAAATTACTATGTCAGACATTGCATCAAGAGTAAAAGCTATCATCGCTGATAAGCTTGACGTTGAAGAAACGGAAGTTACCCCAGAAGCTAGCTTCACAAACGATTTGGGAGCTGATTCTTTAGATACTGTAGAACTTATCATGGAGTTCGAAAAAGAATTCAACATTCAGATTCCTGACGATCAGGCTGAAAAAATTACTACAGTAGGACACGCTATCGCGTACATCGAAGAAGTAGTAAACAAATAATATTTCTTTAACGGAAAAATTAAATTTATGGAATTGAAAAGAGTAGTAGTTACCGGTTTTGGAGCCTTAACGCCTATTGGCAACAATGCGAAGGAATACTGGGAAAACCTTGTGAAAGGTGTGAGCGGTGCTGCTCCTATTACTCTTTTCGATGCCACAAATTTTAAAACAAAATTTGCCTGCGAAATCAAGAATTGGGATCCGCTGAATCACTTCGACAAAAAAGAAGCGAAAAAAATGGACCGCAATACCCAGTACGGAATGGTAGCTGCCCGCGAGGCCGTAGCACATTCCCGTATTATGGAAGATAACGTAGACAAGAACAGAGTAGGTGTAATCTGGGGTTCAGGTATAGGTGGACTGGAAACTTTTGAACATGAAGTTCTGGGCTGGGCCAATACCGAAATTCCAAGATTTAATCCATTCTTTATTCCGAAAATGATTGCCGATATCACACCGGGACACATCTCGATTGAATACGGTTTTCACGGACCCAACTACACTACTGTATCTGCCTGTGCTTCTTCTGCAAACGCTCTGATTGACTCCAAGATGCTTATCCAGCTGGGTAAAGCGGATGTCATTGTATGCGGCGGCTCCGAAGCTGCGGTTACTGCCAGCGGTGTGGGCGGATTTAATGCCATGATGGCACTATCTACACGTAACGACGATCCTACAACAGCTTCCAGACCCTTTGATAAAGACCGCGATGGTTTTGTACTGGGCGAAGGGGCCGGATGTATCGTTCTTGAGGAATACGAACACGCCATGAAAAGGGGCGCCACCATTTATGCCGAACTGAAAGGAGGAGGTATGAGTGCTGATGCTTACCACATGACTGCCCCACATCCTGAAGGACTGGGCGCACACATGGTAATGAAAAACTGTCTGGAAGATGCCGGTATTTCAGCAGATGAGGTAGACCATATCAATATGCACGGTACTTCAACGCCACTTGGCGATATTGCTGAGTCCAATGCTATTTCAAAACTGCTGGGCGATCATGCCTATGATATCCAGATCAACTCTACAAAATCCATGACCGGACACCTGCTTGGTGCTGCCGGAGTGATTGAGGCCATTGCAGCTGTCGGGACAATTATGCACGGTATAGTGCCCCCAACTATCAACCATTTCACGGATGATCAGAACATTGACAGCCGTCTGGATTTTACCTTTAATACAGCGGTAAAGAAAGAGGTAAATGTAGCTATGAGTAACACTTTCGGCTTTGGCGGTCACAATGCCTGTGTCCTCTTTAAGAAACTGTAATACTGCTCCATGGAGTTACGGAAATATCTGCCTAAATTCCTTAAAAAAAGAAAAAAAGTACTTTCGGAAAAAGACTACTATCTGAGTTCAGAAATCAGCCGCATCATTGGCTGTGAGATCCAGAACATCAGTCTGTACCGCGAGGCATTTTCTTTAAAGGGTTCATCAAAGAATTCCGAATATAAAAATTATGAGCGCCTGGAATTTTTAGGCGACTCCATTTTGGGTTCCATCATCTCGTGCCATCTGTTTACGACTTATCCGCAGGCTAATGAGGGGTATCTGACCCAGATGAAATCAAAAATTGTAAACAGGAAGAATCTCAATAGATTGGGAGAAGACCTCCGGCTTACAAAATTCCTTATAAACGGTCATTCCTGCACCCTCAGCGAAAATATTGCCGGTAATCTGTTTGAGGCGCTTATCGGTGCAATATATCTGGACCAGGATTATGCCATGTGCGAACGTATCGTTTTAGACAGGCTTCTCACACCTTCCGAGATCAACAAACTTGAAAATAAGATTGTAAGTTATAAAGGTCTTTTGCTGGAGTGGAGTCAGAAACGCAAGATGAATATCCGTTATGATACCTGCGAAGAAACCCAGGTAAGTAAAGCCACTGTTTTCCGCTGCACAGTTTGGATAGGTGATGATAAAATTGCCAATGCGGTAGAATCTTCCAAGAAAAAAGCCGAAGAGAAAGCAGCTCAGCGCGCATTTTACGTTTTAAACAAGAAAGAAAAGATAATTGGACCTGCTCAAACTAACACTTGATGATTGTGATGAGGACGATGGAGTAATCGCTCTTGTTAGACTGGTGAGAAAAATTCCTGATCATGAGTTTTTTTTCCACATCAATTATGCTAACAGTTTTTGCTTTGAAAGGATAGATGATCTTGTGGTGGAAGGTACATTTTATACCTACCACTTCTCTGTTTTCAGAGGTTACAGTAAAGAAAGCCGTACATGCTTCCGTTTCATTAGCAATAAATCCATATTCAGTATCAAGAATAGGGAACTCACCGAGCTTTTCTCCGGTGAGGGCGAAGTGAAATATTTGCTGGAAGCTTATCCCGATACTGATTATATCCTGACTTCACCAGACAAATGTGCCGATTTTTCCCTAATTTTACTGCCTGAAAATCTGTGCTTTCAGCTGCAGGAAATTCCATTGGGTTTTGATGAGAGACTCTTCCATACACTTCAGTATTATGAATAAATATTTAAAGAAGACCAAAATTATAGCCACTTTGGGTCCGGCAACTTCCACCAAGGAAATCATGACGGATCTTGTAAAGGCAGGCGTTGATATTTTCCGTATTAATTTTTCTCACGCCGATTATGATATTGTGCGCAACAATGTTAAGCTTATCCGCGAAATTAATCAGGAACTGGGATCTTCCGTGGGTATTTTGGGTGATCTGCAGGGGCCCAAACTGCGTGTTGGTGTGGTAAAAGAAGGTTCCTATCTTAACCCGGGCGACATCCTTACGTTTACCAATATGAAGATGGAGGGAGATTCCAAGACAGTTTATATGACTTATCAGGATTTTCCCAGGGACGTAAAGCCTGGTGAAAGAATTCTTATCGATGATGGTAAACTGGTACTGCAGGTGATTGAAACCAATGAGGTGGATATTGTGAAAGCCGTGACTGTTCAGGGTGGACCTTTAAGTTCGAAAAAAGGTGTAAACCTGCCTAATACAAATGTTTCACTGCCGGCACTTACAGAAAAAGACATTCAGGACGCCAATTTTATGATGGACCTGGAGCTGGACTGGATCGCTCTGTCATTCGTGAGGCATGCACAGGACATCATTGACCTTAAACAGTTGCTGGCCAAACATCCTAATAAGATTAAGACACCTATCATCGCTAAGATTGAGAAACCTGAAGGTGTAAAGAATATTGAACAGATCTTGCTGGAATGCGACGGCCTTATGGTGGCACGTGGCGACCTTGGTGTTGAAGTTCCGATGGAAGAAGTCCCGGCCATCCAGAAAATGCTTGTGGAAAAGGCCCGGAATTATGCCAAGCCTGTAATCATCGCTACCCAGATGATGGAAACAATGATCACCAGCCTTACGCCTACGCGTGCAGAGGTTAATGATGTGGCCAACTCCGTACTTGACGGTGCTGATGCAGTGATGCTTTCCGGCGAAACGTCAGTAGGCAGATATCCGGTAGAGGTGGTGCAGAACATGACCAAAATTGTAAAGAACATTGAGAACACCAACTTCTATATCCAGAAAAACTCGCCCATTGAGAAGGAGTTTAACTGTATAGATACCAGGTTTATAACAAACAGGATTTGTCTGGCCGCTGTACGTATTGCCAAAAGTACTGATGTAGAGGCGATTATTACCCTTACTCACTCGGGATATACTGCTTTTCAGATCTCTGCGCACAGACCCAACTCGCATATCATCGTTTTCAGTTCCAACAGAAGGGTTACAACGATGCTGAATCTTCTTTGGGGCGTACGTGCCTATTATTATGACGCGCAGAAATCCACAGACGAAACCATCCTTCAGGTAAATGAAATGGTAAGCGAACTCGGTTACGTAGAGGAAGGCGATTTCGTAATTAATCTGAATGCAACACCGGCCGGTAAAGGGGGCAAGACCAATACTTTAAGACTGACAACGATTTAGGGCCAGTTCTTGCAGAAAATTTGAAGATATCAGCCGTCCGATTCATTTGGGCGGCTTTACTTTTTAAGGATAGATGACCTGAAAGCTGGAGTATCTGTCTATTACTTTCGCAATTATCGGTCAAACTATCCGGGAGCGCCATCAAGATTTCGTGTATCCTTACCACTCTTTGTGAAGCACAGTTATTGCTATTTTTGTTTGATGAATGCTGCCGACAGAAAGATTATTCACGTTGATATGGATGCGTTTTATGCATCTGTGGAACAGCATGACAATCCGGAACTGAAGGGTAAGCCGGTTTGTGTGGGAGGCGGGCAGTATGGCGTGGTGGCAGCGGCCAGTTACGAAGCCCGGAAATATGGAATCCGCTCCGCAATGCCCGGAAGGATTGCTCTTGAAAAATGCCCGCATCTTATTGTGGTGAAACCGCGCTTCCAGCGCTATAAAGAAATCTCCGGTCAGATCCGCGATATCTTTTACGAATACACCGACCTTGTAGAACCTCTTTCTCTGGATGAAGCCTACCTGGATGTTACCGAGAACAAAAAAGGGATCTCATCAGCCAATACCATTGCCCGTGAAATAAGGCAGAAAATTTTTGAGCGCACTGGCCTGACTGCTTCAGCGGGTATATCGGTGAACAAGTTTCTGGCGAAAGTGGCCTCAGATTATAATAAACCCAACGGCCAGAAAACCATTCATCCCACGCAGGTTCTGGAATTTATGGAAAAACTGCCCATCGAAAAATTTTACGGTATTGGAAAAGTGACGGCCAACAGGATGCATGAACTGCATATCTTTAACGGTGCCGACCTGAAGGCCAGATCAGAGCAGGAGCTCACCACACTGTTCGGAAAATCCGGAAAATACTATTATAATGTGGTTCGTGGTATCCATGAAAATCCTGTAAGACCACACAGGATTGCGAAGAGTGTGGGTGTAGAGGAAACTTTTTGGGAGAATCTGGCAGATGAGGAGTCCGTATTTGAACAGCTTAAAACCCTCAGCAAAGAACTGGAGACACGTATGTTGAAAAAAAATGTGAAAGGTAAGGCACTCACCTTAAAGATTAAATACCGGGATTTTACCCAATACACCCGCTCTAAGTCGGTTGAGGAATTCTTCAGTGATTTCAGCAGGTTGAATTCTATTGCGCTGGAGTTATGGAAGTTGAGGCCGTATGACAGGCCTGTAAGGCTCCTGGGCCTTTCGCTTTCAAATCTGGACAGCCACGGGAGTAAAAAGGTTTCTGTTCAGCTTAAAATACCTTTTGAGGATATCTAACAAAAATCATTAGTTAAAGAGATTTATTACACCAAATTTTTGATATCTTTATATTATTATTTCCGAATTGAAATATACCCCTTGAAAACACAATAAATGAAGACTCTAAGAGACTGGGGCCTCAGTGCCCTCAGCGATATACAGGATGAGGACCGGACAATTAACTTTGCCGGTTATTCAATTCTGTATACAGCTACGGAGAATGTACATCTGCTTATTTTTGATAATGAGGTTCATTTGCCACCCGAAACATTTTACTTTATACCGCCCGACAGTCCTATTCAGTTCATGACCGATACCCTGCAGGCCATCATGATGTGGTTTAAGGTGGATCTCTTTGTAGACCGTCTGGAATTTCTGAGCCATATCAAAAAAGGGATTTTTTTTAGGAATCCTTTAGGCTGGGCGGTACCGAACAGTTTTATGCCCTTTGATTCGATTATGAAGTACTACTATCTGCCTACGCAGGAAAAGGTACTCAATAAACTTTTTGCCAAAAACCTACTTGTTAATTTCCTTGAATTTATCCTGATCCGTACGCTTATGGAATACGATCCCAAGATGGATCATTACAGGAAAGACAGTCACGAGAAGGAAATGGCAAATAAATTCATCTTCCTGCTGCTTAACGAATCCTCCTTCAATTTTACGGCGGTCTATTACGCGGATAAACTGAACATCAGTAAAAGAAGCCTGGATAATGCGGTGCAGACGGTTTATGGATGCACAACAAAGTCCTTCATCATCGCTAAGGCCTTGGAAAAGGCAAAGAAATTGCTCAGGGGTACAGAGATTCCGATCAAGAATATCAGTCAGGACCTTGGTTTTTCCGAAGAGAGTAATTTCAGTAACTTCTTTAAAAAACACACAGGCAGTTCACCGCGTGAGTTCCGCGATCATGCAGTGAGCCAGATACCGAATCTGAGATTAGTGAAGTCCTGACGTATAATCAGTAATTGCCTATGATACGTATTATTACAATCTGCATGCTTATCGTTTTATCGCTTTGGTCCGGAAATTTCTCGGCACAAAGCGGCTCTTCCACCGTTCTCAAAATTGTGCTGCATCCTGTGCAGACCATTGAATTGGGCGCGATGGATCAGAATGTTAATCTCACCTATAAAACCAAGCAGGATTATAGCCAGGGCGTAAGCCTGAACAGGGATAATCATCTAAAGGTGTACAGCACTGGCGGTTATGTTGTAAATGTGAGAACATCGGATGCCAAGCTAAAGTCTGTAGGAACCGATGTCTACATCAATGCAGGTGATATCACCCTCACAGCTGCAAAAGGCGCTTCCAGCGGTTCGGATTCATTTACTACTGCGCCTGTCCAGCTTTCCAGCACTGATACCGCTTTCATCACTTCGGCCACCGGCACTTCCAGCAGTAGTTACAGTGTTACGTATGCCGCAAAAGGAGGAGATGCTTTCATCAATCATCATTCAACCGGGCAGGATCCAACAGTATATAGTACTGAAGTTTTATACAGCATATTGCCACACTGATCACTCTTAATGCTCAACCATAACCAAATGAAGCCCCCCATAACAGGAGGGCTTCGTTGTTTCTTTCTTATAATTTCATGAATTCAAATATGCTTCTAATAATTTGTGGCGAAATTTCAGGGATGAGAATATCTGATTATAGTTAGAAAATCTTTAACTGGTATTGTAAAACAGTTTAATATATTAATTATTATTGTCAAAATATTATGAATGACATTTGCATAAGTTTTTTGGATGTTTTCATAAAAAGCTATTTGAAGTGCCGTATTACTTTTGTAGTGTTAAAACAAGGGGTATAAGTCTTAACAAATAAGCACTAAAATTAAAAATCTACAAATATGAAAAAGGCCATTTTATTAGCAATGTTTATCGGAGGCGTTTTTGCAGCTACTGCACAAACCACTCAAACAAAACTGAATGTTATTCTCAACCCTATACAGTCTATAACTGTAAATGATGCTTCCAAGGAAGTAACTTTAGAGTATGTAACTACGAATGATTATCTTGCCGGTGTATCTTCTCCGGTCCTGAATAATCACCTTACCGTATACAGTACGGGTGGATTCCAAGTAAAGGCAAAAGCAGCTAATCTTACAAACGGACTAACTACAGCTCCTGGACAGAATGTTGAAATCCTTTCCAGCGGTATATCACTTTTAATAGCGAAGGGAACGGGAAACAATGGTTCAGACATTAATCCAAGTACAGTAAACCTGGGTACGGGTGATGTTAATCTTTTTAGCAGTACTACCGGTGGTGTATCCATGGGTTACAATGTAACCTACAAAGGTGCCGGTGGTAATGAATATGTTGGAAAACACTTCAGCGGTACGGGTAAAACCACTTACACAACCAATGTGATGTATTCCATTGTAGCTCAATAAACTTAGACAAAATATAAAATTGGGGCAATGTGAGGATACTTATATTGCTCTTTTTATTTATGAAAATGAGGTCTTATTTTTACGCCGTTCTGATACTGTTTATGGCATGCGGTTTAGTAAATGGTCAGACGGGGCTTGATGTTACGCCCCCCAGATCATATTTTGTGTCTGCCCCCGGCTCCTCCAGTTCAAACAAGATAAAGGTTACAAATTCAAGTAAGACAAATTCGCTTACTCTCACTGTATCCACCCACGACTGGGAGTACGATACTGAAGGGAATAATGTCATAGCAGATGCAGGTACTCTGAAAAACTCTGCGGCAAATTGGGTTACGATCAGTCCGCAAAGCTATTTTTCATTGGCTCCAGGCGAATCTCAGGATATTATAGTTACAGTGAAAGCTCCTGCTTTACAAGCTGATACACTTAATGTGCATACAGCTCTTTTATTTATCACCCAAACCAATCCGGTGGATTCCTACAATCAGGAAGGTGCCATGGTTAAGGTAACACTGCGTTCGGGAATAAAACTTTATCACCGCTATAATTCTCCGGAGGATCCCAATGTTGAGTTTCAGGATTACCGTTATAACAAAAAAGCAAAGATGCTGGAACTGGATCTGGAAAATACCGGAAATATGTGGACAGACGGCACTGTCTTTACTGAGCTGGTGAATTTGAGCAACGGTCGGAAACAAACACTAGAAGATCAGATCTTATATACGCTTCCGGGAGACCGCCGATCAGTAAAAATAACACTTCCAAAGGACCTGCAACCCGGGAAATATACCGCTTCATCAACTTTTTCATACGGTAATGATGATACGATTAAAATGGCCGAACTGGCATTTGTACATGAATAAATTTATAGCCCTGTTGGCTGTACTTATTTTTTCAGTTGCAGATGCGCAGACATTTGCCCGCCTCAGTGTACATAATACCGGCTGGGTACCTGTTGATACATATGGCGAAACGCGGATTAAAAACCTTAAACGCTTTTTTATTGAAGTTCAGAATGCAAACGGATTGCAAATGGACAGATGGTCTGTCACTTTCAGGGTAAACGGGTCTATAACCAACGGTATAAAAAACTTTCCACCCCAGAAACTGAAATATCAGTTCAGTTATTTATCGACTGGAGGTGAAAACAACGGGACACCCGTAAATGCCTCTTCTTTAGGCCTTAATACTGCGGTTATGCCTTTTCAGATTAGCGGTACTGATATAACCACTCAGTCACAGTCGGTTTATGATCTTGGTATAAAGAACTATTTTGCTATCAGTCTTTACTATGATGTGATTGTGGAAGCAGGCGCTTACCTGGAAGAATATAAATCGTGGAGCAATTTCAAAGTTAATATGATAATGGAGCTGCGGAACAGGAAAGGTGAGTTGATGACACAAATTCCCGTGTCGTTCGATTTGCGGATTATGCCGTTGGATTCTCCGCCTACCACCCCGACATTCGGAATGGTATTCGACGAAAATGCCAAAAATGTTCTTCTTGAATTCAAGACAGCTTCCGATTATTCTAATGGTGTAACCAAAACACAGTCTAAAGCTTTTTCCACATTCTCCAATACTCCTTATACAGTGCGGGTAAATACAATCGGTAGTTCCCTGTCCAGCAACAGCAACAGCACCCTGCCGGTAAATGCCCTGAAAATGGAGGTACGCGAAAATCAAACACAGCTTCTTACAGGCAATATAAGTCTCTCTACTTCGCAGCAGAATATCATCAGCAGCGCCGCACATCCAGCTCTTAAGTTTTATGACATCACCTACTCCACACAGGCAGGTGACCTTACATTTTTCAACAGGTCCTACGACCAGTACTCAGGAACTGTTGTATTTACCATGATTCCCCAGTAATATCGTGTTGACTCTCAGGAATGTTTTCCGGTTTTTTTTGGTCTTTTTTCCCTTGCTGCTTTTTTCGCAGGTAGGTAAGGTTTTAATTAAGACAGACACTGCTGTTGTGGTGGCCAATGGTGAAATGCGCAGCCTTATGGTACAGATCAGCAACGGTACAGCGACTGCGAAGAACCTGAAGCTTAGCATAAAAGCACCGGAAGGCGTACGACTGTTAAACCCCGGAACTACCGTAAATTCTGAAGCCGGTGAAAACCTCTTTATTCCGGTAAAGATTTTTATTGAGAAAAAGCTCCCTGCAGGAAATTCTCCTGTCTCACTTTGGTTGCAGGATGCTGCCGGAAAAATTGTTGCCTCATGTGAGACTGTGCTGAAAGTGGAAGCACGGCGGCAACTACGTATTTTCTCGGATGAGCCACAGATACTGATTTACAGGGTGGGCGACAGTTTAAACATCAGCACGCAGGTAAGTAACGGGGGCAACCGTACAGAGGAAGCCGAAATCTACGCTAGTTTCCCTCAGGGTATCGGGAATGAATTGATACTCCGTAAAAAAGTTATACTCGCACCCTTCAGCAGCCAGAAAGTTGAGTTTTCACGTATTATAGACCGGGAGATGCTCCGGATGGAGGTCTTTACTGTTAATGTGGCCGTAACTGACGCTTCTAAGGAGTTTTTTGGTAATACTATGGTTACCGTGCAGAATGCTTTGGGCAACAGACGTTATGTGGATCCTACACAGAATCCATTTTACAGAGGAATTGAAAATAACTATATCTCCTGGAGTTCCAATAATCCTTTCGATCAGATTTCAGCCAGCCATATGCTTAATTTACATTCCACTGTAAATATTGGAAATACAAAAGCCATTGTGAATACGAACGGTACGTTCTGGCCTACCCTGGATACCAAAATGATGTTTCAGAATACGTGGCTGAAACTGGAGCACAACGAATTTTCAATGCATTTGGGTAATATTAACGATAATAATATGGAAATCACACTGAACGGTCGTGGTTCTCAGCTTACATTTACGCCAAGTCCCGAAACCGGAACCGCAATTTCCGCAGGTGTGGTGGAAAAATCTTTTAACCTGTTTGAGCCTGTTCGCGTAAATAATTTTCCACGCGGTTACTCAGCTTTTGCCAGAGCCAATTATGTGCTAAACGGCTACCAGAGTTTGGACGGTGAAGCCATTTGGGATACTGATATTTTCCAGAGAAGTTTTATTCTGAAAACGGGATATACATACAGTAACAAAAAGGATAAATCATTTGATGTTGATCTGGGTTACGGATATGCAAGGTCTGTCTCACACAGCGACGTGGCAGAGCCATCGCTTTCGGCAGGACTCAATTACCGACAAAACTGGAAAAACTATTCCTTTACTTCTTCCAATTCCTACAGTAGCGGCTACTATCCTGGAATTCGGAGGGGAAGTACAGTTCTGGAGCAGCGCCTGTTCCGCAGTTTTGATAAATTCACACTTTACGGTGCGTATGGTCTGAATCATTATAATCCTAAGAATATAGATCCCCTGTACCAATTCAGTTCTTTTTCGGAACGTCACCGAATAGAATTAGGTTCCAGCTTTCGGTATTCCCGTAAAATGGATATCAGTTTGCTATCGCAGACCTCAACCGAAAATTCAGAGGTTTTTCTTGGTGAAGTCTTTGCCCGTACTGCAATTAAATTTGAAAGTGCTACAGCAGGAATTACGCTGAACTACGCCACAGACGACCAGAAAAACCGTTTTACACTTTCTCATTCGCAGGGAATCTCTTATTACCGTGGTATCACCGAGCCAAGTCATATCTATAATCTTCAGGCGGGTTGGCATCACCGTAACCTGCTCATAAGCGGAAATTATCAGAAAGGTAATTTTTTACTGTACGAAGGCAACAGGAACGGGAAAATTAGTGATGGTAATGAGAGACTGTCTGCTGTGGCTTCTTACAGGTCTGTTTTGCTGAATAACAAGCTGAATCTGAACTTCAATACAATGGCAAATTTGGACCGTCAAAGCGGAAAAAGTCTCGCCCTAAGTTCCAATGCTGATTACCGCATATTCAGAACCACCCGCATCTTTGGCAGTTTCAGTTACAGCTACTATTCAAGCGGTGCACATGGTAATAAGAATATTTTTTATCAGGCCGGCATCTCACAGGACCTTCCGACTATTGGCGACGAGCCCGTGAAATATAAAAACGGCACAATCCGCATGTTCACCTTTTTTGACCATAATAATAACGGTACCTATGAACCCGGAACTGACGAGCCTGCAAACGGTGTGAAGGTGAAGATCAACAACATTCTGTTTATCTCCGGTGACGACGGCTATATCAAATACCGTAAACTTCCTTTTGGTAAATATGTAATAAAGTCAAATGAGAACGAATGGTACAGCGAAATTCAGGAAGTAGACCTGCAGCAGAAGGAGGAGTTTATAACTCTTCCACTGGTTAAAACAGGGGTTCTCAAGGGAAAAATAACTTACGAAAAAACCGGTAAATTCCAGTATGAAGTCCAGGAGCATCTTGCCGGAATTCCGGTGCTGTTCCGAAGCACCACAGGTAAAACATTTACATTCTACAGTAATGCTCTTGGGGAATACAGTGCCTACCTGCCCTTAGGTCGGTACCAGGTTTCTCTGGAAAGTCAGGCGTTTCAGAAAAATGTTTATACCGAAAGTAGTTTTAATGATGTAATTGTTGAGGCCTCCACCACTAAGTCTCTTGAGGATTTTTTACTTAAGGTCCGGGAAAAGAAGGTTGAAATCAAGCGATTCGGGACCGCGGAATAAACATTTCTGAAAACCTCATCATTTGGCCACCTGCCGGATTGGATTGTTTTTTGCTAAATTGATGCCTCCAAACTACTTCCATGAATCCAACAATGATCCAGTTTTTCCACTGGTATTCCGCCGGTGACTCCACACTTTATACCGAAGCTGTACAGGCTGCAGATTATCTTGCAGAACTTGGAATATCGGCAGTCTGGTTTCCGCCTGCGTACAAAGCTGCTGGCGGGGGCTTTTCGGTGGGCTATGACCCTTACGACCTTTTTGATCTGGGCGAATTTGACCAGAAGGGTGGTGTTGCCACAAAATACGGAACCAGGGAACAGTATCTGGAAGCCTGCAGCGTGCTGCAAAGCAAAGGGATTTCTATAATTGCCGATATTGTGCTCAATCACAAGGCCGGCGGCGACAAAAAAGAGAGGTTTCATGCCATACGGGTTAATCCGGACAACCGTGAAGAACAACTGTCGGAAGCAATGGAAATTGAAAGCTATACCAAATTTACATTTCCGGGAAGAGGCGAAACGTACTCCGATTTTAAGTGGGATTTCCAGTGTTTCTCCGGCGTGGATTATGCGGAGGGGCAGGAACCGGGAATTTACCAGATCATCCATGATCATGGAGACGGCTGGGAAGATATTATTTCCGATGAATTGGGTAACTACGACTTCCTTATGCACAATGATATTGAGCACCGGAACCCTTTCGTTCGCGCCGAGCTTAATCATTGGGGAAAATGGTACCATGACCAGATAGGCTTCAGCGGAGTGCGTTTGGACGCCGTAAAACATCAGTCGCCGGATTTTTATAAGGAATGGCTATACACGCTGCGGGCAAATACCGGCCAGAATATTTTTGCCGTGGGCGAATACTGGGCTCCCGGCGCTCTGGAATTAAAACAGAAGTACATTGAAGCCACAGACGGCTGCATGAGCCTTTTTGATTCCTCGCTGCATCATAACTTTCATGTTGCGTCGCTTCAGGGTGCCGATTATGACCTCCGCACCCTGTTTGATGATACACTTACACTTGCAAATCCGCTGCTTTCGGTAACTGTTGTTGATAACCATGATACCCAACCGCTGCAGGAGCTTGAAGCTCCTGTAGAGCACTGGTTTAAACCTCTTGCTTATGCTTTGATTCTTTTGCGGACAGACGGTTATCCATGCATTTTTTATCCGGATCTCTTTGGTGCGCACTATACAGATGTAGACAAAGAAGGCAACGAACAGGAAATCTTTCTGAATAAAGTAGAGAAGATTGAGGAACTGTTAAAAGCCAGACAGCTTTATGCGTATGGTGTGCAACGGGATTATTTCGAAGATGCCAACTGCCTGGGTTGGGTACGCGAAGGTGACGGTGAACATCCAGGCTGCGCAGTGGTTCTGAGCAATAAGGAAGCTTATGAAAAGCCCATGGAAATGGGCGCACAATACGCGGGCAAACATTTTTACGATTTTTTGGGATGGTTCCCTCAGCAAATCACCGTTGATGAAAACGGCTGGGGAACGTTCCCTGTACCTGCAGGAAATGTAAGTGTTTGGGTGCCTGTCTGAAACGGGGCAACCACTGTTCTGACAGCCTCAGAATAAATAGTATTTCACACTTACTATAAATGGTATAAACTTTTACTAAATAATTATTTGATGTTGAATTATTTACTATTTTTGTATGTATCATTTAACATAATAATATGAATTTTGAGCGCATTCAGGAAAAGCTGGAGATACTTGCAGACGCTGCCAAGTATGATGTTTCCTGTTCTTCCAGCGGGGGAAACCGTAAGAATAAAGGCGGTTTGGGGGACAGTCACGCATCGGGGATTTGCCACACCTATACGGAAGACGGTCGGTGTGTGTCGCTGCTTAAAATTCTTCTGACTAATCACTGTATATACGACTGTGCTTACTGTGTGTCGCGCAAAACCAATGATGTTAAGCGTGCTGCCTTTACGGTGGAGGAGGTGGTGGACCTTACCATCAGTTTTTACCGCCGGAATTATATAGAAGGTCTTTTTCTGAGCTCAGGAATCTTCAAAGATTCGGATACGACAATGGAAAGGTTGGTAAGAGTAGCTAAAAAACTTCGTTTGGAGCACAATTTCAACGGTTATATTCACCTTAAGTCCATTCCCGGCGCCAGTGATGAACTAATGAAAGAGGCCGGACTGTATGCAGACCGACTTTCCATCAACATTGAAATTCCTACTGAAAAGGGGCTCAAGCTCCTGGCCCCGGACAAGTCGCATTCGGAAATGATTAAACCGATGAGTTTCGTTAAAAATGAACTCATTCTTTATAAAGAAGAAAAGAAAATCTTCCGCAAAGTTCCCAGGTTCGCGCCGGCGGGGCAGTCCACTCAGATGATTGTGGGCGCTACCAATGAAACCGACCTTAAAATCATCAAGGTGGCCGATCATTTCTACCAGAATTTTAACCTCAAACGTGTTTATTATTCAGGCTACGTGCCGGTCCTGGAGGACAGCCGTCTTCCTTCCATACATTCCCAGGTTCCCATGCAGCGGGAGAACCGTCTTTATCAGGCCGACTGGCTCATGCGGTTTTACGGTTTTGAAGCGTCTGAAATTCTGGACCCTGAGCAGCCTTTCCTTGATCTGGAGGTAGATCCTAAACTCGCCTGGGCGCTTAGACACCGTGAACAGTTTCCTGTAAATATTAATACAGCTTCCAGAGAAATGATTCTTAGGGTCCCGGGCATTGGCACCAAGTCGGCCGGAAAGATCCTGATGGCGCGTAAATTCCAGAAATTAGGAATGGACCAGCTGCGCAAAATGGGCGTGGCAGTAAACCGGACTAAATATTTTGTTGAATTTGAAAGTTCCAATGTATTCAGCAAATTCATAGATGATCAGAATCTCAGAAAAATTCTGCTGAGCGGTATGAGTTCCAAATATCAGAATCCCTTTTCCCAACAGCTTACTTTATTCTAAAGCATGACCACGCTTGTATATGATGGTTCTTTCGAAGGGCTGATGACTGCGGTGTTTGAAGTTTTTGAATACCGTTATGGGGTGGCGCGCATCATTGGAGAAGAAAATCATCAGCATCATGCTTTTTTTGATGAGGTTCATCACGTAAGCACGGATAACTCGAAAGCTGATCGGGTCATTCAGAAACTGGAAACCGGTTTGGGAAGGAGCGGCGTGAGACAGTTATTACTGGTTTACCTGTCGGAAAGACAGGACGCCGGCGATCTTATTCTTGCAGCAGTAAGGCAGTCTGTGAAGAATCCGGGTGCAGACATTCTGCAGAATTTTGGTGACAGCGATATTATGGAGATTGCAAAAATCTGTAAAAGCATGAGTCGTGAAATCCACCGCCTGCATGCCTTTGTCCGTTTTGAGGAACTGGAAGACGGAATGTTCTTTGCAAAGGTGGAACCCGACTTCAATGTATTGCCGGTAGGTTTCCGGTTCTTCAAAGACCGGTATGCCGATCAGAAATGGATGATATATGACCTGAAGCGGCAGTTTGGCATTATGTACGACCTTAAAGATACGACCTTCTTTTATCCAGATGCTGGGCAGCTGGACCGGCTTCGAAATCCTGATAATCTGTACAGCGAAAGGGAAAAGAAATATCAAAAACTCTGGCAGCGCTATTTTACCAAAACTAACATCACTGAAAGGAAAAATATGAAGCTGCATACCCAGCACGTACCTAAGCGTTACTGGAAATACCTTACCGAAAAAGGATAATGTATGTTATGCAGAATTTTTTTATGGAAACTTTAAGAAATATTTAATAGAGGTCTGTTTTTCCTTTCGTTAATTTTGAAGATAAATCACATTAACAATCAACAATAATGAATACTAAAGAAGTAAAAGCCTACGGTACCGAGGCCAAAGATAAAGATCTGGAGCAAATGACCATCCTGCGCCGCGAAGTTACCCCTACTGATATTGAAATTGAAATCTTATACTGCGGAGTTTGCCACAGCGATCTTCACACTGCACGAAACGACTGGGGTGGTACAGTTTATCCTGCTGTGCCCGGTCATGAGATCATTGGTAAGGTGGTTTCCGTCGGTTCGGATGTAACAAAATTCAAGATCGGAGATCTTGCGGGAGTCGGTTGTCTGGTAGATTCCTGCCGCGAGTGCGACAGCTGCCGTCAGGACTTGGAACAGTACTGTCTGAACGGATCTACAGGTACCTACAACAGTAAGGATCCTTTCATCACCGGACAAAGGACCTACGGCGGCTATGCCGAAACTGTAGTAGTAGACGAAGCCTTCGGTCTGCATATTCCTGAAAACCTGGATCTGAAAGCCGTAGCTCCATTGCTTTGTGCCGGAGTCACTACGTGGTCACCACTGAAGCACTGGAATGTAAAAGAAGGCAGCAGAGTGGCGGTTGTTGGTTTGGGTGGTCTTGGACACATGGCTATAAAGCTGGCTAAAGGCCTTGGTGCAGAAGTGACACTTTTTTCCAGGACACCGGATAAGATTCAGGACGCGTTGGATTTGGGCGCTGATGCTGTAATCATTTCAACTTACGAACATGAGATGAAGGAAGCCGCCGGACAGTTTGATCTGATTATCGATACTGTACCTTACGATCATGATATTAATCCTTATATCGCTACGCTGAACATCAGCGGAACTTTAGTACTCGTGGGTTATTTGGGGAAAATGGAAGACATGCTCCATACTGTTCCGCTAATTTTAGGTCGGAAATCCGTAGCAGGTTCCGTTATTGGCGGAATTAAGGAAACTCAGGATATGCTGGATTTCTGCGGCGAGAAAAACATCCTCCCGGAAATTGAAATGATTAAGATGCAGGAAATTAATGAAGCTTATGAACGTATGCTGAAAAGTGATGTTCGCTACCGTTTCGTAATTGATATGCAAAGCCTGAAGAGACAGGTTGGTTAATGTTTAGAAGCCAGGGGAGCCATTTCGCAGTTCTGAATCCCAAAAGTAAATAAGAAACAGAGGAATCCGGGCAAATGTTTTTGCTGAAACGGATTCCTTTTTTTGACATGTACCCAATAGGATACAAAGTAAAAGGTGTTAACAGATGCCGTACAGCACCCATCCAGAGTGCTTGTCTTCCTTACAAAGGTTTTTTTCGTCTGCGGAGTCATAAAGTTGTTTCCCTCAGGGTTTTAGGGTTTGTTTAATGGTAGAGTGGATATATTATTGTTGTAATTTTACTTGAAAATACACAAGATGAAACCATTACTGTTTTTACCGCTGCTGTTGGTCATGAGTTATGGACTGGCACAGAATCCGCCGAAAACTCAAATGTCAAAACACGTGGATGCAGCTGCCGCACTCGCCGGAAGTTTGATAAAAGCACTTAAAAAAGAAAAGAAAATACCTGGCACCAACACCAAACCTCCTGTGCCAGCACCTTCCAAAAGTTCTGAAGCGCCATCTGTTTCGGAGGTCGGCCTTAGTCCTGTAGCCCAGAAACTGTTCCACGGCGTAGCCTCAAAGCTTACCAATGACGGGAAGAACAAGGTGGCTGCCGCAAGCAAATTCGCTGTTTCCAAATCCGATAAGAATCTGTTCTCTTTTGAAGGGGACGATGAAGCCCCTTTTGCCGTTGAAGTAATCGTGACCGATTTGAATGATGACGGTACGGAGGAAATCATATTTCAGTGGGGAAACAGTTATTGGAGCGGGCAGGCCGGTACCAGTTGCCTTTTGCTTGTTAAAAATCCCAAAAACGGTTCCTATGAGCAGAATTTAGGATTTCCGGGAATCGCCGAGATTCGCGATACCAAAACCAATGGCTACCGCGACCTGCTGATCGGTGGTCCCGGCTTTGAGTTCCCGGTGTATAAGTGGAATGGAAAAAGTTATGAGCAGAAGGGAACGGTGAAGCAGTAATGCGGCATTATCATTCCGAAGGAATCTCCGCAGGGATGCTTAGGCTACTCCCAACCACGGTTTCAGCATGACAAAGCGGCGTTTTCACTTTGCAGACCACCCCGTCCGCCGTGGCGGACACCCCTCCGGAGGAGGGGAATCGCGTAGCGCTTGACCAACCTTGTCAAGGTTAAGTCGTTTAAAAGCAGAGATGCTTTGGCTGCGCCGAACCACGGTTTCAGCATGACAAAACAGCATCCTTATGTAAAGTAAGTTGTTGCTCAAAAAAACTGAAACGCGTTTCTTCAACCAAATGGTTCAACTTAATAAGAATTTTACGTCGGTCTTTCGGTTCGGAGAATTCCAGTTCCACGAGATAGAAAATAATGGAATAGTATTTTTCCCAGCCAAAACCCAGGTTATCAAGATTTACGGTGCGTAAATATTGTAAAGATCTGTTTCTATCACCAGCTTTTTGATTGGCGCAGGCACACAGAATTTTCCACACCTCATCATGCGTCCGTTTTCTTTCGCCGGGAATAATACTCTGATCCGTGCTGCTGCGGTGAAACGTATTGTGGTCAACTAAAAACAGCATTTCTTCTGTTCTGTCGGTAAAGATGAGCAGTTCCAGGACTGAGTATTCAAAGCTGCATACAGAGGCCTGGGAAGCAGAAATATATTGCTTCCGAATGGATCTCATCTCTTCAAATGTTTGAGTGAACAGGCTTTCATTTCCAGTAAAATCTGCATAATGCAACATAATACCGTATTTAAGACCTGCAGGTATAACATGGACTTCCTTCGTAAGCTCTGTGGCTGCAACTATCTGGTGCAAAAACTGTAGCAGTTCCGTGTTTTCCTGCAGGAATGCGCTTTTATAAAGAAATCCATAGGCAAATATCTTGGCTTCATTACTATTGTTGTACTTTAAATAGGATAGGAAATACTGCGAATAGACTGTTCCGAGCATATCGCGCATTGGATGGTTTTCCATAAAATACTTTCGCACCATCGGGAAGGGCATCATACGGTAATGCGTGGTGATGAGCAGCTCCGGTGAATCTGCTATTTGGCGGCAGAGATGTTCGCTTTTCTGCCAGAAGTCTTTTCCGCTGTCTTCGTCTGATCCAAAGAATATTTCCAGTTCGCTGCTACCACACAAAAGACGGAAATTCTCATAATCTTTATATCCACAAAATTTCGACAGGATGTCTAATGTGAAAATACTGGTTCTGGATGTAGTTTTTATCAACCCAAAAAAGCGGCGAAGCGTCTGGCTGCTTACAACTTCATTAAGGTTTTCTTTCAAAGCGTGTGCGAGATTCTCGCAGTCTGTAGCAGTACAGATTTTTTTCCCAAACTGCTCAGTTACCCTTGTCTGCAATTGTGTTACAATGCCTCTTTCTCTCTTCATACTTTTAAATGGAGCCCGAATATAGGAATTTACAGCAAGAGATTGTACAGAATTGTACAGTAAGTAGAATGTTAAGATGTGTTAATTTAGGACCGAACACAAATGATGAGAAATAATCTGTACCCGGAAGTTGAAGGTCACGCTTTGGCGGAGAGAGGAGGTAGATTTGCGACGAACCTGTTGAAAAAATTTGACCCATTATGTATAATTTACCACAAAAATCTGTTAATCTTTTAGCCCACATTAATAACGATCTTGGAATTGATATTACAAAATATAAAAATGGCGAAGTTATGGGCAAAGTTGCTGATCTTATGCTGATTCAAAATTATGCATTATCTTCTATGTATAAACCAATTCTGCTGTCACTGGCTATATACATCTTTGGCTTTTTTGTCCTGAGTTTAGAAATTGTAGGGTTTTTCGTCTACGGCATCGTGGGCTTAGTGGGATTTTTTCTAATTGGACTGCTTTATGGAATAATTAAATTGCTTTCTTGTCTGAAGAATGATTTACTTTCAATCACCCATTTCGCTCTAGATACCACACAACTGATGATTTCGGATTTTAAGACTGCGAGCAATACTGTAAGAGATGACATAAAGAATCCGATAGGTCTCGTCTTCGAAGGGGCAATTGCCGCATTTGTATCACCCTTTGTCACAACGCAATGTAGAAGAATTCCTCTGGCGGGCAATATTCTGCTTTCGGGCAGTGATAAAATATTGAACGGTGTTGTGGCCAACTTAAAAAAGCAGGAGAACAAGTACGACTTTAAGAGCAAATTTGCAGGAACTACACAAAGGATTTCCGAGAGAAGTAGTGGAGTTGAAAGCTTTCTATCCACCTTTTCTAGTAATGTCAACCGTGTAGTAGGAACCAGCTTTCGACTCATTCAACTTCCGTTTAGGTTTGCGTTGATAGGCTTGATCTGCTTCATGTTTATATTTATGGTATGTGTTTCTATTTTTTAATACTAAATAATCTTTAAATGGCAAGTTTTTATTGTGAATACTGCGGAACTAAGGCGTCCAGCATTTCAAGTCTAACTGCAAGTTCCTGTCACCGCCATCCTCTCGGTGCCGGTAAGGGTAAACATAAACTCTATGAAGGCAGTGAGAAAGCGAAATATAGTTGCAAATACTGTGGAACTTCTGCCTCGACCATTTCTAATTTATCTTCAAACTCGTGTCATAGACACCCGGCTGGTGCGGGAAAAGGAAAGCATGGGGTGGCATTGTAAAAGTTTAAATTAAAAACAAAAACAATTATGAGTGAATTAATTTCATGGGACAATTTAATGGAAAATTCTCTGAAGCTTCCTGGCATTAAAGTTAACCGAGATGAATATCTAAAAGATGTTTTCCGTTCTTATGGTGACATTTCCACCCTGTCCGAACGACGACCAGTGGATGTCTTCGGTGATGTGATAATTGATAAGGTTGCTAAAGCTTCAATAAACAAACATTTATTAGGAGTTACGAGCGCATCAGCTGCTGCTGGCATTCCAGGGGGATTTGCTATGTTGGGAACCGTTCCCGCCGATTTAGCACAGTATTATTATCATGTGGTAATTATTGCACAAAAATTGGGGTATATCTATGGGTGGCCTGACCTATTAGATGAAAAACAGCAATTTAGTGAATCATCTCGCAATATCTTGACATTGTTTGTAGGTGTTATGCTCGGAGCTGGAGCCGCAAATAAGGCTGTTACGGAGGTCGGAAAAAAACTTTCTATGCAAGTGGCAAAAAGATTGCCGCAACAAGCTCTGACGAAAACTGCATACTATCCAATAATAAAACAAGTAGGTAAATGGATTGGAATGAAAGTAACAAAAGAAACCTTCGCAAAAGGTGCGTCAAAATTTATACCTGTATTAGGTGGAGTTTTATCCGGAGGTCTTACCTTTTTTACATTTAAGCCAATGGCAAACAAGCTTCATGCTAAATTAAAGGAAGATGCAAATTCTTATAATTTCTATGGCAGTGCAGGCGCACAAGACTCAAGAACAGAATCTGATTATGAAGATGTCCAATACGAAGATTTTACAAATGGGAGTGAGGAAGTGAAAATTAATATTGAGTTTGTGAAAATTCAAGCACTAATTAATATTGCTAAAATTGATTTTGAACTACATAATCAAGAAATTGAATTCATTTCAAATCTTGTTGAAGATTCTGAATTATGCGATGATGAGAAAATGGCTCTTGTGGGACAGCTACACTCAAAAGACCTAGTGGAAATAGATTTGTCAATTTTTCTAGGAAATGATTTATATGCTTTGACTCTAATTGAAAGCTTGGCTTCTCTCATTAAGATTGATGGTATTATAAAGTCGGTTGAAAAAATTTATTTTTATAAGATTGCGAGAGAATTGGGCTTCACGCGAGATGACGTATCTGACATGCTCCAAGAGGAAATTGTACCAGATGATATAACCGCAAGACCAGTTTGATATTATAAAGCTATCACAAAACCATGCAAACGTCCACCTACCTCCCTTGGATTGGACCCAACTACGGTAAATCCGAACTCGGGAAACTACTTATCATCGGCGATTCGCATTATTTCAATAATGATGAGCCGGAAAATTTAGCTGACTTTACGAAAGCCCAGATTGCGGAATTGGACGACATTTCCAGCAACTTCCATAATAGGATTATCCAGATATTCGTGCATCAGAAACATTCAGACTTCTGGCAGAAAGTTGCGTTTGCGAACGGCATCCAAAGTGCCTTTACATCAGCAAACCAAGTTCCGACAAAAGCTGAAAAAGACCGTGCAGAATTGGCCTTTAAGGAATATCTGAATAGTGTGAAACCGGATAAAGTTGTTGTTTTCTCGAGCCGGTTGTGGGAGCATTTTTTTAATAAACCAGGCTGGGGAACCCATCTCGGGAAAATCGATGACCGATGGAACATTCGTGAACTTGATTATGATGGTGGGAAGTGTACTGCTTTAGGAATTTATCATCCTTCCGCGCATGGATTTCAGACGGCAAACTTTAAAGACGTTATTCAACGATTTTTAAAATATTGAGGCTTGAAGTAAACCGACTTACTTTGGCGGTATGCACACCTATATTTGTGCTATAATTAATACTTCAAAAACAGGCAGAATGCAGGAAATTACGCGTCCATCAGATAAAGGTTTTCAGGAAGTCTCCATTTTAATGGTAGTGTTCAGTATTCTGCCGCTTATAGTGGTTGTGGCTGATTCAGTTAACGTATTGTCACTATCTGCTCATTCTGATCTACTGATAATGGCAGTCCTTGCATTTATAAATCTTTTGTTTGTTTACACCCGGGGTGCACTTCGGTTTTATGTCGGGTATCGGCTTACGGAACGGATTTACAATCTTTTCCTATTTGGGTGGTGCACTTATTTGCTGTATTATTTATTTGACCTGCTGATTTCTAAAATTCTCATACAATAACCATAAACACAAATGATGAGGAGATTCCCGTACCTTAAGAGGTGCGGGTTTTTTTTATTTGAATTGTTAATTTTGGATTATTGATTTTGGATTTGTGAGATAGGTTTGTGATAAGTGGGTGTAGACAAAGAACGAAAAGTTGTTCGCGACATTTTAAAATTTGGTAAGAGTGGTTTTAGAAACCTAAACCCTAGCCCTGATCGCAGCGGCATCCTTTTTTGGTGGCTGAAGCACCTGAAGGGACCAAAAAAGATATAGCGGAGAGCAGGTTCCCGGCTCCTAATAGATAAAAATCCCGGCTCATTACTGAACCGGGATCTTTATTGTAAAAACGTGGGTGGCTTATGCCTGAACGTTATTGTTCTGTCCTAATACGAAAGGCTCAACTTCTTTGATTTCGCCGTACTGCTGCTCGTAGTTTGCGATGTTTTGCTGAAGTGCAGAAAGTACTCTCTTTGCATGCAGAGGTGCAAGGATCACTCTAGATCTTACGTTTGCCTGCTGTACACCCGGCATAAGCTGGATGAAGTCCAGTACGAACTCAGAAGGTGAGTGGTTTACCAATGCTAAGTTACAGTATACACCTGCAGCTACCATTTCGTTAAGGTTAATGTTGATGTTGTTTGGGTCCTGATTTTGGTTTTGGTTGTTGTCCATTTTATTAGTTTAGATATTAGATGTTAGACTTTAGATGTTAGATGGAAATTTGAGGTTAGATTTAGAAGACCGAATATACTACAAATGTAGTAATGCATCTGATTTCTAAAATCTAACCTCTAACTTCTTATTTTAGTTGATATCCTCAAACTCCTTGCGGGATCCTACGATAACGTTCTGATAATCCTTAAGACCTGTACCTGCAGGAATTCTGTGTCCTACAATTACGTTTTCTTTCAGGCCGGTCAGATAATCCACTTTTCCGGATACTGCCGCTTCGTTCAGCACTTTTGTAGTTTCCTGGAACGATGCTGCCGACATGAATGACTTCGTTTGCAGTGCCGCTCTCGTGATTCCCTGAAGAACCGGAGTTGCAGTTGCAGGAAGAGCATCACGAACCTCAACAAGAGTCAGATCCTCGCGCTTAAGCTTGGAGTTTTCGTCTCTAAGTTCTCTGGCAGTAATCATCTGTCCCGGCTTCAATTCCTTGGAATCTCCCGCTTCAGTCACTACCTTAAGTCCGAATACACGGTTGTTCTCCTCCAGGAAGTCGAATTTGTGTTCTAAGGCTCCCTCCAGGAACTGGGTATCGCCACCGTCCACAATCTCTACTTTCGTCATCATCTGACGTACAATGATCTCGAAGTGCTTATCATCAATCTTCACACCCTGCAGACGGTATACCTCCTGAATTTCATTCACCAGATATTCCTGTACTGCTGTAGGTCCTTTGATTTTCAGGATGTCATCCGGAGTTACAGAACCGTCGGAAAGTGGTGACCCTGCAGTTACAAAGTCATTTTCCTGTACCAGGATCTGCTTGGAAAGTTTAACAAGATAAATCTTTCTTTCGCCTGTTTTAGCTTCCACGATAAGTTCGCGGTTACCTCTTTTGATCTTACCGTAAGATACCACACCGTCAATCTCGGTTACTACCGCTGGGTTGGATGGGTTTCTGGCTTCGAAAAGTTCAGTTACCCTAGGAAGACCACCGGTAATATCACCCGCTTTCGCAGATTTTCTTGGGATCTTGATCATAACCTTACCGGCTTTAATCTTTTCACCGTCGTTTACCATAAGGTGGGCACCTACCGGAAGGTTATAAGCGCGCTGCTCAAC
Organism: Marnyiella aurantia; assembly: GCF_014041915.1. Classification (NCBI taxonomy): domain Bacteria; kingdom Pseudomonadati; phylum Bacteroidota; class Flavobacteriia; order Flavobacteriales; family Weeksellaceae; genus Marnyiella; species Marnyiella aurantia. The sequence continues at coordinate 1,212,322 of NZ_CP059472.1, read as the reverse complement.
TCCTTTGGCATCTACTACCTTCAGTGTTGGTACCGCTTTCTTATTACGGGATTCAGAAATTACCTTCTCCTCAAATCCGGTCTGCTCATCAATTTCCAGCTGGAAGGATACACCCTGAATAATATCTTCGTACTCTACCTTACCGGCAGATTCTGCAATAATTACCGCGTTATATGGATCCCACTTCGCAATTACATCGCCTTTTTTCACCTTATCGCCCGGCTTCACCAGTAATTCGGATCCGTAAGGGACGTTGGTAATCATAAGTGGAGTTCTAAGTTCATTATCGGCTACCAAACGGAATTCAGTAGAACGTGAAACAAGGATCTCTGCCTTCTTGCCTTCTTCATTTTCAGAAGTTACTGTTCTAACCTCGTCCATTTCCACGATACCGTCTCTACGTGCAACAATGGATGGATTTTCGGAAACGTTACCCGCAGTTCCCCCCTGGTGGAAGGTTCTAAGTGTAAGCTGGGTTCCCGGTTCACCAATGGACTGAGCACCGATTACACCTACTGCTTCACCCATGTGAATTGGCTTACCTGTTGCCAGGTTACGTCCGTAACACTTGGCACAGATTCCCTTCTTGGTTTCGCAGGTAAGTGGTGACCTTACTTCTACTGTTTCAATACCTGCTTCTTCAACAAGTTTAGCTAATGCTTCGTTGATGATGGTATCGGCATGAACTAAAAGTTCGTCAGTTTCCGGATGGTACACATCGTGCAGGGAAACCCTACCCAATATTCTCTCGGAAATTCTTTCAACGATCTCATCATTTTTCTTCAGCGGAGAAACTTCTGTACCTCTAAGAGTTCCACAGTCATCCTGAGTAATGATCACATCCTGAGCAACGTCTACAAGTCTACGTGTAAGGTAACCAGCATCCGCCGTCTTAAGTGCGGTATCTGCAAGACCCTTACGTGCACCGTGGGTAGAGATAAAGTACTCCAGGATGGACAGACCTTCCTTAAAGTTTGCCACAATCGGGTTTTCAATAATCTCGGCACCTGTAGAACCGGCTTTTTGCGGTTTCGCCATCAGACCTCTCATACCTGAAAGCTGACGGATCTGCTCTTTGGAACCCCTTGCTCCGGAATCAAGCATCATATAAACCGAATTGAACCCACCCTGGTCGGTTTTCATCCTGCTCATAATCATCTCTGTTAATCCGGCGTTGGTGTTTGTCCAAACGTCAATTACCTGGTTATATCTTTCTGTATCTGTAATTAGACCCATATTATAGTTGGCCTTAATTTCATCAACATTCTCAACAGCTTGTGCAACCATCGTTTTCTTTTCTTCCGGGATCACGATATCACCAAGGCTGAACGAAAGTCCACCGCGGAAGGCGTTATCATAACCAAGGTCTTTCATATCGTCCAGGAAGCGCACCGTGGTTGGGAAATCCGTATCAGCCAGTACTCGGCCAATAACGTTTCTCAGCGACTTCTTGGTTAGGAGTTCGTTAATGAAACCTGACTCCTTAGGTACGATCTGGTTGAAAAGAATTCTACCTACAGTTGTGTCTATCAGTCTTGTTACGATCTCACCGTTTTCTTTAACAGGAAGACGGCATCTGACTTTGGCATTAAGTGAAATCTGACCTTCAGCATATGCGATTTCTACTTCTTCCGGTGAATAGAAGGCAAGACCTTCACCTTTCACTTTCATTGTATCCGTAGAGTCTAACTGCTTGGTCATGAAATACAGACCCAATACCATGTCCTGAGAAGGTACCGTAATTGGGGAACCGTTTGCAGGGTTAAGGATATTCTGAGAACCTAACATCAAAAGCTGAGCTTCCAAAATAGCCTCAGGGCCTAACGGTAAGTGTACCGCCATCTGGTCACCATCAAAATCCGCATTAAATGCCGTAGTAACCAATGGGTGAAGCTGAATAGCTTTTCCTTCGATCATCTTTGGCTGGAACGCCTGGATACCGAGTCTGTGAAGAGTAGGTGCCCTGTTCAGAAGAACCGGGTGGCCTTTCATTACATTCTCCAGGATATCATAAACAACAGGTTCTTTTCTGTCGATGATTCTTTTTGCTGATTTTACAGTCTTTACAATTCCTCTTTCAATCAGTTTTCTGATGATGAACGGCTTGTAAAGTTCGGCTGCCATATCCTTAGGGATACCACACTCGTGAAGTTTCAGGTTTGGTCCTACAACAATTACCGAACGCGCTGAGTAATCCACACGCTTACCAAGTAAGTTCTGACGGAAACGTCCCTGCTTACCTTTCAGTGAGTCGGAAAGAGATTTCAGTGGTCTGTTGGATTCCGATTTTACAGCAGAAGATTTTCTGGTGTTATCGAAAAGTGAATCCACAGATTCCTGAAGCATCCTTTTTTCGTTTCTAAGGATAACTTCCGGAGCTTTGATTTCAAGAAGTCTCTTCAGACGGTTGTTACGGATAATTACCCTTCTGTAAAGGTCATTTAAGTCGGAAGTTGCAAAACGTCCTCCATCCAGAGGAACCAATGGTCTCAGTTCCGGTGGTATAACAGGAAGAACTCTCATTACCATCCATTCCGGACGGTTAATCATTCTTGTGTTTGCTCCTCTTAAAGCCTCAACAACATTCAGACGCTTAAGGGCTTCAGTTCTTCTTTGCTTGGAACCTTCGTTATGCGCTTTATGTCTCAGATCAAAGGAAAGCTCGTCCAGTTTGATTCTTTTCAGAAGCTCTTCTACAGCCTCGGCACCCATTTTCGCGAGGAATTTATTTGGGTCAGCATCATCAAGGTACTGGTTATCCGGTGGCAGTGTTTCCAGAACATCAAGATATTCCTCTTCTGTAAGGAATTCCATAGGATCGAAATCAGAACCGTCGGCTTTTTTGGCAATACCCTGCTGAATTACCACATACCTTTCATAGTATATGATCATGTCCAGCTTCTTGGACGGCATCCCTAACAGGTATCCGATTTTGTTCGGTAAGGAACGGAAGTACCAGATATGAGCGATAGGAACTACCAGATTGATATGTCCAATTCTCTCTCTACGTACTTTTTTCTCGGTCACTTCAACACCACAACGGTCACAAACGATACCCTTATAACGGATTCTCTTATACTTTCCGCAGGCACATTCGTAATCCTTCACAGGTCCGAATATTTTCTCGCAGAACAGACCGTCCCTTTCAGGCTTGTGGGTTCTGTAGTTAATTGTTTCGGGCTTCAGGATCTCTCCCCTGGATTCCTGCAGGATAGATTCCGGCGATGCAAGACCGATGGTGATTTTATTAAATCTACTTGATTTATTTTTATTTGACATTTTTTATTGTTTAGATTTAAAGATTAAAAGATTTGAGATCAGAGACTGTTTAATGGTAAAAAACAGGTCTCCTGTCTGTACGTCTCTTGTCTATTCTTCTAGTCTTACATCCAGACCCAGACCCTGTAATTCATGCAGCAATACGTTGAATGATTCAGGAATTCCCGGTTCAGGCATAGCCTCACCTTTGGCGATGGCTTCATATGTTTTTGCTCTACCAATTACGTCATCCGACTTCACAGTAAGGATTTCCCTAAGGATATTGGATGCACCGAATGCTTCAAGAGCCCAAACCTCCATCTCACCGAATCTCTGTCCACCAAACTGCGCTTTACCACCTAATGGCTGCTGCGTAATAAGTGAGTAAGGTCCGATTGAACGTGCGTGCATCTTGTCGTCTACCATGTGACCCAGTTTCAGCATGTAAATGATACCTACTGTAGCCGGTTGGGAGAATCTCTCGCCGGTACCACCGTCATACAGGTAAGTACTGCCGTATTTAGGAAGGTTAGCCTGCTCTGTATACTCTGTAATCTGATCCAGTGAAGCGCCGTCGAAGATTGGTGTGGCAAACTTAAGCCCCAGTTTCTGACCGGCCCATCCAAGTACAGTTTCATAGATCTGACCAATGTTCATACGTGAAGGTACCCCAAGTGGGTTCAGTACGATGTCCACAGGTGTTCCGTCTTCCAGGAACGGCATGTCCTCCTCGCGAACGATTCTGGATACAATACCTTTGTTACCGTGACGACCTGCCATCTTATCACCAACATTAAGCTTACGCTTTTTGGCAATATAAACTTTAGCAAGTTTCATGATACCTGCAGGAAGTTCATCACCAATGGAAACTGCAAATTTCTCACGGTTCTTGATACCGGCGATGTCGTTGAACTTGATCTTATAGTTATGGATCAGTTTGCGGATAAGGTCATTTTTCTCATCATCAACTGTCCAGCCTGCACCACTGATGTTCACATAATCTTCAATGGAAGTAAGAAGTTTGTGGGTGAACTTAACGCCTTTTCCGATAACTTCTTCTTCCAGATCGTTATTTACTCCCTGAGAAGTCTTACCGTTTACCAGTGAGCCCAGTTTTTCGATAAGTGTATTTCTAAGGTCATCAAACTTCGCTTTGTAGCTGTTTTCGATTTCCTCAAGCTTCAGTTTTTCTTCAGCTCTTTTCTTCTTATCCTTGATGTTTCTGGAGAAAAGCTTCTTGTTGATTACAACACCTCTAAGAGAAGAGTCAGCTTTAAGGGAAGCATCTTTCACATCACCCGCTTTATCACCAAAGATTGCTCTAAGTAATTTTTCTTCAGGTGTTGGGTCGGATTCACCCTTTGGCGTAATCTTACCGATCATAATGTCGCCAGGCTTCACTTCAGCACCGATCCGGATCATACCGTTTTCGTCCAGGTCTTTTGTAGCCTCTTCGGAAACGTTAGGGATATCTGCTGTAAGTTCTTCCATACCCAGTTTGGTATCACGGACTTCCAGTGAATATTCATCTACGTGGATAGAAGTAAACCAGTCTTCACGAACGATTTTCTCGTTGATAACGATCGCATCTTCAAAGTTGTATCCTTTCCATGGCATAAATGCAACAGTAAGGTTACGTCCAAGTGCAAGCTCGCCATTCTCAGTAGCGTAACCATCGCAAAGTACCTGTCCTTTTTCCACTCTTTCGCCTACTCTTACGTTAGGTCTCAAAGTGATGGTCGTACTTTGGTTGGTCTTTCTGAACTTAGTCAGTTTATAAGTCTTAACTGAAGAGTCGAAGCTTACAATATCTTCATCTTCACTTCTTTCATAGTTAATAACGATTCTGTCAGCATCTACATACTCAACAACACCGTTTCCTTCTGCATTGATCAGGATACGGGAATCTTTAGCAACCTGCTTCTCCAGACCAGTACCTACAACCGGTGCTTCAGGCTTCAACAGAGGAACTGCCTGACGCATCATGTTGGATCCCATCAGCGCACGGTTCGCATCATCATGCTCCAGGAATGGAATAAGTGACGCCGAAATACCAGAAATCTGGTTAGGTGCAACATCAATAAGGTCTACCTGGTTACCTTCCACTACAGGATAGTCACCGTCCAGACGGGCAATGATTCTGTCAGTTTCAAAAGTACCGTCGTCGCTTAGTTCAACGTTTGCCTGTGCAATAACTTTGTTCTCTTCGTCTTCCGCATTCAGATAGATAGGTTCGGACTTGAGGTTTACCCTTCCGCCTTCTACTTTTCTGTATGGAGTTTCGATGAATCCTAAATTGTTGATCTTGGCATAAATACCCAAAGAAGAGATCAGACCGATGTTTGGTCCTTCAGGAGTTTCAATCGGACAGATACGGCCATAGTGCGTATGGTGAACGTCACGAACCTCGAAACCCGCACGTTCTCTGGAAAGTCCACCAGGTCCCAGGGCTGAAAGTCTACGCTTGTGCGTGATTTCAGATAGTGGGTTGGTTTGGTCCATGAACTGTGAAAGCTGGTTGGTACCGAAGAAGGAGTTGATAACTGATGTTAACGTTTTCGCGTTTACAAGGTCAATAGGCGTAAATATTTCGTTATCTCTAACGTTCATTCTCTCGCGGATTGTTCTTGCGATACGGGAAAGACCCACACCGAACTGTCCTGCAAGCTGCTCGCCTACGGTTTTAATCCTTCTGTTGGAAAGGTGGTCAATATCATCAACCTCCGCCTTGGAGTTTACAAGCTCAATAAGGTGTCTTACGATAGCAATGATGTCCTCTTTTGTAAGAACTTCAGTTGTATCAGGAATGTTAAGACCCAATTTCTTGTTCAGTCTGTAACGTCCTACTTCACCTAATGAATATCTCTGCTCAGAGAAGAACAGTTTCTCAATAATACCTCTTGCAGTTTCCTCATCTGGTGGATCTGCATTACGCAGTTGACGGTAGATGTATTCTACGGCCTCCTTTTCGGAGTTGGTAGGGTCTTTCTGAAGGGTATTCTGGATAATGGAGAACTCGTTGGAGTTTTCCTTGTGGATCAGGATCGATTTTACACCTGCTTCCAGGATCATATCGATATGCTCTTTTTCAAGAACAGTTTCCCTGTCCAGGATAATCTCGTTTCTTTCGATAGAAACTACCTCACCGGTGTCCTCATCTACGAAATCTTCAAACCAGGTATTCAGTACTCTTGCGGCCAGTGTACGTCCCTCCACTTTCTTAAGTGCGGCTTTGGAAACTTTTACCTCTTCAGCAAGGTCAAAGATTTGAAGGATGTCTTTATCAGATTCGAAACCGATCGCTCTAAGAAGCGTTGTTAATGGTAATTTTTTCTTACGGTCAATATACGCATACATTACGTTGTTGATATCCGTAGTAAATTCCATCCATGATCCTTTGAAAGGGATAATTCTGGAATAGTAAAGTTTAGTACCGTTGGCGTGGTAGGTCTGTCCGAAGAACACACCCGGCGAACGGTGAAGCTGAGTTACAATTACACGCTCGGCACCGTTAATGATAAAGGAACCGGACGGTGTCATATAAGGTACAGGTCCTAAATAAACATCCTGGATAACCGTTTGGAAATCTTCGTGTTCAGGGTCGGTACAGTAAAGTTTTAGTCTCGCCTTCAATGGAACAGAATAGGTAAGACCTCTTTCCACACATTCGTCAATTGAATAACGTGGCGAATCTACCAGATAGTCCAGGAATTCCAGTACGAACTGGTTGCGGGAATCGGTAATCGGGAAATTTTCCTGAAAAGTCTTGTACAGACCTTCACTCACTCGGGATTCAGGAAGCGTGTCCAGCTGGAAGAAATCCTTGAAGGAAGTAATCTGTACATCCAGGAAATCAGGTGCTGCCACACGGCCCTTTGCTGTAGAAAAGTTAATCCTTTCCTTAACAGCTAATTCCGCAGCGTTTTTTGTAGCTTTAGATTTACTCATAAAGTAATAAAAAAAAGTGTTGGGTTAAAAAATATTTTGTTGTTCACAAAAAATATTTAGTAAGTTTGGCAAGAGAAGCGGGGGGGTAAGTTATCCGTTACAATTACTGGCTCCCGGTCGGTTCCTGGCTCTTACTAATTGCAACACCGGTATATCTTTTCACGGAGTAGTGCAAAATATTTTTTACTTTCCTTAATTGGAGATCCGAAATCTCAAAAGACTTAAAACGCCGAAATCCTCCATCACCACAGGTGAAAGAGAAAAGTCTGGATATGTTTTTAAGGCTTTTGGAACAACGGATAACTTCAAAAGGGAGTGCAAATGTACGATTTAATTATCTAATGTACAAACCTTTAGAGCGTTAAAAATATTGTGAATGTTTTATCGGGCGCCAACTTTTATCTGCTGAAAAGATTACCGGATAGACTACCTTTTCCCTTTCTCACATTTAGTTGTTCCTTACGTAATTCAAAACTGCCTGATTGAAGTCTTCGCGCTTGTCTATATTCACGTTGATGGGCCAGTAAAAGACCAGATCCCTCAGCACATCGAAAGTCTTCAGCCGCACGAAATCTTTTTCAGTAGTCAGGATCAGGCGGTATTCTCCCAGTTTTTTATACTCCGTCATAATCTTTTTGATGTCCTCTTCCGAAAAATCATGATGGTCTTTAAACTTCAGGTGTTTTACGCGCTGCGAAAATTTTGCCAGGTGCTCTGTAAGCGGTTTCGGATTGGCAATTCCTGTGATCAGGAGAACATCATAATAAGCCAGATTGTTATCAGGAATCGACTTATCCAGTGAAAATACATGTTCATCATAGGAAATAGACGAAAAAAATACTTTCTGGTAATGTTGCGGGCGGATTCTGGAAATAAAATACTGCCTTTTCTCGTCAGTAAGTTCAGCCGGACACTTGGAAACGACGATGATCTGTGCTCTTGAGGCGCCGCTGCGGCTTTCCCGAAGGTCACCTGCAGGCAGGATATGATCTTTAAAATAAGGATCGTTATAATCCGTCATCAGAATATTAAAGCCGGCTTTTATCGCCCGGTGCTGGTACGCATCGTCCAGCACCAGAACTTCCAGGTCCATATCCTCAATGATTTTTTTTGCACCCGGAACCCGCTCTTCCGAAACACCGATTACAAAGCGGTTCCTGAACCTCTCGAAAAGCTGCATGGCCTCGTCGCCTACAATTTTGTAGTTGCTCTCGTAATTCACGATGGCGTAGCCTTTGGTCACCCGTCCGTAACCGCGGGACAAAACTCCGGTACGGTAGTTTTTGGACAGCAGATCGGCCAGATACATTACCATTGGTGACTTGCCGCTGCCACCTACCGACAGGTTGCCAACGTTGATGATTGGGGTGCGGAAGCGTGTAGACTTTTTGAGGCCTATGTTATATAAGGTATTGCGGATTCCCGTACCAAGGTGATAAAGCAGGGAAAAAGGGTAGAGGTACCATCTTTTCATACCGCGCAAAAATAGACAATTTTAAGAGTTCTTTAACTAATTTACCCATGACTTTTATTCAATCTCATTTGGAATGATTTCTATATTTTTGCAGCGTAATTTTAGATTTTGAGGTATTTTATTGAGTTTGCCTACCACGGTAAAAACTATTTCGGTTACCAGGTCCAGCCAAATGAAATTTCGGTCCAGCAGGAACTCGAAAAGGCGCTGACTACCATGTTACGTGAACCAATAAAGAGCACGGGCGCCGGCCGTACCGATACCGGAGTGCATGCCAGACAGATGTTTGCACACTTCGATACGGAAAGGAAAATCCCAGAGGACTTTGCATACAGACTCAACAGTTTTCTGCCGCCTGATATTGGAATTAAAAGGATTTTCCCGGTTGCAGATGATCTTCATGCCCGATTCAGTGCTACCCACAGGACTTATGAATATTACATTACTTGCGAAAAAGATCCTTTCACCCAGGATTCTGCCTGGCAGCTATGGCGACGCAAACTTGACATTGTAAAAATGAATGAGGCCTGTAAATTCCTTTTTGAATACGAAGATTTTACAAGTTTTGCCAAACTGCATACCGACAACAGGACTAACAACTGCAAAATTTATAAGGCATTTTGGGAGCAAACTGCTTCCGGCCTTAAATTCACAGTTTCAGCAGACCGTTTTTTAAGGAATATGGTCCGCGCCATCGTAGGAACTATGGTAGAAATTGGCGCAGGTAAAATTGAACCCAAGCAGCTCCGCACTATTATTGAAGGGAAAAACCGTAATTTGGCCGGAACATCCGCGCCGCCACAGGGACTTTACCTTGTAGAGGTAGGATATAACTTAATTAATCAATAAATGCTTGGAATTTTGATCATTTTCGCTGCCTACCGTTACTATGCCTCATTGGCTGGTAGATTTAAAAAAGTGAAATGGCATTATGGCTTGCTGGGCATTGGTGTTTATATAGGAACACAGTTCGTCATTGCTTTTGTTTACGGACTATACACGGCTATTACTGACCCTGACACCATTTATGAAAATTCCTTCACGAGTTATTCTTTGGTGGATTTTGTAGGTTGGGTGATTTCCATCGGAGCCGTTTACGGTATCTATATGCTGTTGGAGAAAAAGTTTAAAAAAGAAAGGGAAGCACCTTTGTCCGAAATAAGCGAGATAGGAAAGTCTGAGGTATATTAAAATGAAGAAACAAACCACGTGGCAAATTATACAGCGGCTGTTCCGGATCGGCATGAAGTTTCGGTCGTGGTTTATCCTGACGCTGATCATCTCCGTAATCCTGTCGGTAATTTCAACTTACCGGCCTTATCTTACAATGCAGATCGTAGATACCGACATAATTGCTCTGGGCGACCGCGAGCAGATGATGAAGCATATCTACATCCTGATCGCACTGGTTTTTGGCGAATCAATTCTGAATTTCTTCCTTGTCTATTTCTCAAATTTCATTTCCCAGAATGTCATTCGTGACATTCGCGAGAGACTTTATGAAAAGCTGATTTACTTTCGTACTGCCTTTTTCGACAGGACGCCCATCGGGCAGCTTGTAACGCGCGCCGTAGGCGATGTTGAAACCATTTCCACTGTATATACAGACGGTTTCCTTATGGTTTTTGGAGATATTCTCCGGATTGTATTTGTACTGTTCATGATGTTTCAGGTGGATGTAAACCTGAGTTATATTTCCCTGGCTATATTGCCTTTAATGGTGCTTATCACCAGATTCTTTCAGAAAAGATTAAGAAAAGCCTTCAGCGACGAACGTACCTGGACATCTAATCAGAATTCCTTTGTGCAGGAAAGACTCAGCGGTATGACGCTTGTTCAGGTTTTTAACCGTCAGGAAGCCGAGTTTAAGAAATTCGACGAAATCAACATTACTTTAAAAGCCGCGCTCCTCCGGACCGTATTTATATTTTCCCTTTTTTTTCCTGTTGTCGAGCTTATATCTTCACTGTTTATTGGGTTCATTCTTTTTTATGGCGGTTATGTAACCATTACAGCTGGTAAAGTAATCGCGTTTATACAGTTCATTTCAATGCTTATCCGGCCGCTGCGGCAGATTGCGGACCGTTTCAATAATATCCAGCGTGGGATTGTAGGTGCCGAAAGAGTTTTGGGAATTATGGATGAAGATGATGCCTTGCCTAATGACGGTAAAGTCACCAAAGATCATTTTGACGGACGCATAGAATTCCAGAATGTCCATTTTTCCTATGACGATAAACAGGAAGTACTGAAAGGAATCAGTTTTAAAGTGAGTCCCGGCGAGACCGTTGCGATCGTAGGTGCGACGGGCGCGGGTAAATCTACTATTATCAGTCTGATCACCCGGCTCTACGATATTAATTCCGGCAAGATTCTGCTGGATGATGTTGATCTGAAGGAATACGAACTCTATAACCTGCGGAGCCATGTGGGCGTGGTTCTGCAGGATGTTTTCCTGTTCCATGGCAGCATTTTCGAGAACCTTACCTTTGGTGACGGTACCATCACAATGGAACAGATCCGGAAGGTAGCTGAGGAAGTAGGTGTGCACGACTTTATTGAAAGCCTGCCGGGTGGTTATGAATATGTAGTAAGCGAACGCGGCTCATCCATCTCGCTGGGCCAGCGCCAGCTGTTATCTTTTGTACGGGCCTATCTTTCAGACCCGAAAATCCTGATTCTGGACGAAGCTACCTCTTCTATAGACCACGAAAGCGAAAAACTTATTCAGCGGGCTACTGAGAAAATTACCAAAAACCGGACTTCCATTATCATTGCGCACCGGCTTTCTACTATTGAAAAGGCCGATAAGATCATTGTGATGGATGGTGGAAGGATTGTAGAAGAAGGTAAACATATGGATTTGCTGCGGCAGAACGGTTATTATGCCACACTGTACAAATCGCAGCTGAAGCATGAAGTGGAAGAATCAGAGAAATCAGAAGATGAACAATAGTATTTTTGACGAGTTCCAGGAGTTTAAACATGAACTTAAGAAACTGAATATTGAAGTTCTGAACATCGTAAAAGTAGGCAATGGCAGCATGGATTTTCATGAAATCCAGTATCGCTCGCCACGCTATGATGAGGTAAAAAGCGTATACATTCACCGCCAAAAACTGGACGAACTTTTGCAGCAGTTCAGGGAGGCATACAGCAGGGAAATCCTCTGATTATAAACAAACCCAGATTTGCCCGTGCAGTTGAAACTCAATTCTGTAAATCCTGTTCTCATTTGAAATAAAAAACAAAATTGCATCTGCTCAGCTTTTTTTTCATGTTTATTTTTATAGGATATCTTTATCCTATTTAGGAAGTTTGAGAACGTATGCCATAAATTAAACACTATTGACGCGCTGGGTCAAAATTTTCCCGAAAGGTAATTGATTGATAGATAGTCAACTGTTAAACAAAAGGAAAAATCAATCAATAAATAGTTGGTGGGTTGGCCAAATAGTTATACTTTTACAGGGCTTTCAGGAGGCTTGTTCTCCGAAGAGGCAATAAATTTTTTTTCATCATTTGTGTTTTTTGAACCGCTTCGCAAGAAGCGGTTCTTTTTTTAGGATTTTGTGCGGTTTGCTGTTTCAAAACGCACGAGCAGATTTACGAAATACGAATAGGTTACCGCACCCTCCTGACGGTTCGATTTCAGAAACAGATCATTGGTTATTCCAAAGAATTCCTCCAGCCACCCCTCATGCTTTTTTCTGAACGACAGTTCTGCCGTACGGTCGCGCTGCATTGCCGGCGAATAATTTCGAAGTGTTTCTTTAACAAACCCCGGGTCAGATTCTGCCAGGGCATTCAGTAAAGATTTCAGAACAAAATATTGGGTGCTGTATTTAAGGTCGGCATCACTGGAGTTTTTGCCTGTTAGAAATGCAATAAAGTTGGCCTCCTGCTCGCGGGCAAATCCCAACTGATGCGCATGCTCGTGTGCCAGGGTAAATGGCAGGTAGGTAGAAGGCAGCTCCGGATTATACTGAGCCTCTGCCGTGAACGGGTTATAATACCCCTGAATTCCGGTATAACTGATAATACGGCTGTAGAGACTCGGTTTAAATGATGAGACTGAGGTTCTGTTCTCCTTATTATTATAGAACAGACCGTCATTCTGAACTTCTGTAATCTGCTGCTGAAGTTTCATCAGGTCATAGACTTTAAAAACACCATTCTGGTCCTCCATAACTTGTTCTCTGCTTTCGCGGCAAAGGTCTAGATAGTGTCTGGCAAAACTTTTTAGTTTTTCATCTGTAACTTCCACTTCAGGTAATCGGTCACTTATTGGTTTTTGAAAATACAGCATGCCCCACCAGATATTATAAGTGAAGTAAAGGATGTTAAGCAGTAAAAGCAGTAACAGTTGGGAACGCCTCCTCTTGCTTTTTTGGCTCACACCCAAAATGATGATCCCAAACACTATTACAAGGACAATATATAAAATGTCTCCCACAGAGAAATCAGGACCTGAAAAGAAGAGCTGATGATATTGTTTCTGCCAAGCAAAAAAACTCTCAAAAACGGAAACCGCCCTGTCTGATAGTGAAAGGAGGTAAAACAGAACAGCTTGGGCAAGTAAAATACCTGCCCAAAACCTTCTTTTATAATATGACTTTAGATTTTCAGTGTGCACGTTCGGTTTCCAGATCATCAACATCTATACCCTGTTTTTGCAGCGCTTTTTTGGCCAGATAGGCAAAAACGGTGATGTACACGAAACATAAAACGGGTATAATATAGGAACTGTGAATGCCGATAATATCCGACAGTTTACCTTGCAGCGGCGGAATGATTCCGCCACCCAGGATCATCATAACAAGGAAGGCGGAACCCTGCGCGGTATATTTTCCAAGTCCTGTAATCGCCAGAGCAAAAATGGATGGCCACATAATGCTGCAGGCCAGTCCGCCGGAAAGGAACGCATAGATAGCAATGTTTCCGGTAGTCAGTAAGCCAATGACCATTGCAGTAATACCGAATACGCCAAAAATAATAAGCGTAAGTGCCGGTTTGTTCTTGGTAAGAAGGAACAGAACGATTTGGATGAAAACACAGATCACATAATAATAGAGGTGCGACATGTCCTTTTCAGCAATGGTGTTAATGCCGATTATCACCAGAAAGGCGATCAGCGGAACCACGATCGTAGCGGCAATCTGCTGCTGCTTGCTTAAGTTGAATACGCTTATGGCGCCAGTCCATCTTCCGATCATTAAACTTCCCCAGTACATTGAAATATAAGGTGCCAGATCCGAAGACTGGTGGCCGCCGAATTCCGGAAGGCTCAAAAGTTCGCCTAAATTACTTCCTATCGCTACTTCCACACCCACATACGCCAGGATTCCCAGCATGCCCAGCACAAGCTGTGGGTACTTCATGGCGCCCCAACCTTCGGGTTTTGCCTTAGATCTTACGTTTGCGAACACAAGACAAAGAACCACTGCAAGTAAGGCGCCTGTCAGGTAAATCATCCTTGTTCTTTCCAGCGGATGTTTTATGGTCTCCATTTCTGCAGTCTTTGCAGCTATTTCATTTGCCAGATCATTGCGGTCTGTGCCGGAAGGCTCGGTGGTGATACTGTTGGTCATAGCAGCAATTTCGGTATTGAGTACTTCAATCCTTTTGGCCGAATCTGAATTGTAGCTGGCAAAAACGGGGATAAAACAGATGATCACCAGCAAAGTCATGATGATGAGGTTCGTCCTTGCTTTGCCTGCTTTCTCCATAGGTTCGTTAATGATTCCTGCAGGAAGTTTTTTCGAGAAGTAAAATATTCCGGCTGCAATCAGGAATAGTGCGCCTACTGCTGTGTACAGCAGGATCACCTTGTCCAGTGCGAGGTGTTTAATCTGGTCATCATCCACTGTGGCAGTAGTTCCGAAAAGTGCCAGGCCTACGATAATAGGACCTATGGAAGTACCGAAGGAATTAATTCCGCCCGCCAGGTTTTGCCGACTGGCACCTGTTTTAGGGTCGCCCAATAAAATTGCAAAAGGATTGGCCGCGGTTTGCTGAATGGAAAACCCAAGTGCCACCACAAAAAGTCCGATGAGCATACCATAATAAACATTGCTCTTCACTGCAAAAATCATGATAGCGGCACCCACAGCCGAGAGCAGAAGACCATACACGATGCTGTTCTTGAATCCCCACCGACCGATAATGTCAAATCCCTTCAACGTGCTGCCTATAAACAGTACCAGCGCGCCCAGGAAATAGGCTGTGTAAAATGCAAAATCAATAAGCTGTGACTGAAACTGATCCAGCGAGAAGTAATTTTTACAGAAAGGTATGAAGATGCTGTTTCCGGCAGCGATAAATCCCCAGAAAAAGAACACCAGAATCAGGGTGTACAGCGCGGGATAATTGGTGGGTTGGTTTTTTGAAGACATATAGTAGTGGTTTCTTTTAACAAATATAAATTATTATTGTCTTGAATAATGCTGCTCAAGGGTACTTTTGATTTCGCGGAAGCATCCTGATTTCATTTCGTTTACTGTAGTTGGCTCCAGAATCTTGTTGAGGTATACCGACACCTTACCGGGATGTCCTTTTCCATTGTCGAACGGGAACATTTCCCTAAGCCCTGCAAAGGTGTAAACAGCGATTGGGAAGTCATGTTTCGTAGAGAGGATAAATGCACCGTCTTTAAATTCGTCCAGGATAATCTTCGGGTCTTCGGCCACACCGCCTTCAGGAAAAATAACGATGTTCTGCCCGTGGCGCATCTTTTCGGCGGCGCGGCGGTACACATCAGCGCGGCTTTTAGGACTTTTCCTGTCTACCAGGATGGCAATACGCTTATATAGGATCCCGAAAATTGGGATTTTGGCAAGTTCAGCTTTCCCAATAAAACAGACCGGATGCTGGCGGTGCAGCACCGTCATCAGCATAATATCAATAGTAGAAGTATGGTTGGCGATGAATATATAATTTCGGTCTTTGTCCAGTTTTTCTTTTGTCTTTCTGATAAGACTGTACCGGAAGCCCATTCCAAAAAAAACCGTGACGCAGAAAAGCCACATGAACACATACGCATATTTAAAATCCTTCTCGCGGATGGAGAGCAGTAGAACGGGAATACAGAAAAGTACGATAAGGACGAAGGCAAGCAGGATAAACCAGCCGCGCCAGATATAGTTCAGGATACGGGTCATATGATTGCGTAAAGGGCCAAAAATAGGAATTTTATCCGTTGAAGATCACCCTTTTTTTTACCGAATAATTTATAACTGAAACCAAACCGATTGCCGCAATCTTGCTGATCATAATGGGACTCAGTGTGTAAAAGCCAAGATGAAGGTTATCGCGGAATACAAAGTAGTAGAAAATCTGGAACACCGTTAAGCTCAGGATGGTGGAGAAAAACGAAACAAACATAAAATAGGCGAACTCCCGCTTTTTGGAATGTTTGCCGCGTTCAAAAACGAACCAGATGCTCAGGAAGTAGTTGAAGAAGATACCGCAGGTTGTGGAAAGTACATTGCTCAGCGGGTAGTGAATTCCAAAGATATTCTGTTCCCAGGAAAGTATTTGGGGCAGGGAAATACTGAAAAGTTTGAAACTTCCAATCTCCACAACTGCACTTGCACCACCTGCAATAATAAATGATAATACCTGTTTTTGTTTCAACAGCAGTTGCTTCATCATGTTTCGAAAAGTACAAATTTACTAATAATGTTAAATGTTTTAAAATTGTGTTAAACTATTTTTTTGCGTTGCTATTCTTTCTAACTTTAATTTTTCATAAGGCGGGCTGCGTTCATAATTATTTTATTATCAATGTGTTGATAGTAGAGTTTTAGCAAACTGCAGCGCTACCGTTTCGCTGATAAATCACTAACTAAGATTGACTGCAATGAAAAAAAATAGTCCATACAGAAAATTCCAGAGTCAGAAGGATAGGATAGCTGTCCTTGAGAAAACGAATCCGCGTTTCAAAAGAGTGTATGATGAATATGAAGTTCTTTCTGAAGAACTCTGGAAACTGGAGACCACCGAAGGCACAAGTATTCCGGATGATTTCATAAATTCATTTAAGATCCAGACCACCTTCCTGGAAGATGAAATAAAGTCCTGGCTTGTGGAACGTGCGGGTTGAAGTACGAGGTCCGGAATCCATCATACTGCTACATCATAAATTTATTCCTATTTTAGCGCTTCGTTTTCCTAAATGATGAAATATGATAGCTATAGTTGATGGCGGTTCTACCAAATGCGACTGGGTTGTATTGGATAAATTTGGAAACCTATTCCTGAAAACCGAAACCACGGGCTTTAATCCGAATATGATCAGTCCCGAACTTATTGTTCAGGAGATTGAGAGAAATCAAAACCTTCTCACTGTTAAAGACAGTATGCAGAAGGTTTTTTTCTATGGTTCGGGTTGTGGGGTAGCCGAAAATGCCGCTGTTGTGGACAAAGAACTTCAGAAGGTTTTCCGCAACGCGGAAATACTTGTAAAGGAGGATCTGACCGCTGCTGCGTACGCGGCCTATAATGGCAGGCCGGCAATAGTCTGCATTCTGGGAACCGGCTCCAATTCATGTTATTTTGACGGTACTTCGGTGCGTAGGGAATTACCATCACTGGGCTTTCTGATTGGAGATGAGGGTAGTGGAAGTGCAATGGGAAAGCACCTGCTCAGAAGATTTTTTATGAAAAAGCTTCCCCACGACCTTCATATTAAGTTTCTGGAGCGTTACCAGCTTACGATCGAGGTGGCGCTGAAACATATGTATCACAGTCCGCGCGCCAATGCTTACCTGGCGGAATTCAACAAATTCGTGGTAGAGAACAAATCACATCCATATTTTCAGAACATGGTTTTTGACGAAATGAAAAACTTTCTCGATTATCAGGTTCTGCCTTATGAGGAAGCGAACAGTGCCGAAATTAATTTTATAGGTTCCATAGCCTATTATTATGAGGATATTCTGCGCGCAGCTGCTGCAGAGCTAAACCTCAAAGTGGGAACCGTAGTTCAGAAACCTATAGAAAGTTTGGTGGAGTACCATAAAAAATACCTCCTTCCACAACTTCATTAATATATTGTTAAAATCTTAAGAATGTCAAGTAAAACAAACAGAGACGAAAAAAACTTTAACCAGGCAGCCCTGGATTACCATAAAGCAGAACCAAAAGGAAAGATTGAAGTTATACCTTCCAAGCCGCATTCCTCTGCGCGCGATTTATCACTGGCCTACTCCCCGGGAGTGGCAATTCCCTGTCTGGAGATTGAAAAGAATCCTCAGGCCGTTTACGATTATACCGGAAAAGGCAACCTTGTAGCAGTAATTTCAAATGGAACAGCCGTTCTGGGCTTGGGAGATATTGGCGCGGAAGCATCCAAACCGGTTATGGAGGGTAAAGGTCTTCTCTTTAAGATATTTGCGGATATCAACGTCTTTGATATTGAGATAAATGAAAAAGATCCGGATAAGTTCATAGATATTGTTAAAGGTATCGCTCCTACATTTGGCGGTATTAACCTTGAAGATATCAAGGCTCCGGAAGCATTTTATATTGAACAGCGTCTTAAGGATGAGCTGGATATTCCATTGATGCATGACGACCAGCACGGAACGGCCATTATCTCTGCCGCTGCACTTATCAATGCGCTCGAAATTGCAGGGAAGGATATTGCTGAGGTTAAGATGGTGGTGAACGGCGCAGGTGCCGCAGCCATTGCCTGTACCAAACTGTATCTGGAGCTGGGTCTGAAGAAAGAAAATGTCCTGATGTGCGACAGTAAAGGTGTTATCCATCAGGAAAGGGAAAACCTTACACCGGAAAAGATCGATTTTATAGCAAATACCAGCCTTCGTACGCTGGAAGAAGCCCTGGTGGGTGCCGATGTCTTTATCGGACTTTCCAAAGGTGATGTAATGACACCGGCGATGCTGAACAGCATGGCTGTAAATCCTATTGTTTTCGGTTTGGCCAACCCCACACCGGAAATCGATTACGACCTCGCGATGCAAACCCGTCCTGATGTCATTATGGCTACCGGCCGAAGTGACTATCCTAACCAGGTGAACAATGTTCTTGGTTTCCCATATATTTTCCGGGGTGCGCTGGATGTGCAGGCATCAACTATTAATGAAGCAATGAAACTGGCAGCCGTACTAGCGATTGCCGCACTTGCTAAGGAGCCGGTTCCGGAGGCTGTAATGCTGGCTTATAACTCGCGTAACCTGAGTTTCGGAAGATCATATTTTATACCCAAGCCTTTTGATAATCGATTGATTACGACCGTGTCAATCGCCGTGGCTAAAGCGGCTATGGAAAGTGGTGTGGCAGGCAAACCAATTGAGAGTTTCGAAGATTACGAGACCGGTCTGCTGGACCGTATGGGCCGCGACGAGAAGCTGATCCGGATGATGCAGACGCGTGCAAGGTCCAATCCGAAAAGGGTAACCCTGGGCAATGCTGAAGAATATAATGTTCTGAAAGCTGCACAGATTCTTTATGAAGAAGGTATTGCACATCCGATTCTGCTTGGCGACAAAAAATTTATTAAGAAACAGATGGAGATTTATGGGATTAACATCGATGTGCCGATTGTGGATCCTATAGATGACGACCAGAAGGAAAACCGTATTAAGTACCGTGAAACACTTTGGAAATTACGTCAGCGTAAAGGAATGAACGAATATAAAGCGAAGAGATATGTTAGGCAGCGCGACTATTTCGGTCCGCTTATGCTGAAGCATAACGATACTGATGCTCTTATTGTCGGCTTTTCCAAAAACTATACATCTGTCCTGAGACCTGTGCTCAAGGTCATTGAAAAGGAGAACGGTGTAGAGAAGATCGCTTCGATGATGATGATCCTGTCCGGCAAGAAACCGATTTTCTTCGCAGATACATCGGTGCAGGCCAATCCAAGTGCAGAAGATCTGGTAAATATCGCCAGGATGTCGGAAAAGACCGTTAAATCTTTCGCTATAGAACCCAGGATCGCAATGCTGGCGTACGAAAACTTTGCCTCCATCTCGGAAACCTCCCGTAAAGTAGCCAAGGCAGTCTCCATTCTGCATGAAAAATATCCGAAGATGATTGTTGATGGTGAAATTCAGCCGGATTTTGCGATGAATGCAGATCATCTGGCCGATTATCCTTTCTCCAAACTGGGAAGTACACCCGCCAATACCTTCGTGTTCCCTAATCTGGAAAGTGCGAATATTGCTTATAAAATCATCCGCGGAATGAAGGTGGCTCAGGTGGTAGGGCCGATACTGATGGGACTGAAGCAGCCGGTGCATGTACTTCAGATGCGCGCGAGTGTGGACGAGATTGTGAATCTTGCTACCATTGCGGTGCTTGATGCACAGAGAAGAGAGGCCAAATGACGATGAGCAAATCAGTATCCAGGGTTTTAGTAACCGCAGGCCTTCTTCTGGGTATTGCAGCATCTTCGCAACAGATAAATGCAGAAAATTTATTGTTAAAGAAAAATGGTTGGCAGCTTGAAAACGTGAAGGGCAGGGTTAAGGCGTTAGAAGTAAAATCATACAAGCCTGATAATAACGATCCGCAAAATCCTTTACACGTTTTGCAGCAAACAGTTACCAGCATTTATAGTGACAAAGGCTTTTTGTTAAGTAAACAGACTGTAAATTCAGTCAACGTATTCGAGAACAGGAAACTGATTGTAAAACAGTATTTAAACAGACTGGTATCCCTGTATAATTCTGAAGACCAATTAGTTTCTGAAAAGAAATTTGTAGGATTGGTGGATGTGCCCATTGATTCTGCCAAAATGACCAGAACCGAATATCAGTATGCAGATGGTAAAATATCTGTTTCAGATTATAATAACTTTGGAAAGCTAAGTTCATTATATGAGATTTTTCCGGCCAAAGAATCATCTCCTGTTCATGCAGTACGTATGTCTTATGGCGGAAGTGCCACAAATAAAAGGGAGGAATTTATATATACATACAATGCGGCCAAACAGCTTCTAAAGATTCAGGTAAGCAGGAACGAACAGATTACCGCTATTCAGGAATTTGAATACTCCGGAAGAAATTTGACAAAGAAGTCTTATCAGTCCGGAACTTCTTTAGATGCAGGTGGTACTGAGTATAAGTATAATCAGCAGGGCGATATTAGCAGCGAAATTCAATTCAGCAGCCGTTCGGGAGCGGAGGTGAGTAATTTTGTATACACATACGACCGGCAGAAAAACTGGACTAAGAAAGAAAAAAAGGATAAAGCAGGAAATCTGATTGGTGTGGAAGAAAGGAAAATTACCTACTATTAAACCAATATAAGAAATGAGATATAAAATGGAACATGCGCAGGTCTCAGCACTGAAAAAACACGCTGACACTTCGGGATTTGCAACACTCGTAATTTATATTCTGTATGGCGCCGACAAAAGATTAGAAATAGGAATACCTTTCACATTGCTGATCATGTTAGGCGGCGTGAACTTTTTATATGCATTGTGGGTGCTGTACTTTACAATAAGACGGAGGGAGAGGATTGCAAAATACAGATGGGCACTGGTGGGCGGCATTAGTACTGCCGTTGTAGCTGCAGGTCTTTTGTTTCTAACCTTTTTTCTGCAAACTGACCGCTGAATGATGCGTTTCAGGAACTGAAAAGTGACCAAAAGCAGCCTCTCCGGCTGCATTTTTTCTTTACAGCCATTTTCCTATATTTGGGTACTTCAATTAATAACATGATTTACTCCTTAAAAGGTTTGGTACAGGAACTTACACCCACCTATGCCGTACTGGATGTTGGTGGCGTTGGTTACTATACCGGCATAAGCCTCCAGACCTCCCACCGAATGTCTCAGGGTACTGAAACCTTTCTCTATATCCAGCAGATTATCCGTGAGGATGCTCATCTGCTTTTCGGCTTTTATACCAAAGAAGAAAAAGAACTTTTTAACCTGCTCATCTCTGTCACCGGTGTAGGACCTGCTTCTGCACTTATCATGCTTTCTTCGCTCAGCCTGGAAGAAATTGCGAACGGAATTCAAAGCGGAAACAGCGGGCTGCTCCAGAAAGTGAAAGGAATCGGAGCGAAAACAGCCGAACGGATCATCGTAGACCTTAGGGATAAGGTCTTAAAATTCAACGTTTCGGGAGAAAATATTTCTACATTTGTGGATAATAAAGTGAAGGACGAGTCGTTATCTGCATTGGAGGTATTAGGCATACCAAAGAAGATGAGTGAAAAAATTGCAGACCGCATGCTTAAACAGAGTCCCGACCTTTCCGTGGAAGATTTGGTAAAACAAATTTTAAAAAACATTTAATATTTTGGTAAAAAACAGCCTCTTGCTCTATAAACTGCTCGCCGTATTTTTTCTGTGTTTCTCAATCTCCGCACAGGCGCAGCAAACCCCAGAAAATGAAGCCTCGGTAAGGCAGGAATATGAGCTTCCGGATCCTACAGTATACGAAGGTTATTATGACATAAAAACCGGGATGTACTATGTGTATCCCAAGATTGGTGATATCATTACCGGACCGCCTTTCGTAATGACTCCTAAGGAATACCAGGATTTTATGATGATGCAGGCCTCGCGCGATTATTACCGTGACAAGTCTGACCGTTACAGCCTTATGTTCCGTAAGGATGTGGATGAAGCCCGTCGCCAGGGAATTCTGCCCACACTCAGTGTCCGCAATAAGATTTTTGAAAGCATTTTCGGAGGAAATAAAATTGAAATCATTCCCTCAGGATTCGCCTCATTTGACCTTGGCGGACTTTACCAAAAAATTGATAATCCGCTCATATTACCCCAAAACCGTACCAGTTTTGCTTTCGATATAGAACAGCGTATTCAGCTGGGGCTTTTGGGTAAAGTGGGTGAAAATCTTCAGCTCAAGGCTAATTACGATACTCAAAGCGGGTTCGCCTTTGAGAACAGGATGAATCTGATCTGGCAGGCCAAGGGCACCTGGAAAGACCTGCAAACCAAAGGGCTTAACGACCCTACAACCGGAGGCGAGGATAAATTTATAAAAAGAGTTGAATTCGGAAATGTAAACATGCCGCTGTCCACCAGCCTTATCCGTGGATCCGAATCGCTTTTCGGGATTAAAACGGAATTTCAGGCAGGCAAGACCTACGGTACTGTAGTTTTCTCCCAGCAGCAGGGGGAAGCCCGCAACATCGTTGTACAGGGTGGTGGGGTAATGAGTACCTTCAAGATCAACGCGATCGATTATGAGGACAACCAGCACTATTTTCTGGGTCATTATTTCCTGAATGACTACGATCAGGCGCTTCTTAATTATCCTCAGATAAATTCCCGGATCAGCATTAACCGTATTGAAGCCTGGGTTTTGGATCAGGGTAATGGGAATCTTTCTTATCAGAAAAGTATTGTAGGGATACGTGATCTTGGAGACGGTGTTTCAGGATTGCCGGATAACTCGCAGAACAACCTTTACCAGGCAGTGAATGGTCTGGGGCCGGGTCTTAGGGATGTAAATACAACTTACAATACCATAAACGGTCAGGCATTACCAAACGCAGCTGGCGGGACTGAGAGCTTTCAGGACGGTGAGCATTTTATCTTCAACCGTAAAGCCCGTAGACTGTCCGAAAACGAATTCAGGTATCATCCTCAGTTAGGTTATGTTTCGCTGAATCAGAAGCTTAATGACAATCAGCTACTTGCCGTATCCTATTCATATACAGTAAGCGGTTCCAACCAGGTTTATAAAGTGGGAGAATTTTCCGAGGAAAGTCCCGTGATCATTACCAAAGTACTTAAACCAAATACGATTGTGAAAACATCATCACCCATGTGGGACCTGATGATGAAGAACATGTATTCACTGGAAAGTATGCAGGTGGATCCTGATAACTTTATGCTGAACATCTACTACCGCGATACTCAGACCGGTGGTAAGGTGAACTATCTTCCCAATACTCCGGTGCAGGACATTAACCTTCTGAAACTGATGAATTGGGACCGTCTGAACCTTAATAATGATATACAGTCCAGCAATGGTCAGTTGGGTGACGGGATTTTCGATTTTGTGCCCAATATTACCATCCGACCGGAAGATGGCCGTGTGATGTTTACAAAGGTGCAGCCTTTTGGTAGCCACCTGGCCTCTGTGATTGGCAGCAACGATCCTCAGTATGTATTTACGGACCTTTATACTCAGCAAAAGCAGGTAGCATCGCAAAGTAATCTGGCGCTTCGTTATACGATGGAGGGTCGCTATAAAGGTTCACAGGGTCAGGGTATCTCGCTTGGCGCCATTAATGTTCCGCAGGGTTCTGTTAAAGTGACCGCCAATGGTGTACAGCTTACGGAAGGTGCGGATTATACTGTAGATTATATGCTGGGACAGGTTACCATCATCAATGAACAGGTGAAACAGAGTGGCCAGGCTATTAATATATCTCTGGAAAACCAGCTTACCTTCAATACCCAAAGAAAGCGTTTTCTGGGACTGAATCTTGAAAGAAGATTCAGCGATAACTTTATTCTGGGTGGTACCGTGGTGAACTATTCCGAAGCACCACTGACCCAAAAGGTTAATTTTGGTCAGGAAGCCGTAAACAATACAATGGCAGGCATCAATCTGATGTACAATAATGAACTGCCCTTCCTGACAAGACTTGCGGATAAAATTCCGCTGGTAAACACTGAAGCTCCTTCAAACCTTAATTTCAAGATGGAAGGGGCATATCTTATTCCGGGTCTCAACAATGCCATAAACAACCAATCCTATATTGACGACTTCGAACAGACTACCTCCCGCATTTCATTAAAGGAACCTACGGCATGGTCACTGGCTTCAAAGCCCGAAAAAAACCAACTTGATCCGCTTTTTGCCGGCGCAGGACAGAACAATACTTTGCTTAATGGTTATGGAAGAGGTTTGCTTACCTGGTACAACATTGATCCACGCTTCTGGGGTGTGGGCGGCGATGCTCCAAACGGTATAGATGCCCAGGCAGTTTCCAACCATGCTTCAAGGCGCGTGCGTGTGCAGGAGCTTTTCAACAGTAAAGATCTCGTAGCAGGTGAACAGGTTTTCACCAATACTTTTGACATCACTTATTATCCTCAGGAACGCGGACCTTATAATGCAAATCCAAATACTGAAACTACTCAGCAGCGTTGGGGTGGGCTGATGCGTCCCATTAGCGTATCCAACTTTATCAATTCTAATATTGAATATGTAGAGTTCTGGATGATGGATCCTTATGCGGACGGCAATAATCTGGGCACCAATCCCAAGATGTTGCTGCAGCTGGGTAATGTGTCAGAGGATGTTTTGAAGGACGGTCTTATGCAGTATGAAAATGGTTTGCCCACACCATCTACTCCTTCCACGGTTTCCAATTCCAACCTTGGGGTTCAGCCAAAACAGCCGCCGATCCTTTATGCATTTTCAAGCGAAGGTACTGAACGGACCCAGCAGGATCTTGGTCTGGACGGCCTGGACGCCGGTGGAGAATCATTGATGTTTGGGACCTCGTTCATAAACCCAGTAACTAACCTTCCTGACCCCGCTGCAGATGATTTCGTTTTTTATCTGAATGATCAGTTCCCGGGTAACTTAGCATCTTCACTTCGCCAACGATACAAATACTTTAGAAATCCGGAAGGAAATTCCAAAAGCAATTCACTGGAGGTAGCTTCTCAAACACCGGATGCCGAAGACGTGAACCGCGATTTCAATCTGGACCAAAGTGAATATTACAACCAATACGAAGTAAACCTGGATCCGGCAAGCCTTGCCGCCGGACAGACCAATCATATTGTGGATGTGAAATCGGTGCCTGTCACATTCGAAAACGGAACTACAAGTGATGTGAAATGGTACCTCGTAAGAATTCCTGTTGCCGACTATGTAAGTACTGCTGGCGATAATGATCCTTCGGTTCTTAATAATGTCCGTTTTGCCAGACTTCTGCTTACAGGCTTCGATGAGACTTCAACCATCAGGTTGGGTACTTTCGACCTTATCCGTTCGGACTGGAGAAAGTATACCAAGAATATTTTCCCAACTTTAACCGGAGCAGGAACTGATGAAGGAACTACACTTGTAAACAATTCCAACTTTGAAGTTGGAAGTGTGAACCTGGAGGAGAACGGCCTTAACCAGCCACCTTATGTCTTGCCTCCCGGAATTGACCGTCAGGTGCTTAGCGGGAACGCCGGTGCACAGCGTCAGAACGAAGGTTCACTTTATATGAAGGTGAAGGGGCTTTCCAATGAATCACGTGGTGTATTCAAAAATACAAGTCTCGACCTTAGAAGATTCAAAAAGCTGAAACTGTTTGTGCATGCACAAAACCTGAACGATGCCGATCCTTTCCAGAATACCGTTGACCCTAATACAAAGTTCTTTATCCGTATGGGGAGCGATGCTACCGATAACTATTATGAATATGAAGCTTCGCTGAAATACACTCCTAAGACAGCAGTGGCACCATTAGATATTTGGCCAACTGAAAATGAAGTGGATCTTGAGGTACAGAATTTTGTTGATGCCAAGATTATTCGCGACAGGTCCGGTGCCCAAATCATGGACAGGTACCAGTATATGCAGTATGGTGATGAGTATAAGAAAATCTTTATTAAAGGACGGCCTACCTTAGGTGGTATTACCACGATTATGGTAGGTGTGCGTAATGAGATCAGGGGAACGGGCAAGGACCTGATCCTTTGGGTTAACGAAATCCGTCTTTCGGATATCGAAAATAAAGGCGGCTACGCCGGAAACGCAAGTTTGAATTTCAACCTGGGCGATTTTGCACTCGTAAACACAAACGCGGCTTACTCTACTATCGGCTTTGGAAATATAGATTCTCGCCCTGCAGAAAGAACCCAGTCCACACAGTCGGCCTTCAATGTTAATGCTTCCGTTAACGTAGACAAATTCCTGCCTGAGAAAACGGGAATTAAAATTCCGGTAAATTACTCCTATTCCCAAACCATCGAAGATCCTAAATATAATCCATTGGATAATGATGTTGAGTTCAGCAAGGCTGCAAATAAGGAACAGCTTAAGGATGTAGCGCGCACCTATACTCAGCAGCGGAGTTTGGGAGTAGTGAATATGCGGAAGGAGAGAGTAAATGCTCAGCGCAAACCGAGACCTTATGATGTGGAGAATCTTTCACTTACTATGGTATACAACGATGATTATTTCCGCGACATATATACGAAGAACAATTACAGACAGTATCTGCGCGCAAACCTGGATTATAATTACAATTTCAAGCCGTGGGTTCTGAGACCGTTTCAGAAAATGATCAGCGATACTGCCAAGTCTGCGAAATATCTGAGATGGGTCAAGGAATTCAATATTAATCCTGTGCCTACCAGACTTTCATTCCGTACAGATATTGACCGTAATTATAATGAGCTTGAATTCAGAAATATTGAAGCCCTGTTAAACGGTAACTTGGGTAGTGACTTTGATGTCCTGAAAAACCGTAATTTTTATTTCGGTTGGCAGTACGGCCTGGGTTGGAACTTCACGAAATCGCTCAAACTTGAAGTAAACTCGGTGATGCGTACACTCAATGATAATCTGGATGTGAATTTAATGGATAATAAATCCATCTTCCAGAATGTATTCCGTGCAGGTCGTCCTGTTCTTTACAACCATAGGATCCAGGCCAACTATAGATTGCCGTTTGAATATCTGCCGTTCATTGACTTTATTGATGCGGAACTTGGATATGGCATGACATACAATTGGAACTCAAGATCTACGGCCCTGCTTATGAGCCCGGAGGGAAGTCTGGGAACGATAGGACAGAATACAAATACAGTAGTAGCTACTGCTTCTGCAGATTTTCCCAAACTGTTCAGTAAGATGAAATACTTCCGCGACATCAATACCACGATGCAGAAGAGAAGACGCGAAATTGACTCCCTGAATACGGTATATACTACGCAGTGGGAGAAAAGAAGATTCCGATATAAAGATTATAAGTTTAAGAATAAACTTAATATAGGTCAGAGCCTGGCTTATGGTTTGGCTTCAATCAGGCAGTTGGACTTCAGCTATAATGAAAATAACGGAACGGTTTTACCGGGTCTTCTGTCTGCCCCTAACTGGTACGGTTACGGTCAGACTTTAGGAGGACCTACCGCTGGTTTCCTTTTGGGCTCTCAGGCAGATATCAGGAGAATTGCGCTGGAGAACGGATGGATAAGTACCTCCAGTTATATGACGGATCCTTATATCCAGATGCGTAACCGGAGCTTAACAGCTAACCTTCAACTTATGCCCGTAAGTGATCTTCGAATAGATTTCAATGTCCTGCATAACTATACGCGTAATTTTACTCAGGCCGGCTTTAACGATCCTCAAAACCTGAACAGGCAATACCACGATTATGCTTTTGCTAATGATTTCATTACATATAGTAATTCCGCACTCATGCTAAACACCTCCTTTACCGCCGGGAATGAGATTTACAGGAACATGATTGCCAATGCGCGCGCTATTTCCCAGCAAATGAACACTCCAACTGTTGCTGATGGCTTTAAGGATGGATATGGGTTGGCAAATGCTTACGTTTTAATTCCGGCTTTCCAGGCAGCGGTGGAGGGTAGGAATCCTGATGGATTACTTGGCGACGCCAGGAAGGCTGGCTTCCCGCTTCCAAACTGGAGACTGGTGTATTCCGGTTTGCGCAATTTCCCGCTTATCAACTCCTATTTTGCTAAATTTGATATCCTGCATTCCTATAATGCTACACAGGTATCCACAGGTATCCAGTCCAGCATTGATTATTTTAATGATCCTACCCAAAGGGATGTGAACGGAAATTTTGTGAATCCGTTTACATTTGCCCAGGTGGGTTATGAGGAAAGATTTGCTCCGCTAATAGGTGTGGATGTTACAATGCGCAACAATATTCAGTTGCGGGCACATTATAACAGGGACCGTATGTTTATGTTGGGTTTGGTCAATAACACGATGACCGAAGATTCCGGAACTGATTATGTAGTAGGATTTGGATACATTATTAAGGATTTTCGTTTAGGAGGTCCACCTGTACGTAGGCGCGGTGCTGCAAAGCTGAATACCGACTTAAACATCCGTGGTGATTTCCAACTTAGGGACAACAGGACCAGAATCAGCAATATTCTTCTGGACGATTCCCAGATTACTGGAGGACAACGCCTTTTCAGTATAAAAGTTACAGCAGATTATAATGCATCCCAAAACCTGAACCTGATGTTGTTTTACGATCAGATGATGACGAAGTATAAGATTTCTACAGCTTTCCCGCTGTCTACAATACGCGCGGGAATCCGTGCAACTTTTACCTTTGACGGAGGCGGCGGATTTTAATGAATGACTGATTCTGATTCGCAGATTGCAGAACCAGCCTGAGGTTGGACGTGCATAAGGATGAGGATGTGATTTTCCTTGCCGCTCTCAATATCTTTAATTAATTTTGAAGAAATAATTTTAAAATGAACACACCAGCAGAACTTAAGTACACCAAAGACCACGAATGGGTTAGAATTGAAGGAAATACCTGTACCATTGGAATTACAGATTTTGCACAGGGCGAACTTGGCGATATTGTTTTCGTTGATGTAGACACTGTGGATGACGAGTTGAACTCCGGTGATGTTTTTGGAAGTGTGGAGGCAGTGAAAACTGTTTCAGACCTTTATCTGCCGGTTTCCGGAACGGTAACTGAATTCAACAGTGCCCTGGAAGACCAGCCGGAATTACTTAATACTGATCCTTACGGGGAAGGCTGGATTATTAAAGTACAGATAGATGAGGATGCGGACCAGTCTGCACTGATCTCCGCAGAAGAATACCAGGCTACACTTGGATAAAGTTTCGAAGATATTTATTAAGATTTTGCCCATTTATTGGGCATTTCTTAGTTATATGCTGTTGAGACCGGGTGGCCAGAATATTGATTACTGGTTTGTTTTTCAGGGAATAGATAAGTTTATCCATCTAAGTACCTTTGTTGTTTTGGGCTTTTGTTTTATGGCTGCATTTCCCAAAACTAAGTTCAGCACGTTTATTCAGATTATGTTAATATACGCATTGCTCACCGAGATTCTGCAGGACGAGATGATGATGGGGCGGTCACTGGAACTCTATGACCTTTTTGCCGATACTGCAGGGGTGCTTTTGGGGCGGCTGCTTTTTAATAAAACGAAACAGTTTTAGATACTGATATGATTCCGGCCCTGGCCGGAATCTTCATTATACATATGTGTTGGAGATGCTATATATATATGTATACCGATGTCCTTTTGATTATTAAAGCACGTTTTTTACTGTGTGGATAAGTGTTTTTGACATGTAATTAATTGATTATCAATAATTACTAAAACTATTTATCCACAATTCAGTATAATGAAGTTGATTTATTTGCATAATGGGATTTTCTTACTCTATCTTTGCAGTCACTTAACAGTGGAGCAGAAGTAGTACAAACATACAGGGTCAAAAAAAATAAATAATTTTTTTCTTGTGTACTTAAAAATAAGTTGTACTTTTGCAGTCCCAATTCGAGGTAACGAGAGATGGGGAAGCGCAGGAGAGACTTAGGGGTCAGATTTGAAAGGAGAGGTAAGTTAAGGAAGGGGTTTGCTGAATAACACAGTGAATATCTGGACGTAAAATTTTCTTCAAAAATATTTGGTCATTTAAAAAATAGTTTATACTTTTGCACTCGCAATTCAGACGCCCAACGACAGAAGAGGTGACTGGAAATAAAGCGAAAAGAAGAGAGATCATTGACATACAAATAACAACCAAAAAAAAAGTAAGGAAAAACCAAAGCGTCAATAACTTTGAGTGAGCGAGTGAACAAACATACAATGGAGAGTTTGATCCTGGCTCAGGATGAACGCTAGCGGGAGGCCTAACACATGCAAGCCGAGCGGTAGAAGTCCTTCGGGACTTTGAGAGCGGCGTACGGGTGCGTAACACGTGTGCAACCTGCCTTTATCTGGGGGATAGCCTTTCGAAAGGAAGATTAATACCCCATAATATAGTGACTGGCATCAGTTACTATTGAAAACTCCGGTGGATAGAGATGGGCACGCGCAAGATTAGATAGTTGGTGAGGTAACGGCTCACCAAGTCTGTGATCTTTAGGGGGCCTGAGAGGGTGATCCCCCACACTGGTACTGAGACACGGACCAGACTCCTACGGGAGGCAGCAGTGAGGAATATTGGACAATGGGTGAGAGCCTGATCCAGCCATCCCGCGTGAAGGACGACGGCCCTATGGGTTGTAAACTTCTTTTGTACAGGGATAAACCCAGATACGTGTATCTGGCTGAAGGTACTGTACGAATAAGCACCGGCTAACTCCGTGCCAGCAGCCGCGGTAATACGGAGGGTGCAAGCGTTATCCGGATTTATTGGGTTTAAAGGGTCCGTAGGCGGGCCCGTAAGTCAGTGGTGAAATCTCGCAGCTTAACTGTGAAACTGCCATTGATACTGCGGGTCTTGAGTAAATTTGAAGTGGCTGGAATAAGTAGTGTAGCGGTGAAATGCATAGATATTACTTAGAACACCAATTGCGAAGGCAGGTCACTAAGATTTAACTGACGCTGATGGACGAAAGCGTGGGGAGCGAACAGGATTAGATACCCTGGTAGTCCACGCCGTAAACGATGCTAACTCGTTTTTGGATTTTCGGATTCAGAGACCAAGCGAAAGTGATAAGTTAGCCACCTGGGGAGTACGATCGCAAGATTGAAACTCAAAGGAATTGACGGGGGCCCGCACAAGCGGTGGATTATGTGGTTTAATTCGATGATACGCGAGGAACCTTACCAAGACTTAAATGGGAATTGACAGATCTGGAAACAGATTCTCCTTCGGGCAATTTTCAAGGTGCTGCATGGTTGTCGTCAGCTCGTGCCGTGAGGTGTTAGGTTAAGTCCTGCAACGAGCGCAACCCCTGTCACTAGTTGCTAACATTCAGTTGAGGACTCTAGTGAGACTGCCTACGCAAGTAGAGAGGAAGGTGGGGATGACGTCAAATCATCACGGCCCTTACGTCTTGGGCCACACACGTAATACAATGGCCGGTACAGAGGGCAGCTACACAGCGATGTGATGCAAATCTCGAAAGCCGGTCTCAGTTCGGATTGGAGTCTGCAACTCGACTCTATGAAGCTGGAATCGCTAGTAATCGCGCATCAGCCATGGCGCGGTGAATACGTTCCCGGGCCTTGTACACACCGCCCGTCAAGCCATGGAAGTTTGGGGTACCTGAAGTCGGTGACCGTAATAGGAGCTGCCTAGGGTAAAACAAGTAACTAGGGCTAAGTCGTAACAAGGTAGCCGTACCGGAAGGTGCGGCTGGAACATCTCATTTTTGAGTCTCGTCCCGTTAGGGAAGAGAATAAACAAACAACACGGTACGCTTTGTCGTACCACACGCACTCACTTTAAGTGATGCTTTGGTTTTTTACTTTTTGGTTGCTTATTTAAAATATACCCACTAGGAATTAGTAATAGGGAAGAGATTAAGAAAGAAGTTGGAAGTTAGAAGAAAGAAGTTAGAATAAAATCTGATATCTGAAGTCTAACATCTAATGTCTAAACAGAGTCTCGTAGCTCAGCTGGTTAGAGCGCTACACTGATAATGTAGAGGTCGGCAGTTCGAGCCTGCCCGAGACTACTAATTACAAGACGGGAGATTAAAAGACACAAGATAGGAGACAAAAAAGTCTCAGGTCTGAAAACTAGAAATCTCAAGTCTGAACTAGAGGGGAATTAGCTCAGTTGGCTAGAGCGCCTGCCTTGCACGCAGGAGGTCAAGGGTTCGACTCCCTTATTCTCCACAGTATTACCACTTTAATTTAAAAGTGACGGAAAGAGCCAAAAACAATTTCTGTTCATTAAAGAAGTAATAAGAAAATTGATCATTGACATTAACGGTAAGAACATCACAAAGAGAAAACCGAGCACCTGCGGGTGTGAAAGTTTACAAAATAAAAGGCAGCACGGTTGTGCTGTTATTAAAAATACTGAACTAATAAAAATATTAGGAAAGAAATCGTTAAGGGCGTATGGCGGATGCCTAGGCTTTCAGAGGCGAAGAAGGACGTGGTAAGCTGCGAAAAGCTCGGGGGATTGGCACACACGAATTGATCCCGAGATGTCCGAATGGGGCAACCCGGCTGGTAGAAGACCAGTCATCTCGTTGTTTACAACGAGAAGCAAACCCGGAGAACTGAAACATCTAAGTACCCGGAGGAAAAGAAATCGAAGAGATTCCGTAAGTAGTGGCGAGCGAAAGCGGATTAGCCCAAAAGTCTTTATATGTTTAATAGAACGTTTTGGAAAGAACGGCCATAGACGGTGACAGCCCGGTATATGAAAGGCATATTTTGATGATAAATGAGTAGGGCGGGACACGTGAAATCCTGTCTGAATATGGGGGGACCATCCTCCAAGGCTAAATACTCCTGAAAGACCGATAGTGAACAAGTACTGTGAAGGAAAGGTGAAAAGCACTTCGAATAGAAGGGTGAAAGAGAACCTGAAACCGTACGCCTACAAGCGGTCGGAGCCCACAAGTTGGGTGACGGCGTGCCTTTTGCATAATGAGCCTACGAGTTAATTTTACTAGCGAGGTTAAGGACTTCAGGTCCGGAGCCGGAGCGAAAGCGAGTCTGAATAGGGCGCATAGTTAGTAGGATTAGACGCGAAACCTTGTGATCTACCCATGGGCAGGTTGAAGCTTTGGTAACACAAAGTGGAGGACCGAACCGGTTGACGTTGAAAAGTCTTCGGATGACTTGTGGGTAGGGGTGAAAGGCCAATCAAACTGGGAGATAGCTCGTACTCTCCGAAATGCATTTAGGTGCAGCGTCGATGTTAAGTTTATTAGAGGTAGAGCTACTGATTGGATGCGGGGGAGTCAAATCCTACCAATTCCTGACAAACTCCGAATGCTAATAAATGTTCGTCGGCAGTGAGGGCATGGGTGCTAAGGTCCATGTCCGAGAGGGAAAGAACCCAGACCAACAGCTAAGGTCCCAAAATATATGCTAAGTTGAAATAACGCGGTTGGACTGCATTGACAGCTAGGATGTTGGCTTGGAAGCAGCCATTCATTTAAAGAGTGCGTAACAGCTCACTAGTCGAGCGGTCCGGCATGGATAATAATCGGGCATAAGCATATTACCGAAGCTATGGATTTGTATCCTAGGGATACATCTGGTAGGAGAGCATTCTATTTGCGCTGAAGCAGTACTGTGAGGTATTGTGGAGCGGATAGAAAAGAAAATGTAGGCATAAGTAACGATAAAGCGGGCGAGAAACCCGCTCACCGAAAGACTAAGGTTTCCTCAGCCATGCTAATCAGCTGAGGGTTAGTCGGGACCTAACGCGAACCCGAAAGGGGTAGTGGATGGACATAGGGTTAATATTCCCTAACTTGCTCACATTAAAAAGGGGACGGATTTACGTACTTGCTGGAGACTGACGGAATAGTCAAGGCCTAGCCTTCGGGCGAAGCTGCTGCAGGGAAATAGATTCCAAGAAAAGCCGAAGTGAAGCAACCCGTACCAAAACCGACACAGGTAGTCGAGGAGAGAATCCTAAGGTGCTAGAGTGAATCATGGTTAAGGAACTAGGCAAAATAGTCTCGTAACTTCGGAAGAAGAGACGCCAGCAGCAATGCTGGCCGCAGTGAAGAGGCCCAGGCGACTGTTTATCAAAAACACAGGACTCTGCTAAATCGAAAGATGCTGTATAGGGTCTGACACCTGCCCGGTGCTGGAAGGTTAAGGAAGGTGCTTAGGGTTAAACCGAAGGCATTGACTGAAGCCCCAGTAAACGGCGGCCGTAACTATAACGGTCCTAAGGTAGCGAAATTCCTTGTCGGGTAAGTTCCGACCTGCACGAATGGTGTAACGATCTGGGCACTGTCTCAACCATGAGCTCTGTGAAATTGTAGTATCGGTGAAGATGCCGATTACCCGCAATGGGACGAAAAGACCCTGTGAACCTTTACTATAACTTCGTATTGACTTTGAATAAACAATGTGTAGGATAGGTGGGAGACTTTGAAGCCGGCACGCCAGTGTTGGTGGAGTCAACGTTGAAATACCACCCTTTGTTTATTTGGAGCCTAACTCGAGCAATCGAGGACACTGCGTGGTGGGTAGTTTGACTGGGGTGGTCGCCTCCAAAAGAGTAACGGAGGCTTTCAAAGGTACCCTCAGCACGCTTGGTAACCGTGCGTAGAGTGTAATGGCATAAGGGTGCTTGACTGTGAGACCTACAAGTCGATCAGGTGCGAAAGCAGGACATAGTGATCCGGTGGTTCCGTATGGAAGGGCCATCGCTCATAGGATAAAAGGTACTCCGGGGATAACAGGCTAGTCTCCCCCAAGAGCTCACATCGACGGGGAGGTTCGGCACCTCGATGTCGGCTCGTCACATCCTGGGGCTGGAGAAGGTCCCAAGGGTTGGGCTGTTCGCCCATTAAAGTGGCACGCGAGCTGGGTTCAGAACGTCGTGAGACAGTTCGGTCTCTATCTATTGCGGGCGTTAGATGTTTGAGAGGGCTTGAGTTTAGTACGAGAGGACCGACTTGAACAAACCTCTGGTGTATCTGTTGTGCCGCCAGGCGCACCGCAGAGTAGCTACGTTTGGAAAGGATAAGCACTGAAAGCATATAAGTGCGAAACCTGCCTCAAGATGAGACATCTTTTAAGGGTCGTGGGAGATGACCACGTTGATAGGCTATAGGTGTAAAGTCAGTAATGGCATAGCCGAGTAGTACTAATTACCCGTAGATTTATAGCCTAATTAGGCGCAACCGTAGGTGCAGCACGGTTATCTCTTTGTGAACGTTTTTATCGATTTTTAAATCAGACAGAAGGTTTAAAGACAAGAGATAAGAGACTAATGTCTCGTGTCTCAAATCTATCCATCTCCAATCTTATTTAAAATACATATACTGTACAACCTTTTGTACAAAACAACCTTTAGGGTGGTTTTAGCAGAGGGGCTCACCTGTTCCCATTCCGAACACAGAAGTTAAGCCCTCTAGCGCCGATGGTACTGCTAACGCGGGAGAGTAGGTCGCCGCCAGTTTTTTTTTAAATCCTTCATTCGTAAGAGTGAAGGATTTTTTTTGTTTTGGAGAGAAGAAAGAGCCAGAACCATGAACCTAGACTTCAGATATGAGAGGTTAGATGTTAGAAGTTAGAAGTTAGAAGTTAGAAATTAGAAACTGCAGCTATAGGTCAAACTAACCAGTCACCAATCACCCATCACCAGTTACTTAATCACCACTAACAAAGACTTCCTATATCAGAGGTGAGATATTAGATGCTAGAACTTAGAAATTGGCGAGGATTACAAAAGAATAATGCAGGGTTTAGTGCCTGAAACTTATGGCAGATAGCTGACCGCTGAATGCGCAAACTAATCACCAGTCACCGATCACCAATAACAAAGACTTCAGATGTCAGATATTAGAGGTGAAATATCAGGGCTTAGTGCTTAGAAGTTAGAAGCTGCAGCTATCGCTGACTGGTTTCCCAACCGCCTGGCAGCTGTGCAAACAGCTAAAACCTAATAGCTTGAAGCCAAAAGCTACTCACTGATCGCTAACCGCTGAATGCTCAACCAATCACCATTTACCAGTCACTAATCACCAGTCACCAGTCACCACTAACAAAGACTTCAGATGTCAGATGCTAGAGCTTAGAAGTTAAAAAGCTGCAGCGATCGCTGACAGGCTTTTCAATCATTTATCAGGTGGGCTTACAGCGTAAATCTTATAGTTTAAAGCCAGAAGCTAACCACTGACCGCTAACCGTTGAGCGCTCAACCAATCACCAGTTACCCGTCACTAGAAAGCAAGAGCCACGAGCCAAGAGCTAGGGCTTCAGACGATTCACCTGATTTTTAATCGATTAGCATATGGATTAAAAGTCCAGATCCTAATCCACAGTTCAAAATACATAATCCGTAATTCAAAAATTGTAATTACATCGTTCTCTGTGAATTCATAGCTTTTTTTTAAATAGCAACCAACAAAAAATCCGCCCAGAAAAATCTGAACGGATTGTTTATGCAATGTGGGTTAAAGCGCGAAGCTTACATCATTCCCGGCATTCCCCCGCCGCCCATTGGCATCGCTGGTTCTGCACTCTTCACCTCAGTAATTACACACTCGGTAGTCAGGAGCATTCCGGATACGGAAGCTGCATTTTCAAGGGCTACACGTACTACCTTAGTAGGGTCAATGATTCCTGCCTCGAACATATTTACATATTCATCATTCTTAGCATTGAAACCGAAATCATTAGATCCTTCGGAAACTTTTGCCACAACCACAGAACCTTCGCCTCCAGCGTTAGCTACTATCTGTCTCAATGGTTCTTCAATGGCTCTTTTTACGATCTTGATACCTGTAGATTCGTCCTGGTTCGCACCTTCGAAATCCAGTACAGAAATACTTCTTACCAAAGCAACTCCACCTCCTGGAACAATACCTTCTTCAACAGCTGCTCTTGTCGCATGTAAAGCATCATCCACACGGTCTTTTTTCTCTTTCATTTCCACTTCAGAAGCTGCGCCTACATAAAGTACAGCTACGCCACCTGCCAGTTTGGCAAGTCTTTCCTGAAGTTTCTCGCGGTCGTAATCAGAAGTTGTAGACTCCATCTGTGCCTTAATCTGGTTCACACGTCCTTTAATCTGACTTTCTTCACCTGCACCGTTTACGATGATGGTGTTATCTTTATCAATAGTTACCTTTTCTGCTGTACCAAGCATTTCCAGAGTAGCGTTCTCCATAGTGAAACCTCTCTCCTCAGAAATTACCTGTCCACCGGTAAGGATGGCAATATCTTCAAGCATTGCTTTTCTTCTGTCTCCGAATCCTGGAGCTTTAACTGCAGCAATTTTAAGTGAACCTCTAAGTTTGTTTACTACTAAGGTAGCAAGTGCTTCACCGTCTACCTCCTCAGAGATGATAAGAAGTGACTTACCAGCTTGCGCTACCGGCTCAAGAACCGGAAGAAGTTCCTTCATGGATGAGATTTTTTTCTCAACCAACAGGATATACGGATTTTCCAGTTCAGTGATCATTTTTTCCGGATTAGTCACGAAATAGGGAGACTGATATCCTCTGTCAAACTGCATACCTTCCACAACATCAACTGTTGTATCTGTACCTTTAGCTTCCTCCACAGTGATAACGCCTTCTTTACCTACTTTTCCGAATGCTTCAGCAATCAGAGTACCGATAGTATCATCATTATTAGCAGAGATTGACGCAATCTGTCTGATTTTCTCTGAAGAATCACCTACTTCCTGAGACTGTGATTTAAGGTTTTCAACAACTGCCAGTACAGCTTTGTCAATACCTCTTTTCAGATCCATTGGATTTGCACCTGCGGCTACATTCTTCAGACCTTCGCGTACGATGGCTTGAGCCAATACAGTTGCAGTTGTAGTACCGTCACCGGCAATATCGTTGGTTTTTGAAGCTACTTCTTTTACCATTTGGGCACCCATGTTTTCTACACGGTCCTCAAGTTCAATTTCCTTTGCCACGGAAACACCATCTTTTGTAACATGTGGTGCGCCGAATGATTTTTCTATAACTACATTACGTCCTTTTGGACCTAAAGTCACTTTTACTGCGTTTGCCAAAGCATCCACCCCTCTTTTCAGGGCGTCTCTGGATTCGATATCAAATTTTATTTCTTTTGCCATTGTTTAGATTTTAGATTTTTAGATGTGAGATATTAGAAGCTCACTGTGTAAAGTATTCGATAGAAAAGTCTTTGCTCTCCAGTCTTTTATTCTCCTGTCTATCCCAGAATTCCCAATAGGTCAGATTCCTTTACGATAAGGTAATCTTTCCCATCCAGTTTAAGTTCAGAACCGGAATACTTTCCGTAAAGTACCTTGTCTCCAGACTTTACAGTCATTGGTTCGTCTTTTTTACCGTTTCCAACAGCGACTACTGTTCCTTCCTGTGGTTTTTCTTTGGCCGTATCAGGGATGATGATTCCTGAAGCAGTTGTTGTTTCCGCAGCGTTTGGTTCAATGAGAACGCGGTCCGCTAATGGTTTGAAATTTACTGACATATTATTTGATTTTAGTTAAGATTTACTTGCCTTCTCTTTCTCCAAAACTTTGCCAAGGTCTGTATATGTCCACTTGGTCGGATTCTTCGTATTTTTTGGCACAATTTGAATGGGCACTGCTGAAATTTTGGCAGAAAAACGTGGCCGTACTGATGTATTATTATTATTCTAAATGTACAATGTAAACCTATTATTTATATATTTGTTACACTAACTATTAAATATGAAACAAAAATTATTCGTGGCAGCTTTAAGCTGCTTTTCTGTTATCAGTTTCGCTCAGGCCGTTGCTGAACCTGATTTTGTGGGTGAGGTTGTAATGCTGAAACCAGATAATTCCTCACTACTACTGGAAAAATCCACCTCACGTATCCGCACTTCCGCAAACGCAGGTGTATATATGGTCGGTATTGGAAGTGTTAGATCTAAGATTGAGTTGGAAGGATGCTGCGCTAAGACCAGGATAAAATCGCGGGACGATGTCAAATTTATTGTAAAGGCTGTAGATAATAATACAGATCCCATGGCAATTGTAAAGGTTTTCGCATTTGAAAAAAATAAAAAGATCAGACGCGCAGAGCTCGCCTCAATGCATACTTTCGCAGGTGCGAAGTCTAACACCCTGAAGTATTTGCCATTCACAGCCAAAAAATATGGCGAAAGCTCCTACCTTATTACGCTGTCTGAAAAGCCGGTTGGCGAGTATGGAGTGACAGTAAGCAATCCAAATAACGTAGACGAAAAGAGCACAATCGTTTCTACTTTTGCAGTGGATTAGGGTTAAGAATATACCGAGTTCAATAAGACGGGGCATGTTGCTTCGTCTTATTTCGTTTTTAGGGTAGAAATATCTTATGGTTAATATAGATTCAATAACCCTACAATCCACACTTTTTTTTAGGGAAGTTTTAATCTGCAGAAATCTTGATTTCCGTCTATTTCTGAACGTCAGAAGAAAAAAAATTAATAAAAACGATAGTTGATGAATAAAATTAACAAAAAATGTGTAAAAAAGGAAAATAGGGTGATTTTCCTTTAGTGGAATTGTGCATTGGGAATAATTTTACCAGGTCAAAGTATTACAGTGCGCAGGATTGTATGCTTTAGGACAACGCGAAACCCGATACGCTTAAAAGTAGGGAAATCATAAAAACATTGATCATGCCTAACGAATTAAATGAAAAACAATTGATGCTCGCAAGAAGTGAATCACATCTTTACCTTGCCAACATCAGTTCGAAAACTGCACTGAAATTAAACACACCCCTGGCGTTCTTCGAAAAGACTTTCAATACCTCTTTTGAAGAACTTGGATGTGTAGGATATAATCCGGACAGTGAGGAGCTGACCGCAATTGTAAAAATAAAGAGACCCACGGGATATTCCGGCAACCTCTGTTCTGCCGGCTCTCATATTTATGTGAGATTTTATGTGAATTATGGAGGAGGATGGGTAGATGAAGGATATGTGGGTGCTAATGTTCATGATATTCCGGACTCAAAAGACTGTGACCAGCTGCTGGAAAAACCTATGGAATTCGCTCTGCGGCTTAAGATAGACCCAAAGCAGAAAGTATGTTCCCAGCCTGTTCTGCCAAGAGTTAAAGCGGTTTTACTGTGGAATACCATTCCGCCTGCTAACGATCCAAATTTAACCCAGCCGGGCTATGTTTGGGGCAATGTGAAGGAAGAGCAGATTCAGGTTAAACCTGTTAAAATCAATATTCCTTTTATAAATATAGGATCACTGATCGAAAAAGCAGTGTTAAATCCGACAGTTTCGCTTAAAAACCTTACAATAAACAATCCTGCGGCGGAGAAAAGTTTAGGTGATGCGCAGAAGGAATATGCTGCGGATAAGGTAGATTTCTCCCAGTTGGTAAGTGATTACAAAAAGGCTAATTTTAATGTAGAGCCACATCGTGCCGGAGCCAAATTGCTGGTAGAAGCCATGACAAGCAATGATCCGGTAATAAAAAGTAATATTGTTTCACTTTTTAAAGCTAATCAGCTTGATTTTACGAAAAGCTTGCAGGACCTTATTAAATCTACCGGAAATACAACATACGAGGAAATAGGTTGTGTGGGTCTCGATTATCATAAGGAAGCATTTGTGGCCACTTTCAAGGCGAAGAAAAATTTCGGCTACAATGGTGGGCTCTGTACTGCCGGCTCTAAGGAATATGTAACTTTCTGGATTAAAGATGCATCCACAAACTGTCAGTGGGTTAGGGTAGGCACCCAGGTAGTTGTGCTTCACGATATACCCGGTCATTCAGGTCTTTCTTACTCTGCCATCCTGCCTTACGACCTCACAAAACTAAAAACAAAATGTGATGCCCCCAGGGTGATCAAGGTCCGGGCAGTACTTTCCTGGAATGTGGCGCCAACAGGACTGGACACTCCGTACTGGGGCAATTATAAAGAAGCCTACGTTCAGATTCCGCCGCTGCCTAAAGGCTGGAATGGGAAATCTCCGAAAATGATTCTTTTAGGAGGAATTTCAGTAGATAATATTGATGACACTACAGGATTGACATTGCCTACAGCTAAATTTGAAATAAACCAAAACCCTGTAACCAACGGCAGCCGTTTTATGGGCAAAATCAGTATTCACGGAATCTCGTCTCCGTTTGCAGGTATGAGATACCGTATTAAAGTGATTAATCTGGAAACAGGAGCCATGAATTATGTTAATGATCCGCTGCATCTTGTGGGCTACGACTCCTCCGGAAATATTGTTCATACAACGGTGGTACCTAATGCTTCCAACTACTATGTTTACCAGCCTTATCAGCTGAATATTACCAGTCAGCTGGCACTTTTCAGCCCGGGCACAAATGCCAGACTGAATATTGTAATTGAGCATGAAGACGGAAGTTCAGATTCCCACCGGATCCAAATGGATAACACCTATCCTGTACCGGTGATGAAGATTAATGATGAAGGAGAGTGCGTTCATTTTAAAAAAGGTGATGTAATTCTCGGAAAGTTCAGTGCAACTGATAACTTCATCCATAAATTCACACTTTCTGTTGCCGGAGGTAGATTTACTGATATGGATTTTGAAGGTGTAAATCAGGTTATTGCTCCGGGAGAAGTAAATTCATTTACAAGAACTGTGAATGTTGTGAACGGAGAATTTAAGGTTACTACAGCAACAGATAAGAACTGTGGAAATATTGTTCTCGTTATTGAGCAGAAAAACGTGGTAGACAGTGCCTATATGGCCAGCCCTACTTATACCAATCAGGCGTTCTGTCTGAAGGATTGATATTGATTTTTACTAAAATGAAACAGGAGCTGCAATGCAACTCCTGTTTTTTATTTTCCTGCAGCCTGCATAGGATTTATCTTCTCCTGTGCTGCACCGCGGACTGCGGCTCCGGTTTTCTGTTTAAAGACTTCAAAACTCGTGGCAGGTGCCGGTATCTGACCCCAGAAATTATTACTGATGTCTATGTCGGCAGTTTCCCGAAGGGGATCAAGATGTATCGACTTTAGTTTTTTGTCGAAGAAATAGGTTTTTGAAACTTTGTTTTCGTCTTTTCTCCAAATTTGAGCCGATGATTTATCACTCAGTTTTGTGCCGTCTTCGAAGGTGAATTCCAAAATTATAGGCATTACCATTCCGCCTTTATTAACGAAGTCTATTTGGTAGGCGAATATATTCTGCAAATCACGCTTCTCTTTGGCAGGCACCTTTTCCATTGTTTCGCGTTCCAGGGTATATTCGCGCTTCGTATCCACTTTCTCCTGGCCACGGGCATAACGCCAGTAGAAATCCTGGCTTTCCTTGTTCTTATCGGTATAAAATGTGATGCTTTTGTCGTTACGGTTCCGGATTTTAGAAATATCCTCGAATGCATTGACATGCGGATTGTCTACATTATAAACCTCACGTACAGGTTCAGGAGTAGAGTCCAGATCAGGAGTAGCTACGGTTACTTTATCTATGGCAATATCGACTGGATCTGTACCGTAAAACCAACCTCTCCAGAACCAGTCCAGGTTTTCGGCACTTGCGTCGTTCATTGAGCGGAAAAAATCCGCAGGTTCAGGATGTCTGAAGGCCCATCTTTTTGAATAAGTTTTGAACGCCTTGTCAAAAATTTCGCGGCCCATAATGGTCTCACGCAGGATGTTCAGACCCGTAGCAGGTTTGGCATACGCATTAGGACCGAAATGAATTATGTTTTCTGAATTCACCATTATAGGCTCCAACTGGTCTTTCGGAAGTTTCATATAATCCACTATGGTGTGCGCAGGTCCGCGGCGGGAAGGGAATTTATTATCCCATTTTTCCTCTGTAAGATACTCCACAAAAGTATTCAGACCTTCATCCATCCAGGACCACTGCCTTTCGTCCGAGTTTACAATCATTGGGAAAAAGTTATGGCCCACCTCATGAATAATCACACCGATCATACCGTTCTTTATACCTTCGGAATACGTACCGTCTTTTTC
This sequence comes from Marnyiella aurantia, assembly GCF_014041915.1. Classification (NCBI taxonomy): domain Bacteria; kingdom Pseudomonadati; phylum Bacteroidota; class Flavobacteriia; order Flavobacteriales; family Weeksellaceae; genus Marnyiella; species Marnyiella aurantia. The sequence goes on along the minus strand of NZ_CP059472.1, from coordinate 1,169,088 downwards.
AGTACGGCCATAATTAAAGCAAATCATAGGATACTCCATACCGTTCGCGGCTTCTACAGACTGCGCAACCGGATAGGGGTAGGGAATAGTAAATTCACTGTATGTAAGAATGGTGTGGGCCACTGCCCGTGTGGAGAACTTTCGGTACAGATTGTAAGCTTCCTTTGGATAAAGACTCATGGCCATCACCTGATTATTATTTTCAGGAATTGTGACCTTCATCCCGTCCCAAATGAATTTCCGGGAAGATGTCCACGCAAAATCGCGCACATTTTCAGCTTCAAAAATCCAGGTTTTTCTTTGTTTTGATTTGGATTTCTCAGCTTTTTTCGCCTCTTCCAAAGTAACGATTTCAATCGGTTCCGAAGCTGTTTGGGCTTGTTTCCAACGGGCCAGCTGAGCAGATGTAAGAACCTTGTCGAAATTTTTTCCTTCGCCTGTAGATGCTACAATGTGATCCGCCGGTACATTCATGGATACTTTATAGTTACCGAAGGGCAGCGCAAACTCACCTCTCCCTGTAAACTGATTGTGTTGCCAGCCTTTAAAGTCACTGTAAACGCACATCCGGGGAAACCATTGCGTAATGGTGTAAAGATCATTTCCGTCTTCCGGGAAATGCTCAAAACCTCCACGTCCACCCATCGAAATACGGTTGGGTATGTTGTAATTCCATTCTATTTTGAAAATATATTTTTCGCCGCTTTTTAAAGCCCTGGGCAAATCAATCCTCATCATGGTTTTGTTCACCATGTACTGCAGTGCATTTCCCGCGGCATCTGTAACCTTTTCCAGGTTAATACCGTAACCGTTATCTTTTGCGGGGAGGTCTGTAACCTTAAGCCGGTCTGTCGTAATCTGGCGTGGCAGCGTAGACTCCATATCGTAGCCTGCGTTTTTTACTGAGGACTGCTGGTTCTCATCCAACTGTAACCAAAGATACTCCAGATCATCCGGCGAATTGTTATAATAAGTAACCGTTTCCGATCCACGGAGATTTCTTTTGTCTTCATCAAGATAGGCAGTAATTTCATAATCTGCACGGTTTTGCCAATATTTGTGGCCCGGTGCACCGGAAGCGCTCCTGTATACATTGGGCGTGGGAAGTATAGTTCCCAGTTGTTCAAATTTATTTCCATGGTTGCTGCCAGGATTATTCTGGATATTCTGACCAAAAAGGCCAAGTGGAAGCAAAATGCTGAACAGTAAATACGCGAGTTTCATAAGTGTGCTTTAATGAAGTAGTGTTTAAAATTAGCAAAATGTTACCATTAATACATCAGCAATGTACATTTAGCTGGATATTTAGGTTAAAATGGCAGTCGCTCCAATGTCATTTGCAGAGCGAGGGCAAAAACGCCGGCCGAAATGAACAGGACCCAGTCTTTTCGGTTGGCCTTAAAAACTCCCAGAACTGTCCACTGAAGAACGAGAATAAATGCTACAACCAATATTTGACCCAGCTCCAATCCGATGTTGAATCCCAGCAACGGTAAAAGCAGATCCTGCTCCTGTGCCATGGTCATTCTGGCTGTATTTGCAAAGCCCATTCCGTGAATCAGCCCGAAAAACATCGCCAGATAGTGGTTCATCTTCATAAGGTTCTGTTGCCTGTTCTTCATCAAAATATTATCTGCAGCGGTGATAAAAATGGTGAGTGGAATAAGGAACTCCACCCAGCTACCAGGTACGCGTACTATCTCCAATACGCTCAATGCTAAAGTGACGGAGTGGCCTATTGTAAAGGCGGTAATAAGCCAAAGAATCTTCTTCCAGTCCTTCATGCTGAAAACCACAACAAGTACAAGAACAAAGAGCTGGTGATCCAGCGCATCCAGTGATATAATATGTTCCCATCCCAAATTTAAATAAAATAGAAAATCCTGCATTGGCCGTAGTTTTTATAGCTGGCGATAATACAAAATTTATTTCTATTTTTGGCAAATGCGCAAACTGCTGATCCTTTTCTCTGTCCTCCTGTTTTCGGCTCTTACCGCAGGCACAGTTCATCCATATCATGTAGGTTCCGTTGAGTTCAGATATAATTCGGAATTTAAAACCTTTCAGATCAGTGCTAAGTTTTTCCTCGATGACCTGGAGAATGCGCTGAAGGAAAAGTATGGTAAGGCAGTGCATTTTAATGATGAAAAGTTCAAGGCACAAATCAATTCCTTACTTGTGGACTATTTGTCGGACTATTTGAAGCTGAAAGCAGATCACAAAGTCTTAACCCTGACCTATCTTGGTTACGAAGAAGACAGCGAATCGGTGAACATTTATCTGGAATCTGAGAAAATCAATACACCAAAAAAAGTAGAAGCGGCTGTCAGTGCGCTATATAACCTCTTTGATGATCAGATCAACATCATTCATATTGTGGTAGAGGGAAAAAGGCACAGCCATAAGCTCAGCTATCCGGACCGCTACCTCTTTAAGGAATTCTAAACTGATTATTAAAGTCTACGGCGTGAGCCATAAGGTCCGGGAAGAAATTCTTGAAATGAAATTGGAGCTGGTCCTTGTTATTCAGGAAAACTTCAAAAACAGCCAGATTTTTATCCAGATATTTTGCCTTATGCAGAACATTTCGAAAAGAGAAATGAATGCCCTGATCTTCGCGGTAGTGATACAGCCAATTATCCCTTTCCATGCCCTCCAGCATCCTGTGAAAAGTAGGCGGAAACAAATTCATATTGTTACGCAGTACTTTATATACCCTTTCGGAATGATGCATTAATGCTATGTCCTGCAGTGAGTTGGCCAGGAAATAATCGAATGCGACATCAACAAAAGCACCGGAATAGAGCCGAACTAGCGGGCTGAAAACCTTCTTGGCCTCGTGAATCTCAGGATGCACATCCGTAAAAGTATCAATCTCGCGGTGCAGCAATATACCTTCCACAATTCCGGGCGGAAAAGAAAACCGGTCTTTATTGCGGATGAAATCCTGCAGGAACTGACCCACGATCTGCTCATCAGTAAAGGAAATGTAGGAATGTGCCAGAAAGTTCATCAGCGAATATAAAAAAATTGCCGGAACAATAGGCCTTCGGGAGGAAGGCCAGTGCGCCAAGTCAAAATTCTTTACCTAAAATCCTGTTTTGCTCTATAACTTTTATTTCAATATAAATTTAGCGGAACCCTTTGTTTCGCCATTTTTCCGGGCCACAACAAGTATATACTCTCCAGGAGTCAGGTGACGGATGCTGATGGTCTTTTCATTTCCGGTATACACCTTTTGTCCTGCCATATTGAAGATATGGAAGTCAAGGTCTTCATTATCTTTTAAGACGATATTAATCTCATCGGAAGCTGGATTAGGATAAATGCTGAATTCGTTTTTCGAAGCTACAGTTACGTCATCAGTACTCATTATTGCCGTAGGCATAAATCCTGAAACCACACAGGCGAAACGCGCGAAGCCGAAAGCTTCATCTGACGGATTAGGATTGCCAATCGGTACGCCGGTAGGTTCAGAGTTGTAATTGACTGCAGGATTCGCCCAACGGTTAGCTTTCGGACAGTTAATACCCGCTGCAGCGCACTCGTCATTGTAAGCCATCATGGTGCGCCATCTCTGGGACGAGGCGCTGCTTGTGCCCAAGATTACAGCGGTCTGATTTACATACCCATGCAAATTACTGCAGGGATTGGTGCTTTGGTTCACATACCAGTCATGGTTCAGACCCATATTGTGTCCCATCTCATGAGATAAGGTATAATTGGATACCGCGCAGTTACGTAACGAGACAGAGAACGCGGAAGTGTTTGAGTAGTTGGATGGGTTGGTGTTCAGATAGCCCAATCCACAAGTGTTGTTAGGAGTAGCAGTAATCAGTGCGCAAAGATCTGCGCCGTAGGTGTTTCGAAGGGTGTGCACATCATCCATAAAACCATCTGCAGTGGCACGTAACCTGCTCAGGTCGGTATTGATGTTCCCACTTTCATCGTAAACAATCTCTCCGGCATATACGAGGTTAATTGTAGTGTTGGGAATGCCGGAGTTAATAAGTGAGGTATTGAAATTGGTAATGGCAGTGGCAATCTGTGAGTTGCTTTGCGCTACGCTGCCCCAACCCATTCTGGCAGCGGCAGTATATACAACCATTACATCAATTGTAGTAGCTCCGCAAATGGCGGTCTGGGCAAGGCAGATATTAGGATTGACCTTATGGGTAATGGAATCCGGAATAATGAAATCCATCCTGGAGTCCCTGCTGTTGATATACGCTTCGTTGACCAAAGAAACAGCGATAATCGTATCATCCGTTTGGTGAAACATTATTTTTTCACCATCAGATGATGCATACATGCCGGAGAGCATATTTCCAAAGCGCGAAAATACGAGTTCGGAATCGGGCTCATTTTCAATATTATAAGTGTATGAGGTGCTATTGTTTGTGTATTTGAAGGTTCGTGACAGGTTTGCACGAATTTTTTTACCGTTGAACAATGTAATGCTTAAATCTGCTGTAAGGTCAAAGGACGGCTGCTCATAATATGTGGTCGATACATAAGAAGACGCAAGGTCTTCATGGAGTTTCTGATAAGGCGGCAGACTGCCCGGACTCACAGGATTCTGAAAAATTGAGGTTTGTGCGAACAGTAAAGCAGTACAAAAAGACAATAAAAGGGATAAAATTCTTTCCATGCAGGAGTGGTTTGGACAGTTAGTTTTATTCAAATATAACTATAAATACCTCATGCATATGCAAGCAGTAAAATTTAAAATAACCTTTCGTGAAACTCCTCCACCTTACTTACCTCCTCAACAATAATTCCGGATTTTCTTTTGGGCAGTTTATTCAGTTTTGATACAAATATTTTCTCGTAACCCAGTTTTTCTGCCTCAGAAATCCGTTGCTCGATCTGTGCAACCGGACGGATTTCGCCACTCAGACCAATTTCTCCGGCGAAGCAGAAATGCTCTGAAATCGCAGTATCCTCATTGCTTGAAAGTATGGATGCCACCACGGCCAGATCCAGGGCAGGATCATCTGTTTTTATACCACCGGTAATGTTCAGAAAAACATCTTTCGCTCCCAACTGAAATCCTGCACGCTTCTCCAGTACGGCCAACAGCATGTTCAGGCGTTTGCTGTCATAACCGGTACAGCTTCTCTGCGGGGTTCCGTATACGGCGGAGCTTACCAAAGCCTGGATTTCGATGAGCATTGGCCGGTTGCCTTCCAGTGTAACAGCCACTGAATTGCCGGAAAGTTCTTCAAATTTTTTGGTGATCAGGATTTCCGAAGGATTTTTGATTTCCTTAAGACCCTGCGCAACCATTTCGTAGATGCCAATTTCTGCGGTAGAACCGAATCGGTTTTTGTTCGCGCGAAGAAGTCGGAAAAGATGGTTTCGGTCACCATCGAAATTCAGTACCACATCAACCATGTGTTCCAGCACTTTTGGGCCGGCAATCTGTCCGTCCTTAGTTATATGGCCTACGAGAAAAACGGGAGTGTTGCTGTCCTTTGCAAATTTTATAATCTCATTGGAGCATTCGCGGATTTGGGAAACAGTTCCGGGTGAACTTTCAATCAGCTGGCTCTGCAGCGTCTGTATGGAGTCAATGATCATGAAATCAGGCTGGAGCTTTTTGGCTTCATGCAGGATCTTCTCCACAGAAGTTTCTGTAAAAAGGTAACAGTGAGGGTTCTGAAGTTCCGTAAGCCTGTCAGCACGCATTTTAATCTGTGAAGCACTTTCCTCACCTGACACATAAAGAATCTTTTTCTTCATTTTGAGAGCCAGTTGTAGAAGAAGGGTAGACTTTCCAATGCCGGGTTCCCCGCCGATAAGGGTTACCGAGCCTAAAACAATACCGCCGCCCAGTACACGGTTCAGCTCCCCGGAAGGGGTGGTTATTCTCGGTTCTTCGCTGGTTTCAACTTCAATGATGTTGATGATATGTTGTTTGGACTTGCTCCCCAGGGTTTTTACAGGAGATTTCTCTACAATTTCCTCTACCAGGGTATTCCATTCGCCGCAGTTCTTACACTGTCCCAGCCATTGAGGATACTGCGACCCGCAGTTCTGACAGAAATATGCAGTTTTAAGTTTTGCCATGCTGCGAATTTCATGAAAAAAAATGAAACAGTATCCCGCACCTTATGATTTCAGTAATTTTCAGGAAAAAATGATCCCATTTTAACTGTACACGTCCAATTCAGTTTGTCCTTTCCGTGAACTGTGAGCGTATAGTTTCACTTTTTAAGAATCCAACTTTATCCAACTGGTAAAGATAGCCCAGTACAAAAAGGAAAGCTGCAGGGACCAAAAGTGAAAGCCAGTTCACACTGACATATTCAGCGATAATAAATGCGGCACTTACCGTGCACCAGCCACCCAGGTAAAGAAAATTTGTGGTTTGCTTGTATCTTAAATATGATCTGTCATGCTGGGAAGGAAATATCAGGAATGTGACATGTGCCAGAATACTTCCCGCAAAAACATCAATAAGGTGATGCTGATAGGTCGTAAGTGTTGACAAAGCGACCATTGCAAGCCAGATCGCGATAAGCGGACGCCATCGTGAATTAATTTCCCGGAAAACCGTCCAGAATGCAAACGCAAATGCAACATGAAGTGATGGTGACTGGTTATACGGGTCATCAACACCTTCCAGCATATAAAATAGGCCGCGGAACACCGCATTCTCTATTTCAGGTCTGGGAATAGCGTATTTTAATGGTGCCACAACGAAGATTAATCCGGCAGCACCAGTCATGAAGAGGACCCGTTTCAGGAAGACCTGAAGTTGTTGAGCGTTCTTTAACAAAGAAAAAGTTCCCCAGAAAAATATGCCGCTGGATAAATAGGGAATAATGGTCCAAGGCAGAAAAGGAATATTTTCCTCAACAGAAAGTACGATGGAATTTACATCCTGAAGTCGGGATGCGTACCAAAGCGCGAAATTGTAAACCAGCACGAATGTCACTGAAAAAATGACAAGGGCACGGGTTCTTTTATCCATTTTACTCATACTTACTGCGGAAAACGGGAAATATTTAGACCAGTTTTAAATGATGTGACTATTGCCGGATATCAAAAATCCTGCCCTGAGGTTTTTCCTGTAGGCGGCATTACTGTATGTGCATGCTCCACGGCGTTTTCTCTGTCGTTTGTTGGATCCACTATATATAGAACAGGTATTCAGAACTAAATTTTGAAATACGCAAATTGCCCTGTTAAACTTTTTAGCCTAACTTTGCGCAAACCTAATCTAATGAGTAAAAAGAACACGAAGTACATCTTCGTTACAGGAGGTGTGACTTCTTCTTTGGGAAAGGGAATTGTTGCCGCATCACTTGGTCTATTGCTGAAATCAAGGGGATTTAATGTAACTATTCAAAAGCTTGATCCCTATATCAATATTGACCCCGGAACTTTAAATCCTTACGAACACGGCGAATGCTATGTTACCGAAGACGGCGCTGAAACCGATCTGGATTTAGGGCATTATGAAAGGTTCCTGGACTCCAACACGTCGCAAAACAATAATGTTACTACCGGTAAAATTTACCAGACAGTTATTGAAAAAGAAAGAAAAGGCGACTTTTTAGGAAAAACCGTTCAGGTAATTCCGCATATTACAAACGAAATTAAACGCAGGATAAAGATCCTTGGCAAGCAGAATTACGATATCATCATAACTGAGATCGGTGGAACTGTAGGAGATATCGAATCGCTGCCTTATATTGAAAGTGTGCGCCAGCTCAAATGGGAACTTGGCGATAACAATTCCATGGTGATTCACCTTACGTTACTGCCTTATCTGGCTGCCAGTGGTGAACTTAAGACAAAGCCTTCACAACACTCGGTACGCCAACTTATGGAGAGTGGGGTGCAGGCCGATGTACTTGTTTGCCGGACAGAACATAAAATTCCGAAGGAACAGCGCGCAAAACTGGCGCAGTTCTGTAACGTAAGTCTGGAGAACGTAATTGAATGTAAGGATCTGGAGACTATTTACGAAGTTCCGCTTTATCTTCAGAAGCAGAATTTTGACGATGTTGTCCTGAAAGAACTTGATCTGAAATCAGATAAGGAAGCCGACCTGAAAGACTGGAAACACTTCCTGAAAAAATACCAGAATCCTAAGAAATCTGTGGAGATTGCCCTTGTTGGGAAATATGTATCACTTCAGGATTCCTACAAGTCCATTGCTGAAGCATTTATCCACGCCGGAGCAGATCTGGATACCGAAGTGCGTGTAAGATGGGTGTACAGTGGCGACATTTCTGAAGATACCATTCAGGATTCACTGCAGGGCGTAGATGGAATGCTTATTGCGCCCGGATTTGGCGACCGTGGAATAGAAGGAAAAGTATTGGCTGCCAAATATGCACGTGAGAATAATATTCCGCTTTTAGGAATCTGTCTTGGTATGCAGATAATGACTATTGAATTTGCCAGAAATGTGTTGGGTTACAAAAAAGCCAATTCCATGGAATTTGATCCCGAAACACCGGAGCCTGTAATTTCTTTGATGGAAGAGCAGAAGAGTGTTGAAAACAAAGGAGGCACAATGCGTTTGGGTGCCTGGAAATGTGCGCTCAAGCCTAATTCGAGACTGATGGAGATTTACGGATCAAAGAATATCTCCGAAAGACACCGCCACCGCTACGAATTCAACTCCCAGTATAAAGAGGAGTTTCAAAATAACGGCCTCACTCCAAGCGGGGTAAATCCTGACACAGGCTTGGTAGAAACCCTGGAACTGGAAAACCATCCGTTCTATGTGGGAGTTCAGTATCATCCTGAATATAAGAGTACAGTGGCCACGCCGCATCCGCTGTTTAAGGCGTTTATACGTGCAGCATCCAAATAAGATTTTTCTGAATACCCGCCTTGCAGCGGGTATTTTTTTACTCAGCAAAAAGAAACTTTCTTTCCAAAAAAAATCAGTAATTTTGTGACCTTTAATTTTAGCAGTATCAGGAAATGTTCCCATACGCTGAAACACATTGAAATAAACAATTAAAATGCAGCAAAACAACGGTTTAGACCGAAATCAGATCATTCTGTTTATGTTGTTCTCACTTATCATGATGGGGGCAATGTTTTACTTTCAGCCGGCACCGGAAGAGCCGGCAGCTACCACAGCGCAAGTCCCGCAAACTGCGACGTCAGCAACTCCTGCGGCAATGACCAACCTGAATGACAGCCTGAAAACTGCTGCCATCAGCCAGGTAGAGCTTAAGAACAAAGAGCTTAGGCTGGTAATCTCCACGTTGGGAGGCCAGATTTCTACTGTTGAACTGAATGAATACAAGGCGTATAACAAGGAAACCGATACGAACGACAAAAACCTTCTCCTGTTTGATAAGAATAACTCGGCTTATGGTTTTCGCTTTAAAGACAAGACCGGCAAGTTACTGAATACCCGTGATCTTGTTTTTACCCCAAAACAAAACGGTAATTCCGTAACCATGCAGGCCGGTATTAACGGCGCTGTTATCCAGTTTATTTATACTCTGCAGGATAAGTATACGGTAGATTTCAATGTGAAAACACAGGGGCTTTCCAAACTGGTATCCGGCCAGAATGCAGAATTCATTTGGGATCATAGTGCCCGCCAGATGGAGAAAGGCCGTTCCCAGGAGCAGACGCATACCGAGTTTAACTACGCCTTCGACAATTATGGCAGTTTCGACTATGACGGCAGGACTACAATGGAAGAAACTGAAGAAACTCTGAACTGGATTGCCATTAAGCAGCAGTTCTTTACTGCAGTTCTGGAACCTCAAAGTGGTTTCACCAATTCTTTCGGTTCTCAGGAGAGCATCGAAGAGGGAGAGTTTCTGAAGAAGTTTAGTTTCAGTGCTCAGACAGCGATGTCCGGTGGCGAATTTAACCAGAACTTTAAGTGGTACTTCATGCCGCTTGACCTTAATCTGCTGAAAGATTACGGTAAAAACTTCGATGAGTTGCTGCCATTGGGCTGGTCATTTATCGGTACGATGAACAGATGGTTCTTTATGCCAATGTACAATATAATTGCGGGTTGGGGACTCACAGCAGGCTGGGTTATTTTCCTGATGACGATTATCGTGAAACTTATCCTTTCACCCATTATGTTCAAGCAGCACAAACTGAGTGCGATGATGCGCGTAATCCGTCCGGAAATAGACGAGGTTAATGCTAAACATAAAGGTGGTGATGCCATGAAAAAGCAGCAGGAAGTCATGGCGGTATACCGGAAAGCCGGAGTGAACCAAATGGCCGGATGTCTGCCCGCTTTGGTTCAGATTCCAATCTTCTATGCACTTTTCAGGTTTTTCCCGAACTTTATCGACTTAAGAGGACAGAGTTTCTGGTTTGCCAAGGACCTTACTGCATATGATGATGTGATTAAACTTCCGTTTAATCTGCCGGTTTTCGGTTGGGACCATATCAGTATTTTTGCTCTTGCATGTACGGTGGTAATCCTGATTTATACAGTAATGACTTCAGGAAACATTCAGCAGCCACAGCAGGAAGGAATGCCAAACATGAAGGTGTTGATGTATATTTTCCCAATTACTTTCTTTTTCTTCCTAAACACATCATCATCAGGGCTTTCCTGGTACTATTTCGTGTCAAATGCTCTGAATATTTTTATTATCCTGGCTATTAAATACCTCATTCTTGATGAGAAAAAAATTCACGCTCAGATCCAGGAAAATAAAACCAAAGCGCCAAAGCCGGAAGGGAAGTTCCAGAAACGTATGCGCGAGATGATGGAGCAGGCTCAGGAACAGCAAAAACAACAGCAGAAACAGACAGGTAAGAAGAAGTAGAAATAATATAGTCACCAAGGCCATAAAAAAACGGAAGAAAAATCTTCCGTTTTTTTTATTCCAGTTCCAGTTGTAAGCTTTCTGCTATAACCGTTTCCGCTTCATAAGGGACGTCGTCTTGTAATGTGTAATCCAGCCTGAAGGATTGTCTGTGGTGAATAGTGGGCCCATACTTATTAAGAGCATCCCGGTGTTCCTTTGTGGCGTATCCCATATTGGTATGCCAGCCATAGTGAGGGAATTGGTCATGCAGTTCCACCATTTTTTGGTCGCGGTAATTTTTTGCAATTATAGAGGCGGCTGCAATGGATAGCACTTTTGAATCCCCTTTAATAATGCACTGGTGCGGAATGTAATTATAAGGGTTAAACCGGTTTCCGTCCACAAGGATGAGTTCCGGACGCACGCTAAGCTGGTCCAGGGCCAGGTGCATGGCGTGTATGCTGGCATTAAGGATGTTGTGTTCATCTATAAAAGCAGGTGGAAGTTCGGCAATTGCATAAGCAACTGCGTGCTCCTTAATGTAGGAGTCCAGTTCCTGGCGGACTTTCGAGTTTAATTTTTTTGAATCATTCACCAGGCTGTCGCCGAAACTGCTGTCCAGAATGACGGCAGCGGCAACCACGGGACCGCATAGGCAACCTCTGCCAACTTCGTCGCAGCCTGCTTCAAGTCCAGTATCAGAATAATTTCTCATCAAATCCACCATAAAAAAACAATCAGTCAGCAAAGTTACATTTTCCCTTTTAAATTGTATATATTATTATGGTAGTGAATTGGGTAATTCCATGCCTAACACATAAAAATATTAAGGAAATATTAAGAAATTCCTTGGCTATGTTAAATATTATATCTTTTTTTGTTTATCGTAAAATCAAAACTGATATGAAAAAATTAACAGCAAGTGTTTTAGCAGTGGTCCTAACTGCATCATTTACAGTAGTAAGTGCGCAACAGGACACCCTCAGAACGCAGGAGATTGAAGGAGTTGTTGTTACAGCTCTCGGAATCAAGCGGGAGAAAAGATCATTAGGCTATTCTACAACCGAAGTGAAGGGTGATCAGGTTGCATCGGCACCTGTAGCCAATGTATCCGATGCTCTTGCAGGACAGGTAGCTGGTCTCAATGTGCAGCAATCCAGTACGATGGGCGGATCAACTAATTTGGTTATTCGTGGAATTAAATCATTAACATCAAGTAATCAGCCTCTGATTGTCGTTGATGGGACCCCCATTAATAACTCATCATACAGCCAGTCTGGTATAGATTCCGGCGGTGGTGGTTACGATTATGCGAACGGGATGGCCGATATTAACCCAAACGACATTGAAAGTGTAAATGTGCTTAAGGGTGCGGCTGCCAGCGTATTGTATGGATCTAGAGGTATGAATGGTGTTATTATGATTACCACTAAAAAAGGTAAGCGCAGTAGTAAAATCGGAGTTGAATTTAACAGTTCAACTACATTGGGATATGCAGACAAATCAACATTGCCAAAATATCAGCATGAATATGGTGGTGGTTATGTGGGATCTTCATTCTATGAATTAGATCCAGCTAATGGCTATCCCGATATTAATGGGGACGGAATTTTGGACGATAATATTGTTTATACTTATGATGATGCTTCATTCGGAAGTGCGTTCAACCCTAATCTTATGGTGTATAACTGGGATTCTCAGTATCCGCAGTTGCCAGGATATCTGCAACCTACACCATTTGTAGCAGGTGCCGATCCGAATTCAATCTGGGAAACGGCAGCTACTTTTCAAAACTCTATTGCATTTTCAGGTGGAAATGACGATGGAGCTTTCAGGTTGGGCTTTACAAACTTTCTTCAGAATGGTGCTTTAATCAACAGTGAGTTAAAGAGAAATACCCTTGATTTCTCAGCGGATTACAATTTTACTGAAAAACTTAATGTGTTTGGTAACATTACATATTCGAATACAAAAGGTAAGGGAAGAGTTTACACCGGCTATGAATCAAGAAATCCTATGCAGGGATTCAGACAATGGTGGAATATGTCCGTGGATATGAATAAACAAAGGGAAGCGTTTTTCCTTACTGACCAAAACATTACCTGGAATTTACAGGATTTTGAAAGTCAGGATGTGGGTTATTCGGATAATTATTTCTTTAACAGAATCAAGAATTACCAAACGGACAACCGTGACCGGTACTTCGGGAATTTTGGCGCGAAATATCAGTTTACAGATTGGTTAAGTTTACTTGGCCGTTACACTTTTGACAGCTTTAATGAACTTCAGGAAGAGCGTGTGGAGAAAGGCTCGTCGGATCAGGGTCGGCTTTCAAATGGAGGTAATGGTGAATATTATTTCATGAATCACCGGGTTTATGAAATGAATTATGATGCAATTCTTAATGTTGACAAGGATTTTGGTGAGGATTTCAATATAAACGCTAATTTAGGTTTCAATTACAGAAGACAGGGACGTGTGGGTAACGATGCCACCACCAATGGCGGACTTAAAGTTCCGGGCCTTTTTTCAATTACTAACACAGCTGAGCCTCTAACTGAAGATAACGTAAACGATTTTGAGATAAAAAAGAGTGTTGACGGTATTTTTGCTCAGGCAAGTTTGGGTTATCGGAATATGATTTTTGTCGATGGTTCAGTTAGAACGGACCGATCTTCTGCACTGCCGATTGATAATATGAGGTATTGGTATTATTCAGGCTCTGCCAGTTTGGTGTTTAGTGAACTGCTGGAAAACCGAGACATTATTAATTTTGGTAAACTGAGATTCAATTATGCTAAAGTAGGTAATGATACTGGTGCATATAACCTGCAAAATACCTACGCTTTTATCCCTGGATTTAACGGTTCGTTTAGTGCAACATCGCCACAAACTACCAATAACCCATTCCTGAAACCGGAATTTATGAATGAAATTGAAGGGGGACTGGAGATGGCGTTCTTAAGAAACCGTGTTAGTTTTGATCTTTCTGTATATAAGCAGGATACTCAGGACCTCATTACGCCTACTGATGTTTCCGCTACTTCCGGCTTTACCAGAATGTGGGTGAATTCCGGTAGCATTGAGAATAAAGGGGTGGAAGCAAGATTGACAGTTGTTCCTGTTAAAACCACGGATTTCACGTGGGAAATGACGGCTAACTGGGCTACGAATGACTCCCGTGTGACAAGTATATATGGAGATAGTGAGTTTCTTGAATTTGCTTCTATGTGGAATGTAACCACCGGTGCAAGAATAGGAGAGTCCACCGGTACGATTCGTGGAACAAACTATGTTTATCTGAACGGACAAAGAGTAGTTGGCACAAACGGTAAATATCTTACAGGAGATAATCCTCAGGAAATTATTGGTGACGCTGTTGCCGATTGGAGAGGTGGTATAATGAATTCCTTCAGATACAAAAATCTTAGCTTAAGCTTTCTGATAGACTTTAAACAGGGTGGTGATATCTATTCCCAAGACATGGCTTTCGGTCTGTCAACTGGCTTATATGAAGAAACCGCCGGTCTTAATGATTTAGGAAATCCGGTACGTAACTCTATCGCAAATGGCGGCGGTGTAATTCTTCCAGGTGTAAAAGCCGACGGTTCACCAAATGACATAAGGACGCAAATGAGCAATTATACCAATGCGTACGGTTATTATGGTGGTCCGGAAGCGATGCACGTGTATGATGGCTCCTTTGTGAAATTAAGAAATGTTACTTTGTCATACAGGATGCCAAAAGAGATATTCGGAAATTCATTTGTTGACAACATGACCTTATCATTAATTGGAAGAAACCTTTGGATAATCCATAAGAACATGCCATATTCTGACCCAGAAGCGGGACTGTCGGCTGGCGGTAACGCCTTTGGTTTCCAAAACGGTGCCCACCCTGCTTTCAAGGAAATTGGGGCCAGTGTAAAAGTTGAATTCTAAATTTAAATTACTTAAAATGAAAAAAATAATAATTGGAGCACTTGCTGCGTGTACATTATTCTCATGTACAGATGAAGACTATGCAGCTCTGAATGTTGATCCTAAAAATCCGACTGAGGTACCTGCCAGTTTTCTCTTTACGAACGGAACTAAAAGTCTTTTCGACCAGTTAGGTTCTACCAGTGTGAACAATAATATCTTCAGGCTGGTAGCACAACAGTGGACCGAAACACAATATGTAGAAGAGACCAACTATGATATCCGTAACCGTGGCATTCCGGATGCTCACATGACGGCGATATATACCAATGTGCTGTATGACCTGAAAAAAGCCAAGGAATCCGTGAATTCAGATGCGTCATTATTACCCGGCGAAAAAGCAAATCAGGACGCAATGATTTCTGTTGTAGAAGTTTACGCGTGGCAAAATCTAGTTGATCTTTTTGGTAATGTCCCATACAGTGAAGCCCTGAATGGTGTAAGTAATCCTACTCCTAAGTATGATGATGCTGCTACAATTTATCAGGATTTGCTTTCCAGAATTACAGCTGCTCACGCACAGATGGATGTGACTTCGGATGGATTTGAAACTGATTTCGTGTATCAGAACGATATTTCCAAATGGAAAAAACTGGCAGCATCCCTGCGTTTTAAGCTTGCCATGAGAATTGCTGATGCAAATCCTGCCCTATCAAAATCTCATGCTGAGGCTGCCTATGCTGCAGGTCTTATAGCTTCCAATGCGGATAATTTTGTGTTGAATTATGAAAATAATACTGCAAATGCCAATCCACTTTACGCTGATCTGGTATTAAGCGGCAGACAGGATTTTGTCCCTGCCAACACTTTCGTTGATTATTTAAATGCATTGGATGACCCACGAAGAACAGTTTTCTTTGATGACAATAAAACGCCTTATGTAGGTGGGGTATATGGAGACTTCAATACATATACAAATTATACGCATATAGGCGACGTTTTCTTTAACCGTGATCTTCCTGGTGACTTAATGGATTTTGCGGAGATTTCATTCCTTTTAGCCGAAGCCAGTGAAAGAGGATACGTTGTAGGCGGAACACCGGCACAACATTACACCAATGGAATTACTGCCAGTATGCAGTATTGGGGAATTGATCCTGCTGATATTGCAACGTATCTTGCGCGTCCGGATGTCGCTTATGCAACTGCTCCAGGAACCTGGAGACAGAAAATAGGTAAGCAGTTTTGGATTGCTATGTATAACCGTGGTTTCGAAGCCTGGTCTGCGTGGAGGAAATATGATGCTCCCGCATTAAACCTACCGGTTGCTACCGGTAATCCTGTACCTGTACGGTTCACATATCCTGTTCGGGAAACTATAATGAATGGCTCCAACGTTGCCCAGGCTGCTTCTGCAATTGGTGGTGATGAGCAGCAGACAAAACTATTTTGGGATTTATTTTAGTACTTCTTTTTTTTACATTCATTCTCAAAACCACTCTTCGGAGTGGTTTTTTTATTTCGCTATATTTGTGATTCAATTTTCCACGATGAATATTAAAGATAATCTGCAGCAAAAAATCACCGAAATCATCCAGAATGTATTTCAGATCCACGATCTGAAACTTGAGGTTCAGGATAATAAGACAGCTTTTGACGGTGACTTCACCGTTGTTATTTTTCCACTTGTGAAACTGGTAAAAAAAGGTCCGGAACAGATTGGGATGGAGTTGGGCAGCGCCCTGACTACGGAAACTGATTTTGTTGAGAGCTACAACGTTGTGAAGGGCTTCGTGAATGTGAAAATCAGCGATGCTCATTTCATGAATAACTTTGCCTCACTTACAAAGTCCGTTGACGAGGTTGAGCCAAAGGATGAAACAGTGATGGTTGAGTATTCATCTCCAAATACAAACAAACCGCTGCACTTGGGTCATATCCGCAATAATCTTCTTGGTTACTCCGTGGCTCAGATTCTGAAAGCGGACGGTTATAACGTCATCAAGACCCAGATTATCAATGACCGCGGAATCCATATCTGCAAATCAATGCTTGCCTGGCAAATGTTTGCTGACCAGACTACCGCAGCTGGTACAGGTGTAAAAGGCGATAAGTTTGTTGGCAATTATTATGTAGCCTTCGACAAACAGTATAAGAAAGAGATCGCTGAGCTTATGGCAGACGGGAACGATGAAGATACAGCAAAGAAGCAGGCACCTATTATGCTTGAAGCTCAGAAGATGCTTCTGGATTGGGAAAAGGGCGATGAGAAAGTAAGAAACCTTTGGGCCGAGATGAACTCCTGGGTTTATGATGGTTTCAACCAGACCTATGCTCGCCTGGGCGTGGATTTCGACCAGGTGCAGTATGAAAGTGACACTTATATCTTAGGCAAGGACCTAATACAGGAAGGCTTGATTAAAGGCGTGCTTTACAGAAAAGAAGACGGCTCTGTGTGGTGCGATCTGACCGAGGAAGGTCTGGATCATAAACTCCTTCTGCGTTCCGACGGTACATCTGTGTATATGACCCAGGATCTGGGAACGGCAGTAGAGCGTTTCAAGAAGAATAATATACAAAAACTGATCTATACAGTAGGCAATGAGCAGGACTATCATTTCGATATACTTTTCAAGATACTGAAGAAGCTGGGTTATGAATGGGCAGATAATCTGGAGCACCTCTCTTATGGTATGGTGGAGCTTCCCGAAGGAAAGATGAAATCCCGTGAGGGGACAGTTGTTGATGCCGATGACCTTATGGAAGAGATGGTGGTAACTGCCCGCGAAAAAGCCGAGGAATTAGGCAAAATGGAAACCCTTTCACCCGAAGAGAAAGAAAGGTCTTACGAAGTGATTGGTCTGGGAGCGCTGAAATATTTTATGCTGAAGGTAGATCCGAAGAAGAAAATGCTCTTTAACCCAGCCGAAAGCATCGATTTTAACGGCAATACCGGTCCCTTCATTCAGTACACTTATGCACGTATCCAGTCACTGCTTCAGAAGGCTGAATACATACCTCAGGCAATCCAGTCAGATTATAAATTAAACGAATCTGAAAAGGAACTGATTACGCAGTTGGCCAATTACCGTGAGTCGGTGAGCAAAGCCGCAGCTGCGCTAAGTCCTGCGTTGGTGGCAAACTATGTTTATGATCTGGTGAAAGCCTACAATTCTTTCTACCAGAATAACCCCATCCTGAAACAGCATGACGAGGTGGCAAAGCAGGTGAGACTTGAACTTTCAGCACTTACCGCAAAGACCATTAAGAAGGCCCTTGAACTTTTGGGGATAGGTATAGTAAACAGAATGTAGTCTGTGAATAGATTTCAAAACAAAAATCAGTCTTCAGGGCTGATTTTTTTTTGAATATGCTTCGGGAATGTAATTGTCTAAAGACCCCGTTTCGCCCTTACAAGCCGAAAAATCATAAATGCGACAAATTTTTTGAGTAGTGCTCAATGATAATATTTGGCGGTCTATGTTTAGATTTACAAAACCAAAAAACGCCCTGAAAATCAGAGCGTTTATTGAAAATTGTAGACCCACAGGGATTCGAACCCCGACAGGCGGTACCAAAAACCGAAGTGCTACCGTTACACCATGGGTCTCAATTATTGTGGTGCAAATGTAGAATAATTTTTGTAATTTCCAAAATCTTTACGCAAGAAAATTAAAAAAAATACAGTTAAAATTCCCCCTTATGTTGACGGTTAATTTTAATGCATTCAATTTGAATAATTTATCTGCCCAGACGGATTTTGAAAATAAAGTACTGAACCTTATAGTAAAGTGGTATTCATCCTCCGAAACTGTAGAGGTACAGACTTCCGGTTCCACTGGTGTACCAAAAGTCCTGAATGTGGAGAAAAAAAGAATGCGCCATTCCGCCATGATGACTTGCAATTTTCTGGGGCTTCAGGAAGGAGATTCCGCACTTGTCTGCCTACCCGTGGAGTATATCTCAGGAAAGATGATGATAGTACGGGCGTTGGAGAGAAAACTTAAGCTTCACGTTGTAAATCCAAGCGCAAAACCTTTGAAGGAACTGGAGCAAAGAGTTGATTTCTGCGCGATGTCGCCTCTGCAGGTGGAGAATTCACTTGATAAAATTCATCTCATAAAAAATCTCATTATTGGTGGAGCGCAGGTCTCGGAAAGTCTGAAACATAAAATCAGCAAGAATATTCCTGAGTCCTCCACCTCACGGATTTTTGAAACTTACGGCATGTCCGAAACGCTTTCCCACATTGCACTGAAACAGATTTATCCAGAAGCTGAAGAATGTTTTACGGTCATGGACGGGGTAAAGATCTCGCAGGATGGACGGGCATGTCTGGAAATCGCAGCACCAAGCCTTACTCCATCTCTGCTTCACACTAACGATGTGGTGGAATTGCAGGGTCCTAACCGGTTTAAATTTGTAGGACGGGCCGATAATATAATTAATTCCGGTGGGCTTAAAATCCAGCCTGAACAGGTTGAAAGTATCCTCAGGCAGTACCTGGATGCAGAGGCTGTAGTTGGCGGAGTTCCGGATATATTGCTTGGCCAGAAACTGGTTGTGGTTGTGGAAGGGGAAAATACGTCCGAAATTAGATCAGGTCTTATTGAAGCCTTCAAAGGAATAAGGACTGCTTTGTCAAAAAACCATGTACCTAAAGATGTTATGTTTTTAAGCACTTTTCCGCGCCTGCCCAACGGTAAAATTAATAGACGTAGTATTTTTAAATGAAATGAAAAATGTTGATTGAAAGGGACTTTAGAAAAGAGCTGAATTACCGTACCTCCAGAAGCGGCGGTCCGGGCGGCCAGAACGTGAATAAGGTGGAAACGTCGGTGACTGTAATCTGGAACGTAGCTGAAAGCATTTTCTTCAACCAGGAAGAAAAAGAGTTAATTAGCACCAGGCTTAAAAACAGGATTAACCTGGAAGGCCTGCTGCAGCTTACCGTTTCGGAAAGCCGCACCCAGCTTCAGAATAAGAAAATAGCTACGGACAGAATCGTTGAAATGGTTAATATATGTCTGATAAAACGTAAGCCACGAAAAGCTACCAAACCTTCAAAACGTCAGGTGGAGAAAAGGATACAGGCTAAAAAGCAAATTTCGGAGAAAAAGGAAAACCGGAGGTTCAGGATTTAACAGTGAGATGCTAACTATTTGTTTTATAGTTTTTTAATTCCTATATTTGCCTTTCAGAAAAGCAATTATGGTCACCTCTATTTTAAAGTTTGACAGTGTTCGCTCGCAAAGACTTCTGTCTTCATTGCTTTATCTTCACATGGATTCATTTCTCAAAAGTTCCAAAGAGTTCATCTACTAGACCCGTCGGGTCCTGGCGGGAATTTGCCGATTTTTTTTATTCCCTTTTTGATTTGTTACTACAGACATGACGCCTCACGGTGTTCAGTGTCTCAGGGCCGTTTGTAACAGCATCATCCCTAAAAAAATATTTAAGATGTCCGAGAATATCATTTTAACAACAGGAGTTTACGACGTAATTAAAGATCATTTAAGAAGAAAAAAAGTAACCATTGAAGAAGAAAACCGACTTCTGGCCGAGCTGAAAGGGGCGCAGCAGGTACGCAGGAGGGAGCTGCCGCCTGAGGTGGTTACCGTGAACAGAAAAGTAACGATAAAAGATCACACACTGGACAGGGAAGAGGAGCTGATTTTTGTGGGAGTAGCAGAAGCCAAACCAAAGAAGAAAAAGTTTTCAATCCTTTCCGATATGGCTCTGGCGACCGTAGGTTACAAAGTAGGCGATGTAATTGAATGGCCTTTCCAGGATGGAGAGAGGAAGATTGAAATCCTAAAGGTGGAAAACTGGCAAAACTAATCACTCCAATACACTGCATAAAAAAAGTACAGCCCGGAAGGCTGTACTTTTTGTTTTATAATCACAGGGCTGTTTATGAATTTTCCAAAATATAGGAGAACATCAGAGGTGCGCAGATGGTAGCGTCACTTTCAACAATAAATTTAGGCGTAGTGATATCCAGTTTACCCCAGGTGATTTTCTCGTTAGGAACTGCTCCGGAGTACGATCCGTAAGAAGTAGTAGAATCTGAAATCTGACAGAAATAAGACCAGAACGGAATATCCGTCATTTCCATATCCTGGTAAAGCATCGGTACTACGCAGATCGGGAAATCTCCGGCAATTCCACCGCCAATCTGGAAGAAACCAACTCCTTTTCCGCCTGAATTTTTTGGATACCAGTCTGCCAGGAACATCATGTATTCTATACCCGATTTCATTGTAGAAGCCTGCAGTTCACCTTTAATGCAGTAGCTGCTGAAAATATTTCCCATGGTGGAATCTTCCCAACCCGGAACTACGATTGGCAGGTTTTTCTCCGCTGCTGCCAGCATCCACGAATTCTCCTTCGGTATTTCGTAATACTGCTCCAAAACGCCTGATAAAAGCATTTTATACATGTATTCGTGCGGGAAATACCTTTCACCTTTGGCTTCAGCATCTTTCCAGATTTCTACAATATGCTTTTGTAAACGGCGGAATGCTTCCTCTTCAGGGATGCAGGTGTCTGTTACACGGTTTAATCCACGTTCCAGCAATGCCCATTCATCCTGTGCGGTAAGGTCACGGTAATGCGGTACTCTTTCGTAATGTGAGTGTGCTACTAAATTCATAAGGTCCTCCTCCAGGTTTGCGCCCGTACAGGAAATAATATCAACCTTATCCTGACGGATCATTTCGGCTAAAATCTTGCCGATTTCAGCAGTAGACATTGCTCCGGCCAGAGTAATCATCATTTTTCCACCGTCTTTCAAATGGGCAACATATCCTTTGGAAGCATCAACCAATGCGGCTGAATTAAAATGGAGATAATATTTTTCTATAAATTCGGTAATCGGTTTGTTCATGTTTCTTTACTTTTATGCAAAGATAAGGATTTATAAAATCTTAAATTTGATGTATGGATGAGACTTTCCGTCAGCAGGTTTTTGAAATAATCCGGCTTATTCCGCTGGGTCGGGTAACCAGTTACGGAGCCGTAGCCAGGGCAGTTGGGTATCCAAACCATGCCAGGCATGTAGGCAACGCACTTCGGCATTATGATGAAGATTTTCCGGCGCACCGTGTCTGCAATTCTTCTGGTCAGATCACGGCCGGCTGTTTAGCGGAATTTTCGGATAAGCTTGCTGCGGAAGGCATTGAGGTAGTGGGTAACAGGATTAAGGATTTCAGGAAGGTATTTTGGAATCCGATAGAAGAATTATAACATCCTGCAGATTTAAAAGGTTTGAAAAAAGTTTCGGCGGCGGCGAAGCCGCCGCCGAAACGGTATCCTGATAATATTTTCAGTTTATTTCGCCAGTTCCTTATAGCTTCTCTGAATAAACTCAGTGAGTTCCTTGCCTTTCAGCAGATTCTGCGACAGTTTTGCCAAGTCTAAAGCGTGTTTGATCTGCGCATTTTTTTCGTCAGCGTCTTCGGCAGTTAACAGTTTACCCGCAAGTTCGCTGTTGGTATTCACCACCAAGTTATACATTTCCGGGAAGCCGCCCATACCGAACATACCGCCACCACCTGTAGCCTGCATGTCTTTCATACGGCGCATAAATTCCGGTTGAGTGATGATGAATGGCGCATCGGTACTTTCCATATCCTCCAGCTGTACGGTAAATTTGGAGTCTGAAATGCCTTCTTCAACGGTGTTTTTGAGTGTTTCCTTTTCAGTTTCGTTCAGTTTTGAAATTACCGGCTCGTCTTTCTTGATCAGATTGTTGATGTGGTCTGCATCAACCCGTGCAAAACGGATTTTTTCTTTCGATGATTCCAGTTTCTGGATTAGGTGCGGTACTATAGGAGAGTCCAGTAATAGAACCTCATACCCTTTATCCTCTGCTGCCTGAACGTAACTGTGCTGGTCATGTTCATTGCTCGTGTACAGAATAATCAGATTGCCGTCCTTATCGGTCTGGTTGGCCTTGATCTTTTCTTCAAGTTCATTCCAAAGGAAATATTTGCCTTCTACATTCGGATACAGCGCAAATTTGTCTGATTTGTCGTAGAATTTGTCCTCGGAAATCATTCCATATTCAATGACTACTTTGATGTCGTTCCATTTGGACTCGTAATCTTCGCGGTTTTCGTTGATAAGCGAAGCCATCTTATCCCCAACTTTCTTCGTGATATAGGATGAGATTTTCTTCACGGCACCATCTGCCTGCAGGTAAGAACGGGAAACATTCAGCGGAATGTCCGGGGAGTCTATTACCCCTCGCAGCAACATCAGGAAGTCGGGAACAATGCCTTTCACCTCGTCAGTTACAAATACCTGATTCTGATAAAGCTGGATCTTATCTTTTTCGATATTCAGGTTGTTGGCCAGTTTCGGGAAGAACAGGATACCGGTAAGGTTGAAAGGATAATCAACATTCAGGTGAATATGGAAGAGTGGGTCTTCAAACTGCATCGGGTACAGTTCGCGGTAGAAATTCTTATAGTCTTCGTCCTTCAGTTCCGCTGGTGCTTTAGTCCAGGCAGGAGTAGGATTGTTGATGATATTATCTACCTCCTGAGTTTCCGGCTTTGCATCTTCAGCTGCATCATCGGGCAAAGGAAGGGTTTCTGTTCTGGTCCCGAACTTAATCGGAACAGGCATGAACTTGTTGTATTTCAGAAGCAGTTCACGGATTCTGGATTCCTCCAGGAATTCTGTGGAATCTTCGGCTATATGAAGGATGATTTCGGTACCGCGGTCGGTTTTTTCAGAAGTTTCTTCCAAAGTAAATTCCGGGCTGCCGTCGCAGGTCCATCTAACGCCAGATTCTCCTTCTTTATAGGATTTTGTAAGTATCTCTACTTTTTCAGCAACCATAAATGCAGAGTAAAATCCAAGTCCAAAGTGACCGATGATACCAGAATCTTTGGCAGAGTCTTTATATTTCTCCAGGAACTCCTCGGCACCTGAAAATGCTACCTGGTTAATGTATTTTTCAACCTCCTCAGCGGTCATTCCCAGACCCTGGTCAGTGATGTGGAGCTTTTTATTTTCTTTATCTATCCTTACTTCAATAGTAGGATTGCCATATTCTGTTTTCGCATCACCAATGTTGATCAGGTGCTTCAGTTTCAATGTTGCATCCGTAGCGTTGGAAATGAGCTCACGCAGGAATATTTCGTGGTCACTGTAGAGAAACTTTTTTATCAGTGGGAAAATATTGTCCACCGACACATTGATATTTCCTTTAGTCATAATTATTTAATTTTTGTTGATCTGATTTTTTCAAATTAAGTACCAAGAAGCTATTCCTGACATTTTGGCACTTATGTAATAAAGCAAAAAAAAGCAGCCTGAAGGCTGCTCTGTAACTTGTGAAGATATTATTTGTTTTTAATCTCCTCTTTGATTTTTGCTTCCAGTTCTTCCGCAAGTTCCGGATTGTCCTTCAGCATATCGCGAACCGCATCACGGCCCTGACCAAGTTTTGTTTCGTCATAACTGAACCATGATCCGCTTTTCTTAACGATTCCGGTTTCCACAGCCATGTCCAGGATTTCTCCCACTTTGGAAACACCTTCGCCATACATAATGTCGAATTCTGCCATCTTGAACGGAGGTGCTACTTTGTTTTTGACAATCTTCACCTTTACACGGCTTCCTACAGCTTCGTCACCGGTCTTGATTGGTGCGCTGGCCTTTCTGATGTCGATCCGTACGGATGCATAAAACTTAAGGGCGTTACCACCGGTAGTAGTTTCGGGATTTCCGAACATTACACCGATTTTTTCTCTCAGCTGATTAATGAAAATTACCGTACATTTTGTACGGGAAATCGTAGCTGTAAGTTTACGTAAAGCCTGAGACATCAGACGTGCGTGCAGACCCATCTTGGAGTCACCCATTTCGCCTTCAATTTCAGCTTTAGGAGTCAATGCTGCCACAGAGTCAATAACTACAATGTCAATCGCGCCTGAACGGATCAGGTTGTCGGCGATTTCAAGTGCCTGCTCACCGTTGTCCGGCTGAGAAATAATAAGGTCGTCCAGGTTGATACCAAGCTTGGAAGCATAATGCCTGTCGAAGGCATGCTCGGCATCGATAAACGCTGCAATACCGCCTGCCTTTTGAGCTTCTGCGATGGCATGAAGCGTCAGGGTAGTCTTACCCGATGATTCCGGACCATAGATCTCGATTACCCTGCCACGCGGATAACCGCCTACACCTAATGCCAGATCCAGACCCAGTGAACCTGAAGGAATTACCTCAATGGAATCATCCACAGATGCGTCACCCAGAGTCATTACGGTGCCTTTTCCGTATGTTTTATCTAATTTATCCAGCACTAATGAGAGTGCTTTTTTCTTATCTTCTATGCTGCTCATCTGTAATATTTATTTGTTCAAAAATACGGAATTTTCCGCTCTTTTTCTTAAAATGTTTTTGCTAAAAAAGTGCTTTAATAGTGAAAATCTTTAGGCGTATATGTCAGGTAATCATCAAGCACTTTCATCTGTTGTTTATGGCCCAGATCCACCAGTTTCCGGTAGCTTTTTGGTCTGTGGAGAGGGAATATTTTTTGGGTAAGGGCATTTGCACTTCTTATTATTGAAGGGAAAACATTCGGCAGGGGAACTTTAGGAATATGAAGTCTTTCGTTAATATCTTCGTCCAGTAAATACCAGTTACAGCAGATGTGCAGATAGCGCAGATTCTTACGCTGGAAATCATATCTGAGAATGGTAGATTCCAGATTTTCATCCAAAAGCGCTTTCGCCAGATAGGCCGAATCTTTATCGCCGGCACCCTGAGTAGCTGTCCAAAGATAAAAGCGCTCCACAGCATCTTTCTTGTCATCCGGCATATAATCCGCCGGAATGCCCAACAGGTACCCAATATATTTCCAGAGATGGAAAACACCCTTTTCCTCGTCGTCGCTTATGGTGATGCCCAACTTTCTTAAACCCTGCATAAATACAAGACTGAAGCCTGTATAGGTAGCCACCATATCCCACATATTAATCGGCGTGCCCCAGTTTTCATAATCCCAGTCGTCACTTTTCTGGCGGATCTTCAGCCGTGCATAAGCGTGCAGCAGCCGTGTTCTTACAATGAGTCTGTATGCCTCCGAATTTGTTTGCATCGCATTTTCCCGCGTTACATTAACCCAAAATTCCAGGGTGTCCTTTAAGCGTTTTACTGCACCGCGTTTCAGTGCACCCGTAAATACCAAAGGTTTGTTGAGGAAAGCGAAATCGTACCCGCCCATAAGCGTGAAATCCCGTAAGATGATAAGCCCGTTGGTTCCCGTGCGCATACAGAACCGTGCGCCGGCATTCGCCAAATCCGCGTTAAACCATTCCGGAACTTCCTGCATCTGTAGAAACAGCTGCTTAAGGTTAGCCGGTGCTTCCTCAGCCGGAGAAACCGGTGATGCTGAATATTTTTCCACCAGCGCCGAGGCTTCGTGATAGGGCAGCTTAAGATAGGTTTCCTGCACCGCGGCGTCTCCAAGGGAATCCACTTCATGGTAGAGATGGGCGTATTGATTAAATTGGTTCATATCGGGCGTTGCGCGGGACCAGTCCAGGAGGTCTTTCCCGTTGCCTTCTTCCCAGAAAGTTTTGAAATGCGGTGCGCTGTAAAATCGAGGTCGTGCCTTCATTTTGAAGATGTTCTGTGAGTTTGCGTTCAAAATAGAATCAGAGCAGCAATCTCTGCGCCACCAAAGTTACGGATTACCTGCCGTGTTTCTCATTATTGCGTCAGAACGGCGGTCTGCGTGAAGTGATGTTTCCTGTGCAATAGATTATCTTTGCTGAAATATATATTCTATGTCTTTTGAATCTTTGGGCTTATCGCACAACATCATAAAATCAGTCAGAAAGTTGGGTTTTCTAAAACCCTTCCTCATACAGGAACAAACGGTTCCTGTTATTTTGTCGGGTAAAGACCTCATGGGAATCGCACAGACAGGTTCCGGAAAAACGGCTTGTTTTGTCATGCCTATTTTGGATAAGTTACAGAATGAAGAGGTAAAGAAAGACCGCAATATTCAGGTGCTGGTATTGGCTCCAACGCGTGAGCTGGTGATTCAGATTGATGAGGTTTTCAGAGCGTTTACTGATAATTTAAAGCGGGAAATCAGAACAATGGCAGTTTATGGCGGTGTTTCCATCAATCCACAAATGAAAGGGATGTTTGGGGTGGAAGTTTTGGTGGCAACTCCGGGACGACTGCTGGACCTGATTGATAACAAAGCTTTAAGCATTTCACAAATTTCCCATTTGGTCATTGATGAAGCCGACAAGATGTTCCAACTGGGCTTTGAAGAAGAAATGAACAGACTTTTTTCAATGATGCCTGCCACAAAGCAAACGGTGCTGTTTTCAGCAACATTGAACGATAAGGTTGAAGAAATTAAAAGCCGTTTAACAATTGATCCGGTAGTGGTTGAAATTAAACAGAACGAAGTTGACCTCGATAAAATTACCCAGATTGCGTACCATGTGACTGCGGAAACTAAGGGTCCTTTTTTAAGGTATCTGATCAAGGAACAGGATATTAAACAGGCCTTGGTCTTCGCGTCATCTTCAAGGTCTGCCGATCATCTTGCAGAAAAACTCAAGAAGAATAATATTCCGGCTACGGCAGTTCACGGGAAAAAATCCCAGGGCTCAAGGTCGGGAAATCTCCAGGATTTTAAGGAGGGTGAAACCCGGATTTTGGTGGCAACCGATCTTATTGGACGTGGGATTCACATTGAATCACTGGAGGTCGTTATCAATTACGAATTGCCGCGGTCGCCGCTGGATTATGTTCACCGGATTGGCAGGACGGGACGTGCAAACGAGTCGGGAACTGCCATAACGCTGGTGACGGATGACGATCTTCCGCATTTCCGTGTGATCCAGAAAAAGATGGGGAAAAGAATTGAAATGAAACGCACAGACGGTATCAACCTGCACGGTTACTGATTGGTGATTCTCTCAGCATACTTTTATTTCACTAAAATGCAAAATAAACCGCCCCAATGGAGCGGTTTATTTCTTATTTATAGTCTCGTACTTACAAAGAAGCTGAGTGTGCAAGCATATCTACCAGTTTGTTGGAGTAGCCCATTTCGTTGTCATACCAGGAAACTACTTTCACGAAGTTTGGAGAAAGCATGATTCCGGCATCCTTGTCGAATACAGAGGTTCTCTTTTCGCCTACGAAATCCTGAGATACCACTGCATCTTCAGTATAACCTAGGATTCCTTTGAGTTCACCTTCAGAAGCTTTTTTCATTGCTGCACAGATCTCTTCGTAAGAAGTAGCTTTTTCCAGTCTCACTGTAAGGTCAACTACGGAAACGTCGGCCGTTGGTACACGGAAGGACATACCTGTAAGTTTACCGTTCAGTTCAGGAATTACTTTTCCTACGGCTTTTGCAGCACCTGTAGAGGATGGGATAATGTTGTTAAGTGCAGAACGTCCGCCTCTCCAGTCTTTAACAGAAGGTCCGTCTACAGTTTTCTGCGTTGCAGTGGTAGCATGAACAGTTGTCATAAGACCTTCAACAATACCGAAGTTGTCATGCATTACTTTCGCAAGTGGCGCAAGACAGTTGGTAGTACAGGAAGCATTGGAGAAGATTTTAATATCATCTGTAAGGTCCATGTGGTTTACACCCATTACGAACATCGGCGTGTCGTCTTTAGATGGAGCGGAAAGGATTACTTTCTTTGCACCCGCATTGATGTGAGCCTGTGCAGAGTCTTTGCTAAGGAACAAACCTGTAGATTCAACGATATATTCAGCACCGATTTCATTCCACTTCAGGTTGTTAGGGTCTTTTTCAGCAGTTACTCGGATTTTTTTACCGTTTACGATAAGGTCATTTCCTTCTGTGGAAACGTCACCTTTAAACTCGCCGTGTACAGAATCATACTTCAGCATATACGCCATATACTCAGCATCGATAAGGTCATTGATCCCTACAACTTCGATGTTGTCTCTTTCGGTCATTGCTCTGAAGACCAGACGGCCAATTCTACCGAATCCGTTGATTCCTACTTTGATTGTTGACATAATTTATTAGATTTATAATTAATGATTTTTCATTGATTTCCACCTAGGAACCTTTCTCACTAAAGTGCCAGGATTTCTGATATCTTAAGCAGGTCCTTGTTAATGGTATTGTGTTTTTTAATAGCTTCTTCAATTGGGGTGAAGACCAGTTTGTTGGATCTCATGCCGGCCATTACATTGTTACGTCCTTCCATAAGTCCTGTTACTGCACCATAGCCCAGGCGGCTGGCCAGCACACGGTCGGCGCAGCTTGGTGATCCGCCGCGCTGTATATGACCCAAAACGGCAATACGGATATCATAATTGGGGTATTTTTTTTTGGTCTGCTCGGACAGGTCGTAAACATTTCCAAGTTTTTCACCTTCGGCCACTACAACCACACTCGAGTTCTTACCGCGTTTGGCAGCTTTGTCAAAAGTGTCGAAAAGTTCCTCCATACTGTCTTTCTGCTCAGGAATCAGGATGTCTACCGCACCGGTTGCAATACCGGAATTCAGGGCGATAAAACCGGCGTCGCGTCCCATAACCTCAACGAAGAATATCCTGTTGTGTGAGGTAGCGGTGTCGCGAATCTTATCTATAGCATCCATCGCTGTGTTGAGAGCGGTGTCGTAACCTATGGTCGTATCGGTGCCAAAAATATCATTATCTATAGTTCCCGGTACGCCAATTGTCTGTATGCCGAATTCTTCGTTAAAGATTTTCGCTCCTGTAAAGGTTCCGTCGCCGCCTATGCATACCAAAGCATCGATGCCGTTGCTTTGGCACTGTTCAAAAGCTTTTTTCCTGCCTTCCTCAGTCCTGAAGTCTTCGGATCTGGCTGATCTCAGTATGGTGCCGCCGAGGTTGATGATATTGCTCACAGATCGCGGACCCATTTTGGTGATGTTTCCGTCGATAAGTCCGTTAAAACCTTCGCGGATTCCATAGCATTCCAATCCGAAATAGTTGGAGGTCCGCACGACTGCACGAATGGCTGCGTTCATTCCCGGGGCATCGCCACCGGAGGTTAGAACTGCTATTTTCTTTATTTTATAGTCTGTCATAAATACAGTCGTTACGAACGGCAAATTTACGAAATTTATGGCAAAGAACCAGCCGCCCTTTCAGATATGCTACTAATCTCATTTTCATAGGTAATCGCCGAAGTTTTCATAGATAAACCAACTTCGAGATTAGAAAATCTGGTATGAAAAAATCTCCGGCTACTGGCAGGCAAAAAAAGACAGCTTCCGTAAGAAAGCTGTCTGAAATATTTTAAAGCCTGAAGTCTTAGTTTGCCAGAACTTCTTTTACCTTGTTTGCTGCTTCTTCCAAAGTGATTGCAGAATGTACGGGTAATCCGGAATTGTCAATCAGCTGTTTTGCTTCTACAGCGTTGGTTCCCTGCAGTCTTACGATCAACGGAACCGGAAGGCTGCCCATTGCTTTGTAAGCATCTACAACACCCTGTGCTACACGGTCACAACGTACGATACCTCCAAAGATGTTGATAAGGATCGCTTTTACGTTTGGATCTTTAAGTATGATTCCGAAAGCTTTCTGTACTCTTTCAGCATCAGCTGTACCACCAACGTCCAGGAAGTTCGCAGGATTACCTCCGGACAGTTTAATGATGTCCATGGTAGCCATTGCAAGACCGGCACCGTTTACCATACAGGCAACATCGCCGTCAAGTTTTACAAAGTTAAGTCCGGCATCGCCAGCTTCAACATCTGTTGGATCTTCCTCACGTGTATCTCTAAGTGCTTCCAGGTCTTTGTGACGGAAAAGTCCGTTACCGTCCAGGGTTACTTTAGCATCAACAGCAATGATTTTATCGTCAGATGTCTTAAGAACAGGGTTGATTTCGAAAAGTGAAGCATCAATACCTACATAGGCGTTGTACAGGCTGGTGATGAACTTCGTGAATTCTTTGAATGCGTTGCCGCTAAGTCCAAGGTTGAAGGCAATCTTACGTGCCTGAAAACCCTGAAGACCCAATGCAGGATCAATCACTTCTTTATGGATAAGGTGTGGAGTTACCTCGGCTACATGCTCGATGTCCATACCACCTTCTGTGGAATATACTACCGTGTTTTTCCCTAATGCTCTGTCCAGAAGGATAGAAACGTAAAATTCTTTAGTTTCAGATGCTCCAGGATAATATACATCTTCAGCTACAAGTACGAAATTCACTTTCTTACCTTCTGCGGAAGTTTGTGGAGTAACCAACTGCATACCAATAATGCTCTGTGCGTTTTCCTTCAGTTTTTCAACGTTTGGAGAGAATTTTACACCGCCGCCTTTACCACGGCCACCTGCGTGAACCTGCGCTTTTACCACCCAACCTTCGGCACCTCCGGTCATTTCTTTTAATTTGTTGGCTGCATCTACTGCCTCCTCTACATTATTGGCGATAAAACCGCGCTGAATGTTAACGCCGTATTTTGCTAAAATCTCTTTGGACTGATACTCGTGAAGATTCATAGTATTGAATTAAATTTATTATTTTTTTAAGGATTTACAAATTTAAGAAAAAAGCACTAAGTAGAAAGCCTTAAAACGCTAAGTTTTTTATACAGCGAAACTTCATTTGGTAATTGCTTTTAAGTTCGCAATAAATTCTGCAGCAGTTTAGTAATCTTTGGGCGCCAATTCCGGCTTTCACTACTCGCTTTTTTGCGCCTCCGCTCGGGCCGGAGCTAACAAAAAGAGCTCAGACAGGCCGTTCAATCCGGGGCGCGGGGCCTTATTCATGTCGTTGCGTCATCAGTACAACCTGCCCACATCCTTACATATCTCCAGGTACTCATCGGGAATTTTGGAGCGGAAGCCCTGCTCATAATATTCATCACTATGCGGAATGTAAATGCTGTACCTCTTGCCTAATGGAATGAGCGGGATGAAAAATAACTCTATATACAGTTTATAAACGGTAATAATGGCCTTTACATCAAAGCCATTCTTGCGGACATTGCGTGTTTCCTTGCCTACCGGTTTCCTGTTCAGTCCGAAGATGAAAAACATGCTGGTTCAGTTTAAATTTGTAAAATTTTCCAAAGTAAACAGAAACTTGGTAAGGTCAAGTGGTTTCGCTAATGTGATATTAGCTCCTGCTGATGTTGCTTCGGCAATAGATTGACCCGAACCTGTCATATAAATTACTGCGGCATGCCTGCCATATGGACTTTGGCGAATATATTCTATGGCACTTATCACTCCCATAGGAGGAATTTGTCTGGCTATCAATATTGCATTCGGTTGGAATTCTGCCAATAAATCCGGCAGATTGTGAGTAGTAGTCCGGGTCTTGCATTGATATCCTTCATCCTTTAAAATCGATTCCAATACTTTGGATACATGTATTTTCGGTTCAAGAATCAGAATGCGTTTTTTATACATGTTAAAAGGCAGTCAATAATCATTCCGTGCACTCATGAACAATTTACACCCGGTTTTTCAGAAAATAATAGATCAGCATTGCCCAGGATATAATCATCATCAAACCTCCAATTGGGGTTATGGGTCCCAGGAATTTAAAATTCATATTCCAGGCCTCACTCATGCTGAGCAGATAAATACTGAATGAGAATATAAAGGTACCTGCAATCATCAGGATCGAGATCCATTTTTCAGAGGGGCTTTCAAATTTCAGGATATACCCAACGATCAGCAGGAACAGGGCAGAGTACATCTGATACCGTACGCCCGTTTCAAAGCTAGTAAGTTTTTCTGCAGAAATAATCTTCTTCAGTGCGTGCGCGCCAAAAGCTCCTAAAATTACCGACAGCAGTCCATAAACCGCACCTATAACCAATGTAAATGTCTTCATATTATATTTCTCCTTTTTGATACATGATAATTAGTTTTCCCGCCAGTGTGATTGCGCCCAGGGCGATAAGTAACCACGAAAACTTTTTTGTTGACGCAAATCCCGGGTCTTTTGTTGCTTTCAGAAACACACCGAACGCCAGCAGAAGTCCGGCCAGAATAATTCCGAACATTATTGCGCTCTTAAACTGTTAAACTGAGAGATTACCTCGTGATGGGTTACCGTCTTATCTTTAAAGTAAGTCACGAAATGATTTTTTTCCTCTTCTGTGGCTCCAAGTTGGTTCAGGATATTCAGTAAGTGCATCTTCATGTGGCCTTTCTGGATCCCAGTCGTAACCAGTGAACGTATGGCGGCAAAATTTTGCGCCAGTCCGGATACGGCCAAAATGCTCATCAATTCCTGTGCTGAAGGTTTCCCAAGCAGCGCCAGCGAGAATTTAACGAGCGGGTGAAGGTTGGTAAGTCCACCTACCACACCTACCGAAATGGGTAGGTCTATCCAAAAGCGGAACACGCCGCCGTCAATGGTACAGTGTGTAAGGCTGGTGTATTTTCCGTCTTTTGCTGCATAGGCATGCGCGCAGGCTTCGGTAGCGCGGAAGTCATTTCCGGTGGCAATAACCACAGCATCTACACCATTCATGATACCTTTGTTATGAGTAGTCGCGCGGAAAGGTTCTATTTCAGCAATCGTTACGGCGCGTTTGAATTTAGTTGCGAATTCTTCATTGGAAATTCCGCTGTCGTCTTTCAGGTCTTCGATTTTACAGGAAACCTCGGCTCTTACAATACAGTCCGGCGTGAAGTTGGAAAGGATATTCATCACAATCTGCAGCGAGTCTTTTTCTTCCGGGGTAAAGGTTTCATCTTTTGCCACTTCTTCCGTCAGTGTCTTACCGAACTGCTCAAGACAGGAATTGATGAAATTGGCTCCCATGGAATCCACGGTATCGAAACTTGCTTTTAACTGGAAATAGTTTTCCAGATCCGCAGTCTTGTCTATGAGTCGGATATTCAGAATGCCTCCCCCGCGGTTACGCATATTCTTCGTAATCTCTTCAGTAGCCTCAAAAAGTCTTTTCTTGAGTTTGAAATTGAAGAAATGCTGCAGTTTGTGAGGTTCAACATTAATTATGAAATGGGTATGACCCAGTTTTTTCGTGTTGATAATCGTGGTTTTAAAACCTCCCTTGTCAATCCAGAATTTCGCGGCTTTGGAGGCTGCGGCTACTACTGAACTTTCTTCAACCGCCATAGGAAGTGCCAGCAGTTTACCGTCTATAAGAAAATTGGGTGCAATACCATAAGGCATATAAAAGTTGGAGATGGTGTTCTCCGAGAACTCTTCATGAAGTTTCTGCAAAATAGCGTCTCCATTCCAGTACTGCTGAAGAATCTGCTCGTAACTGCGGTCATCACTAAGGTATTCTTTAATAAGCCAGTCTATTTTGCGCTGCTTTGAAAGTTTGGAAAAACCCTCCACCGGTTGCTGATTCATGTAAAATGATTTGAGATCCAAAGATATGGATTTTGCAGCTATCAATCGGGGGAGGGTTCAGAAAAAGGCAGCTATTCCTTACCTTAATATTTATAGATTTTACTGGAAAAATACCATAATGACGGCCAGGATAAAACCGATTCCGGCATATATCGCTCCGCGCCGGAAGGCTTTGGATTTAAAGTTGAACATCCAGAACGAGGAAATCACAAAAAAGAAAAGTACCAGTCCAAAAACCGTATTAAGCGAGGCGTACCTGTGCTTGGAGGTGGATTTGTGCAGTTCATTAAACTTCTCCAGCACATAGGGCAGCTGCATCTTGGAATATTTAGCTTCGCCGGTACTTACATTGTATGTGCCGTCTTTAAACTTCCTTATTGCGCCTTCCTCAGCTTCAAATTCAACAGCACGGACCTTGATTTCTTTAGCCAGTTCTTTTTCGGTTAAATTCGGCTTTAGTACTACCTCGTACTTATTCTCCTTCTTCAGGAAATTGGTATCCCGGTAAATGAGCAACACACCACTTATAGCATACACTGCCATAATGCCAGCGGTGAAGTAACCCAGATAGCGGTGCAGGATGCGCATGGTGGACTTTATATTGCCCGATTTTTTTTTCTTTTCCATAGTAAATGTTTTAATGCTGAACGAACAGGTGCAGTAATTGTTAGAGTTTGTAGGTAAGGGTCAGGTAATAATTGCGCGGTGTAATAGGGTTTACCGAGTAATTCTCATGGTAATTATACTCTACAGCGTCAAACAGGTTTCCTACTTTTCCCATCAGTGAGAACTTTTGCCAGTCATAGCCAAAACTTAGTGATGCAGTCACATAATCGCCCACTTCCAGCATACGGGAGGCGCCGTTCCGGCTGTCCAGTAATTCCTTGGTGTCATTCCAGCCCGCAATACGGTCTCCCACAAAGTAAACGCCGCCGCCAATTTTCAGTCCCTTCATATATTTGTCAAAAGTGTAAAATACTGATGCGTTGGCCGTTGTGGCAGGTGTGCGGACCAACCGCTGGTTCTCAACATAACCGAAGGTCTCGGGAGTATCCAGATAAACAGAATGGTTATAGGATGCCCCGGCAATGATGGACAGGTTCGGAAGCGGGTTTCCGGTGATGTCCAGTTCTACGCCCCGGCTGCGCATCTTACCCGCGAAATCCTTAACTGTTGAGTCGGAATTGGGACTTCCATCTGCTGTGAATTCAGCTGTTTGGTAGAAGTTACGGTTATCTATCTGATAAACCGTCAGGTTGAGTGCTACGGCATTGTTCCAGAAATTCTTCTTCATGCCGACTTCAAACTGATCTATAATTGACGGTTTCAGCGCTTTATCATATATGTCGAAGCCGGTATTGGCTACAAAAGAGTTGGTGTAAGTTGCAAATGCAGATAGATTGTCATTCGGCATATAAACTATACCTCCTTTTGGCGAAAATGCTCGGTCTACATTAAGTCCGTTCGGGGTGTCTGTATTTGCCAGATAGTCTCTTTTCGTGCTCTCGCTTTCTATATAGGACCATCTTAATCCTGCCAGAACTTTAAACTGATCATTCAAACTGATGAAATCCTGTGCGTAAATTCCAAATCTCTGCGTCGGGATGCGCGTTCTGTCTTTTTTCTCTGCAAGTGGCATGCTGCCGCCGGCCCAGGTAGAGGGGTCGTCCAGGTAAAGTAAACCGTTACCGCCATTACTTCCATAGATGTAACTTGTTCCGTAGTTTTTGCCGTTTTCCGGATTACGGAAAGTGTAGGCATCGGCAATGCCGTAATCTCCGTCAGTGCCGATCAGGATTTTATGGTTCACTTTGCCGGTGTTCAGTTCACCGTTCAGGTTAATTTGGAGTGAAGAATAGTTTTGCTCGTTATAAGTCTTGTTCAGTGGCCTGCTCCATTTCAGACGGTCGGCATTGTCGTAAGACCAGGTAACACGTTCTGTAGAAAAGAAATCTTTTGTATAGTTCTGGAAGGAGGCCACAGTATTAAGAGTCCAGAAATCACTGAACTGGTGGTTAAATGTAATGCCCGCAGTAGCCTGCTGCACGTTTTGGTACTGCCAGTCTGTTCCCAGAAAGGCGTTGCGTGACAGGAAGGTGTTCAGCGAGTATGATTTGTCTTTGTTGTCAATGGCGCCAATTCCGAAATCTGGTGTAAGGTCATGCTTCAGGTAATCGGCTTCAACAATAATCTGCGATTTTTCGCCAATATTAAAAAGTAATGAAGGGTTGAAATAATATTTCTGAGACTCTACTACATCACGGAAACTCTCGGCAGTTTCAAAGGTGCCGTTCACCCGGAAGGCCACATTTTTACTCAGTGGACCGTAAAAATCTACAGTTGGTTTGTAGGTGTTCCAGCTGCCGGCGTTCAGGCCAATGCTGCCACCAAAATTGAAACGTGGTTTTTTTGTGATCAGGTTTACAACTCCACCGGCGGCCACATTTCCGTAGAGCATAGCGTTTCCGCCTTTCAGTACTTCCACACGCTCCAGACCTGAAACTTCGGGAAAAACGCCGCTGTTTACACGGGCGCCGTTCTTGAAAATATTATCGTTTCCGAAATTGAATCCCCGGCCACCAAAACTGTCCTGCGAATTACCGCGGGAAGAGGTAATATAAAGGCCGTTTACATTCTGAAGAACATCGCTTAACTGTTTTGCCTGCTGCTGCTCTATGATTTCATGGGTTACGATAGCAATAGGTTGCGGATTTTCCATTACCGTCAGGTTAGACTTGGTGGTAAGTGTTCGCGCATTATTGGGATTGCCGGTTTTATGAAGGTTAATATCCTCTATTTGCTGAACCCGCAAAGTGTCGGAATGTTCTACAAATTTCATCTGTGCATACGCCGGAAGGGTCAGAGTCAACAGCCCGATACAAACCAGTTTCTTTTTCATTTCAAGTCTTTATTTAGAATCAATTAAAATAACGATTGCAAATGTAATAAAGCAACTTGTAATGACCAAGCTTATTTTTAATTATTCTAAATAGTTTTAGAAGAAAAACTATAAAGACCTTTTACTGAGAATGTTGCTGCTTAACTGAGATTTGTCATGTAAGGAATGAGAGCATGTTGACGGCGATATTTAAACAATATCAAACTAAATAACAATTAGATCTCCTGCAGTTCCAGCCACCGCAGTTCCAATTCACCGAGTTTTGCGGATAATGACTCCAGCTCATCGGAAAGTTTTGAGATGATGGCATAGTCTGTTTCAGTGGTAAGTTGCTGCATTATTTCTGCACGTTTTTCCTCAAGCAAAGGCAGCTCCTTATCAATGGTTTCCAGTTCGCGCTGCTCCTTATAGGACAGTTTCCTCTGTGCGCTCGTGGATTTCGGTACCGCCTGTGCAATCTCCGCAGTCTTAGCCAGAGCAACAGGTTGTTCCAGGGCTTTCCTATTCTCCTGACTCTTCATTTCCCGGTATTCTGTGAAATTGCCTACAAAATTCCGGATTTTCCCCTCACCTTCGAATGCCAAAACATGATCTACAACGCGGTCAATAAAATAACGGTCGTGCGATACAATGATAAGGCTGCCCTGAAACTGCTGCAGAAAATTCTCCAGTACGGTCAAAGTAGGAAGGTCAAGATCGTTGGTAGGCTCATCAAAAATCAGGAAATTCGGGTTTTGGTAAAGGACGTACATGAGGTGCAACCTCCTTTTCTCCCCGCCCGACAGTTTGGAAATTGGACTGTACTGTGTTTGATCGTCAAACAGGAACAGGCGCAGAAACTGCGAGGCCGAAATCGTACGGCCGTTAGCCAGCGGAAAATTCTCCGAAATCTCCCTTATGAAATCAATTACGCGTTCCTCCTCTTTATATTTAAGTCCTTTTTGGGAAAAGTAACCGAATTTGATAGTTTCTCCGGTTTCTATACTTCCGCTGTCGTACGGTTCAAGACCCTGAATAATATTCAGCAATGTAGATTTGCCGGCGCCGTTCTTCCCTACAATCCCGACTTTTTCGCCGCGCTGGAACTGATAAGAAAAATCTTTTAACAGAACGTTATCACCATAACTTTTACTGATATCATGAAGTTCCAGGATTTTGTTGCCGAGCCTTTTCATCTCGAAATCCAGCTCCAGTTTCTCCTTTCGGGTGTCCGTTTTGGCCACTTTCTCAGTTTCGTAAAAATCATCAATCCGCGATTTGGATTTTGTAGTTCTGGCTTTGGGCTGGCGGCGCATCCACTCCAGTTCCTTTCGGTACAGATTGTTAGCCTTGTCTATAGTCGCATTCAGATTGTCTTCGCGAATCATCTTGTTTTCCAGGTAAGTAGCATAGCTGCCGTTATGCACATAAAGGTTCTGATCCTCCATTTCCCAGATCAGATCGCACACTGCATCCAGAAAGTAACGGTCGTGGGTTACGAGCAACAGTGTGATTTTTGCCTTAGACAGATAATTTTCCAGCCACTCCACCATCTCTACGTCCAGGTGGTTGGTAGGTTCATCCATGATGAGCAAGATGTGGCGGTGCTCTGCGCGGGTTTCGGTCAGTAGTTTTGCCAGAGCTACACGTTTTATCTGTCCACCAGAAAGGGTGCCCATTTTTGCTTCCAGATCGGTGATCTTTAGCTGGGAGAGTATCTGTTTCATCTCATTTTCAAGATCCCAGGCTTTGTGAAGTTCCATTTCAGCCAGTGCTTTCTCCATATCGTCCGGCTTCTCGGTATGCAAAGCGTGATGGTAATTCTTCACCGCAACAATAGGTGCCGAATCCAGGGTCATCATAAACTCTTCTACTGTAAGTGCTGAGTCAAATTCAATTTCCTGATCGAACAGGACCACCTGAATATCTTTGTTGATGACTACCGTGCCCGAATCCGCGATCTCTTTACCCATCAGGATTTTCAGCAGCGTCGATTTTCCGCTGCCGTTCTTGGCCACAATGGCAATTTTGTCCCCTTCATTAACGTTGAAGGAGATGTTTTTAAAAAGAACTTTGAGACCATAAGATTTTGTAAGATCTTCGGCAGTAACGTAATTCATCAGACATTTATTTGCCTGCGAAAATACGTAATTTCAGGGGAGCGGCATAGGTAGTGGCTAACTTTAAAAGTTTCAGTAGGTTAGCACCGACCTTTCAAAGTCGCAGAATTTTGGACAGTACGGATTAGAATTTATTGAATTCCGGATCATGAATAACCGGCCGGTATTTACTTCAGTACCGTTATTCATACCGTTTATTAACAGCATTTGGGAGGTGGGGTCGGGAAATTTGTCCTGGCCAAAATACAGTCTTGCACGCTGAAAACCCTGTGCAGTCATGGCCGCCTGTATTTCTGCTATTGCGTCCTTTGTAAGATCGAAGTAGCCACCAAATTTAGATTTGGCACCCCTCTCCCCATATTCCATTTCACTGCGATGAAAGCTGAAGTAATTTCGGGCTGTTTCAGTGGAAATTTGTGAAGGAGCAGGAGGGACTGGTGGAGAAGTTGCCACCGGATGCATAAAGTAAGTGATGGCAGTGCCTGCCAGAAAGGCAGCAACAGTACTAACTAAGTTTTTCGGACTTTTCATAATCTGTGTGTTTGGGTTGTTAATTTATTATCCTGGGTTTGTTCACCGCTCATGTGATATGTTCACTTTTTTTAATGTAATACAGCTCTTTCATATTCGCAATATTTAGGACAGTCTGTGGCCAGGTTTATGGCGTTGCGGATAATAAAAAGCTTCCCGTTATCTTCTTCTACGCCTGTGTTAGAGAGTCCATTCAGGAGAAAAGTCTGTTGGCTCGGGCTTGGATATCTGTCCTGGCTAAAGTACACCCGAACATTATCAAACTTTTTAGCATCCATTGCATCCATTATATCTTTAGCTGCTGCTGTATTAAGGTCAAAATAGCCGCTAAAGATGAATTCTGCATCTTTCAAATTCTGGTACCCCATTTCGTTGCGGTGATTATCATAGAGAATTTTTGCCTCCTTTTTATCAATTTCTTTTGCGCTGATCAGGTCGGATTTGGTTTTTATTTTATATAGTAAGAAAGTTAGTGCGGCACCCAGTAAAAACGCAACAAGTACGGGCATAATCAATTCGGAATTTTCCATGATTTGTGTGTTTTGATTAATAATAAAGTATAAAATTAACAAATAATTCACTTGGGCTTTAATTATTACAGAAAATATTTCTAAATT
The DNA here is from genome assembly GCF_014041915.1 of Marnyiella aurantia. NCBI lineage: Bacteria > Pseudomonadati > Bacteroidota > Flavobacteriia > Flavobacteriales > Weeksellaceae > Marnyiella > Marnyiella aurantia. The sequence goes on along the minus strand of NZ_CP059472.1, from coordinate 1,128,892 downwards.
TATTAAAATAATCACACGTTATGGACACTCGATTCCCGGATAAGAGCTGTTGGTTGTTATTAAGTTTATTTTTATTTCTCATCCCGTCCTGTAAAAAACAGACGATAAACCTTAATGACCAAAGGAGGGTGAAGGTGGCACGTTTGCTCAGTGATGCACAAAGACATCAGGATACCCTGATGAATCCAAAAGCTGCGGACAGTCTGAGCGACGAAATCATAAAAATATCAATGTTTTCAGACGATCCCCAACTGATTGCTGTTGCAACTACAGCTGCTTTGAAATACAGACTTCCTGCGAACATGAACTCTGCCCAGGCCAAGGAGTGTTTTGTTCAGGCGGTTATAAATGCTGAGAAATTGAAAAGCTCTGAGGCCGTAGATGAAGCATATTTTGCCTACTGTGAGTATCTGATCCGGGAAAACCAACCGCAGGATGCACTCAATTACCTTAACATGATTTCCGAAAATAGCCCTGACCAGTCAAAACAGGAGGCAGGTGAGATCAGGAAATTAATTATCCACAGCAAGATTAACCAGATTCAAAACCGACCGGCCGACCAGCTCGAAAATCTTATTGATGCAGATTATCTTGCTGCCGATCTTGAAAATGACTCTATAAAATATGAAACATTGAGCTATCTGTCCGATTTTTATCTGCTGAATAAAAAGCATGAAAAAGCCCTGGAATATCTTGCGGAACTTAAGAAATCTGTAGAATCGGCTGTTCCTGTTGATTCTGTGCGCTGGTATTATACAGAATCGGCCAGGCTGGTGATCCTGAACCGGTATATTGATCACAAAGTGATTCCTGAAATGTTGAAGAAGATTGATGACTTTGGCAGAAGGAAGAATATACCGCGACTGCGTTTTCAGGCGCAAAGTGCTCTCAGAACCTACTTCATTGATCATAACCAATTCCAAAAAATGGATGATTGGTATAAGAAACACCCTCAGGAACTGAAATACCTGAAAAAGCAAAACCTTTCCTATTATCACCGCGTTAGAGCATACATCGCCGAAAACAGAAAGCAGGTAGATTCGGCACGTCATTACTTTGAACTCTCTGCTGCTGCCAACGATGACGGTAATCCTTACTTTTACTATATCTATTATTTGCGAAAGGGTGAATTTGAAAAAAGGCAGGGTCAGGATGACGCCGCACTGACCAATTTTGAGGAAGCTTTTCAATACAGCCTTCAGAGCAATAATTACTATGACCAGATAAAGGTAGGTGAGAAGATTGCGGCGCTATTCCGGGAGAGGGGAGACGCTGGAAAGGAATTGGAATACGCCAACCTTACCAATACTGCTAAAAACAGCTTAATTAAATTCTTAAGCGATGAAAATGTGCAGAGTGCAGAACTGAACAATATTCTGGCCCAAAAAGAACTTGAGAGGCAAAAAATCCAGGAAAAAAAGGACAGGCAGCACAACCTGCAGTATTTAATCATCACCTGTTTTATCATCCTGATAATCATGTCACTGGTGGTGATCTCCTTTTACCGGGTTCCAGTTTGGTGGATCAAGTCAATGGGTTATGTGTCTTTTATAATGTTCTTTGAGTTTATTGTGCTGCTTATAGACGGGTGGCTGCACCATCTTACCCATGGAAGCCCGGTTCTGATTTTGCTGGGGAAAGTGGTAATTATTTCCGGGCTTTTCCCCCTTCATCACTGGATTGAAAAGACGGTAGTCAACATGTTGCTGAAAAAGAAAGACCTGACCTGGTTCTGGCATCAGTTCCTGAGAATCATACACATTAAAAAGGGCACTACTGGCACAGCTGTTCCTTTTGATAAATGAAGAATCAGTCCAGCGTAAGCCTTTTAAGTGACCACAAACTTCCGTTGTAAACGTCAACATCAACTTTGGAGTTGATGCCGTACACGATTCCGTTTTCTGTAAACTGCCAGAAATCCCAATGTCCGGTAGGTGTGGGTTGCGGAACATCATTATAGTTGGCCAGCCAAAGTGGATAGTCCTCAAACTCTCCATCCAGGAAATCTTTGTAGTAATGGTAGTAGGTGTAAATGATGGGTTTTTCGCCATAGGCTTCCTCCACAATTCTGCACCAGATTTTAAGGTCTTCGATCAGTTTCGCGTTGGTCTTACGCCGTGGTATCCGTTCAATATCCAGGACAGGCGGCAGGTCACCGGACTCCAGTTTTACATTTTCCAGGAAATTATTGGCCTGACGTACAGGATCTTCATCGGCGCGGTAAAAGTGATAGGCACCACGAATGAGGTTATGCTTTTTGGCCATCAGCCAGTACTCATCAAAATGTTTATCGGTACTGCGGTTTCCCATTGTGGCCCGAAGCACTGCAAACCGGATCGGAATAGCTCTGTTGCCTATACTTAAGCTGTCCCAGGTAATATCTTCCGGCCGCTGGTAATGGGAGATGTCTATGCCGAAGGTTTTGTCGGCATAATCGCCTACAATCCTGTTGATCCGCTGTTCCTCAAACTCAGTATTGCTAAGTTTCTTGTGCTTAAACGGCCGGAAGTACATGGCGTAATAAAAAGAGATCTTTTCCTTCAGATAAATGCCTGTGCCCAGAAGTGTGCACGCAAGAATGACTAGTAAAACCGTCCGGCGCAGTATTACTTTGCTGCGGCGGTTTTTGTGGATTTGTTTTCGGACTTTTCCTTTGGCTTTCTTATTTGGCATTGGACTGCAAAAGTATATTTATGATGCTGAAAAAACGAATTTTATTTATTCTGATTTGTATATGGTATAATGTTCGTTCCGTTAAAAATGATGCGCACAGAATCCGTCATACATTTAATAGTATGGGGAACAAGCAGTACAAAATATTAACAGGTAACTTTATACTATGGAAACAAGGGAGAAAATTGTAATCGTCGGCGGTGGGTTTGCAGGCCTTCAGCTTGCCAGGTCGCTTAACAATAAGAACAAAAAAGTGTTTATGATTGATAAGGTAAATCATCATATGTTTCAGCCGCTTTTCTATCAGGTAGCATGCGGACGGATTGAGCCCAGTAATATTTCGTTTCCGTTCCGGAAGATTTTCCAGCGTTCAAGGAATATCCAGTACCGGATGACCGAGGTGCAGCGCATCGTACCGGAACAGAATAAGATCATTACCGAAGATTCCGAATTTACGTACGATAAACTGGTGATCGCCACAGGCTGCAAGACCAATTTTTTTGGAAATGCCGAGATGGAGAAACTAGCCTTCGGCATGAAGAATACGCAGGAAGCCATCGCCATTCGTAACCATGTACTTCTCACCTTCGAAAAACTGATTATCGAAAGAAAACGCAGTGACGACGGTAACTGGAATATTGTGATAGTAGGCAGTGGGCCTACAGGTGTAGAATTAGCCGGTGCCTTTTCCGAAATGAAACGTGAGATCCTGCCGCGCGACTATCCTCACATGAATTTTGACAATCTGAATATCATTTTGGTGAGCTCTACGGAAACCCCTTTGTCTAATATGAGTGATGAATCCCAGAAAATGTCAGAAAAGTACCTTCATGAGTTGGGCGTCATTTTTATGAAAGGCGAGATTGTAACAGCATATGACGGAGACCGTGTGTTGCTGGCCAACGGTAAAGAGATACCCGCTAACAACGTAATCTGGGCGGCCGGTGTTACGGGCAATATTATAGATGGATTAAGCGAGAACCAGATTTTGCGCAACCGGTATACTGTAGACCGATATAATAGGGTGAAGGGGACAGAAAATATTTTTGCCATTGGCGATATCGCCCATATGGAAACTCCAAAATATCCGCAGGGACACCCCCAGGTGGCTAATGTGGCTATTAATCAGGGAAAAAACCTGGCTCGCAACCTACTTAAGAAAAATGAATCGGATTGGGTAGAGTACGAGTATGTTGATCAAGGAAGTATGGCTACGATAGGTAAGCACCGTGCGGTAGTGGATCTGCCCAGATTCAAATTTCAGGGTTTCCTGGCTTGGTACTTCTGGATGTTCCTGCACCTGATGCTTATTCTTTCGGTACGGAATAAACTGGCAATTTTCTTTAACTGGATGTGGAGTTATGTGAATAAAGATTCATCTTTGCGCCTTATAATCGTTCCAAACAAAAAAAATATCACTGAACAATGAGAATTGACATCATAAGTGTGCTGCCCGAACTTATGGAAAGCCCCTTTCAGACTTCAATCCTGAAAAGAGCACTGCAGAAAGGACTCGCCGAGGTACACTTTCATCAGCTGCGTAACTGGAGTGTGGGCAAACACCGCAAAGTGGATGATGAACCTTATGGCGGCGGTGCCGGTATGGTAATGTTGGTGGAGCCTCTGGACCTTTGTATTTCTGAGCTGAAGGCCCAGCGTGACTATGATGAGGTAATTTATCTGACCCCCGATGGTGAGACCCTGAACCAGAGAATGGCAAATTCGCTCTCAATAAAAAAGAACCTCATTTTTTTATGCGGCCATTATAAAGGAATAGACCAGCGTGTCCGCGACCTTCATATTACAAAAGAAATTTCAATAGGCGATTATGTACTTACCGGAGGCGAACTTGCTGCCTGTGTACTCGCCGATTCTGTAATCCGGCTTCTGCCGGGAGTGCTCAATGATGAACAGAGCGCGCTAACTGACACTTTCCAGGATAACCTGCTTTCGCCACCAATTTATACAAGACCTGAAGAATATAAAGGTTTGAAAGTGCCTGAAATTCTGCTGAGCGGTCATTTTGGTAAAATTGAAGAATGGCGCCATGATGAGGCCTTGCGGATTACCCAGGAAAGACGTCCGGATTTACTTCAGGATTAATTATGTTTAAAACACTATAATGAAGCGCTTATCTCCTTCCATTTACTCTTTCCCGTTTAGGTGTGTTTTATTGTTCATACTTCTCTTTTTCGGTTGGAGTTATGCCCAGAAACCCATGCAGGATATTAAATCTGAATTTACTGCAGAGGTCCTCAGCCAGAAAATAATAGCGCTGGACGGAAAAAAACAGTCTATAGCACAGGTGCTGGAAGCGCACCGGGGCAAGGTGATCCTGATAGACTTCTGGGCCAGCTGGTGCCGCGACTGTATACTTGCTTTGCCTAAGACAAATGACCTGAAAGCAGCAAATCCGGATTTGGTAGTGCTCTATTTCTCACTGGACCGCACGCACGACCAGTGGAAGCGGGGCCTGCATAAGTACAGTATTGCAGGCGGGAATAATTTTTGGTTTGATGAAGGCTGGAAGAATAAATTCAACGACTATATTGAGCTTAACTGGGTGCCGAGATTTATAGTAGTAGACCAAAACGGTAAGATAGCGGACTATTATGCCATCTCTCCGGACGATCCTGAGCTGCTTGCTACAGTGAAAAGCCTCACACAAAAATAAAGGGCCCACAAATCATCATCTAAAAGGGGCACTTAAGAAATCATTGAGCGGTTTTACAGAACTGAAGATCCCGGCGAATTTTGCAACAGCGTCCTTATCCAGTATTTCGGTGTCTTTCAATTGGTATACAGCGATATAGCTTTTAAGTTTCAGAAACTCCGCCATGGGGTCGTCTTTTTCAAAACCTGGCGGAACACGTACCAATTTGTCTTCCTGAGAAAGTCCGCTGAAATATTTACTGAATTCCATGCCGTTAATGACAGCCTCAAACTCATCCCTGTTTATGGAAATTTCCATACGGATTTCTCTAAGAACACCACTTTCCGGCTGGTACACGCCGCCGGCCAAAAAAGATTTGCCGGGTTCAATATGAAGATAGTAGCCAGCAATCTCCGCACCCTTACCCATGCCCAGACCGGCACCGAAGTTTATTTTATAAGGCGTTTTGTCTTTGGAGAAACGGGTATCACGGTAAATCCGGAACAGTGACTTTTTTGCGTCCAGCTTCAGGATGGCTTCATCAAAGCCCGAGATCTCCTGTATAAGGTCATCTACAAATTCCACCATATTTTCCTGTGCTGCCAGATATCGTTCTTTATTTTGTGTAAACCAATCCCTGTTGTTATTTTGATTTAGGTCTTTTAAGAATAATAATGTGTCCGGTGATATTACAGAAGCCATAAATAATAATTTACATAAAAGTATACAAAAAGAATTTATCTATAAACTTCCTGTGCTTTACATCTTTAACACTTATTTAATAAAAGCATCTATTTTTTATCAAAAATAAAATAAGTATCTTTGCCGGAGAATTATAGACGATCTTTTACATGAATTTATTTACGGAGACCAACTTAAGTCCTGAATTATTGAAGGCGGTTGGCGAACTGGGCTTTGTGAGCCCAACAGAAATCCAAAAACAGACTATTCCTTTTATCTCTACAGATATACGCGATCTCATCGCACTTGCGCAGACAGGAACAGGCAAAACAGCAGCGTTTTCGCTTCCGATTTTGGATATGATTGACGACGGGAGTCGCAAAATCCAATTTTTGGTGCTTTGTCCTACCAGAGAACTTTGTTTGCAGATTACCAAAGACATTAAAAACTATTCGAAATACATGAACGACATCAAGACCACTGCGGTTTATGGTGGGTCAAGTATTTCCGACCAAATCCGCTCCCTGCGGGATAAACCACAGATTATTGTGGGTACTCCGGGGCGTGTGATCGATTTGATTAACCGCAAGGCCCTGGATTTCTCAGAAATTCAATGGTTGGTGCTGGATGAGGCAGATGAAATGCTTTCTATGGGTTTCAAGGACGATCTGGAAACCATATTAAGAGAAACTCCTGAAACAAAACATACTTATCTTTTCTCGGCTACGATGAACAAGGATGTTGAAAGGATTTCTAAAAGCTATTTAACAGAACCGCACCGTATTTCTGTTGGTTCGATTAATGAAGTTAAGAAAAATATTAAGCATGAATTTTATGTGGTAGGCTACCGTCATAAAAAAGAGGCTTTGAAAAGGCTTATTGATGCGAATCCAAATCAGTATTCCATTCTTTTCTGCCGTACCCGTATGGAAACACAGGAAGTTGCAGATTTCCTGATGCAGAACGGTTATGCCGCAGATGCCTTGCATGGTGATCTGAGTCAGGCACAGCGGGATACGGTGATGAAGAAATTCAGACTGAAAAATATTGATATATTGGTTGCTACCGATGTAGCTGCGCGTGGACTTGATGTTAATTCCCTGACTCACGTTATTCATTATTCCCTGCCGGATGACCCGGAGGTTTTCGTACACCGTAGCGGTAGAACAGGAAGAGCAGGTAAGGATGGTATTTCAATGTCCCTTATAAAGCCTGAGGAATCCAGAAAGCTGAAACAGATCAAGATGTCTACTAAGATTGACATTGTTGAAAAGAAAATCCCAACTGGTGATGCGATCATTAAGGCGCAGGTTGGTGGTGTCTTCGAAAAACTTTTTACCGAACACGAAGAGTTTTTCACTTTTGATGACGCTCTAATCCCAGACCTTTCTGAATTCAGCAAAGAAGAGCTTGTTCATAAACTTCTGCAGTTGCAGCTTCGGGATCTTGCGATGTTCTATAAGGACAAAAACGACCTTGCAGACCAGAAGTTCAACAGCGACGACCGTGGCGATAGCCGCAGAGACCGTGGCCGTGACCGTGACCGTGATGGCAGAGGTGAAGGCAGAAGAGGTGACCGCGACCGTGGTAACGACCGCAGAGACAGCTTCCGTGACGGAGGCCGCGATGGTGGCAGAGACGGAGGCAGAGACGGAGGCCGTGAATTTGTTAGCCGTGACAGGAAGCCCAAGAGAACTAACGGCGACATGGTAAGGTTTTTCTTTAACCTTGGCAAAAGAGATCAACTGAAAAAGATGGACATGCTTGAAATCCTGAACAAGGCTACAGCTAAGTCCAAAAAACGTCCCGACATCGGAGAAATCGAAATCATGGAGAAGTTTTCCTTCTTCGAGGTTGAGAAATCCTTCAAGGATGAGGTTGTAAAAGGCCTTAAAACTCAGAAATTCAAAGGAAAAGAAATGAGAGCTGAAGAGGCGAACTAATCTTGATCCAGGTACATATTTTAAGCACGGGCAACCGTGCTTTTTTTTGTGCCATTCTTTCATCCCAGCTACCGGTGTTAATTGCCGGTTAACTTAATATTAAATTAACATTGTTAACATACGAAGTTTAGTAACTTTGCCGCTGAATCTGACCTATGAAACAATCACTTTCTTTTCTTATTATAATGTGTATCTGCGCTTCAGGTTTTGCGCAGACCAATCCTCGGGAGCATATTTCGTCCTTTAATATGACTTCATTTACCTACAAACACGATAAGAACTGGCAGGCTTATATTGAACTGCAGACACGTGGAATTGAGGATTTTGTAAAGGTTGATTATTATGAAGTAAAAGGAGGAGTGGGTTACAATATCGGAGATCATCAGCCCTTTGTTGGTATCGGTACCTACGGAACCTACAAAAACAGCGAGTTTTTCCAGCGCGAAACCCGGCTGTGGCTTCAGTACACTTACTCGCACAAGCTGAACCGCCTGAAACTGGACCATCGGTTACGTGCAGAGAAAAGACTCTATTATTTTCCGAAGACTGATACGGAGGATAACACAGAACGTTACCGCTACAGACTCTCGGCCTCTTTACCTATAAACAAAGAAAAACTGGAGGCCAATACCTTCTTTCTGAATGCTTTCAACGAAATATTCGTTGGGCCGGAGGAACCCAGCTTCAAAAGGAACAGGTTTCTTGGTGGTGTGGGCTATGTTTTCAGCCGTAACGTAAGTTCCAACCTTGGTTATATGTGGCAGCGGGAGTTCACTGCAGATAACACCCGTAACCTTCACTTCCTTTATTTTGCACTTAACTTCACTCTGGACCGCATGAAGGATGTACCGCAGTCTTACCCGGTGGCCGACTAGTATATGTGAACAAAACTTAATATAAAACATAAATAGCGTTAGTCCGATTATCCGGATATTTGCAACTCAAAATTAAACAACTGACAAAATGGGAATTGGTAACATTTTCAAGGCATTTCAGCCAAAGGACAAAGTCTTCTTCGTACTGTTCGAAAAGGTAGCAGACAATCTGGTGAAGATGTCTCAGGAATTTCACGACGGAATGCTTGATTTCGACCTTAATGATGATTCACTTCTTAAAAAGATGAGTGATTACGAACATAAGCTGGACGATCTGACCCACGAGATTTTTGTGCAGTTGGGCGAGAACTTTATCACACCGTTTGACCGTGAAGATATCAATATGCTGGCTTCCGGCCTGGACGATATTGCGGATTATATTTATGCATCTTCCAAATATATTTTCCTTTACAAAACTCCGGACGTTAAAGAATTTTCAGAATTCTCCCTGCTGATCCATAAATCCTGTGTGGAGATTCAGAATGCAATAAAGCACCTGAACGGTTTCACAAATACAGCGGAAGTGAAGGAATCCTGCATCAAGATCAATTCATTTGAAAATATTGCAGACGATGTGCTTTCTCAGGGTCTTGTTAGACTTTTTGAAACCGGCGATGCCATCAACATCATAAAGACCAAGCACGTACTGGAATATCTGGAAATCGTGACCGATAAAGCGGAGGATGTGGCCAATACCATAGAGAACATTATAATTAAATACGCGTAATAAATATTTTTACGAAAGAATGGAATTACCAATTCTCCTCATAATAATCATTGTCCTAGCGCTGATCTTTGATTATATAAACGGGTTTCACGATGCTGCCAATTCGATCGCGACCATAGTATCCACTAAAGTTCTAACCCCCTTCCAGGCAGTACTTTGGGCTGCAGTCTGGAATTTTGCCGCTTTCTTTCTGGCCATGTATGTCATTGGCGAATTTAAGATTGGTAATACAATTGCCAAGACGGTAAACGAAAATTTCATTAACCTGGAGGTAATCCTGGCGGGTCTTGTAGCAGCTATCTTGTGGAATTTGCTCACCTGGTGGTTCGGGATACCCTCGTCATCATCGCACACGCTTATTGGTGGCTTCCTGGGTGCAGCGCTTATGAATGCTCTTGTAATGGATTACCAGCATGTAGTGGCTTCTATGCCTCACCTTGGAATCTGGGATACGCTCAAGATGGCATTCCAGCAGTTGTTTACCCAGAACGTTGTAAAATATGAGAAAGTAATCCCTATTTTCCTCTTCATATTTATGGCACCATTTATCGGTATGGTGGTTTCAATTCTAATTACGCTGGTAATTGTATATTTTGCCAGAAAAAGTAACCCCCGGAAGGCCGACAAGCAGTTTAAAAGGTGGCAGCTTGTTTCCTCAGCACTTTTCAGCGTAGGACACGGACTTAATGATGCGCAGAAGGTGATGGGAATCATAGGTGCGGCCGTAATTTATTACCACGTGGTAATGATAGGCGGTACCGACGAATATGCAATGATGGATTCTTCAGAGCGATTTAAGCATTTTACTACGGATTATGTTTGGGTTCCTTTTGTATCTTTTCTCGCAATCGCTCTCGGAACAATGAGTGGTGGCTGGAAAATCGTAAAAACAATGGGTACACGTATTACCAAGGTTACCCCGCTGGAAGGTGTTAGTGCCGAGTCTGCGGGTGCCATTACCCTTTTCCTTACAGACCACCTGGGTATTCCGGTTTCTACAACCCATACCATTACCGGTGCGATCATTGGGGTGGGTCTTACCAAAAGAGTCTCCGCTGTTCGCTGGGGGATTACAGTAAGCCTTTTGTGGGCGTGGATTTTAACAATCCCTATTTCGGCAATGGTTGCAGGTATAACCTATCTTTTAGTTAAAATGATTTAAGATATCTCTCTTGATTCAGTATATAAACCATCCCTTTCGGGGTGGTTTTTTGCATTAATACCTGTATAAAGACCTATTAAATCGTATTTTTGCACCAAAGAAAAATGTATGGAGTTTTTAGACCAGTATCAGGAAGTCATTTCTAAGGCGATCACCAAGTATTCCTTCAAGGATAAGCCGCAGGAACTGTACGAACCTATGAATTATATAATTTCCAATGCCGGAAAACGTTTGCGTCCTATTATGGTTCTGATGTCGTGCGACCTCTTTGGTGGCGAGATTGGCAAAGCGGTGAAACCTGCCCTGGCTATTGAGTATTTCCATAATTTCACGCTTATTCATGATGATATAATGGACGAAGCTCCGCTTCGCCGTAATGTGCCTACCATCCATACGGTATATGGTTTAAATACCGGGATTCTGTCCGGCGACGGGCTTTTGCTCAAGGCCTATAAATTCTTTGAGGATCTGGAACCGAATCTTTACAAAGCCTGCGTCCGCGTGTTTACACATACAGGTCTTCTGCTTTGCGAGGGTCAGCAGTACGATATCAATTTTGAGACGCAGGACAACGTAACCTACGAGGAGTATATCCGTATGATTACCTACAAGACAGGCGTCTTGAGTGCGTCATCCTTTGAAATCGGTGCTCTGATCGCCGGTGCTAACTTCCGTGATGCTAAAAACATATTTAACTTTGGTAAACATATCGGTATCGCATTTCAGATCATGGACGATTATCTGGATGTGTTCGGCAATCAAAAGGATTTCGGTAAAAAGCATGCCGGCGACATTTATGAAAACAAGAAAACGGTGCTTTATCTTTTAGCTATGGAACACAGTACACCGGATGAGCGTAAGGAACTGGAGTTCTGGTACAGTAAGAAAACGGATAATGTGGACAAGGTGTATGGTGTGGAGAAAATCTTCCGCAGAACTAAAGTTGATGAGAAAACGCTGCGTCTTGTTGAGAAGCACAATCAGATTGCTCACGATTATCTGATGAAGATTGACATTCCTGATGAGAAGAAAAAGCCGTTCATAGAGCTGGCAAATTATTTACTTAGAAGAGAAAGCTGATTTTAGCTAAATTTTTTCCCGCTGTATATTTATGAAATTCAGAACAGAGGTTAATATAGAAGATTCTTCGGTCAAAATTAAGCCGGAGGACAGCATTTTCGCGATGGGCTCCTGCTTTTCGGAGGAGATTTCGGGTCTGCTGGCCAAGGGTCAGCTGCAGACACTCAGTAATCCCTTCGGAACCATGTTTAATCCCTATTCCATAAATACGGCGGTGAAACGGCTGCATGATTCCGCCTTTTACAACCAGGAGGACCTTGTAGCTTATGATGATCAGGTAATTTCGCTGGATCACCACACGAAGTTCAATTCGCGCTATCCACATCAGACGCTGGAACAGATAAACACTGGCATAGAGGAAGGAAATTTGTTTCTGCAGAATGCCAAGTGGGTAATCATCACCTACGGAACATCATTTATCTATGAATTTCTGCCCAAAAATAAACTTGTAGCCAACTGTCATAAGATTCCGGGTAAATTCTTTAACAAAAGACTTCTCACCAATCTGGAGCTGGCCGATTCAATGTACGAAACAGTGACAAACCTCAAGGACATCTGCCCGGAAGGTGTGCAGATCCTGTTTACCGTTTCACCGGTACGTCATACCAAGGACGGCATGGCAGAAAACACGCTCAGCAAATCTAAACTTATTACGGCGGTACATGAGGTCATACAGCAGTTTGATGACTGCCACTACTTACCTGCGTATGAAATCCTGATGGACGACCTGCGGGATTACCGTTTTTATAAAGACGACCTTATTCATCCCAGCACGCAGGCTATTCAGTATATCTGGGAAAAGTTTGGAAGCGCGTATTTCAGCGACCAAACCATGGATTTTGTAGAAGAGAATTTCAGGATTAGCCGTGCACTTTCCCACAGACCGTCGGATGACAGTGATCCTAAATACCAGGAATTTCTGGAGAATCTGAAAGGCAGGATTGCCCTGCAGCAAACGTTTGTAAAGCATCCGGTTTTTTCAGACGCATTTCCTCAACAATAACAAAATGATTGATACCCATACCCATCTGTATTCCGAAGAGTTCGACGAAGACCGTGCTGCGATGATTGACCGTGCAGTCGCAAAGGGCGTAAGCCAATTTTACCTGCCCGCTATTGATTCCGAAACCCATGAAAAGATGCTGTCACTGGAACAGGAATATCCGGACAGGATCTTTTCCATGATGGGCCTTCATCCCTGTTATGTAAAGCCGGAAACCTGGGAACAGGAACTGAAGGTTGTGGAAGAATACCTTAGCCAACGGTCTTTTCCTGCAATTGGGGAAATTGGGATAGACCTGTATTGGGACAAAACAACTTTGGATATTCAGGTAAAAGCTTTTGAAACGCAGATAGACTGGGCCATTGAACGCGATCTGCCCATCGTCATCCATACGCGCGAAAGCTTTGATGAGGTTTTTGAGGTGCTCGAGAAGAAAAAACATCCGAAGCTGCGCGGAATTTTCCACTGCTTTTCCGGAACTCTGGAGCAGGCACGTCACGCAGTCGACCTTAACTTTCTGCTCGGGATTGGTGGTGTGGTCACCTTTAAAAACGGTAAAATCGATCAGTTCCTGCATGAAATTCCGTTGGATAAGATCGTGCTGGAAACCGACTCACCTTACCTGGCGCCGGTGCCTTTCCGCGGCAAAAGAAATGAAAGTTCCTATCTTGATTTGGTTGTGGGGAAACTGGTGAATATTTACAGAATAGATTTTGCTGAGATTGACAGAATCACGACCGAAAATGCAGAAAGGATATTTGCAAAATGAACACTGCGGAGGGTTTTTACCGGAACATTATTTTTAAAACTGTCCTTTTCAGTTTCATCATTGTGATTCCTTCTGTACGATTATTCTTAAAGATTGATTTGCTGTGGTTATTCCCCATTTATCTGTTGGTCGTGTACTTTATATTCTTTAACCTCAAGGCAATTAACAGCTCGGAGATCAGTAAACGAATGTGGTGGCTCGTTTTCATTCTTCTTGTCGCTGCTCTCAGCCACTTCATTTATCCTGTGGTTAGTTTACGGAGTAACCCGGGCTCCACAGGCGATGACGCAGTACGGCTGTCTGCGCAAACATTGCGAAACAGCGCAAAATTGTATGACGTAGAAATCAGCTCCACTGAACCCATTAGTCCGGGCCCCGCATGGATATTGTTTAATTCGCCGTTTGTGCTGTTTAATTTATATTGGTTGTTCGGAGCCGGTTACGTGGCGTTTGCAGTTGGTCTTCTCAGACGGGCAGTTAGCACTGTTTTTACCAATATTTTCTGCTTATTTATGGGTCTTTCAATGGTTTTTGCTGAATTGCTTTTTAATGGGCATGATTTGTTGCCGCTTTCTATGGCTATGTTTTCAGTTAACCTGCTGATTATGTATTATCTGAAAAAAGACGTGAAGTGGGTATCAATAATTTTAATCTCGTTGTTTTTAGGCATAGTAGCCTCGTCCAGAATTGTGTTCGGTTTTCTGCCCATTATGTATTTCCTGTTGCTTAAAAATGATCACCGCAGAAATTCTTATATGCTTTTAATCATTTCCTCTGCTGTATTCATACTTACGAACGTCTATTTCTTTTTAGTAAACGATAATTTTCAACCCGGTCACCTTATTTTTAAGGGAATCACGTTACTCAGCTTGCCTATTTTTTTAGCGTTGGTTATTATAGGTATTGCAGCGATGTTCTATCTACTCTCTAATGATAAAAGAAAAAGTTTATCTTGGAACTGGACCGTTTTCTTAGTTCTTTCCTGTCCTTTAATCCCTCTGGCATATGCAGATCTGATCAATTCCGGTTATGATTTTAAATATTGGGAAGGTGCCAATTACCTCATTATACCGCTTCCTTTTTTTATTTTAAACCTGTTGAATGATAAGCAGGTGATGTTTTTGACGGCAAATAATTCGTGAGCTGTGGTACTCTGTGATCGCGATCAGCAAATAAATCCTTTCTTAAAATAAGAAAACCGTCTCAAAATTCTATATTGAGACGGCTTCTATATTAAGAAAGTAATTACTTATTCCTTGAGAAATTACTCTTATTGTGCGGTTTTTTATAACCGATGTTTTCTTTAGCCTGCGGCTTCGGTCTCGCCGTAAATGGTTTATTGTTGGAATCCCTTTTCTGCGGTACCAGATTATCGGTATGATAAGGATGGTCCTTTTCCACCGGAATTTTTTTCCCAATCAGTTTTTCCGTATTCTTAAGGTTCAGCAGGTCCAAGCTGTCCACAAAGGAAATGGATTGCCCTTCGGCACCGGCACGGCCGGTTCTACCGATCCTGTGCACATAGGTTTCGGAGACATCGGAAAGTTCAAAATTCACTACGTATTTCAGTTCATCAATATCAATCCCTCTGGCGGCAATATCCGTAGCTACTAAAATCCTTGTCTTTCCGGATTTAAAGTTGGTAAGCGCGTTCTGTCTGGCATTCTGCGACTTATTTCCATGAATGGCTTCGGCTGAAATCTTATGCGACTGCAGCTTCCTGGCAATTTTATCAGCCCCGTGCTTGGTTCTAGAGAACACAAGTACTGATTCTTGGATGTCGTTTTTAAGGATATGGGTGAGCAGTTCCAGTTTGTCTTCCTTCTCAACAAAATAAACCTTCTGCTGAATGGTGTCTGCTGTTGCAGATACCGGCGCCACCGCCACCTTCACAGGGTTGCGGAGAATGGTATTGGCCAGAGTTTTTATCTCATCCGGAAAGGTAGCCGAGAAAAATAAGGTCTGTCTTTTTTCAGGCAGCATCTTCACGATTTTCTTTACATCATGAACAAAGCCCATGTCCAGCATTCTGTCGGCTTCGTCCAGGACAAAGATTTCCAGTTGCTTTAGTGAGATAATACCCTGTGAGATGAAATCCAGTAATCTGCCTGGCGTAGCTACCAATATGTCTACACCCCTCTTCAGTGATTGCTCCTGCGCGCCTTGTTTTACTCCACCAAAAACCACAAGGTTTCTCAGTTTCAGGTTACGGCCATAGGCATTGAAGCTTTCTTCAATCTGAATAGCAAGCTCACGCGTGGGTGTAAGGATTAGGGCCTTAATCTGGTTGTTACGGATGTTTTTTTCTGTAAGATTCTGCAGAATAGGGATGGCAAAGGCTGCCGTTTTCCCTGTTCCGGTTTGGGCAGTTCCAAGTAAGTCGCGGCCTTTCAGTATTTCGGGTATAGCCTGTTGTTGGATTGGAGTAGGTTTCTCATAACCTTCCTGCTTAAGCGCATCAAGTATGGGCTTAATTAAATTTAAGTCTGTAAATAACAAAATGTTGTCCTGTATTAAAATTAGTGCGGACGAAGCGTTATGCTTCTTCATTCATCCTGTCCTCAATAATTAAAACAGAATTTTTTAGTAAAACGAATTACGAAATGGCTTAGAATGCCGCGAAATAGGCTGCAAAGATACGCTTTTATATAATACAATAGCGAAATCTCTAGTCACCCACTTTTTCCCAGGTCTGGTTGTGTCTTAAATCCTCGAAGTAACGGTAAAGTTTCTCCAAATCAGGCGTACCCTGTTTACCGTAATCTTCCACTATTTTAGTTGTTCCGTCCTTAAAAGCCAGGCGTATAAAGGATGTGGGCAGGTCGGTTACATTTCGGCTGCCGTATTTGTCCTTCAGCGTTTTAGGTTTCAGCGCATTCAGCATTTCAACGAGCTTGCGATAGTCTTCTTCTTTAATCGTGCCTTTAAATGTACCTTCCCGCGGCATGGAGAATTCATCTTTGGAACGTCCGTCAGAAAAGTTAAAATGTTCCGCTTCCAGCACAGCGGTGCGGTCAGAACTGATGGTTATTTTAAAAATAGGACAGAAGCCGAAACAGGCACCGCCTTCATATTCAACCGTCGTATATTCTGATTTATTCTGTGCGGTACAGGCCATTAACAGCGCCGCACCGATAAAAAGAAGCATGTATTTCATGTGGAATTTTTTCGGTAACGCGCAATTACTGTTCCAAAAGGAAGGGAGACTGGTGCAGCACATTTATCCCACCGTCACAGTAAAGTTTGGAACAGTGTGTTGATGGACCGTTGGGTACGGGTGCTGAAAATCGGCTCTACCTTCTGTAAATCTCTAAAGTGTCAACTTTAAGTTTGACTTTTAGCCATTGACGCAGGGTTTTCACCTGCGGTTCGGTCAGGGCTTTTGAGGATTGGTACAATGCAACCGGGATTATTTTGGTGGAATCTGTATTGTTGAAAATTTCCTGTTTTGCCACAGAAATCGACTGGATTGCAGGTAAAATTGACCTGGCCTCAGGATAAATATTTTGTGTATCGAAGGAATATTTACTCACCTTGTTTTTAAGTTCGGCAATAATGGCGGTCGATTTATCCTCAACTTCATTTATGTCAGATTTTGTGAGTGCAGCATTTGCGAGAAATGCGCTGTCCTGGCGAATAATCACCTTTGTTCCCTCAATTTTATAATCTTTTAATTTCTTATTGATGTCCGTGATCTGCTGTGTAGAAAATTTTCGGGTCAAAAAAGCCAGCTCAATCGTTTTTGGTATGGTATAATATGAAGTTTTCTTGTAAACTATGGTATTTCCTTTTTCTTCGAACTCACGTGTGAGGAATTGGTCAACTTTGACTTCGTAATTCTGTTTAGTTACGAAACGGTAGGCGAAAAATATACTTGGGATGATCATTAAAGCAACGATCACTGAGATCCAAATCCTTATTCTGTCTGATTTCTTTTTATCAACAAATTCAACGGCGGGATATTTTAGAAATTTTACAATTGAATACGTCGCAATACAGATGAAAACGCAATTGATTGTGTAAAGAAACATGGCGCCGCCAAAATAGACGAAATTTCCTGTCGCCAAGCCATATCCTGCTGTACAGAGCGGTGGCATCAAAGCAGTTGCGATCGCTACGCCTGGAATCGGATTGCCTTTTTCTACACGGGTCACAGCAATTACACCCACTAAACCACCCGAAAAGGCGATGAGCACATCATAAATATTGGGTGCCGTACGTGAAATGATTTCGGACTGTGCTTCTTTATAAGGGCTTAAGAGAAAGTAGAGAAAAGAAACCACAAGTCCTACCACTGTGGAAAGTAAAAGATTTTTAAGGGACCTGCGCAGCAATTGAAAATCAAACATTCCCAAAGCGAAACCTGCCCCGATGATCGGACCCATCAAAGGCGAAATAAGCATTGCGCCGATAACTACAGCGGTAGAATTCACATTAAGACCTACAGAAGCCACCATAATGGCGCAGGCTAAAATCCAAAGATTGGAACCATTGAAAGAAATGTTTTTTTTTACATTAGCAAGGACTTTTTGCTTGTCCTCTTCGCCGTTTTGCAGGTTAAATATATTGTTCATGGATAAAGAGAATTGTCGGCAAATTTACTGAAAAGGCTGAGGGTGCGGTTATTTAATCCGTGCAGTTATTTTCAAAATAAAATGACCGTTTTAAAAAACTCTTTAGATGGTACAAAGAGCAGTCCTTCTAAAAAGCTGTCTATGATAGTAAATTTAAAAATAGAAAACTCTAGAGACTGCGAAAAAAGCTCGCGAAGGTACAACTCTACCGGCTTTATCAATTGTCTCTTAGATTTTTAATTGATTTGATGATTATTAATACATCTCCTGTCCTGCGGACAAGGCGAAAGGTTAGTTATTAGCAGAAGTATTTTCATTGTTTTTCAAAACATTGTGAACCAATCGCACCACCACCATATTCAAGAACAATGTTATCCTTGTAAAAGATGTACTCACAATTATTGTTATATTCTATTTTTTCTTTCTCGTTAAGCGGCTTGTCGAAAATTTTATACGAATATTTTCCCATTCCGCTTCGTGCAAAACCTATTGCTGTAATTTTTCCATTCTGTATTGAAATACAATTTGCTTCTTTTAGAAGTTTTTTAATTTCATCAAGATTTTGATTTGTCCATCCAATCGATTTAATTACTTTTTCAAGTTCATTAGAATTTGGTTTCAAATTCCAATTTTGAGATATAACTTTTAAACCATCAGTTCTCTGAATATCGTCAATGTCTTCTTTTTCATTTTTGGCTTTCAATTTGTAGATTTTGATACTAATTTCTTCTGTAGCAGTCAAAATTTTGCTTTCTGGTTCAAATTCAATATCAACTATGAAATTTTTAGGAACAAGTTTTTGATATTCGGTTTTCAACCTTTGAATTTCTGCTTTTCTCTGTTCAAAATTTTCTATTAGTTCATTTTTGCTACTTTCAGGCATTGAAATCATAAACAGCAAAAATTCCTTTTCTTGTTCATTTCCACTTTTGTATGTTTTAGTGAAATCTTCACGCATTTCGGCAGGTAGTTTTAAAACAGTAGCGTTAAACAAAGAATCTTTGTCAATATTTTCTCTAAATTTAATATTTTGAGCGTTTATATTTATTGCCAAATAAAGTAAAGTCAAAATCAGTGCGATTTGTCTCATAGTATTTCTGCTTACTCTCAAATATACGCAAGTCCTCTTTTCTGCCGAAGTGTTTTCCAAAATTTTTAAAAAGCCTTTGTAACTCCTATTTTGCGGAGGGATAAGCGGTTACGCATAATGAATTGGAGTGCTGTGTTTTTCATAAATTTTACTTTCATTATCGGTACAAAATACGCAGGCATTGGAAGCCAACGCTCGAAACCACTGCGCCTTTGCCTCGCATGGTAATCAGTTTACGTGTAAGGCAGGCTATATAAACCAAAACTGATTATGATTAATGTTTTAAGAAGCACATCATTGTGCCAAAAAAAAACAGACCCGCAAACCAGATCTGTTTTTAATTATTTGTAAGTCGTATTACCCGTGCAGTTTCTTCCAGATCACATCCTTCAGTTCCGTAAGGCCTTCCTGCGTGACGCTGGAAAAGTAAATAGGCTTGCGGTTTTCGGGAAATTCCTTTGAGATGTCTTGTTTTAATTCATCATCAAGCAAATCTGCTTTAGAAATGGAAATGATATAGTCCTTATCCAGCAGTTCCGGATTGTATTTTTTCAGTTCGTTTTCTAAAATCTCAAATTCCTTATAATGGCTTTCAGAATCTGCCGGAATTAAAAAGAGCAGGATGGAGTTCCTTTCTATGTGTCTCAGGAAACGGTGTCCCAATCCTTTACCTTCCGCAGCACCTTCAATGATCCCCGGGATGTCGGCCATCACAAATGATTTGTAATTCCGGTAGTCCACAATCCCTAAGTTGGGAGTCAGTGTGGTGAAGGCATAATCTGCGATTTTTGGTTTGGCGGCCGATACTGCGGCGAGTAGGGTGGATTTTCCTGCATTCGGGAAACCTACCAAGCCTACATCTGCAAGGATTTTAAGTTCGAAAGTGATAAATCCTTCTTCACCGGGCATTCCGGGCTGTGCATAACGCGGCGTCTGGTTGGTAGATGATTTAAAATGCTCATTACCCAAACCTCCTTTGCCACCATGCATCAGTATGATTTCCTGACCGTCTTCCATGATTTCAGCAATTACTTCGCCTTCCTCATTTTTGGCTATGGTACCCAACGGAACTTTTATGTACACATCCTCACCGTAACCACCTGTAAGTTGATTTTTGGCACCGTTATGCCCGCGCTCTGCTTTTACATGCCGCGTGAAACGCAGCGGAAGCAATGTCCACTCGTGGGAATCGCCTTTCATGATCACGTGTCCGCCACGGCCGCCGTCGCCGCCGTCTGGACCGCCCTTGGGAATATATTTTTCGCGGCGAAGGTGTGCCGATCCTGCACCTCCGTGTCCGGATTTACAGTGAATTTTTACGTAATCTACAAAGTTTGACATAGTGTACTTTTAGGGTTTAGGTTAAGGTTTAGTTTACGGATCTGGATTTTTCAGGAAATGCATTCTGCATCCTAAATCCCGGCACCTGCATCCTATTTTATTTTTTCAACTTCAGCGTAAAGCATTTCCGAAATCTCGTCAATTTCTCCTACGCCTTTTATTTCTACATATTTATTCTGCTTCTTATACAGCTCGGCTACCTCGGCAGTTTTGCTGTAATACTCCTGAATTCTCGTGCGGATGATTTCTTCATTCGAATCGTCGGTGCGGCCGCTGGTTTCACCTCTTTTCAGTAAACGGTTCACCAAAATCTCATCTTCAACAACAAGTGAAAGACAAACAGAAATTTCGGAGTTCAGTTCTTTCTTTACAATTTCCTCCAGAGCTTCAGTCTGGTTTACCGTCCTTGGATAACCATCAAAGATAAAGCCGTTGGTATCGGTAGGTTTTTTCACTTCATCGGTAAGCATATCGGTAGTTACCTGGTCCGGTACAAGCTCTCCTTTGTCGATATAAGATTTTGCCAGTTTGCCAAGTTCCGTTTCATTTTTGATGTTGTAACGGAAAAGGTCGCCAGTAGAAATCTGCTTAAGGTTAAATTTTTCAATCAGGTTCTGGGCCTGTGTGCCTTTGCCGCTTCCCGGAGGACCAAATAAAACGATGTTGATCATGAATAATTGTTTGTTATGAAAAAAATTCCGCGCTGGCGGATGATTAGTGGTTTATTTGGCCTTCTGCCAGTTGGTAAAGGTCTTTCAGGTTCCTGCCGAGTTCATCATAATCCAGACCGTAGCCCAGGACAAACTTATTCGGGATTTCCTTTCCAATGTAATCCAGTTTGAAATCCTTCTTATACACTTCCGGCTTAAGCAGGAATGAGGCCAGCTTCACCGACTTTGGACGCTGTGTCTCATTAAAATACTGGAATAGACTTTCAACAGTGTTGCCGGTATCCACAATGTCTTCCACCAGAATAATATGCCTGTCTTTTATCTCCTTGGTAAGTTCCATTTTCTGGTAAACAATACCTGTGGACTGTGTACCGACATAAGAGCTCATCTGGATAAATGCAATTTCACACTGACCGGGATAGTGTTTCATCAAGTCGGAAAAAAACATCACCACACCGTTCAGTACACCAATGAAAACAGGAACTTCATCCTTGTAATCCTCGTAAATTTTAAGGGCGGTTGCTTTTACAATTTCCTGTATTTCAGCATCCTTTAAATAAGGAACGAAAGTTTTGTCATGAATTTTAATGGATTCCATACACTGTTTTGAAGTCTGCAAATTTAAGCATTTTTATCCAAAAAATTTTGAGCCTCTTTGTGAGTTGGAAATTACACCTCAGTTCCAATATTTTTAAGGCAAACTTTGCCTGAAACTTATATTAAAAGTAACTTTGCGCGAATCTAAAAACAGTAGAATATGTCAACTTACGTGGTTGTTGGTCTTCAGTATGGAGATGAAGGTAAAGGTAAAATAACGGATGTACTTTCCGCAAAATCTGATTATGTCGTTCGTTTTCAGGGCGGCGATAACGCGGGTCATACAGTATATGCCGGCGAAGAGAAGTTCGTTCTTCACCTGTTGCCATCCGGAGTTTTGCAGTGCCAGGGTAAATGTATCATTGCCAATGGTGTAGTGGTGAACCCTAAAGCTTTTATGAAGGAGATAGGCCAGCTGGAAGCCAAAGGTATGAGAACTGATCACGTTTTCATCAGCCGCAGGGCACATGTAATTATGCCTTATCATATTTTACTTGACACCTATCGCGAGGAAGAAGAGGACGGAACTCAAATCGGTACCACAAAAAAAGGTATCGGTCCCTGCTACGAGGATAAGATCGCACGCGTAGGAATCCGCATGGTTGATCTTCTGAATCCGGAAGTGCTTCGCGAAAAGATTGAGAAAAATCTGAAGAGCAAGAATAGCCTCTTCGAAAAATATTTCGATAAGCCTACGCTTAACGTGGATGAAATCTTTAATGAGTTTCTGGAGATAGGCGAAAAACTGAAAGACCGTATCGTAGATACTGAAGTGGAACTTAACCAGGCCATTAAAGACGGAAAAAATATACTTTTCGAAGGTGCGCAGGCTTTAATGCTGGATATTGATTTTGGTACCTATCCGTATGTAACATCCTCTTCACCGTCAACCGGCGGAGTTTGTACAGGTGCCGGTGTACCTCCTACAAGTCTGCAGAATCTGATTGGTGTGGCAAAAGCCTATACTACACGGGTGGGTAATGGTCCTTTCCCAACGGAGCTGGACAATGAACTGGGCGAAGAGATCCGCAAAGTCGGTCACGAATTCGGTGCCACTACAGGAAGACCGAGAAGGACGGGCTGGTTAGACCTTGTGTCTCTGAAGCATGCTACGATGATTAACGGTATCAATAATCTTGTAATTACCAAGCTTGATGTTCTGTCCGGAATCCCTACTGTGAAAGTTGCTACACACTACAAAACCGAGGACGGGAAGATTATTGATTACTTTACATCGTCCACCACAAAACTTTACGATTACGAACCGATCTATAAGGAACTGGAGGGATGGACCGAAGACATTACGCATGCCAGGTCTTACGACGAACTGCCTGCAAATGCAAAAAAATATATAGAGTTTATTGAGGAATACCTGGGTATCAACGTTTATTTGGTCTCAGTAGGACCGGAAAGAAGTCAGAACATTATCCGTAAAGAACTCTTTTAAATACTACTTTTTTAACGATAAAAACACCGGCGCGCCGGTGTTTTTTTTGCGTGGAATTGCTATTTCACCTGATCAAACTGCATTATTTTCGGTTTTAAAGGGCTTGATGCTCATCCGCTACATCTAAGTGTCGTAAGTTTGATTACTTATGAGGACTTGAAAGTCCTCGTCGAAGAGGAGAAGCAGTTGCTCATAGACCTTAATGGCCTGCCGGTCTTCGGGTGTAATTATTCGGCGCAAGGTTCTACCGTTGTCTACGTAGATAATTTCTCTTCGTTCACCCTCCGTAAGCAGAGGTGTTGTCTCATGCTCAGGCAAAGCCGACAGGATGGAGATTTTATTTTCCAGAACAGCTATATCATAATCAGTCTTATCACTGTATGTTGGTGAATTTTCATAACCCCTGTATATTTTAATGGAAGCAGTTGCATCACTGTAAAAGTTAATGGTATAGCTGTAGGCATAGGATAGAGGCCGGCTTCCGGTTGTATATATAAGGACAAGAATAGTTTCCATTATCTCAAGATTTCGAGTAGAGGACAAAGTTAGAAGGGATGAATAGGTGATATATAAGGTGAATCACCCTTTCTTTGATGGTTAAAATCAGCTATTTTCACAATACTGTTTCGTTTTGCTACCCAAAATGTTGATTATCAATACCAAGTGCTACAGAAGAAACTTAAGCACCTTTTCCAATATTTATTCTTATTATTAAAAAAAATACTTATTTTATATCATTGGTTTAAAATCACTAATAAAATGGCAGGTTCTTTGAATGCGTTTTAATTATATTCAGACTGTGTTGTCTGGAAGAGTTTTCACATATATCATATAATTCGCTGTTATGAAAAATTTGCTTAGGGAGAATGGTCAAAGTCTGGATGAAATAGTTTTCCAGAACCGCAATAAAAATTATGGAGCATATGCTCTGCGACGCGAAGAAGGATCAATGCTCGGTAAGGCAATGTTCTTTGGGATAAGTATTTTCGTGGTGCTTGGTATTACACCTTTAATTATTGCAGGCATGGATACAACTGTGGCAAACACACCTGAGGGCTCAGGCCCACTATGGGTTCCGGTGCCCGAAGTTGTAGTGCCGGAGAAAGTGATCCCAGCCGCAGCAAAACCTGTTGAAACTTCTGTCCAAACTTATAATACCTCGGTGGTTGTTCCTAAACGTGAGGCAGTGGAAAGCCCTGCTGCGGAAATAGACCGTACCCAGGCCGTTCCCGGTTTACAGGATACTCCCGGCAACCCTCCCGTTACACAGTATAGTCCTCCAGCAGTGGTTCCCGGCAATAGCGTAGTCCCTGCCCAAACCGCACCACCGGTAGCCGACCCTAATGCAATTCCCGTTCGTGTTGATGTCATGGCAGACTTCCAGGGAGGCATTCAGGCCTTCCGAAAAAAAGTCATTCAAAACTTTAACGGTGATGCCTACGTAGGTTCAGGGGAGAAGATTTCAGCTGTGGTTACTTTCGTGGTGGAAAAAGACGGAACTATTTCTGCGGTTAAAGCCTCGGGTAAGGATCCGGAATTCAACCGCGAGGCTGAGAAAGCCGTTGTTTCTGCCAAGGGGAAATGGAAACCTGCCGTGCTGGATGGCCAGAAGGTAAGGTCACATTTCCGAATTCCTATTACAATGCAGTTTGAATAGATTATTCAGCATAAGATTTTATCCACAATTGAATATTCAGTTGTGGATAAATTTTTATATGTTAAAGGGTTAGGTGCCAGCGATTTAATTTTGCCCGTCACAATCCCGGCAGACCGACTCTAAAAATTATGTATTTTTGTCTTTTAAAGATTAATAATGGGTAAAATCATCGGTATAGCGAATCAAAAAGGAGGAGTAGGGAAAACTACAACGGCAGTTAACCTGGCTGCAGCCCTGGGCGTATTGGAAAAAAAAGTGCTTCTGATTGATGCCGACCCTCAGGCCAATGCCACTTCCGGACTGGGTGTGGAAGAAGTGAAATTTTCGACCTACAACCTGTTGGATCACAGTTCTGATGCCAAAAAATGCATACAGCGTACCTCTTCGCCAAATCTTGACATCATACCCTCCCATATTGATCTTGTAGCTGCTGAAATTGAGCTCGTAGACCGTGATCAGAGGGAGTATATGCTCAAGGATGCGCTGGCACAAATTCAGGCTGACTATGATTATATCGTGATCGACTGCGCGCCTTCACTTGGTTTGATTACTATCAACGCGCTAACGGCGGCAGATTCTGTAATCATCCCGATTCAGTGCGAATATTTTGCACTTGAAGGTTTGGGTAAACTGCTGAACACCGTAAAAAATGTTCAGAAAATCCATAATAAAGATCTTGATATTGAAGGTCTGCTGCTTACGATGTATGATTCCCGTCTGCGCCTGTCTAATCAGGTGGTAGAAGAGGTGAACAGCCATTTCCCGGAGATGGTTTTTGAAACAATAATCAGCCGGAACGTCCGTCTAAGTGAAGCTCCGAGTTTTGGCGAAAGCATTCTGAATTACGACGCGGAAAGTAAAGGTGCGATTCAGTACCTTCAGCTTGCCGAAGAAGTTTTGCTGAAAAACGAGAATCTGGTGAATAATTAACAGCTTTTAGCTGATTATAAAAAGTGACTACGCATAAATGAAAGATAAAAAAAGAGCAATGGGTCGCGGTTTGGGAGCTATCCTGAGTGCAGAATCAAAAGCAACAATCAACTCGGCCACCGATGAAGGAGCGGATAAGTTTGTGGGTAATATAGTTGAGGTTCAGATAGAGGATATCTATCCTAATGCCTCTCAGCCCAGAACCTATTTTGACGAGAGGGCACTTAACGAACTCGCGCAGTCCATCCGTAATCTTGGTGTTATACAGCCAATTACGGTTAGAAAGGAAGGTGGTAAGTTTGAGATTATTTCAGGTGAAAGACGTTACCGTGCTTCTAAGATCGCAGGCCTTGCCAGCATCCCCGCTTATATCCGTCTCGTAAATGACCAGGAACTTCTGGAAATGGCTCTGGTGGAAAATATCCAGCGCGAGGACCTGGATGCCATTGAAGTGGCGTTAACATACCAACGACTCCTGGATGAGATAGGGCTTACTCAGGAAAGCCTGAGCCAGCGCGTGGGCAAGGAAAGAAGTACAATTACCAATTCTATACGGCTTTTACGGCTGACTCCCGAAGTTCAGAATGCGATCCGGAGCGGCGAAATTTCCGCAGGTCATGGCCGTGCAATTATCAGTCTTGAAGATCCGGAATCCCAAAACATTCTTTTCAGAAAAATAGTAAATGAAGGGCTTAATGTAAGACAGGCCGAATTTGCTTCCACACAGCTTAAGAATCCTGAAAAAGCAGAGCCTAAAACCAAATCTGTTTTGCCCAACAGCCTGAAAAGAGTGCAGAAATCCCTGGCCGATGCGCTGGAGGTTAACGTGGAAATTAAAACTTCGGGAAAAGGAGATAAAGGTAAAATCGTGCTGGATTTTAAAAATCAGGATGACCTGGATAATATTCTATCGCACTTCCGGTTATGAGATGTTTCCTGACAGCCTTACTTTTTTTCATTTCGGTTTTAACTCTTGCGCAGGTAAACCGTAATGATACCATCCGAACGGAAAATCATCCGCGGGATACCCTGTCTGCCAGGACACCGAAGAGTGAGCTGGAAGTGGTGAGTACTATTGAGAATTTGAACGCACCTTATACAAAGCCCGCCTTCAGCCCTACAAAGGCAGGTCTTTATTCTGCGGTATTGCCGGGATTGGGTCAGTTTTACAACAAAAAATACTGGAAGATACCGATAGCCTGGGGAGCCATCGGTGCCGGCGTTGGCATTACCATCTATAACGACAAGCGGTACAGAAGATACAGGAATGCTTTTGTATCCGAAATAAACGGTGTTCCGCACGAGTTTTCTACCTATAACATTCCCAATCTGAAAGAGGCTTTGGGACGCCAGCAGGATTTGTGGAAAAGAAACCGCGATTATGCAATTGCTGCGACAGGTCTGATATATATACTGAATATTGTTGATGCTGTGGTAGATGCGCACCTATACGAAGGCCGGAATGATCCGGATTTGGTTATTCGGCCCACCATGATACAGGATGATTTTACGGACAGACCATCTACGATGGGCGTGGTCCTTAATTATAAATTTTAAATTGACCGGATGAAAATAGCATTGGTAGGATATGGAAAGATGGGGAAGATCATCGATGAAATTGCCTCTTCCAAAGGTCATGAGATCGTAGCCAGGCTCAGTGAAACACCCACAGCGGAAAATCTGAATAATCCGGATGTGGTTATTGAGTTCTCGCAGCCCGAAGCCGCTTTTATCAACATAAAAAACTGCCTGGAACTTCAGATTCCGGTCGTTTGCGGAACGACCGGCTGGCTTGCTCGCAAGGCGGAAGTGGAAAGCATTGCTGAAGCTAATACTACCGCATTTCTTTACGGCTCCAACTTCAGCTTAGGCGTTAATCTTTTTTTTGCATTGAATGAAAAGCTTGCGAAACTGATGCGGCCTTTTGACGAATATAAAGTACAGTTGAAAGAAATCCATCACACTCATAAGAAAGATGCACCAAGCGGATCAGCCATCTCACTTGCGGAAGGTATTATGGCCCATGATGCACGCTATAATGCCTGGAAACTGGAAGAGACCAAAGGTGCAGAGCTGGGTATATTTGCCATTCGTGAGGATGAGGTGCCCGGTACTCACAAGGTTTATTACCGGTCCGATTTGGATGAGATTGAAATTAGTCATACCGCTTTCAGCCGGAATGGTTTTGCACAGGGTGCCGTAATTGCTGCCGAATGGATCATCGGAAAAAAAGGAAACTTCACCATGAAAGACGTGCTCTTCTCCTGATAACATTACTCTTATGATGCGAAAGATGCATCTGTAAGTAACATTTTCACTATCAAATAAACTAATAGCGTTAAGCAATCGAATATGGATTATTTTCTAACCTACACTTTATATGTAATCATACTTTCCGTTCTGATGGGAATTTCCACCTGGAAACTGTTCCAAAAGATGGGGTACAGTCCCTTGTTGGCATTTGTTCCCTTCTACAATTATTATATTGTGCAGAAGGAATCCGGTCAGCCAAAATGGTGGGTTGCGTTGGCGTATCTGCCGATCGTAGGGCCAATTATGATGTCGGTTTTTCACCTTAACCTTATGAAGGTGTTTGGTAAGACCCTCTTTCAGCAAAAACTGATGACGGTATTCCTGCCGTTCATTTATATGGGGGTTGTTAATTATTCCAAAGATACTGAGCGGTGGACCGATGACGACCTTTACCTGACTGATGATGAAAAAGAAGCGGGGAAAAAAGACTCCTTCCTGGGATCCATCACTTTTGCGGTGGTTTTTGCCACGATAATTCACGTATTCTTCACGCAGCCCTTTGGAATTCCTACAGGATCCATGGAGCGCACACTGCTTGTAGGCGATTTCCTTTTCGTTAATAAACTTAATTACGGCTACCGAATGCCTATGCGGCCTGTGGCAATTCCTTTTCTTCAGGGAACCATCATAGATACAGGCGAGAAAGGAAATCCCAAAGATGATCCAAAATCATATGCTGAAGGGATTAAGCTTCCTTATCTGCGCCTTCCGGGTTGGGAAAAACCTGAAAGAAATGACATTGTAGTCTTCAACTACCCGGATGATTCCGTGCATGTGGCTATAGACAGAAAAGATCCGTATGTAAAACGATTGGTTGCCCAGCCTGGCGATGTTATGGAATTCAGAGCAGGAAAACTCTTTATAAACGGTAAACCAGAAGTGAAAATGGGCGATGCGCAGGTGCAGCACGCGTATGAAGTCCTGACGAGTTCCCAACTTGATATCGGTTCATTATATGATATATACGGTTTTTTACCGGTTCAGGAACAACAAAGGGGTTCAGGCTTTTATTACCGCTTCCAGGGACTTACTGATCAAACAGCAAAGGAGATTAAAGCGCTGCCACAAGTGGTAACTATGGTAGAGGTAGTTGAGCCGCAGGGCAAAAAGGATATTTCTTACTATCCGGACATGCAGAAAACAATGGAACAGCAACAACTGGTTTTCAGCGAAAAAATAAATACCTCGTCAACCATCTTCCCAAATAATAAGAACTGGAATGTAGACTGGTATGGTCCGCTGCGCATCCCAAAAAAGGGCGACGTGCTGAAACTTACACCGGAAAACCTGCCCGAATACCGTAAACTCATTGTGCAACACGAAGGAAATACACTCGATGAAAACAATGGAAAGATCATCATTAACGGTCAGGAAACCAACACCTATACTGTACAGTATGATTACTATATGATGGTTGGGGATAACCGTGACGCCTCGCTGGATGCGCGCTTCTTCGGATACGTTCCCGAAACACACATCGTGGGTACACCGATGTTTACCTGGTTAAGTTTAGAAGGGCTTTTCGCAGATAACAGTTCCAGTTACCAGGCAAAAAAAGGTTGGTTTTTTGGATCAACATTTCGTTGGGACAGAATGTTTAAGGCTGCCAATACCGGTGAACTGCATAAAACCTCCTACTGGTGGCTGGCTGTGCTAATCCTTGTTCTCTTTTTCGGTTGGGATTATTTTGCAAAACTCTTTCGGAAAAAAGATAAAGATGTTTAATCATACAAAACGCGGTCTTTATCGCGTTTTTTAATTTTATATACTCATGAACGTTTTATTGCCTGTATTTTATCTTCCGCCTGTGTCCTGGTTTGCAGAATTCCTGAAACCTGACCGGGAAATACTCCTCGAGCAATTTGAAAATTTCCCGAAACAGACCTTCCGTAACCGCACACTTATTTACGGTGCCAACGGTAAACTGGCACTCATGATACCGATAAAGCACAATGGTAGCCGTCTTTATAAGGAAACAGAGATATCATACGCCGAAGACTGGCCGAAACAACATTGGAAATCCATTAAAACAGCCTATCAAAGTTCTCCGTATTTTGAGTATTATGAAGATAAGCTGCAAACCATATATGGTGAAAAGAAGAAATACCTTTTCGACTTTAACCTTAAGGTACTTGATGTCATCCAATCGCTACTGAAAACTGAGGTAAACTTTGAACTGACGCACGAATACCTTAAAGAACCTGTGATGCTGAATCTGCGGGATAAGTTCTCAGCAAAAAACTCTCAAAACAAAGGCTATCCGGAGTATTATCAGAGCTTTACTGCAAAACATGGTTTCATTGAAGACCTGTCCATTTTGGATCTTCTGTGTAACATTGGACCGGAATCATCTACCTATCTTAAAAATATTACAACTCAACAATAACAAATAATTTTATGAAAAGACTTTTTATAGCAACTTCTTTCCTGTTTGGATTTGGATTGGTTTCTGCACAGTCGGCTGCTGCATTGGATCCAATGAAAGATAAGGATTTAATGACCTGGTACCACAAGGATTTTTCGGCTACCAATGTTTACGGAATTAATACAGAGAATGCATATAAATATTTGGAGTCCAAGGGTCTGAAACCTAAAACTGTAGTGGTAGGTGTTCTGGACAGCGGAGTAGAGGTGGATCATCCCGGACTGATTAAGAATATGTGGAAGAACCCGAATGAAGTTCCTAACAACGGTAAAGACGACGATGGAAACGGTTATGTAGACGATGTTCACGGTTGGAACTTTATTGGTGGAAAGAACGGTGATATTGATGCCGATAACCTGGAAGTTACCCGGATCGTCAAGAAATATCAATCCGTTTTTGAAGGCGCAGATTCTTCTCAAAATAAGACCAATCAGGCAAAGATGCCGGCTGAGTTTGAGATGTATATGAAATCCAAGGAGATTTATACTAAAAAAGGGATGGAGGCAAAACAGGCCTTTCAAACTTACAGTATGATCAACTCCATGATTCCAACAATGGTTTCCATGCTTAACGGTAAGGTGCTGACTCCGGAGGCGGTGGCGGCCATCAAGCCAACTACTCAGGAACAAGCAATGTCGGCACAGGTGCTGTCCGGGATTGCTACGGACCCGCAGTTTGCGGGTAAGACACCTGCAGAGGTAGAAACATTGTTGAAGGCACAGATGAAAGAAGCTATTACCCATTTTGAGTCACAGGCAACGAAACACTATAATCTGGATTTTGATCCGCGTGCAGAGATTGTTGGAGATAACTACGACGATTATAAAGAAAAATATTACGGAAACAACAATTACGAAGGACCGGATGCAGGTCACGGTACCCATGTGGCAGGCATCATTGCAGGATTGGCACATGGCGATGAGGTTCAGTATGGCGTAGCATCAAAAGTTGCAAAGATCATGGCCATCCGTACAGTTCCAAACGGTGACGAGCGGGATAAGGATGTTGCTAACTCAATTAGATATGCTGTGGATAATGGTGCAAAAATCCTGAATATGAGCTTTGGAAAACCTGTTTCTCCGGGCAAGGAAGTGGTTTGGGATGCATTCAAATACGCACAGGATAAAGGTGTACTTCTTGTAAAGGCGGCCGGTAATGATAATGAGGACTTGGCAGAAAATACATATTTTCCAAGCAACTTTAAAAGTACTGCAGACGCGCAGCCATTCATCAGTAATATGATAGTGGTAGGTGCCAGCACAAAGGATGCTGAGTTTCTTAGAGCTTCATTCTCAAATTATAACCAAAAAATGGTAGACGTTTTTGCGCCGGGCCAGGAAATATATGCTCCGGTGCCGGATGCTAAATATAGATATGAGCAGGGAACCTCAATGGCTTCACCAGTCGTTGCGGGTGCAGCAGCAGTTTTATTGGCTTATATGCCTAACCTTAAGCCGGAACAGATCATTGAATCATTGGTGAAAACTGCCAACAAATCTTCTGTAAATGCGATGCTTCCTACCAATACAAACAACCGTTTTGATTTGATTTCCAGATCCGGAGGTGTCATTGATTTGCGCAAGGCTGCGGAGTATGCGTACACCAACTTCTGCAAAGCAGAAGGTAAAGCATCTAAGCCTGCATATAAAAAGGCTGCAGCGAAGAAAAAAGCGAAATAATTACTTTGAGTATTGCTCTGAAAGATAGTGAGAAAAAGTCCATATTTATGGGCTTTTTTTATTTTCCGGTATTTTGGCTGGCACGGTTTTAGCCTGTTTGCCAGTATCAAATAATTTAAACAATGAAAAATTTACTTTTAACGGGAATTGTGGCAGCGTCGCTCGCTGTTTCCTGCTCAACTGCGAAAACAGCGCAAGCCGACAGAGCAGAATTTCTCAAAATGAAGGGTACGTGGCAAATTACCAGTGTAGACTATGATAAGTCTTATATGATCAAACCTTTTGATGAAGGTGCAGATGCACAGTGCTTTGTTGGCAGTCAGTGGATTTTGGTGCCGAATAACTACACCGGCTCTTATACACTTAACGGTGGTGGCGCCTGCCCCGTAAAAACGCAGCCAATTAAATTTGAAGTGTTAACAGGAAATACATTCCAGTTTAAAAAGATTTTTGACGGTACAAAAGCTAAAGAGAATGAGACTGGATATGCCCTTACGTTACTGAATCAGACCGCAGATCAGTTCTCCGTGCAGCAATCCGTTCCTTTTGAAGGACAAACCGTAAACGTGGTTTATAATTTTCAGAGGACTTCTAAATAATTAATTAAAATCAACAGAGTTATGAAACTAAGAAATATATATGTGGCGGGAGCTGCTGCAGCATTAATGCTAACGAGTTGCGAAACTATTCAGAATTCAAACCATCAGCAAAGAGGTACTGTTGTAGGCGCATCTACAGGTGCCGTGTTGGGTGGCGTCCTTGGTAATAATATAGGTAAAGGAGGTAACGCTCCGGCCGGCGCAGTTCTAGGGGGCATCATTGGGGGTGTCGCAGGTAATGTGATTGGCCGTAAAATGGACCAGCAGGCAAAAGAGATTAAACAGACTTTACCAGGTGCTGAAGTAGAGAGGGTAAATGAAGGTATTAAAGTGACATTGCCGGAAAGAATGGTAAATTTCGGTTTTGACTCGTCAGAACTTACCGCCGATTCCAGAGCTAATCTTGATAAACTGGCTCAAATCCTGAACAATAATGACGATACCAATATCAATATTTATGGTCATACAGACAGTAAAGGAACGGACAGCTACAACCAGGCCCTCTCGGAAAGAAGAGCAGCCGCTGTGAAATCTTATCTTGTTGGTAAAGGAGTTGCCGCCAGCCGTATGTTCCCTATGGGTATGGGTGAAAGTGATCCTAAGTCTACCAATGACACGGATGCTGGCAGAGCTGAAAACCGTCGTGTAGAGTTTGCCATTACCGCAAATGAGAACATGATTAAAGAAGCTCAGCAGGGTCAGTAAAGAGTACATTCCAAATAAATATTTTCAGAGAACTGCCTTCGGGCAGTTCTTTTTGGTTGTTTCTCAAATACCGTTGTATTAAAAAGATGTATTTTTACGGTTGATTCTCTTAAAATTTATGACGAAATATATAAAACTGCTACGCGTAGAACAGTGGGTTAAAAACCTGTTTGTTTTCCTGCCGCTGTTTTTCTCGGGTAATATTACCAATGCCGATTTGGTATTAAAAAGTATAGTTGCGTTTGTAGTTTTCTCGCTGGCTGCAAGTTTTATTTATATTCTGAATGATTATTCTGATGTAGATTCGGACCGCCGGCACCCCGAAAAGTGTAAAAGGCCTATAGCTAGTGGAGCGGTTTCAAAAAATACCGCAATCATCTTCATGAGTATGGTTCTGGCAGCGGGACTGTTATTACTTTCGGGCTCACATTTTTATCTTCATATTGATATAGGCAGGTTTTCATCGGTCATTCTTTTTTACGTACTTCTCAACATTGCGTATACCTTTCACCTTAAACATGTTGCCATTATTGATGTTTCCATAATCGCTACAGGATTTGTACTGCGGGTTCTATCCGGAGGTTATATATCTGGAATTCCTATTTCGCAATGGGCCATCCTACTTACGTTTGTACTTGCACTTGTGCTCGCGTTAGGGAAACGCCGTGGCGAATTGATAAACGCACAGATTTCGGGTCGTACGCGTAAGGCCCTGGATGGCTATAATGTTCAGTTTGCCGATATTGCACTTTCCATTTCAGTTACACTTGCCGTTATTTCGTACCTTATGTTTACGGTGCAGCCTGAAGTGCAGGAACGGTTTGGAAGCCGCATATTTTATACCTTTATATTTGTTGTTTTTGCTTTTATGAGATACCTGCAGCAGACTCTCGTGCATAACAAAACTGAATCTCCCACTAAGATCATTTACAAAGACCGGTATATACAGGTTACCCTGGCCTTGTGGTTTGCAACATTCCTGCTGTTAATCTATGATAAGCAGTTTTAATTAAAATGAAAAAGAATTTTGTACAGAGAGTTTCCAATTGGGGGAACTTCCCCGTGGTTACCAGAAAAATGCGCTCCGCGGATACCCTGTCGGGCATAAAATCCTTTGTAGAAGAACATAACGAAGTGATTGCACGCGGTAACGGAAGGTGCTACGGCGATGCAGCTTTGGCCGAAAATATATTTTCTACTTCAAGGCTGAATAAATTTATCAGCTTCGACCGTATAAATGGAATAATTGAATGTGAGTCAGGTGTTTTGCTTGCGGATATTCTGGAGATCATTATTAAGCAGGGCTATTTTCTGTTTGTTACACCCGGTACAAAATTTATTACCGTGGGCGGCGCAATCGCATCGGATGTACACGGTAAAAACCATCATTCAGAGGGTTGCTTCTCCGATTATTTGATATCCTTCAAACTCCTTACGGAGAATGGAAAGGTCAGAAACTGTTCTCACACTGAGAACTCAGAACTTTTCTGGGCTACAATAGGAGGTATGGGACTTACTGGAATAATACTCTCGGCTGAATTTAAGCTAAGGAATATTGAAACCGCTTATATCCGGCAGGAGAGGATTAAAGCAGAAAGTCTTGATGAGATATTTTCACTTTTTGAGGAAAGTAATTCATGGACCTACAATGTTGCGTGGATAGACTGCCTTCAGACGGGTAAGAATGTAGGGCGCTCCATACTTATGCGCGGTGAACACGCAACTAAATATGAACTCGGGGGTAAAACCCGTGAAAATGCGCTCAAAACAGAGAAAAAACTAAGGCCATCAATTCCTTTTACTCTGCCATCTTTTATTTTAAACAGATTTTCTGTTAAATTTTTCAATGCCATCTATTTTGGTAAGCAGCGTCAAAAGAAGGTGAATGAGATTGTAGATTATGAACGGTTTTTCTTTCCGTTGGACACTGTAGATAACTGGAACCGTATTTACGGGAAAAAGGGATTTATACAGTATCAAATGGTAATTCCTAAAGCAGGCGGCAGGGAAGGTATGCGGGAAATCCTTACAACAATTGCCGAAAGCGGAAACGGTTCCTTCCTGGCAGTTCTTAAACTGTTCGGTAAAAATAATCCGCAAGCTTACAATTCATTCCCGATGGAAGGTTACACACTGGCACTTGATTTCAAAGTTAACCAAAAACTTCCAACACTGGTTTCACAACTGGACCGCATAGTCGAACAATATGGCGGACGGATTTATTTGAGCAAGGACACCATGAGTAAATCTTCGCTAACCAATTATTTGAAAAATGTTGATAATTCTAAATTTGTCTCACTGCAGCATAAAAGAATTATCAAAGGGGTTTCACCGGAAATGCCCGGTAGCGGTGGTGTTAAAAAAGATAATATATAATGATTGTATTAGGCAGCAACTCGGAAGTAGCACAGGCTTTTGTTGAAGAAGTCCTGCAACAGGATGGAAATCTTGAAAATCTTTATCTGTTTACCTCAGAAGTTGAAACAGCTGAGAAATTTGCCCGTCACCTGGAGGTTAAATATTTACAGGATTCGGAAATTATTCCCTTGGATCTCACCAATGAAGTAAATTTTCAGCACTTTGAGCGCATCGACGGGTCTCTGCTTTTCTGCGCAGTGGGCTACATGGGTATGGATACTGATGAAGGACTTTACGACAGTAAAAATACTTCCAGAGTATTGGATATCAATTATTCTAAGCTACTCCCTGTTCTGACTTACTTTGCAGAGAAAATGGAGCGAAGACGGGGTGGCACCCTGGTCGTGCTGTCCTCGGTTGCGGGTGAGCGCGGACGGCAGAGTAATTTTATTTATGGAAGTGCCAAGGCCGGACTCACCGCCTATCTGAGTGGACTGCGAAATTATATGCATGACCGCCGCGTGAATGTAATAACAGTAAAACCGGGTTTTATGCGAACCAGGATGACAGAAGGTTTGCCGCTTAACCCTGTTTTAACAGTCACTCCTGCAAAGGCCGCAAAATACATATTCCGGGCATATAAAAAGCAGCAGAACGTTGTGTATGTTTTACCGGTTTGGCGGATCATTATGTTTATTATCAGGCATATTCCGGAGTTTATCTTTATTAAACTTAAACTCTAACTTTTAATAATAATGAAAAAACTGTACTGCTTCGATTTTGACGGAACACTTACTTACAGGGATACGATGTTCATGTTTCTCCGTCATTACAATCCTGTTCGATTTTACCTGCAGTTCGTATTGCATACGCCTCTTTTTATTTTGTTAAAACTTAACTTAATGGATGCAGAACGGGTGAAGAAAAGTTATATAGCCTCTATGCTTAAAGGTGAAAGCAGAACCCGGATTGAAGAAGAAGCAGAAAAATTTTTTACACAAAATTACCCAGAAATTATTCGCCGGAACGCTCTGGATTTTTTGAACAACAGAGATGCTGATCACACTGAAAGCTGGATGATTACAGCATCTCTGGATATTTGGGTAAGACCTTTCGCACAGAAATTCAATATGAAACTTTTGGCCACAGAAGCGGAATATGTGGACGGCATATTTACGGGTAAGTTTATAACGCCTAACTGTAACGGCAACGAAAAACTGAACCGCATAAAAAGCGAAATGAAAGGCAGAAAATATGATAAGATCATCGCTTTCGGCGATACTGCGGGTGACAAGCCAATGCTCAATTGGGCAGACGAAAGTTATTTCCGTTTTTTTCATTAATTTTGAAGTCTTTAACATGTACTCCCAATGAAGAAAGTCTATCTGGATAATGCTGCAACAACGCCTCTTGCAGAACATGTAATTACCGAGATGGTAAAAGCCATGAAAAACTTCGGTAATCCCTCATCCACCCACAGTTTTGGTCAGGAGGCTAAGATCCTTATTGAAAATGTTCGGAGAAAAGTGGCAGATTATTTACGTGTAAGTCCGGCAGAAATTATTTTCACCTCGTGCGGTACAGAAAGTAATAACATGATTATTAAGTCGTGTGTACGTAATTTGGGTGTTACAAGAATAATTACTTCGCCGATTGAGCATAAGTGTGTGGCCGAAACGGTTACGGAAATGAAAACCCGTGACAATGTAGAGGTTGTATATCTTCGTCCGGATAATAAAGGTGATATAGATTTGCAGCAACTGGAGCAGATGCTTAAGTCATCTGATGCAAAGACGCTTGTATCGCTGATGCATGCTAATAATGAGATCGGAAATCTAATAGATCTTAAGCAGGTCGCTGCCATCTGCAAAGAAAATAATGCACTCTTTCATTCGGATACAGTACAGAGTATGGCGCATATCGATCTTGATTTTTCTGAAATTCCTGTGGATTTTGCGTCCTGCAGTGCGCATAAATTTCATGGCCCGAAGGGTAGTGGTTTTGCTTTTATCAGGAAATCTTCCGGATTGAAGGCTTTGATCACAGGAGGCCCACAGGAGAGAAGTCTTCGGGCTGGCACAGAAAATGTTGCCGGTATTGTAGGTTTAGGTGCTGCTATGGAACTTGCAATGGATAATCTGAAAGAATATTCTGCGCATATAACAGAGATCAAGGATTATGCAGTGACAAAGATTGCTGAGGTCGTTCCCGGTGTTAAGTTTAACGGAAGAAGTATGGAAAAGGACAGGAGTCTTTACACCGTTTTAAGTGTATTGCTGCCTTTTAAAGACCCCCTTATTGGTATGAAGCTGGATATGCAGGGTATTGCAATATCGCAGGGAAGTGCCTGTTCTTCGGGAGCTTCAAAGCCCTCTATGGTTATGCTCATGCTTCTTGACGATGAAGAGTTGAACAGTACTACACCGCTGCGCGTTTCCTTCAGTCATCTTACCACGAAAGAAGAAATTGATTTTCTTGCTGATGCTTTAAAGAAAATATCAGAGAGTTATAAAATAGAAACAGTAAATAGTTAGAATAGGCTTTGCAACAGCGGCATGACGCTTTAAAAGTGTAAATTTGCATCTGTTAGTACAGTATTAATTTAAAAAAAAATATAAAAATGGCAGTAGAGATTACAGACAGTTCGTTTCAGGAAACAGTGCTTAAGTCAGATAAACCGGTACTTGTAGATTTTTGGGCAGTATGGTGTGGACCATGCCGTATGCTTGGGCCGATCATTGAAGAGGTAGCCGCCGATTTTGAAGGCAAGGCAATAGTAGGTAAAGTGGACGTGGATAATAATCAGCAGGTTTCTGTAGATTATGGCATCAGAAACATCCCTACCGTTCTCATTTTTAAAAATGGAGAAGTGGTTGATAAAATTGTAGGTGTGGCTTCAAAAGAGGTTATTTCTGAAAAACTTTCAGCACACTTATAGAAATAATCCAATTGATAATGAATACTTTCCCTTCGGGGGAAGTTTTTTTATTAAGAAATAATTGGTGTAGTACATAAAAATGTGTACTTTTGCACTCACCAAAAAGAAAGAAGTTCTTTATCATTAAGTAGTACCGTAGTTCAGTTGCTTAGAAACCACCCTGTCATCTCGTCAAGAGTGACGAAATGGGTTCGAGTCCTACTGAGATACTAAGTTTTTCAGAACTTTTCAAAATCTGATCCGGTAGTTCAGCTGGTTAGAATGCCGCCCTGTCACGGCGGAGGTCGCGGGTTCGAGTCCCGTCCGGATCGCAGTTAATTTTTCGAGACATATACGGTTGTCTTGGTCCTTTCAGAAATGATGCAGTGGACGAATACTAAAAGTTTATCAGGACTTTCCAAAACCTGATCCGGTAGTTCAGCTGGTTAGAATGCCGCCCTGTCACGGCGGAGGTCGCGGGTTCGAGTCCCGTCCGGATCGCAAAAAGCCCCAAGTAGGGGCTTTTTTGTTATAATATCAGTTCTTATGCCGCACGGTCAACTTGCCTTAGGAGCCCGTCTTGCTCTCTCTTAACTAAAAAGTGCTATTATAATTCCCTAACACAGCATTTAATTATGTACTTCGTTTATGTACTTTATTCCGCTCAACTGGATGTATATTACAAAGGATTTTCAACGGATGTAGCTAAACGTCTGGACTACCACTTGGATGGCATTCATAAGTACACGTCTTCAGTGCGCGATTGGCAAATCGTCTACACTGCTTCATTTGCAACAAAGAGCGAGGCCTTGCTTGAGGAGAAACGCATGAAAAGACTGAATAGAGCATCAATTGAAAAGTTAATTAAGGGTTAGAATGCCGCCCTGTCATCTCGTCATGAATGACGAGACGGGTTCGAGTCCCGTCCGGATCGCAAAAAGCCCCAAGTAGGGGCTTTTTTGTTATAATATCAGTTCTTATGCCGCACGGTCAACTTGCCTTAGGAGCCCGTCTTGCTCTCTCTTAACTAAAAAGTGCTATTATAATTCCCTAACACAGCATTTAATTATGTACTTCGTTTATGTACTTTATTCCGCTCAACTGGATGTATATTACAAAGGATTTTCAACGGATGTAGCTAAACGTTTGGACTACCACTTGGATGGCATTCATAAGTACACGTCTTCAGTGCGCGATTGGCAAATCGTCTACACTGCTTCATTTGCAACAAAGAGCGAGGCCTTGCTTGAGGAGAAACGCATAAAGAGACTGAATAGAGCATCAATTGAAAAGTTAATTAAGGGTTAGAATGCCGCCCTGTCATCTCGTCATGAATGACGAGACGAGTTCGAGTCCCGTCCGGATCGAGAAGCCCCCATTTATGGGGCTTTTTTGTTTCTATAGTTTTTTGCTCAAGGTTTTACAGTCCATGCGTCAACTTTTTTCCACTGTTCTTATATTAAATTTGTCCTATTGATCAGAGGATAGAATGCCCCCCCCTGTCATCTTATTTTGAATGACGGCATGGGTTCTGCCCATTGTTAGTGGAACAGGATTCACATTTATGAGTGTTATCTTAGTTATTAGATGTAGCAGCGATAAGCCGTGAAATCCAGGCTAAAAACTTGGTTTCGGTACCCTATGTAGAATTTCAGAAATTGCTGCGGTAAAATTGAGTCATACATCATGAGCCAAGTGCTAATACAGGTTGCCCCCCAGAATGAAAGAATGTTTTTATGCGGGTTGTAAAAAACGTTGTGAACATTGTGGTTTAGTAAGAGCCAGGAATAGAAGTTTCCCAGTATCCTACGCAATCCAAAACTAAAAATTTAAAATTTAAAATCCTTCCAAAATCATCTTCCCGTAATTCCAGGCTGCAACAAAGGTTCCCGCTGTTTCAGTCCGTAATCTTTGGCCTCCCAGCGATACTGCTTTAATGCCGGCTTCTGCCAGCATTTTAATCTCTGCCGGACTGAAGTCACCTTCAGGACCTATCATGAAAGTTATTTTCTCAAGTGATGGAATTTGATTCAGTTCAGTTCTCTCAAACGCAGGATCGCAATGAGCTACAAATGTATGTTCAGAATACTGCTTCTGTACAAAATCTGAAAGTTTAGTCAGATTATTTACTTTCGGAAAGTGGAAACGAAGTGACTGTTTAGAGGCTGCAGTTATTTGTTTCTGAATCTTATCAAAATTAAGGTTCCGCCGTTCGGACTTTTCCGTAAGGATGAAGGTAATCTCGCTGATGCCCATCTCAGTGGCTTTTTCAACAAAAAATTCGGTACGGTCTATATTTTTGGTAGGTGCGATTGCGATGTGAAGGAGTGGTGAAAATGGCGGTGCTGCTGACAGGATTTTTACGTTGCCTAAAGTGACTTTCTTACCTTCCAGGATTAAGCGGCCGCACGCTCCATTTCCTTTTCCGTCTGTAAGTGTAATTTCATCCCCGGCACGCATCCGCAGAACTTTAAGGATGTGCTGCTGTTCATCTTCATCTATTCTAACCTCAGGGAAAATCTCGCCAAAAAATAATTTCATACTTTATTAAAAAATCAGTTTACCTTACCCTCTTCGAAATCCGACACCAGGTCGTAGCGGGCTGCCGCTGAAGTTGAAAGGTCAGCAAATTCACCGCGCTCAAACTTTAGTTTTGCTACCATTGCGATCATTGCTGCGTTATCTGTAGTATATTCAAATTTCGGGATGTAGATGTTCCAACCCAATTTCTGTCCAGTTTCCTGCATTGCCTGCCTTAGTGCCGAGTTGGCCGAAACACCGCCCGCAATCGCCACTTCAGTAATGTTCAGTTCGGTGGCTGCTTTTATAAGTTTCTGCATCAGAATGTCTACGATGCTTTTCTGAACTGACGCACACAGACCATGGATGTTTTCGCTGATAAATTCCGGATTTTTTCTGATCTCCTTTTGGATGAAATACAGAACCGAGGTTTTGATACCGCTGAAGGAATAATCGTAATTCTGCATCTTCGGTTTACTGAACTCAAACGAGGTCGGGTCACCTTCTTTCGCCATCCTGTCTATAATGGGTCCTGCCGGATAATCCAGGCCAAAAATCTTTCCGATCTTATCAAATGCTTCCCCGGCGGCGTCGTCCGTGGTTTTACCAATGATCTGCATGTCAAAATAATCCTTTACCAGCACTATCATGGTATGTCCACCACTTACTGTCAGGCATAAAAAAGGAAATTTTGGGGGCACAGGATTTGCATCGGCAATAAAATGGGCTAAAATGTGGGCCTGCAGGTGGTTTACTTCAATCAGTGGAACATTCAGACTCATTGCCAGTGATTTAGCAAATGAGGTGCCCACCAGCAGTGATCCCAGGAGCCCCGGACCACGGGTGAAACCCACAGCATCAATATCATTTTGTTGTATATTTGCTTTGGTTAATGACTGCTGTACAACTGGAATGATGTTTTGCTGATGCGCACGGGAAGCCAGTTCGGGGACTACCCCGCCGTATAAGTTGTGTATTTCCTGGTTGGCTGCAATATTGGAGAGAATTTCATTACCTCTGATTATTGCCGCAGAAGTATCGTCGCAGGACGATTCTATCCCTAAAATTATTGACTCGTTCATTACAATGGCAAATATAGAGAATAATAAAAACAGTAACGAGCAGCATTCCAATACTATTCCCGAAAAGATCGGCGAAAAAGTGGAGCAGGTAAAAGAGGTTGTCACCGATGTGGTTCAGGATCCTGTAGGCTCGGCAGGGGCTATTGTAGAACAGGCATCTAAAGACGTGACAAACGTCCGCTGGTGGGTTCGGCTTTTACTTATTATCTTCTGGTTAAGTCTATCTGTCATCATACTCGCGCTAGTTGCCGTTAATTTGCCTGTCACTAAAAGGTGGGCTGCCAACCAGGCGCTTGAGATCCTGAATCAGGACTTTAAAGCAGAAATGACCACACGTGGTGTTCATGTAGATTATTTTGGAGATGTTACCATTCGGGGGCTCACAATAAAGGACAATAAAGGGCTTGAATTTATAAAAGTGCGGGAGTTCCGTGCCAACTCCAACTGGATTGCGCTGGCCAGTAATGCGATCAGCGGTAGCAGTAATTCGCTCAGTTTCGATGCACTTACCCTAACAGAGGCTGATATTAAGGTGATCACCTACAAAGGCGACAGTATATCAAACTTTATTCGGTATATCGGAAATTTCGATTCAGGCAAAAAGGCTGATCCTACAAAAGCACCTTTTCAACTGAATTCACGTGTAGAACTTGTAAATTCAAAAGTGTCTATTATTAACCGCAACGGCGAAGGTGACAAGGGAAAATGGTTGATGGCCCAAAACCTAAACCTGCGGGCACCAAGTGTGCGTGTAAACGGTGGCGACGTTTTCGCGCAGGTGAACAACCTTAATTTCACTACTACGCGCTGGGGAAAAAAACATACTGTAGATACCTTTTCGGCTGATATATCGCTTACCAATGATTTCCTCTCACTGCGGGATCTCACCCTTTTTACAGACCATACCCTTTTGCAGGGCGATGTAAAATTCAACCTCAATAATGGCTCCTGGGCAGATTTTACAAACCGTGTTCGATGGGAAATGCTGATGAAGCAGGGAAGTCAGATCAGCGGGTACGATATCAGTTATTTTGTAACACAGTGGGACAATTATAAACCTGTGAATATTTCCGGTTCAATGGCCGGACCGCTCAACAACTTTTACCTCAATAACTTTGTTTTGGGCAATAAAGAGGTAAGCATCCGAACCGGTACAATGAAGCTCAGCAACTTGCTGAATGGAAAGTTTGTAATTGAATCCAACGATCTGTCCACTGACTTTACCTATGTCGGACTGAAAGCGATGCTGCCCACCTTCATCTCAGAAAAGATGAAGAATTTTGCCGATGATTTCGGCAGGTTGAGATACCGTGGTGCCGCCAGGGTGATGCCGGAGCAGATATTTGTACCCCGTGGTAACCTGATTACAGGCATCGGGCGGGCAAATATCCGGAACTTTTACTTAAGCGACTACAGCACAAATATGCCGAAATACCGCGGTTATGCCGAAGTCTTCGACCTTAATACGTCCATAATCACCAAAAGTAAACAGGTAGGTTTGATCACGGGCAAATTTAATGTGGACGGTCAGAGCTTTGATGTAAATACAATGCGGATCCGTACGCAATCGCAAATTGCAAGTATAGAAATCCTGGATAAAGTCATTAACAACGTTACTCTGGATGGATTGCTGGATCGCAGAACGTACAACGGAATTGTGAAGGTGAACGATGATCAGGCAAGGGCAGAGGTAAAGGGCCTTATTGATTTCCGAACCTCCCGTATTTTGGCTGATGTCAATGCGGATATTGGTTACCTGAACCTGAATTATTTTACCGGTGCAGCCGGCAGCCAGATAATGAGCGGGCAAATTGACGGTAAGATTGCCATGACCAGTCTGAACGACATGAATCTGGATGCAGAACTTACCAATCTCAATTTTGCCACCGCCACGCAGAAATTCAACATTCCAAATGCCAAAGTTCAGGCCTTTTTTGAGAACGGTAACCGTGTAGTGGTTGTAGATGCACCCGATGCTGTAAGTGGTAAGATTACCGGACGGTATAACCTTGGCGATCTGCCTTCAATGGTTGAGAACGGTCTCAATAAAATTCTTGTAGGCCCACCACCGCGCCGCATGTTCCGGGGGCAGAATTTTAATATGGAATTCAATATCCGCCAGAATCTGGTGAATTATTTTATGCCTGATCTCCGCATTCCGCGCGGCGCATTTGTCAATGGATCTTATGACGGCGA
Source organism: Marnyiella aurantia (assembly GCF_014041915.1). Classification (NCBI taxonomy): domain Bacteria; kingdom Pseudomonadati; phylum Bacteroidota; class Flavobacteriia; order Flavobacteriales; family Weeksellaceae; genus Marnyiella; species Marnyiella aurantia. The sequence goes on along the minus strand of NZ_CP059472.1, from coordinate 1,084,225 downwards.
TGCCAACAATCTGGTGCTAAACCTGGATGCGGCAGAATTGCGCTACTATATGACTAAAAAGCAGGAAATTACAGATGCCGACCGTGCGCTCGCAGCCGTGAATCCGGATTACCAAATCAGTCAGGATGATCTCATAACACGCGACAGTGCCATGGTAAGTAATCTGGTTTTACGTATAAATACCGCCAATCTGGAGGAACAGATTTTCGCCAGGGTAGACCGTGCACAGTATGGGAACAATGTGTTTAAGGAAGTTACAGTTACAGGCCGAAACCAGAATAACCAGGTACTGCATATTGCAACTAATTTCCACCATGGCACTCCGGAAGAAGAGGTAAATGAAGAACTAAAAACCTACAGTGTAAATTTAAATCAGTCTACCAACCCTGCAGGTGACTATATTGTCCGATTTGATCCAACTTCGGTTAATTTTAATAATGTAACGTGGAGTATTGATACAAGTCCACAGCTTAATCATTCTATCACTTACCGGAAAAGTACAAAGGATTTTCTCATAGAAAACCTTCGTGTCTTCTCAGACAGTAGTGAGTTGTTGGTCAAGACTGCCACCTTCAGGTCGGCCAAGGATTTCCACGCAGAGGCAGAAGTCAAAAATATGCAGGTTGCCAAAATCCTGGAAATGCAGGCGGGTGGTAATTCCCTTAACATGCAGGGTATCGCAAACGGAAGCATTAACATTACAATGAATCAAAATAATCTGGAGCCCCTGATAGATTTACGTGTGGATGGTATCACAATGAACGGAGAGGATTTGGGCAATATCGTTATTAATGCCAAAAATTCTTCGGTACCCAACGTATTTGATATTGAAGCTGAGGTAATATCAGCAGGAATCATTGGAGATAATAATCTGCTTGTTTCGGGTACAATCAATAATAACACACCATCACCAACGCTTGATATTAAGGCGAATATGAATGATTTCGACCTTAAATTTGCCAATCAGTTTGTGAAAGGGGTTTTCAGCAATATGAGAGGCTACGCAAATGGCGTTTTAACAGTAAGCGGAACGTTAAAAGATATAGACTACAGCGGTGATATCGCCATGAGTAAATTTGGATTAAAACTAGATTTTACCGGCGTAGATTATTCATTTGAAGATACTGTAATCCCGCTGTCCCGCGGGCGCGCTATCCTGAACAATATAGGCGTGCGTGACGGCCGCAATAATTCGGGCGGAAGTATCTCCGGGGCGATCTATTTCGAAACCCTGGCATCCATGGCGGTCGAACTCATTATGAGGGCAGATAACCTGTTAATGCTGAATACAACTCAAAGTGACTATGATTTATTTTGGGGAAGAATTTATGGACAGGGAGACCTTTATGTTTCCGGACCGGTAAAGGCACTCAGTATTCAGACTCCTAACATGAGGGCGCTCAATAACAGTGTTTTTACCTTTAACTCAAACTCTACGTCCAATGTGGAGGAATTTAAGATGCTGAGGTTCCTGCAGGAAGATGATAAAGGTGTGATCACCCTGGAGGACAAAAAACGTTCTGGCGCCAATATGAATATTGACTTCAATCTGGCTGTGGACAAGGGAACAACTGTGAACGTATTGGTGGGTGATGATATCGGAGATATTTCTGTGCGCGGTACATCCGACGAGCTCCGGTTTGTGATGGCCCGAACCGGTAACATCGAAATGAACGGTTCCTATATTGTAGAAAACGGAACATTTACTTCCAAAGCAGTACTTAACCGTACTTTCCAGATCGTGCAGGGCAGCAGCATCCGGTGGGATGGCGATGCTCTTACACCCGCGCTGGACATCACGGCCAACTATATGAGGACGGTTTCCAATACAGGCGATTATTTAGGTGTAGGCTCGCTGCAACCAGTAAATGTGTTACTGCAAACCAAGATTACACAAACCCTCAACAATCCGAAAATTGAACTGGGCGTGTCCGCCGTTGATGTTTCCAGCCAGATCCGTGAGACTCTTGCTTCCAAAATGAATCAGGAAGACGAAAAAGTAATCCAGTTCGGTTCTGTACTTTTACTCAACCGCTTTAATACAACAGCCACTGGCCTGGATGTAGGAAATATTGCCGAAAATACCGGCTATAATCTGCTGTTCCGACAGTTGGGCTCTGTATTGAATACCATCAGTAACGAGTTCCAGATTGATTTGAATTATGTTCGCGGCGATGAGGCTTCAAACACCGGTGACCGGGCCAATGCCGGGGTCAGTTTTGACCTTTCGCCTAGGGTTAAAGTGAAAACCGGTCTGGGTATACCACTATCCCGCGGAACAGAGGGCACCGATACCGATTTACTGTCAGGTGAAGGTACTGTTGAAATTGATGTTTCCAAAAAGAACGACGGCACATTGGTACTTAGAGGCTATTCCAAGCCAATGAATATCGGCATGGGAAGTGGCGGATCTAACGGCGCTGCCAACCAAACCTATGGTGGTGGTGTGGTGTGGAGTAAAAGTTTCAATACCATCTTCAAAAGAAGGCAGAAGGATAAATTAGCCCCTTCAGAAAAGCTTTTAAATTCCAAAGAATCTAAAACAAATGATTCAATTACTTTGTGATTATTAAGTCGAACATAAGGATGCGTTAAATTATCGTTAATATATTCGATATTTTGTGTATTTTAATAATTTTTCGTAATTTTGCAAAAAATACAGCGATTTATTAATAAATACTCAATTAAATAAAATGAATTATCAGTTAGATGAGATAGACAAGAGAATTCTTGATTTTCTCGTGAAAAACACCCGTATGCCTTTTACCGAAATTGCTAAACAAATGGACGTTTCTGCCGGTACTATACATGTTAGGGTTAAGAAAATGGAAGATGCGGGAATCATCCTTGGATCTTCTTTAAGCATTGATTATGGTAAGCTGGATTATCATTTCACTGCCTTTATCGGAATCCTTCTTACAAAATCCAACCGTACCCAGGACGTTCTAAAGGAATTATCCACTATCCCTAATGTAGTGGAAGCAAGCGTGATTTCCGGCAAATACAATATTTTCTGTAAGATGCGTGCGAAGAATACTGAAGATGCCAAAAGAATCATTTATATGATTGATGACATCCAGGATGTTATGAGAACTGAAAGTATGATCTCTATGGAAGAGTATCTGAGCGACAAGAATAGGCTCATTGATGCTGTAAGAATTTAAGTTTTAAATTAGTTTACTGAAACCTGCGAATGTTCGCAGGTTTCTTTATTTTTGTACTTATGGAAAGGAATGAATTTGCAAATGAAAGCCCGAAGAAGGATTTAGGTTTTATACTGTCGATACTCGCCTTGCTGCTTTTTACAATCATGGGCATCGGTGTAGACATAGACCAGTACCTGCAGCAAAGTGACCTTAAGATTCCAGAATGGTATTTTTACATCATCTTTTCTGTAGACGTGCTTATTATCCTGTCCCTTCTGCTAATCTATTTCTACCGGAAAATAGGTGTAATCCTGTTTCCTCTTCTGGTAGGAGTTCATTTTTATTCACACATCTACTATCTGGATACTTTCCTTTATACAGATGTTACTTCACTTTTCCTCTTTACAGGAATTGGACTGCTGGCCTTTATTCCGAAATGGCAGTTTTTTAAATAGATACCGAAGATGTTTTCCAAAGCCTGTGAGTATGCCATTAAAGCTGCAATTTACGTTGCTAAGCAAAGTTTGCATAAGGAACTTGTAAATGTAAAACAGGTGGCAGCTTCTGTGGACGCTCCGGTTGCCTTTACAGCCAAAATCCTGCAGCGTATGAACCGGGAACACATTCTTGAATCTTCCCGTGGTAAAATGGGTGGTTTTGTGTTTGATGAAGAAAAGCAAAAGTCAACTACCATTTATGATATTGTAATCCTTTTCGACGGACCTGGAGTTTTTACCGAATGCGGTTTGGGATTGCGCAGATGCTCAGCTGTAAATCCATGTCCGGTACATGAAGATTTTAAAGTTGTTCGTGATAAACTCCAGGTAATGACTCAAAAATTTTCATTTTACGACCTGGCGGTGAGAACCGAAAATGGCTTGGCATGGCTGCGGTGATTTTTTTTAAAGTTAAATAGGATAAAATAGTCCGAATTAAAAATTTAGTTTGTAACTTTGACCTATAATTTTAAAATACAGTGATATGTTAACTCAGGAAAAAGCAATAGGCGACTTCGTTGCGGAGAATTTCAGAACGGCGGAAGTTTTTAAAAAATACAATATTGACTTCTGCTGCAAGGGCGGACGTACAATTGAGGAAGCTTGCGACAGGAAAAATGTAAATCCGGAAGATATCTACCGCGAACTGGAAGAAATTTCCAACCAGAAATCTTCTGACATTGATTTTAACAGCTGGCCACTGGACCTGCTGGCAGATTATGTGGAAAAGACTCACCACCGTTATGTTGAAGAAAAAACAGCCATGCTGATTCCTTATTTGAACAAACTTTGCAAAGTACATGGCGACCGTCATTCCGAACTGTTTGAGATCAATGAACTGTTTCAGGAAAGCGCCGGGGATTTAGGTGCCCACATGAAAAAAGAAGAGCTCATTCTTTTCCCCTTCATCAAAAAAATGGTTACAGCACAACGTAGTGGTGAGCCTCTGGATAAGCCTCATTTCGGCACCGTTGAAAATCCTGTAGCCATGATGAAAGACGAGCATGAGGCTGAAGGCGACCGCTTTGTGAAAATTTCAGAATTAACTAACGGTTATCAGTTTCCTGATGATGCCTGCGGAACATATCAGGTGACCTTTAAGATGCTTGAGGATTTTGAAAACGACCTTCATAAGCACATCCATCTGGAAAATAACATCCTCTTCCCCAAAGCAGTTGCCCTGGAGAAAACGTTTTGAAATTCAAAGCAGTATTAATTTAAAGAACCGGTTCTATTGCGAACCGGTTCTTTTGCTTTACTATCATACAGCTTTGCTGTCGTTGTGAAATTCTCGCTTATGAGGAAGCGGGATTTATATACCGGTCGTAGGTATAAACATTATACGGTAGTATCCTCTTTGCAATGAAGGTGGCAATAAAACAGCAGATGAGCACCGGTAAATAGAGCATGAAGCCGCCTGGAAGTAAGCTGCAGATCAATACACTTGATGTAAACGGTGCGTAGAGAGCCGCAGAAAGTGTGGCAGCCGCACCAATAAGAGCAAAGTTAACCGGAATGAGCTGCATTCCAAAATAGTTGTTCCCAATAAGAGCAAAGCTAAGACCCAAGAAAGCTCCGGCTACTATGCTGGGCGCAAAAACACCACCGTCACCCCCGGAGCCAAGCGTAAGTGCTGCAGCCAATGGCTTCAGCACAGCCAGAGTCAGTATCAGCATCAAAGTTGCGCTGCTTCCGTCCAGCGGGCTTTCCAGCATAAGCCTTAAACCGTGATAGCTGTCGCCGTATAAAGCAGGATAAAAGAAAATCAGCAAACCAACGGCTATAGCACCAAGAATTACCCGAATAAAATTATTGGAAATCCCTCTGAAAAACTTTTTCATACTCGTAACGAGCAGGGTGAAATATACAGAAAGAAGACCACCGGAAATACTTAACAATATAAAAAAGGGTACTGCAGCGTAGCTCCAGTTCGTTACAGGCGTATTAAATATTGTCTGGTTGTCGAAAAGCTGGATAAAAGCAAGACTGATTAATGCCGCGGCGGCGCAGGAAATAATAAGTGAAGGCCGCATCTTGCGAGCGATTACCTCCATCGCAAACAGAAACCCCGCCAACGGGCTGGTAAATAATATTGCCACACCCGCAACAACGCCTGCGCAAATGAGTTCCCTTTTATACATCCTGGCTGAGAACTCCTTTTTGTAGCCATAATTTCCAATAGTAGCTGTAGCCACAACGGTTGATACCTCGATACCAGTGGATCCGCCGAAAATAACAGTTAGGAAACCATTGATAAAGTGCGATGGAATCTTAAATAACGGCAAGTGTTCCTTCCGCTGGTCCAGTGTTTTGTAGATCTCGGTTATGCCTTTATTTTTCCGTTTCTGAAAAACATATTTCCTTAAAAAGTAAATCGTTGTTATTCCTACTGAGGGCAGGAGAATGTATAACATTGTGTATCCGCTTGCGGCGCTAAAAAATCTATCCTGCAGGAATTCAGTAAGGTGCTTCAGGCTAAAAGCCAGAACAGCACTTGCGAGGGCCACTGCCATCGATGCCAAAATAAGCTTGAAGTAATGCTGCTTTACAATTTTCTTTCTTTCCAAAGGAATATTTTTAAGCGAAAAATGAGAACTAACAGACCGGAAGCGGTCTATTGTCAGCGCAAATTTAGGAAACTTTCGCAGAACATTTTTCACGCGCGCTGCAACCATGAAGCGTAAAGTTCTTGTAGTAGAGCTTGATGTCGCGGATTACAATCCCTGCTTCTTTATGCTAAAATATTTTAATCTGTGCTCATCAGTGAAATCTGTGCGCTTAAAATAGGACTGCCGTTAACCACAGCGTGCACGGAGGTTTTCTCAGTGGGCACGGAGAAGAGGTTCTATACTTGAATGTTGGATAAATATAACACCTGAGATCTGATGTCTGAAATCGTGATTCCTAATTCTTTTAACCACAAAGGGCACAAAGGTTTTCACAATGTGCACAGAGAAGGCTCTATATTTTAATGTTGAATAAATCTAAAATTCAAAATTCAAAATCTGAATTGTATGTCGCTTTTTATCACAACATCAAGAAAACAGCCTCTTTGTCGTTCCGCGAATCTCAAGAGTCTGGATGTCTTCTGTATAACTACTGATCCTCGGTTTAGAATCCGCCACATGGGAGCAAGCAAACTTTCGTCCTTCGAGTCGGAAGTACCGATGGTAATCGGTCCCAATAACGATGGGAAACAACGAAGCAATCCATAACTAAAGAACAGGATAGCGCGGTAACTGCACGGGTCTTGCCAGAGAAGCTTCGGAATTTTTGAATTGCATTTTAAAACAGTGCAACCTGCAGAAAGCCGCCGATATTGGTTTCCTTATGCTTGGTCGGACCGTAATATTCCACGTTGGCTCCCACGCCGAACGTAAATTCCTTATACGTCAGCCCGGCACGGCTGCGGATGTAGCTTCTTGTATGCAGATCAGCTGCGGCCGCGTGTACATAGGTTCCCTGCAGGCGGGTGTATAATCTCCATTTATCGCTGAGCGCAGGTTTATATTCCACAATTCCCAAGCCTTCCAGATTGGCGTTTGCACTTAGGTCCGCTCTGGGCATAGCAATAATGAGCCAGTCCGGATTGGCGTAAGTATATATAAGTGCTGCCGAAGGACGGATTCCACCGGGCGTGCTTTGAAAGCCGGCGCCGAATTTCAGACCTTTGTAAAGGTCAACAGTCGCTTTACCGATAATCATCAGGTCACTCAGCTGATCATTTCCCCAGTCTGAGTTGAAATCTGTTACGCTAAAAAAACCGATTTGAGGAACACTCCTTAATTTTTTGTCCAGAGTCATCTGGAAAGATATACCGCGGCTACCGAGCATTGCTTCCACCGATACCGGTGGATTTTGAATGGGTTGCGGTTCAGTTTCCTGAGCGTGAAAATTGATTCCGGCAAGCAAAGCTAATGTGGCCAGTGAGGATTTGATAATTTTTTTGCAAACGTCCTTCATGTTTTTGATTTTAAATTTATGACTGACGAAATTATCTGATTTAAGGCTTTAGTTATAGGACTATTCTCCCGGATAGTAGGATTTTAAACAAAAAAAACACGCCCGAAGACGTGTTTTAAAGTGTATTTCAGAAAAAGTTATCTGGACATAATCCTTTTTACAGCGGCCATCACGGCATCTGCATCAATTTCGTATTTCTTCATCAGTTCTGCCGGAGTTGCAGATTCGCCGAAGGTATCGTTCACTGCTACAAATTCCTGGATTGTCGGTCTTTTTCTAGCCAGCATTCCGGCTACAGATTCACCCAGACCACCAAGGTAGTTGTGCTCTTCGGCTGTAACAATCCTTCCGGTTTTCTCCACTGATTTCAGGATGATTTCTTCGTCCAAAGGTTTGATTGTGTGGATGTTAATCACCTCGCATGAAATTCCTTCCTTTTCAAGCTGATCGGCCGCAACCAGAGATTCCCAAACCAGGTGTCCGGTAGCTACAATGGTTACATCTGTCCCTTCCTGAAGCATAATTCCTTTGCCAATTTCAAACGGCATATCCTCCGGAATAAAAACCGGAACCACAGGACGTCCAAACCTAAGGTAAACAGGTCCTTCGAAATCGGCGATTGCCAATGTTGCGGCTTTGGTCTGGTTGTAATCGCAGGTATTGATCACCGTCATTCCCGGCAGCATTTTCATCATTCCGATATCCTCCAGCACCTGGTGCGTAGCACCGTCTTCACCCAATGTCAGTCCGGCGTGGGATGCACAGATCTTTACATTTTTGTTGGAGTAGGCGATGGACTGACGGATTTGGTCGTACACGCGGGAGGTAGAAAAGTTGGCGAAAGTTCCCGTGAAAGGAATTTTTCCGTTAATCGTAAGTCCGGCGGCAATTCCCATCATATTCGCTTCGGCAATTCCCACCTGGATGAAACGCTCCGGTGCTTTTTCGATGAATTTTTCCATCTTCAGGGAGCCGATGAGGTCTGCGCAAAGAGCTACGACGTTGGGGTTAGTATCAGCAAGTTCGGCCAATCCGGCTCCGAAACCGCTTCTTGTATCTTTATTATCTAAAACTTGGTATTTCATGACTTAATTTCAAAAGGTGATTTATTATTAAACGGGTTTACAGCCCGACCTGAGTGGAGCTCTTTTCTTTTTTCTCAGAAAAAAGAAAAAGCGGGAACGGAGGGCGGAATTGTCTGCCCAAAAAAAAATTAATAGTCCTCGCTGGCTTCCAGATAAAGCTGCTTGAAAGCGGTATCCAGCTGCTCGTCGTTTGGCGCTTTTCCGTGCCATGCGTGAGTGCCCATCATATAATCTACCCCAAAGCCCATTTCGGTGTGTAGGATGATGACTACAGGTTTTCCGTTTCCGGCTTCCTGTTTCGCACGCTCCAGGATTGAAATTACAGTCTCCAGGTCGTTACCGTTTTTCTCATTCAGCACTTTCCAGCCAAAAGCTTCCAGTTTTGCGTGTAAATCTCCCAGACTTAGGACATCGTCGGTATCACCGTCGATCTGCCTGTTGTTATAGTCAATGGTTGCAATTAAATTATCTACTTTATTATGAGCAGCAAACATCAGAGCTTCCCAAATCTGCCCTTCCTGCAATTCACCGTCACCGTGAAGCGTGTACACCAATGAATCGTCGCCGTCCATTTTCTTAGCCAGGGCCGCACCGACAGCCACAGATAATCCCTGACCCAAAGAACCGGAAGCGATCCTAACGCCCGGTAAATTGTCGTGAGTGGTAGGGTGTCCCTGTAATCTGGTGTTCAGCTTTCTGAATGTAGCCAGTTCTGCAACCGGGAAAAATCCAAATCTTGCCAGGGTAGAGTAGAATACCGGCGAAATATGTCCGTTGGAAAGGAAGAACAGATCCTCACCTTTACCTTCCATCGTAAACGGCAGTTGGTAGTTCATCACCTTACCGTAAAGCGCGGTGAAGTACTCGGTACAGCCTAAACTTCCGCCGGGATGGCCGGAGTTAACGGCGTGCACCATCCTCAAAATGTCTCTTCTGATTTGTGTTGTAAGAGATTTCAGCTCTTCAATACTTTTACTCATTATATAGATTTATTTGCGTGCAAATTTACAAATAATTGACGGCTTGGTGAAACTAAAAAATCCTGCTTCAAAGAGCAGGATTTTAGATTGTTACTCAACAACCCTAAGGTGGGTGCCGCGGTTGCGTATGAGCCACAGCCCGATGAATGTGAGCAGGCCGTTAATCATAATCAGCTCCACGCCAATACGGTAATCGGTGTTTTGTGTTACCAGATAATTGATAAGGTAGGTAACCACAGGTGCAAGTAAAGTAACTGCAATTATGCTGTACTTCTTTGTAATCTGAAACCTGGTCAGGATACCGAAGGCAAACAGACCCAGCAGCGGACCGTAGGTATAACCTGCCACTTCCATAATCAGGTATACAATGGATTTGTCATCGATGGCTTTAAAAATCATAATCAGCGCAAAGAAAACCACCGTGAAAATAAGATGGATCTTCATCCTCAATCTTTTTTTCTGCTTCTCGGTTTTTGTTTGGTCCTCGTTCATGTTCAGCAAATCTACGCAGTAAGAACTGGTAACGGCCGTAAGCGCACCGTCAGCCGATGGAAACAGAGCTGAAATTAACCCGATGATAAATATAACCGCAATAAACAGAGGAAAATAACCCTGTAAAGAAAGTGCCGGGAAGAGGTCATCGCCCATAATATTGGTGATGTTACCGCTAGCTGCATCCGGAAATCCGAATACATTGGTGATGTTCTGCTTACCGTTTACAACATCAACTACCTGACTGTACACCGCGCCGTTTTCCATGGCGAAAAGGTAAAGCAGGCCACCCAGAAACAGGAAGGCCAGATTTACGATCAGCAGCGTACCGGCGAAGGTGAGCATGTTCTTTTTTGAATTCTTAAGGTTGTCCACAGAAATGTTTTTCTGCATCATTTCCTGATCCAGACCCGTCATCGCAATGGTGATGAACATCCCGCCCAGAACCGTTTTCAGGAAAAATGTTTTGGAATTTATATCCGTATTGATGAGATGCGTATAATCCTTGTCGGCCAGTATAGTGTAAGCCTCGCCATAGGACAGGTTGAGATTGGAAATGATAAAGATGATACACGCCACAAGACTCAGGATCATAAACGAGGTCTGCAGCGTATCGGTGATCACGATGGTCTTCACACCGCCTTCAAAAGTGTAAAGCAATACCATGAGTAGTATGACACCGGCGGTAACCCAAAATGGTACGCCAAGCGCCTGAAGCAGGAAAATCTGCAGCACGTTTACCACCAGGTACAGCCGGGCCGTGGCGCCAATAGAGCGGGAAATTATAAAGAATAATGAGCCAATCTTATGCGCTTCCAAGTTGAACCGTCGGCCCAGGTAGGTGTAAATGGAGGTCAGGTTCATCCTGTAGTACAGCGGAAGCAGTACAGCGGCCACAATAAAATAGCCCAGGAAAAAGCCGATGACCATCATATAGTACTCGAAACCGCCAAAAGGATATTCACCGGCGGTCATTTTGCCCACGGTACCGGGTACCGAGATAAAGGTGACACCACTGAGGCTGGTCCCGATCATCCCGAAGGCCACAAGCCACCATTTACTTTTCTTATTACCGATAAAAAACGACTGGTTATCGGCGTTACGGCTGGTCAGGTAAGCAATGACAAGCAGACCGATAAAATAGGCAAATACAAACAGAATCAGTATTGTGGCGGAATTCATTAATTACATTTTAGTGTCGCAAATATAGTTTTTTGTGGGTATTCGGAGCACCTTCCGAGTGAGAAAGAGTGGTAGTGTATATTTTGGCGCCTCCCGATCGTTATCGGGACCGGCTTTCACTACTCGCTTTGCGCGGCAAAAAATGAATTTTTTTCCCGCGCAAGAGCTCAAACAGGCCGTTCAATCCGGGCGCGGTGACTGTGCACAAAAAAACCTCTCAACAAAATAGCGGAGAGGTTTTAACTTTATCGGAGATTATCTAGAGAACATCCTGAATTTCTTTATTCTTCTGGAATGTCGCCTTAGCATACGTGCAAAGCGGAATCACCGTCTTTCCGTTTTCCCGTGCATATTCCGCGCCAGCAAATACAAGCTTTTTCGCCAGGCCCTGACCGTTGTACGCTTCATTAACTTCGGTGTGGTCTATAATAAACTTATCATCGCCCGCACCGGTATAGGTCATGCTGCCGGCCTTTTTTCCGTCTACATAAAGGTTGAACGCTCCCTTGTGGCCATCGTTTTCGTGTTTTATTTCAGTCATATATTTTATTTTGTTTAGTGTTTAATGATGTTTTAAGGACTTTACCTGGAAAGTCTCGACTTGAGAACTGCCTCCGGCAAAGGCACGTAATCATCTGTATCACCCGGAACCAAAGGAAATGCCTCATGGTTTTGCTGATGCCAATTCTCCGTAGCCTTTTCTATAACCGCTTTATCGGAATTGACGAAGTTCCAGAAGATATAACGCTCCTCAGGAAACGGTTCACCGCCAAAAAGATAGACGGTTGCACTGTCACTCATTTCAAATTCGCAGAGTTTTGCATCCTTAGCTATTAATAGTTGCTTGCCACCGAAAACCTGTCCGTCCACTGTTACCGTGCCATTCAGAACATACATGGCAACTTCACCAAAAAGCTCACTTCCAATGTTCACTTTCTGAATGCCGGTACTGCTAATTTCGAGGAAGAAAAGGAGTGAGTGTACCGGTACCGGAGATTTTCTGCCTGAAAGTTCACCCGCAATAAGTTTGTAGCGCAGGCCGCCATCTGTCCAACCGGGAACATCAGCTGCCTCGGTGTGATGAAAACTGGGTTCACTCTGTTCAAGATCCTTTGGAAGTCCTACCCAAATCTGGAATCCATGCAGATGTTTTTCAGTACTTCTGAGGTACTCCGGAGTTCGCTCGGAATGTACCACTCCTGTTCCGGCCGTCATCCAGTTCACCGCTCCCGGCTGTATCTCCAGGTCATTACCCAGACTGTCTTTATGCTGTATGGCGCCTTCCAGAAGATAGGTAAGGGTAGACAGTCCAATATGGGGGTGCGGTGCGACATCAAGATTCTGGTAATCCTTCAGGGCTGCCGGACCCATATGGTCTATAAATACAAAGGGCCCAACGGCTCTTTTCTCGCGGAAGGGCAGCAGTCTGCCTACTAAAAAATTGCCGATGTCTGCAGCTTTCTCTTCTATAATTAATCCGAGGTTAGACATGGTGAAATGTTTTAATAGTGGAACTCTGAGTTATACCTATTTTGGAAAACTCAAACACGAATTTAGTGAAAATAGATCAGATGTTTTTAAACAACTCCAAGCCGGCGCTTGACTTCCGGTACTACCTGTGTAGCGTAAAGTTCGATGGATTTCATGGTAAGCTCATGCGGCACGAAGCCCAGGCTGGCGTGGCCCAGGAAACGTGTAAATCCAAACAGTTGATATTCGTATACAATCTTGTCAACTACCTGTTCCACACTTCCGACCAAAAGGGAACCTTCCGGCGAGCGCATGAATTCAAACTGCTGACGGGTCATCGGTTGCCACCCACGGCTTTTGCCCACCCGGTCCATCATCTGCGCGTAATGCGGGAAGTATTCATCAGCAACCCTATCGCCGTCTTCGCCAATAAACATATGATTGTTAATTCCAACCTGCAGGTCTTCGGGCTTCACACCATTTTCCAGAGCAGTTTTTTTATAGAGGTTGATAAACGGAGTAAACTGTTGCGGCATACCGCCAATAATAGCAAGCATAAGCGGCAAATGCAGTTTTGCAGCCCGAATTGCTGAGGCCGGCGTGCCGCCCGCAGCCAGCCACACGGGGATTTCTCCCTTCACGGCACGCGGGTAAACCCCTAAATTATTTATTGAAGCACGGTGCTGTCCGGACCAGCTTACCATTTCTGACTTGTTAATTTCCAACAGAAGGTCCAGCTTTTCTTCGAAAAGCTCGTTATAATGGTCCAGGTCATACCCAAAAAGAGGGAAGGACTCAATAAACGAGCCTCGACCGGCCATAATTTCGGCACGGCCCCCCGAAATAGCATCTACCGTAGCAAACTGCTGATAGACCCTTACCGGATCCTCAGAACTCAAAACGGTTACTGCGGAAGTAAGTTTAATATTTGTGGTAATTGCGGCGGCGGCGGCGAGCACAGTGGTAGGTGAGGACACCGCGTAATCCGGCCGGTGATGTTCGCCCACGCCGTAAATTTCTATTCCGAGATCATCCGCCAACTTTATTTCCTGCAGAAGCTCATTAATTCTGCGATGCGCATTCTGTCCCGAATTCGCAGTGGTTTCGGGAGCCGCATCGGCGAATGTCATTAAACCAAATTCTATTTTTTTCATATCTGATTATTCTGAAGTTTTAAATTAATAGGCAGCGGTGAAAATCTGACGGTTGAATTTTTTATTCTCAAGTTCGTCTACCACCGCTACAGCAAGGTCCTGTACGGAATGACGCGAACGGCCTTCGCTGTCGAAAACCGGACTTTCAGTTCCGAGCCTGTATTTTCCTGTCTTTTCTTTGTCGCTGCTATACATGTTCATTTCCAGAGCGGGGCTGAAGAATTCCCAGTTGAGAGTTTCATTTTTGCTGAGATTTTCCACAAAATAATTACGCACTGCGCTCGCACCAGGATAGATTTCTTTTGGAAAATCGGGTCCGTCCACGATATAATTTCCGTCTAATTTCAGAGTTCCTGCTCCTCCAATCACGATCAGTTTTTTCACGCCTGACTCCTCTGCTGCTTTTTCTATCGCAAGTGCTCCTTTCAGATATTCTTCATGTATATCAGGATTGCTCCACCCGGGATTGTACGCGCTGATAATGGCGTCGCTGCCTTTTATCGTTTCGGAAAGTTTTCCCTCATCAAAAACATCGACCTGAGTCTTTTGAAGTTTACCATTTTCGGTAGAAATCTTTGACGTATCTCTGGCGATGGCATTAACTTCATAATTCCTTTCAAGAAGTTCATTCAGTATGGCTTTTCCTACAAATCCTGTAGCGCCGATAAGTGCTATTTTCATATTTATATTCTTATGGATTCCTTACAAAGATAGTTTCTAAGGAAGGCCTGCACATTGACATACGTTAAGAAATCGGCTCTGTTGCTCTGTGCCATGATTGCGGCTATCCGTGGGCGGACCTCATATTCTCACCATCCCTGGAATGAAGCCTGCGAAATACAAACCCGGAAAGAATGGTGAGAAGCCCTACCACTATAAAAGTGTACCTGAATGCTAAGTGTGGATTACCGTGCATTAATGCGGTGTTGCCTTCAAATATCTTCAGTACGATGAGCCCGAAAGCGATACCGAAACCAATGGCCAGCTGCTGGTTCACTGCCAGGAGAGAGTTTCCGCTGCTGGTATGGCTGTTACGCAGGTCGGCCAGGGAAATGGTGTTCATAGAAGTGAACTGTATGGAATTGAAGAATCCCAGAACCGCTATGATGGGAAGGAACCACCATATTGATGTGTTAATACCGGGAATTCCCATGCAGCAAATCAGGATTCCGATGATAAAGGTATTGATCATGAGAGTTTTTCTGTAGCCGAACCTGTTCAGAATTCTGATGACGGACGATTTTCCAAACATGGCCGTCAGAGCCATAGGTGCTACAATCCAGCCCGATATTACCGCACTTTGGCCATAGGCAATCTGTATCATGAGTGGCAGGAGCAGCGGCACCGAACTGATGCCCAGGCGCGTAGCCAGATTTCCCAGCACCCCGACGCGGAAAGTCCTTACCTGGAAAAGATTCAGTGGGAAGATAGGGTCTGCAGTCTTACTTGCATGCCGGTAATAATAATAGATCATCAGGAAGCCAAGAACAAAAATCAGCAGCACCGGCGTTGTATGTGCGGAAGTGCCGAAAAGTTCCAGCGCAACCGAAAGAAGCAGTGAGGCTGAAGCGAAAATAAGAAAGCCTTTGAGGTCAAAACTGATTTCTTCGGATTTGTAGTCGGGCATGTATTTCAGACTAAGAAAAATACCTATTAAACCGATGGGTATGTTAATGAGGAAAATCCAGTGCCATGAGAGATAATCTACCATATAACCGCCTACCAGCGGACCAAGCACCGGACCTATCAGAGCGGGAACAATAGCGTAATTAAGTGCCGGCAACAGTTCGTTCCTGTCGTAGGTGCGGATGAGTGCCAAACGGCCAACAGGTGTCATCAAGCTGCCGCCAAGACCCTGCACTACGCGCGAAATAACTAGCTGACTAAGGTTTTGCGATGCGGCACAGAACAAGGATCCCAAACTGAATACTACAATGGAAAATATAAAAACTTTCTTAGTGCCGAATTTATCTGCCAGAAAGCCGCTTACGGGCATGAACAATGCAAGCGTGAGAACGTAGCTTATGATGGTATTCTGCATATCCAGCGGCGACTCGTGCAGGTCAGCAGCTATGGAGGGCAGGGAAGTATTCAGGATTGTGGAGTCCAGCATCTGCATGAATATCGCAGTAGCCAGTATGAAAGGAAGAATTCTTTTGGTGGGTGTGTCAAAAATCTTTGAAGAATCGGGCATTGAAATGTATCATCAAAAAATGAACCTAAATAGCTGCGGCATGGTGTTAAGTATCCCTTTCACTATAGACCAAAAAAAACCTGCCTTATTTGGCAGGTTTGATTTTTAGTATTTTTTGTCTCTGTGTTCAACGTCGGTCCAGGGACCACCGTCTTTCTTATACCTTACAAAGATATAATCCTCAAAACTCAGGGTTTTGTAAACTATATTATCATTGCCCACCTGAAAAGCTGTGATATAGTAATAATCAGCATCGCTCTTCACTTTCTTATCGCCCATCCTGGCGCTTTCAGGCACGAAGTTTGGGAAAGAATAGTTAGGCAGAATGGTCTTTAACTCACTGTAAAACACTTCGTTTTTCTTAGGATCAGGAACAATGTCCACAATCTTATACTCGTCTTCATCAATCCACATATAGTAAATTTTCTGCTCCTGAGTTTTCTGATTCTCTGATGTAAAAGAGTAGAGCTTTTTCGGAAGCATGGTAACTACGCTTTCGGGCTTAACGACAGAAAAATATTTCTCATTTTGAGGATCTACGTAAGTTAGCAGGTTAAGTGCCATCACTGGGTTTGTCCAGTCTTTGTTCTTAAAATACTGGTCCAGTGAAAGCTCAGCATCATCTCTGAACTTCTTATTTTCCTTAGTAAGAGTTTTTGTGGGGATTTGCGGCATAATTTCCTTTACAAAAGAATAAAGTACTCTCGGCTTTATTTCCTTCAGGTGTGGGTATGCCTGCAGTTCGTCCACTTTTGTAAGCCAGAAATACTGCTGATAAAAATCTTCCTTGTCTTTCGATTTTACATTTTTGTATGAAACGCCCAGTTTTTTTGAATTCATTACCGATTCAAACTTATTTTGTGCAAAAGACAAGTTAAAAGCCAGCAACGCAGTAAAAAGTAGAATTATGTTTCTTCTCATTTTTTTGAATTGTTAAGTATTTTCCAAATATAGTTAATTATTGGATAAACTTACGGTGCCTTTGTTAAAATTCAAATTAATAATTATTTTATTTTTATGCGGTTTACTGTGGAACAATCACATTTACAGCATTTTATTGGGTGATTTATTTTCGATGAAGTAAAATGAATATGTTAATAGGACTCCTCGTGTACATTTACTGCCCGCCCGCTTGGATCACTCAAATTTTTGAAAGCCTCATCCCATTCCAGAGCTATCGGGGTAGAACAGGCCACCGACGGAACTGACGGTACTGTAGCTGCAGCGGTTTCACTGGGGAAGTGTTCTTCAAATATTGTCCTATAGCGGTATTCTTCCTTATTTTGCGGAGTGTTAAGCGGGAATCTGAATTTAGCATTGACCATCATTTCATCTGAGACTTCAGTTTCAGCAGCCTCTTTCAGGGAGTCGATCCAGGAGTATCCCACACCGTCCGAGAACTGTTCTTTCTGTCGCCAAGCGATACTTTCCGGTAACAGATCTTCGAAAGCTTTCCTGAGTACATATTTTTCCATCCTGCCTTCTGCCAGACTGATCATCTTGTCTTTAGGGTTCACGTTCATCGCAACATCCATAAATTCCTTATCCAGAAACGGAACCCGACCTTCAATTCCCCAGCTCATAAGTGCTTTGTTAGCGCGAAGGCAGTCATAGAGGTGCAGTTTGCCTAATTTTCTTACTGTTTCATCGTGGAATTCTTTTGCATTTGGTGCTTTGTGGAAATAGAGATATCCACCGAAAAGTTCGTCACTGCCCTCGCCGGACAGCACCATTTTAATACCCATGGACTTGATAACCCGTGCCAAAAGATACATTGGTGTAGATGCTCTTACAGTGGTAACGTCATAGGTTTCCAGATGGTAAATGACATCACGGATGGCATCCAGGCCTTCCTGAACAGTGAAATGAACCTCGTGATGTATGGAACCGATGTGCTCTGCAGCTTTTTGCGCAGCTACCAGATCGGGAGATCCTTCCAGACCGACTGCAAAACTGTGCAGACGCGGATACCACGCCTCCTCCTGATCGCCACTTTCAATACGGTTTCGTGCATACTTGGCTGTTACTGCTGCGATAATGGAAGAGTCCAGGCCGCCACTAAGCAGAACGCCATAGGGTACATCACTCATCAGCTGGCGGTGTACCGCTGCTTCCAGACCTTCCTTTATTTTACTGATATCCGTTACATTATCTTCCACACTGTTATATTCTTCCCAATCACGGTGATACCATTTCTGCATTTCAAAACCTTCGGCACTAAACAGGAAATGACCGGGCAAAAAAACTTCTATGGATTTGCAAATTCCCTCCAGAGCCTTCAGCTCAGAAGCGACATAGTAATTTCCATTGCGGTCCCAGCCCTGATACAAAGGACAAATTCCCATATGGTCCCGTCCCACGAGATATACCCCATTTTCTGAATCATAGAGTGCGAAGGCAAATATGCCGTTCAGTTTTTCCAGAAAATCCTTGCCGTGACGACGGTAAAGTGCCAGAATAACTTCGCAGTCGGACTGTGTGAGGAAGTCATAGTCCGGAAATTCTGCACGCAGTTCCCGGTGGTTATATATTTCGCCGTTTACAGCCAGGACTACCTTGCCGTCTTTGGTAAAAAGAGGCTGTTTACCGGATGCCGGGTCTACAATTGCCAGACGTTCATGGGAGAAGATTACATTTTCGTCCTGGAAAATTCCGCTCCAGTCCGGACCGCGGTGCCTGACTTTTCGGGACATCTGTAGGATTTGAGGCCGTAACGTTTCTGTTTTTTGTTTTGCATCAAGCAAGCATACGATTCCACACATAATAAACTGTTTTTTGGTTATTGGTTTTTTATCTGATACAAACTTATTGATATGATTAATAAAAGCAAATAAAAAATACCATATGTATTATAAAATACTGATAATTGCATGGTTATGGGGAATAAATTTCACATTTGAATTTTTTTGATGCCTTTCAGGTAAAAATTTTTCACAAAAAAAACAGCCCGAAAGCTGTTTAGTGATTTTGTATTAAAGTTGATCAGGCGTTCCTTCCAATAAGTGCCATATAGAAACCATCGAATCCGGCACTGGGCATCACCTTCTCTTCTTTCAGAAGGGTGAATTCAGCATTGTTCTTTAGGAAGGTTTCCACCTGTTCGTTATTCTCGCTTGGCAGGATGGAACATGTTGCGTACAGCATCTTTCCGCCTTTCTTCAGCATTTTTGAATAATCCTGCAGGATTTGCTGCTGTTCCTTCTTAATACGGTCTATGAAATCCTGGTCTATTTTCCATTTCGAATCCGGATTTCTCTTCAGTACCCCGAGTCCGGAACACGGAGCATCTATCAACAGGCGGTCCGCTTTTTCGTGCAGGCGCTTAATTACTTTATTGTCTTCAATAAACCTTGCTTCTATATTGTGAGCTCCGGCTCGTTTCGCCCGGCGTTTCAGTTCTGCCAGTTTCCATTCATAAATGTCCAAAGCGATGATCTGACCTTTGTTTTTCATGAGGGCCGCCAGGTGCAAGGTCTTACCGCCGGCACCGGCGCAGGCATCAACCACACGCATGCCTTCCTGAACGTCCAGCAACTCGCCGATTTTTTGCGAAGACGCATCCTGAACCTCGAATAATCCGTCCTTGAATGCGGAGGTTATAAATACGTTTTTCTTTTCCTCCAACTGAACCGCATCGGGATAATTCCGTATCTGGAAACTTTCCACATCTTCATCTTTAAGATCAGAAACCAATTCTTTGGCAGTGGTTTTCAGTGTGTTTGCGCGTAAGATTGTAGGCGCCTGTTCGTTAAGCGCGTTCATTTCACGCTCCCATGAGCTGCCCAGTTCCTTTTCCAGGGTGCTTGCAAGCCATTCCGGAATGGAATGTTCAACCGCCTTGTTAGGAACGGTGTTTTTCTTGAGCTTGGTCAGTATATCAGCAGTTTTAATTCCATCAAACTCCTCGAATTTTTTATAATGAGTCTTGCTCCAAAGACAGTAGGCAAGGATGAGTTTGTAAACGTTGTTTGGTTTTACGCTTTCGCCCATATAATATTCAAGGCGCTTTTTCCAGCGTATAATATCGTAAAATATCTGGGAAACGACTTTTCGGTCTTCGCTGCCCCATTTTTTATGAGCTTTAAGAAGCCTTTCTATGACCTTGTCGGCATATTTTCTTTCCTGAAAGAAGGTTTCCTGTAAAGCGTCGTGGATTCCGATCAGTAAGTTGCGGTGTATGAGTTCCATAAAGTGGTATTTGCCTATGAAGTTGATTTTAGGCTTTGCAAAAATAGTGATTATTTGAAGAACGTATAGAAGATGCGGCGATGAGGTAATATGTGGATGTGATGATTTGCTGATTTGATAATTTGGCCATCCGCAAGGATTATGGACAGCTATTCTAAAAGTAATTCTAGATAGTTTTTGCTTAGAGTAAAAATGCTGATAAAAGGATGAGTTAATTCCGGAATTATCAGATTATATTTACTTCCCTTTCAAGCTCAATACCAAATTTTTCTTTCACCGAATCAATGATTTTCGTTGAAAAGTCGAAGATTTCCTTCCCGGAAGCATTTCCGGTTTTATTGACGATCACCAACGCCTGAAGTTCGTGTGAGGCTACATTTCCAATTTGTTTTCCTTTCCATCCACACTGCTCTATCAGCCAGCCGGCGGGTACCTTTACCAGATTGCCAGCCGGATAGTTTGGGATTCCGGGGAATCTTTCCTGAACATACCTGAACTGTTCTGCCGGTATAGTGGGATTCTTGAAGAAGCTGCCTGCATTGCCCAAAACTTTAGGGTCCGGAAGCTTGCTCTTACGGATGTTAATAACAGCGGTGGAGATATCCTGAATACCAGGATTGGTTACTCCCATGTTTTCCAGTTCCGACTGGATGGCGCCGTATCCGGCCCTTATAACATGATTTCTTCTGCTGAGCCTGAAACTGACCTCCAGAATAATGTATTTTCCTTTGCCTTCCTGCTTAAAAACTGAGTCCCGGTAACCAAACCTACACTTTTCGTGGCTGAATTCCTCAGTTTCTCCGGTCAAAAGGTTTAAAACCGTACAGCCTGCAAAAGTGTCTTTGATTTCAGTGCCATAAGCACCGATGTTCTGCATGGGTGATGTTCCTACGTTTCCCGGAATCAGCGAAAGGTTTTCCAGTCCGCCATAATTTTTCTGAAGGCAGAACTGAACAAACGAGTGCCAGTTTTCGCCGGCCTGAGCTTTTACCAAAACCTCATCATCACTGAGAATAGTTTCTTCGATTCCTTTAAAGTTGATCTGAATGGCAACACCTTCAAAATTTTTTGTGAAAAGCACATTAGAGCCGCCACCGAGCATGAGTGTGGGCAGATTGTTGCTTTTCGCAAAATTCATTACGGATTTTAAATCTTCCAGGGTAGACACGGCTGCAAAATAACGTGCGGATGCATCTACCCCAAAAGTATTATGCTCTTTTAAGGAATGATTTTCAAGAATGATCATATTCTGTGGAAGTAAATTGGCGAAATTCTAAAGGCTGAATTCCTCGCGGTATTTCTGAAGCGCATCATTCAGGAGTTCCACACTGCGGCGCAAATCTTCTTCTTTCAGAACATATGCAATACGAACCTGCTTCTTACCCAGTTCCGGATCACTGTAAAAACCACCTGCCGGCGCTACCATTACTGTTTCGTTGTTGTTGGAATAATGTTCCAGTAACCATTGCGCAAACTTTTCCGAATCATCAACAGGAAGTTCGGCCACACAGTAGAAAGCACCTTTAGGCTTCGGGCAAATTACCCCCGGAATTCCGTTCAGAAGATCCACCAGTACATTGCGTCTATGTGTATATTCGTTGCGAACCTGCAAAATATAGGCAGCATCATCTTTATGTGCTGCAGTGGCCGCAATCTGACCTAAAAGAACCGGTGAAAGCCTTGCCTGAGCGAAAAGCATGGCCGCATCGTGAATGGTTTTGGAACGGGTGATCATGCAGCCAATTCTGGCACCGCACATGGAATAACGCTTGGATTCAGAATCTATAATGATGCAGTTTTCTGCCAGTTCAGGAAAATCGAACATAGAAATCTGCTGCTTGCCGTCATATACATATTCGCGGTAAACTTCATCAGAAATAATAACAATGTCGTGTTTCAGCGCGATATTGGCCAATTGCTGCAACTCTTCGCGGGTATACAGGTATCCTGTTGGATTTCCCGGATTACAGATGATGATCGCACGTGTTTTTGACGTGATCTTTTTTTCAAATTCTTCAATAACGGGAAGTGCAAATCCGGTGTCAATTGTAGACGGGATTGCAACCACCTTTATGTTGAATGTGCTGGTAAAACCGTTAT
This sequence comes from Marnyiella aurantia, assembly GCF_014041915.1. Lineage (NCBI taxonomy): Bacteria > Pseudomonadati > Bacteroidota > Flavobacteriia > Flavobacteriales > Weeksellaceae > Marnyiella > Marnyiella aurantia. The sequence continues at coordinate 1,061,774 of NZ_CP059472.1, read as the reverse complement.
AGTTGGCATAATACGGTTCAGGAATAATCACCTCATCACCATCGTCGCAAAGGGTGGACAAGGCAAAATTAAGAGCCTCGGACCCACCGTTGGTTACGATGAAATTTTCTGTTGTTAAATCTGTAAATCCTAATGAATGGTAATAATCCCTAAGAGCTGTGCGGTATTCCAGATTACCTTCAGAAAGTGCATATTCCAACACCTTAAGATCAATATTCTTTAGTGCATCTATGGCGCTTTTCGGAGTGTCTATGTCCGGTTGTCCAATATTCAGATGGTACACCTTAACTCCTTTCTGTTTCGCTTGCAAAGCATAAGGAACAAGTTTTCTAACTGGCGAAGCCGGCATTTCTGCAGCTCTGTTGGATATTTTAGGCATTTATTTAGAATTTTTACAAATTTAGGAAATTTTCCGGACCTTCCTTCTCACTGCCTGGTGCACAAACTGCTCTTCGGTTTCAAAAGCCTGATATATTTTAATAATTTTGCAGCGTGAAGAAAATTTTACTGCTGTCGGACACTCATTCTCATATGGACCAGCGTATCCTGGAATACGCCGCAGCAGCCGATGAGGTTTGGCACTGCGGAGACTTTGGCAGTGCAGAAGTTCTGAAAGCTCTGGAAGAAATAAGACCGCTGCGGGGAGTTTATGGTAATATAGACGGCGAACCCATCCGGAAATGTATTCCCGAAGTGAACAGGTTTTTCTGCGAAGGGGTAGAGGTGCTGATGATTCATATAGGCGGTTATCCGGGAAAATATTCGCCGCTGAGTAAAAGAGAAATCGCCAGCCAGACACCAAAATTATTTATCTCCGGACATTCGCATATTTTGAAGGCGATGTATGATAAGGAAAATCAGCTTCTGCACCTTAATCCGGGAGCTTGCGGCAAAGAAGGCTGGCATAAGATGCGGACAATGATGCGCTTTGAAGTATCTAATGGAAATATAGACAATCTGGAAATCATTGAACTGGGAGCCAAATGAAAATAGGGGAACATGTTTCTGTACTGGACGATGATCTGGGCGGCACAATAACTTCAGTCCATGGAGAAACCGTGGTCTTTCGCGATACTTATGGTTTTACTCATCAATACCCAAAAAGTAAACTGGTGGTTCAGAATGCCTCAATTTATGATGGACTGCAGGTACAGGTGAAAAATGAAGCACGTAAGATATCATCAAAAAAACATAATAAAAAACCACTGATACTTGATCTTCATTTTGAAAATCTGGTTAAGGACGCTTCCCGCTACAGCAGTTTTGAAAGGCTCTTTATGCAAAAGGAAAAATTAACCGAAACACTGGACTTCTGCAGGAAGAATCATCTTAAAAATCTGGAAATCATACACGGAATTGGCGACGGAGTCTTACAGCAGATGGTACACGATGTGCTTAGCGGGCAATCCGGCCTGGAGTTTTATAATAACGCAATCCTTCATCATCAGTCCGGCTCTGTAACCGTGAAATTTGACTGAATTTACTGGAGGGGCAGCAAATTGAATTCGGAAGCAGCAAACGCAGAACCCTTTATTTCTCCCGAAACTTTGGCTTTCCTGATCCTGTTGCAGAAGCCGTCATCACCGTGAGCATCGCCATGGTCATTGATTCCCGTACCGGTAACTGTGTAAACCTTACTGTCTATTTTTACTGAAAGTACACATCCTTTGTCAGTTTTCTGCTTGAACTGACACATGCCGCAGGAGGCTTCAATAATCTGATTTTTAACTTTTTTCTGTGCAAGTACAAATGAGCTGAACGACAGTAGCAGTATAAAAGCGGCCTTTTTCATTTCCGAAGTTTTTAGTGAGGTTAGATTAATACGAAGTTAGGATTATTTCATAATAAGAAAGGGCTCATTTCCGAAGCCGGGATTTATTTAATAAATTTGTCCACTTCAAGATGGAAAAATTAAACTTACTCTTCACGCGGGACGGGCTTATTTACCAGGTTCTCCGAAACAAAAGCGTCCTTTCCGAATCGTCTTTCTTCGTAAGTGAAGAAATGCCGGAACAGTCCATCAGCAGTAAACTTTCGGAAATACTGCAGACGAAATTTTCTTCAGTATCAGTGCTTTCTGCACTCAATCACTTCACGCTGATGCCTGAGGGTTTTGACAGGCATGATTTAGGACAGGATCTTATTTCATTTAATTCGCCAGTGCAGCCAGAAGGGGAGGAATTGATGCTGTCTGTAAACAAAAAGTATAAAGTGCAGTTTTATTATACATTTCCAAAGGATCTGTATACGCTAATAAAGCAGACACATATTCCGGCTCAGTTTAATTTTTCCGGTGAGAAGTTTTTAAATACCATCTCTCCGAAAGGAAGAAAGGAAATCCATATCAACCTATACAACAACCAGTGTGAGTTTTTTGCGCTGGAAAGCCGTAAAGTTGTGCTTTACAACAACCTTGATGTGAATTCTGAAGTGGATTTTCTTTACTTTATTATGTTCAGCCTAAGCAAAATTGGTTTCGGTCTGGGTGAGACACGGTTTTTTGTTTATGGTGAAACATCGGAAAACGAAACCTTTATATCCGAACTTCAGAAGTTTGTAAAGAACCTGAAGATCGTATTTGATAACCTTCCCAAGCGCAAATTCCTGGTTAATTCCTAACGCGGTGCGGATAAAAAAAATAATATATGTTCAGAATAATTGCAGGTAAATGGAAAGCCAAAAGAATTCTGGCTCCTAAAAATTTTGATGTACGGCCAACAACCGACTTTGCCAAAGAGGCGCTCTTCAGCATGCTTGAAAACCGCTATGACCTGTCCTATGTTTCGGCACTGGACCTTTTCGCGGGCATAGGGTCTATTTCCCTGGAGTTCGCTTCTCGGGGTTGCCAGGATGTGACGGCAGTAGAAATGAACGCAAAACATGCCGGATTTATTAACAGCACATCGGCTGAACTCGAAATGCAGCTTCAGATTAATGTGCAGCGTGGCGATTCTTTCGACTGGCTGAAGAAAAACCGTGGCAGAAAGCAGTTTGATCTTATTTTTGCCGATCCGCCTTTTGACCTGGACGAAAAGAAATACTCGGAATTGATCTCATTGGTTCTTAACAACAATTACCTAAAAGAAAATGGGGTTTTCGTGCTGGAACATCCCACGAAGAAGGTGCCGGTTCATGAAAATATAACAGACACCAGAAAATACGGTAATTTGAGTTTTTCCTTTCTCAAGCCTAACGCGCCCGCTGAGGATCAGATTGTTTCGGGTTCGTAAAAGAAGATTAATTTTTTATCTGCTGCTTCGAAGTCCAGCCAGGAACTGCAGTTCACTTCAAAACCGGCTACGCCACAGGTAGGAAACAGGAATACATCCTCTGTCATTGTATTGGCAAAATTGGAGATCCCGTTATTATGTGAAAACAGCGCCACGGAACTTGTCTCACTATCCAGATCATAGAGTACGGACATAATGTTTCGCTCGGAGGGTTGGTATAGTTTTTCGTCCGTACTGAAATCTTTACAGAATGTATTGCAAAATATTTCACAGGTATTCTTCGCCCGTACAGCTGGGCTGGTAATCCACTGTTCAATTTCGATTTCCTGTCCCTTAAGATATTGAGCCATTTTTTGGGCATCAGATTGGCCGCGGATGGCCAGTGGTCTGTCAAAATCGTCTGTGTTCTCTGGCCAGTCGCTTTTGGCGTGCCTAATGAGTAATAATTTTTTCATTTAATGTTTTGAATTTGGAGAATTAAAATTATAAATAAATTTCCATTAAACCTTTCACCGAATTAAAATGCGGCTCCTAAACCACTTAAAATTAGTAAATTTGCGCCCGATGGGACAGATAATGGGAATCGATTACGGAAAGAAAAGAGTGGGCATCGCTGTCACAGATGACATGCAGATTATCGCCAGTGGTCTCGAAACCGTGGAAAATGCCAAACTTTTTGATTTCCTGAAGCGTTATTATCAAGCCAATAAAGTTGATGCAGTAGTAGTTGGTCTCCCCACCAACCTGCAGGGAAATGCTTCTGAAATTGAGAAGGATATCCTTGCTTTTATCAGGGTTTTCGAAAGGGAATTCCCGGCGATACCTGTTCACCGTATGGATGAACGTTTTACCTCTAAACTTGCCTCACTTTATATTTCACAAAGTGGCATGAGCAAGAAAAAACGGGAGGACAAGGCATTGATCGACAAGATAAGTGCTACCATAATTTTACAGAATTATTTACAACAGATACAGAAATGATATTACCAATCCGTTCATTTGGAGATCCGGTCTTAAGGAAGAAAGGTCAGGACATTGATAAAGATTATCCTAATCTTAAGGAATTGATTCAGAACATGTATGAGACTATGTACAGTGCTCACGGTATTGGTCTTGCCGCCCCACAGATAGGTCTGGACATCCGTCTTTTTTGCATAGATGTTAGTCCGCTGGCTGAAGACGAGGATTATGAAGATATTGCAGAGGAATTAAAAGACTTCCGTAAAGTATTCATCAATGCCAGGATTTTGGAGGAAAGTGGTCCTGAATGGAAGTTCAACGAAGGCTGTCTTTCTATCCCGGATGTACGTGAGGATGTGAAGCGAAAAGAAACCATCGTGATTGAATATTTTGACGAGAATTTTGTAAAGCATACCGAAACTTTTTCCGATATTCGTGCCCGTGTTATACAACACGAGTATGATCATATTGAAGGAATTCTCTTTACCGATCACCTGTCGTCGCTTAAGAAAAAACTGGTGAAAGGAAAATTGGGCAGGATTATGCAGGGTGATGTAAATGTTGACTATAAAATGAGGTTTCCCAAATAGGGAGTACAAACAGAAAACTGTAAGTTAAATAAGTGACGTTGACAACGTGACTAAATTTTAAACAAAGAATATGGAGTTAGAAAAAATTATTTCAATTTCCGGAAAACCGGGACTGTTCAAGCTGGTTTCACAACTGAAAAACGGCTTTATCATTGAGGATGTCAGCACCAAGAAAAAAGTGAGCATAGGTAACTCCAGTCAGGTAAGTTTGCTGGATAACATTGCTATGTTTACAACGGATAAGGAGGTACCTCTGTTTGAAGTTTTTGAAAATATCGCAAAAGCTAATGAATTCGGCGAAACCATTTCTCATAAGTCCACCGAGGCAGAACTGAGAGAATTTATGTCGTCAGCGCTTCCGGATTATGACAAGGACAGAGTTTACGTTTCTGACATTAAAAAACTGGCTCAGTGGTACAATATTCTGCATAAAGCAGGATTCATACATAAGGACAGTTTCAAGAGAGATGAAGTGAGCGCCGAAGATCAGCAGGCAGAAGAAAAAGTAGAGCTAAAGCCGGCAGAAAAGAAAACGGCTGGAAAAGCTGAAAAAACAGCTGCACCGAAGGTGAAAGCCTCTACTTCTGCTGTCAAATCTGCTCCTAAAAGCACGCACAGAAAGCAGGGTTAGTTTTAAACTGCTGCCATCATAAAAAAATCGTTGCCGAACTGTTTCAGCAACGATTTTTATTTACATTATAACAGTAATGTTATCATAAGATCCTAAACCGTTCAGGAAATCTTTGATGCCCATTCTTTTTTTGCCTTCCAGCTGTACTTCCAAAGGTAGGTACCATCCACTGCCAGTCATGATCTTGAAATTCTTCCGGTCTGCTAACAGATGGCCTGCAGGCTCGTCAATTTCAGTTTCCTCCGTTATACCGGCGTAAATTTTCAGTGTCTTTTCTTCCGCTCCGATTTTGAGTTTGGTAAAGGCACATGGGTAGGGTGAAAGTCCGCGCACGAAGTTGTGAATGGTTACCGCGTTCTGTTGCCAGTTTATCCGGGTGTCCTCCCTGTAGATTTTAAAGGCGTTCTTAACCTGTTCTTTTTCCTGCTGAGGTGTTTCAGCTAAGTTTTCATGCGCAAGGCCATCCAGTGTCTTTACCACCAGCTGAGCGCCTTTCTCCATTAACCGGTCATGTAGTGTGCCGGCATTGTCGTCAGGAGTTATTTCCACCTCATGCTGCAGCAGGATATGACCCTCGTCTATTTTTTCGTTAATGAAAAAAGTGGTTATTCCCGTTTTTGTCTCGCCGTTGATGATGGCATAGTTAATAGGTGCGGCGCCACGGTAATCCGGCAGCAATGATGCATGTAAGTTGAAGGTGCCCAGTTTCGGCAGCTCAAAAAGTACCTTGGGCATCATCCGGAAAGCCACAACTACGAACACGTCAGCGTCCAGGCTTTTCATCTGCTCCAGAAACTCACTGTTTCTAAGTTTTTCCGGTTGAAACACCGGGAGATTATGTTCGGCAGCATACTTTTTTACGGGTGATTCATTAATTTTCTGACCGCGGCCGCTTGCCTTGTCCGGAACAGTCACCACGCCAACGATTTGATGTGCTGAGTCATGAATTGCCTTCAGGCTGCTGGCTGCAAATTCGGGAGTGCCGAAAAATACGGTTCTTAAGGGTTTCATATTCATTTTCATAGTTTAGAATGTGCTGATTATGCCAGGGCGTAGGTTCGGAAATTAAGCATTTTAACCTTGCCGGCGTCCAGTAACAGAATAAGGTGCTCCAGGATCTTCTCTTTTTCGTAATAGTTAAGCTGGATGGCAATTTCATCTGCCGTACAGGCATTGCGGCTAAGCACATTTTCAATTTCGCCGGTGATTGATTTGGCAGAATGTCCTTTCCTGGAATTGCACACTACACACTGCCCACAGTCCTTCGAATTTTTTTCGCCGAAATAGGATAGGATCATCCTCATCTTACAGTGGTCCCTGTTGCGTACATAAAATTTCATTTCCTCCCATTTCTGCAGTTTGTTTCTCTGGATCTGATAAAAAAGATTCCAGTATTTTGAGCTCAGTACCCGGTCATTTCGTGGCTGAAGAAATTTTATGCTGGAAAGTGCACCGTCAATATATTCCAGATGACCATTAGCCTGCAGTTCGCGGATTCGCTCCTTCAGCAAAAGAACGTCTACGCCGATTTTCGTACTAAGATTAACTTCGCTGAACATTACTTTCCGGGCAGAAATTCCTGCCAGGTTACGAAGCAGGAGTTCCAGGAAGTAGGCATCTTTTTTTGGGAGTTGGTCTATTTCGTCAGGCAAGAGTTTAAGTTCCAGTGACGACAGGCTTTTATGACTGTTCACATAAATAAGTTCCTGATTATGCATGAAGTTCAGGATATTTTTGATCTTTCCCGTGGATGACTTGCTTAATCTCCTTAAGGTGTCGATATGCAGCTGAAGGGTTTTTTCCGGAAGGTCTGTGTCAGCGATTTGAAACAGCGAATAGAGGTAGGTTATAATTACATTGAATTCACGTTTATCCGGTGTCTGGTATTTCAGCAACTGATCAAAGGCTTGCAGTTCCTGTTCGTTCCAAAGGAGAAATGCATAACTTTCATCACCGTCGCGACCGGCCCGTCCAATTTCCTGATAATAATTCTCAAGACTGGCGGGACATGAATAGTGAATCACAAACCGCACATTTTCTTTGTCGATACCCATCCCGAATGCATTTGTAGATATCAGCACCTGATCCCGGAACTGGAGCCAGTGTTGCTGTCGCTGTCGCTTTTCCTTTAAGGTGAGGCCCGCATGATAGTAATCTACGTGTGTGATATTTTTACTCTTCAGGAATCTTGTTAATTCTTCGGCTTCCCTTCGCGTTCGTGTGTAAATGATCCCTGCGTTCTTAGTGTACCTTAAAAGGTCATGTATCCTCTGGTACTTGTCCGCTATTTGATCGGTAAAAACCTTTATATTACCGCGTTTGAAACTCATCTGATAGATTACAGGATTTCTCAGTTCCAATCTGTTTGTGATTTCGTCTAAGACCTTCGGAGTAGCGGTTGCAGTAAGTGCCAGGCAGGACAACCCGGGATATTCATTGCGGAAAGCTTTAATGTTTTGGTAGCTTGGGCGGAAATCCTGGCCCCATTCCGAAATACAGTGTGCTTCATCTACTGCTATGAAGGACAGTTCAATGTCACGGATATTGTCCAGGAATACCGGATTGTTAAGACGTTCCGGTGATACGTAAAGCAACCTGGTCAGCCCGTCGCGACAGCGGCTGAAAATTATTTCAGTCTGAAAATCCTCCAGTTCGGAAGACAGATATTCTGCTTCAATACCGTTAGCTTTAAGTTGGGTAACCTGGTCCCGCATAAGTGCGAGCAGCGGAGATATTACCAGACAGGTGCCCTGTAATAAGAGTGCAGGCAATTGGTAACAAAGCGATTTCCCACCACCGGTGGGCAGCAGCGCAACCACATCGTGGCCGGACAAAACATCATCGATGATTGCCTCCTGTTGCTCCCTGAATGTTGTGTGGCCCCAAAAATGTTTTAGGGTCTTCAACTTCAGTTCATGAAAATCGCTTGTGGAAATCATCCCGTAAAAATAAGGAATCTAATCCATAATCATAAAAAAAGCCACGCAATGCGTGGCTTCTTAAAATATACTGAAAAACTAATTATTTAGCTTCAAAATATACGCGTCTGTTTGCTCTGTTTTTCCATTCAGGACATTTTGTAGCAGGATCACATTCTGCGTATTTCAAATCTTTTTCACCACGGCCTACAGCTTCAAGTTTTCCGCTGCTTACACCTTTCTGTACCAAATAGTTTTTAACAGTGTTGGCTCTTCTTTGAGAAAGATTTTGGTTATAAGCATCACTTGCTCTTGTATCCGTTCCTCCAACAACTCTATAGGCTCCCGGAGTAGAGTTAATATAATTAATCGCGTTGTTAAGGATTGGAGTGTTTGATGGCAGAATTCTGTCGGAGTTAAGATCGAACTCAATCCCTTCAAGGGTTCTGGTATCATCAGTAACAACACCGCCATTCATTGGTCCTGATGTTGGGCATCCGTCATTTTCAACCGGTCCCGGTACAGTAACACACTTGTCATATAGGTCAATTACGCCATCCAGGTCAGTATCCAATGCTACACCAGCACCGTCAACGCGTGCTCCTGCAGGAGTATCGAGCTGTCTGTCCCAATCATCGCAAACGCCGTCATTATCGTTGTCACCAGCTTTACAAACTTCAATATCCTGATTTTTTTCAGCAAGGACATCTAATTTGTAGTAGATTTCCTGCAAAGGATCATGCCAGAAAAGGTGGGACTGGTGTTTACCGATGTTATAAGTAAGACCTAAAGTGGCGTTGAAGAAATTATCTGATTTGTCCGATGGTTGTACAATACCATCAAACTCGTCATCTCCTGTATAAATATACATCAATCTTGCTTCAGCATCTAATCTGTTATTCAGTCTGTATTTTAAACCGGTACCTCCCTGAAACATAAATGAACCTAATGTAAGAGGATCAACTTCACCTGTTAGTCGTTGACCGTTTTCATCCTCAATATAATTTCTGAAACCAAGCGTACCAATACCCGCATAGGCATGAAGCGCCCATCTGTATGGTGATTTGTTATCAACGCGTCTAAGAAGGTTTGAAAGGTTTATGTCTCCTAAAAGCGAAAGGGCATCGTACTGGGTGCGTCCACCAATTGGTGCGGCAGCTGTAGCATCTGCATTTTTTGTATTAAACCATCCTTGTCTGGTTTCACCCCTATCGTACTGCAATTTTAAACCAAAAGCATGAGTAATAGCTTTGTCAATGCTTAAATACGCAGAGTATCCAAAGACTGTTTTTCCTCCATTCTCTGTGAATTTTATAGAATTGAGTTCTGCAGTTTGTACCAACGGAACACCTACACCGGCAGAAATTGCCCAGTCGTTAAATCTTTTTGAATCCTGTGTAAAAGGATAAACATTGGCAGAACCTGACGAATACGTATTTGGGTATTCATTACTCATTACTGCGATAGAGTCCTGCGCAGACGCGGCAAACGGTAGAGCCAGCGACAATGCAAGTACGGCGGTAGTTACTTTCATAATTTATTATTTTTAATGTTAATAATTGATTTTTTATCTTTAACAGCATATTGATTCAGAGAAGCAAAATGAAATCCCTTACCATTTAAAACTTCTATCCTTAAGCTGTTGTTCTAGTTAATTTCACTACGTAGATCAGCAATCAGTTCCTTTGAGAAATCCCGGCCATGCAAATGTTTTACATGTGGTATCTGAAGGTATGCGGATATAAAAAGTATTCCGTTAAATGTAACAATGTCTATATCAATTATCCGATCCATATATCCTCTGCCATCTCCGCTGTCCTGCATGCGTCCCATTTCCTTTTCAATTTTTTTTACCTCCTTGAGTAAACATACAGGCGACAGATTTGTACTGATCAATACTGCAATATTACAAAATATATGTTCAGATTTGAACTCAACAGGTTCAGTTAACAGTACCTTACTTTTACGTTTTATTACGCAGTTACTCTTCTCTAGCAACTCTAATGCCATTTTTATATTTTTTTCAGTGCTTCCCAGGTTGCTTCCCAGTAACAAAATGGCTTCATTGTGCGACATATCTTGAAATTCTATAATTATTATGAAAAGTTTTTTCAGAAATGTTCTTGCAAATATAGTCGCAATCCTGTTGATTGGTGGCGTATTTACAGTTTTTTTTATATTGATGATGGCTGTGAGTGCAGCTGCAGGCGACAACAAAACGCAGGTTAAAAAGAACTCGGTACTCACCCTCGATATGAAAACCAATATTATTGACAGTCCCACTGAAGATCAGGGTGATCTTTTCGCTTTTAACAGTCCTTCCAAAAATGTATTGGTTTATGATGCAGTAAACGCAATCAACAAAGCTAAATCTGACTCTAAGATTGAAGGGATAAGTATTGAAACCGATTTCATCAGTGCAGGAATGACTCAGTTGGATGAAATCCGGAATGCTCTGCAGGATTTCCGGAAATCCGGCAAGTTTGTTCTTGCATATGGAAATACCGTATCCCAGCCTGCCTACTACCTGGGCTCTGTCGCAGATCAGTATTACTTAAATCCTTCCGGCGGAATTGAGTTGAAAGGACTGGGTACCGAAGTGATGTACATGAAAAGTTTTGCCGAAAAATACGGGATTGGGCTTGAAGTTATACGTCACGGGAAATATAAGGCAGCGGTAGAGCCATATATGCGTGATGATATGTCTGATGAAAACCGCGAACAGCTAAGCACACTCCTTACTGATATCTGGAGTGTAAATTCTACAAAAATAGCTGCTTCCAGAAAAATCTCCCCTGCACAACTAACAATGGTAGTGGACAGCCTTTACGGAGTTATTCCTGAACTGACCGTGCAGCACAGACTTGCAGATAAACTTCTTCAGAAATCCCAGTACGATGACATCTTAAAATCAAAATTAAAACTGAAGGAAAAGGATGATATTAACCGGATTAGTTTATCAAAATATATCCGTTCTTATAAAGATGATGACAAATCGGACAAAAATAAAGTAGCTGTCCTTTATGCATCAGGCGCCATCTATAACGGTGAAGGAACAAAAGATATCTATGCGCAGAATTTTGTAAAAGATATTAAGAAACTCACAGACGATGAAGATGTGAAAGCGGTAGTCCTTAGGGTTAATTCACCGGGCGGAAGCGCAAATGCGTCCGATGAGATATTATTTGAACTGCAGCAACTGAAAAAGAAAAAACCACTTGTTGTCTCCTTTGGCGATTATGCTGCTTCCGGTGGATATTATATTGCAATGGCTGCGGACAGAATTTACTCTGAGCAAAATACGATAACAGGTTCTATCGGTGTATTCGGAATGATACCTTATGCCAAAGAGATGGCAAACAGAAACGGCATTTATGCGCATGGCGTAACAACTAATGCCAATTCCAATAACTTTTCCCTTATAAACGGCGTGTCCCCGGGAACAGTGAGGGTAATGACCAAAAGCGTAGAAGGTACCTACAAACGGTTTGTTCATTTTGTTACTCAAAACCGTAAAATGTCCTATACACAGATTGATGAACTTGGTGGCGGCCGGGTTTGGTCCGGTACCCGTGCGAAGCAAAATGGGTTGGTAGATGAACTTGGATCCTTAAAAGATGCATTGGCATTTGCTGCCAAGAAAGCTAATGTGAAAGATTACAGTGTGGCCGAATATCCTAAAAAGCGCTCGCAATGGGAGCAGTTTTTTCAAGATTTCAATGAGAATGAAATTTCTGCACGATTCATCAAGAATAAAATTGGTAAGGAGAACTATCAGCTTTTTGAGCAGATAACAAATCCCAAACTACAGTCAGGTATTATTATGGGTATGCCATATACAATAAGACTTCAGTAGCAACTCTTGCAGGTAAAAAAAATAAATCCCTCGCCTTTATTGGTGAGGGATCTGTTTTTTGTTTTTTTAATGATTATCCACGTCTGGTAGCCATACCGTAAATCCAGAGGACTAACAGGGCGCCCACAACTGCAAGGATAATGCTTCTGAAATCAAAATCATCTACTGTTCCCCAGCCGAACATACTTCCGATCCAGCCTCCAACAAATGCGCCTACGATACCGAGAATGATAGTCATTAACCAACCCATACCCTGATTACCCGGCATAATGAATTTTGCGATTGCTCCTGCGATAAGACCAAAAATGATCCAAGTTAAAATACCCATAGTTTTAAAATTTTAATGTTAATAATTATTATTGATTTACTTTCTCTAAGCTAAAGTTGGACCTTTTTGAAGTAAGACTATATAATTATTGAAATGATATAAAAAAACACTAAAATTTTAAAAGACTAGCTGCGTCTGAAAAAGGAGTCCACGAACTCAGCACCGTTAAACAATTGCAGATCGTTCATTTTCTCTCCAACCCCAATATATTTTACGGGTATCTGAAACTGATCCGAGATTCCTATCACTACACCACCTTTAGCCGTACCGTCCAGTTTGGTCACTGCCAGAGCGCTCACTTCAGTAGCTGCCGTGAACTGCCTGGCCTGCTCAAAAGCGTTCTGACCTGTTGATCCATCCAATACTAAAAGGATCTCATGAGGCGCATCAGGAATAACTTTTTGCATGACCTTCTTAATCTTGGTCAGCTCATTCATTAGGTTCACTTTATTGTGAAGCCTTCCAGCTGTATCAATAATGATCACATCTGCACCCTGTGCCACGCCGCTTTGTACTGTATCAAAAGCCACTGATGCCGGATCGGATCCCATGCCCTGCTTTACGATCGGCACACCTACACGTTCGCTCCAGATCACGAGCTGCTCTACAGCTGCTGCGCGGAAGGTATCCGCAGCACCAAGCACCACTTTTTTTCCTTCGGATTTAAACTGATGAGCCAACTTGCCAATGGTTGTAGTTTTACCAACGCCGTTTACGCCCACCACCATAATAACATAGGGTTTCTTGCTGACGTCAATATTCTGTGTGGAGGCATGCGGGTTTTCCAGCAGCAGTCCGGTAATCTCTTCTCTAAGAATCGTGTCCAGCTCTTCAGTTCCTACATATTTGTCCCGTGCTACACGTTTTTCAATCCTTTCAATAATCTTTACAGTTGTGGCAGCACCCACATCCGAACGGATCAGGATTTCTTCCAGGTCATCCAGTACATCTTCATCTACTTTGCTTTTTCCTACTACCGCTTTGGATACTTTATCAAAAAATCCCTGGCTGGACTTTTCCAGACCCTGGTTTAGTGTTTCTTTTTCCTGTTTATTGAATATTTTTTTAAACCAACTCATATGGGGAGATATCAGATTTCAGACAGCAAAGGTCCGGTTATATTTTAAGGCACACAGCAGCACAATTTAGAAGAATTTAAGCTCTGTAAGCTGCCAATACAAAGATAAATAAAAAAACTACCCAATAATTTGAGTAGTCCAATATCATTACGTTGTAATGTAGATTATTTCTTTAGGAAAGCATCAACATCATCAGCGTTCATTACTTTTTCTTCAAAAATGTACGCTCCGCTTTTAGGAGATTTGTTCATCTTTACCACTTTTGCCATCTTTTTAGAGCTGGCGTCTTTCAGGGTTGCTACAACTTTCTTTGCCATTGTACTATTTCTTTATAAAGATTACTTAATTTCTTTGTGAAGGGTATACTTCTTCAAAACAGGATTGTATTTCTTAAGCTCCAGTCTTTCAGTAGTATTTTTCTTGTTCTTGGTGGTGATGTATCTGCTCATTCCGGCCATCCCTGTTTCCTTATGCTCGGTGCATTCCAGGATTACCTGAACTCTGTTACCTTTTTTTGCCATGATTACTAATTATTTAATAAATCCGTTTCTTTTTCCTCTCTGAACTGCTTCCTCGATCCCAACTTTATTGATGATCCTCAATCCGTGAGCAGAAACCTTCAGTGTAATGTTCTCTTCTGTTTCCGGAATGTAAAATTTCTTTTCCAACAAATTAATTTCAAAACGACGCTTCGTTTTGTTGTTAGCGTGGGAAACGTTGTTACCAACCATTGCACGCTTTCCTGTTATTTGGCAAATTCTTGACATATCTCGATGTTCTTTTTTGACTTAATTATTTGAGTTTGCAAAACTATGAAGAAAATATTACTTAGGCAAATATTTGTAAATTAAATAACTGCAAATCATATCTTTTTCTTCCCAAATGTTTCTTTCATAACCTGAAGTTTCTTCAGGATGGGGTAAAACAGAAGGAATCCGAGGGCAAAGATACAGATTCGCGACAGAAGATCACCGGTTCTGGTGTAAATTGTTTGCCCTTCATAAAGTTTAATTTTTCCAAACAGGATAGTTTGGTCACCGTAAAAGGTGTCGGCTTCAATATCACCCCGTGCATTTATATGTGCCGATATACCGCTGTTTGCCGCACGTGCGATCTCGCGTCTGGTCTCTATTGCCCGTAACCGTGCATAACACAGCAGTTGTTTATGTCCCTGGCTTACGCCCCACCAGCTGTCGTTGGTCATAATGGCAAGGAAATTCGCACCTTTTTTAATGTATTCTCCCGTAAACTCGCCGTAAATACTTTCGTAGCAGATTACCGGTGCCAGTTTGCCTGAATTGTAAGGGTTGCTGAAAACCTTGCGCTCCTCATCAATTCCCAATGAGGCTACGGTTCCACCCAGATTCAGCATCGCGTCACCCAGAATGGGTTTCAGTGTTCCAATGTAGGGAAATATCTCCACGCCCGGCACCAGTTTGCCTTTATGATATACCTGCGTTTTTTGTGCTGGCGTAACCTGCACCGCTGTATTGTAGCTCTCTACCCACATGCCTTGCCTGCTTTGATAGGCATTCTTCGGCGCGTCCTCTTCTTTGGTGAAGATACGGTGTGAAGATATTCCTGTTGCAAATACAGCGCCCGGTTTTCCCGCCGCATAGCTTTTCAGACCGTTGAGTAAAGCACTGTGTTCAATGCCCCCTTCGGAAATAGATCCGTATCCCGGAAGTGCCGTTTCGGGCGCGATATAGTAATCAATCTTTCCGCCGGAGCCCTGTTCTGCCAGAGACAGCAGTTCATCTAAGATCTGAAGGCTGTCTTTGGAGTATTTCTCTGTATACGGGTCCAGGTCGGGTTGCAGCATTAATACATTAACTTCCCCGACAGGTTTTTCGTCGAAGGTAGTGTACTGGAAGTACGAAATGAGCATGGGCAGGAGTGCTCCTGCCGCCAGAATCGCCGTGTTTTTTATTAGTGCCTGTCTTTTCCGTGCGGCTTCCCAAATTCTTAACGTATAAAATGCATACACGTTAACAAGCAGAATCCAAAAACTGCCTCCGGTGGCTCCCAATGTGTCATACCACTGTATAAGTTTGGGATAATCAGCAAAGGCATTACCCAGATTTAGCCAGGGCCAGGTGAGTTCCCACTCCAGGTGGAATTTTTCAAAAGCCATCCAGAGGGCTACCAGGAAAGCAAGACCCCAATAAGTTCCCTGTACCGATTTGTAACGGTGATACAGAGTGAAGACAATAGTGTAAAGAAGTGAATTGGTGAGCACTGGCACCACCACCGCAAATGCCGAATTGGAGCCGTCCGGGTTTTTGGCTCCATACAGCCAGCCTGTTGTCACTATGTTCCAGATGACGAATGCCAGATAGGAGAGTCCAAAGACCACAGCGGTCTTGTGTTTTATTTTCGAGAATTTAGTTATATCATGTTCCATTATCAGCAGCGGGACGAGTGCGATAAGGATAAAGAAGGGCACACCGTAGGTAGGCCAGGATATACTTAACAGTAGCGCTGATATGAGGGAGAGAACTATATATTTCATTATTCGGACTTTGAAGTGAACTTCAGTATAGAAGAGTTCAAATTTAATCTTTTAAAACGATTTCGTGCGCTGGCCGGAGGCTGAAACAGGCGTTTTCAATAAAATCCGTATCTTTGGGCAGATAAACTGATACCATGACAGACGTAATTATTTGCCCGAAATGCAACTCCGAATTTACCTATGAACAGGACAATTTACAGGTCTGTTCGCAATGCTTTCATGAGTGGGATCCGGCAGAGACTGATGCCGCAAGTAAAATTCTGGACAGTAACGGTAACGAACTTCGCGATGGCGACAGCGTAGTAGTGATAAAAGATCTTCCCGTAAAAGGAGCACCTAAACCTGTGAAAGCGGGAACTAAGGTGAAGAATATTCGCCTGCGTCCGGATTCTGACCATAATATCGACTGTAAAATCGACGGTTTCGGTTCAATGGCCCTGAAATCCGAATTTGTAAAAAAGGCGTAATCCGTTTTTCCGGATCTTTTGCAGTATATTGTCTACTTAAGATGGTCGGTTATGGAGGGTTTCCTTACCGATTGATCACTATCCATCACCACTTCAACATAAATATTCATGTTCAGAACATTCAGTAAAGTTGCAGAGAAGAAATTTACAGTAGGAAAGTTTCTTGTTATTCTGATGGCTGTTGACATACTCATCATTGTAGGACTGCTTACTTTAAGCCTGTTTCCTCAATTTTACCGTAAGAAAGATTTTTTCCTGGAGAGTACTTTTACCCTCAATATGGTTTTGGTTGGAATTTTCCTTCTTGCAGCGTTGAATTATGTGATTTTCAGCGGGCGCAACCGGTCCAGGCCTGTAGGGCAGGTAGAAATCCTTGAAGACAGGATTGTGGTTGATGAAGAAATAATTCCGATAGCTGAAGTGGAAAAGCTAAGGCTCATTGGCAACGATGTTAAAGGAGATTTCCGCGGATTTATTTCGAAAGGAATCCGTAACCAGATGGTCATTACCCAAACCGACGGAACCGTTTCGGAACTTATTTTTGAACAGACTTCAGCCAATAAACTTTTGGACAGAAAAGAAATTCTTGCTGTCTGGCACCAGAAAGGAAAACTTTCAGATTCCAATTATCAAAATATTCTGCGCAATACCAATTACTATTAACAGAAACCTGCGTTTTCGTACGTTTAGATCAGTTATTCAGCGTCTTCATTTTTCTCCTTCTGATAGTTGTAGTGATTCAGCAGAATCCGTATTTCGTTAAATTCAAAATCATTAGGCAACGCTTTTTTCCAGTCGGTAAGATTTTCATGGGTTTTTTCGCGGAATTCCTTTTCAAATGTCTTAATCTTTTCCTTCGCAAATACCCTCTCCAGTTCCAGCAGACCACGCTCTGCAAATTTGGCCAGATGCCCGTAAATAGTTTCAACTACAAGACCTCTTTCGCGGGAGATTTCAGGAATAGTTTTTCCGTTTTCAAAAAGCTGGAAGGTTAGGATATGCGATGGTACCTTAGCTATTTTAGACGTTACCGCAACATCATTTGCCTTGTCAAAAAGTGGTATGTCCAGTAGTTGAAGCAACTTCAGACTGTTTAGGTAATCTTCCAGATCGTCCAGCAGAACCCGGAAATCCTCATTGTACTGTTTAAGTCCCTTTGCAGCTTTATTTTCAGCATAAAACTCTTTAAGCGGTGAGAAGGCTTTAGCATTGATCTGGTTGAAAAAAAAGTTGACTGCACCTTTAGCCTTGGCTTCAACCTCCTTCCAGTCTTCTTTGCCGGAGATGAAGCTTTGGGTTTTCTGATGCATTATCTTCTCAAACTTCCGGAAAATTGTGTTGAAGTTTTCAGCTTCAGGCTTAATGGATTCGTACAGGAATTTCACTTTATCCCTGTCTATAAATTTGCTGCTGTTTGCTGTATTATGCCACGACTGCAGGGCAGGAAGTATCCAGCGGCAATCCAGGCGGTTTACAATTTTATGGATACTGTAATCATATTTTTCGGAATTGAGGATCTCCTCCAGCCGGTCGTTGGCCTGGGTTTCATCCTGGAACTGTGCTACCCGTCTGTCTGTTATAATAACCTCGGGGGTGATCTTCGATTTCAGGACAATGCCTTCCAAAGTCCGGCAGCGCGAGAGTGCCACATAAACCTGACCCGAAGCAAATGACTGTCCGGCATCAACTATAAGTCGGTCAAAGGTGAGCCCCTGCGATTTATGGATGGTAACTGCCCATGCCAGCCGGATGGGGTATTGGTTAAAACTCCCCAGTACCTCCTCCTTTATCGTTTTATCCGAAGCCAGTGAGTATTTTTTCTGCTCCCACGTTTCCTTTTTAAGAATGTAGGTTTCATCGCTGCCATCAATCTGAACAACAATTTCCTTCTCCTCAACCTCCAGCACTTCAGCCAGCTTACCGTTAAAATACTTTTTCTCGCCGCTTGCGTCATTCCGGATAAACATTACCTGACAACCGGGCTTCAATTCCAGCACCTCATCATTGGGAAATTGGTTTTCGCTGAAGGTCCCTTCAATATCCGCGGCATACATACGTGATTTCCCCGGCAGTTCTGCCAGCCGTTTCCGGTTGATTTCGTCGGCCATGCGGTTGTGTGAGGTCAGATAAACATAAGGTTCATCCCCCGGTTCAAAATCAGGGATATACCGCCGGTTAAGCATCTCAAAATCAATATCACCAACTACACCTTCGCGTATGTCATTCAGGATTTCCAGAAATGTTTCATCGGTCTGGCGGTAAACTGTGGTAAGTTCAATAGTGATCAGCGGTACTTCTTTCAGCGCATGGCTTTCGAAGAAAAACGGAGAGTTGTAGTATCTTTTTAATACATGCTCGTCCCGTACAACCGGGGGTAACTGATAAAGGTCGCCAATGAAAAGCATCTGGACCCCACCAAACCTCTTGTCGCTCCTGCGTACGAAGCGCAGGGAATGATCCATCATGTCCAGTACATCGGCACGGAGCATGGAAACTTCGTCAATGATGATCAGTTCAATTTCGCGTAAAAGTTTCAGTTTTTCCTTACGGTACTTAAAATGGAGCATCAGGTCGGCGATGTTCAGGGCAATGTTACCGTCAATGCGTTCGTACGTGGGCAAAAACGTGCGGGGCGGCAGTCCGAACATGGAATGTATTGTGACACCTCCCGCATTAATTGCAGCAATTCCGGTTGGAGCCAGAACAATATGTTTTTTGGTGGTTTTCCTCACAAACTCGCTTAGGAAAGTGGTCTTACCTGTGCCGGCTTTTCCGGTGAGAAAGATGCTTCTGCTTGTATTCTCTGCGAGGTCAAAAAGCTGCTGATTCATGAGGTAAAATTAGGTAAAATTAAGGTCAAACAAAACTGGGTTAATTTCACACTGCCCAATTTTTTTGGCTAAATTTGGCGACAACATCACTATAATCAACTATGAAGAAAGCACTTGTGATCCTCACAGCTATACTAACGGCAGCTGCCTGTTCGTCCAAAAAACCTGTAACTGATGTAAATACGCTTCCAAAGGACGTGGCGTTAAAGCCTGTTCGCGAGGCTGAAACGGAAGATGAAGTGTTACTGCAGGAAAGAGAAAATATCCGTGTAATGAGGGCATCCATAGATTCACTGCGCGATTCACATACATGCAGCGGGACCGGAGACTGGCGCATCTCACCGCTCGGCTCCAAACCTTGTGGAGGTCCTGCAGCTTATATCGCCTATAATAAAGAGGTTGAATCTGAAATCCTGCCCAGAATACAGGAGTTTACAAGACGCCAAGCTGCTTACAACAGCCGTAGAAATCTTTTTTCCGATTGTAAGGTTGAGCCCCAACCTACGGGAATTAAGTGTGAGTCCGGTAAACCTGTTTTGATTTTTAGTGATGATAGTCAGTCTTTAAACGCTGATTAAATCATTGTATCGTCCGGTGTTTTACTGTCACTTTGTACATCACAATCTACCATACAGACGATCTCGGATTTCTTATCCTCCGCAATCATTTGGGGATTCCATTTTGCATGCTTGGACGGTTTAACATTCAGCCCTTTCTTTTGTGAATACACTTTTGTGAATTCGGCACCCAAGAAAATCAGCTGGCAGGTATAATTTACCCAAAGCATCAGAAGAATGACGGTTCCAGCTGCACCAAAGGCAGATGTAGGATTAAAGTTTTCAAAGTAGTAAGTGATCAGGTATTTACCAATGGTAAAAAGCAGGGTAGTGGCAAAGGCGCCTGTCCAAACGGATTTCCACGGTAATTCCACATCGGGAAGGACTTTAAACATAAATCCAAAAAGAACCATTGTAATCATGAAGCCCACGCCTATATTTAGCAGTTGTACAAGGAAATAAGTTTCTACACTGAAATGTGCCACTATCCAGTCATTGGCCATGCCGATAAATGATGAAAGCAGCAGGGTTATCAACAAAAGAAAAGCAATCACGAGGATAAGTCCCAGAGAGTTGGCACGGTCCAGGATAAATTTTTGCCACGCTTTTTTTGGAGCAGGTTCCACATCCCATAATTTATTCAGAGACTTTTGTAGCTGGAAGAAAAGCGAGGTAGCACCGAAAACCAATGTGCCTACCCCAAAAGCTTTCATCCAAATGTTTTCTTTGTCTACCATGCCGCTTACGACCATCTCTTCCACCTGTTTGCCCACATTCTGCCCCATCATGCTGCCAATGAACTGTGTAATCTCGCCACGGACAGCTTCTGCGCCAAAGAATATACCTGCGACCCAAATTATGATAATGAGCAGACCGGGTACGGAAAAAATAGCACTGTATGCCAGACTAGCGGCGTCGGTACCAAGATCACGTGCGCTCCAGTCTTTAAAAGTAGCTACAAGAATGTCCCAAAATTCTTTTAATTTTTTCATAGTTCCATTTGCCGGAACCGAATCCAATTTTAATGCCTTTCAGTCCTTTCCCTTTAAGGAAACTGGTTGCCATTGGCTTTTGAGTATGCAATATCTGTGGACATCCTGAAATTCGTTTTGGTGATAGTACTCCTGCTTAAGAAATCCTTCATGCTTCATTCCAGCCTTCTCCATCACCTTTCCTGAAGCGGGATTTTGTGTGAAATGAGTCGCAAAAATCTTATTAAGGTCCAGGGTTTCAAATCCAAATCGAAGTACTGCCATCAAGGCTTCACCAGCATATCCCCGACCATGGAATTCCTTTCCTAACCAGTAGCCGACCTCGGCTTTACGATGCTCATTCACTGGATGAAGCCCTATCATACCAATAAATCGGCCTGACCTCTTGTCTCTTAATGCGAATCTGAACGCAGATCCGCTTTTCCAGCCTTCGTGGCAGATTGCCAACCAATTTTCAGCATCTGCAAGGGTATAGGGATTGGGAATATTGAAGATATTCCGTGGAATTTCTTCTGTTGAATTTATCTGCGCAGTAATGTCGTCTAAATCAGTTTCGGCAGGCGGGACCAGCAGCAACCGCGATGTACGAAGTTCAGGATAGGGAAACATAGAAAGGCATCTTTTTAATTCTGCCGAAGTGTTCACGTTGTAATTCAAACCGCATTATCGTTATACCACCCGGAGTATTTTACGTAATTGTTGGCAATGCGGTTTACCTCACCTTCTAAAAGTTCAGAAGAGATATCCTTAATTTTCCTGGCTGGGATTCCACCCCAGACCTCACCGGATTTGATATGGGTGCCCTGCGTTACCACAGATCCTGCTCCTACTATGGAATTGCTTTCCACCGTACAGTCGTCCATAACGATGGCGCCCATCCCGATCAGCACATTATCCTTAATATGACAGCCGTGAACAATTGCGTTATGGCCTATAGACACGTTGTTACCAATGATCAGCGGGTATTTCTCGTAAGTGCAGTGAAGCATGGCATTGTCCTGCACATTTACCTTATCGCCCATTGTTATATAATGAACATCGCCGCGGATTACGGCATTGTACCAAATACTGCAGTCTTTTCCCATGGTAACATCGCCAATGATAGTTGCGGTTTCTGCCAGAAATGTATTATCGCCTATTTGTGGGCGCTTACCCAAAAGTTCTTTTACTAAAGCCATTATGAATTTTTGTTAATTGAATATAGGTTACGGAAGGATTGAAAATATCTAAATGCCGGATTCTGTAAGCCGTTTTATAATCTGTATTTTTGTACATTCAAATTTAAAGAATAAAATGAGACAAATAATTATAGAACCTACCGAAAACCCGAAAGTGATGAAGTTTGTAGCCGACTACAACCTGATTCCGGGTTCGCTGGAACTGGACAGGTCTTCAGATATATCAGAAATCCCGCTGGCGCAGGAACTTTTCAATTACCCCTTTGTAGACCGGATTTTCATAACGGCTAACTTTATTGCGGTGGCAAAACAGGACAGTGTGGAATGGGAAATGGTTGCCGAAAGCCTTAAGAATGTTATTGAGGATGAGCTTCTGGCCAATCCGCGGATCTACCTTCAGAAAAGAAAGGAGATGTATCAGATCTATGCTGAGATGACTCCCAATCCAAACGTGATGAAATTTGTATCCAGCCGATTGCTTCTGGATGGTTTCGTTGAGGTGAAAAGCAGGGAGCAGGATTTAGATGTTCCTTTGGCTAATGCCGTATTTAAGGAGTTTGATTTTGCGAAGGAAGTTTTCATTTCCGATAATTTTGTGGCAGTTACAAGGGACGAGTCTGTACAGTGGCACGAAGTGATGGTGGCGGTACGCGCTTTTATCGCGGAATATCTTCAGAATGGTGGCGGAATCTCCAATATCACCGCGCAAAAGCATGAGAGTCCGGTTGAAAATATCATCAACAGAGAATATACCGACAACGAGCAAAAGATTTCCGATATCCTGAATGAATATGTAGCACCTGCTGTAGAGAATGACGGCGGTAAGATTTCTCTGCTGGAATACGATGCGGATACAAAGACTGCCAAAATGTTATTGCAGGGTGCCTGCTCGGGATGTCCAAGCTCTACGGCGACGCTGAAAGGCGGAATTGAGAATCTGCTGAAACAGTTTGTACCCGAACTTGTAGAACAGGTTGAAGCGGTAAACGGATAATTAGAATTCATCTTACTATTTTTTGATTTTCAGGGGTGTTACTGCAGTTCATTAGGTACGCACCCCACACTTAGAAGATCAAGCTTTCCACAAAAATATTAAATTATAAAAAATTGCAGGATATCAACAGTCAGGCGTCGGGGATGCCTACACGCAAAGGTATTTTACTTGTCAATCTGGGCTCGCCAAAATCTACAGAGGTAAATGACGTAAAAGAGTATCTGGACGAATTTCTGATGGATGAAAGGGTCATTGATTACAGATGGTTTTTCAGGAGTCTGCTCGTTCAGGGGATTATCCTGCGCACAAGACCTCCAAAATCGGCTGAAGCATACAAGACCGTCTGGACGCCGGAAGGTTCGCCGCTGATTGTGATCACCAAACAGATTCAGGCAAAATTACAGAAGCTTGTAGATGTACCCGTGGAAATAGGGATGAGGTATGCCGAACCCAGCATTGAAAACGGTATCCGCAAACTTACTCAACAGGGTGTTACTGATATTGTGCTTTTTCCGCTTTACCCTCAGTATGCCATGAGTACTACTGAAACTGTTGTTGAAAAGGCCGATGAAGTACGAAAAAAGTTTTTCCCGGGAATCAGGATAAACTATGTGCAGCCTTTTTATAACCGAGATATTTATATAGAATGCCTGGCCGAAAGCATCCGCGAAAAACTGCCGGAAAATTACGATGCCCTTCAGTTTTCTTATCACGGGGTTCCGGAGAGGCACATTTACAAGACAGATCCTACAAAAACCTGTAACCTGAACGACTGCTGTTCGCGGGAAAGCAACCCGAGTCATCAGTTCTGCTACAGACATCAGTGTTTTAAAACCACCGAGACTGTCATCCAAAAACTGAATATACCAAAAGAAAAGACCATAGTGACTTTCCAGTCCAGACTGGGCAATGACAAATGGATTGAACCGTATACTGACGAGACCCTCGAAAATTTACCAAAGAAAGGCGTAAAGAATCTGGCCATTGTGTGTCCTGCCTTTGTTTCCGACTGCCTGGAAACCCTGGAGGAAATCTCTGTTGAAGGGAAGGAAGAATTCATGCATGCCGGCGGCGAGAATTTCCACTACATACCCTGTCTCAATGATGAAGACCGGTGGATTGAGGTGGTGAAGACCCTTTGCGAAGAGCGACTGGACGATTTTTTCCTGGTTTAAACTACCTTACCGGTGTCCGGAATTCGCCGTAACCCATCAGGCCGTCATAGTTGCGGCCGAACGGCGTATAGTACAGATAGGCCTGATAAAGGTTTTCGGTTTGCCAGAAGTTACCGTTGATCTCGCCAAAGTTTAACTGCCCGCCGGGCGCCTTTGTTGCCAGAATATAGTTGTAGAATCCCTGTTTCAGGTATATTTTTGCAACATACATTCCTCTGCTTTCATCGTAAACCATCTGGCTCTCTTTGCCGGCCGTAAAATCATTGAAGGCACCTAATACATAGATTTCCCTGTCCATCTTGTGTGATTCCAGGGTGAAATGTACCCAGGAATAATCGGCTTCGTTATCAGCATTCCGTTCTATTCCCACATCATTTCTGCGGAAATAAAAGGCGCCGTTCACATCGGGCTGGTATTGGTAGTTTTCTGGGTAGGCCCAAACCGGATAAAGATAGGTATAGTTGGTGCCCTCTATCTGCTCCGTACCCGATACCATATCTATCGCCTGATCTATAATCTTGTTGTCGAAATAATAAAACTCCATATTTCCCGGAAACGCAAGATTCATTTGCTGAAACATAATCCGGTTTCCCAAAGTTGTAGTAGGTCGCAGATTATGGAGAGACATATTTGAATTGTTGTTTTGAACCACCGAAAGACTTACGGAATTTATATTTTGAAGCAGTGCCGGTCCGCTGGCCTGAACCTCAACTCTCTGATTAACGTGGGGGTTTCTGACGTCGGTTGTTCTGCTTACAATCACTCCCACTTCTGCAGCTGCTTCCACCACAGAAAATCTTTTTGTAAAAACCGGTCGGCTGGCACTGTCTCTATAAACAATCAGCTCAAAATTTCCTGATATTTTAGGTTGAATTTTTTCATTTGGAAACGTCAGCGTATAGTTTGTATACTTCTGTAAAGTGTTGAATGAGTATTTAAACTGATCTATCAGCGCGTTCAGGCTTCCGTTCGCATATTCGGTAAAAAATAGTCCGTCTTCCTGCCAATTGCGGTCCAGATGCCGGATCGTGTATCTGTATGGAGTGCTTGAATTGGAAAAATCGTCAAACTTGAGTATGAGCCTGTCATTAAAACCGATTACCGGCGTCTCATCATTGGTCTGAGGATTGAAAAGCTGTATGCCGCGGATGTCCTGCCCGAAAAGGAAAGCAGACAGAAACATAAATGTTAAAGTTAATGATTTCATCCCCACGAAGATAACGAAAATTACACCAACCGCTGAAAGCCGGTTCGGCGCTAGTAAGGGAATTTGTACTTTTGCTTTTTATAAAATAACACAATGCTTCATATAAAATCTTTCGCCTTTAATCCGTTTTCCGAAAATACGTATGTCATTTACAATGATGAACGTCTGGCGTTTATTGTAGATCCCGGTAATTTCAGCGATGCGGAAACAGATCAGCTTCAGAATTTTATATCAGAAAATAAGTTAACAGTCCGGAATATACTGCTAACCCATGCGCATATCGACCATGTATTGGGTTTGCAGTGGTCGCACGATACGTATAAAGTTCCCGTGATGATTCACGAAATTGAGAAAGAGATCCTGGACCGCAATCCGATGGATGCCAACCGGTTTGGTTTCTTTTTTAAACCTTTCAGCGGCGAACTGGTATTCCTGAAAGAAAACGAGGTCATTTCTCTTGGCGATGATCAGCTTCAGCTAATACATGTGCCTGGACATTCGCCGGGAAGTATGGCCTATTACTCTAAAGAAAGCAGTCTGACTGTTTCCGGCGATGTTCTGTTCGAAGGAAGTATTGGACGCACAGATTTATATAAAGGCAATCACGAGCAGCTTATCGCCAGTGTGAGCGAAAAGCTTTTTACACTGCCCGATGAAACCAAGGTGTACAGCGGTCACGGTAATCCAACCACGATAGGATTTGAAAAGCAGTATAATCCTTTCTTCAGATAAAATAAACGCACCTAATCAGGTGCGTTCGGTTTTTATTTCCATTTGATGTTGCAGCCCATACTCGGCCGCTGCATTTCTTCCTGAGGTGCGCCCGCAAGAAGATTTTCGAAAGCTACGATCAAATCTTCACCGGTGATTTCCTTCTGATTACCCGGCCTGCTGTCGTCCATCTGACCACGGTAAACAAGATCCAGTTTGTCATCAAAAAAGAAGAAATCCGGTGTACAGGCGGCATCGTACGCTTTTGCAATTGCCTGGCTCTCGTCGTACAGATATGGAAAGTCGAATTTTCTCTCCACCTGAAACTCCGCCATCTTCTCCGGTGCATCTGCCGGATACTTTTCAGCATCATTCGCATTGATCGCAATGAACTCAATTCCTTTATCATTGTAATCTTCATAGAGTTCCGCCAGCTTGTCAATCACATGAAGTACAAAAGGGCAGTGATTGCACATAAAAATTACAAGGGTTCCTTTTTCACCTTTCAGTTCCTCCAGAGACTGAAGTTCATTGGAGTGTGATGGGTTAGGAAGTTCGAAGAAGGGAGCCTTAGTCCCCAGCTCAAGCATATTGGAAGGTGTATTTGCCATTACTTTCAGTTTTTTGGTTTGATATTGTGATTCAGAAGCAAAGATAAGGATTCCTGCAGTGAATTTTCGTAGTTTACCCATTGGATATCCTCTTCCTTCCGGTACCAGGTAAGCTGCCTTTTTGCAAACCTCCTGGAATTTTTCCTTACTTCGTCCAGAGCGAAATCAAGCGTCCACTGGCCATCTAAATGTTTGAAAAGCTCTGTGTAACCAACAGTTTGCAGTGCGGTGAGGTCGCGGTAGGGAAGAAGTGACTGAACTTCCTTCAGCAGGCCTTTTTCCATCATCAGTGTAACTCTTTCGTTAATGCGCTCGTAAATGATTTCCCGCGGCGCTCCAATGCCGATGCGGATCATTTCAAAACCGCGTGGCTCTGGTGGCTCTGCAATATTTTCAGTATAGGTTTTCCCCGTCTGCCAAATCACATCCAAAGCCCGGAACAGCCGGCGGTGATTATCTCTGTCCACGACCTCAAAGTAGGCCGGATCCTCTTTTTGAAGTAAATCCTGTAATGCTTCAATACCGTGTTCTTTAAAAATCGCTTCAAGTTTCTGCTGATTTTCCGCATTAGCCTCAGGCAGACTGTTCAGGCCTTCAATTACGGCTTTTTCGTACATCATGCTGCCGCCCACAAGAACGGCAACCTCATGTTTTCTGAAAAGTTCAGAAATCCGTTGGAGCGCGTCCCGTTCGTACTGACCAATGGAATAATAATCCTGCACGGAAAGGTTGCCTATAAAATGATGAGGTACCGCTGCTAACTCTTCAGCAGAAGGCGCGGCCGTGCCAATGGGCATTTCACGGAAGAACTGCCGTGAGTCGCAGGAGATAATTTCAGTGCCGAAATGTTTTGCAATATTTATCGCAAGCGCGGTTTTTCCTATACCAGTAGTGCCTACAATGGAAATTAACTTTTTCACACTGCAAATTTCCTTAATTTTTTTCAGAAATGCACGGTCCCGAATTAGCCGCGCCGAGTCCGCAGTTTCCCTCAATAATCTTTATCTTTGTTACCTAATTCTATTCTATGATTTTATCCATGACCGGCTTCGGCAGAAGCGAAGGGGTCTTAGAAGGCAAGAAAATAACAGTTGATATCAAATCTCTGAACAGTAAGTCTTTTGATCTGAATATCAAGATGCCGCAGCGCTATAAAGAAAAGGAGTTCGAAATTCGTAAGGTACTGAATGACCGTATTATGCGTGGTAAGGTAGACTGTTATATCAATCTGGAAACTACAAACACGTCCGGAGATACAAGTATCAATTCTGAACTTGTAAAATCATATATGTCCCAACTGAAAGCAGTTGCAGGCGATGGACCTGATTTTGAATATCTTAAGATGGCCATCAGAATGCCCGATGCTACCACAGCAAAGAATGACGAGGTTGATGACAGTGAATGGGTATTGATTAATCAGCTTGTAGACCAGGCTTTAACAAAATTCGAAGAATTCCGTAAGACCGAAGGCGATATTCTGCACGAAGAGCTTAAACGGAACATTCATAATATAGAAACCTATCTTTCCATGGTGGTGCCTTACGAAGGAATCCGTCTGGAAGCCGTGAAGGAGCGGTATCAGAACACGCTTAAGGAGTTCGGAAATATAGATGAGACGCGTTTTTATCAGGAATTGGCCTATTACACTGAGAAACTTGATATTTCCGAAGAAAAAGTGCGCCTGGTGCAGCACCTGAAGTATTACACCGAAGTAATGAAGAACGAAAACCTGAACGGTAAAAAGTTAGGTTTCATCTCTCAAGAAATCGGACGCGAGATCAATACGCTGGGTTCCAAGGCAAACCATGCAGAAATCCAGAAACTGGTCGTTATGATGAAAGATGACCTGGAGAAGATTAAAGAGCAGACCTTAAACGTTTTATAAAAAAATACTTATCGCAATCAGATGCAAAAAGTTATCATATTCTCAGCACCTTCCGGCAGCGGTAAAACGACTTTGGTAAAGCATTGCCTGGAAACTTTTCCGCAACTGTCATTCTCAGTTTCCTGTACCACGCGCCGTCCGCGAGGCGAGGAGAAAGACGGTGTGGATTATCATTTCCTTACACCCGACGATTTCCGTGCACGCATAGCCGAAAATGCTTTTGTGGAGTTCGAGGAAGTGTATGAGGACAAATATTACGGCACCCTGAAATCTGAAGTGGAGCGCATTTGGGACGAAAAAAAGATTGTCATTTTTGATGTTGATGTTAAAGGTGGCATCTCCCTTAAAAAATACTTTGATGATAAGGCAATATCAATTTTCATTATGCCTCCGTCTATTGAAGAGCTGGAAAGGAGACTCAATCTGCGTGCTACCGATGATGCTGAAACTATTGTGAGCCGTTTGGCGAAAGCAGGAGAAGAAATGACGTATAAAGATCACTTTGATGAGATTTTGGTCAATGACGATCTGCAGGTTGCCAAAGATGCCGTAGTAAAGGTGATTGAAAATTTCCTGGCCTCATGAAAATTGCCATCGTGGGTTGCGGTTGGGTAGGGGTTCGGCTGGCTGCTTTTTTGAAGGAAAAAAATCATCAGGTCATTGTGACCACTACCACAACGGATAAATTAGAGTATCTAAGGTTGGTAGCCCCGGAAGCTTATCTATTTGATTTTACTAATCCTCAGGAAGTTCCGGAACTTAACGCTGCAGATCTGGTGATTTTCAGCATGCCGGTGGCAAAAGACAGTTGGCTTGAAGGCTTCAGGAAATCGAAGTTTAATACAAAACAAACCGTCTTTTTTAGTTCTACCGGCGTTTATCCTCAGCAAAATGGTGTATTCACCGAAGATCATACTGAAAATCTGAGAGAAGATATTGTAAAAGCCGAAGAAACGGTACTGGCGAAATTTCCGCAAACCATAGTT
The DNA here is from genome assembly GCF_014041915.1 of Marnyiella aurantia. Taxonomy (NCBI): domain Bacteria; kingdom Pseudomonadati; phylum Bacteroidota; class Flavobacteriia; order Flavobacteriales; family Weeksellaceae; genus Marnyiella; species Marnyiella aurantia. Next base: position 1,032,076 of record NZ_CP059472.1, on the reverse strand, counting down.
CTCCGTTTGGGCGGAATAATGGGAGACGAAAGATCCCTGCAGAATTTCTACCGAACTAAATCCCCGGCGAATCCTGAAAAGAAAGCGAACCATATCCATTTTGAGGATATACTTCAGGCCATCGATGTTCTCATCACCAGCCCGCGCGGCGGCGAGACCTATAATCTGGTTGCTCCCGAGCATCCCACGCTTGGAGAAATTTTAAAAACTGGATCAGATACTACATCAGCAGATTCATATGATAACGGGCAACGAATCATAAGCTCTCAAAAGCTGATCAGCGATTTTAATTTTAAATTTAAACATCCCAATCCTAAATATTTCTAGTATGAGTACCGAATTTTTAGATAAAGCAAAAGCAAATCTTCCTGTTAGGGGATTCCTTAATATTGAAAATGTAGTCATTCCACAGGGCGAAGCTTTGGTGCAGGCCATTCTGGACCTTAAAAAGGAAAAAAATGCCGTAATTCTTGCGCATTACTACCAGCCACCTGCTATCCAGGATATCGCCGATTTTCTGGGTGACTCTCTGCAGTTGGCCCGTCAGGCAAAGGATACTGATGCAGATATGATCGCTTTCTGCGGTGTACATTTCATGGCCGAAGCTGCCAAAATCCTGAACCCAACCAAAAAAGTAGTACTTCCCGATACTCAGGCAGGCTGCTCACTGGCTGATGGCTGCAGCGGCGAAGGTCTACGTGCTATGCGTGCCAAACACCCTAATGCCCTTATCGCAACTTACATAAACTGTAATGCTGAAACAAAAGCCGAATCTGACATCATAGTTACAAGTTCCAATGCGGAAACCATTATCAGGTCACTTCCTGCGGACAGACCCATCATCTTTGCTCCCGATAAAAATCTGGGTGCATGGCTAACCAAGAAAACCGGTCGTGATATGATTCTATGGGACGGTAGCTGTATCGTGCACGAAGCGTTCTCCATGGAAAGGATTGCTACCCAACTTGCTCAGAATCCGGACGCTAAACTTATCGCACATCCGGAAAGTGAATCCGCAGTATTGGATTTGGCTCATTTCATCGGTTCCACCTCAGCGTTGCTTAATTATGTTGAAAAAGACGACAGCCAGAAGTTTATTGTAGCAACCGAAGAAGGAATTCTGCATGAGATGAAAAAGCGTGCTCCACACAAAGAACTGATTCCTGCATTGGTTTTTGATGAAAGCTGTAACTGCTCCGAATGTTTTTATATGAAGCGGAACACGATGGAAAAACTTTATCTGTGCATGAAGTATGAATTACCTGAAATCCTGATTGACGAAGAGTTGCGCCTGAAGGCATTAAGACCTATCGAGGCTATGCTTGAAATGAGTAAGACGATAAAGTAATATGTTGATTTGATGATTTGCTGAGGTCGGGGTGTTAAGGCAACCTGATCTGATGACAGAAACCACCAGCTTAAAAAAGTTCATCAAATATTAATCAATCATAAGAATAAGGAAATGAGCTCAAAAATACTGCTGGAAAATCTGAAGATATACGCTTACCATGGCGTACTTCCGGAAGAAACGCTTACCGGAACCTATTATTTGCTTAATGTTGAACTGCATGCCGATCTCTGGAAGGCTTCAGAAAGCGATGACCTTTTGGATACCATTAATTACGCTGAAATAAACTCCATTATCCATGAAGAGATGATGGTTCCTTCCAAACTGCTGGAACACGTAATCGGACGGATTATCGGCAGACTGGAGCGGAAGTATCAACAACTCACTTATGTTCGAGTTAAGCTTACCAAAACTAACCCGCCTATGCAGGGTGAGATGGATGGAGTAAGCGTGGAGATGGAAAAGAGTTTCATCTAAATCTGTCAGCTGTCGAATACGTGGTACAGAAGTGCTTTTACGAGATATTTTCAGAAATAATTTTTTAAAATTAAATAAAAGGCTATATTTGCACACCCAAATGGTTCTTTGGCCGAGTGGCTAGGCAGTGGTCTGCAACACCACGTACAGCGGTTCGAATCCGCTAGGAACCTCCAAACCAGCAGATTTCACTGCTGGTTTTTTGCTTTTAGGAACATTTAAACTATTTAACATTTCCTTAACAGTGCTTTGGTGCTACATTTGGCATGGTATGGCCGAAGAAGAAGTTGAATTAAAAAATTGAGTTATGAAAAATATAATTGCAGCAGGTGCAGTATCCCTTATGATGCTGACGGCCTGTCAAAAAGATGATAAATTAGCCGAAAAATCAGTTGAACAGCAGAAAATTGAATTTCAGCAGCGTCAGTTAGAGATCGAAAAGCAGAAATTAGCTATTGAAAAAGAAAGAATGGCTTATGAAACTCAAAAAAAAGCAGACAGTGTTGCACAAGTGCAACAGGCCCGTCAGGCTTCGGCCGCCTCTGCTAAAACAAATGTAGTGCGCGAAACGCGTACAGTTTACGTGGACAACACACCACGTTATTCCAATAACAGTGGATCCTCATCCGGTAATTCCGGTGCCGTTCAGCAGGCTCCCCAGAAACAGGGGATCAGCCATACCGCTAAAGGTACTGTTGTAGGTGCTGTTACAGGTGCTGCTGCAGGTGCATTGCTTAACAAGAAGAACAGAGGTGGTGGTGCCGTTGTAGGTGGTATTATCGGTGGTGCCAGTGGTTATGTGATCGGACGTCAGGTAGATAAAAAGCAGGGACGTATCCCTCAATAAATTATGTAGATTTAATAGTGAAAGCCGCTTTTTGCGGCTTTTTTTTTGGCGGGGCATCTACATATACCCATTCATTCTATGCAGGGCAACTCAGGGCTTTTCATTAACTTTGTGCTATGATCAATCTCGGAAATTTTCTAACCCTGTCTACATTTGGTGAGAGTCACGGTACTGCCTATGGTGGAGTGATTACTAATTTTCCTGCCGGACTTAAGCCTGATTTCCAGGAAATACAGCGTCAGTTGGACCGCAGACGACCGGGACAGTCCACGATTGTAACGCAGCGGAAAGAAAATGATTCGGTGAAATTTCTCTCGGGTGTATTTAATGGAACTACAACGGGTACGCCCATAGGTTTTATCATCGAAAATGAAAATCAAAAGAGTCAGGATTACGATCATCTGGCAAATGTCTACCGACCAAGCCATGCCGATTTTACTTACGACCGTAAATTTGGCATAAGGGATTATCGTGGCGGAGGCAAATCATCAGCCCGAGAAACTGTGAATTGGGTAGTGGCAGGTAGTCTGGCCCGGCAAATTCTGCCGTCTGATGTCCAGATTCAGGCCTACGTATCGTCAGTTGGTGAGATTTTCTGCGAAAAACCCTATCAGGATCTGGATTTGTCTAAAACAGATGACAATGATGTCCGCTGTCCTGATCCAGCCACTGCAGAAAGAATGATTACAAGGATTAAGGAGATTAAAAAAGAAGGCAACACGATCGGAGGGACCATTACCTGTGTGATTAAAAACCTGCCCGCAGGTGTTGGCGAGCCGGTATTTGGTAAACTCCAGGCCGAACTTGCAAAAGCGATGCTGAACATCAATGCCGCCAAAGGCTTTGAATACGGAAGCGGTTTTTGCGGTGCCAGAATGACCGGTATGGATCACAACGATTTGTTTAACGAAGATTTCACTACTAAAAGTAATCTTTCAGGCGGTATTCAGGGTGGAATATCCAATGGGATGGATATTTATTTCCGTGTAGCCTTTAAGCCGGTTGCGACAGTGTTACGCGACCAGCAAAGCGTGAACAGTTCCGGTAGTACCGTTACTGTCGCAGGAAAAGGTCGGCACGATGCCTGCGTTTTACCCAGAGCGGTGCCAGTGGTGGAAAATCTGGCGGCTTTCGTGCTTGCAGATCTTTTTTTAATCAACAAGCTGAGGAAATTCAATAATCAACAGTCTGAAAATAATAGAATTTAATATGGAAGAATACTGGAAAGCGGGCATTTCGTTTGAAGAATACTTAAAAATCGCAGAGGAGAGAGTAGAAGTGCCTAAGACAGAGGCGGATCATGAAATGATGGAGTACTATAAACTGGGTCTCCAGCGAATGAACAGAACTTTGAAAACACTTCATTTTGACCCACTTCAGTACGAAACATTACGCGAAAAGAATTTTCAGGGAAGAATTCTGATTATCTCCGAAGCCTGGTGTGGTGATGCAAGTGCTACTGTGCCGGCCGTGGTACGGTTTTTTGAAGGTTATAATGAGGTAAGGATTTTCCTGCGTGACAGCGACCCCTCATTAATTAATCAGTTCCTCACAGCCGGAACCCAATCCATCCCGAAAATTTTAATTCTAAACGAAGATTTCTCTGTAAAGGCAGTCTGGGGACCACGCCCAGCCTTCGGCAATGAGCTTCTTAAAAAATTTAAAACTCAGCCAGACACCTATCCACGGGAAGAGTTTTATAATGACCTTCAGGTATATTATGCCAAGAACCGGGGCACGGATGTCATTGATGAAATTTTAAAACTGATTTGAAAATGAAATTTTTACGAAAGAATTTAATTTTTATTATACTCCTTGTTGTTGCAGGAATTGCTGTTGCTGTACCCAACGTACGCAATTACATCCAGGAACAGTTTATTCCGGTCGCAACCGTTCAGGAGGCAGTAACTGTAGATGATGCTGACTATGACGTAAAACTGAAGGGAATAAACACAACCAGCACCAACCTGAAGAATTTCAAAGGGGAAAAGTTGGTTTTCCTTAATTTTTGGGGCACCTGGTGTAAACCTTGCCGCGAGGAATGGCCCTCTATACAGAAACTTTACGACTCCAAAAAAGATGACATGGATTTCGTGCTGATTGCCATGATGGATAAGGAAGAAGATGTGCGGAAATTCCTTCAGGAAAATAATTATACGGTCCCTGTGTACATAGCCGAAAGCCCAATTAACGGAAAGATCCTTCCAAAAGTATTTCCCACCACATTTATCCTGGATTCTAACGGCCGCATACTTCAAAGGGAGACTGCAACAAAGGACTGGAATACAGAGGCTGTGCATTCATTTATTGATAAATTTATTCCGGCGAAAAAATAATTTTATAAGTTTATTAACAGGTTTCAAACCACCATTGGCAGGTTAATTGTTTATTTCGTACCCTAGAAATACATAACACAATAATGAAATATTCTAAAATTGAACTGGCTAAGCAAGCCATTAAGCACAAAGGTTTTATAAAAAAGATTCCGGACATCATCCGAATGTTAATTATTGGAGAAAAGGACAGTATCCAGTCAATGCAATCGACATTATTTTACCGCTGTTGGGGCTTTTATATGTTATTTCTCCAATTGACCTTCTGCCAGAAATCGCTATTCCCGTACTTGGAGTGGCCGATGATCTGGCGGTTCTCTCATTGGCACTACCCAAATTACTGAAGGAAGTAGATAGATTTCTTCTTTGGGAAGCCGAAAAAATAGGCAATATCAGGAATATATCCGACGCTGAAATCATAGACTAATCACCATATATAGCCCGCTGAAGCGGGCTTTTTTTGTTTACTGCCTTATATGTTGTGGCCTGAAAGAATAAATAATAATGTAGAAAAAACTATTTTTATAAAAATTTACAATGAGAATAGAATCAGTAAGTGTGGAAGATTATCTGACTAAGGTACCGGATGAAAGAAAACCTGCAATGCAGAAACTTTATGAAACTGTGAAAGAAAACCTTCCGCCGGACTTTGAAGAAGCTGTAAGTTATGGGATGATGGGTTGGAATGTTCCGCTTTCAGTTTATCCAAACGGTTATCACTGCACTCCCGGCGAACCTCTGCCGTTTCTGGGTATAGCCTCCCAAAAGAATTTCATTGCTTTTTATCACATGGGAATGTATGCCAATCCCGAACTCCACGACTGGTTTGTAGCCGAGTATCCCAAACACTGCAAGCGCAAGCTGGATATGGGGAAATCCTGCATCAGATTTAAAAAACCGGACGAAATTCCTTTTGAACTTATGGGACAACTGGTACAGAAAATGACTGCTCAGGACTGGATTGACCTTTATGAAGAAAAATTGCGGAAGTAACCGAGTAGTTTAGCAGGAGGTTTTTGGATTATCATACATATCCGACTGATCTTCAGAAGTTGTGTCCAGACACTTAAGATCTTTTTCCACAAGCAGGAACAGTCCGCCTTCTTCACCGTTATCGACATAATCCTGCACTCCGATTTCGTCTGTATAGATCAGGATACAAAGTTTATCATGTGGCAGATGCACGGTCATGTTACCATCCGCAAATGTGCAGTGCATCTTTGGCGCTTCTGTATTCTTCTGTAAGATATAGGTGAAGATATTTCGCGGTGAAACTACTGTTGATTCTGTTACTTTACCTGTTTCCCTGAGTGCCTGTACATCTCTTTTAGTCAGTCGTAACCGAATGCTGTTTCCTTTTATTCTTATTTTCATGAGTTAAATATAAGAATTAGAACTTTACACGGTCAGCCCCTGAATAGATATTTGCGTTTCCGTTCTTTAGGAATCCGATCAGTGTGATGCCGAATTTTTCTGCAGTTTCCACCGCCAGTGAGCTGGGTGCTCCAATGGCGCACACCACAGGAATCCCAGCCATTGCGGCTTTTTGGATGAGTTCAAAACTCGCCCGGCCGCTAAGCAGCAGAATCCGGTCCTGCAAAAAGAAAGTTTCACCCTCTGATTTCAACAACTCAGCACCAATAAGTTTGTCCAGAGCGTTGTGCCTACCAACATCTTCACGAAGCGAGATCAATTCTCCCTGAAAGTCAAATAAGGCAGAGGCGTGGATTCCTCCTGTAGAATTGAAGGTTTCCTGAGCTGCCCGCAACTTATCGGGAAGCGTGAAGATGTGCTGCATATTGACTTTTGCATCTTTACGCCGGTCCGTTATTCTGCAAACCTGCATAATGGCCTCAATGCTTTCCTTGCCGCAAACACCGCAGCTGCTGGTGGTATAAAAGTTACGTTTAACTTTCTGCAGGTCGTGCGAGGCTCCGGGCTTAAGCCGGACCGTGATCTGATTCTCGCCCATGCTTTGGTGAGGTGGATTATTGAGGTCGTTAGCTGATAAAATGATGCCTTCGGTAAAGAGGAAGCCTGTTGCCAGCTCGCCGTCATTGCCGGGAGTTCTCATGGTAACAGAAAGCTGCGTTGTTTCGCCATTTGCGCTTACCGATATTTCCAGCGGTTCTTCCACTGCCAGCACATCATTCACTGAGGCGGTTTGTTTTCCGAAATTCTGCACTTTGCTGATGATTACGTCCTTGGTCATGCCTATTTTTTTTTTACGTATCGGTTAAACCGAGATGCTCCAGATGCGAAGTTAGCTTTTGAAATTCATCCTGAGTGTTTACGTTAAGCATAAAACTCATATCCGGCAGTTCCACCTTATCAGTGCGAATCGCTCTGAGAAATTTGTTTAAGGAATTTCCTCCGCCCGAAGTAAATTTTTTCAGTTTTGCTACCGCTGCCGGTTCCAGAATAGAAACCAAAGGCTCTGTGCGGCCCTCGATCGTGAAACAAACTGCTTCCGCTGTGAAGTTTCTTGCGTTATACAGCGCGATCAGATGCTCCGTTTTCAATAGCGGATAGTCTACTGCCACTATAAAACAGCCCTGATCCCGGCCCTCCATGCAACTAAGTATACCGGTGAGCGGACCTTTGCTGCTGTATTTTTCCTTATCTGTCACAAGAGTACCTGAATGATTTTCCGGCCAGCTTGCCACCTGATTTTCATTAACGGAAATCAAAACTTCATCACAGAAGAGATTCAGCATTTGATGCAGCAATTTCCATTGCGGTAAATCACCAAACTGCAAAACGGCTTTATCCATTTTCATCCGCGAACTTTCGCCACCACAAAGCACAATGCCAGCAAGGGGAGGGAAGCTATTTCCGTTAAAGAATAATCGCGGAAGGATTTTAGAATTATTAAGCCCGTATTTATTTACAAACTGTTCTGTGAGGGCGGCTCTGACTACGAACAAGAGTTTAGCACGGTGTGGTCCGTTATTCTGAAGAATTTGGGTTATAAGTTGGTGAAAACCCTTTTCCTGCTTCAGCTCAAGCGGTCCAGTTTCATCAATGATGATCCACTCAAGGTTGGATTGAAACAGACTGAGAACAGATTTGCCAGCCCAATCAAATGCGTCTTCGTTAAACGTGAATCGGCCAACTTTTAGAGTACCTTCCTGTGATTCCATCAGGCACTCGTCGCCTGAGCCAACATTTACAAAATGTCGTTTTCCGTTAATTACCGGAGATACTATTCCGCCAACATTGGGTGAATTTTTTGCCCAGTCGGCCAGCAAAGTAGTTTTGCCGGAGCCTGTGTCACCGGAGAAAATAAATATATTGCCACTGAAAGCCATCAGTTAAATATAATGAATTTTCAGTCTTCAGCGAACAGCGCGAGTGCCATCCACGTAAGAAGGAAAATCTTAATCTTTTTGAAAGGTGAGCGCTCAGCTTCGGCATAGGATAAAGCTGTTTTAGCATGGTTCCTGAAGGTAGGTACGAAGGCAAGTACAGCCTGAAGTTTTCCCTGTCTTTTCTCTTTTGTACTGTCTTTCCACCGCGTCAGAAAGTAGGTAAACAGCGGGTTTATAATCAGATAGATCAGTGCCAGCGCGGCCACTGTGCGCAGAAGTGAATACACCGCCTTATGAACCGAACCTGAAAATGCAAACACCATAACGATGAAAAAAAGTATCGAAATAATACCCAAGAGTTTCATTTTAGGGTTTTTCCGCCGTTTTGGAATTTCGGCGGCAGTTGCTGTTACAGTTTCAGTGTGCAACTGTTCTGCTCTTGTCCGGATGGCACCGGGAAATGATATGGAATATACTCCAGCTAGGATGCCTCCACAAAAATAGATCAGACAGTATCCACCCACAATAAGAAGGGGTAGGTGTTCCAGGCCCTGAAGCCCAAACTGCTTTGCCAGTGAAGTAAAAAATTCCTGAAAGGCCTCCCAAAGATTTTTACCGAAAATTAAAATCAGCATCAGAAGTTTCTGCAGGGCGCTTTCCATTAACGCAATAATACCGTAGAAAACAGATGACAGATAATTCACCCTGAAAAGCGAGTAGATAAGCGCGCCGGCCAGACCCTGAAACAGAACCGCGACATAAGCTGTGAACGGCGAATGCGGACTGGCAATGGCTTTTATGAGAACAACAGTTAGGGTAGCCTGCACGATGGTCCTGAACTTTCTTTCGGAGTGTGTCGCTATAAAAGTAACGATCATCACCGCAAAACTGCCCAGAATCAATCCGCTGAAAGGGAGTTTCATTGCGTGAAATATGCCGCCCAAACCGCTTTCGCTTACTGCCCAAAGTGCGGTAAGCCTGGTAATAAGGTTTGAAGCTGAATATTCCGAGGTCTTTGCCATTGACAAAAAAATGCAGCCTGATGCTGCATTGATGAATTTAAATCCTAATGATATCGGCACCGATTGCCCTGAGGCGGCCGTCTATATTTTCGTATCCGCGGTCTATCTGCTCAATATTCTGAATGATGGACTGTCCGGTTGCCGAAAGTGCTGCGATCAAAAGTGCATTGCCCGCTCTGATATCCGGGGAAACCATCGAAGTTCCGCGCAATGGTGATTCATGGTTGAGTCCTACTACGGTAGCACGGTGCGGATCACACAGGATAATCTGTGCACCCATATCAATCAGTTTATCTACAAAGAACAGCCTGGACTCAAACATTTTTTGATGTACAAGTACAGTTCCGTGCGCCTGGGTGGCAACTACCAGAACTATCGACAGTAAGTCAGGCGTAAAGCCCGGCCAAGGTGCATCTGAAACAGTTAATATGGAACCGTCTATAAATTTCTGGATTTTGTACTGTTCCTGAGCCGGAATGTAAATATCTTCACCGGATCTGTCCAACTGGATCCCCAGTTTTCTGAAGGTGTTCGGGATGACGCCAAGATGGTCCCATTCCACATTTTTAATGGTGATTTCAGACTTCGTCATAGCGGCCAGTCCGATCCACGAACCTATTTCCACCATATCAGGCAGCATGGTATGTTCGGTACCACCAAGATAATTAACCCCTTCAATAGTCAGTAAGTTGGAGCCTATACCGGAAATTTTTGCTCCCATACGGTTCAGCATATTGCAAAGTTGCTGCAGGTAAGGTTCGCAGGCTGCATTGTAAATCCTGGTCTCGCCTTTAGCGAGTACAGCGGCCATAATGATATTTGCCGTACCTGTAACGGACGCTTCTTCCAGCAGGATGAATTTCCCTGTAAGCTGCTTGGCTTTCAGGCAGTACCAGGCTTCTTCTTCATCATAACGGAACTCTGCTCCCAGTTCCACAAAACCCTGAAAGTGGGTGTCCAGACGCCGGCGTCCTATCTTATCTCCACCAGGTGTAGGCATATATCCCTCTCCGAATCTGGCCAGCATTGGCCCCAGCAGCATGATGGAACCCCGCAGTTTTGCGCCGTCTTTCTTGAATTCTGCAGATTTAATATAGTCAAAGTTTACGCTGTCGGCTTTAAATGAGTAGTCACCGTGAGCGTGCTTAGTAATCTTAACACCGAAGTCGGCCAGGATTTCGATCAGCCGGTTTACATCATGGATGTCCGGTATGTTTTTTACTCGGACTTCCTCCTCTGTAAGCAAAATGGCACACAGAATCTGTAGTGCCTCATTTTTTGCGCCCTGCGGAGTAATTTCGCCCTGCAACTGTTTTCCTCCCCGTATCTGAAATGTTCCGCTCATTATTTCCTTCTGTTTTGGTTCTGTTGGTTTCGGTGACGGTTAGGATTTTTTGAATGTTGAGTTGGCCCCTGGCCTTTCTGGTTTTTATTGCGGCTGGTACTGTGATAAATCTTGCTTTTTTCCAGCGATTCAAGCCCTGTCAGATCCAGTCTGTCTTCCGAAAGTTCTTTCAGATGCCTGAAGATCACATCATCCGTAACATGTTCTTTGTTGTAGATGTTATAGGACTTCTTCATATTGTTGGCAATGACTTCAATCAGTGCTTCTTTTTCCTCTCCCTCTTCAAGTTCAATGGCTTTCTCAATCAGTTGAAGTATGCTTTTGCCGTAAAATTTAAAATCGCCCTGCAACTTTGGATATTCCATCCTCTTTGGTTTTTCGGCCAGCTGTTCGCGGGTTGGAATAGGGTAGGGTGAGGTTACTTCCAGGTCATAATCTGCCAGAATAAAAAGGTGATCCCAAAGTTTATGTTTGTAATTGTCTTCATCGCGAAGCTGGGGGTTTCTCTGACCCATAAAATCCACGATTGCCACCGCCATTTCATCGCGCTCTTCTCTGTTCTCAAGTTCCTTGCAGCGCTCTACGAGCTGTTGTATAATGCGGCCGTATTCCGGCATATGAAGTTGTGTTCGGTCGGTGTTGTATTCCATAGCTGCAAATATAAGGTTTTGTTGGAAGTTAAATTCCGGAGCAGAAAACAATAAAATCAGGAAATGATTTTTTTACGTTGTTCGGGCGTGGGCAGCAAACAGCTTTCGGTAGCCAGTTTCTGCCTGTTGGCAGCTATTTTGTCGTAAATAACATCAGTGAGCGCTACCGGCAGAAAATTTAACCTGGCCAGGAATCCGTAAGTACCGCCAAGGATTTTAGCAATCTCAACGACAGCTTTGGATTTAACAAGGTAAAAGCCCTGTGGCTTCCATAAATACAGTGTGTTGAAATCCTGAGTTTCAAGACCTCTCTCTTTTAGAAATTCCTGCCCGAACGGGGACTGAAGTGAGGCAAACATAAAGCGGTCTTTCTCATCTTTTTCCAGAATCCACTGAACCCAAAAATTGCAGAAGCCGCAATCGCCGTCATAAAGAACATAATATTTTGTTGGATCGGTATTTTGCATAATTATTTTATCTCTTCCGGTGGCAGGTTGTTCTGCATCCGGATGTCATTTTCCATCAGTTTGAAATATTTTACAAGTTCGTTACGCTGTTCGGTAGTGAACTGTGCTTCAGGATGTCCCAGGACGTAAGAATCCAGCGGCATTTCTCCTGACTGCAGCATTTCAACGGTTTCATAAAGTTTGTGTGCCTGGCGTTTAGGCTCGTAGGTGGCAAAGGTGGAGAAATTCAGTTTTTTACGGCCCTCGTCTATATGCGACTTCAAAAACCATGCTACCGGCTGAATATTGGTATACCAGGGATATTTAGTTTCGTTGGAGTGGCAGTCATAACAACCGTTGCGGATGAGTGCCGCAGTGCTTTCAGGCGTATTCTTGATGGTCAGGAAGTCCATGCCCTTATTCATAGGAGGATTTTCCCTGTCAATCGGAAAAAACTGAATGATTATAAAGGCAACCAGAAGGACAACAAGTACTTTTTTCATATTGAAATAATCTAAGGTGAATTTACGAATTTAAAGGTAAAAAACCGGATATTCCGATTTAAACCTATCTTTGCAAAAATTTTTGGGCTTCAAGAGTTGAAGTAACCCATTAATAATTGTATTATTAAACAAAATTTCATGAGCAATATAGTTGCAATCGTTGGGCGCCCCAACGTAGGAAAATCCACACTGTTTAACCGTTTACTGGAAAGAAGAGAAGCCATAGTTGATGCTACTTCCGGAGTTACCCGCGACCGTCATTACGGAAAGTCGGACTGGAACGGGGTTGAATTTACGGTTATTGATACAGGTGGTTACGAGGTAAATACGGAAGATGTATTTCAGGAAGAAATCTCCAAGCAGGTACAGTTGGCAATTGATGAGGCCACCTCCATCATATTCATGCTTAATGTGGATGAAGGTCTTACGGATACCGACCAGGAAATTTTTGAAATGCTGCGCCGTTCCAACAAACCGATCTATATCACCATAAATAAAGTAGATTCCGCCAAAGAAGAATTGGCGGCCACAGAATTTTACCAATTGGGTATCGACAGATATTTCACAATGTCATCGGCTTCAGGTTCCGGAACAGGTGAACTTCTGGACGCAATTGTGAAGGAATTTCCAACAACCGATTATAAGGACCCGTTTGAAGGTCTGCCTAAAATTACGATTGCCGGCCGTCCGAACGTTGGTAAATCGACCCTTACAAACGCATTGCTGGATGTGGAGAGAAATATCGTTACCGATATCGCGGGTACTACCAGAGACTCCATTCAGACGCTTTATAATAAATTCGGCTACGAATTCGTACTTGTGGATACGGCAGGTATGAGACGTAAAGCGAAGGTAAAGGAAGATCTGGAATTTTACTCGGTTATGCGTTCTGTACGTTCAATTGAGTATTCCGACGTTGTCATTATTATGGTTGATGCCACCTTAGGTTGGGAATCACAGGATATGAACATTTTCGGTCTGGCACAAAAGAACCGTAAAGGTATTGTGATTGTGGTGAACAAGTGGGATTTGGTAGAAGATAAAAGTACCAATACTACCCGCGATTTCGAAAATCAGATCAAAGAGCGCATCGGCCAGTTTACCGATATTCCGATTCTTTTCGTATCCGCACTTACCAAGCAGAGGATTTTAAAAGCTGTGGAGATGGCGATGGAGGTTTATGAGAACCGCGCGAAGAAAATCAAGACTTCAAAGCTTAATGAAGTGATGCTCCCCGTTTTTGAACATACTCCGCCACCGGCAACCAAAGGTAAGTTTGTTAAAATTAAATATTGTGTACAGTTGCCCACGCCAAGCCCGCAGTTTGTATTTTTCTGCAACCTGCCTCAATATGTGAAGGAACCGTACAAACGTTTTGCTGAAAACCAGCTTCGCAAGCATTTTGGATTTACCGGTGTACCAATCGAGGTGTATTTCCGTCAGAAATAGGCAGATTTGATGATGTGTTCATTTGGTAATGTGCTGTTAAAACGGACAGCAAATGGAAGCCAGGAATGAAATATTAGAATTGAGTGTTCGATTCGCTTTAGACATCATTGCATTCACTGACGTTCTTGAAATCAAAAAGAAGTATGTAATTGCAAATCAACTGCTGAAGTCCGGCACTTCAATCGGAGCAAATGTTCATGAGGCACAAAGTGCAGAAAGCAGGGCAGATTTTATTCATAAGATGAAAGTGGCTGATAAGGAGGCAAAGGAGACTGGCTATTGGCTTTTGCTTTGTGAAAAACCACCGGGTTTACCTTCTGCTGAAAATTTGCAAATAAACTTACTCAGCATTCAGAAACTCTTATCAAAATAATATCAACTTCAAAAAAAGATATTTAGGTGTTTAGAGTGGAAGTCACTTGTATCGCATGATCAAATCATCCAATTATCAAATCATCACATCATTATGACTACAGTTTTATCACACCAATTTTCCCTCGTTAATACCTGGATTAATGAGCTCCGCAACGTAGAAGTTCAAAATGACCGATTGAAGTTCCGTAGGAATATGGAACGTATTGGCGAGATAGCAGCATTCGAAATAAGTAAGCATCTGGCGCAGAAAGAAATTGAAATTACCACACCTCTGGATAAAATTCGGGTAAAGGAAATTGCTGTACAACCTGTGCTTACAACCATTTTGCGTGCCGGCGTACCTTTGTTTCAGGGCATTTTAAATTATTTTGATAAAGCCGACTGCGGTTTTGTGGCCGCGTACCGTAAGCATGACGCGAATGATTATTTTTCAATTAAACAGGATTATCTAACCTGTCCCAATATTGACGGTCGGCCGCTTATCGTGGCGGATCCAATGTTGGCCACAGGTGCAAGTCTTATAGAAGCCATCAAGCATCTGCTCAATCACGGTAAACCTTCCCAGCTGCATATTGTAGCAGCTATTGCTTCAAAGCAGGGAATGGAAACTATCCGTGCTGAGTATCCGGACGCTTATATCTGGGTGGGTGTTGTTGATGAAAGTCTGACGCCCAAAGGGTATATAAGCCCGGGATTGGGCGATGCCGGAGATCTTTCGTATGGTGAAAAACTTCAGCGCTGATTACTCAATTCTTCCGTTACTCATCAACAGCCATTACAAGAACTGAAACGGTGTTATTACCGGCTTTCAGGATTTCCCAGGCTACCGAACTCATGGTATTGCCGGTTGTAAATACATCGTCAATGATCAGCAGGTGTCTGTTTTCAATTGTTTTCGTAACGGAAAATAAACCTTCTGTGCCGGTGCGGTGCAACTTGTCTTTTTTGGCCTGAGCCTTAAGGTAATGGTTACGTTTTACAAGTTGATGATCAAAGGCAATGTTGAAGTGCGCTGCCAGCGTCTCGGTGAAAAGATGAAGCTGATTATAACCGCGTTCACGAAGTTTTTTTGGATGTAAAGGCACTGTAATGATCAGATCCGGCGCATCATCAGCAAAATCCAGACGTTCACACACCCAGCCGGCTAAAACTTTTCCTACTATTTCCCGCTTGCCATACTTCAGCTGATGTACGATTTTCCGGCTCAGGCTGTCCTCTTCAAACTGCATCAGGGCGAAAGCATGTTTTACAGGGAAGAGCAGGCTGCATCTTTCGGTGAGGGAATTAGGTGTTGTGAATTCCTGATGTGTGAAATTTACCTGCTCTATGCAAATGCCGCAAACCAGCTCCTGTGCAGCAATAATTCTGTTGCACTGAAGGCAGCGGTTGGGAAAAAGCAGGTCAGGCAGCATCTTCAGCCAGTTTCACCATTAAAAGTACAAAATAATATTTTCGTTGGACCCGCGCTCTTTGCTGAAACGCATGTACTTTAACTTTCATTATCTTTGCCGCATGATTAGAATCACCAAGATATTCACTTTCGAAACCGCTCATGTCCTTTATAATTATGACGGTAAATGCAAGAACATGCATGGCCATTCCTACAAGTTATTTGTTACGGTAAAGGGAAATCCAATCAATGATTTAGATCATCCCAAAAATGGTATGGTGGTGGATTTTGGCGACATCAAAAAAATTGTAAAATCTGAAATTATTGATCTTTGGGACCATGCGGTGCTCGTGAACGGTGCTTCTCCACAGCGGGATTTGGGCGAGGATCTGGAGCAGAAAGGGCATAAAGTGATATTCTGTAATTACCAGCCTACCTGCGAAAATATGCTGTACGAAATAGCAGCCAAAGTAAAAGGCCGCCTTCCTGAAGGAGTTTCACTTGCTTATCTTAAACTTCATGAAACCGAAAATTCCTATGGCGAATGGTTTGCTGAAGATCAGAGCGAGTAAAGTAAAAAGAGCCAGGTAAAAAGAACCATGTAATAATGCCACGTAAACAATGAGGACAGATTAAAATGTGGTAGGTGCAAAATTTGACTGTAATGGTGTAATTCAGACCGTGGAGACCGACTAATGATCAGTAACAACCTTTCTGATCTCCGTGTGATCGTCGGGATTTTTCGCACTTTAGATTAACGGATAAAGGTTTTGAAAAGCTTAACCGTTTGCAGCTATCAACTTAGTGAACCTTGTGAAGCCTTTGTGCCTTTGTGGTTAAAGCGACTAAAAAATGAATAAAATAGATCTTCTTCCCGGAAAAAAAATATACTTTGCCTCCGACCAGCATTTTGGCGCGCCCAATGCCAAAGAGAGCAAGGTGCGCGAAGAGAAATTCATCCGCTGGCTTAACGAAATTAAGGCTGATGCGCAGGTGCTGTTTTTAATGGGCGACCTTTTCGATTTCTGGCACGAGTGGAACCACGTGATTCCCAAAGGTTACGTGCGGGTGTTGGGAAAGTTGGCCGAACTTAAAGACTCAGGAATTGAACTCTTTATGTTTGTCGGAAACCACGATCTGTGGATGAAGAATTATTTTGAAGACGAAATCGGATGCAGGGTTTTCTTTGATAAGCAATACTTCGAAATCAACGGTCACAATTTTCTACTCGCACATGGCGATGGCTTGGGACCTGGCGACAAAGGTTATAAAAGGATGAAAAAACTCTTCACCAATCCTCTTGCGCAGTGGGCATTCAAATGGCTGCATCCCGACATCGCGATGAAGGTGGCCATCTATTTTTCAACAAAAAACAAAATGATCTCGGGCGAGGAGGACAAGGAATTCCTGGGTGAGGATAAGGAGTTTCTGATCATCTATTCGAAGGAGAAGTTGAGAACGGAAAAGATTGATTATTTCGTGTATGGTCACCGGCATTTACCAATGGTTATAGATTTAAACAGCAATGAAAACAAAGCGAAATACGTGAATCTGGGCGATTGGATCTCTTATTTTACATATGGAGTTTTCGAAAATGAGTTTAAATTGAAGACTTTCGAACAGCCTAACCACAAAGTCCACAATGGTTTACACAAGGACCACAATGAACGAAAATGAAATTTCAAAAATTATTTTTGATGCAGGGCTTAAGGTTCACAAAGCCTTAGGTCCCGGTCTGCTTGAGTCTGCGTATGAAGAATGTTTGTATTACGAATTGTTACAAACCGGTCTTTACGTGGAAAAACAAAAACCAATGCCCCTCATTTATGAGGAAGTTAAAATGGATGTAGGATATCGTATCGACATCGTGGTTGAAAATAAAGTTGTAATCGAAGTAAAATCTGTAGATGCTTTAAACGAAGTTCATTTAGCTCAGGTCCTTACCTATCTTAAATTAAGTAACTGTAAATTGGGAATGCTTATTAATTTTAATACACTTTTGTTCAAAAATGGAGTCAAAAGAGTAATCAATGGCTATTTATAATCCTTGGTGACCTCTGTGTGAAATCCTTGTGATCTTTGTGGTTAAAGAAAAAAAGCTTGTTAACCCTGTGGTTAAAATGTCACACCTTAACTGTGCCCCTTTTGTAAAATCTTTGTGAACCTTGTGGTTAAATCATGCAAAATATTTTCAACATAAAAACAGAATCCGAATTCCGGCAGGCCTGCCTGGAAACATTCCGCTATCAATATCAATACATTGAGATCTACAGGAAGTTTGTAGGTTACTTAAACATTGATCCGCAAACGGTAGATGCTGTCGAAAAAATCCCCTTCCTGCCCATTGAAATGTTTAAAAATCATGTGGTCACTGACAGGAACTTGCCTGCAGAAAAGTATTTTCAAAGTTCAGGTACCACCCAGCTTAACCGCTCCAAACATTATATCGCTGATTTCAACCTTTACGAAGAGAGCATTTACCGCAGTTTCAGCACATTTATAGGCGCGCCGGAGGACTATATCTTTCTCGGCCTGCTGCCCAATTACTCAGAAAACCCACATTCCTCACTGATTTATATGGTCGATTTCCTGATGAAGAAATCCGGCAAGCCCGAAAACGGCTACTTTCTTTACAATCACGCGGAATTATTTGACCTTCTGTCACAGCTTTCTCTTCAAAACAAAAAAGTAATCCTTTTCGGGGTCTCCTTCGCATTGTTGGATTTCCTGGATTTCTGTAAAACTCCACCTCAAAACCACTCCAACACTCAAATACTCAACAACTCAAATACACTTACAGTAATAGAAACCGGCGGGATGAAAGGCCGAAAGGAAGAAATGACGAAAGACGAGTTGCTCAGAATTCTTCAAAAAGGATTCAGGACCGATAAGATATTTTCCGAATATTCAATGACCGAACTGCTGTCCCAGGCGTATTCGCTGGGTGAAAATATTTACGGAACACCTTCCTGGATGCGGATTTTAGTGCGGAATACTGAAGATCCTTTTTCCTATGTGGAAGCGGGCAGGACCGGTTCCCTCAACATCATCGACCTGGCCAACCGGCATTCCTGCAGCTTTATCGCTACGCAGGATTTGGGCAAAACCGTAAACGGTTTTGAGATGGCTTCATCAACTCCGTCTCTTCGCAATGACAAATTTCAGGTGTTGGGCCGCATAGACCATTCGGACATCCGTGGCTGCAGCTTATTGATCACATAATTTTAAATTTGAGCATGCTTAAAATAGAGGAACTTACCTATAACTTTATTTCTCAGTTTTATGATTTTGAGAAAGATTTGGTCCTGACCAATCATTTCCACTCCGATTGGGAGGCAGATATCCTAGTGGTAAATTCCGAAGGTTTTAGCCACGAATTTGAGATTAAATATTCGAAGAGCGATTTCAGGAACGATTTCAAGAAGAATTATCAGAACGCCAAAACAAAAGAGAAGTTCCTGAAACACGACAAGATTTCCTGTGGCGATTACATCTGCAATCAGTTCAGCTTCCTGCTGCCCATGGGACTCATTGACCCCAGCCAGGTGCCGGACCATTGCGGCATCATTGAGTTTTATCACAATCCCGACAAATGGGAAACAACATTTAATGAGGTGCGCAAACCGCGGCAGGTACATCAGGAAAAATTTTGGAACCTTGTAGATAAAGACCTTATGCTTAAGATGATGGCCAGAAACCTGTATTATAAAAAACTGGAGGCGAAGGGTAAGCTGGAAGAACTTATCCTGCCACCGGGCTTCCTGCAAAAGAAATAGTCAGCAGATCCCGGAAATGTAGCATTGGTTTTGATGTAAAGCAGGAGTAAAATCCTACCTTTACTTCTAAACAACTAAAAATGACGTCTAAAAAGTTTAAGATCATCCTTTGGTTCCTGGGCATTCTGGCTGCAGTTTTTCTCGTAATATTTCTTTACCAACTTACCCAAAGTGAATCCATAAACTCCATAATGACGCTGCTGATGTTGCTCCTGGGACTGATTCTGGGCGGAGCCATCGCTTTTTTAGCTTCAAAAAAACTGACTTTACAGCCACCCGTAATTACCGAAAGTTCGCACACCATTGCCGAAAGCATGCGCAAGGTCTTTAAGATTGTTTCTGCCGAGGGTCAGTTTCAGGAAATTTATAATTATGAAGAAACCACCAAGCTGCTCAATTTCATCCCTTCCAAAAAGAAGGCTTTGGTAATAGTTCAGGCAAAGATTCTGGTGGGGTATGATTTTGAAAAACTGAAGTGGGAAGTTGATGAGGGTACGCGCAAGGTCAGGCTGGTCGATTTTCCGGCACCGGAAATCCTTTCTACCGAAACCGACTATAAGTATTACAATATGGAGGAGCAGTTCTTCAACCTTTTCAGCAAGGAAGATTTAGCTAAAATCCAGCAGAACAGCAAGCATCAGGTCATAGAAGCGGCAAAAAAATCGCACCTGCCGCAAGTGGCTGCGGAACAAATGCGTACGCTGATGACCGAACTGTTAAGTTCCAAAAATTTCCTGCTGGAAAATCCCGGCAGCATTACCGAGAAAAAGAACCAGTTGGCATTAAAAGATGGGTCGGGTGTCGGACCGGCTTAATTAATATCTCTTAATTTAAACTGATATAGTAACAGGCCTGCCAGGATCCGTTACTAAATACTTGTACCTTACTTTTTCCCCGTAAAATAGTAATCCGAACAGTGCCGGGGCGCGCTTTTCCAGGACTTTGCTGTCCTTGCGAGGCGGACGTACTGGCCAAAGTCGCGACGGATGACGAAGCAATGCACATGGTGGCCAAAGCGGCCACCGGACTGCAGGCATTTTTTTGATGTGAAATTCTTATAATTTTTACAGTGAAATCTATAAAGTGACCTTTGCACAAACCTTCTAAATTTGTACACAGGTAATAAAGGCAAACCCAGTTGGCCATTATTGCTCACTCAAATAAACATTAAAAAATAAACAGGTATGAAAGCCATCCAAATTCGGGTGGCTTTTATTTTGCCCGAAAAGTGCTTCAAAATCACTACTTTTGCAGCCTGCAAACTTCACCCTAAAATCCACCATCAGTTATGCTGTCAGTTCAGGGCCTCGGCCTTCACCATTCAGGAAATTATCTCTTCCGCGACGTCAACTTTACCATAAAAAAAGCCGATAAAATTGGCCTGGTAGGAAAGAACGGCGCGGGTAAATCTACTTTATTGAAAATACTTTCAGGAGAAATAAACTTCTTTGAGGGGAGTGTAGTGCCGGATGGAAACATTACCATGGGCTTCCTGAAGCAGGACCTTGAATTTGTAAAGGGCCGCACCGTTTGGGAAGAGACCAAGCAGGCTTTTGAGCAGATCAACAGCTGGAAAAATGAACTGGAAGAGGTGAACCACCAGCTCGCCACACGCACCGATTATGAAAGTGATGGGTACCATGACCTCATAAGCCGCATGACCGACCTTAACGACATCCTGCATCATCATGATGCCTATAACCTGGAAGGCGATATGGAAAAGGTCCTGCTGGGTCTGGGTTTCCGGGCCGATGACTTTCACCGCCTGACCGATCATTTTTCCGGCGGATGGCGAATGAGAATTGAACTTGCCAAACTTCTGTTGCAAAATAATGACCTGCTGTTACTGGATGAGCCTACCAACCACCTGGATATGGAATCCATTATCTGGCTGGAAAATTTCCTCACGGATTACAGCGGCGCCATTGTCCTCGTAAGTCACGATAAGCAGTTTATGACTTCGGTGTGTAACCGTACGTTTGATGTAAACAACAGAAAGGTAGATGATTATAAGGCCAATTATTCCAAATACCTGGAACTGAGGAAGGAAAGACGCGAAAAACTGGAGCAGGCCAAGAAGAATCAGGATTCTGAGATTAAGCAGATGGAGGACAACATCAATAAATTCCGGGCTTCCGCTACCAAAGCTTCCTTCGCGCAGTCTCTGATCAAGAGACTGGACAAGCTGGAGCGTATTGAGCTGGACAATGAAGATGTTTCCAAATTCAATATCCGTTTTGTACAGTCGGTGGTGCCCGGCAAAGTCGTTTTTGAAGCTGAAAACCTGGGAAAAGCCTATGGCGAAAAGCAGATTTTTGATGAAGTTGATTTCTTCATAGAACGCGGCGACAGGATTGCGCTCCTGGGACAGAACGGACAGGGTAAAACTACGCTTGCCAAGATACTTTCCGGCGATATAAAGGATTATACCGGCTCCTGGAAATTGGGTCACAATGTTAATATTGGCTACTTTGCCCAAAATCAGGAAGAGGTGCTTACACCAAATAAAACCGTACTTCAGGAGGCGGAAGATGCGGCTACCGAAGAAACCAGGCCGCGCGTGCGCGATCTTTTGGGAAGTTTCCTTTTTACCGGTGAAGATGTTGATAAAAAAACGCAGGTCCTTTCCGGGGGCGAACGTAACCGTCTGGCGCTTTGTAAACTGTTGCTGAAGCCCTTCAACACGCTCATTATGGATGAGCCTACCAATCACCTGGATATCCAGTCCAAAGAGATTATTAAAATCGCTTTGCAGAAGTTTGAAGGAACGCTGATCGTTATTTCCCACGACCGTGAATTCCTGCAGGGTCTGGCCGATAAGATTTTTGAATTCCGCGACGGCCGCATGAAGGAGTTTCTGGGTTCTGTGGATGAGTACCTGAGCTATCGCGAGAAGGAAAGTCTGCGCGAGATTTCTATGGAGAAAGCCAAGCTTGAGGTGAAGAATCAGGAAATGAAGTCCAAAGCTGTCGCCGAACCTGAAGCAGTGGCTGCCCAGCAGCCTTCTAACGTGTTTGTGAGTAAGGAGCAGAAGCAGCTTCAGAACAAACTGAAGAAGACCGAGGAAAAAATAGGTGATTACGAAAAGGAAATTAAGAACCTGGAGGAAATTTTTGCCAAAAGCAATCCCAATGAGCAGGAACTTGCGAAGTATGAAGCACTGAAGGTCGAACTTCAGGAAAACCTTGATTTGTGGGAAGAACTTGCCCTGCAGGTTGAAGAATAAATAATTATTTTTACGTTGTGAAGTTAACAGGCATAAACAGACGCATAATGTCGGCACTCCTCGCGAGTGTTTACGTTTTCGTGGCTTTTTTTGCCGTACATCTGCATCAGCATAAGAGCAGTCTGGAATTCCGCGACTTCCAGTTGCAGAAAGCCGCTGACTCGCTTACCGATTCCGGGGCAGTGCTGGACTACAGCGACTGTTTGGCGTGCCATCTGCTGCACGACAGCAGCAACCTGGTTCCACAGGAATTTCAGTTCTATATCTACAATATAAAAGCTGTTCAGGAAACGACCTGTCAGGCTTTTTCCGATATTTCAACGCAATGGACTGCCGTAGTTACACTGCGTGGTCCACCGTCTGTTTTCATTTAACAAAAGTAAACGTATACCCAGACTCCTCCAGGAGCCGGGCATGCATTCATCCATTACTTACTTTAAAAATTTACAATGAAAACGACAATCAATCTGTTGTTAATCTTCTTTGGATTAACACTCTATACCGCACAAACCGGTTTCCGTGTACAGGGAACTGTGTTCGACTTCCATGACAAAACAATCCTTGCAAACGCAAAAATTACCCTGGGCAAACAGACAGCTCAATCTGATGCGCAGGGCAAATTTATTTTTGAAACGGTTCCGGCAGGAACCTACGATCTAAGCGTTACGCATCCTGAATGCAACCTCTTTTCTGAACAGATTACGGTAAACAAAGACCTTCACCTGACCATAAATCTGGAGCATCACGCCGAAATCATTGAAGAGATTGTTCTGCAGGGCGGTCACCGTTCCACAGGTTCTTTGGTGGTGCGAACGCTGGAAAGGGAAGAGATAACCCGTAACTCCAGTGAAAACCTGGGGAATGTTTTGAGCCGCATCTCCGGCGTGGGTGCGCTGAAGACGGGAAACAACGTAAGTAAACCCATCATCCACGGACTTTACGGCAGCCGGATCTCCATCCTTAATAATGGCGTGAAGATGGCCGAGCAGGAATGGGGAGTAGAGCATGCTCCCAATGTGGATATTAACGGTTTCGATCATATTGACGTGGTGAAAGGAGCGTCAGCACTAAAATATGGGAGCGATGCCATTGGCGGTGTCATTGTGCTTCAACCTGAAATCTTCCGGCGGGCAGATACACTCCGCGGACATCTGAACCTCTCCGGTATCTCAAACGGGCGCGGCGCTGCGTTTGATGCTGCGCTTGTAAAGACGTGGGAAAACGGTTGGTTTGCTGCGGCAAATGGCGGTTATAAAAAGTTTGGCGACCTGGAAAGTCCGGATTATCCGTTATGGAATACAGGAACGGTCGCGAGCTCTTTTAATTTACGTGCAGGAAAGGAAGAATTTATGAAGGGTTTCAGCCTCAACTATGTTCTTACCGATCAGGAAGTAGGCATCTACAGGGGATCTCACATTGGTAATCTGGAAGATTTCTACAGAGCCATTACTGGTGGCACACCTGTATATCAGCGTGATTTCAGTTATGACATTGATTATCCAAAACAGGAGATCCAGCATCATTTGGCCAGGATTTCCGGGTACAGAAGGTTTGAACATTTAGGTAAACTTTCCGCAGATTACAGTTTCCAGTATAACCGAAGAAAGGAATATGACATCCGCCGCGAAGCTTTTTCTGATTTACCGTCGCTTGACCTGGAATTGTTCACCAATCAGTTTAACATGAATCAACTGTTGGAAAGGGAAAAGTGGAGTCTGGAAAACGGAATTGACCTGATGTACCAGTATAACTATTCAAGTGCTGAGACCATGGCGAAACGACTGGTGCCTAATTATCACAGATACTCAGCCGGGGTATATTCAGTAATGAAGTATAAAGCGTCGGCCGCACTGAGGCTGGAAGCCGGTTTGCGTTACGACTATAACCGCTACAAGGTGAAAATGTGGTATGACCATCACGAGTGGGAAGACCGTTTTGAAGATCTTTATCCGCAGTTTTTCCAGTATGAAAGTGAAAGCGGACGGGCGTTCACGATACCGGTTTTGGATTTCCAAAACTTCTCTTATAACGCAGGTCTTGAATTTGGCAAAAGCAAAATGCTGAATATTAAGCTAAATTATGCTAAAGTAGCCCGTACGCCAAACATTGCGGAACTTTTTGCCAGCGGACTGCACCATTCAGCCGCGGTAATTGAAGTTGGCGACATGAGTCTCGAAAATGAAACCGGCCATCAGGTGAATCTGAATATCAGTTCAGAGCTTGATCTTTTAAATGGTCTGAAGTTTTCTGTAAATCCTTATTTGTTCACCTCCAACAACTTCATCAATCAGGTTCCCACAGGACTTCAGAATACGATCCGCGGTATTTTCCCGGTTTGGACCTATGCACAGATAAAAGCCGTTATGTATGGTTTAGACCTGGACGTGGAGTTGGGAATTACTAAAGATCTTCTGTACAAAGGAAGTTTCGCCTATGTGTATGGTGATGATAAAAGCAACGCTCAGCCGCTGATCCTGATGCAGCCGGCCAACTTCTCAAACAGTCTGGAATTCAGGCATAAGGAATGGCAGAACTTTTACATCAGCGTATCCAATCAAACTGTTTTAAAACAGGATAGATTTCCCTTATACAATCCCGAAATCACCATTCAGGAGGATGGAATTGAAATTACCCGCGAACTGGACCTTTCCACACCGCCGCCGGCGTATTCGCTCTGGGGTCTGCAGGCGGGCATCAACCTGCACAAAAATCTTTCTGCAGGTCTTACCGTTACCAATCTATTTGATGTGACGTACAGGGATTACCTGAACCGCATGCGATATTTTTCGCCGGAAATGGGCCGCAACATCATCCTGAATCTAAAATTTAATTTTTAATTATGTTACCAATGAAAATTTTACTCAAATATATTTTACCTGTTGTTTTACTTTTGTTTTTACAGTCGTGCAGCCGGGCTGATGAGAATGAAGACGTCTTTACGCAGGAGGAGATCTCGGCCATTGAACTTACTGTGGTGGACGAGCTTAGCGGGGCTTCCAGTACTTACACTTATATCGCGAACTCTGCCTTCCAGCCTGCGATCTTACTGCAGGATGGCAGAAGCTATTTGGTTTCTGTGGCCTTCCGGAACGGTGCGGAGGATATCACTGATGAAATTATAGACGAAAGGGATGAGCATTTTCTGATTTTTGGTTTTACCGATACAGATATCACACTTACAAGGTTGGATGATGATTTGAGGACAGACGGCAAACGTCTTGGCGTGAAGAGCAGATGGCAGGTTAACAACACTGTAACGGGCAGCACTCCAAAACTGAATCTGGCCCTGATCCATGATGCCGCTGATGTTTCAGAGGATCAGATGGGTACCGCATGGGGAAGTGTAACCGGTGGCGAAACGGACGCGGTGGCTGTTTTTTCCATTACCGACTGATTTTTAGCAGATTTTAGCATGGATATGCCAAATCTTTATCAAATAAAATTCATACTTTTGCAACTCTAAAAATTTCGATATAACAATGAATGTAACAGCAAAAAACCACGATGAGGTTAGTGCTTTACTTACCGTAACGGTAGACAGAGCAGATTATAAAGACAAGGTAGAAAAACAACTTCACAATTACGCGAAAAATGCGCAGGTACCCGGTTTCAGAAAAGGTAAAGTGCCTATGAGCCTGGTGAAGAGACAGTATGAAGCTCCTATCGCCTTTGAAGAGATCAATAAGTTGGTTAACGACAGTCTGAACAATTACATCAACGAAAATAATTTAAAAATGGTGGGCCAGCCGGTACCGCTTCCGGTAAACGATTTTGACCACACTGCTGAACAGCTTTCAGTTGCCTTTGAAGTGGGTTATGAGCCGGAAATGACCATTGACCTTTCCAAATATGAAGCAGCACACTACAAAGTAGAGGCTTCAGACAAAGAAATTACAAAGTCCATCGAAAACATGCAGAAGCGTTTCGCCGAGCAGGTTCCGCAGGATGACATCACTGATGACAGCTTTATCGCACTTGAAATCACTCAGGTAGTTGAAGAAGATGCTGAAGGTGCACACAACCACCCGCCAAAGAATGTTACCATCAATGCTGAAAGCAAGGAGGCATTTGACCTGGTGAAGTCCCTGAAAATGGACGGTTCTGTAAAGGTTTCTAAAGCGGACCTTACTGAAAAGGAAGAACTGGCCAAGCAGTTGGGCTTCAGCAAAGCAGAAATTGAGCATTTGCACCACGATGAGGTAGAGGTGAAAGTGAAAGATTTCTACGGACTGAACAATCACGAACTGAACCAGGAACTTTTTGATAAAGTGTACGGTGAAGGAAACATCAAGTCTGAAGAAGAACTTAAGGAGAAAGTAAAGTCTGAACTTGATGAATATTTCCAGCAGAACGCGGATATTCATTTCGTAAACAACATACTGGAGCAGATCACAGAGAAAGAAGAAGTTCAGCTACCTGAAACTTTCCTTACAAAGTGGTTGGTATTCAGCAACGAGAACATCAAAACTGAAGAACAGGCCAAAGGAGTACTGGAAAATGAAAGAGCTGCCATCAAGCACCAGATCATTGAAGGTAAACTGATGAATGACAACGAGATCAAGCTTGATTACGAAGATGTATTGGCTCAGGCTGAACAGTTGGTTAGAAACCAGTTGGCGATTTACGGAATTCACCACCTTCCGGACGAGGAGGTACAGAAATATGCTGTAGAAATGCTGAAAGACCAGGAGCAGGTACGTCAGATTTCTTCAGAAGTTGCAATGGCAAAACTGAAAGATGTGATCCTTGAAAAAGCGACTAAGACTGAAACGCCAATTTCTCATGATGAGTTTATGGAAATGGTGAAGCAGGGATAATATCCTACAAAGCTTATTTTAAAAAATCCGTCCGGCAGTTTACTGCCGGACGGATTTTATTTTAAAAACAGCTGTTTATAATTATCTTAGAAACTGAAATACTGCAAATCCCTGTTCTTAACAAGATAGTCTTCAAGCCTGCCCAGTTCCTTAGCCGAGATAAATATTTCCAGTGTCAGTGTCAGGCTTTCCCCTTCTTTTTCCAGGCTCAATTGGTTGGTCTCTCGCTAGGTTTTGATGTCAATTTGAATGGTAAATTCTTAACAAAACTTTAACATTTGTTTAAGTTTTTGTTTGCTTTTAATAAATAGCTTAGTGTTATAAAACATAATATAATGATAAACAAAAAAACAAACAAACAGGCAGTGTGCAGTTCCCTTCTAACGGCAGTTTGTTCTCTATTTTTAGCCGCCACGAGTTTGCTGGTTAATTCTTGTAAGGACGAATTTTTGAACCCAGAGCTAAAAACGAGGAAAACTTTACTTCTTCCATGACTGCCCGTACATTTTCCGGCGACTCTCTGATTTTACAAAACCCGTATTCGGTGACGAATATGGAAGATGCCTTACAGAAAATAAAAGATGAGAACCCAGATTTCCCTATCCGCGATTTTGCCATACAGGAAACGCACCGCTACCTGAAATTTAAACCTAACACGGAGGAAGAGGTAGGCTTGTTGAAGCAGGATTCGACCATTCATTATTTCGATTACCGTATGGATTGCGAATATGCCGAAGGCTTTCTGGAAAACAGGGTTCCTGATGCCGACTCCATTTCGGTGTATTATACCGCTGTTCCTATAGGTAAAGCCTTGCCCAACGTAGATTATGAGGTGCTGAGTCATCTTTATATCCCCGAGCAGGATGCCTATTTTGATGCGGTGGAAAATATGGAAAGTTATCCCATTACGAATGTGGTAGATAACACCACCGATTTGTTTTACCATTTGCTCTACAATGCTTTTGCCCAAACCGGAAACGAGGAAGAGCTTTTAGCAGAACCTGAACCCAATGCAAGAGGACTGTTTTCTATATTTGCAACAAAGTGGTACCCCAGCGGGAATATAAAAGTAAACGACGATGTGGCAGGAGTAAAACCGGTAACAGGTGCACAGGTCCTCATGCGGCAGTGGTTTACGGTAAGACAAGGGATTACTGACGGCAACGGAAATTTTTCCACAGGGGACGTACGCGGAAAAGCACGGTATGTTATTCAGTGGGAAAGACATAATTACAGTGTACGTGATGGATCTTTTTTTCAGGCAGAAACACACGGGCCGAATGTAAAGCAACAATCCTGGCATACGACTATAAGTGGTGGTAAGGACGAATATCATTCATTAATTCACCAAGCAGCGCATGACTTCTACTATGGAAATAGATTTGCTCTTATATCACCTCCAATAAATAATCATTTTTATAATTTTGGAAAACAGACCCAGATAAAAATTGCAGGTAGATTATCCAACTCTGGTCCGACTTCTTCTTATTCACATTTAAGAAGTGAAATTACATTTGGACTATCAGCTCAAGTTCATATAAAAGATTATGGAAAACCATCTGATCAAGTATATGGTACTACAATTCATGAATTAAGCCATGCTTTGCATTCTGTAAAAGATAGATCATCTTATAACGATATCGTACAAGACTCTTTTTTATCTGGAAACACACAGGTGAGAAAAAGGAATCGTAGATTATTGGAGAGTTGGCCAACTGCAGTGGAAATCTTGATGACATTAGAAAGGTATAAAGTAAGGTATAATATTACTAATTACAGCGTTTACTCTAATTATCAAATAATTAACTATCAGAAAAGAAAAATTTCAGAAGAAAACTTGTATACATCAGGAATATATGACATGACGGATGAGATAGATCAAAGAAGAATTTACGGATCCGAATATCCCATTGATCAAGTTAAAGGATATACTATAAAAGAGTTGGAAAATGCTCTGTCAGGAGCAAGGTATTGGAATGACTACAGGGATAAAGTTAAAGCAATGTACCCTAATAAACCTACAAGACCTTTTATTGACGAATTATTCGCTAACTGGCAAGATTAAATATTATGAAATCACTTATATTATTAAGTTTCATATTGCTGCTGAGTCAATGTAGAACAGATCAGGGAGATACAAAATATTATGAATATTCTATAAAAAACAAGTCCAACTCTAAAATTGACCTAATACCCTATTTTAACGGTCAAGTTAATTATAACTCAAAAATTTCAATTGTGCAGGATGGAAGTATTGCTTTAAAAAAAGAAGTTGATCCCCCTTACAATGACGGCTTGTTAATGTCAAGTTTTTTTGTAACTCCTACGTCTGGTATATTGACTCATGTAGAAGTTGTTTTTGATAATTCCAAAAGAGTTATTTATCAAGATTGTACAGAATCAAATCAATGCTTTAACCAGCCTAGGAATATTTATAATCCTATATATAACAATGAGCTAAAAGTAACATATATCATAACTCCGGAAGACTATCAGAATGCGATAAGTTGTGGTGGAAACTGTTATTAATTAATATTTTTTAAAAACCTCACGTTTAAAGCGTGAGGTAAATTCTTCAAAAAAAATTTTTATTTTCACACTATCAATCTATAAAAAAATATAATATGAAAAAAATTTTACAATCTCTGTTTGTAGTAATGCTGATGCCGTTCATGCACGCACAAATCTACAATTTCAGTCTGCTTTCATCACCTTATGTTGCACTGACGGCTTCAACTTCGGTTACAAACGGTACAGTTTGGACTTCGTGGTCAGGAATTAGCGCAACAGCAAATATTGGTTTCAACTTCGTAGCAAATGGTAACCTGAATACCAACGCGTTGCACTTTGATACAAATTTTGTCCCGACCGTTGTCTTTTCAAATCAGCCAAATCCCAATACCGGTTTCATTTTCGCCCCAATAATTGCTGATACTGCCGACAGAGGATTCGTAAGCGGAACTTCACAATCAAATATTTCCTACAAAACGGAAGGAAATGTAGGAAGCAGAATTTTTAAACTTGAATGGAGCAACATGGGCTTTTATAATGAAATTATCAGCGATAATGTTTCTTCCGATTTTATCAATATACAGCTTTGGCTATACGAAGGTTCCAATATTATTGAATATCGTTTTGGAGCAAGCAATATTTCCAACCCCGCGCAAAGTTTTGACGGCGATCCTGGTTTTGGCTGCGGTTTATATCCCCAATTCGACTTTAATACAGGGGAAATTATAGGAAGTGCTTATGCATTAAGCGGCAATGGGAGCAGTCCAACATTTGCTTACACGCCAAATTACGAAGTATATGTTACCTCTGCACCTGCAAGCGGTACTGTTTACAGATTTGCGCCATCCGCCCTTTCAACAAATGAAACAAACACTTCCACGGCGGCAGAAATTTTTCCTACTATTGTAGATGATAGCTTTAATATAAAACCAAGATCTGGTAGTAAAATTAAATCAGTTACCGTTTTTGACATGTCAGGAAGGATGATTATCAATACTAAAAAAACAGACAGAATTTCTATGTCCGGAGTCGCAAAAGGAATTTATAATGTTGTTGTGGAAACAGATTCAGGAAATACCTCCTCAAGAATTATTAAAAGATAACGTTAAATTTAAATGCTTTCGTGTCGCGGATATTTAATGCGCGACGTCTCTTTATAAATGCCAATGTCTTTAAAATCCGGCATTCATGAAAAACTCAATACTTTTATCGGGTAGAAAAATTACAGTTTGTATTGATATCTTTGAGAAACAACAAAATCCAAACGGTGATTTCGCACGACCACTTATGGAATTGGTGAAGCAGGGATAATATAATACCCCCGCAAATTTGGACCACTTGACTAATTGAAAAAAAAGTTTAATTTTAATCAAGTGAAAATTATGAAAAGAAGCAGAAGAAAATTCGATTCCTCTTTCAAGGCACAAGTTGCCGTTGAGGCACTGAAAGAGCGGCAAACACTCTCAGAACTGGCCGTTAAGTTTGATTTGCATCCCAATCAGATCTCGCAATGGAAGCAGGAGTTTTTGGAGAACTCCTCGCTTGTATTTGAGCAGAAAACCAAATCATCGACCTCTGGTAACGATGTGGATGTGGATAAGCTGTATTCCAAGATAGGGGAATTACAGATGGAGAAAGACTTTTTAAAAAAAAGTTTATCCAGGTTAGGTCTATGATTGATTCCAAGCTTTTAATTGACCGCAAACATGCTCTGAGTATCCGTAAACAATGTGAGGTTCTAGAAATAAACCGTTCCGGATTTTACTATGAGCCCAAAGGCGAACCGCAGGTGAATCTGGAAATCATGGAGATCATGGACAAGCATATCCTGGAAGAACCCACTGCCGGAGTCCTGACCATGCAATCCATGCTGGAGGACAGGGGAATCCACATTGGTTATGAGCGTGTAAGACGGCTGATGAGATTGGCTAGCATCAAACCAATCTATCCCCGCAGGCATTTAACGCAATGGAAAAAGAACGAATATATTTACCCCTATTTGCTTCGGAATCTCGCTATAACGGAGAAAAATCAGGTTTGGGAGATTGACATTACTTACATTCCCATGGCAAAGGGATTTATGTATCTAACAGCAATTATCGATGTTTACAGCCGCTATATCGTTGGCTGGGGACTGAGTAACTCGCTCGATGCCGATTCCTCTCTAAGGGTAGTAAAAGATGCGATCCGGGACCACGGTAAACCATCGATCCTGAACAGTGATCAGGGCAGCCAATTTACCTGCAGAGAGTACGTTGAGTATCTCAAAGACCAGCATATCCAAATAAGTATGGATGGCAAAGGACGCGCGCTGGACAACATTTATATCGAACGATTTTGGCGAACTATAAGTATCAGCACATCTATTTAAATCCTGCAGAATCCGGCATTGACCTTTTTATTGGTATTAAAAAATGGATTGAAAAATATCATTACAAAGCCCATCAGGGAATTGATAGAAAAAAGCCAGCTAGTATGTATAAAACGGCAGCCTGATTCAACTAAGAAATGATCAAAAGTGGTCTAGTGATGTCGAGGTATTTTATAATATACTATAAAGCTTATTTTAAAAAATCCGTCCGGCAGTTTACTGCCGGACGGATTTTGTTTTTGAAACAGCTGTTTCCAATTATCTTAGAAACTGAAATACTGCAAATCCCTGTTCTTAACAAGATAGTCTTCAAGCCTGCCCAGTTCCTTAGCCGAGATAAATATTTCCAGTGTCAGTGTCAGGCTTTCCCCTTCTTTTTCCAGGCCTATTTCGTTGGCTTCCCGAGCTATATTTGCAATCTCGCTTACAATTCCAGACTTGCCTGAAAAATTTTCTGAGGATATCTTAAGTTTCAGAATTTTGCTGTGATGCTGCGGCATCAAACTGCTGGTGAAATATTTTGCGGTGTTGATCACAATCATCGCTGCTAACAGAAATGTGAAAGCCATATAAATTTCACCAAAACCAATAGACATTCCCACGGCAGCGGCAATCCAGATTACACCGGCTGTTGTAAGGCCATACACATTAAAACCTTCCTTGAAGATAACGCCGGCGCCCAGAAAGCCTATACCGCTTACAATGTAGGAGGCAATCCTGGTTGGGTCGCCAACGCCGGAAAGTTTGTAGGAAAGGATGGAAAAAAGGGTGGAACCAAGGCAAATCACCGTAATGGTCTTCAGTCCTGCAGACTTGTCTTTCATCTCCCGCTCGAAGCCCAAAATCAGTCCTGCGGCTACCGAGAACAGTGCTTTATATACATCAAGGAGTTCAAAATGTTCAGACATCAAATCTTATTTAGTTAATTCTTCAGCTGCTGAATTCCTTCTTCCATTCTTCCGCAGCTTCCGAAAGTGTAAGGTAGAAGTTTTCACCATACTTACGGATTAACGGTGTTTTCAGGAATTTGTAAACAGGTACCTGCAATTCTTTGCCCAAAACACAGGCATCACTGCAAATTGGCCATTCGTGATAGTTCAGCGCCGTAAAAGTGGAGTATTCGGTTACACGGATCGGGTAGAGATGGCAGGAAATCGGTTTTTGCCAAACTACAGCACCGTCCTCATACGCCTTCTCGATTCCGCACTTGGTAATTCCTCTGTCGTCAAAGATCACATAGGCACATTCGGCACCGTTTACCATAGGAGTTACATAATCACCGTCATGCGGATCTATGGTCCAGGTTCCCTGTTCTTCCAGTGCTTTTACACCTTCGGGGCGCAGGTAAGGTTTTACCTTATCAAAAATATCTTCAAGGATTTTGGTCTCCTCCTTATCCAGTGGTGCGCCCACATCGCCTTCTACGCAGCAGGCACCCTTACATTTGGTTAAGTTGCAAACAAATTCTTCGGAAAATATTTCCTCAGAAATTAATTTATCGTCAATCTGTATCATGTTCGTAAAATTTATTGATAGCCGGCAATTTTAAAGGCAATCACACATCCAATGATTATCCACAGGCCCAGTTCTTTCTGCCACTCTCTTTTGGTGAAACGCAGAAAACGGCTTAATATGATGCTTGCCGGCAGCGCCAGCAGCAAAAGGTATTCATAGTGGTTTCCCATGTAAAGCACAACGGTGATTAGCTGTGCGATAAAGAAAAGGAGCATGAAGGAATATTTAAATTTGCTGATCGGGCTTTTCTTGTTGTAATGTATAAAGTGGTCAAAAATGGCATACGCCATCATTAGCATCACAGGCAGGAGATAAAGAAGTTGGTCATATTCCCTGTGAAATTTAAATGCTGTAAAAGGGAAGTAGGCATCATTCCATGAATGATAGCCCATGAAATTCATAACCGGGAAGTAACTCAAAGCAATTAGGATCACTCCGTAAATCAGGCGGAAAATATGCAGGCCGATTCGGTTAGACGTTCCAAGAATATGGAACAGAGCAAATATAGCCATGGGCCATGTAGCCGGCAGGAATATATAATTTACGGCCAGAATAGCGCCCACAATAAGGTAGGATTTCCGCCTGAAATCATCATTCATACTTGTCATAATGAGGATAAGGAACGAGTTGGTAAACAGTGCTACCGCAATTCCAATGTCCAGTCCGCCGGGGAAGAACGCAAAAATAAAAAATGTGTAAAGAAAGAGTGGCAGATGGGTTTGGTAGGTCAGACCGATTGTATTGAATCCAAAGTATCCCAGCGCGATTCCTGCAACTGTTATAAGGGTGGGTATCAGCGATAAACTGTTGAGGCTAAAAACATTAAATGCAACTACAGACAAAAGCAGGAAACCAATATAGACGGGGATTGAAAAAATATTGCTTTCTTTTGAAAGTAATCTGAACATTTTTCTTAAATTTGTGCAAAGTTAATCTAAAAAAGAAAATAATGACGTCTATATTCCTCTTCTTAAGCGATGTTTTCACCTGGGCCTTTGGTTTTTTTGAAGCTTTCGGTTATGTCTTGAACTGGATACTTTTCATCGTTGCATCAATCATTTTCATTTATTGGTGCTGGGAGCTTGTTGTTCCTTTGGGAAATAACAAAGACAGGGATTACAAGTCTCCTTCTAAGGTAAAACGTCCTTATTACGACACTGAAATTTACAAGAAAGGTTAAATAAATTGATTATAGATAAAAACCCGTTTTTCCAGGAAAAGCGGGTTTTTATTTTTGTTGAGTTTATCTGCTTAACTTACTTATGACAGGGAATCACTAATACAGGAACAGGCGAACTTTTAGTCAGGTCTTTGGTCAGGCTACCTACAAAAACATCATAAATGCCACTGCGGCCGTGCGAACCCATTACAATATATGAAGCATTTTTCTCCGCTGCATATTCCAGAATAATATCTCTGGCAATACCCTGGCGAAGCAAATGTTCACACTCCACACCCTGGGATGTTATCTGTTGCTGCATGCGGTCCAGTTGTTTCAGTTCCTCATTAATTTCGTTCTGCTCTACTTCGGGAAAATACTGAAAACCCATATCACCGATGGCGAAACCAATATCTGATGGAGCCACATGAATCAGAAAGATTTTCCCTCTGTTTTCTTTAGCAAACTTAACTGCCCCCGCTATAAGCACATCTGCTGTCTCTGTAAAATCAATCGGTAAAACGATATTAACCATGATGCAAAAAATTTTGTAGTTTAAAGTTAAGTAATTTTTGCGAAAGATGCAGGTCCAATTACTGAATTCTAAGATCCATTACCCGCTGTCCATCCAGAAATGCCTCCAGAATATCATTTTCTTCCACTTTGCCCACACCTTTCGGAGTGCCTGTAAAAATAAGGTCGCCTTTTTTCAGAGTGAAGTACTTTGAAACGAATGCGATGATTTCTTCCGGTGAAAACAGCATCATCGAGGTATTCCCGGCCTGTACCTCGGTTTTGTTTCTGTTAAGTGAAAAATTCAGGTTTTTGAGGTCGAAATCACCTTTGGGATAAAAGTTAGAGAGTGCTGCGGAACCGTCAAAACCTTTGGCAAGTTCCCAGGGCAGTCCCTTCGCCTTCAGTTCACTTTGCAGGTCGCGGGCAGTGAAATCTATTCCCAGACCAATTTCACTGAAATAATCCCCGGCCCTTTCAGCCTGAATGTATTTCCCCACTTTCGATATTTTAAGCACAACCTCCAGTTCATAATGAATGTCCGTGGAGAATTCAGGAATATAAAAATCCAGACCCTTCTTCAGAACCGCCGAATCTGGTTTTATAAAGATCACAGGTTTTTCCGGGACCTCGTTGCCAAGTTCCCGGGCATGCTCCGCATAGTTCCGGCCTATACAAATGATTTTCATAGTATTCTGTAGTTTTTAAGCTTTGAATTCGTGGTCGCAGTAATAGCAGTGATAAATATTGCTCCTTCCTTTCAGCGGCAGCCCGATAAGAAGCAGCGAAATACCGAACAGTCCACCAGGGTTCTCGTCCCGGTAAAGATGGTTGGATCCGCACTTGGGACAAACCATGTCGAATTCAGGATTTGGGATAGTGTGTTCCACATCGAGGCGTGATTGATCATTCTGCAGGAAATTTTCCAGGATCTCAGCTGCTTTCTCCCTCTGATCTTCAAATACCTGCAGCTGTATGCCACCCAGCGCCTGAGACAGGAGCCAGTCTGACTGAATGGTTTGCTCATTGGCAATAAAGCTTTCAATACCGTGATTCGCCAGAATCTGCTTGTCGCGGTTTGCCTCTATGCTGTTGCTGTAAAACTTGAATTTAACCAAAGAAGCCATGATCTCTAAAATTTGCTTCTGAGTTGGATGCCGGTAAGTACCTTTTTGGTATACAGCGGAAAATCGGCATTCTGGATCCAGCCGTAATAGCCCAGATCTTTCTGGAAAACATCCTTCACGCGCTGACCTTTATATTTTCCGAAGGTAAAAATCTCTTTCTCGTCCTCATCAAAAGCGATAAAACCCGCCAGGTCCGCAAATCTTGAATGGTGCGAAAATTCACTCAGTCCGGCAATTTCGTTTGGCAATTCCTCATAATGGGCCACCTGCGCGTCAAGCACTTCAAATGTGGCCAGTACATCAGCCTCTGCCGAGTGAGCGTTCGTAAGTTCCTTGCGGCAGTAAAACTTATAGGCCGCTGTAAGGTTTCTCGGTTCCATTTTGTGGAAAATGGTCTGTGCATCCACCAGTTTGAATTTACTGAGGTCAAAATCAATTCCTGACCGCAGAAGCTCTTCAGCCAGCAGCGGAACATCAAACCTGTTGGAGTTAAAGCCTCCCAGGTCGCAACCTGTGATCATTTCCATAACCTTTGGTGCGATTTCAGCAAATTTAGGTGAATCTTTTACATCGTCATCACTGATCCCATGTACGGCAGTAGATTCCTTTGGGATGTACATGCCGGGGTTTACGAGCCATGTACGGCTCTCGCGCGAGGCATCAGGATGAACTTTCAGTATGCTTATTTCAACAATCCTGTCTTTCGCCACGTTGGTTCCGGTGGTTTCCAGATCGAAGATGCAGAGCGGTTTATATAGTTTTAAATTCATTGTATTGTTGTTAATAAGAAAGCGTTATCTGAGCTGTTTCCGGAAAATCACTGAAATAACCATATAGTAAACTACTGCCAAAGGAATCCCCACAGTTCCAAATATAACAAGCAGCAGAATGCCACCAACTAATAAGGCGATCTTAGGATAATTATCTGCCGGTCTCATTGATTTAAACTTCATGGCAACCATTTTCAGAGGACTGACAAGCAGCCACGAGGACAGCGCCGTAAGAAGCAGAAGCAGCATCGGATTTTCAAAGAGGAAACTGAAACTTGCGTTTTCCATATGAGCATAGTAAAGTCCCAGGATCAAAACGGTGTTGGAGGGCGTATTTAGGCCTTTAAAATAGTATTTCTGCTCATCATCAATATTGAAAATGGCAAGTCGCAGACAGGAGAAGACAGTGATGAAGAAGGCCAGATACTTAATTTCGAACGGCAGCATTATGCCCATGAAATCATAGCCGAAGGGTTCCAGTGCTTTGTACATCACGACTCCCGGCAGTAATCCGAAACTCACCATATCTGCAAGGCTGTCCAACTGACCACCAAGGTTAGAGGCTGTTTTGGTGAGTCTGGCAATGAATCCGTCAAAGAAATCCAGGATCAGGCTTATGATAATACATACTGCAGCTGTACCGTAATTGCCGTCGAGTAATTGGATGACACCTATTGAGCCGGAAAAAAGATTCCCCAGCGTAAAAATGTTAGCGAGATTTGTTTTCAGAAAACCCATACCAGCAAAAATAAGCTTTTTATCCCGTTATCAACTTTAGCGTGCTGCCTGATATGTAATCGGGATATTAATTTAATGTAAATTTGCCGCTATGAATTTTTTCAGGGAATTTAGGTCCGGGGAAGTGCTGGTACTGGCTTACAGGCTTCTGCTCGTGTATTTCTTTTATCAGGTGGCGCGCCTGCTTTTCTATTTTTATAACAGTGATCTTATTAAAGTAGAAAGCCTGTCGGATTATTTTAATATAGCTTACAGGGGCATAGCCTTTGACACAA
Organism: Marnyiella aurantia; assembly: GCF_014041915.1. Classification (NCBI taxonomy): domain Bacteria; kingdom Pseudomonadati; phylum Bacteroidota; class Flavobacteriia; order Flavobacteriales; family Weeksellaceae; genus Marnyiella; species Marnyiella aurantia. The sequence continues at coordinate 993,782 of NZ_CP059472.1, read as the reverse complement.
CAGCAATCCTGTATGTAAATGCGCTCTTTATTCTGCTGAGCTTACTGCCGTTGGTCATTAATACCAAAGGTTATTATCAGAAAATACTGTTCTGGGTCTATTTCATTACCAATGGTATTGCTTACGGAATGAATTTCGGCGATTTTATTTATTACCGTTTCAGTCAGGCAAGGCTTACTACCGCAGCTATGCATGTAGCGCAGCATGAAACCAACCTGATGAAGGTGTTTTTCGTCTCTGTACTTCAGAATCCTTCTGTACTTATCCTGTTTGCTGTAATTATGGCTGTATGGGTTTGGCTTTACCGTAAAGTTAAGGTTGAAGCGCGCAAACCTGTTAGGTTGATTCCCTACTTTATTTTGTCGGTAATTGTATTGTGTTTAACAGCAGTGCTGGCCGTGGGAGGGATACGCGGAGATTTTAAACATTCCACCCGTCCAATAAATCTTGTAGATGCCAACCGGCATGTGAAAAACCCGGTGCAGGCTAATCTTGTACTGAACAGTGTTTTCTCATTTTTCCGTACGCTCGGAAGCAATAACTTTGAACTTGTTAAGTATGTTGATGACGAATTTATACAGCAAAATGTCCATCCTTATAAGCAGTATACACGTAAGGTGACCAACCGGCCTAATGTTGTGATACTGATTGTAGAATCTTTCGGCAGGGAATATTCCGGCGCATTTAACACTCATAAGGATATTGATGATTATATTTCTTACACTCCTTTCATTGACAGTCTGGCCGCTGAAAGTCTTATTTTCCCCAATTCCTATGCGAATGGCCGGCAGTCTATCCACGGGATGAGCAGCATACTTGCCGGAATCCCAAGTTTAACCGATGCGTTTACAAGTTCACCCTATTCCAATCAGAAGATTCAGAGCATAGTTTCAGTGTGTAATGAGCTGGGTTACGACACATCGTTTTATCACGGGGCTCCTAACGGCTCGATGGGATTCCAGGGTTTTGCAGGTATTTTAGGTTTTAAAGATTATTTCGGGAAGAATGAATACAATAACGATGCGGACTTTGACGGTATGTGGGCGATCTGGGACGAGCCTTTTCTGCAGTATTTTGCCAATAATACCGGCAAGACGCAACCGTTTATGTCTACAGTATTCACAGCTTCATCACATCATCCCTTTACAGTTCCGGAAAAATACATAGGTAAATTCCGCCCCGGCTCCGTAGAAATGCACATCCCGATGCAGTATACGGACATGGCGATCCGCAAATATTTTGAATCAGTAAAAAGCAAGCCCTGGTTTAAGAATACTATCTTCGTCATAACCGGAGATCATCCCAATAAAGTTCATTATCCCGAGTATGAGAAAATGATGAACCGTTTTGCCGTACCTATCCTTTTTTATTCGCCCAATCCGGAGTATAATCTGAAAGGAGTAAATATGGAGCTGGCACAACAGATGGATATTTACCCCACCCTGGCCGACCTGATTGGATATAACAAAAAAATCCGCAGTTGGGGCAGAAGCCTGGTGTCGGAGCAAAAGTTTGAGCCCTTCATCGTAAATTCTGATGCTGTGAACAACCAGATAATGACCAATGACTATATCTACAGATTTGACGGTAAGGAAGTGCACGGTATTTATGATATCAACGATCTGAATATGGACAACAATCTGAAGGGTAAAGTAAACAACCGTAAAGCGGCTGCCGGTGAGAAACTGGTCAAAGGCTGGTACCAGGATTATATGGACCGCGTAATTAACAGAAAACTGAAATGAAACGGCGGGCAGCGGCAATCTTGATTGGAAAAGACATAATCGCTGTGATGTGAATAATAAAAAAGTTGGAACTTAACATTTTTTGATTATTTTTATCAAAAGATAAATCAATACAAAAAATACTTATAGATTATGAAAAAGTTTGCTTTTGCTTTCGCAGCCCTTTTTGTGGGTGTACTTTCATTCGCACAGATTGAAGGTAAATGGAAGACCATAGATGATGAAACCGGTAAGGCTAAATCCATTGTAGAAATTACGAAAAATTCCAAGGGACAATATATAGGGAAAATCGTACAGCTTTTGGCGAAACCCGAAAATAACAGCTGTGTAAAATGTACGGACGACCGTAAGAATAAACCTTTGATTGGACTGGAAATAATCCGCGGACTGAATAAAGACGGCAACGAGTTTACAGGCGGAACCATTACTGACCCAAAAAGCGGCAAAACTTATAAATGTACAATCAAACGCGAAGGCGACAAGCTGAACGTTAGAGGTTATGTAGGTTTTTCTCTCATTGGAAGAACGCAAACCTGGCAAAAAGTAAACTAAGCATTCACGGCTTAAAATAATGAAACAGGGCTTCGGGCTCTGTTTTTTTTGTTTAAGGATTCAATAAAAATTCAGTAATTTTGTGCACTAATAAATTTAATGCAAATATGGCAGAATATACTTTCCGGGAAGTGATTGCGCAGGCAATGAGCGAGGAAATGCGTAAAGACGAATCCATTTTCCTGATGGGTGAAGAGGTGGCAGAATATAACGGAGCTTACAAAGCTTCCAAAGGTATGCTGGACGAATTTGGTGCTAAAAGAGTAATCGATACCCCAATTGCTGAGCTTGGTTTTACAGGTATCGCAGTAGGCGCGGCTATGAACGGCAACCGTCCCATCGTGGAATATATGACCTTCAACTTTGCCATGGTAGGTATAGACCAGATTATAAATAATGCTGCCAAGATCCGCCAGATGAGCGGTGGCCAGTGGAACTGTCCTATCGTTTTCCGTGGGCCTACAGCTTCTGCAGGACAGCTTGGGGCTACCCACAGCCAGGCTTTCGAATCCTGGTATGCTAACTGTCCCGGACTTAAGGTAGTGGTTCCTTCGAATCCTTATGATGCGAAAGGACTTCTGAAAACTGCAATTCAGGACAATGACCCGGTAATCTTCATGGAGTCTGAGCAGATGTATGGAGATAAGATGGAGATTCCTGAAGAAGAATATTACCTGCCAATCGGTAAAGCAGATATCAAGAGAGAAGGTACAGATATTACCCTGGTTTCATTTGGCAAGATTATGAAGCTGGCAATGCAGGCTGCCGAAGATATGGAAAAAGAAGGGGTTTCCGTTGAGGTAATCGACCTTAGGACTGTTCGTCCGCTGGATTACGATACGGTTCTGGAATCAGTGAAGAAGACCAACCGTCTTGTTATTTTGGAGGAAGCCTGGCCATTTGGTTCAGTAGCTACCGAAATTACTTATATGGTACAGCAAAAAGCATTTGATTATCTGGATGCGCCAATCAAGAGAATCACTACTCCTGATGCGCCGGCCCCTTATTCCTCAGCACTTTTTGCCGAATGGTTCCCCAAACTGGAAACAGTGAAAGCTGAAATTAAGAAAGCAATGTACATCAAGGCATAAAATAGATAAAAACTCTCGAAAGGGAGTTTTTTCATTTATAAATAGTCTCATAAACAGGTGGTTTAATAGAATACCTTTGCCGATATTTTTTTTGAAATGAATTCATTAGCTGGTGGTCATCAATTTGACCTTAAAAAACTCTCTTTTATGGGAGTTTTGGTCTCTCTGGGAATTGTTTTTGGAGATATCGGTACTTCGCCACTATACGTGATGAAGGCCATAGTTGGTGCGCGCGAAGATTCGGCTTCACTTCCTTTGGATGAATATATTGAAGGTGCACTTTCCTGTATCATCTGGACACTTACGCTGCAGACTACACTGAAGTATGTGATCATTGCACTACGGGCCGATAACAAGGGGGAAGGAGGGATTCTGGCCCTTTATTCTCTGGTCAAGAAATTCAGGAAGCGATGGCTGTACCTTATTGCAATCATTGGAGGGGCTACGTTGGTGGCAGACAGTGTGATAACGCCTTCCCTAACGGTGATGTCGGCGATTGAGGGGCTTAAAATCTATAATCCGGAAACTCCCGTGGTCCTCATAACCTGCGGTATCCTGCTGGTCATATTTGTGGTACAGCAGTTCGGCACCAGCTTCATCGGGAAATTTTTTGGCCCTGTAATGGTGATTTGGTTCCTGGCGTTGGGTATTTTCGGGTCTATGCATATCTCGGATCATATTGAGATTTTCAAATCTTTCAATCCCTATTACGCTTATCAGCTTATTACTCATTCTCCGAGTGCAATAGTTATTCTGGGTGCCGTATTTCTGTGTACCACCGGTGCGGAAGCCCTGTATTCTGACCTAGGCCATTGTGGAATTAAGAACATCAGGATAAGCTGGATCTTCGTAAAGGTGATGCTGATACTGAATTATCTGGGACAGGGTGCCTGGTTGCTGGACAATATTGATACGGTGCAGGCGAAAGGTCTCAATCCTTTTTTCGCAATCATGCCGGAATATCTTATCCTTCCGGGAGTGGTACTGGCATCAGCAGCTGCAATTATTGCAAGCCAGGCCGTAATTACAGGCTCTTTTACCATGTTTACCGAGGCCATGTCCATTAATTTCTGGCCAAACCAAAAGATTGATTATCCTTCCGGTGTTAAAGGGCAAATGTACATCCCACGTATTAACTGGGGCCTTTTGCTTATGTGTATCATTGTGGTACTCTATTTTCAGGAGTCCGGTAAAATGGAAGCTGCGTATGGTCTTACCATCACCATTACGATGCTTATGACCACTGTGCTTTTACTATTCTGGCTGAGACGTAGAAGGGTACACCCCTTACTCATGCTTCTTTTCGGTGGAACCTATCTGTTCATTGAACTTGGTTTTTTCAGTGCGAACGTCATTAAGTTTTTTGATGGTGGCTGGCTGACCATAGTGCTGGGTGGGTTCATCGGCGTTTGTATGTATGCCTGGTACAACGGCCGGCGAATCAAGAATAACTTTATAAAATTTGTGAGTTTTGACAAGTATGTTCCCATAATCAAGGAAATGAAACTGGATGAGACCATCCCTAAATACGCTACCAACCTTGCATATCTGAGCCGTGCAAAACGAGAAAATGAGATTGAGGCAAAGATCATTTATTCCATCCTTCGCCGCCAGCCCAAACGTGCGGACCATTACTTTATACTGAATATCGTAAATCAGGAAGACCCTTTCACATTCAAATACTCAGTGGAGGAAATCGTGGCGGGCACCATTTACAGGGTCAACTTTATGCTTGGTTTTAAGGTAGACCGTCGCATCAATGATTATTTTGATGATGTACTGAAGGACCTTATGGCAGAAGGTGTAATCCCCTCCCGAAGCAGTTATCCTTCACTGCGGGCCCACAATATTCCGCCTGACCTTAAGTATGTAATTATCGACAATACCTACATTAACGATACGCTGCTTACCATCAAGGAAAAGATTACGCTGAACATCTACAACTTCGTAAAATATATTGGCAGCGACGATTTCAAAGCCTGGGGTGTTTCAAGACACAATGTCGTAGTTGAATCTGCGCCGCTGCTGGACCAGCATATCATCGTAAAAAAAATACAGCAGGTTGATTTCAAAAGGTCGGAAGGCTGACGGGATACGCTTCCCCACTGTTTTTCAGTGTCAAAGAAAAAAGTGATAAATTTGCAGCAAACAGCAGCAATGGATTCCGTACAGAAAGATAAAAATGTAGAACAGATTAAAGATGTCCTTAGGCAATACCTTCAGGAAAAAGGATTCCGTAACACGCCGGAGCGCTACACCATTCTGGAGGAAATTTATTCCCTGGACCATCATTTCAATGTAGATGATTTGTATCTGCTTATGATGCAGAAGAAATATCACGTGTCCAAAGCCACCATTTACAATACCATCGAGATCTTTCTGGATGCCGGCCTCATCCGCAAGCACCAATTTGGCGAAAAGACCCTGAGCACATCATCCTACGAGAAATCTTATTTCGATAAGCAACACGACCACCTGGTAATATACAAGCGCGACTCCGACAAGGAAATTGCAGAAATCATCGAGTTCTGTGACCCTCGGATACAGGGAATCAAACAGTCTATCGAAGATGCCTTTGGTGTAAATATTAATTCTCACTCGCTTTACTTCTACGGTACCAAAAAAGATTGATGAAGAAACTTCTTGCGATTTTCCTATTTGCTTCGGTGCAGCTTATGGCGCAAATTACCACCAGGCCCACGGATCCTCTTGTAAAGGACCCTTTCTTCAGTCAGCAGCAGGCGCAGCAGAAGACAGGCGAGAAGGTAAAGCTCGTTCACGCCGATTTTGTAAAGAAAGACCCCACCAAGTTTAACGGAAATACTTTTTTTGAAGGAAATGTACAGTTTGACCATCAGGGTTCTGTAGTTACCTCCGATTTTGTGATCTGGTACGAAAAGGAGAATTTTGTAAAAGCACTTGGACATGTTAAACTTGTAAATGCCGATGGTTCCGTAATCACAGCCGGCGAAATGGAATACGACGGAAATACCCAGCGAGGTATCGCCAAAAAGGATGTGGTCCTTACAGATCCCAAACAGACCATCCGTACAGAAACCCTTTACTATGACAGGATTTCGAACAAAGCTTACTTCAATACCGGAGGTACCATCACGGATGGACAGGGTATTATGTACGCGAAGTCGGCTACCTATAATATCGCGACCAAACTCATTGACTTTACAGGTAATGTAAAGATCGAGAACAACCAGTATATTGTGGACGGCACCAACATCGTGCAGAACCAGAATACCAATGTGGCTACTTTTAACGGTCCTACAACCATCATTAACAGAGATAACCCGTCCAACAGAGTCTATACCGAAAGCGGTACCTACAACCAGAACACCAAGGAAGTATGGCTTAACAAAAACTCTACGATTTACTATAACAACAAAACGCTGGTAGGTGACAGGATGTACTTCAACCAAATCACCGGTTTTGGTACAGCTACAGGAAATGTAACCCTGAACGATCCGCAGGAACGCCGTTATATTAAAGGTGGTTATGGCGAAATTTACGAGAAAATCGATTCGGCCATGGTTACTGAGAGGGCCTATGCCGTAAAAATCCTGGAGAACGACTCCATTTACTTTTCAGCAAACCGAATTCTGGCCTACCAGAAAATGGACTCAACGAATGTAAAAAAGAGTTTCCTGCGCGCCTACCGTCAGGCACGTTTCTTCAAATCGAATATACAGTCCCGTTCAGACTCGCTCAGTTTCAATGAAACCGACGGTGTGCTGCATCTGGCCGGCAGTCCTATTGCATGGAGTGGAGCCAAACAGGTTTCGGGAGATAAGATTGAAGCCTATTTCGATACCGAAAATGAGTACATCGACTCGCTGAAGGTCATTGGAAACGCTTTTGCCATCAGTAAAGCCGATTCACTGAACCTGAAGGACGAATTCAACCAGGTTAAAGGTAAGCTGATGACCGTTTATTATAAAGAAAACCAAGTGAACCTGGCCAATGTCATTGGTAATGCGCAGGCAGTTACTTATGCCGACGATCAAAACGAAAGGACCCGCGAAACAGAAAGGATTGGCGTGGCACTTTCAACCTGTGGGATCATTGAAGCCCTTTTCGAAGAGCGGAGAGTTCAGATTGTATCCTGCAATATCGGTGCATTAACGGATATCTATCCTATGAGCAAGATCTCCAAAGAGATGAGGTTTCTGCAGGGTTTCAACTGGAATACTAAAGACCGCCTGCTCAAGTGGCAGGATATTTTCGTGGACACGCCCAACTACGAAGAAGTTCAGTATACTGAAGATAATCCGTTCTTCGATGCGGCACAGGCCGAAGTAGACCGCGCCCGCGCCGAAGAAGAAGCCAAGAAACCCAAAAGGGTCAGGAGGTAACTCCATCTTTGCACTTTCTTCTTTATTCTTTGTCTTTTGTCTTGTTTTCAGGGCGCCTTTTTCCGCCCTCCGTTCCCGCTTTTATTCCGCTTTGCTCCATAAAAAGAGCTCCACTCAGGTCGGGGCGCGGGTACTCTTGAGTTTTCAAAGAGGTGCAGTTCAGCGAAGTTTGGATCTCAAGGAAATTATTTTGAAAAAGTAAGTTGTGTATTAGCAACAACTAATACCTAAACTAATTAAATGAAGAACAAAATTTACTTACTCTTACTGTTTATGGTTCTTGCGGCTTGCCGTAGCGATTACTTGCAGGATGCAGAGCACAGGAATGTACAGCTTACTGAAGGTCTAATCACCAGGATTATCTCTCTGAATGAAAGTAAGCACAGAACAAGATTACTTTCGGAGTTATCCAACTCTAAGGAAATGCTGTCAAAACCTTCTATAAAAAACACTTTGGGAAAAACAGTGAATTACGGAGATAGTGTATCTATTAACACAGATCATGTAGTTTATATTGAGAATGGAAATTATCACAACTACATCTTCAAGATTAACAGGACGAACTCCCAAGTGAATGAACCTATTGAAAATTTACTTCTTACACCACTTCCTGATGGGAGCTATAAGGAATATTTAATTGAATATTTTATCACTGAGCAGGAGCAGCAGTTATTTGAAAGTGGAGCTTGGCCTATTCCACAAAATAAAATAAAAATGAGGCAACTTACATCAGGGACATACAACAATGGAGGGTTAATCCAAACCTTAAGCCTTCAAAACTGTCAGATGGTTTTTGTGGGATCTTATTATACCGTCTGTGATGGACGCCTAAAGCACAGTAATGGTGAAGCGTCTGCTCCCAATGGGCCATGTGAAGCTGACCATCCATCTACCTTTGTTATATTATATCAGGAACAGTGCGAAAGTATTGATGAACCGCCACCAATAGGCAGTACGCCAACAGTTCCCGGAACACCGGGTGATACTCCTGGCGGTGGCGGAGAAACGTGTCCAGATTGCCCTCCTACAGAACCAACAGAGTGTATACAGATTCCCACCGATCCTACCGACCCTTCAACCGGTATTGGTGAGAATGGCTGTACCCCTGTTTTACCGATAATACCGATTTTAACTGATCCCAAACCACAGACGCCGTGCGATAACACGAAAACATTAATGCAACGGCCGGAAATTAAGGCACATACTGAAAGCTTAGACAGTCAATCTAAGGCTAAAAATGAAAAAGGCTATAACGTAAGTATAACAGGTTTCGTATCACCATTGATTGATGGCGAAGAGCATCGCGTTAATCTCGGATCGGCTACCGGTCAGCAGGGAGGCGGACACAACCATACACCGGATGGCATCAAAATGTTTTCTGCTACCGATATTGGTGCAAAATTACTGAGCTACGTTGTAAATTATCAGGAAAGCGACTATCAAAATGCTTTCTTTCAAATGGTAGGGTCAGATGCAAGTGGCTCGTGCCCAGGTGGCTGGTGCTATAGGAATTACATTATACGTTTTACAGGTAATGCACAGGATTTAAATATTTTTTTAAAAGCTAATTATGATTTTAAGGAATTGATAAATCAACAAAAAAGAAGAGAACTGTATCTTCAAACAAATTCGTCGAATACAGTATCACCTTACAGCAATATTTTGACTAACGAAGGTCTTGAGAAGTTTTTCTTTGAAACATTAAAATTGATGAATAAGCAAGGTAAAGTGATGTTACAAAGAATTGAAAAAAATAATAACAATTATACGGTATCTAATATAACCCCAAACCCTGACGGTTCGATAAATGCTGTACCTTGCCCATAATTTAAAATTTTTACTATGAAAAAATTACTTTATTTAGCCTTATTTTTAATTTGTATAGCATGCAAAGCTCAAACTGTTGCTTTTAATACGAGTCTGGACGATATACCAGATGGAGCATATGTGAAAGATTTAAATAACGAATTAGACCCATTCATAGGAGAGTATAAAGTAACATATGAAGGAAGGGAGACAACTTTATTTATCAGTAAAGTTTCTCAAAAGCCAATCGCGTATGGAAATAAAAATTACTTTCAAGATGTTTTAATAGTGAAATTCATTGTTAAAAATTTCTCTGGTACCGTTTTACAGGATACTCAAAATATTGCAACAACAACAAATGAAATAGAAAGCATCACCTTTATTCCCCAAATTCAATCACTTGGTTTTTCGTATTCGGGCAATAATTGCAGCATTGGAAACGGATTGATCTATATGAAAAAGATCAGTCCTACTCAGATTTCCTGGACGTACAACCCCCAAACAACCGCCATTGATGACGTAAGCTGTCCGCCAAATGTGGACAAAAAGATTTACCTGCCTGATACCAAGGATTTAATCTTCACCAAACAATAATCGAAACCGCTACCCGGCGGTTTTTCTTATTTTTGCACCATGCAAAACGATTTCTTTAAATACCAGGCTCAGACCACCCAATTTGCGGCCGGTTTCGAAGTGGAAAAGGCCGAAGGGAGCTATATTTACGGCAAAGACGGCCGGAAATACCTGGATTTTGTAGCCGGAGTTTCTGCCAATACTCTTGGTCATTCACATCCCAAAATCATTTCAGCCATTAAAGACCAGGCCGATAAATACCTGCACGTTATGGTCTACGGCGAATATGCCCAGGAAATGCCCGTGAAACTCTGCAGATTGCTGGCTGAATCTACACCCGATCCGCTGGAGGTCACTTACCTCGTGAATTCAGGTGCGGAAGCGATAGACGGCGCCCTGAAACTGGCCAAAAGATATACGGGGAGGGAAGAAATCGTTTCCTTTCACAATTCCTACCATGGAAACACCCACGGCGCACTCTCGGTTTCAGGCAACGAATACCACAAACGCGAATTCCGGCCGCTGCTGCCGTTGGTAGACTTCATCGAGTTCAATAAAGAAGAAGATCTGGAGAATATTACGCACAAAACGGCTTGCGTCCTTCTGGAAACCATACAGGGAGCGGCCGGATTCATTCTCCCAGAAGGGGATTATCTGAAAAAACTGAAATCGCGTTGCGAAGAGGTAGGGGCATTGCTGATCCTGGACGAAATCCAGCCGGGTTTCGGGAGGACAGGTAAACTCTTTGCCTTTGAACACTATGGAATTGTACCCGACATCCTGGTCATGGGAAAAGGTATGGGCGGTGGCGTTCCGGTAGGTGCCTTTATGAGTTCACGCAGGATAATGGAAAGTCTGTCGCACTCGCCCAAATTGGGACATATTACGACCTTTGGCGGCAATCCGCTTATTGCAGCCGCCAGCCATGCTACTTTGAAGGAAGTTCTTGAGAGTGGCCTGATGGCTGAGGTTGCTGAAAAAGAAAAACTTTTCCGCGAATTGCTGGTACACCCAAAAATTAAAAATATCAATGGTAAAGGCCTGATGCTGGCCGTAAATCTGGGTCAGCCTGAGTATACGCTGCAGGTGGCAAAACGCTGCATGGAAGAAGGTTTGGTGGTCTTCTGGCAACTTTACCGCAATGAATACCTTAGGATTTCCCCACCCCTAACTTTAAGTTTTGATGAAATTCGCCTCGGTTGCCAAATAATTACCGACGTTTTAGATGAAGCGTAGAAAAATCATATCCATTCTGTTGCATGGTTGCGTTTTTAATTTATATATTGCGCAACAATAAAAAAAAAGAACAGTATGGCAAAGCAGAAAGTGCAGTACGAATATCCAATGCACTGTCTTTCAGAGATTTTATACGAATATCTTGCGAGTGCCGAAGGGCTCTCCGAGTGGTTTGCCGATGACGTAACTGAGAAGGGAGATGATTTCTTTTTTAGCTGGGGAGATGGCCCTGAAGAGAAGGCAACCCTGATCCGATACAAGCCCGAAAGTTTTGTGCGTTTCCGGTGGGAAGAGGATGAGGGGACCAAGAATTTCTTTGAAATGACCATTGTCATAGATGAAATTACAGAAGATCTGTCGCTTAATATCACCGATTTTTGCGATCCGGGCGATGAAGAGGAGAACAGACTGTACTGGGACAACCTGATCGAGAACCTGCAGATTAAACTGGGCGCAGCATAAAACAATATTCAAATAACTGAAAAACTATGGACGAGCGATCGTTCATTTTGTTTTTTATAAAATATACTGAAATGATTCAAAATACACCTTTGCTCCCTGTTAATGATTCACCGGTAAACCGTGCGTTCCTGCATGGTGATGCGGTAAAGGTTACTTTTTTCGTGCGCAACGGACAGCTGATCATGGCCGAAGAATGCTATTTTTTCCTGATGGCCTCAATGCGCAAGATGCGGATGAACATACCCCTTGGTTATACACTGGATTTCTTCCAGAATATCTTAACGGAGAACACACTGCAGCGGGGAATTCATGATGCCTCCGTTCATATGATGGTTTACCGCCAAAGCGGTACAGAAAAAATTGACAAAGTGCCTGTGGCTTTCCACTTAGATGTCGAAACATGCGGTGATGTGCTGCAGCTTCACGGAGGAATAGAGCTGGATCTCATTAAGGAAATCAGCGTAAACACCCATTTGCTGAGCAACATCAGAGTTCATTGCCCGGAGAATATTTATGCGGAGATTTACGCCCGCGATAATGATCTGGACGATGTAATCCTGCTGAATCCTCATAAACGTATTGCCCGCACGGTATCAGGAAACCTGTTGTTTCTGGAGGGTAAAATAATTAAGATACCGAAACAGTCGGAAGGGGCCTACATTTCACCTCTGATGGAAAATCTGGTCACCTTTATCCATAAAAATGGACTTGCCGAGATCCGGGAGGAAGAACTGATCGCCTTTGAAAGTCAGAAATCTGAAGAAATTTTGCTCGTATCAGATTCTAAAGGCCTCTATCCTGTTCAGAAAATCCGGAATAAAACCTTTACAAACGCACGTTTTGCACAAATCATTGAGCTGTGGCAGAGTTCGTTTCAGTAAGTAGTTTTTGAAATTGACAAACCCGGTAACCAACTTTTGTCAGGTACCGGGTTTTACTTAATGTGTTACCAACTAAACGCAAATTATGTAACATAAATTGTGCGTTGCTTGGTTAAATTATAACATAATTATCGTATTCTTTAATTAAGGGAGATATTCTGCGGTGCATTGGCCCAGATCAGGAATTCGCCACCCAGGTTCTGCATGATTTTTTTCCAGAGATTATGGTCATTGGACAGTGTGTAATCCAGGTCATAGATGTCCACAACAGTCCAGTACTTTCTCTGTACCTCGCCTTCCAGCTGCATGGCTGCCCAACCGGAGTAACCTGAAAATACTTTTACATCATTCACATCCAAACGATTACTGAGCAGTTGCTCAATAATGGTTTCGGTATCTTCGGTCAGATAATAGTTTTCGTTGATTTTTAGGTGATAATCATTAACTGCCTGGCCTTTTACAATAAAGAAGGTTTTATCGTTTTCTACAGGACCGCCTTCGTAAACTTCAACGTCAAAACCCAACAGCTGCGCAACGCCGCGGCTTACATCTTCATTCTTTTTATTAAGAATAAGTCCGAAGGCTCCGTTCTCGCTGTGGTCTACCATGAGCACAACCGACCTCGAAAAAATATCACCCGACACATCAGGTGTGGATATTAAAATTTTACCTTTGTAGGAATTCATCACATTTTCTTTTTGAAGCTTGGCTTCAATCAAAAATAGAAAAAATAATGGAAAACCTACACGATAAAAGGAAAATTTACGAACAGTCCGAATTACTGGAAAGTCAGATAAAACTGAATCCTATGGAGCAGTTCCGCGACTGGTTTGTGGATGCAGGTGCACATCCTGGCATCTCCGAGGCCAACGCAATGGCGGTGTCTACCGTTGAAGCCGACGGCTGTCCCCGTACACGCATGGTCCTACTGAAGTCCTACACCTGGGAAGGTTTTATTTTCTATACCAATTATAAGAGCCGCAAAGGGCAGGCAATTGAATCCACCAAGCGGGCTTGCCTCCATTTTTTCTGGCCCCCGCTGGAGCGGCAGATAATTATAAAGGCCGAGCTGGAAAGACTTCCGGAAAACCTCAGTGACGGTTATTTTGCATCCCGCCCGCGTGGAAGCCAACTGGGTGCGGTGGTATCACCACAGAGCGATGTCATTCCGGATAGAAACTATTTGGAAGAAAAATTAACTGCGCTGGAGCAGTTTTATGAGGGAAGGGAAATTCCCAGACCCGAAAACTGGGGTGGATATATGGCCAAACCTTATGAAATTGAGTTTTGGCAGGGTAGACCTAACCGCCTGCACGACCGGATTATCTATAATTTTCAGTCCGATTTTGACTGGACCGTCAAACGGTTGGCACCATAATCTGTAACTCTTAAAAGCAAAAAACCTCACCCTAAGGTGAGGTTTCAGTATATTAAATAATCTGAAATTATTTATTTCCGGAAACAGCAGTAGCCAGGTCAGCACCAGCTTTAAATTTCGCCACTTTCTTTGCAGCAATGTTAATTGGCTTTTTAGTTGCTGGGTTAATACCCTGTCTTGCAGCTCTTTCAGCTACAGAAAAAGTTCCGAATCCAACCAGCGAAACTTTACCATCCTTCTGCTGCAAAGTGTTCATTACGTTAGACATGAAGGATTCTAATGCAGCTTTAGCTGCTACTTTGGTGATACCGGCATCGTTTGCCATTGCCTCAATTAGTTCAGACTTGTTCATAATTTTAATATTAAAATGTTAGTATTTACTTGGTTATATAAGCAAATATAAAACAAAATTCAATATGCGCAAATTTTTAAGGATTAATTGAATAAACATTTATTAAAAGATAGGTAAATCTTAAAAAATGATAATATTGCTTTTGACGGTTTATAAGCGTTTGCACGAATCAGAAAATTGTCTCTTGCCCGCAGGTACAATGTTTTTAACTATCTGTACTTTTTTTATACTGTTTTATGAATTCCTAAAACATATTAATTATTTACCTGATGAGGCATAAGAGCGTTCAAATCGACATTAATCGGCTGGTTTCCATAGTATATTGCAATATCTGTTGGCGTTCTACGATAATATTCCGTTTGGAATTATATTGATAATTATTAATAAATTTGCAGAATGCTTATTGAAGTTTTTAAATCCAAGATCCACCGTGTCCGGGTAACCGAATCAGATCTTAATTATATAGGAAGCATTACCATTGATGAGGATTTGCTGGAGGCGTCCGGAATTATGGTAGGCGAGCGGGTATATATCGTTAATGTGAACAATGGCGAAAGGTTTGACACTTATGCCATTAAGGGCAAAAGAAAATCCGGTGAGGTTTGCCTGAATGGCCCTGCGGCAAGGAGAGTTCAGCGCGGCGACATTATTATCATCATAGCGTATGCCCAAATGACGCCTGAGGAAGCACGTGATTTCCAGCCTAAGATTGTGTTCCCAGATGAAAATACCAACCTTCTAACTTAACTTCATTATTTGGAAACATCGATCAAAAAAAATCCTGTGAAACTTATACTGACCATTGCCCTCTCGGTGGCAGTGGCTGTTTTTTTTATGTGGCTGGCGTTCCGGGGTCTTAATTTCGGAGAGATAAAAGGTTATTTTGCGAAAGCGAATTACTTCTGGGTAGCTGTTGCTGCTGTTTTCGGTATTCTGGCCTACTGGTTCCGCGCCATACGCTGGAATTTGCTGCTGGAACCTATGGGTTACCGCATTTCGAATTCCAATTCACTCTGGACCATTTCTTTTGGTTACCTGATGAACCTTACGATCCCACGTAGTGGCGAGCTTGCCCGGTCTACGGCTCTATATGGTGTGGAACAGGTTCCGGTGGATAAGTCTTTCGGTACCATTATTCTGGAACGTATCGTAGATCTCATCTGCATGATGGGTTTCCTGCTGCTTACTTTCATCTTTAAATACGAGGCTATATTTGCGTTTTTCAACCATGTTACCCAGAGCAATGACAGCTCGGCCCAATCCTCCAACTTCTGGATCTGGCTGATATTGACTGTCGGGGTCACAGGTGCTGTTTTGTTCTTTCTATTGCGGTCCGCACTGGAAAAAATTGCAATCTTCGGGAAGATCTATAAGATTGTGGACGGTTTGCTGCAGGGGTTAACGTCAATCTTTCGCCTGAAGCAGCCTGTACGTTTCTTTATCTATTCATTTGCTATCTGGATCTGCTATTTTCTGGCTGCTTACCTTGTATGTTTCTCACTACCTGAAACATCGGCATTCGGTGTGGCTGACGGCTTTTTCATCATCGTGGTTGGGACTTTAGGAATGATGATTCCGGCCTCGGGAGGGATAGGTGCCTTTCACTTCGCATTAAAAGTCGGAATAGGCGCACTTTTTCTTTCGGAAGGCAAATCATTTGAGGAGGGTGCTGCTGTAGGTCTGGCTTATGCCTTTATTTCGCATACCATGCAGTTGGTCATTATGGCGGTTATGGGCTTTATTTCGATTCCTGTCCTGGCTAAAAGCCGAAGCGAAGCGCTTCGTAAGAGAACATTAAACACGTCCGAAAAGGCAAGCTGATTTTCGGAACAGTTGTAAGATAAAAAGAGACGGCACCAAGCCGTCTCTTCAGTTTTCTATCCGAAAGCTCTTTTAAGTAAACTTTCTACTTTTGGCTCGCTTCCGCGAAATTCTTTGTAGAGTTCCATTGGGTCTTTTGTTCCGCCGGCCGCAAGTAAACGGCGGTATTTGGCCGCGGTTTCAGGATTGAAGATTCCGTTTTCTTTGAAATATTGGAAGGCATCCGCATCCAGGACTTCGGCCCATTTATAGGAATAATATCCTGCGGAATATCCACCCTGAAAAATGTGTGAGAAAGCTGGACTTGTAGCTGTCTCAGGATTTGCCGGGTAAAGATTTGTTCCCTCGGTTTCCTTCACTTCGAAAGTTTTAACATCACCAATCTTTTCCGGGGTGCTGTGATAGGCCATATCCAGTTTGCCCAGGCCAATCTGCCTTAAGGTTTGATATCCTTCCATAAAATTCTTGGAGTCTGAGATTTTCTGAATTTTATCATCCGGCAGCGTTTCGCCCGTCTGATAATGCCTTGCAAATGTTTTCAGGAAGTCTGGTTCGTAGCAGAAGTTTTCCAGAAACTGGGACGGCAGTTCCACGAAATCCCATTTAACTGATGTTCCCGACAGGTTAGGGTAAGTGGTATCGGCCAAAACTCCATGCAGCGCATGACCAAATTCGTGGAAAAGGGTTGTTACTTCTTGGAACGTGAGCAAACTGGGTGTTTCTGCGCTTGGTTTGGAAAAATTACAAACCACGGAAATATGCGGACGGATGTTTTGGCCTGCTTCTCTGTATTGGTTTCTGAAACTCGTCATCCATGCGCCGGCCCTCTTACCTTTCCGCGGAAAATAGTCAGTGTACAGTAGTGCCTTGAATTCGCCGTTTTCAAATATCTCATACGTTTTTACCTCCTCATGATATTTCTGTACGTCGTGGGTCTCTCTGAATTCAAGTCCGAAGAGTTTATCCGCCAATGTGAAGACCGCTTCTTCCACCTTTTCCAGCTGGAAGTAAGGTTTCAGTTCCTCATCGTCAATATCGAATTTCTTTTTCCTAAGTTTTTCCGCATAGAAACTGTGGTCATAGCTATGCATCTCATCAATCCCGTCAGCTTTTGCAAGTTCTTTCAGTTCGGCTATCTCTTTTTCAGCATAAGGTCTTGCCTTTTCCAGAAGTTCGTTCAGGAAGTTTAAGACCTGACCGGGTGATTTGGCCATCCTTTCTTCCAGCACAAATTCTGAATAATTTGCATATCCAAGCAAACGGGCTTTCTCCTGCTTCAGCGCTATGATTTCGCGGATAAGTTCCTGATTGTCAAATTCATTATTGTTAAAGGATTTCTTGCCGTATGCCAGGGCGAGTTCCTTTCGGAGGTCACGGTTTTCGGCATAGGTCATTGCCGGCAGATAGCTGGGGAACTGCAATGTGATCACATATCCATCCAGGTCCCGGGATTTTGCTTCTTCACGGTACTGCTGAAGAATGGCCTCCGGAATGCCTTTGAGCTCATTTTCGTCTGTGATGTGTTTAAAGTAGTTATTGGTTTCAGCCAATACATTTTGCCCAAACTGCAGCGATTTTTTAGAAAGTTCAATGCTGATTTCTTTAAATCTTTCCTTGTCGGCACCATTCAGAAGTGCACCGCTCCGTACAAATCCTTTGTAGGTGTCGTTTAGCAGCATCTGCTGTTCTTCGTCCAGATTATATTTTTCCTTTTCATCATAGACTTTTTTAATCTTTTCAAAAAGGACTTCATTCTGCGATATTCTTGCCGAATATTCAGTCAACATTGGTGATACTTCCTGGGCAATCTTCTGGATTTCATCATTTGTTTCCGCCGAATTCAGGTTGAAGAAAATTCCCGAAACCACATCCAACTGCTTTCCGGAATAGGATAGGGCTTCAATGACATTTTCAAATGTGGGTTCAGCATCATTGTTAAGGATTCCGTTTATTTCCTCTTCGGAGGTTTTTATGAGTTCCTGAAACGCAGGTAAAAAATGTTCTTCTTTAATTTCGGCAAACGGTGCTGAGGAGTGTATGGTTTGGAAGGGTTCTGACAAAGGGTTCTTCATTGTATAAATCTTAATTTAATAGAATTAATAAGCTGTAACATGCTTTTCGAGGTAAAAATACTCAAAATAATAATTTTACATTTGTGTTAAACTAATCAACTATGAAAACTTTCCTGAAGATCATCGTGGCCATCCTGGCTGTCCTTCTTATTGTCATGTTTGCCATTGGCAAAGATTACCATTTTGAAAAATCAATTACCATAAACGCTCCTGCCGAAAAAGTATACCAAAACATCAGTTCGATGAGATCTTTCAATAACTGGAATCCCTGGATGAAGCTGGATCCGAATATGAAAATTGATTATTCCGGGAACAGCGGACAGCTGGGTGACCAGTATTGTTGGGATGGAAACGATGATGCCGGCGCGGGTTGTCATATCATTACCGCATTGGTGCCTAACCAAAAACAGAGCACAAAGATGCTTTTTTCCAGACCTTTTGAAAGTGATGCTACATCCAATATCATATTAACTCCGCAGGGAAGTACCACCAAAGTGACCTGGGATATGGACTGCGAACTGGACTATCCGATGAACCTGATGTCCATTTTTATGGACGGCCAGATGGATAAGTCCTACGGTAGCGGTCTTGAAACACTGAAGCAGCTTTCAGAAAAATAAAATACCGTCTGCTGGCTATGATTCTGGTCATACCTACTTTAATCTACAGCATGTAACTTTGCAGAATGTCGCATCATTTCCTTTTAATTTTACATCTGCTCGGTGCCGCCGTTTGGGTAGGCGGACACCTTGTACTTGCTTTGGGTATCCTTCCTGAAGTCCTGAAGAAGCGTGATCCTGAACTCCTGCTCGCTTTCGAAAGAAAATATGAAAAGATCGGTATTCCCGCACTACTGATAATGGTAGTCACAGGAATTTGGATGGCATACCAGTTTGGGGTTGATGTGTCGCAGTGGTTTCATTTTGCAAATCCTGTAGAAACTGCCGTTTCGGTAAAGCTCACTTTGCTTTTCACGACCATACTTTTTGCATTAAGCGCCAATATCTTTGTACTCCCGAAGCTAAGTACCCGAACCCTGCCTGTTATGGCTTTTCACATCATCTGTGTAACGGTGATTGGGATCCTGATGCTTATTGTCGGCAGTTTTTTCCGCTACGGCGGCCTGAGCTTCTAAAATAAAAGTGCACATTTTTTGTTTTAAAAAGGATTAATTTTAACTGGTGAGATTCCGATTACGGATGACTGCTGTATTGATGTTTTTTTATGCAGAAGGCTGTTTACAACAAAAATGAGTTGCGTACGTATGTGCAGGAAATGCTGTCCGGCAAGGTGAAGACTCTTGAATTTTACCTGAATTTCACGCTGGAAGCCAGCCGCGACATTAAGAAAACAAGTAAGTATGATTCCATACGGGAAGAAATTCAAAGCGAGATTTACCATCTGGACCGTCAGATGGCTGCCCTTAAAAGTATGCAGCGCGAAATGCAGCGTGTCCTTAACAAAGGAACGGTAGCTGCAGGTGTGGGTTCACTTGTCATCACCAATAAGGCCAGATTTTATATTTCAGTTTCAGTGGGTGAATTCTTTTTTGAAGGTGACCGGTTTTACGCAATTTCAGAAAAAAGCCCGATGGCGCAAATCATGAAGGGCAAGAAAGCGGGGGATGAGTTTACCCTTAACAATATTCACCAGCGTATTGAAGAGGTGTTGTAAAGTGACGCAAAACTCCTTTTCTTTCATACATCCCTGTCGGTAAAAGTTCACTAATTTTGTCTGATGGATAAAAGTCAGATATTAAAAGAGATCATAGAATCACGGAAAAGCACTTTTCCAAAAGATTACACCGGGGAAACTCTTTCACCGGGCGTGCTTCAGTCCATACTGGATTCGGCGAAGTTCGTTCCTAATCACAAAAGGACGAAACCATGGCGTTTCCGCGTGTTTACCGATGAAGCCAAGAATGATCTTGGGATTAAACTTGCTGAGATTTACCGTGAAACAACAGCGCCCGCTTCATTCCTTCAGAAAAAATATGACGATATACCTGCCAAGGTAAATAAAGCCGGTGCCATTATCAGTATTTCGGTGGCGTTCAGTGGTTTGGTACCGGAATGGGAGGAGATTGCTGCGGTGGCAATGGGAGTGCAGAATATGTATCTGACCTGTACCGCTAATACTATAGGCTGCTATTGGAGTTCGCCGGGCCTGATCAGGTATCTGGACGGTTATCTGGAACTTGCAGAGAATGAAACGTGTTATGGTCTTTTCTATCTGGGAGCACTTGAATCTGAACAGAATGAAATCTGATATTTTTTTTTATTGCGTAAGTGTTCAATTCCACAAAATTGGTTATCTTTGCACACTTAATATTTAACGGGACGAGTTCCCACAAAATCAAACATTTATGTCAGTAAAAATCAGATTACAAAGACACGGTAAAAAAGGAAAGCCTTTTTTCCACATCGTAGTTGCCGATGCAAGAGCAAAAAGAGATGGTAAATTCATCGAGAAAATCGGTACTTACAATCCAATTACTAACCCAGCAACCATCGAACTTAATGTTGATGCAGCTGTACAGTGGTTAAACAACGGTGCTCAGCCTACGGATACTGCAAGAGCAATTCTTTCTTACAAAGGGGCCCTTTACAAAAAACACCTTATGGGTGGTGTAGCTAAAGGTGCTTTTGACGAAGCTGAAGCAGAGAAGAGATTCGGTGCCTGGTTGGAAACTAAAGAAAAGCAGGTAAGCGGTAAAACTGATGGTTTGGCTAAATCTAAAGCAGATGCTAAGCAGGCAGCTTTGGAAGCAGAAGCTAAAGTAAACCAGGCAAGAGTTGATGCAGCAGCGAAAGTTGAGGCAGATGCAAAAGCGGAAGCTGATGCAAAACTTGCAGAGGAAAAAGCAGCAGCTGATGCGAAAGCAGCAGAAGAAAAAGCAGCTGAAGATGCTAAAAATGCTGAAGCAGCAGAAGAGACTGCTGAAAAATCAGTTGTTGAAAATGTAGCAGAAACAATTGGTGGTGCAGCAGCAGCAGTAGTTGGTGCTGTAGATTCCGTAAAGGAAACTGTAGCAAATGTTACTGAGAAAATTGCAGATGCAGTAGCTCCTAAAAAAGAAGACGGTGAAGCTGCAGACGAAGCGAAAGCTTAATCTTATCTCACTGGATAAAGTACAGAAGACGCCTTTGAGGCGTCTTTTTTATTTTAAACAGTATATTTGCAATGCTGTTGGCGGCGTAAGGTTAACTCCGAAACCGTCAGCGAATCATAAATAATAAAAATGAAAAAAGAAGACTGTTATTATCTGGGAAAGATTACCCGGACCCACGGACTGGCTGGAAATGTAATTCTGAAACTGGATACCGATCAGGCAGATCACTATAATAAACTGGAAGGCCTATTTGTAGAAGTGAACGGTCTGTTGGTGCCCTTTTTTGTAGAGAAACAGCAGTGGAGCCGAGACAATACCAAAATTGTGTATTTTAAGAATGCCAACCTTGCAATGGCAGAACAACTGGTGAACAAGAATGTCTTTATGCCGCTCATCACTCTTCCTGAACTCACAGGAAACCAGTTTTATTATCATGAAGTCCTTGGCTTTGAAATCCGTGATGAGCAGGGCAATTCCTGCGGAACCGTTAAGGAAATAAATGACCAGATTGCGCAGCATTACTTTATTCTTGATTTGCAGGGTAAAGAGGTGATTATCCCGGTGATTAAAGACTGGATCGTAGAGGTCAACCGCACAGATAAGATAATCACGATGCAGCTTCCTGATGGTTTGCTGGAAGTGTATACCACCCCCGCAGTGAAAGATGAATGATAATTGTGCCGAAGGCAGATGAACATCTTCCGGGCGCACTACTTAAAATTAGACGAATCCAGCCCGCAAAAATGAGCCAAAAGTGCTATATTTGCTAGAACTGACTAAGACAGCAATGAAAAAAATGATCATTAAAGAACTCCTCGGAGACTACAAAAAAATACTTCATCACGATATTACTGTACAGGGCTGGGTGCGGGCATTCCGCTCCAACCGTTTCATCGCACTTAACGATGGATCTACAATGGCGAACCTTCAGATAGTTGTGGATTTCGAAAATTTTGATAAAGACACCATCAGTAAAATCAGCGTAGCCTCTTCACTGAAAATTACAGGTGAAGTGGTGGAAAGCCAGGGAAGCGGACAGGTCATTGAAATCATCGCCAAAAAAATTGTTATTTTAGGTGATAATTTTACTGAAGAGCGCGACAAGACCATCCTTCAGCCTAAAAAACATTCACTGGAAGTGCTTCGGGAGCAGGCTCATCTGCGTTTCCGGACCAATTTGTTTTCGGCAGTGTTCCGAGTTCGCAGTGCCGTTAGTTTTGCGATTCACGAATTCTATAACAAAAACCATTTCTTCTACATCAATACACCGATCATCACAGGCGCAGATGCCGAAGGTGCCGGTGAGATGTTTAGCGTAACCAATTTCGACCTCAACAATATCCCAAGAAATGAGGAGGGAGAAATAGACTATACTGAAGATTTCTTCGGAAAGAAAACCAACCTTACCGTATCTGGTCAGCTTGAAGCGGAAACTGCAGCTATGGGATTAGGCAGGGTTTATACCTTTGGACCCACTTTCCGTGCCGAAAATTCCAACACGACGCGTCACCTTGCCGAATTCTGGATGGTGGAGCCCGAAGTAGCCTTCAATAACCTTGAAAACAATATCGACCTGGCAGAGGATTTCCTGAAATACGTCATCAGCTATGTTCTGAAGAACTGTGCCGAAGACCTTGAGTTCCTGAACAGCCGATTTGCTGACGAACAAAAACAGAAGCCCGAAAAGGACCGTGCAAAAGAAGGTTTGATTGAAAAACTGGAAAACGTTATCAAAAAACGCTTTATGCGGGTTTCCTATACGGAAGCTATCGAGATCCTGATGAACTCCAAAGAGAACAAAAAGGGTAAATTCCAGTATCCTGTAGACCGTTGGGGAATTGACCTGCAGAGCGAGCATGAGCGCTTCCTGGTGGAAAAACATTTTGAAAGCCCTGTGGTTCTTTTCGATTATCCAAAGGAGATCAAGGCTTTCTATATGCGCTTGAACGATGATAATAAAACCGTTGCGGCTATGGATGTCCTGTTTCCGGGCATTGGTGAGATCATCGGTGGTTCGCAGCGGGAAGAAAGGCTGGATGTCCTGAAAGCGAAAATGCAGGATATGAACGTGGATGAGCATGAGCTTTGGTGGTATATGGACACCCGAAAATTCGGTTCCGTACCACATGCCGGTTTTGGTTTGGGTCTGGAAAGATTAGTTCTGTTTGTAACAGGTATGACCAACATCCGTGACGTAATCCCATTCCCGCGAACGCCCAAGAATGCAGAGTTTTAACAGAATCTTGTAAGAATATAGAATTAATCTGTAATCGCTGAAATTAATCAATCCCTACTTTTGCTACGCACAAATAATTTGCAGAAAAGAATATGCTGAAACAAAACCTTCAACTCAGACTCGGACAAAAACTTGCCCCCCAACAGATACAGCTTATGAAGCTCATACAGCTGCATACGCTGGAGTTTGAGGAAGAGCTGGAACGCGAACTGGAAGAAAATCCAGCACTTGAAAGAAAGGATGAAGATAATGACGGCAAGGAAGAGCCGGTTGCTGAATATGAAGATGAAGGAAACAGCAGTATTGATACTGATTTTGACGTAAATGAGTATCTTTTTGATGATGAACCCAGCTATAAGACCTCTTCCAGTAACTATTCGGCCGATGATGAGGAATTCGATAATGAAAGTTTGCTTACAGAAGGTCAGTCGCTTTATGATTACCTGCTGGAGCAAATCCGCCTGATTAACATTGAAAATGATGATCTTAAAATTGCTGAGTATATCATTGGAAACCTTGATACCGACGGTTATCTTCGCCGCGAACTGAAAGCAATTGTAGATGATCTGGCATTTTCTCAGGGAATTTATACTACAAAGGAAAATGTAGAGGATATCCTGGATAACTATGTTCAGAAACTGGATCCACCCGGAGTTGGTGCCCGTAACCTTCAGGAATGCCTGCTTCTGCAGATTGAGAAGAAAGTAACTGCCGATAAGGCGATTACTTTGGCGGCCAATATCCTCCGTAATCAGTTCGATGCCCTTACCAATAAGCACTACAACAAGATCATGCAGAAGTATGATGTGGACGAGGACGACCTGAAGGATGCACTGGACGAAATATCCAGACTTTCACCAAGAGTGGGCGGAAATTTTGATACACAAACGATCACAATCAACCAGGAAATTATTCCGGATTTTGTGATTCAGGTAAATGAGAAAAAAAATGGGGAGCAACCTGAGGTTATTCCTTTGCTTAACAGTAAGAATGCACCGTCACTTCGTGTATCCGATGAATATAAGGACATCCTGTCTACCTACTCACATGACAAGAAATCGGCGGAGCACAAGCAGGCAGCATTGTTTATAAAGCAAAAGCTGGATGCAGCAAAGTGGTATATAGACGCCATTAACCAACGTCAGAACACGCTTCTACAAACGATTACAGCTATTGTAAAACTTCAGAAAGAGTACTTTATCACCGGTGACGATAAGTCGTTGAGACCAATGATTCTGAAGGATGTAGCCGATATAACCGGTTTTGATATATCGACCATATCCCGTGTGGTCAAAAGTAAATATGCAGATACACCTAACGGAATCATCTACCTGAAAGACCTCTTCTCCGACAGTCTGACCAATGATGACGGTGAGGAAGTGTCAACTAAGGAAATTAAAATGCACCTTATGGAAGCCATAGACAGGGAAAATAAGCGTAAACCTTATACTGATGACGCTCTGGTAGGTATCCTGAAGGAAAAAGGCTACAATATTGCCCGCCGTACCATTGCAAAATACCGGGAGCAGCTTAATATTCCGGTAGCCAGGCTTAGGAAGGAACTTTAAAAATTTAACCATAAATAAATATCCGTCTCAGTTTGGGACGGATACTTTTTTTGATTTGTAATTTTTGCTGAATGTACTGCGGGGGCAATTAAACCAAAAATTTACTTATTCACCATCGGTGCTGTTTTCAATGTCTTTCAGCTGACTAAGGTTACGTCCCAGTTTCTTCATAATGATGCCGTAAACGATTCGGTAATATAGCCAGATCAGACCTACGCTTCCCAGTGTCGCAATACCAATTCCGGTAAGGAAACCAACTAAAGTAGGTTGCCCCAGAGTGATGTTCTGTACCGAAAGCGTACGGAAAATAAAAACGGTCAGAATACCTGTAAACAATATCAGCAAAAGAATATTGGCCAGGATAAAATGGTTTACAGTCCTGCGGAAAACTATGATTTGCAGAATAAATTTCTTAAGGTTAGCCTCCAGATTTATGCGACGGTAGTTTTGATAAAATTTTACAACAAAAAAGCCTGTAATCAGAAAACTCACAGCTTTCAGTAAATTATATAAGTGTGAAAACTCCTGCTGCAGTTCGGGCGTTTTTTGTACACCAAGTTTTTCTATGGCTGAAATGAAGCTGTTGGTTTCTTCACTTTTAAAGATGTAGAACACAGACAGCCCGGTGAAGAACAGGAATTCTATCACGCTGATCCACAGGATATATTTTACATAATTGCGCGATTTATGATTCAGCATTTCCAGAATATCAGAGTTGCCATATTTTGGCCGAACTTCCTGTTCCTGCCATGTTTTTTTTAAATCGTCTAAATTAAAGTCAGGCATGTTTCTCCATTAGTTCTTTTAATCTCTTCTTCAGGCGGTTCATTTTCACCCGTGCATTCACCTCAGAAATTCCAAGGTTTTCTGATATGTCCCGGTAGGGCAGGTCGTCCAGATACATCATTACAATGGCCCTTTCCACCTTTGGAAGCATTTTAATTACTTTGTAAAGCAATGTTATTTGCTGCTGTTTTTCTTCATCGTCCTCCAGATAATCATTGTAGTGAAAATCCATCAGTTCATCGGTCTTTGGAGAGCGGGTTTTTTTTCGGAACAAAGTAATTGCCGTATTCAGGGCTACCCTGTACATCCACGTGGAAATCTTGCTCCCGCCTTTGAATGTGTCGTAACTGCGCCACAGTTGTAACACAATTTCCTGAAAAAGGTCTTCTTCATCTTCCAGCGAGTTGGTATAGAGCCGCGAAATCTTAATAATCAGTCCCTGATTATCCTTTATTAATTTAGCAAATTCCTGCTCCTTTGTGATCACTGTTGGCATTATTTTCTGCACACGAAGATAATTATTTGATTCTATTCCGCTATTGCTGTATGAATCTTTTTTAGTTGATTAGTTCGTTCCCTGTCAGCGCGGATGTAATCTGTTGTGGCGAGTCGCAAATTTCGTATCTTTGCGCTCCACAAGAAGAGCAGCCTGTTGATTCCCGTTTAGGCGGGGGTAGGAAAGTCCGGACACCACAGGGCAGCAAAGCGGGTAACGCCCGCCGGTCGTGAGATCAGGACCAGTGCAACAGAAAGTATGTATATTAATTTATAGTGAAACCAGGTAAACTCTTTGCGGTGCAATGTTAAGTATATCATCAGTTAAGGGTGGCCCGTCCGTTGATGAGGGGTAAACAGCTAAAGTTTTGCAGCAATGTAAAGCGCAGATAAATAACAGGCAGCCGCTCCGGCGGTTACAGAATCCGGCTTACAGCTTTTCTTGTGGTTTTAATTATTTTTCGTATTTTTAATAAAAAAAATATGAAAACATTCTCTACTTTGTTACAATTAGCCGCGTTTTCCCTTACTATTTCTAATTTTAGTGCGCAGCAAAGCGTTTTAGTTCTCAACTCATCCACAGACACCGTCTACAAACTGGACGCTGTTACGGGTGCAGTAGTCAATGCCAATTTTATTTCATTGCCCAGCGGTACATCCAAAGGCATTGCCCAGGTAAATGACAAGATTTGGATTGCCGATCAGATTGCCGATGATATCTATATCTATAATTTTGACGGATCTCCGCATTCTACATTATTGGGCGATGTGGTGGGTTTGGACAATATTCGCGGGCTTAATGTTGTAAACAATGAAGTTTGGGTTACCAATGCCGGCAGCAATAACGGAGCTACCGCCAACTCAATACGCCGACTGTCGATGACAGGCGCCCCGCTGGGCTATTACACAACGGTAACGTCTCCTTTTGATGTGGTGGACAACGGAAGTGCTGCATTCGTTTCATCTTTTTCCAGTCCTTCCGAAATCCAGATTCTGGGATACGACGGGACTGTGATGGGTTCTCTGCTTCCCGGGCCGGTACTTGCAAACATCGAGCAGATGAATTTTAATTCTGAAGGCAATTTGGTGGTGGCCACATTTGCGAACCACAGCGCCTCTGGTAATAATCGCGGAATTTATGTAATTAATCCAACTACGGGCGCCATACTCAATTCCTGGCCTACACCAGGTTCCAGTGGCAACGCCGGTGTCCTGCAATTGGGGAATGGTAACTATCTCTACTCAAATGGAGCTGGTCTTCATATTCTTGATCCTACCACAGGAACACACAGTTCAATTTATACAAGCGGAGCATTTCAGTATATGGCTAAGATTAACGAAAGCCCACTCTCTGTACGCGAAGCACAAAATCAGGACTTTAAAGTGTATCCGAATCCTGCAGCAGATATTCTTTATGTAACGGCCAAACAGAAAATAAAGCATATAAATATTTTCAGTGCCGAGGGTCGTTTGGTCAGCCGTATTGAGGGCTCTGCAGATTCAATGGAAATTCCGGTTACCTCAATGACTCCAGGCGTTTATTTTATTGAGATCCATACAGGCAATCAGGTGAAAAGTTCGAAGTTCATTAAGAAGTAACTTCAGCCACCCGGCAGCTACAGAATCCGGTCAGCACCGATTCCTGTCATTTTACTAAAAATCTCATTGAGCAGAAATTAAGGTTTCTGCTTTTTTTTCTATGTACGTCTCAACTACTCACTTTCCAGCTGCTGTCTGGCGTTTTCCAAGGCTTTCAGGTCATTTTCTGATAGTTTAGGGAACTTCAGATTCATATCCTCTAAAGCATCAATGATAATCTGCACCGCAGCCACACGCGCAAACCATTTGTCATCTCCCGGAATTACGAACCATGGCGCATGATCTTTTGAGGTTTCATTTATGGCCTTCTCATAAACAGTCATGTAATTATTCCAAAGTGCACGCTCGGGTAAATCTCCCGCGGAAAATTTCCAGTTTTTATCTTTTTCCTCTATACGGTCCAGTAGTCTTTTTTTCTGTTCCTTTTTTGAAATGTTCAGAAATATCTTTATAATGGTGGTGCCGTTTTCAGCCAGGTGCTTTTCAAAATTGCGTATGCTTTCGTAGCGGTTATCCCAGAATTTATTATCAAATTCATCTTTGGATTTCCACACTTTTTC
Source organism: Marnyiella aurantia (assembly GCF_014041915.1). Taxonomy (NCBI): domain Bacteria; kingdom Pseudomonadati; phylum Bacteroidota; class Flavobacteriia; order Flavobacteriales; family Weeksellaceae; genus Marnyiella; species Marnyiella aurantia. The sequence continues at coordinate 965,093 of NZ_CP059472.1, read as the reverse complement.
ATTCAGATTGTATTCCGGGTGGACTTTGCAAACCAGCACACTTTCATAATGGCTCCTGTTAAAGATGCCGATTTTGCCCTTTGCCGGTAAAGCCATATAATGGCGCCACAGAAAATCGTGGGAATATTCCTTTTCACTGGGCGTTTTAAAGCTGGTGACTTCGCAGCCCTGTGGATTAACCCCGCTAAAAACATGTTCGATAAGGGAATCTTTGCCGGCTGCATCCATAGCCTGCAGGACAATAAGCAGTGATTTACTGCCGTCAGCATAAAGTTTTTCCTGAAGTTCGCGAAGTTTTATTTTTTCCTGCTCCAAAAGGTTTTTTCCGTCTGCTTTGGTCAGTTCGCCTTTGTATTCCGTATCCAGCTTACTGATATCCACAGCATCTTTAACAAGAAAATTTTCACTGAAGTCTGATTTCATATGCATTCTGTTTCAAATAAAGGTAACAAAAAAACCGCTCCAAAACTGAAACGGTTGTTGATTAGGGAAGGTGATTAATTAAGCAGTTGCTTTTTTGGTCTTCTTCACCATTTTTTTAGATTTTTTTAATGCTGCATTCTTCTCAGCTTCGGCTTTTTTCAGTTCAGCTTCAGTAAGAACTTTTGGTTCCGGAGCGTTCGGATCAACATTAACTTTAATGTGGATCACAGATCTCTGGTTTTCAGGGTCATTGGAGAATACCTCGATAAGTTTCTGAGTTGCGCCCAGATTTTTGGTATCGTAATGAACCTTAATCTGACCTGTTTTACCGGGAAGAATAGGCTCCCTGCTGAAATCAGGTGTAGTACAGCCACAAGAAGGCTTTACGCTGGAAATGATAAGGGGCTTGTCACCTGTATTTTTTACTGTGAAAACTCTGTTTCCGTCGGCACCTGGCTTAACAGTTCCGTAGTCAAGTACAGTATTGTCAAAAGTAATAGTTTGAGCGGATGCGAAAGCAACTGTTCCTAAAATTGCAAAACCTGCAAATAATTTTTTCATATTGATAATGTTTGATATGAATTTTGATTCAAATTAGATAGCAAAGTTAAAAATAAATTTAAATAAACTTAAGAAATTTTTCTTTTGCCTATTTTTGCAGCATTAACGCCAAAACTAGCGAGCATAATGCAGATTTCAGAAAAATACAGTCCCCGGGAAACTGAGTCCAAATGGTACAGTTACTGGCTGGAGAATAATTATTTTCATTCCGAACCCAACGAAAAACCACCTTATACGATAGTAATACCACCACCAAATGTTACTGGTATCCTGCACATGGGTCATATGCTGAACAATACCATTCAGGATGTGCTCGTACGCCGCGCGCGCATGCAGGGCTTCAACGCCTGCTGGGTACCGGGTACGGACCACGCTTCCATTGCAACAGAAGCAAAGGTGGTGGCAAAACTGAAATCCGAAGGAATCAGCAAATCAGATATTACCAGAGAAGAATTCCTGAAGCACGCCTGGGCATGGACCGATGAGTATGGAGGCACCATCCTGGAACAACTTAAGAAGTTGGGCTGCTCCTGCGACTGGGAGCGCACACGTTTTACTCTGGAACCCAAGATGTCTGAGCAGGTGATTAAATCCTTTGTTGATCTTTACAACAAGGGAATGATTTACCGCGGTTACCGTATGGTAAACTGGGATCCCGAGGCCAAGACCAATATTTCGGATGAAGAGGTAATCTTTAAAGAGCAGAACGGTAAACTGTACTACCTGAAATATAAGGTTGAAGGATCTGAAGAGTACCTTTCTGTAGCAACTACACGCCCAGAGACTATATTTGGCGATATGGCGGTTTGTGTGAACCCTGATGATGAGAGGTATGCGCATCTGAAAGGCAAAAATGTTATTGTACCAATAGTAAACAGGACAGTTCCTGTAATTGAGGATGATTATGTTGATATTGAATTCGGAACGGGCGCACTGAAAATTACACCTGCACACGATATCAATGACTACGAGATTGGTAAGCGTCATAACCTGACCATCATAGATTCACTGGACGATGATGCCAACCTGAATTCCCACGGACAGCATTATGCAGGCAAAAACCGATTCGAGGTGCGCAAGCTTATCGCGAAGGAACTGGAGGAGAAAGGTTTATTACTTAAGGCTGAGGATTATGTAAATAAAGTGGGGACTTCAGAACGTACAGGCGCTGTAATTGAGCCTAAAGTTTCTGTACAGTGGTTCCTGAGAATGTCTGACCTTGCCAAACCTGCACTGGATGTAGTAATGGACGACAAGGTGAAGTTTCATCCTGAAAAATTTAAGAATACCTATAAATACTGGATGGAGAACATCCGCGACTGGAATATCTCCCGACAGCTGTGGTGGGGCCAGCAAATCCCGGCTTATTTCTATGGCGATGGCGAAAATGATTTCGTTGTAGCTGAGAATTTCGAAGAGGCGCTGCAGTTGGCAAAAGAGAAATCCGGAAATAATAATCTGCAGTCTTCTGATCTACGTCAGGATGAAGACGCGCTCGATACCTGGTTCTCGGCCTGGCTCTGGCCTATGTCCGTTTTCAACGGTTTGCTGGATAATGACAATAAAGAGATTGATTACTATTATCCCACTTCCGACCTTGTAACCGGTCCGGACATTATATTCTTCTGGGTGGCCAGGATGATTATGGCTGGGCAGGAGTTCAGAGGCGAGGTGCCCTTTAAAAATGTATATTTTACAGGTATTGTTCGGGATAAGCAGCGCCGGAAAATGTCCAAGTCTTTGGGTAACTCACCGGACCCTATTGAACTGATTGAAAAATATGGTGCCGATGGGGTGCGTGTTGGTATATTGTTGAGTTCGGCGGCAGGAAATGATCTTCTTTTTGATGAAGAACTTATGCTGCAGGGACGTAATTTCGCCACAAAAATCTGGAATGCCTACCGCTTGATTCAGGGTTGGACCAAAGATGATGCTATAAAGGCTTCTGAAGCGGATAAGCAAGCCATCGACTGGTTTGGTCACCAAATGGATAAAACCATCCTGGAGATTGAGGATCAGTTTGCGAAGTTCCGAATATCAGACGGTCTTCACCTTTTGTATAAACTGATCTGGGACGATTTCTGTTCCTGGTATCTGGAGGCCATCAAGCCTGGTTTTGGCGAGTCCATTTCCACCGAAGTGTATCAGCAGACTATCGTTTATTTCGAGAGTCTGATGAAGCTGTTGCATCCATTCATGCCATTCCTAACAGAGGAGCTTTGGCAGAATATTGCGCCGCGTACGACTGAGGAGGCACTTGTAATTGCACAGCAGCCAAAATCAACGGAGTTTAGTTCTGAAATTCTTAACCAGTTTGAAACCACGAAGGAATTGGTAGCCGGTGTACGTAACTACCGTCAAAGCAAGGGGATTTCGCCCCGCGAGGCCGTAGAAGTTTTTACCAATGCTGAATCCTTTCCAAATAAAGATCTTATCATAAAACTGGCCAATATCTCGGCCGTACATTTTGCCTCGAAAACAGACGAGCCAAGTTTTACCTTCCTGGTGGGTGGTACGGAAGTGTCGATTCCACTGAGCGAAAGTCTGGATCTGGAAGAAGAGAAGCGCAAAACTGAAGAGGAGATTGCCTATCTTCAGGGATTCCTGAAATCTGTGGAAAAGAAACTTTCCAATGAGAAGTTTATGGCAGGCGCACCACAGCAGGTGGTAGATAATGAACTGAAGAAGCAGAAAGACGCACAGGAAAAAATTGTGCTGCTTACCAGCAAACTGAAAACTTTATAAGCAGCCATTATGAAGCATATAGAAAATATCAGCCGGCTCTTCACCAAGGATTTTGTGGAAAATCCGCTCATTGAATCATTTGAAGTCGGCGACATTCACCTGCCTAGCGGGCACCTGGTAGCATGCGATCCCGTAATCACCAGTGACATGGTTCCGTTTAACACGGTTTTCCCGAAGGGATCCTTTCCTGTACTTCTTCATAAAGAAAAAGAGAGCAACTGTGTAGCCTATGCTGAAATACGTTTCGGGAGTTCCGCAATAACATCCTGGAAAATGGCGACCACCGCCGGACAGGAATTAAAGGAACTTAAGGGTGAAGAAATCTTTGGTTATCCGGTAGAAAGCGGCATGGGCAGCTTTATGGATCTTGAAACTCAGGATTGCCTTAATCATCTGGAAAACACACTGTATCACAGGAAAGGTGCCGATTTCATGGGGATCTACGAAGAGTTTTTCCATGATCATTTTTTTGATGAGAACGGAGCCATAGATCAATATGCTTTCCTGAAACCGAACGACGAGCGCGGAGGTACTGTTTTCGCCTTCGAGGCAGGTTATGGAGAAGGTTTTTATGCAAGCTATATTGGTTTCAGCGGCGATAACCGGCCGGTAAAGATTGTAACCGAGTTCATAGAGGTTACCGGGTAGCATTCCGGCATACCATTGGTTTAGAATGATTACTTTTGTTATTAAACCTGAATCATGAATTTAAGTACTGAAAAACCAAAAATAGTTGTTGTAGGAAGTTCATCCCTGGATCTTGTATTCGCTACGGAACGGCATCCAAAGCCCAACGAAACCGTAATGGCCGAAAAAACTGAACGTTTTTTCGGTGGCAAAGGTGCTAACCAGGCAGTGGGTACTGCCCGTTTGGGAGCCAGTGTAAGTTTTGTGAGTTGTGTAGGTGCGGATGATGCTGGACGGGAGGTTTTCCGCAATCTGAAAGCCGAAGGAATCAATGTAGATCTTGTAAATGTAACTTCCGAAGCGGACACAGGTACCGCTTTTGTAACTTCGGCTGAAGGCCGGAATACGATCGTGGTAGTGCCGGGTGCTAATGTTTATCTTACTGCAGACCAAATCCAGAAAGCCGAATCGCTGATTGAAGCAGCTGACCTTGTTTTGCTTCAGTTGGAAATCCCCATGGAAGCTGTTGAATTTACAGTAGGCCTGGCACAGAAGTACAATACAAAAGTTCTGGTTTATGCGGCACCGGCTGCACGGCTTTCTGCCCAGGTACAGGATTATGCATCTTTTATTGTTGCCAAGAGCAGTGATTTGGCGATTATTTTTGGCGATGACAATGTGGAGGATATCCTGAAGCACAATCCGAACAAACTTTTTATACGCGATGATACCAACGTAACCACTTATTACAGCGGTTCGGAGATGAAATATTACCGAAATGACCATCAGGATATGCAGTACAGAATTGGGATGGGCGATGCGTTTACATCAGGATTTGCCGTGGCCTACTGCCATGGTAATTCAATTGGCGACTGTGTTCGTTTCGGCACTGATGTTTCGCTGAGAGTTGCGCTGAACCAGGGGTCTCAGGCAGGCTTGCCTTTTTTGGAAGACATGAGTTCAGATGCCTCCGAAATTATATAGCCTTGGGTTTCACATTGTTTTAACATCCCATTTCACAGCATTTTACATCTTCCTATAAAATTTAATGGAATCATTCACTCTGAAGACCAAGGACGGTTTCGGAATTTCTGCCACGTGCTTTCGACCTGAATTCTGCAGTAAAAAACTCCTGCTTATCAATTCGGCGACTGGCGTGAAGCAGCAGGTTTATTTTTCTCTAGCCAAATACATGGCATCCTTCGGATATACGGTTCTAACCTATGATTACCGTGGAATTGGCCAGTCCAAGCCAGCTTCACTGCGCTCATTCCGGGCCACAATGCGCGATTGGGGTTCCCTGGATTACCGGACGCTTACCGACTATATACAATTCCAGTTTCCTGAGTTCGAAAAATACTGTTTGGGTCATTCTGTAGGCGCCCTGATTTTGGGGATGAATCCGGAGTCCGCAATATTTAACAGATTTGTATTTGTAAGTACCCAGAAAGCATTTGTGGGTAATCTGGATTTTCGTACTGCAACTTTAGGTTACATAGGTTTCGCGCTGCTGCTCCCTGCGACTACAGCGCTGTGGGGCTATTTCCCGGCGCACCGTTTTGGCTTGGGTGAAAGTCTTCCGAAAGGATCTGCCCACGACTGGCGCACCCTGGTCATTAACAGGAAATCCACCAACAAACTGCTTGAACGGAACGGTGAAAACTTCGCCAGCTCACTGAATCAGGAGGTGTTGGTGGTTAGGGCCGAAGACGACACGTGGCTCACCGAGAAAGCCGTTAGAAAACTGATGGAGGAAACCTATCCGAATATGAATCCAACCTACCGCCTTTTAGCAACGACTGAGAGTAAGCAGGGGGAAATAGGACATATTAATTTCTTCAGGAGTTATAACCGGAACCTGTGGAAAGTTGTATTGGATTATCTGGAAAGGGATTGATAAATTATAAATTTAGATGCTGATGAATACAGGAATTGAGAGGACAGTGCGTTTTGTAAAAGAACAGTTAAAGGGTGCCGAGGCAGGCCACGATTGGTTTCATGTGGAAAGGGTGTGGAAACTGGCCGTAATCATAGCCCAATCTGAAGCATGTGACCGTGAGGTCGTGGAGCTGGCCGCACTTCTGCATGATATTGCTGATCCAAAATTTCACGGTGGTGATGAGCAGCTTGCGATTACCATTGCCCAAAATCATCTGAAGGATATTGAGCTGGATCCGGCTACTATGGAGTCTGTGCTTTACATCATCAGAAATATGTCCTTTAAAAACAGTCTGGAATCTTCTGATGAACAGCTTTCGGATATTCGCGAAATGAGAGTCCCGCTGCGGGAACTTCATGTTGTACAGGATGCCGACCGACTGGATGCCATAGGTGCGATCGGTATCGCGCGCACATTCAATTTCGGGGGTTTTAAAAATAATCTGCTGCATCATCCGCAGATGGCACCGCGTCTCCAAATGACCAAAGAGGAGTACAAAAAGAATACAGGTACCACTATCAATCATTTTTACGAAAAACTGCTGTTGCTGAAAGACCGTATGAACACTCAAAAAGGCAGGGAACTTGCAGAAGGCAGGCATACTTTTATGGAAACCTTCCTGCAGCAGTTTCTGGAAGAGTGGGAGGCAGCCCGCTGATAAAGCTCGTGCACGGCCAATTTGCTTATATTTGCAGCAGATGGAAAACTATACTTTTATCATTTTCTTGTTGCTGTGTCTGGCGTTACCGCTCTCGCTGATACGGAAGGGCAGTTTTGCTGTTTCGGCCAAAATTGCGCGCATGGTTATAGTACTGGGTGCCATGGCTTATTATACAGTATGGTTTGTTAAACGCAGTAAGTATCCGTTCGTTATGGATGCCATGGCAGTGCAGATCATTAACAAATTACCGCAGGCGCTGGATTTTTATGTGGTCCGTGTAAACAATACCGATTCAGCGGGTGAACCCTATAACCTGAAACATGCTGGCCGGATCCGACCGGAACATTACCAGCTGGAATATCTGAAGATGGATCATTCCGATGAATTCTGGATTGCAGGCTACCTCGGGAAAAAAAATATGGTCTACTTTTCCCAACATGCGGTACCTAACCGCGACAGCGACCAGGTGGTTGAGGTTCATAACTACATCAACCAGAGCCAGAAGCTCAGTAAGACCGCCGGTCTTCTGATAGACGCGCAGAAAATGAGGAATAACAGAAGCAGTGTGTACGTAACACTCAGCCTTCTGCTTATTTTCCTGAACGGGGTGCTGCTGCTGCGCAGACAATAAAAAAAATGCCCTGAAAATCTTCAGGACATTTTATTTATGCATAACGGTTTACTTACCTTTCTGTTCTTTCAGTGCTTCCTTATCCTTATTGCTTGGATTCCAGACTTTAACCTCAGCATTTTTATCAATGCCGGACTTGATCTGAACGTTGATGCCGTCGCTTGCACCCAGTGTAACATACACTTTCTTAAAGGTGCCGTTGGCCTGTTTTACTTCCACAAAGGGAACATCCTTCCCGTTTTTCTTCTCATACTGTATAAGCGCTTCATCCAGTAGGAGGGCATTCTTCTGAGAACTTAGCACGATTTCGCCATTGGCCGAAAAGCCAGCACGGATATATTCGTTGTTCGGATTGAAAACATCACCTTCCACCGGGAATTTTATAGTACCGCTTTGGTCTTTACCTTTAGGGGCAATCATGGTAAGCCGGCCCGGGAATTTCTTATTCTGCAAAGCTCCGATCACCACATTCATATTCATTCCTTCTTTCAGTTTTCCAGCCTGCGCTTCATCAATCTCTCCCTGAAAAATCAGTGAATTCAGGTCGGCAATGGCCGCTATCGTGGTACCGGAATTAAATGAATTGGCTTCAATAACCTGGCTACCTACTTTTACCGGTACTTCCAGTACGGTTCCGTTGGCTTTAGAGCGGATCTGGGTAGTGGCAAGGCTCTGCAGTTCCGGTGTTACGCCGGTTCTTGCGATCTGAAGGTTTTTCTGAGCCGTTGTAAGTTGCTGTCTCGCGTTTCGCAGCTGGATCTGCGCCGACTGCAGCTGCTGTTGTGCGGCCAGATATTCCTGTCTGGAAATAACACCCTGATTAAACAGCCTTTCCTGCATGCCGAACTGCTTTTGTTGGTTATCCAGGTTCAACTGTGCATTACTGATCTGAAGCTGTGCACCGTTAATTTCCTGCTGGGAGGCATTTACATTTTGGATATTCGGGACAATACGAATGGTGGCAATAAGCTGCCCTACAGTAACACGGTCGCCTTCATCAACCAAAACCTTATCCACAATACCCGACATATTTGGTTTGATTTCAATTTCCTCCCGCGGAACAATTTTTCCTGTAGCCATCACCTTGTCTTCCATATTCTGCACCATTGGTTTTTTGGTGAGGAAAGTCTCGCTTTGGGAAGAATTTGATTTGATGAGATAGCCGACGCCCGCAAAAAGCGCGCCCGCCACCAGAAGGCCCAGTATGATGTAGAGCACCCTTTTTCCGGTAATTTTCTTTTTCATATATCGTTTTATTTAATGTTACAATTTTTGGTACGCAGTTTCCGGCTTTTATCTAACCTGGGAGCACACAGAGCTTTTACAGAGGGTATAGAGGTTTTAATTTTACATACACATTCATCGCTTCTGGCTCTGATTTAACCACTAAGAACACAAAGGCTGCACAAAGAACACAAAGTTAAATCCAACTGCTCCCTTGTGCCATCCCGAAGGGATAAGTCCCAACACCCTCCGAAGTCTTTTTTTTCTTGCTTCTTCCTCCTAATGAGAGTCTGACATCTGATATCTAAAATCTCGGCTCTCAGTTCTTACTTAACCACAGAGAACACAGCGCTTATACAGAGTACACAGAGTATAATTCAAAATACATAATTCAAAATTCAAAATCTAAAATCTGACATCTTTAATCTAACCTATTAACTCTGTCTGATCTCCTTATCCACTTTCAGCTACCCGCTACTCACTGCGAAGTGCCTCAATAGGCTTAATTTTAACAGCTCGCTGTGCAGGGATCATACCGACTATAAGACCCAGGGTCACCATAATGCTCATTGCTGCAAAAACATTCCCATAATCTACTGTGGGATTGTAAAACGGGATATCTTCCTGGTTCCGTGTGATCATATCGAGAATCATCAACAGTAGAATTCCGAATATAAACCCAAGTATTCCGGAAGTGAGGGTAATTACCACGCTTTCCAGCAGGATCTGGTTACGGACCTCGGCCGGTTTTGCACCGATCGCCCGTCGGATCCCTATTTCCTTAGTTCTTTCCTTTACAGTGATAAGCAGGATGTTGGAGATGGCAATTACTCCCGCCAGAATGGTAAGCGTACCAACAACTATGGTGAGCAGCTGCATCCCGTCCAGGAAGCCGGTAAGTTTTTTAAATTCCTTGCCCAGATTAAAACTGCCGAAAGCGTTCGTATCTTCCGGCGATACGTTGTATTTCTGCTTCAAAACATCCTTTACTTTGTTTTCTACAATTGCAACATCTGCATCAGGCTTGCTCACAATGGAGAAGACATCTACTTTATCGCCGGCATTGAACATTTTCATGTAAGTAGTAAGGGGGATATAGGCGGTTTGCGCATTTTCCATGGGACTGGCCCTTTTCACCGAAAATACACCGATGACATTAAAGAATGTTCCCCGCACATTAATGCTTTGGCCAATGGGATTTTCATTTTTCTTGTGGTCAAAAAAGTTTTTGTAAATTTCCTCACCTATGACAATCACGTTTTTGTTAAGAGCCAGATCCGCATCATTCAGATACCTGCCGAAGAGCAGTTTTTTTTCAGAAATCTTATTGCCGATTGGTGAATCCCCGTTTAGAGAGTAAGTGCCGTTTTTGCCCGTTCGCGACATCAGTTCTCCCATACTTCCGAAACTTCCTCTGGAACTTTGCGGCGAAATATAATCTATCTCCGGAATCCGGGCGGTGAGTATTTCTATATCATTTCGGTCCAGCTCCATCTGGCGGCCTTTGGCAAAACCGGCGTACGGAATGTTCGTATTCTGTGCCCAAAGAAAAATACTGTTTGTGGCGAATCCGGAGAACAGTTTATCAAATCCATTCTCCATGCCTTTTGCGGCGCCCAGCAAAGATACGTACAGGAACATCCCCCAAGCCACACCAATCATGGTAAGGAAGGTTCGCAGCTTATTAGATCGAAGTGAATGATAGATCTCCTGCCAGGTGTCTTTTTTGAAAACGATATTCATCCGATACGGTGTTTCGACTTTTTTTTGTTATTGTACAAAGTATAATTTTCTAAGTACTGTTTCTGTAATATTATTCTGCTCTCAGGGCTTCAATAGGTTTTATTTTGCTCGCGCGGTACGAAGGTACAAAGCCGGCAATTAATCCGGCTAGGATCAGGCATACAAAAGCGACGATAATGAGGCCCCAACCTACACTCGGGTCTTTGATGAAATAAGCTTCCAGGCCGTCGCCGATAAGTTCGAGCGTAAGAACGCCCAAACCCACACCTATGAAACCCGAAATCACTGTAATGACAATACTTTCCTGAATGATCAGCGCAATAATGCTGTTGGGTTTGGCACCAATGGCTTTCCGTACACCAATTTCCTGGGTCCTTTCCTTTACGATGTAAACCATGATGTTGCTGATGCCGATGATGCCGGCCAGCAGGGTGCCCATGCCGATAAATCCCACTACAAGCGTCAGGATAAACAGGAACTGAAAACTGTTTTTGGTGTTTTCTGCATTGTTACGCACCCTGATGGCATTTTCATCATCGGGTGAGACTTTATGTCTGGCCTTGACCTGTTTTTCAATTTCCTCACCATACTCTATAGCCTGATCGGGTGTCAGGTTCTGGTTGTAGGTAAGCTGAATGGAGTTTACGGTATCAGAACCTTTTTTCATTTGCTGCAGCGTACTGATCGGGATGGTAATCATCCTTTCCTCAAAATCGCCGCCGCCTTCGTCAGAAAAAACGCCTATCACCTTGAACATGGTGCCGTTAATTTCCAGGTCCCTGCCAATAGGACTGCCGTCTTTTATAAGGTCGCGCTGTACCATCCGGCCTATAACGGCCACATTCTGCCTGCGCTGCAGGTCTCCCGGGCTTATATACCTGCCGTCCACCAATTGTCTGTTTTCAATAAATTTCTCGTCGCCGGTGGTACCGCTGATCTGATAGTTGCCGCTTTCACGGCCATACTTTACCATCATGCCCGTGCTGTATTTTGGGGCTGAGTATTCCACCTTGCCGGGATCTATGGCAATGATTTCATCATAATCATCGTTCTTGAAAACAACCTGCCTGTCCGACTGCAGTCCACCGTAAGCAACTGTTGTTTTCCCGGAAAATATAGCGATAAGGTTTTGGGCGTCGCGGGCAAAACCTTCGGTAAAGGCGTTTTTCAGTCCCGAACCGATGCCAAAGAGTACGATAAATATATACAGGCCCAACGCCACCGTAAAACCGGAGAGCACTGTTCTCAGTACATTGCTTCGTATGGAGGCGAATATTTCCTGCCAGCGGTCCAGATCAAACATGTTTATTAGAGGGGATTAGTTGTTGAGTGGTTAAGTAGTAAAATTGTTAAGTTGTTGAGTCGTAAGTTTGTAAAATCGTGAAGTTGTTTAGGCGTTCAATTGATTGGTAAGCTGCTATATTGGAAACTGGCAAATTATCAGATTTATGCGAGGACCCGCTGGGTGATGTACTCGTCGCTTTCAATAATGCCGTCTTTCAGGATTACATTTCTTTTCGTTTCGGCAGCAACGTCCGGCTCGTGGGTAACCACGATAATCGTTTTCCCCTCGCGGTTGATGTCCTGCAGCAGTTTCATAATATCGTAAGTAGTGTTACTGTCCAGTGCTCCCGTAGGTTCATCGGCCAGGATGATCTTGGGATCTGTAATCAGTGCGCGGGCTATAGCCACACGCTGCTTCTGTCCGCCGGAGAGTTCGTTAGGCAGGTGGTTGGCCCATTGTGCCAGACCTACTTTTTCCAGATATTCCATCGCTTTCAGGTTCCGTTCCTTTCGGTTCACATTCTGATAGTACAGCGGCAAGGCCACGTTTTCCAGGGCAGTTTTGTAGGCGATGAGGTTAAATGACTGAAATACAAAACCCAGAAAACGGCTTCGGTATTCCGCTGCTTTGACTTCGGAAAGGTCCTCAATTGGAATTCCGTCCAGGGTGTAAGTTCCGGAATCTTTTTCATCCAGAATACCAATGATGTTAAGCAGCGTAGATTTTCCCGAACCCGAGCTGCCCATAATGGAGACGAATTCGCCGGCACCGATTTCAAGGTTGATGCCCTTCAGGACGTGAAGTTTACTCTTGCCCGTATCATACGATTTATGGAGATTCTGAATACTTAACATATAACGGTTTGCTTGCTATATAAGTATCTGCAGGATCTTATTTGTTACAAAGCGCCCGTTTAAACGAATTCTGGAAGCTGTTTAATGTAGATCGCTTATTCCACTTGAAGAATTAAGAGTCTGTTTGATTTATGACATCTGATTTAGGCGAAGCGGAGCTATAAAAAGGCTGTAACATGCATCAGCAGACACTTCTGTGCTTTTGTGGAAAACTTTTACGTTTATACGTCAGCTATGCCTTTCACGGTAGGGAAGTATTATCTATTTTTGTTTTCGCCGCAAATCCTGTTGACTGTACCTTAATGACCTGACAGTCAGTTACATGGATAAACGGGTATTTATTATAATTACTATTTTTAACACGATATAAACTGAGTCACTTTATGGGGATTTTTGAAAAGAGAGTAAGTTATAAGCCATTTGAGTATCCGGAAGTACTGCAGTTTGTAGATGCGATCAACAAATCTTTCTGGGTGCATTCCGAAGTGGACTTTACTGCCGATGTGCAGGATTTCCAGTCGCAGCTGGAGCCACATGAAAAAAACGCTGTAAAAAATGCATTGCTGGCCATCGCGCAGATTGAGGTTTCGGTAAAGACTTTCTGGGGAAATCTGTATAACCATATGCCCAAGCCTGAGCTTAACGGCCTTGGTTCCACCTTTGCCGAGTGTGAGTTCCGCCACTCTGAAGCGTACTCGCGTCTGCTGGAAGTGTTGGGTTATAATGATGCGTTCACGCAGGTGATCGAGATTCCGGCCATTAAGAAAAGGATTGATTTCCTGAGCAATGTGCTAAAGCATGCCAATTCCACCACACCTAAAGAGTATGTGTCATCGCTGCTGCTGTTCAGCATACTGATTGAAAACGTTTCGCTGTTCTCGCAGTTTGCCATTATACTGTCTTTTACAAGATTTAAAGGATACATGAAAAATGTGTCCAATATAATAGCGTGGACTTCTGTGGATGAGCAGATCCATGCAAACGCAGGCATTTACCTCATCAACAAGATCCGTGAAGAGCAGCCGGAGCTGCTTACAGATTCTGATATCGACGATATTTACACGCTTGTCGATCATTCCATCCAGGTAGAAGAAGAGATCCTGGACTGGATCTTTGAGATGGGCGATCTAGATAATTTCAGTAAGGAAGACCTGCTGAACTTTATGAAGTTCCGTGTGGATGACAGCCTGAAGAAAATCAGCATGAAAACCCGTTATAACATCACTCCTGAACAGTTTAAGCCCATGGTTTGGTTTGAGGAGGAAGTCTTCGCGAACTCCATGGACGATTTCTTTGCCAAGAGACCGGTGGATTATACAAAACACGACAAGAGTATTACGGAGAACGATTTGTTTTAGGGATGGGTAAACCTTCAAGGTTTCGAAGAGTCAAGGCAAAAGTAAAAAGACAAATGTAAAAAGGTAAGGCGTAGCCAGGATTTCTGATTTTGATGAAAGAAGGAAGAGAAAAGAATAAAGATAAGGGGAGTGAAGACCTACGGTTTTTTAGTGTTCTCTTTGAAAATGTTAAACCTTGAAGGTTTAACAAAGTAACATGGAAATGAACTCGGAGCCGGAAGGAAGAGTTAAATGTTGACGCTGTGTTCTCTTTAGTTAGATTTCTGAGGAAATAATAAAGATTAAAGAACAAAGACTTCGGATGCCATGGCTTCGAACAGCTGATTTTCTGACATCTCAGGTTTTTATTAATAGTAAGTATATTGCCTAAAGCCTAAAGCCTAAAGCCTAAAGCGTATTCTTACAGCATTAAAAGAAAAACAATGATTAATATACAGGTAAAATATACGGTGAAACCGGAGTTTTCGGACACGAACCGAGAAAATATTGAACTCTTTTTGGAGTCTTTCCGGGAATTGGACCACACGAAATTCCGCTATCAGATCTTTGTGGAAGAGGACGGACTGACCTTTTGCCACCATTCGGCCTATCTGAATGAGGATATCCAGAAGCAACTCCTGGCTATGCCTTTATTCCTGGAATTTCAGCGTCAGCGCGACGCTAATTTGGCAGACACCCCGGAAATGAAGGTTCTGAAGTTTCAGGGAAGTGCCGGAAGTTTTGACAATGTTTTTGGGAATTTTGAGGATCCGGAGGGATAGGGTTAGAGCCAAGAGCCAAGAACCAAGGCAAAAGTAAAAAGTGAGGCGAGCGACATTTCCTAAACTTACATGGCTGTCATTGCGAGGAGCGGACGGAGGGAGCGACGTGGCAATCCCAAAGTAGGATCTGTTAAGAGGTTAGAAGGTTAGGAGGACAGAGCCAGGAACCCAGAGGCAGGAACCAGGATTTTGGATTTAGCTCTGTGCGCTCTGTGGTTAAATAAAACAGTGAACAGATCACCAGGCAAAGTAATAGCCCCGATCGCAGCGGCATCCTTTTTTGGTGACTGAGCGAAGCCGAAGTCACTAAAAAAGATACAGCGGAGAGCGGGCTGACAAATGAAAGACGGCAGTAAGCAAACTGCTTCAAAAAGATAGAAATTAGTAATAAATAAACAACGCGGGATTGCTTCGCTGCACTCGCAATGACGATGGAAGAACAAAAAAACGATATCTGGTGGCTCAATGAAGAGTCCGAACAAATGCTGAACCGCGGATACCTTTTGAAAGGTGAAACCGTGAAAGGCGCTATAGAACGTATAACCACTGCAGCGGCAAAAAGGCTCTATAAGCCCGAACTTCAACCCGCTTTTGAGGAAATGATCACCAAAGGGTGGATCAGTTTCTCATCACCGGTGTGGGCCAATATGGGTACGCAGCGCGGACTGCCGATTTCCTGTTTCAACGTGCATGTGCCCGACAATATTGAGGGCATCACCCATAAACTGGGCGAGGTGATTATGCAGACCAAGATTGGCGGAGGTACCTCCGGTTATTTCGGGGAGCTGCGTAACCGCGGTACTGCTGTTACTGACAACGGAAAATCGTCCGGAGCGGTTTCCTTTATGAAGCTTTACGATACTGCGATGGATGTGGTTTCCCAAGGCGGCGTTCGGAGAGGTGCTTTTGCGGCCTATCTTGATGTAGACCATGGCGATATTGAGGAATTTCTGTCCATCAAAGACATTGGAAGCCCGATCCAGAACCTCTTTACGGGTATCTGTGTACCGGATTACTGGATGCAGGACATGATAGACGGCGATATGGACAAGCGCAAGATCTGGGCACGTGTGCTGGAAAGCCGCCAGCAAAAAGGTCTGCCCTACATTCTGTTCTCCGATAATGTGAACCGGAACAAACCGCAGGTCTACAAGGATTTGGGCATGACGATTAACGCCAGTAACCTCTGCTCCGAGATTATGCTGCCTTCCAGTGAGGAGGAATCTTTCATCTGCTGCCTTTCTTCAATGAACCTGGAGCTGTATGATGAATGGAAGGATACCAACGCTGTAAAACTGGCCATTTACTTCCTGGATGCTGTACTTTCCGAATTCATTGAGAAAACGGAAGGCAACTATTATCTTACCGGTGCCAGAAACTTCGCGTTGAGACATAGAGCTCTGGGATTAGGTGTTCTGGGTTATCACTCTTACCTTCAGAAAAATATGATTCCGTTCGAAAGTTTCGAAGCTACTCAGTTCAATGCACGGGCTTTCAAACAGATTAAGGAACAGTCCCTGCAGGCATCGCAGGAGTTGGCCAATATTTACGGTGAGCCAGAAATCCTGAAAGGCTACGGCATGCGTAATACCACTACAATGGCTATCGCGCCTACGACTTCCAGTTCCGCAATTCTGGGTCAGACTTCTCCGGGAATCGAGCCGTTTGCGTCCAATTACTATAAGGCCGGACTTGCCAAAGGTAATTTCATGCGTAAGAACAAGTACCTGGCGAAGCTGCTTCAGGAGAAAGGAATTGACAATGAGGAAACATGGAGAACAATTATGCTGAACCATGGTTCTGTGCAACATCTGGCTGAGCTTACCGACGAGGAAAAAGCGGTGTTCAAAACCTTCCGAGAGATTTCTCCGATGGAAATTATCTCGCAGGCGGCGCAGCGTCAGCAGTATATCGATCAGGCACAGTCGCTGAACCTTCAGATCCCGTCTACAATGCCGGTGAAGGATGTGAACTATCTCTATATTGAAGCCTGGAAGAAAGGTGTTAAGACCCTGTACTACCAGAGAAGTTCTTCGGTTTCGAAGGAGATGATGGTGAATTTTGTGACGTGCTCATCGTGTGAGGCGTAAACAGAGACAGGAGATTGAGAGACTTGAGATAAGAGACAAGATTTCAGATGTCAGATTTGAAATTAGAGGAAAGAGAAAAGATGTTAGATTTCAGATATCAGATTTTGGATTATGAATTAAACTCTGTGTGCTCTGTAAAAGCTCTGTGTTCTCTGTGGTTGGATTAGAGAAAAGAATCAAGAGCCAAGAACCAAGATTTCTAATCTTGAGGAAAGAGAAAAGAGGAAAGAAAAAAGATAAGGCCGCGGAGATTTTTTGCGGCTTTCTTTGTGTCCTTTGTGGCAGATCTTTGCGTTCCTTGTGGTTAAGAGACAGGAGACAGGAGACAGGAGCCAAGAGACAGGAGACAGGAGCCAAGATTTAAATTTTGGATTATGAATTATGGATTTTGAATTAAGCTCTATGTGCACTTTGAAAGCTTTGTGTTCCTTGTGGTTAAGAGCCAGGAGCCAGGAGCCAGGAGCCAAGAGTCAAGATTTGAATTTTGGATTATGAATTTTTTTCTGTGATCTCCGTATAAGCTCTGTGTTCTCTGTGGTTAGGTAAAACCAGAAACCAGTAACCTAGAGCCAAAAGCTTTTTAAGCTGGGCAAAAATCAATGGACAAGTAAATGAAAAAACCGCAGAGAATTTCTGCGGTTTTTGTGTTTTGTACGGTGGGTTTTTCAGGTCCTGTTTTACATTAGAGCAGAGGCCACCAGCACTCCCTTTGGTAACCTATATGGTGACTGTAATTGCGGTAATTTCTTAGGCCAGAAACTCTATTTCTTTGTCCTTGAAATCAGTTCCGTCAACTAATTTGCCCATCGTCTTGATCATCTTGCGGCGGAGTTTGGCAAGTTTACGGACATTCTTGTCCTCGCTGTAATCAAAGATGCTGTCCTCAAATGAGAAGGTATCGCCTTTTTCGAAGGTAATATCATTTTTCTTCAACTCCTTCAGCAGCATCAGGTTCGTCATTGTTTCAAGCAATTCATGTTCCGTAAAGGCCAGTGTTTTAAGAGATTTAATAAGCTCCTTTTTGTATTTCTTTTTGAATTTCATCTGTAATTTTAAGTTAGTAAAGATATTCAATTTTTTTGGACTGCGAAGGCAGGAGTTCGGTGATTGAGTGATTGAGTGATTGAGTGGTTGGGAGTGGTGGTGTTAGGAGGTTAAGGTTAGGAGGAAAGAGGGTATAAAAAGTCAGGTGTATTCTTTTCGTCTTTCTTCTTTGCTCTTTCCCCTTGTTCTTTGTCCTTTCCTCGCCCTTCATTTCCACCATCGCGAAATTTTGCGTAAATTTGGAAAAAAGATTGAGGAGATCATCAAGCTATATAGCTGAGTTAAAGTTCGGTATGTTTGCCCTTTAGGAATACATCTTCATAACCTGAAATCTTTTATTGACACAGTTTAAAATTTAAAATTATTATAATGCAAGACCCAATTTTTGACCTCATTGAACAGGAAAGAAAAAGACAGACCCACGGAATAGAACTTATCGCCTCGGAAAATTTTGTTTCCGATAATGTGATGAAGGCTATGGGAAGTGTGCTTACCAACAAATATGCGGAAGGTTACCCGGGAAAGAGATATTATGGGGGATGTGAGGTTGTAGATGAGGTGGAGAACCTGGCTATTTCGAGAGCGAAGGAACTTTTTGGGGTGGATTATGTAAACGTGCAGCCACACTCCGGTTCGCAGGCTAATGCCGCTGTGTACCTGGCCGTTCTTAAACCGGGTGATTCCATCCTGGGACTGGACCTGTCAATGGGCGGTCACCTTACCCACGGAAGTTTTGTAAATTTTTCTGGTATACAGTATAACGCGAATTTCTACGGAGTGAACCGTGAGGACGGTCTTATTGATTACGATGCCATGCGTCAGAAAGCTCTGGAAGTAAAGCCAAAGATGATCATCGCAGGTTTTTCAGCCTACTCCCGCGACCTTGATTATAAGAAATTCCGCGAAGTTGCAGATGAGGTTGGCGCCACACTTTGGGCAGATATTGCACACCCGGCAGGACTAATTGCCAAAGGTTTACTGAACAGTCCTTTTGAACACTGTCACGTAGTGACCACGACTACCCACAAAACCCTGCGCGGGCCGCGTGGCGGACTTATTATGATGGGTAAAGATTACGAAAATACTTACGGACATAAAACACCTAAGGGGGAAACTAAAATGATGAGTGCCGTTCTGGACAGTGCTGTATTCCCCGGAACCCAGGGTGGACCTTTGGAGCATGTTATCGCTGCCAAAGCTGTTGCGTTCGGTGAAGCCCTTGATCCAAAATTCGAGGTGTACACAAAACAGGTAGTTGCCAATGCAAAGGCTCTTGCAAAAGCTATGATTGCCAACGGATTTGATATTGTAAGCGGAGGTACGGACAACCATCTTATGCTTGTAGACCTTAGAAATAAGAATGTTAACGGTAAGGAAACCGAAAAAGCATTGGTAAAGGCAGATATTACCTGCAATAAAAATATGGTTCCTTTTGATGATAAATCTGCGTTTACCACTTCAGGAATCCGTTTGGGTACTGCAGCTATCACCACCCGCGGAATGAAGGAAGAGGATATGGAAACCATTGCCAAACTTATCAATGATGTTGTAATGAACCTGAAGGATGAGGAGGTGATTTCCAGAGTCCGTAAGGAAGTTAATGAGCTGATGGATTCAAGACCGTTGTTTCAGTACTAATGTTGAGGTTAAGGTTGAGGCTGAGTTGAGGTTAAGGTTAAGGTTAAGCGGAGCGATCAACAGTTCATCCTTAGTTTTCATTTTAACCTCAAACCCTGCACTCAGCGGAGCTGTAATCTGAAGTTCAACCTAATACTTAAGCTTAACCTCATCTTATGTTCACTGATTTCACACAGATGCCCGTCTGGAAGAATGCAATGGAAATCGCGATTGAGGTTTACGATATTTCAGAGTCGTTACCGCGAAGGGAAGATTATGCGCTGACTTCCCAGATTCGCAGGTCAGCTGAAAGTATTTCTGCAAATATTTCAGAAGGATTTGGTCGCGGCGGTGATAAGGAGAAATCGCAGTTTTATAAGATTGCCAGAGGTTCAGCAATGAAACCAAAAGCCATCTACTGTATGGGAGCCGGGTACACTATTTCGACGTACAAAAAACGGAAAGCGTAATTTCAATGCTGGATTCAGTAATTTTTGAGCCCAATAAAATCATTAAAACGCTGGATAACAAGAGGGTAAAGTAAAAATAGGTTGAAGTTAAGGCTGAGGGTAAGGGTGAGGCGTAGGTTAGGGCTAAGGTTGAATTTGAGCAGTTTGGATGTAGATTTCCCCATTGTAATTTCATCTTGTCTTGGGCAGCGATAACGGTTTCTGTTTCAATATCACACCACCCTCAATAGTCGTAACCCACTTAACCTTAATCTTAACCTTTACCTGCATGCAACATAAATCCTATACATTTTCGGAGATTAAACAGAAGATGGTAAACTACTGCGTTTATCAGGACAGGTGCCATCAGGAGGTAGAGCAGAAGATGCGCGACTTTCTTCTAATTCCGGAGGCTAAGGAAGAGATTCTGCTTTATCTTATGGAGGAGAATTATCTTAATGAAGAACGTTTTGCACGAAGCTACATCCGCGGTAAGTTTTATATAAAATCCTGGGGAAGGAACAAGATTCTGAACCACCTCAAATTCAAAGGGGTGCCCGAGAAACTGGTGCGCAGCTGCTTCGATGAGATTCATCCTGAGGATTATGAGAAGACCCTGCGAAAAATCTATGATTCATATTTTGAAAAGCAAACCGGCAAGGAATACCAGCGCAAATCCAAAACAGTAAAATATCTCATGGGACGTGGGTTTGAGTACGGTGAGATTTTGGAGGTGGTTGGGGAGTCGTAAAGCTGTTGAGTTGTAAAGTTGTAAAGTCGTAAAGCTGTTGAGGTGTAAATTTCCTGTAAAACTTTTTGAGCACAGGGGTTTTAACCACAAAGAGCACAAAGTATTCACAAGGTGCACAAAGGGTTTCGAGGAGGAGAGCCAGGGCAAAAGGAAAAAGGAGGAAAGATGAAAGAGCAAAGATGCTAGATATCAGACATGAGATTTTAGACGTTAGATTCCAGATATCAGATATCAGACTTTTTTAGAACCAAGAACCAGGAAGCAAGATCTAACCACAAAGGTTATTTTAAGGAACACAAAGGGGTTTTGAGGGGAGAAGAGCCAAGGCAAAAGTAAAAAGTAAAAAGTGGGTTTAAATTTACCACGGAGGCACAGAGGAGGCGCAGAGGGAACGGAGGAAGAGCCACGGCAAAAGGGAAAAGGAAAAAGTGCTTCCGACGGTGTCCGAAGAGACCCCTGCGGGACGTAAGAGCCAGGGCAAAAGTAAAAAGTAAAAAGTGGGTTTAAATTTACCACGGAGGCACAGAGGAGGCGCAGAGGGAACGGAGGAATTACGAAGCAGATTCTTGTTTGTTGCTTTTAATCACGGATTTTTTTAACCACAAAGAGCACAATTTTTTTTTAAGGAACACAAAGGGGCTTCGAGGGGAGAAGAGCCAGGGCAAAAGTAAAAAGTAAAAAGTAAAAAGTGGGTTTAATTTTACCACGGAGATACGGAGGAGGCGCAGAGGAATCGGAGAAAGAGATAAGGCAAAAGGAAAAAGGAGGAAAGAGCAAAGAGCCAAGATGCTAGATATCAGATTTTAGACGTTAGATATCAGATATCAGATTTCAGACTTTTTTAGAATCAAGAACCAAGAACCAGGAGCAAGGTTTCAGATTATAGATTTGAATTAGCGCTGTGTGCTCTGTAAATCCCGATTTAACCGAAATTGTAGAACTTATACTGTTAAAATATGTTAAAACATTTCCTTGTTATAGGAAAGTAATATATAGAAATAATTAATTAAATATTTATATTATTCGAAAGGCAATTTTATAGAATTTTTAGCACCAAACTGTCTGTTTAGGAGGTTGAAAAACTTGTGTTAAAATAAATTCTGCACTTCTCTACAGGTTCTTTTTTCAATTTTTTAAAGGCGAAGATGACAGTTCGGATACGACCGGAACTGTTATGGTTGGCATTATAATGGGATTATTCCTCAATTTAAGGTGGATTAACTGCATATTGCATAATTGCATTGTCGACACAGAATTAGCTTTTGTATTAAACATATTTTAATTATTACGTATTATGTAGCGTTGATATTTAACATAAATAATTTGTGATTGCTTAAATGCTATATTAATTTAGCAAAACCAAAACAATCAAAAATTATTATTATGAACAACAGAAGAAATTACGGTAATGAAGACAACTGGTCTTCACGCGGTGGAAACGAAAATCAGAGGAACGAGAATTATGATAGTCGCAGCTCCCATGCTGGGGGGAACGGTTCGCAGCGAAACTCTGGAAATGAGAGCTATTATGAAGGCAGTGGCTTTGGACAGGAGAACCGGCACGGTGCACAGGAAGGGCGCCACAATGACCGCTATTCCAATGACTGGGACAATAACGACAATTCCTACGACAGAGGAAACAGGGGGATGTCGGGTGAGTCCAGCGGGATGAACCGCGGATTCGGACGGTCGGAAAGCGACTGGGATGATGAGTCCAGATGGGGGAACCAAGGTTTAAACTACGGCGGTGGCTCAGAAAACAGCCGCTATTCCAACAGTGGAGGTAACCGTGGCAGAAATAATCAAAATGACTACGGCCGTGATCAGTGGGGTTCCGGCAGAGGCGGTTCGCACGGCAGTGACGACAATAACAGGTACGGTTCGCAGGGAAATTTTGACAGCGGGCGGCAAAGTTCCGGTGGCGGATACGGCGACTCCCGAAATCAGGACTACCGCAACTCTGGGTCACAAGACGACTGGGATTATGGCAGGGGCGGCTCACAGGAAGGCGGTCATGCGCATTTCGGAGGTGCACACGGCGGAAGCCGCGGAAGCGACAGTTTCGACAGGCACCATGACTCTCAGTACGGCAGTTCCTACGGAGACCGCAGGGGACGTGGCGGCAATGAAATGTATGGAAGCGAAGGATACAGCAGCGGCAGATCCGGCAGTGACGGTTCCTACGAACGGCAGCAGGGCAACCGTGGTGGTCAAGGTTCGCAGTCCTGGCAGTCCGGCCGGGGCGGGTCCGGCGGCAGCAATGCCTCCAGCAATGAGTATTCCGGTAACCGCGGTGGCTGGGGTTCGGAGCATGACCAGTCTTCATCGCGTGGATCTTCTGAGAACTGGTCGGACCGAGGCAATACGGGCGGATACGGCGGCTCGCAGGAAAGGTCAGGACGCCGGGGTGGATTCGGAAGCCGGAGCAATGAGAACGGAAATAACAACAGCAGCCGTCATTAACTATATCTGGCCGGCTGCGTGAGCAAGCCCGCCTTTTTTCATTAAAATTACTACAATGAGCAATACAAATCAAAAAGACAGGCTATCGGGAACTACTCCTGCCGAAACGTCGGCGGAATCCGCTAATAAAGATGAGCAGACTACCAGTTCAGAAAGCAATAAGACGCAGCATGAGGAAAAACAGGATGGCAGCAACAGTACATCATCTGCATCAGCTTTAGAGACAGAAAAAGACGGTCCTCTTTATAAGTTCTTCACCAATGGGCTGAAGGATATTTATTTTGCTGAAAAGGAAATCAAAGAGGCTCTGAAGAAAATGCAGGAAGCTGCTACCACCGAAGAGCTGAAGGAGGCCTTTGAAGATCATGAACTGCAGACTATGAAACATATTTCACGTCTGGAGAAGGTTTTCCGCTTGATGGGTGAAGATCCTGAAGCGAAGAAGTGTGAAGCCATACTGGGCATTCTGCGTGAGGGTGAAACCGTAACAGAAGAGACCGAAGAGGGAAGTATGACACGTGACGCGGCATTAATCATTGCTGCCCAGAAAGTTGAACATTACGAAATAGCCAGTTATGGTGGCCTGGCGGCACTTGCCGAGACGCTGGGGCTGAGTGATGCTTCCAACCTTTTACATAGAACACTGGAAGAGGAGGAAAGGACGGACCATACACTTACCGACATAGCTGAAAGCTTTATCAATTTCGCCGCAAAAGAGGATGATAATGAGGTGCAAGAAAGCGGCTCCCGCCACAAAGGCAGCAGGCAGACAGCGGGTTATTGAATTTAATTTAGATAATTGATTAAGCAGGGACTTCGGAAGGAGTTCCTGCTTTTTTGATTTCAGATATGGTTGGATGAAAGATCAAAGAAGCTATTCATCAGATATCAGATTTCAGACTTTTATTTAGAGGCGAAAAGCAGGATTTTGAATTTTGGATGTTGAATTTTGAATTATGGATTCTTCCTAGTGTACGTGGGGTCATCTTTGTGTGCCTTGTGGTTGGATTAGATGGTGGATATCAGACATGAGATTTTAGACGTTAGATATCAGATATCAGACTTTTTTTTAGAACCAGGAACCAAGATTCAGATTATAGATTTGAATTTAGCGCTGTGTGCTCTGTAAAACCACTGTGTGCTCCGTGGTTATATAACCCCGAAGGGGTGTTATTTTTATAAATTAAGGAAACTCCGATGATTAAGAACCCGACGGGATGATATTATAATTGCCCGGTTGCAGGGATTTTTAACCACAAATAGCACGAATTTTCACAAGGTGCACGAAGAAGAGGGGAGAAGAGCCAAGGCTATAGGAAAAAGGAGAAAAGATGAAAGAGCAAAGATGCTAGATATCAGACAGGAGATTTCAGACTTTTTTAGAACTAAGAACCAGGAAGCAAGATCTAACCACAGAGTTTACAAAGGTTATTTTAAGGAACACAAAGGGGTTTTGAGGGGAGAAGAGCCAGGGCAAAAGGAAAAAGGAGGAAAGATGAAAGAGCAAAGATGCTAGATATCAGACATGGTATTTTAGACGTTAGATTTCAGATATCAGATTCCAGACTTATTTTAGAACCAAGAACCAAGAACCAGGAAGCAAGATTTCAGATTATAGATTTGAATTAGCGCTGTGTGCTCTGTAAAACCACTGTGTGCTCCGTGGTTAGATAACCCCGAAGGGGTGTTATTTTATAAATTAAGGAAAATCCGATGATTAAGAACCCCGACGGGATGATATTATAATTACCCGGTTGCAGAGATTTTTAACCACAAAGAGCACGAAGGTTTTCAAAAGGCACAAAGGGTTTTGAGGGGAGAAGAGCCAGGGCAAAAGTAAAAAGTAAAAAGTGGTTTAATTTTACCACGGAGGAAGGGAGGAGGCGCAGAGGGAACGGAGGAATTGCGAACCGGATTCCTGTGTGTTGCTTTTTTTGCTTCCGTTTTTAATAGGAATGAGCCCACCTTGCTTAAGGCAAGGTTTATCTACGCAAAATATTCGAGGCCGTATTCCCCGGAACGGAACCCGGTCCATGGGCAATGTCAGAAATTAAGTTGTGCCGGTTTGCGAATGCTGTTGAAAAATTATACTGTACCTTTGCAGCAATGCCAAGACGGGGACTATACAAGACCATTTGCCGCCAGCTTATACTGTTGGGCTTCCTTATTTTTGCCAGCAGTCCGTGTTCCGTAAAAGAGGTCTTGCTCAATACAGCAAATTCCGAATATGCCAGACCGCTGAGTAACACAAAGGCCACCGTTCCTGGTGGTTACTGCGTGTATTTCCCGGGTGATCTTCTACCAACTTCGGCTGTTTCTAAATCCAAAGCAAAATCTCAGGACCAACTCTCTGATTTTGTATTCAATCAATCTTTTGAGGTATTTTCACCCACGGTTTATAACCGGTACTCAAATATATTTTCAGGTGACAGTCCACCCCGATATATTTTATACAAACGTCTTAAAATTTATACAGCATAGGGTTATTCTTACACGCTGCTAATTTTTTACGTTTAATAAAATATAACATTCAATGAAAATTTATACTGAAAGTACGGCCACTCCGGCTGGACTTATTACATTATCCCTGCGGTGGGTTATAGGCTGGACTTATTTCTCGGCATTCTGGCGACGCTTGATTTTAGATAATAAACTTATACCCGATGAGGCAGGTTATATAGGAGAAAAGTTTAACCATTTTCTGCCCAACGCGCTGGGCATCAAACCTATAATTGAATATCTGGTGTCTCACCCTGATGCTTTGCAAACCTCAATGGTTGTCTTTACAATGATTGAAGCGATTGTGGGCTTGCTGCTGATATTAGGGCTGTTTACACGGCTGATGAGTATTGGTGTCTTCTTTCTTGCTCTGGGAATTCTGCTCGGTTCGGGTTGGTTAGGAACCACCTGTCTGGACGAGTGGCAAATCGGAGTACTCGGGATCGCAAGCGGTTTTGTTCTTTTTCTGTCGGGCAGCGACCACTATTCACTGGACCGTATTCTAATTAACAGATCTGTTAGCTTTACAAACAGGAAATGGTTTGCTTTCCTGGGTTCGGGCCGGCTTCCTGTAAAAAATACTGCGCCAAAAGTATTGGCTATGTCCCTCATTATATTCGGACTGACGCTCTTTACCAATCAGTATTTTCACGGTGGTGTATTTGGCACTCTTCATAATAAGTCTGTCCGACCTAAGGTTGAAATTTCCAATATACAGCAACATGGTGACCAACTCTCTTTTCAGCTGTTCCGGACCGAAGGTGCTGACGTATACGGTTCCTTTTTGATTGCTATACAAATTGTGGACGGCAATGGTCACACCGTTAAAGACATGGATCAAAATCAATTAGCTGAATTCCCAGCGGAAAACATCCGAAATTATTATGTGGCAAAGATTAAACCGGGGAAGCACAGTTTAATTTTACCTTTAGGTGCCAAGGCAGATCTCAGCATCAGCCTGTCCGGGCTTCCAATCGGAGATGACTATATGCTAAAGCTGGTTGACATCAGTGGTATTGAATGGTCTGTTCCTATTAAATAACGTTTCATCCTAACAAGAAGGCGGGCTGTCATTTGAGTATGACAGCCCGCTTTGTTATCAGTTCAACAAGTTTCAAATTTCAGTTCAGGACCCATACAGAGCAAAGATTTTAGATGATGGTGTTTGGCTGGCGGTTTAGTGGCCGGGAGAAATTTAAATGGTCAGCATACCGATTTATTCGTGATGCATTAAAACTTACAAGAACACATTATAGAGCGGTTATAAACAGAGTTCGATCCTTTAATTCATCATAATGGTTAATAGATTTATATAGTGAGCATATTTTCAAAAATTTGTTTGCCCATTTTTGACCAAAACAGCTTTGTTTTGAAAATAACGCAAAATATCTAGCAGATTAATGCTATTTTTGTCACAAACTAAATAATGATGTTATTAAATTTATTCCGT
This sequence comes from Marnyiella aurantia, assembly GCF_014041915.1. NCBI lineage: Bacteria > Pseudomonadati > Bacteroidota > Flavobacteriia > Flavobacteriales > Weeksellaceae > Marnyiella > Marnyiella aurantia. The sequence continues at coordinate 937,918 of NZ_CP059472.1, read as the reverse complement.
ACACGTGAGAAAAATCTTATGTTTGGCGAAGATGAGTGGACCAAAATGGAATCCAAAAACAGTTATCTTCTTTCTTTGGACCTGGGCCGTCTCAGAATCCGAAACAGTACCCGTTTTGTTCTTTTTGTCCTACAGGGCAGCCGCTATGTTTTTCTGTCCGAAGGTTCCGAAATTGTTAAGGGAACCAACCTTCAGTATATATCCCATTTTCCCTTTGAAGGCAAAGTCCTTATCAAGTAACATCCATCTTCCTTCCGTAGCTACTTTGTCGGGTCTTCTCTTTGCAGCGTTTCCATCTCCACCTTTGCTGTAAATATCTGGCATTATGCATTTTCATTTTAACCACCAAAAAAATGTTTTCGGCACGAACCGGCATTCGGCATACTTTATATATCTTTGCATGAATTTACGTTTATGATGAAAAATAGTTTATATATTCTATTGCTCTTGCTGTTATTTAGTTCCTGCAAGCCAAAGGAGAACATGGTCTATATGGACACGGACCGTGCGCTAACGGAGCAGCAGGTTCAGCAGGCGGTTTTTGAGGGCTCCCGCCTTCAGACCGGTGATCTGCTTGATATTAAAGTGACTGCTTTCGATGAATATGCGGTGCGGCCTTTCAACCTGCACTCCATGAATCAGGTGAGCACGCCGGGGGAATCTCAAAACACTCAGGCTGCGCAAACGGCTCCGCAAGGCTACGTGATTGATAATGAAGGGTATCTTTCATTTCCGGTATTAGGACGAATTTTTGTAAAAGGCATGACTATGGCGCAGCTGCGTACCGATCTTGAGCAGCGTTTGAGGCAATACCTTTCGGACCCAATGGTTTCGATACGCCAACTCAATTTTAATATAACTGTTCTTGGTGAGGTAAAAAGTCCGGGCCAGTATACCAGCCCTACGGATAAGGTAACTGTGTTTCAGGCATTGGGCATGGCCGGAGACATGACTGATTTTGGTGACCGTACTAAAGTAAGGATTATCCGCCACGAGGATGGTGCTGATGCCACCTATGTGCTGGATTTTACCGATAAGAATATTACAGCATCACCTTACTACTATATGCAGCAGAATGATGTTCTGTATGTGGAACCCGATGACATCAAGAAAAAGTCTGCCAATGTAGATCCGAACCGTAATCTGGCCTTTCAGATAGGAGGTGTAGTTCTGGGTCTTGCTTCGATACTGATTACCTTATTACGATAACCGAATGGATTTAACAGAAAAACAAGAGCAGCGAAAAGACAGCGGCGAAATTAAAAGGCAGATTCAGCGCTATCTCCGCTGGTGGCCTCTATTTGTAATCAGTGTATTGCTGGGACTTACACTGGCGTGGATCTATTTACGCTACACCACGCCTCAGTATATGAGTAAGGCTTCGCTGTATGTAAAGAGTGATAACGGTAAGCAGGGTGGGCTGACAGGACTTTCGGATTTCCAGAACATGACACTGCCTTCCGGAATCATGAGTAACGAGGTGGATAATGAACTTTCGGTTATCAAATCAAAACCACTCCTTTATAATGTGGTGAAAGCATTGAAACTGGAGGTGAGACTGGTAAACGAAGGTAACGTAAAGGAAGCTGATCTTTATGAGAACAGTCCGGTTCAGGGAGAAATTAATTCGCTGAAGAACCAAAGGTCTTTCAGCAGTGCGACGTATACTGTTGAACCTGCAGGTACTGGGTTTGTTCTGAAAGCCGAGAAGAAAGAGTTTCGTGGTACTTTTGGTAAACCGCTCGTTTTGGATTTCGGTTCCATAACCCTACAAAGAAGGCAGGAAGTAGTATTCAATGCCCCTTTAAAACTTATTATTACCCATCCTAAACTGGTTGCAGACCAGCTGGAAGCTTCCATTGCAGTTGTCATTCCACAGAAAAAATCGTCAATTATGGAGCTGAGCCGTGTGGGTATCAAGCCTCAACGTTCCGAGGATATTCTTAATGAATTGATCCGTCAGTACAACGGCGACGCCATCAAAGATAAGAACGCTGAAGCAGTTGCGACTGCCAATTTCATTGATGAAAGGCTTGACCTGATTACCAAGGAACTGGGTGGTATTGAAAGCCGTAAGGAAAACTTCAAGGCTGCCAACAAAATTGCTGACCTTCAGGCACAGGCTGAGTTAAGTATGCAGAATGCCAGTGAGAACACAAAGAAGCTCATGGATATTGGAACTCAGCTGGAAATGGTTGATTCGGTACTCCGAATTGCCAATTCATCCAATAATGATCAGCTCCTTCCTACAAATGTTGGAATGCCATCCGGCCTGGACGGTGTGATTGAGGAATATAACCAGTTGGTACTTACACGCAACAGGACTCTCAGACAGGCAACACCTTCCAACCCGGCAGTACAGCAGTTCAACAGGGATATAAGTTCGATGAGGAATCTTATCAGGGATAATTTAAGAAAATCCCGTATGAGTCTGCAGGTTGCCAGAGGGCAGGTTCAAAATCAGATTAACGAGTCGGGAGTGGCTATCAGTAAATTTCCTCAGCAGGAAAGGGTATTCCGTGATATCGAAAGACAGCAAAACTTAAAAGAGGCCCTTTTTCTTTACCTTCTTCAGAAAAGAGAAGAAACATCTATCGCCCTTTCTGTAAATACTCCTAAAGCGAAAGTAGTTAATCCTGCTTACACGCTGGCTGCACCTGTAGCCCCTAAAACCAATACGATCTATTTGATTGCTGCACTTATCGCACTTGTAATTCCAGCGGCATTCCTTTATACTAAATTTGCTCTTGACACTTATATTCACAGCCGCCGCGACATCCGTCAGTTGTTGCCCGATATTCCGGTAGTGGGCGAGATTCCGCATGCGGACGATGGTGAGGGAGCCCTGGTAAAGCAGAATGACTTTACCTCATTTGCTGAATCCTTCAGGATTATGCTTACAAATATGAAGTTTGTACTGAGGAAACCGGAGCAGGACAAGGCCGCGGTAATTATGGTCTCATCTTCAGTAAAGGGCGAAGGTAAAACTACTATTGCTGTAAATACGGCTCTTTCGCTTGCCCAAAACCGCAAAGTACTTCTGATAGGAGCGGATATCCGTAATCCACAGTTCAAGAGATTTATGAATCTGTCCTCTGTGGGGCTGACCGATTTCCTGGCCTCTGATGATGTGAGTGCCGAAAGCTATATTGAGCAGTCTGCACTGAACCCGAAACTTGATGTAATCCCAAGCGGAAGTATTGCACCAAACCCGACAGAACTCCTAGCTGATCCGAAATTTGGAGTGGCTGTTGAAAGCCTTAAGGATCGCTACGATTATATCGTGATCGATACGGCTCCAATGCTGATGGTTAGTGATACCTTTAACCTCCTTGAATATATGGATCTGATGCTTTATGTAATGCGGGCTGAACATACAGACAGGGATATGCTTGAATTTGCAGACCAGATTCGCCGCGAGAATGCACAGGGAAGATTTGCAGTTATACTTAACGATGTGAAAGATATGCATTTAAGCTACGGTAATAAATATGGATACGGATATTATACTGAAGGTCCGCGTAGAAAAAAATGGTACCAATTTTTTTAAATTAATGAAAAGAATACTTATAACCGGTGGAGCCGGGTTCATTGGTTCCAATTTATGTGATTATTTTATTAGTAAAGGATACGAAGTTACCTGTTTAGATAATCTGTCCACTGGACACCTTCACAACATCTCAGAATTAGTTTTACACCCCTCCTTCACTTTTATTCAGGGTGATATTAGGGACTTAGAAACTTGCAAAAGGGCCTGTGAGGGAAAGGATTTTGTTTTACATCAAGCTGCTCTGGGTTCAGTTCCCAGATCAATCAACGATCCCATAACCAGTAATGATGTAAATGTCAGCGGTTTTTTAAATATGTTATGCAGCGCACGGGATGCTAAAATCAAACGATTTGTATATGCCGCCTCCTCATCCACATACGGTGATTCTAAAAGCCTTCCTAAAGTTGAAGATGTAATCGGAAAGCCCCTTTCCCCCTATGCAATAACCAAATATGTTAATGAACTCTATGCTGACATTTTTTCCAAAACATATGGATTAGAATGTATTGGTCTACGATATTTTAATGTTTTTGGTCGCAGACAGGATCCAAAAGGAGCATATGCGGCTGTGATTCCAAAATTTGTGATTCAACTGATGAATCACGAATCACCTACAATTAACGGCGGTGGCGATTACTCCCGCGACTTTACGTACATCGATAATGTAATCCAGATGAATGAACTGGCAATGCTGGCAAAAGATTCACACGCTATCAATACTGTTTATAACACTGCGGTAGGTGATCGAACAACAATATTAGAAATGACTGAGCTACTTAAGGAGTTTCTTGGAGAGTATGATCCTGCAATTAAACAGATCGACATTTTGCACGGTCCGGTGCGTCCTGGAGATGTCCCACACTCAAAAGCCAGCATTGATAAAGCTGCAGAATTATTAGGGTATGTGCCCAGTCACAATTTCGCCAAAGGTCTAAAAGAGGCAGTCAGCTGGTATTATGAAAATCTGAAGAGTACTTAAGGTATCCAAATTAATAATGAAAACACAAAAAGAAAAGAATGACGCATAAAGTAGCGGTTATCGGTCTTGGCTATGTCGGCCTGCCCCTTGCACGATTATTTGCAACCAGATATCCTGTAGTTGGTTTTGATATTAACTCGAAAAGAGTAGCAGAACTTAACAATGGATTTGATGAAACATTAGAAGTTTCGCCAGAACTACTACAATCCTCACTAATTAAAAAGCATCCGTTTGCAGCTGAGGAATCTACTGTTGGATTATTTTGTACAGATACTATCAATGATATCGCACAGGCAAATATCTATATTATAACTGTACCGACGCCTGTCGATAAAAATAACCGTCCTATCCTAACTCCACTTATAAAGGCAAGTGAAACTGTAGGCAAGGTGCTTAAAAAAGGAGATATTGTAATTTATGAATCTACTGTTTATCCCGGTGCTACAGAGGAAGATTGCATTCCGGTTGTTGAACGGGTAAGTGGAATGACGTACAATGTTGATTTCTTTGCCGGCTATTCTCCAGAAAGAATTAATCCAGGTGATAAGGAACATACTGTAGAAAAAATTTTAAAAGTGACATCGGGTTCTAATAAGGAGATTGGCGACATTGTCAATAATCTTTATGGAACTGTAATCACAGCAGGTACTCATCTTGCACCTACAATTAAAGTAGCCGAGGCTGCGAAGGTGATCGAAAACTCCCAACGAGATATTAATATTGCCTTTGTCAATGAATTAGCTAAGATTTTTAATCTCATGGATATTGATACCCACGCTGTATTAGAGGCCGCAGGTACAAAATGGAATTTTCTTCCTTTCAAGCCCGGTTTGGTCGGCGGTCACTGTATTGGGGTAGATCCCTATTATTTGGCTCAGAAAGCGCAGGAGTACGGTTATCACCCAGAAATTATTCTGGCTGGAAGAAGGATAAATGATTCGATGGGCGAATACGTGGCATCACAGGTTATCAAAACTATGATAAAGAAAGGTATTGAGATGCATGGAGCAGAAATTTTAATGCTCGGAGTAACATTTAAAGAGAATTGCCCGGATGTCCGAAATACACGAATCGTTGATGTTGTGAAGGCCTTGGAAAGTTACAGTATTTCCGTGGCAATATTTGATCCATGGGCCAATCCGGAAGAGGTTGCTCATGAATATGGACTGAAATGTACCCGAGAAATTCCATTGCAGCGTTATGACGCAATTGTTTTGGGGGTAGCACATCAAGAATTTACTAATCTGGATCTTAAGTCGCATCTGAAGCAAAAACATGTCATTTATGATGTAAAAGGCACGCTGGCCGAGAGCGATTCCCGATTATAAAAGATTGAATAACCCCATTGAAAACACACAGATGAAAATTCAGAATAAAGTATTACTTATTACCGGCGGTACGGGCTCTTTCGGGAGTGCAGTACTCAACCGTTTCCTTCATACGGACCATTTCCGCGAAATCCGGATTTTTTCCCGTGACGAAAAGAAGCAGGATGACATGCGCGTCCAGTATAAAAACGATAAAATAAAATATTATATAGGCGATGTCCGGGATTACGCAAGTGTAGAACCTGCGACCCGCGGTGTTGATTATGTCTTTCATGCGGCCGCCCTTAAGCAGGTTCCTTCCTGCGAATTCTTCCCAATGCAGGCAGTGAAAACCAATGTGGAGGGAACGCAGAATGTTATCAGAGCGTCTGCTGTTAATAAGGTGCAGAAGGTGATATGTTTGAGTACAGACAAAGCTGCATACCCGATCAATGCGATGGGGATTTCAAAAGCCATGATGGAGAAGGTAGCGGTTGCCGAGTCACGCAGCCTTACTGAAACTGTGGTTTGTCTTACACGCTACGGAAACGTTATGGGCTCCCGAGGTTCTGTTATTCCTCTTTTCCTTAACCAAATAAAGAAAGGTGAGAAAATCACGGTTACCGATCCCAATATGTCCAGGTTCTTTATGTCTCTGGAAGATGCGGTAGATCTGGTGCTTTTCGCTTTTGAAAATGCAAATCCCGGTGATCTCTTCGTGAACAAGGCACCTGCGGGTAAGATTGGTGATCTTGCACAGGCTCTGATGGAGCTTACAGGGAAGGAAGTTCCTGTGAAGGTAATCGGTACCAGACACGGAGAGAAACTTTATGAAACCCTCTGTACGCGCGAAGAAATGCTTCATGCCGAAGATATGGGAGACTTTTACCGGATTCCGGCCGATAACCGCGACCTTAATTACGCAAAATATTTTTCTGAAGGCGAACGCGATATTTCCAAAATAGAAGATTATCACTCCCACAACACAGAACAGCAGGGCGTGGAGGGACTGAAAAAGTTGATTTACACGCTGCCGCTTATACGTAAGGAAGTGTTTGGGGAGGATCCTGCTTTTTATGTGTAAGGGGTGATTGGTTGTTTGGTGCCCTGATAGCTATCGGGGGGTGAATGGTGATTGGAACTGGAAATCAATTAAATACAAGGAAAAATTAGTTAAAATATAAATGAACAGCCGTAAAGAGCAGCAAGAAACGCGTCTCCCGCAAACAGGCACCGGTGTACAATCTCCTGACAACGGCCCTGTGCAACCCACCCTCCTGAAAGGAAACCGCCACCAGGACCCGCGCGGTACCCTGCGGTATAACAATGATTTTTCACTTCCCGGCGTCCGAAGGGTGTATACCATTCAAAATGCAGATACCGATTTTGTACGCGCCTGGCAGGGGCACAGGATTGAGCAGCGCTGGTTTTCAGCTTTAACAGGCAGTTTTCTTATAAAACTGATTTGTGTAGACAACTGGGATAATCCATCGGCAGACTTAGAGCCATCAGAATTCCTGCTGGAGGCAGATACACTGGATGTACTGCATGTGCCACCCGGCTATATATCGTCCATCCAGGCCAGACAGGACAATGCCATGCTTCTGGTTTTTGCAGATTACGAGTTGGGCGTGAGCCAGGACGAACACAGGTTCCCGGCAGATTATTTTAACAAATGAGAAAACACACATTGATGAAGAAAATTGGAATTACAGGACAAAACGGATTCGTAGGTTCCCACCTTTATAATACGCTGGGTCTTACGCCGGATATGTTTGAAAGAGTAGATTTCCAGAAAGATTTTTTTGAGGACGAGGAAAAACTGGACGCCTTTGTTGCGCAGTGCGACGTGATCGTACATCTGGCCGCCATGAACCGTCATCCAGATCCGGAATTTATATACAGTACCAATGTTTCGCTGGCGCAGCGCCTTGCAGATTCTCTGCAGCGCACCGGCTCCAAGGCACATGTGCTGTTTTCCTCCTCTTCCCAAGAGGAGAGGGACAACCTGTACGGCAAATCGAAAAAAGAGGGCAGAAAACTGCTTGCAGACTGGGCCAATACGAACGGGGGAACCTTCACCGGAATGATTATTCCGAACGTTTTCGGACCGTTTGGGCAGCCCAACTATAACTCCTTTGTGGCTACATTCTGTCATAAGTTAACGCATAACGAAACACCAACCATTGATGTGGACGGTGAGGTGAAGCTTATTTATGTGGGCGAACTTGTGCAGGAAATTTTAGATCAGATCGCATCAGGCACCACCTCTGAAGAATATATTGTTCCCTCTACAAAAACAATCAAGGTTTCGGAAGTTCTGCAGAAGCTTGAGGAGTACAGAACACTTTACTTTGAAGGCGGTGAAATTCCGAAACTGGAAACAGCCTTTGATTATCAGCTTTTCAATACCTACCGTTCCTATATAGACCACAAAACCCATTATCCTGTAAAATTTACACAGCACACCGATCCCCGTGGCGCATTTGTAGAGGTGATCAGACTTGGAATTGGCGGACAGTGCTCGTTTTCAACCACTGTACCCGGGATTACGCGTGGTAACCATTTTCACACACGGAAAATTGAAAGGTTTGCAGTTATAAAAGGAAAAGCTTTAATTCAGCTGAGAAAAATTGACAGCGACGAAGTTATGGATTTCTATCTGGATGGCAGCGAGCCCGCTTATGTAGATATGCCCATCTGGTATACACACAATATAAAGAACATAGGCAACGAGGAACTTTATACCATTTTCTGGATCAATGAACCGTTTGATCCCGTAGACGCAGATACGTACTTCCTGGAGGTATGATTTCACACAGATTACCGCAAATTTTCATTTTGATTTTCGCGGATGGCCAATATATAACTGCTGAGAATTAATTTATAGAATTATGGATGAAGAAGAAATGTCTTATCTGATTAGGGATTGTATATTTTTGGAAGTGTGATTTCACGCAGATTGCCGCAAATTAGGCAGCAGATTTTCGCGGATGCTTTGATAAAACTGACTTGAGTGCAAGTTTTTAAAATATGAATGAAAACGAAATTTCATATATAATTAGAGGTTGTATATTTAAAGTTTATAATGCAGTTGGTCCCGGATAGCTGGAATCAGCGTATGAGAAAGCACTTGCTTTTGAGCTGGAAAATGCGGGGTTAAAAATAATGATGCAGGTGGGGTTGCCGTTTCAGTATGAAACAATAATTCTGGAGGTAGGGTATAGGATAGATATTTTAGTAGAAGATAAAGTAATCATAGAAATCAAATCAGTTGAGGCATTAACCGATGTTCATTTCAAGCAGCTTACAACCTATCTGAAACTATCCGGAAAAAAGTTAGGATTATTAGTTAATTTTAACACCTCAAAAATCGACACTTCAATAAAAAGAATTGTCAATAATTTATAGAAAAATTGAACTGAATAAATCTGCGCTCACCTGCGGAATAAATCTGTGAGGATCAGCGAGAAAAATAAGAGTGTCTTTGGAACTGGCTGCGTAGTTTCACGCAGATTGCGCGGATTATTAAAGCAGATTTTCGCTAATGGACATGACTGATATTATTTAGTAACTAGAATTATCTCACTACCTATTTAAGACGTTACGCGAAAAAGTTAGGAATATTGGTTAATTTTAACACTTAAAAAATCGACACTTCAATAAATAGAATTGTCAATAATTTATAAAAATTACAACTGAATAAATCTGCGTTGATTTGCGCAAGCAATCTGCGGGAATCAGCGAGAAACAAACAATAATGAAGAAACTAAAAGTAATGACGGTGGTGGGGACCCGTCCGGAAATCATAAGATTATCCCGCGTCCTTATGGCCCTCGACAATTCTGAAGCTATTGAGCATATCATCGTACACACAGGACAGAATTATGACTACGAGCTTAACCAGATTTTCTTTGATGATTTAGGCCTCCGTAAGCCTGATTACTTTCTGGAAGCCGCGGGCAAAACAGCCACCGAAACCATAGGAAATATACTTATTAAGATTGATCCTTTGCTGGAAGAAGTGGCCCCGGATGCTTTTTTGGTTTTGGGTGATACCAATTCCTGCCTCTGTGCCATTCCTGCCAAGAAGAGACAAATCCCGATCTTCCATATGGAAGCAGGGAACCGCTGCTTCGACCAGCGCGTGCCGGAGGAAACCAACCGCAAAATTGTTGACCACACCGCCGATATCAACTTAACTTACAGCGATATCGCCAGAGAATACTTACTGAGGGAAGGATTACCGGCCGACCGTATCATTAAGACGGGGTCGCCCATGTTTGAGGTGCTGAACCACTACCTGCCTAAGATAGAAGCCTCTGCAGTACTTGATAAACTGGAATTGGAAGAAGGAAAGTATTTTGTCATATCCTCGCACCGTGAGGAGAATATCAATTCAGAGAAAAACTTCCGCGGACTGATGGACTCGCTGAATGCCATTGCTGAAACTTACGGCTATCCGGTAATCGTATCCACACACCCGCGCACCAAGAATATGATCGATAAAATGAAGCTGGAAATGCATCCGCTCATCCAGTTATTGAAGCCTCTGGGTTTCCATGATTATAACGCGCTTCAGAAAAGATCCTTCGCTGTTCTTTCCGACTCGGGTACTATTTCCGAGGAATCTTCTATCCTTAACTTCCGCGCGCTTAACATCCGTCAGGCACACGAAAGACCGGAAGCCATGGAGGAAGCCAGCGTCATGATGGTGGGGCTTTCGCCGGAGCGCATCCTGCAGGGCATCATACAGTTACAGACACAGGTCGTTGGTTCAAGAAATACGCATACCACCAACCACCAATCACCAACCACCAATCACCAACCACCAATCACCAGTCACCAGTCACCAACCCCCAATTTCCGTCCCGTTGCCGACTATTCCATGCCGAACGTTTCGGAAAAGATGGTCAGGATCATCCTTAGTTATACCGATTATGTGAATAGGGTAGTTTGGAGTAAATAATCCATTTCAAAGCAATTACAGTAACAAAACACAAGAAGAGAAAAAATGAATATACTTCAGTTAATAGGCAGGGAACACGAACTTTTTAAAGAAGATATTTCCGCCCATTCCGGTGAACTGGAACAGGCCGTTTCCGGCAGCAGATTCCTGGTTTTAGGAGGTGCCGGATCAATCGGACAGGCTGTGACCAAGGAAATCTTCAAAAGGAATCCGCTTAAGCTTCACGTAGTAGACATCAGTGAGAACAATATGGTGGAACTGGTGCGTGACCTCCGGAGTACCCACGGCTATATTGACGGTGATTTCCAGACTTTTGCGCTGGACATAGGATCTGTGGAATATGACGCCTTCTGGAATGCTGACGGCGGATACGATTATGTCCTGAACCTGTCAGCACTGAAGCATGTAAGAAGTGAGAAAGATCCTTACACCATGATGCGGATGATTGACGTGAATGTATTCAATACGGAAAAGACCATCAGGCAGTCAGTGGAAAAAGGGGTGAAGAAGTATTTCTGTGTCTCCACCGATAAAGCGGCCAATCCAGCCAATATGATGGGTGCCTCTAAAAGAATAATGGAGATGTATCTGATGAAACTTTCTGCAGAAATCAATATCTCTACCGCACGTTTTGCCAATGTTGCGTTTTCCGACGGATCATTGCTTCACGGTTTCAACCAGCGTATCCAGAAAAGGCAGCCCATCGTGGCGCCAAACGATATTAAGAGATATTTCGTAACACCCCAGGAATCAGGCGAACTATGCCTGATGTCTACCATTTTTGGTGAAAACCGCGATATCTTCTTTCCAAAACTCAGTGAGAACCTGCACCTCATCACCTTCTCGGATATCGCGACACGCTATCTGGCAGAATTGGGTTACACGCCTTATCTGTGCAGTTCTGAGGACGAAGCGCGTGAGTTGGTGCATACCCTTCCCGCCCAGGGACAGTGGCCCTGTCTGTTTACAGCCAGCGATACTACAGGTGAAAAGGATTTCGAGGAGTTCTTCACCGACCGCGAGGAGCTGGACATGGACCGTTTCCCTAATTTAGGAATTGTAAAAAACGAGCCGCTTTACGACCGCGAGCTTATCAATCATTTTACAGCCACAATCAAGAATATGAAAGATAAAGCTGCCTGGACAAAAGATGAGATCGTTCAGCTTTTCTTTACCATGATTCCGGATTTCGGTTATGTGGAAAAGGGAAAGTACCTGGATTCAAAAATGTAATCAATTTATTCCTGGTACCCCCAACTAATAGCCAAAATTAATTCATGCAGAACAGCAGCAGGCAAATAAAGATCGGAGGAATGATCTCCTACTTTACCATTGCCTTTTCCATAATAGCCGGCCTTATCTATACCCCCTGGATGATTTCCATCATCGGCCAGGCAGATTTTGGGCTGTATACACTGGCCACTTCACTGGTTACTATGGTTACCATTGACTTAGGGCTTTCTGCGGCAGTTACCCGTTTTGTGTCCAAGTATAAGGCACAGAATGATACCCACGGTATTTCCAGATTCATGGGTATTGCTTACAAACTTTTTATTGGCCTGGCAGTCATCTTCCTTTTGCTGCTTACCGTAATGTACTTTAATGTAGAGCATATTTTTGTTAAGCTTAATCCGGATGAATTAGGAAAAGTTAAGGTTCTTTTGGCGGTAGCGGGACTTTATTCGGTCATTTCCTTCCCATTTCAACCTTTGGACGGTTTACTGTTCTCCGGCGAATGGTTTATTTTCCATAAAATTACCGGTCTTGTCCATAAAGTTTTAAATATTGTCCTGATGGTAGGCGCACTGATAATGGGCTACGGACTATATTCTCTGGTGGTAGTTAACGCGGGCCTGGGAATTCTGCTGATTATCTGGAAACTTTATTTCCTGAAGAAAAAGGATTGGACGCCTATCAACTGGAAGGGATTTGACTCTGTATTAGTGAAAGAGATATTTTCTTTCTCACTTTGGGTGATGGTGATTTCCATTGCGCAAAGGCTCATCCTAAATATTACCCCTAGTGTGCTGGGCATGACGTCTGGCAGTAAAGAAATCGCCATATTTTCAGCAGCGATGACCATTGAGGGTTATGTCTGGACATTTGCGACTGTATTTGGAAGTATGTTTCTACCAAAAGTAGCTCAGATCATCTATAAAGATGATGGCGGTCCGGAAGCAATTCAGGAACTCATGATCAAGGTAGGCAGAATTCAGTTTATTATGCTGGGCGCTATCGTATCTATATTCCTGGTGGCGGGTAAGGGGTTCTTTCTGAACTGGCTTGGTGCTGATTTTGAGCGATCCTATCTGGTTGCGGTATTTCTTATACTGCCGGGATTACTTACGATACCACAGGAAATTGCATCCACTGCATTAGTCGCTTCCAACAAAGTTAAGTTTAATGCCTATTCCAAAATCATTATTGCTGCAGTTTCTGTAGTTTTATCTTATTTACTTTCACTTAGGTTCGGATCTACCGGGGCCGGATTTGCGATTTTTATTGGGAATATTGTCGGTGGCGTAATTGTGATGAATATTATTTACGTTCGGGTATTGAAAATCAATATCTGGAAATTTTTTAAACAGTGCCAAGTCAAAATGGCATTACCATTTATATTAGTAGTTTTTATTGGATTAGCTTTAAACTATTTTTTTCCTTCCATATCATGGACCGCTACAATTGTTAAATCAGTTGTTTTGGGATTAATATATTGTTTTGCAGCCTATTTCTTAGCTTTGAATAACTATGAGAAAGACCTTGTTTTGGGCGTAATTAAAAGAAAGATACAATGATGAATACAGATTTTAACGTACCTGTTTTGCTTATAGGTTTTAACCGGCCGGATGTAATGCGCCAGTCGTTTGAATATATTCGGAATGCACGGCCTGCAAAGCTTTACGTGGCAATCGATGGTGCCCGGGACTATAAAATGGGGGAGGACCAACTCGTTACTGCCGTAAAGGAGATCGTATCTAAAGTGGACTGGGAATGTGAAACCCATTACAGGTTTAATGATCAGAACCGTGGTGCAGAATTAACAATATCCTCTGCTGTGTCCTGGGTTCTGGAAAATGAGGAATTCGTTATCGTTTTGGAAGACGACATTATTGCACCCATGTCATTTTTAAAGTTTGCGCAGGATATGCTGCTCCGCTACAGAAACAGCAATGAAGTTTATATGATAAGCAGCTGTCAGACCACCCCAATTGATATGCCGAATAATGAAGATTATCTCTTCGGGATTTACGGACATATTTGGGGTTGGGCTACCTGGAAAAGAGCCTGGAACCGCTTCGATTTAAACGTAGATGATTTCGATAAGTATCTAAATAACGAGGAACTTTCAAAACTGACCCAGAATGAAGAGGAAAAAAAGTTATGGCGTTCTACCTTAAAAGAAATGAAAAAAAGAGGTGCCGGTAAAAATACCTGGGATATCTGCTGGAGCTATATCCGGTTTAAAGAAAACGGCTTATCTATAATACCAAAGGTGCATCTGTCCTCAAACATTGGTGCGGAAGGTCTTCACAGTAAGGGCCAGACCGCCGAACATTACAGGCCTTTTGATGCTAACTTCACCGCAAAGATTCACCCAAAGGAAGTTGCGCGGAACCTCAATTACGATAACTATCATTTTAATAACCATATTAACCGGCGTCCCAACATCGTTCAGCGTGCGGTCGGTAAAATTCTAAGAACACTCAAACTCAATTAGTATGTACAAAATCCCGCTTTTCGACCTTAACTTCGACGAAAAAGAAGAACAGGCTGCCCTGGAAACCATTCAGTCCAAATGGATCTCTACCGGTCCAAAGACTGCCGCTTTCGAGGCGAAGTTTGCCGGTATGCTTTCTGTAAAGCATGCCATCGCACTGTCCAACTGTACCGTAAGTCTGCATCTTGCACTAAAACTTGTGGGCGTGGAGGCTGGTGATGAGGTCATCTGTCCTTCGCTTACCTTTGTGGCCACCGTAAATGCCATCCGCTATGTAAACGCTGTACCTGTTTTTGGCGATGTGGTGAGCTATGAAAATCCTACGATCTCTGCCGAAGACATCAGAAAAAAAATTACACCTAAAACCAAAGCCATCATCGTAATGCATTATGGCGGATTTGCCTGCGATATGGACACCATAATGGCCATTGCCAAAGAGCATGACCTGAAGGTGATTGAAGATGCCTGCCACGGACCGTTGGCCGAGTATAAACGCCGTAAGCTGGGTACAATCGGCGATGTGGGCTGTTTCAGTTTCTTCTCCAACAAGAATATCAGCACAGGTGAGGGCGGTATGCTGATTACCAATAACGATGATTATGCTGCCCGCACCAAACTGCTGAGATCTCACGGAATGACTTCCATGTCTTACGAAAGAGCAAAAGGTCACTCAACGGCTTATGACGTAGTCGAACTTGGTTATAATTACAGGATGGACGATATCCATTCGTCAATTGGTATTGTGCAGCTGGATAAGATTCAGGCCGACCTGGAGAAAAGGGCAGAAGTAAGGACAGCGTACCTGAACGCCCTGAATGATGTATCGGGAATCATTATACCGTTTGCAGATTACACCGATTTTAACTCCAATTATATCTTCCCGATCGTACTTACTGACGGCGATGCCGAAAGAAGGGATGCCATACGCGCACAGCTGGCTGAAGCAGGTATTCAGACCAGTATGCATTACCCTGCAGTACACCATTTTTCCATCTATCAGGAATTTGCCAGCGAATTGCCGGTAACCGATTTTTTGGTCGACCACCTTATCACTCTGCCTATGTACTCCAAACTTACAGTAGAGCAGGTAAACTATATTTCGGAAACACTTAAGAAACTTATCTGATGAAGGATAATATCCTTGTTTTTGGGGGCGGAACCCTGCAGTGCTCCATTATCAACCGCATTAAACTGGCGGGATATACCAGCATCGTAATCGATCCCGATCCGAATGCACCCGGAAAAGAACTGGCAGATGTTTTCATCCCGGTGGGCGGTCAGGATTATGACGCCACTCTGGACCTTGCAAAACAGTACCGGCTAAAGGGGTTAGTTACCGCAGCTACGGACAAGCCCATCCTGATGATGTGCCGGATTGCGGAAGAACTGGACCTGCCTTTTCCATCGTACCAAAGCTGCGACACGGTACTGGACAAGGCTAAATTCAAGGAATTTCTTAAGGAAAACAACCTGCCGCACGCCAAAGGTCAGATGTTTACCGGTGAGGTTGATGTTAAAGGTTTAGATTTTACCTTTCCCGTAATTACAAAACCGGTGGTCAATTCAGGCAGCCGTGGCGTCATCAAAGCTCACAATAAAGAAGAGCTGGCGCTGGCCATTAAAGAAACACTGCAGCATTCCCGTGATGGCAATTACCTTATTGAGGAATATATCGAAGGTGATGAGATCAGCGTGGAAGCCTTGGTACAGCACGGTAAAGTGCATATCCTGCAGCTTACCGACAAAATTGTGACGCCACCGCCGTATAATGTGGAATTGGGTCATATCCAACCTTCCCGCTTTATGGAGTTGAAGCCTGAAATCGAAGCCCTGATCCAGAAAATTGTTGATTATAGCGGATTGAACAACTGTGCCTTACATCCTGAACTGAAAATTAACAGTGGTAAAGTAACGGTGATTGAGATCGGACCCCGCCTGGGCGGCGATTTTATCACCTCAGATTTGGTACCTTTGTCCACAGGAGTAAGTATTGAAGATCAGCTTCTGCGTATCGCTACCGGGCGTGATATTGAATTTACGCGGAAAGAGGCAGCGGCAATGGTGTCTTTCTTTGATTTTGGAGAAAGATTTACAGTAAAAAATGCTCTGGACAAGGAACTGATTCTAAAGGATTTTCCAGGCATTACCTCTCTGCATTTAGATAAGAAAATAGGAGAAGAAACCAACAGGATCACTGACAGTCTAAACAGATATGGACATCTGATTTTGACAGGTACTCATCGTGATAATCTGTCGGAGCAGAAAGATAAAATTACTGCTCTTATTGATCAGTGCTTATTCGGCAATTAAAAAAAACACAACTATGTTAAAAGGAGAAAAAGTAATACTTCGGCCTCTAAAAATAGAGGATTTAGATAAAACCCATGAGTGGCGTAATAATCTGGAACTGGTTAAGCTGACACAGGGAATCCGCTTTCCAAAAACAAAGGAAATGGATCGGGAATGGTTTGATTACGTGCTTAATGATAAAAGTAACAGAAATATTTATCTGGGAATTGATGAAATTGAATCAGGTGAATTTTCTGGAATTATATCACTCAATACTATCGATTGGATTTCTGGTACCTGTACTTACGGTTTGATTGTAGGCGATAATGAGAAGCAGGGTAAGGGTTATACTAAAGAGGCGGCTAAGCTTCTGTTTAGATATGCCTTTAATGTCCTGAACCTTAGGAAAATTCAGGCACAAATAATAGCTATTAACAGACCCGCAATTATACTTCACAAATTAATGGGTGGGTTTAAGCAGGAAGCTCTGTTTAAGGAGCATATATATGCAGACGGGAAATATGAGGACATGGTTATTATGGCCTTATTGAAGAATGACTTTAAATAAAAACAGCAGCTCAGAAAACTGCCGGTTCAAAGCTGCGATTAATTATGCAATACAAAGAATGGTAGTTGAAACAGAGCAAAAATACTAATATGGAAAATTTAACCTATTCGGAAATATTGCAACAGAATGTGGCATTAAGAAAAAATCTGGAAGCGAATCCAGGTTATAAAATTTCAGTCCTGTCCAACATTATCGTTCATCAACTGAAGGAGATAATGGAGTATGATTTACGGTTGGAAAAAATTAATGCTTCGCTGGAATTTGGCGATTTCGATAATATTGTTCAGGACAGTGCAAAAGTAGAAGATTCAAATGCTGTCGTAATATTTTGGGAGCTCTGTAATTTGGTTGAAGGCTTATATCTGAAAATTGAACAATTGACTGAGGAACGCCTTGAAGAACTGGTGCAGAAAACCTGTTTGGAAATAGATTTGACATTCAGAAACTTAAAAAGTTCTTCCCTGGTAATATTCCATAAGTTTACACCTTCAGTATTTTCATTCCAAGCAGTACCAAACAGTAATTTGGAAGTGTTAGCGGATAGATTAAACAGTTTTGTAGTTGAAAATAAGCCGGATAATGTCATCCTTGTGAATATTGAAAAGGTATTTAATAAAATCGGTCTGAACAGAAGTGTTAATTTTAGACATTTTTACTCATCACAGGCGCTCTATAGTATTGATTTTTTTAAAAATTACGCACAACTTGTAAAACCAATTTTCACAGCGGCAAACGGTAAAACGAAGAAGGCACTGATCTTTGACTGTGATAACACACTTTGGAGAGGGATCCTTGGTGAAGATGGTTTTGAGAAGATTCAAATGTCTGCCCATTTTAGTCCAGGTGTAATATTTCACGAAATACAGAGTCTCGCAGTAGCACTTAGCCGAAAGGGTGTATTAATAGGCTTATGCAGTAAGAATAATCCGGGCGATGTGGATCAGGTGGTGCAAGAGCATCCTGACATGCTGATCAGAGAGGAAATAATTACAATTAAAAAGGTCAATTGGACTGATAAAGCGATGAATCTTCGGCAAATCGCTTCTGACCTTAATATAGGTTTGGACAGTATTGTATTTGTAGATGACTCCTCTTTTGAAACCAATTTAATAAAAGAACAAATCCCTGAAATTACAGTACTCCAGGTACCTGAGAAAATCTATGAATATCCGGATATGCTGCGCTCTAATTTGGGCTTGTTCTTTAACAACAATGTAACACAGGAGGATTTACTTAAAGCAAAAATTTATAAAGAGCAGTCAGAAAGGGAAGATTCAAAAAAGAGTTTCTCAAAGATAGAAGATTATTTAACATCATTGGATTTAAGTGTTAAAATCTTTAAAGATGATAGAGAACTTATACCAAGAATGTCACAACTTACCCAAAAGACAAACCAATTTAACCTGACTACAAAGCGATATACTGATATCGATATCCAAGGCTTTGTTGCATCCGGCGATTATGCGGTTTACGCCTGGTCTGTTTCCGATAAATTTGGTGATAACGGTCTTACAGGTCTTAGTATTGTGGATTTAACCAAAGAACTGCTCCATATTGATACCTTCCTGATGAGTTGCAGAATAATAGGCCGAAATATTGAATATAAAGTGATGGATTACATCATACGTGATCTCAGAAATACGAACTATGGTTCAATTTCAGCCATTTATACAGCAACACCAAAGAACATGCAAGTTGCAGAATTTTATGAAAACTGCTCTTTTGATAAGGAGAATGGGAGTGACGGAGCGTACAAATTAAACTTAGATAACTACAGGGAAAGTAATATTAATTATATTAAAATAGAAAATGGAAACAAGAATTAAAAATGTAATGGCCTCAGTGTTTGAGATGCCTGCTGAACAAATAAACGCCGAGTCATCCCCGGATAATATCGAAAACTGGGATTCGCTAAAGCACTTAAATTTAGTAGTCGCTTTGGAGGAGGAGTTTGATATTGAGTTTGATGATGATGAAGCTCTGGAATTGATGAGCTTTTCCTCAATCTACGACCTGGTCAAAGCAAAGGCGTGAGCAACAGCAGTAAATGAGATTAATCGGAATCAAAATCTTTTTAAGTAATAGGAGATGAATTATAGCGAAAAATATAAATTCAGTGATTTTACCCTTAGTAATTACTGCCGATTACTATCTCTTGGGTTAGCAAATTATGAATTCCGGTCATTTGATCAGGAATATGTACCAAGATCAATACTTTTACGGCATGATTTGGAATTTTCGATCCCTATCGCGGTGCGAATGGCGGAAATTGAGGCCGAGTTGGGTATTAAATCAACCTATTTTATCCAGCTGCACAGCGAATGGTATAATCTGCTGGAAAGAAGAAGTTTTGAAGGGATTAAGCAAATTCAAAGCCTTGGGCATCAGTTAGGTCTTCACTTCGACAGTCGCTTCTGGAACATTACCGATGAATCGCAACTGGACAAAGCTATTGAATTCGATAAAGAGATTTTGGAGAAGTATTTCGACACAGAACTGAAAGCATTTTCATTTCATAACAATACTGATTTTACCCTTTCCTGCCGCAAGGAGAAATATGGTGGACTTCTGAATGTGTATTCTGATTATTTTAGAGGCAAGTATGCATATAATGCGGACTCTCTTGGTCACTGGCGTTTTGAAAGGATGGAAGACCGCCTGACAGAGGCTAAGGAATTAGCACTGCAACTTCTGTTTCACGACGGCATGTGGCAGGAGGAAGTGCTGCCGCCGCGCCAGCGTGTATTTAAAGTAATAGATGACCGTGCAAAATGGATGAAAGAAACATACGACATTCACCTGGCTGCCATCGGTCAGAAGAATATTGACTGGGATGGCGATATAAACGGTAACGACTGAGTAAAAAAACACAAACAGAAATGACAGTAAAAAAAATAAGCCTGGAGCAAATACTGAATGCTCTTCAAGCAGTTAGTCCAACTGTTCACGGTCCTGTGGAAGATGTGTTCGCAGATCATATTGCAGACCCAAAAAAAACGACAGCTACGACGCTTGATTGGGTGAACTCCATTAAAACTAATAAACAGGAAATCGCCGAGGGTACGCCCGCAAAAGTGATTCTGGCAGACGCTGAAGTAGTATACAGTGATGCTATGAAGGCTGCCGGGAAAACCCTTATTATAGTGCCTAATCCCAAGATGGCTTTTTCCCTGGTAGCTAACGAGTTTTTTGTGGAAAAGGAAGAGCCGGGTATTCATCCGACGGCAGTTATCCATCCCGAAGCCGAAATTGGTCCAGACGTTTATATCGGGCCTTACGTTCATATCGGCAAAGCAAAAATCGGTAAGGGTACTGTAATTTCTGCCTATGTGAGAATTTATGATAAGGTGACGATCGGTGAAAACTGTTTCTTCAAGGAAGGTGCTGTAATAGGGGGCGCCGGTTTCGGTTATGAGAAAGACAGCCAGGGCAACCGTTTCCGTTTTCCTCAGATTGGCGGTGTGATCATAGGTAACTACGTGGAAGTGGGCGGGAATACCTGCATAGATCGCGGCGCATTATCTGACACCGTTATAGGCGATCATACCAAAATTGATAACCTCTGTCACATTTCGCATAATGTGGATTTGGGCAGGAACGTAATGGTCATCGCCTGCTCAGAGATCTCCGGCTCCTGTGTCCTGGGGGATGATGTTTGGGTAGGTCCCAATACCTCCATCCGCGATCACCGCAAGGTGGGAGCGGGCGCACTTTTGGGCATGGGCTCGGTAGTGGTAAAAGATGTTCCTGCCGATGAGGTTTGGACAGGCAATCCCGCAAAACTGTTAAACAGGTAGTATGGCGGGTAAAATTAAGGTCGCCATGATCTGTTCCTTTTCCAACCCGATGGTAAGGAAACATTATTCCACAAAGGTAAATCCGCTGTTGCGCTACATTCTGGCTAAAAAAGGCCAGTCCACCAACGAGAATATAGATTCGGCGGTCTGGAACACCAACGCGATCCGGGAGTTCGAGAAAATTGAAGAGGTGGAACTTCACGTCATTACTCCGGTACGCTATCTCTCTGAAAAAGAAGTGCAGTTTACAATAAACGGCATCCATTACCATTTCTTCCGGGAAGAGAACAGCGGACTCATCAGCCAGATTTACTATCAGCTTGTCACCAAACATAAATCCCTGTTTCCCGGTAACCGCAGTTATATTAAGAAGTATATCCGCAAGATCAAACCGGACATCGTGCACGTGATCGGTGCGGAGAATCCCCAGTATTCCCTGGGTCTGCTGGATGTACCTGAAAATATACCCACTATACTGCAGCTGCAGGCTTTGCTGGAAAGGCTGGTCCCTGTAACTCAGGAACCTCTGGAGAAAGTTAGTTTTGCTTATAAAGGAAGACTGGAAAGACAACTGATTCAGCGGGCAGATTATATAGGAACGGAGGTTAAGGAATTCCGGGATTATATACTTAGTGAAATCAAGCCGGACGTCCGTTTTCTCAATATATCCATAGCCATGGGTAAGGATATTGACCTTAGTGAAACAGAAAAGCGCTACGATTTTGTTTATTTCGCAGCTGGAATAAATAAGGCCGGTGATGATGCGCTGAAAGCTTTTGCCATCGCCCAGAAAAAACATCCTCAAATTACGCTGCATTTTGTTGGTGGTTATGACGCCGCCTTCCGCAAAGAACTGGATGATATTATTGAAGCCAATGGACTTCGGGAAAATGTTACCTTTGCAGGCAGGTTACCTACGCTGGACGATGTGATTACAGAAATACGCAAAGCCAAATATGCGCTGCTGCCTCTAAAAATGGATTTTGTACCAAATACCATTCGTGAAGCCATGAGCAACGGGCTGCCCGTAATTACAACGGTTACAGAAGGTGGTACCACAGAACTTAACAGAGAAAGCGAGACGGTTCTGCTGAGTGCACAGGGAGATTACGGCGCGATGGCTGCTAATATAGACCGTTTACTAGCAGAACCGGAACTGCCAGAAACGCTGAAAGGCAATGCCGCGAAACTGGAAGCGCAGCAAACCAATAATTATGAGATGATGCTAAAGTGGACTGAAGCTTATAAGCGCATTAAACGTGACGTAAATGAGTATTAATTTTATAATCTTTCCTCTTATTATTCTTCTGGGATTATTTCTGGGAGCCGCTGACAGTGCCAGAAACAGAAAGACCTTTATCATCCTTGTCAGTTTTATACTTCTTCTGGAAACCTCCCTTCGCAGCTTAAGTGTGGGTTCTGATACCATGAATTATTACGATATTTATAATGACGTGCAGGGCAAATCGTGGGGTATGATATGGGATGAATTTATTGGGAGGTATTTCTACAACACCAACGAAAGTGATATTGGCTATTGGATCTTTCAAAAAATGATAAGTATGGTCGCAATAAACTGGCAGATGTTTGTCTTTATTGCCAACCTGTTCTTTTTTGTACCGCTGGGCAGATTAATGTACCGATACAGCAGCAGTATGACAGAACTTGTATTTGCGTACATTCTGTATGTAGCAATGTTTCACATTATTTCGCTCTCCGGCGGCCGCCAGTTATATGCCATTGGTTTGAGCATAATGGCCTATATGTCTATGACGGAAAGAAAATATAAAATGGCCTTGCTTTATATTTTTCTGGGCATGTTTATTCACATGACTGCCCTGTTATTTCTTTTGCCTTTACTGCTAAGCAGAATAAATCCTAAATATCTCAAAACAATACACTTGTTTTCTTTTGCGATGGTTCCTGTCGTGCTTATTTTTACCAATCAAATTATAGTGCTCATGGGATCAAGCATTGGGGTTGATAAATATGCCAACTATGGGATGAGTGAAGTGCAGGGGGGGGCCACCACATTTATGTCCCTCCTGCTGCTGGTGTCACTTTTTTGTTATTTAACAATTAAAAAGACGGAACTGCAAAACAGCCGTGCGTTGGCAAATATTTACCTAATGCTGCCCTTATTCACCTTTTTTGGGCCGCTTATTTATTCCAACGGGTCCATGATCCGCATCAGCATGTATTTTCATCTCTATATAATGCTGTTGATCCCTTTGGCCGTAAACAGATATACTAAAGGCTTTCCACGGACTGTAACTTACAGTGTACTGATCATTGCTGTTATGGCATTAGCTCTTCGGGATGGAGGTCTTATCTATTATTTTTATTGGGAAGAGCCTCATTTGCTGTACAATTTAGGTTAGATCTTTTAACCTGTACAGGACATGGTACAAACCAGACTATTGCTGCGGTGCACGCCAGGTATAAACAGTAACACAAACATGAAAATAAATAAATGAACAGAAAGACTTTAGACCTCAGCATTGATTCCGGAAGAACGATACTTCAGGTACTGGAAAAAATGGATCACGAGAGAGTAAAATCGCTTATTGTAAACAGGGAGGACCGTTTTTTCGGAATGATTACCATTGGTGACCTGCAGCGAGCTATTATAAAAGGTCACAGCCTGACGGAAGCCATTGATCCCATTGTTGATACCCATAAAATATATGCGACAGTAGATGATGATATGGAGGTTGTGAAAGCCAAAATGCACCGTCTGCGCGCCGAATTCATGCCTTTAGTCTCCGCTTCGGGTGAACTGCTGGACGTTTATTACTGGCAGGATCTCTTTGAGATGCACCAAAGTGAAGCCAGGGAAAAAATTGACCTGCCCGTAGTTATTATGGCCGGCGGCCAGGGTACCCGATTAAGACCTCTTACCAACGTGATTCCAAAGCCGCTGATCCCGCTCAATGAGAAAACCATCCTGGAGTTGATCCTGGATCAGTTCTGCGCCATAGGCTGCACCAGGTTTTATATGTCAGTTAATTATAAATATGAGATCTTAAAGTACTATCTTGATAATCTGGAAATCAAATACAATGTGGATTTCTTTAAAGAGGAAATACCTCTCGGAACCATCGGCAGTGTGTCACTGCTTAAAGATAAGATTACAACTCCCTTTTTTGTCTCCAACTGCGATATCCTTATAGACCAGGACTACCGCGATGTTTATGATTATCATGTAAGGAACAAAAATAAAATTACAATTGTTGCAGCGGTAAAGACTTACCGTATCCCATACGGTGTGGTGGAATCCGGCGAGAACGGCACGTTGGAAAGCCTGTCTGAAAAGCCGGACATCAGCTATATGATCAATACGGGGGTCTACCTGCTGGATCCTGAACTTATAGATGACATCCCAGAAAACCAGTTCTTCCATATCACTGAACTTATTGAAAAGACCCGCAGCGCCGGTGGCAGGGTAGGCTGTTTTCCGGTAAGCGAAAAATCGTGGACAGATATTGGCGACTGGAGCGAATACCTTAAGTTCATAAAGAAGAATTAGCAGGTTTCAACACATCAACAGTTACAATATTAACTCTTACCTGCTAAAAAAGTAAATTGTCTGATGCTCAAATCATAAATCTAACTATAAATATTAACTTTTTTAAGTTAATTGACATTGTCTAATGGAATGGAAGAAAACAATAAGAATATTTTAGTAATTTCCGTACATACATGGAATGATGAAGGAGGATCAAACACACTTCAGAATCTTTTTAAACAGTTTGACCCCGCCAATATCTACTCCGTATATACGAGAGCTGATTTTCCTAAATCAAAATTCTGTAATAATTTTTATCAGATAAGGGAAATCTCACTCCTACGTCGTCTATTCATTCGTAAAGAGAAAGTTGGTAGTGTTGTGCCTTCTAACAGCGCTAAAGAAAATGTTAAAACTTTGCAGGAGAATAAGGTCAAGAAGATATATAAACAAGTTAGCAGTCCACTATTCACTTTTATGCGGGAATTGCTGTGGCTCACCGATTATTGGAAAGAAGAGTCGCTGAAAAATTATATAAAGAATTCTAATGCCGATACTGTTTTTATTTTGGTCTCTTCGGTCATTTATTCAAATAGAATTGCATTATATGCTAAAGAACTTTTACCAAAAAGTAAAGTAGTTATTTATTTTGTGGATGACAGTTATACATACGCAGCTGCTGCAAAATCATTTTTTGGAATATGGCACCGGTATATGTTGAGAAGCACACTAAAAAAACTAGTACAAAAAGCATCTGATGTATTTGTTATTTCACCAAAAATGAAACGGGAGTTTGATCGATCATTTAGTATAAGCACCAAAATATTGACTAAAAGTATTGATCCAATTACTATAAAAAATTCCACAAATAATTTGTCAAATAATAAAATAATTAAACTGCTGTATGTTGGAAACTTATTGTATGGGAGAAATACTGAATTGTTTAACTTGGCCCAACACATAAGCGAATATAATACAAAATATGGAGTAAAATTCCAGTTTGACATTTACACGCAAACGACCCCGTCTACCGCAGATATTAGTAAATTTAATAAGTATCAGAATTGTTCACTTAATAAACCAGTTCCTTACTCTGAGGTAGAACGACTACAATCACAATATGATATACTGATTTATCCAGAATCCTTTCGAGCTAGATATATAAGAATTACAAGGTTATCTTTTTCGACAAAAGCAACAGACTATTTAGCTAGTGGAAAAATGATATGGGCTATTGGTCCCAAACATATTGCCCCTATGGAATACTTCGCTACTAATCATTGTGCACTAGTGTCCACTTCCCGCGCAACCATTTTCAAGGATCTGGGAAAAATTGCAAATGATAAAGTGAATAGTGAGGAATTGATAAAAAATGCTAGAAAATGTTGCATGTTATTTCATGATGAGGAGCAACAAGGATTGATATTCCGCAACGCAGTTTATAATTAGTTGTACTCTGTAAGGGTTAAGTGAACAATATTTTACGTATTATAAATTCGAAATTACGACACAACTTCTAATATCTTTCTTTAATTTATCAGATAGAGTTCGAGAAGTTTATAAATTTCATTGATGTTGGTAAACAAAACATCATGCACCATAATTTAGTAGCAAATGAAAATAATAATGCTTGCTGGTAAAGGCAAAAGCACTGCTTACATATACAACGGAATTACTCAAAATATTGACATCGAAGCTGTCTTGATAGCAGATGCAACTCCTGCCATACAGCTTATAAAGCGTCGCATTAAAAAGTTAGGGTTTGTAACAGTGATCAACCAACTGTTGTTTCAGACTGTACTGAGCAAAACCATTGCCTTTTTTTCAAAGCGACTTATAGAATGCCGAAAAAAACAGTTGAACCTCAGGGATCAACCTATTCCTGCTGAGAAGATATTGGACGTAGGTTTTGTAAATTCAGATATCTGTCTTAAGACAATTATAGATCTAAATCCAGATGTAATTATAGTAAATGGTACTTCTATTATCAAGAAAAAAATTCTTGAAGCAACGGATGCAATATTTATTAATACGCATGTAGGTATTACGCCACAGTATAGGGGAGTACATGGCGGTTATTGGGCATTGCGTAATCATGATAGCCAAAATTTTGGTGTAACTGTTCATAAAGTAGATTCTGGCATCGATACAGGTGATGTTATTTATCAATCTACATGTGCTGTTACAAAAAAGGATAATTTTTTAACATATCCTTTGTACCAATATGCATTAGCTATCCCATTACTAGTGAAAACCATTGAAAATATAAAACGGAACCAACTCGTGACAGCTAAAAAAGAAAATGTGAAAAGTAAATTGTATTATCACCCCACAATGACTGATTATATTTATGGTTGGTTTAAAGATAACATTAAGTAGAGCATGAAAGGTAAATTTATTATATCATTAGATTTTGAGCTTCACTGGGGAGCAGTTGAAAAATGGGATCTTAAAGACATGTCTCAATATTTTTTGAATACAAGAACTTCTATCCCAGATGTGCTAAGACTTTTTGAAGAAAATAACATAAATGCGACTTGGGCGACAGTAGGATTCTTATTTGCTAAAAATAAAGAACAACTGCTGGAGTTTGCACCATTGCAAAAACCTTCTTATAATAAGAGTAAACTCAACTATTATAACCACTTCGACCAGATTGGTGATAATGAAAATGAAGACCCATATCATTATGGCTATAGTCTAATAGAAAAAATAGTAAAATCGCAAGGCCAAGAATTGGCTACGCATACTTTTGCACATTATTATTGCACCGAAGAAGGTCAAAATGTTGAGCAGTTTAGCGCGGATTTAGTGGCGGCGCAGAATATTGCGCAGCATAACTTTGGGGTAAAACTGAGTGCGTTGGTATTTCCAAGAAATCAATATAACAATGAATATCTTGAACAGGCAGCGAAGAATGGCATCAAGGTAGTTCGCTCAAATCCGGATGTTTGGTTTTGGAAAAATCAGAAAAGGAAGGAGGTTCAGTTGTTTAGGGCATTAGATACACTTGTTCCAATTAGTAAAACTCTGGCGTTTGAAGAGAATCAGGTAATACGCAAGAATGGTATCACAGAATTGCCTGCAAGCCGATTTTTTAGACCTTATGTACATCGAGAGAAAGTTGTACAAAATTTGAAACTTTATAGGATACTGAATGAAATGACTCATGCTGCAAAGAATAATTTATGCTATCATCTATGGTGGCATCCACATAATTTCGGAAACAATGTACAGACAAATTTAATGCAACTTGCCATAATTATTAAACATTATCGCAAACTTAATGAAGATTTTGGCTTCCTCTCAGTAACAATGGAAAGTTTTAAGATACAATGAAAAAGCTAGTAAGAATCACCACGGTACCCATTTCCCTTAATAAGTTACTGGGACCGCAGCTGGAGTTTATGGACAATCATTTTAATGTAATTGCTGTATCTGCCGATGAGGAAAAACTGCGTGAAGTGGCTTCAAAATACAAGGTAGATTATCATCACGTAGAAATGACCAGGGAAATCACTCCTTTACAGGATTTGAAAGCCCTCTGGAATCTCTACAGATTTCTGAAAAGGGAGAAACCTGCCATTGTTCATACCCACACTCCCAAAGCCGGTACGGTAGGTATGCTGGCGGCAAAACTGGCTGGAGTGCCTCACCGTCTGCATACGGTGGCCGGTATGCCACTAATGGAAACAAGTGGTTTCAAAAGAAAGGTGCTGGATTTTGTAGAAAAAATTACCTACGCAGCAGCTACAAAGCTGTATCCAAACTCCAAAGGACTCTGCGATTTTATCCGGGATAACAGATATACCCACGATGAAAAATTAAAGGTGATAGCTAACGGCTCTTCCAACGGAATTGATACCACCTATTTTTCACCGGAAGCTATTAAAGAAGAGCAAAGCCAGAAAAACCGGCAGCGCCTGGGACTGAAGGGTACGGATTTCGTGTTTGTATTTGTCGGCCGCCTGGTGGGTGATAAGGGCATCAATGAGTTAGTTACCGCCTTTAAGCAATTGGAAACAGATGCCAGAGAGGCTGCTGATAATGGTAGACATAAAGAAAAGTACTGCGACTGTGCCCTCTGCTACTCTTCAAACAATGCGAAACTGTTACTGGTGGGTCCACTGGAAACTGAACTGGATCCGCTGTCTCCTGAAACATTGGCGGAAATAGAATATAACCCCAATATACTGACCGTGGGCTATCAGTCTGATGTTCGGCAGTTTCTGGCTATAAGCAATGCCCTTGTGTTTCCGAGTTACCGCGAAGGATTCCCGAATGTGGTGATGCAGGCAGGTGCCATGCAGTTGCCGGCAATTGTAACCGACATTAACGGTTGTAATGAAATTATTATAGAAGGAAATAACGGAACAATTATTCCCGTTAAAGATGCGGTGGCTTTAAAGACAGCGATGTACAGAATGCTGGCGGACTGCAAGTGGCGGATTAATCTGCAATTTAATTCCAGGGAAATGATCACCTCGCGCTACGAACAGAAGGTGGTGTGGAAAGCACTTTTGCAGGAATACAAATCACTGATACATCTTAACAATAAAAACTAACTGGATTCAGTACGGATAGAAATTGTTTGTTTTAGTAATGAGCTAAGCACTTGATGCTAAGCATACCGATGATTAATATATAACTCTTTTTATCTAGTTGTTTTTTGCGATATTCCTCATGGGCATGTAGCCAATACCCGCTATTTTGTGCCCTTCAGAAATCTTCCTTATATTTAGTATTGGAAACATAGCCGTATAGGATTATCTTCGGCACGTATTTGATAACTTTATTGGAAGAATGGAAAACATAGTCATATCTGTTATAGTACCTGTCTATAAAGTAGAAAAATACCTACACAACTGTATCAAAAGTGTTTTAAACCAGTCTCATTCCAATTTGGAACTGATTCTGGTGAACGACGGGTCGCCGGATGGCAGCCGTCAGATTTGTGATGAGTTTGCGGCGAAAGACCGCCGCATCAAAGTTATTCACAAAGAAAATGGTGGTCTCTCCAGCGCACGTAATGCCGGGCTGGAGGTGGCCACAGGCGAGTATATCAGTTTTTTGGACAGCGATGATTTCTGGCATGAGGATTATCTGAAAATCATGCTGAATCTGTGTCTGGAGCATCATGCGGATATTGCACAGTGCGCGCTGACACGCGGCAGTGCTTCTGTCTTTCCTGCGGACAGGCATAAAGAAAAAACGCACACCTTTGACAATCATTCCATATTCCTGCAGGGCGCGGCAAATATTATCGTGTGCGCAAAACTTTACAGGAATCATGTAATCGGTGATTTAAGGATGCCTGAGGGGCTCATTAATGAGGATGATTTCACCACCTGGAAATTCTATTTTAAAGCAGATAAAATTGCAGTTACCTCCCGGCCCCTTTATTATTATACCATAAATGATTCGAGTATAATGGCTACGCAGGGAAAAAAACCCAACCTTAATTTTATAGAGGCTTATAAAGAACGTATTGAGTTCTTTCAGGATACTATGCATAAGGATCTGGAAGACTGTTCACGGGCTCACCTTTGCAAATCCATGCTGCTTTCCAGCATAAACAGTAATTTAACCGAAGACCAGAAATTTACGGTGCAGCAAACCTTTACCGCAAACTGGAATAAAGTGAAAGCGTCACCTTATGTACCGCTTAATCTAAAAGTGCTGTTCTCAATGTATTCCGTCACTCCAGACATTACCCGCAGTCTTGTGAAAAAACTGTATAAGGCATGAGTAAACTGAAGATTCTGATCATAGCCGATGAGGTTTGGAATGACCGGATACACGGTAATAATGTGCTTACCAACTGGTTTACAGGTTTCGACGCGGAGTTTGCGGAAGTTTACTGCAGTCCCGGTGCGCCTTCCAATCCGGTATGTACACGTTATTTTCAGGTTACTGATGCTATGATGGCAAAATCACTCATGGGCAAACGGGCCGGTCATGCGTTTGAAACCGAAATCCTGGAAATGCAGGCCTCTGAAGTTGCTCCTGCCGCAGAGCCAATACCTGAAAAGTTTTACAGTACGATGAAATCCCTTGCCGGCGAGCCGTTAAGAGCCGTGCGCGATATGATATGGCTTACCGGCAGATATAATCAGGAAGCATTGAAAAAAATTATTGATGATTTTCAACCTGATGTAGTTTTTTGTCCGCGTCTACTTTCGCCTAAACTGATGCGGCTTGAGAAAATCATATCAAAAATGACCACGGCACCTTTCGTGGCTTTTACTGCAGACGATGAAGCTTCGATGATGCAGGTAAGCTACTCACCTCTTTATTGGATTAAACGCCTGCTCTTTAGATCGGCCTTTAAAAATCATGTAAAATTATATAAGCATTACTTCACTTTTTCAGCGGAACAGGCCTGTGACTACAATGCTCAAATATGACATTTCATTTCTACATCTACCCTTTATAAAAGTGGCGATTTCAGCCACAACTTTGTGAAAAAAGAAGTGAACGATCCGATCAAACTTGTGTATGCCGGCCGGCTGTACTGCAACCGGTGGAAAACACTTGCAGCAGTGGCCGACGCCCTAAAAGTAATTAATGTTGATGGCATCCGGATGACGCTCGATATCTATACCCAGGAGAAGGTAACGGATGAGCACCGTAAGGAAATCCTGACATCGGAGGCGGTGAAAATTCATGACCGTGTATCACCTCAGGAACTGACGGAAATTTACAGAGAGGCCGATGTAGCGCTCCATGTGGAATCCTTTGAAAAGAAATACCGTTACGCAACACGGGTGTCTTTTTCCACCAAAATAATAGATCTCATGTCCTCCACCTGTGCCATCCTTGCTATCTGTTGGGACCGGCATGCCGGCTTTCAGTATCTGCAGGAGCATGATGCCGCTTTTTGTGTGGATGAGGTGACTAAAATTGAACCACAGCTTCTGCAATTGGCCATGCAACCCGAACTCATAACTGAGTATGCGCGGAAAGCCTGGAATTGCGGTAAGCAGAATCATCAGCGTGAGCTTATTCAGGATGAATTGATGAATGTTTTTAAAAGGATTATGCAACAACATAAAGGAGGCGCATTAATATCAGATAATTCTGATTCAGCTAAATTATAAGAATGCCGGAGATAATGAACCATAATTACCCACGCAAAGTAAGGGCACTTGAAATCATCAATCTGTTTTCTTCTGCCAAAATTTTTATTGGCGGGCAGTTTCGCTATTTTAAAGAACATGGTGTGGATATGCATCTGATATGCAGCCCCGACGCTGAACTGGATGATTTCGCAAAGGAGCAGCAGCTCAAAAGCTATGAGGCAATAGAGCTGAACCGCCAGCTCAGCCCGATGAAAGATCTGGCCGCACTTTACCGGATCTGTAAGTTTATTAAACGTAATAAAGTAAATGTCCTGATCGGGCATCAGCCAAAAGGTACATTGCTCACCGTATTGGCGGGCCGTATTATGGGCGTACCAAAAATCATACTCTTCGCACACGGGACTTTTTATGAAACGGAAACAGGGCTCAGGAAGGCAATATTCATTAATCTCGAACGGTTCCTGTCCTTTTTTTCGCACAAAGTTGTCTGTGTAAGTCCTTTTGTGATGCAGATTCGTGAGGAACTGAAAATTGACCTGCCCGGTAAACGTGTAATTCTGGGCAGTGGCACCTGTGGAGGGATAGATACTGAATCCAAATACCATCCCGACCTGATAATGAAGGAGCAGTTTCAAAATATACAGACTGGCTATGGTTTTCTTCCTTCCGATTTTGTAATTGGATTTTCCGGCAGGCTCGTTCGCGATAAAGGCATCATGGAACTTGTTGATGCCTACCGTATCCTTGTAGATAAACATCCGGAAAAATCAATTAAGCTGCTTCTGGTGGGCGATTACGAAGAGCGGGATGCGATCCCTGAATCTTATGTGAACATTATAGATGGTGATCCAAGTATTATAAAAACCGGATTTATTAGAGAAGGTATGGAGTATTATTACCCGTTAATGTCTGTACTCGTACTTCCGTCATACCGTGACGGTTTTGGACTGAGTCTGATTGAGGCTTCAGCCATGCAGGTACCGGTTTTAGCGAGTGACATTACGGGTTGCAGGGATGCCATAAAGGAAAATGTGAGCGGGCACTATATAAAAATTGAACCGTCAGACATTGCGTCAAAGATTGAAATGTATTTCGATGCCGGTTTGGCTGTAACTATAGGAAAATCAGGTCGCCAGTGGGTGCGGGAGCACTTTGATCATGAGGTTGTCTGGCCTCATATGCGGGAGGTGCTTCAAAGTAAATAACAGATATGAGTATGCTAGAATTTCAGAAGTTTGATTACAATGTGTCACTGGACCGGCAGCAAAAGCTGTTTGCTGAATGTTTCCCCGAGGTATTTGATGACGCGCACACCAGTATTTCTTATTCTACTGATAAGTATAAATGGCTTTTCCAGTCCTATCCCGCTGCCACCAAATCTTATGAGTACGCCGCGATGATAAAGGACGACTTGGTGGGCTATTATGCCGCGCTGCCCTTTGTTTATAAAATAGGTAACAGGACTTACAGTTCAGGGATGGTTTGCGGGGTAATGACCAGCCCAAAGCAGAGAAAAGCAGGGATATTCACCAAACTTGGTAACTTTGCAGCTGAAGAGCAAACGAAAGCCGGTGTGGATTTCAACCTTACATTTCCCATCCGCAAGGCGGTGATGCCCGGTTTTATGCGGATGGGTTGGGAAGTGGGTTTTGATATGCCTCTGTATATCAAATTCCTGAAACTGAACTCACTGTTGCAGCGTAAGAAATTAGGGGTGTTGGCTCCCGTGTTTAATATAGGTGCTGCACTGTACAGCACAGCATTCAGGAAAAAGAATAATGCGGATATTAAAATTGTTACGTTTAAAAAGTTTGAAGAGATCAGTGGGTACGGTGAGTTTGTTAAAGCGTATGAGCAGGCTACACCTAATACACTAAAGAAAGATGCTGCGTTCAGCAAGTGGCGTTATGGTGCGCCGGGCGCCGAATATCTGTTCCTTTGCGCTTACAGAGCGGACCGGCTTATCGGTTTTGTTTCACTGCGGGCTATGGTGCGGGAGGGCGTTCCTTCTTATGGCATCGTTGATTTTATGTACACAGAAGGAGTTTGCCTGAATAATCTGTACAACGCGATGGAAGAACGTGCAAGAGCAAATGGAATTGAAGCCATAATGACGATGATGAGTAAGTTCTCTGCAGGAAAATACCGTATATTGTCCCACGGTTTTTTAAAGAGTCCGTTTAAGTTCCATTTTATTTTCAAGAATTTGTCAGGAAAAATTGAACAGCAGGAAATGTTTAGTGAGAAAGACTGGCACCTTATGTTTGTAGATACAGATGACCTTTAATGAACAACACAACACAAATGAACATTCTTACTTTTGACATTGAGGAGTGGTACCTGGAGAAGGTCTACCATGGAGGCCGCGCGGAGAAATATGCTGAGTTCGACCGTTTTCTGAATATTATACTGGATTTACTGGACGAAGTGAATACAAATGCTACGTTTTTTTGTGTGGGAAAGATGGCACTTGATTTCCCGGAGATCGTTAGGAAAATTTTTGAACGAGGACATGAGGTGGGCTGTCATTCTGATAAGCATATGTGGCTGAACAAACTAAGCAGAGAGGAAACATTTGAAGATACCCGTACAGCTGTGGATGCTCTTGAACAGTGTACGGGTGAGAAGATTCTCAGTTACCGGGCACCCGCATTCTCCATAGGGAAAAATAACAGTTGGGCCTTTGAGGTTCTATGTCAGTGTGGCATTACGCGCGACGCATCCATTTTTCCGGCGGCACGTGACTTTGGAGGATTTGAATCCTTTAAGTATAAGGAGCCTACCTATATTTCATATAATAATCATACATTAAAAGAGTTCCCTGTCTCTACAGTTACATTGTTGGGAAGCAAGCTTGTATATTCAGGAGGAGGTTATTTTCGGTTTTTTCCGCTTTCATTTATCCGTAATCAGATGAGATCCAATTCTTATTCGATGACCTACTTTCACATCGGCGATTTAATACCGGAAATTAATAAATTAATGTCGCGCAGCGAATATGAAGAGTATTTTATGGAAAACGGCAATTTATTTAACCGGTACATAAGGTACCTTAAAAGTAATTTTGGCACCAAGGGTGCCTGTGAAAAATTAGTCCAGTTGGTTAAAGGAGTGAATTTTGTAAGTGTTGAGCAGGCTGATTTAGATATCGAGTGGAGTTTAGCTCCTGTAATGGATTTGACCGATCTGAAATAAGTACAGAGTAATCTCCTCTGTAATAACATTACCTAAAGATGGTGCCTTGCCCTGTACTATCACGTTATTTTATTAGAAATCGCAATGAAAATACGGAGCGAACTGATAATGAAAGCGAGTGTGAATGATTATATTTGCACATTAGTACTTACAGAGTCTCCTTTACAAATTCTAAAATGGCACAAAGTAACCATCAGTTAAAGCGGAATTGAATTGTTTTTCAAGATCCTAAATTGGTCAACTCGAGAAGAATCCGATAACTCTGCAGCCAACGACAACTCCATGTATAGAAATTATATTAAGCGCCTTCTAGATTTCATGACTGCACTTGCAGGCTTGGTTATTCTCAGTCCACTTTTAATAGTAGTTATAATCGGTCTTACTCTCGTCAACAGCGGCAAGCCATTTTTCCTGCAAAGGAGACCGGGAAAAGGGGGACGGATTTTCAAAATTGTTAAATTCAAGACCATGACGGATGGAAGGGATGCAGCCGGAAACCTGTTGCCAGATGCGCAGCGTTTGACTCCGGTCGGAAACTTTGTACGCAAAACTTCACTTGATGAAATTCCACAGCTGATTAATGTACTGAAGGGCGATATGTCCCTTATAGGGCCGAGGCCTTTGCTTCCGGAATATTTACCTTTATACAGCCCGCAACAGGCCAGGCGTCATGAAGTAAGACCGGGTATTACCGGTTGGGCCCAGGTAAACGGGCGGAATGCGGTAAGCTGGGAAGATAAATTTATAATGGATGTTTGGTATGTGGACCATGTAAGTCCAGGACTGGACTTACAAATTCTGATGATGACCGTACAGAAGGTTTTCAAATCAGAAGGCATCAGTGCTGAAGGACAGGCTACTGCAGAACGTTTTAAAGGAAATGCGATATGATTTTAATCGGTGCAAGCGGTCATGCCAAGGTGATTCTGGATATTCTTTTTAAGAATGAAATCACGGTGGACAGAATACTGGATGCCAATCCTCCCGTAACGGAGCTGTTTGGTGTTCCGGTAAACCTTGATGATGGAGCACAGCTATCAAAAGAAACCAAAGCCGTTATCGCTGTAGGTAATAACCTGATCCGCAAAAAGATTGCGGAATCCAGGTTGTTGCAGTATATGCCTGCGGTTCATCCCCGAAGTACGGTTTCCCCCTTTGCCAAAATAGGTACAGGTACCGTGGTTATGGCTAACGCGGTGATTAATCCAGACGCTTTAGTAGGAAAGCACTGCATTATTAATACCGGTGCAGTGATTGAGCACGACTGTGTACTGGAGGATTATGTGCATATTTCACCAAATGCCGCACTTGCAGGAAACGTTACTGTGGGCGAATGTAGCCAGATCGGTATTGGAGCTGTGGTGCTTCAGGGAATTAAGATCGGAAATAATGTTACAGTCGGTGCCGGTGCAGTGATTATCCGCGATATTCCTGATCGAGTAACTGTTGTCGGAAATCCAGGCAGGATAATTAAATAGTTTTGTGAAAGAGCCAAGGCAAAAGTAAAAAGGCAAAAACCAAAAGTGGTCCGAGCATCAAAAATCAAGAGCCAGGAATCAAGATTCAAAATCCAAAATCCAAAATTCCTAATCTAAAATCCACAATCCCCAATTTAAATCGGTTCGTCATCATTCAGCCTCTTCAGGAAGTAGGTAGGGGAGATGTGGTAGCGTTCCTGGAAGTTTTTGGAGAAACTCTGTGCGGTGCTGTAGCCAAGTTTGTTGGCGGTTTCCTGTATGCTGAGCTGCCGGGTTTTCGGCCTGCTTTTCCACATATGAATGACTTCATTTAAACGGAGTGTGTTGAGGTAGGCGTTAAAGTATTGTCGAAAATTACATTTTTGTGTGCTATCATTCATGCAGAAATCTATTCGTAAACGCCAAATCATGTATTTTTGCGGTTAATTTTATTAAATTAACATTAATAAAAAGTAAAAACTATGACCGTACACCATTATGGATTAGCGACTAAATCAATTGAAAAAAGTATCAAATCATTTATAGCCTTAGGATATGAAGCCTGTTCTGATATTATTTTCGACCCGCTACAGGGGGTTAATCTTTTATTTTTAAAAAATGAGAATGATCATTTTATCGAACTGGTAGAACCCGCGGCTACTGAAAATCCGGTTTCCAAAATCTTATCGAAAAATGGATCATCATTATATCACATTTGCTACACTGTTGACCACTTGGACCAAAAGATTGAAGAACTTAAAAGTAACCGTTTTAAGCTTGTATTACCTCCTACGCCCGCAGTAGCATTTGAGGGAAGAAAAATATGTTTTCTTTATCATCCAAGTTTGGGACTTATTGAGCTTTTGGAAAAATAGCTTTAAGGAATGTTCTTTTCCCTGCTGTGTACATGTGAAAATTATTTCGTCGCTTTCATATGAAGTTACTGCGATAGTTCATCTAAAAAGGAAGCCTTCTGCTAACTTGTTGGAAATCTGTTCGGATTATTCGGATTTAAAATGATAAGATGATATTGTTTCTAGACGCAAAAGCTAAGGATTTCTTTGTTCAGCCGAGAAGATGTCATATAGTCAGAAATGCTTCCGATACTTAATGCTTTGTTTCCTCTGTGCAACCTTGGTCCAGTCTGTGGTTAAATGAGAGCTGAAAGCTGAATGCATGGAGCCAGAAGATAAAGACAAAAGTAAATAGTAAAGTTTGGAAGAAAGAGAAAAGGAGAAAGATGAAAGAACCAAGAATCAAGATAGGGTCGCGGAGATTTTCTTAGGCTTTCTTTGTGTTCCTTGTGAAAGTCTTTGTGAACTTTGTGGTTAGATGAGAGCTGAGAGCTGAGAGTCAGGAGCCAAGATTGATAATCCACAATTCAAAATTCAAAATTCAAAATCTAAAATCCCCAATTTAAATCGGTTCGTCATCATTCAGCCTTTTCAGGAAGTAGGTAGGGGAGATGTGGTAGCGTTCCTGGAAGTTTTTGGAGAAACTCTGTGCGGTGCTGTAGCCAAGTTTGTTGGCGGTTTCCTGTATGCTGAGCTGCCGTGTTTTCGGCCTGCTTTTCCACATATGAATGACTTCATTTAAACGGAGTGTGTTGAGGTAGGCGTTAAAGCTTTGACCCATGTTCTGGTTAAGCACCTTAGAAAGGTAAGAACTGTTTGTACCACACCGGGAAGCCAGGGCAGTAAGTGTCAAGTTCTTTTTCATATACCCCTTTTCCTGCTCGAAATGATGCAGTTTATCCACAATCTGCTCCACCAGCAGCGGATTGAGGTCGCCCACATTCTTCACATCATTCTGAACCGGCACTGTTTCTTCCGGCTCAAATTCTTTTTCCTCCACCACAGGTGCCGGCACCGTTTCGTGCAGTCCTTCAGTTTGCGGTTTGTAGGCTTCAGCTTCGTTCGGTTCTGCAGCTTGCTCTGCTTCACGGCCAGTGGCGTCGGCCTGGGGAATCGCCGAAAACTCTTCATAGAGCTTTTTATAATAATTTCTCCGGCGGTAGTAACGTAAGGCGATGAATATTGAAACACAGGCAATTAAGAGTGAGACACCACTTATAATCCCCGACTGTATCCGGTCGGAAACCAATCTGTTCTGCAGCTGTTCCTTCTCTTCCTGAAGAAGTTTATTGTCGTAGCGGCTGCTGAGCTGCTGGAAAAGTTCTTTATAGTTCTTTTCGTACAGGGTGTTGATCTGCAGCAGTTTATTTACATACTCCAGTTGCTTCTGCACATTGCCTGTATTCTTATGATATTCATAGAGTGTTTCAAAGGCAGGTCTGAACTGGGGGTCAATCTTACCGGTTTTCTGGAATTCTTCGTCCAGCATCGTAAGATATTTTAAGGCCTCAGGATGTTTGCCGGCCTTATAATAGCTCATGCCGAGGTAAAACTTCTCGGTGAGATGTTTCCAGTTATCCGAGTACAGGGTGAGGGCATGGTTTAATTTGCTGATGGCGAGCGGATAGTTTTTCCTGTAATAGGCGTCTATTCCTTCTGAACCTACGAAATAGGGCCGGAACTGCGGCATTTTTTCATCTTCAATAAAGGAAATGCCTTCTGCCACAAGCTTTTTATTATCTGCAAACTCGCCAAGCTTGGACTGTGTATCCAAAAGGGCGATAAGGGAGTGCATATAATAGTTTCGATAATCTGTATCATCCACATTTTCACCGTGGTTTTTCCTGAAAAATTCTAATGCTTCCTCAATTAATACCTTTGCTTCTTCATTCTGTCCGAGGTAATTTCGGATTCGTGCAATATTAAGGTTTAAAACATTAGCCAGATATGGACTGTTTTTTATGGACAGGTGTGTTTGCGCCTGCACATAACTTAGTAAGGCTATGTTATAATCTTCATTAAGCTCATGAAGTGTACCATTAGTCATTAAAGCATCGCCCAGGATATTAGGTTGACTAATTTCTTTTGCAGTACGGAGCATACTGTCAGCATAGGCCATTTTTTTCCGGTTAGCTGCGTATTTTGTACCCAAGACATATGCCCGGTAAATCTTTAAGTGATTATTTTCTGATTTCGCTTTCAGTGAGTACAGATCTATAAATTTCTGAACCTGGTCCGGTTCATACTGTACCGCTGAAATTTGTTTTTCCAGTTCGGAGTAAAGTGATTCATCAGCTAAATTCCTATTTTGCCCATTTACCACCATAGCGAAAGCCATAATCAAGCTAATGACTATGCGGGAGAAAAAATTACGGCTGTATTTTGATGTTTTCAAGCAGGGGGTGCTGATTACTATCGGTAAATATATAAAAAAGTTCGTATTGAGCGTACCTTAAGCCTATGTATTAACTTTTATCTAAGGGATTTATTTACCTATTTACCGTTAGATTTTTATAATAATACCATTATTTTTTATGATAATACCGCTCCAAACGGCTCATGGTTTTTGATTAATGAAAAAGAGCTATACATTTGAAAAAAATAATTGAAATGAAAAAATTAATTGCAATCTCAGCGTGTGTTAGTCTATTAGTATTATCGTCCTGCCGTAATGATCAGGCTGAGGAAATGTTTGAAGAAACGAATCCATCAGGTAATGTTTTTCTGGATGGAGGTGACTCTGCAATGTCTACAGCGAGAGATTCGGTCGCAGTACCTCCTACATCAATTATTGATGACAATGATCCTGTAATCCCGCCAAGAAAATAATTACGGTATGTTTTTGTGACCCCCATCAATCCCCCTTGAAAACTGAGCGATGAAATTTAATAACCAAAAACTCCGGAATTATGATCCGGGTGTAGGCGAAGAGCTGCTGGAAGACCGCACGAGACTGTGGATCAGCATACTTCTTTCCCAAGCCCGTGGACCCATACCCCCAGCTGACCTTTTGGATATGCTGCCGCTGGAGGTGCGCGAAGACCGAGCCTACGCTATGTCGGCTATCCGGCACCTTTACCGTTCCCTGGAAACGCTGGAAATAGGTCACGCTACATTAAGAGAGTTCCTGCTAAAAAGGCATTCTGCCTTTATGCTGGAAGGAAACGATTTGCTGCTGCAGTTTTCCCGTGACTATCCGGACCGTCCCTATTCCGTAGCCAATACGCTGTATCATGACGCGCTCTCAGCGTACCCGCTAAATGCAGTACTGGACTGTACCCAGGATTGGGCAGACCGGGCCGCACTGTACCACGTAAATCCTGAGTGGATTCTGGAGGATGTTAAACGCGCAGCAGAACTGGCTGTTAAAATGCAGCTGCCGGCGGAATCAGTTAGGCTGGCCCTCCTGTTAAAGAGATTAAACGTGCGGTACCGGACAACGTTTGCTGAATTTAGGGAAGAACTGGCCAGCGCCCTCATAGCGCAGAAAAAGTTTGGAGAAGTATTGCTGTACCTTACAAGGAATAACGCTTTACAGGTGACCGCGGACCGCGCCTTTCATTTTCTTGGTAAACTGTATGCCTGCGAAGCCTGGGCAGAGGCCGCACAACTGCGGACAGCCATAGACCAGCAGTTCCGAAGTGAACTTGATGACAGTTTACGGTCGGCCCTGTATTATGCGGCCATGGAAGCAAAAACACCCTGGAATGCACCTGTATTTGCTCCTGATCCCTGCACCTACCCGGATATGGAATGGAGTGCAGCGCAAACCGTACAGCTGATCTGGGATCACTGTGTGGCGTGGAATGACCCACTTATGCTAACCTACGGTGAGCTGTTAAGCAGCGGCGAAGACCTGGATAACTTACTGGACTGTGCTGAAGATCATTCAAGAATCGCTTCCTACGCGAAATCCCTATTGGAATTCGGGAGGGTTTTCGGCGGGGAAACTATGCAGCGTTTGCCGGTGAATGCAGTACTGCGTACCATGACCGCGAACCTGGAAGCAATGATCCGTATTTACGGAGCACCACAGTGTGCGTCGGAACGGGCAATACTAATCACACCACTTATTCATAACAGTACTGATACGGCATTGCTGCGTGACCTGATGACGCAGTATCTATATGAGCATACCTCCACCTCCCTGTGGACGCCCAACCGTGTGGACGTTGATTTCGAGAGCTATGAGCGCATGAGTCTGGCGGCAATTTGCAGAGGATACCTGCATGATGGCGCTATGCCTGAAGTAAAAGCC
Source organism: Marnyiella aurantia (assembly GCF_014041915.1). Taxonomy (NCBI): domain Bacteria; kingdom Pseudomonadati; phylum Bacteroidota; class Flavobacteriia; order Flavobacteriales; family Weeksellaceae; genus Marnyiella; species Marnyiella aurantia. Next base: position 896,387 of record NZ_CP059472.1, on the reverse strand, counting down.
AAGAAGTGGCATGCGAAGTCGTGGCAAACAGATCTGCAGCAACTTATTAATGAAGTTTACTTTTTAGAGGGTGCAGCCCAATATCAGAAGGCCAGCCGAGGTATGGAAACAGAAAAACTGCAGAACTGTCTGTTACAGCTTGTTCCTACGATGCGATTTACTCTGGATTCCAGAAGCCAGTGGGAGCGAAGCTACCAACTGCCGGAGCAGGTATTCCCCCTACTTTGGGAAAAACTGATCTCCCTTACCCATGGACTTGTGCCTGATGACTTGCCTCAATTACTGCAGGAAATGTGTAACGGCTGCACCGGTCAGCTTGGCCTTTACAGCGAAGGATTCAGAAAAGTGATGGCAGCGACCGCTGTGGCACTGCTGCCGGCCAAAGTAGACAGAAAATTTGTGCTGCAGCTGATGGAACGGTGGCAGGAACATGTACTTTCCGGCATACAAAACCGTTGGGAAAGATGTGAAGAACTGATTAGCATAACAGAATGCTGCGGCCTCTATAATGATAAAGACAAAGCTGCCTTCAGCTGGCAGCGAATGCTGGAAAGTTCCATGGGTCCTTTTTGGCGTGGTGAATCCCAATTCGGTCTGATTACTGAAACTCTTAAGCATTTCCCCACCGCATCGGGTACGGCCCTTCAGAATTTTGCCGCCATCCTGGATTCTGCGGCCGGTGAGATGACGTTTCCCAATGCGGTAAAGCCTTTCAAAGAAGAGTTTGCAGGAATACTTACGGCAGCGGGAATGACGGAAAAAGCATTAGCGTACTATAAATTTGAAGTTTTACCACCACCGGAAGTAGTACTGATGAATGCAGAAAGTTCCACGTTTGATGCACCCACCCGTGGAGCAGGCTACCGCCCGGGAGCTGCCAATCTTCGTGAGAGCAGTGCACTGCTGGAAATTCTGGAACACCTGGACTGTGATCCCTACCTGAAATGGGGTTTGTGCAGTCTGTTTGTACCAACAACCGCAAGCGCGCGGGAAGTACAGTTGTACGGAAGCGGAATGGCAGATATCCTTAATGAAATTGAAACTTTAAAAGACGGCAAAACTGACCAGATCTGTGAAGACTGGACGCTCAGGCTTTCCCGATCTCTGGACCGTAAAACACTTCGCAAGCTGGCAGGCGTACTCATGCTGAGACTCTCGCCAACGAACTATGCCCGAATTGAAGGTTTTATTCAGGTCAATGAGCCCATGATCCTGGAGGATACGGGCAGCACAGGACCGTTTGAAGGTTCTTTAAACGGAGTGAAACATGGGGAAGAAATCGGTGTAAGCAGGCAGGGATCGCATTGGGTTCAGCATGTACTGAGTCCGGCGGACGATTATGGCTTTGATACCGAAGCACTTTGCTCTGGATTAGAGCAGTTACTGAATGCTGAAGCCGGCGAGTTGCCAGGTGAAGAATTGCTGGATGTCATCAGCAAACATTTCCACTACCTGGTCCGTCCTGATAAGGCTTCTACCGATAAATACAGTTGGCTGAACCGTTCAGAACAATCAGTTTCCGGTAGCCAGATGGCTTTGCGGCTGCTGATCTGGCACCTGAACCATCCCGACAATGCGGTAAGTATCCGTGCCGAAGAAACGCTGATCACCCTGGTATCCGCGGTTCCACAAACCGTAAAGGAGTTGCTGGAACAGTGTATAGAGGACCGACCGGAACCCGCGACTGAACTGTGCAGTATGGTTTTGTATCAGGCCTCTGTAAAATACCCATCTGTGACTGGTGCAGCACTGCAGAAGTTTCCATCAATCATTGGCAGTGCAGCAGCCATACGGCATTTAAGCATCCGTAAAAATTTAATGGATGCGGGAACTGAACTTAAGCGTGCGGGCTTTACGGAACTTAGCACTGCCGTACACAGCAACTTACAGGAGACTGTGGCGGTAGCAGGTGAACCCTATGTACCTCATCTGGCATTTGCATCACTACAGGATGTGCTGGATGACCTGCAGTCCGGTCATTTTCTGGACCAGCAGTTTTCAGAAAATATTACAAAACTAATGGGTGACTACTGTTTCCCCCTAACGCACAATAAGGTGAAGATGTCCGATTGGTATGTACGCCGGAGTTTTAACCGCGAACAGTGGCTTTCCGGCAGTTACAATCATTTTGTAAAGCATGCACTTAATAATGCTGTGGCACACAGGATTACGAGAGAAAATATAGAATCAGTATATGAAATTGTAAATGAATAATATTATGAACCAAAATAAAGACAGAAGAAGCGATACGAGAGCAGGATTGGAAAGGGAACTGAATATCATGTATGAAAATGCGGACAAAACAGGCTCGGGACGTATCTATTTTGAAAGCCGTGGAATAAAACACGGTGCCAATGGAAGACTGAATCTGAGTTCTCTGGTTACTGCGACCAATCAAGCAGAAGTGCAGACGGCTGCAAAACTAAGAATAACCGCCTAACCGGCCATAACAAAACCTTAGTTTATTATCCTGTCCGCAACCCCCATTGTCGGCAGGTAAATAAATTACTGTATTATAATTGTTTCAAAGGGCATTTTTAGGAATGCCCTTTTTTCCGCACTGTACTCAAAATTACTACAACAGGCATTACCGCGGGACATATCAGAGAGGGACTTTATGCCAGACAGATTAATCTTAGAGGATTTTATAATTTATTAGGGTAAAAAATGTAATTTTGTGGGCTTACAGTGAACTTTACTTTATAGGTGCATGATTGTAATCAAATCCGTTAGGAATACCTTTTTTGAAATTATGCCAACAGCGAGGCTGTTGGGCTTTCGCCCGTCCCCGCAAATTACTGTAGATTCCCTGCTCAGCCCGGCAAAGATTGCTGAGCTGGTGGCCCCATATTCTAAAAAAACACTTGATGAATCCTAAAATTTTACTCTCCACACCGCATATGGGCGGAAATGAACTGAAGTATATCCACCAGGCATTTACTGACAACTGGGTGGCACCGCTTGGTGCGAATGTTAATGGTTTTGAGTCGGATCTGGAAGAATATCTTGGAAACGGATCTCATGTAGCGGTAACGAGTGCGGGTACCGCAGCCCTTCATTTGGCTCTTGTCATGCTGGACATCGGTCCGGGCGACGAGGTATTCTGTCAGTCCATGACCTTTGCTGCTTCGGCCAATCCCATTGCTTATGTGGGGGCAACGCCCGTTTTCATAGACAGTGAAAAGGATACCTGGAATATATGTCCGGAAGCCCTGCAGGAGGCGCTGGCAGACCGTGCGAAAAAAGGAAAACTACCCAAAGCTGTGATCATAGTACATCTGTACGGCATGCCGGCGAAAATGGATGAACTTATTTCTGTCTGTAATGAGTATGGTGTCCCCATGCTGGAGGATGCTGCTGAAGCTTTAGGCAGCACTTACAAAGGAGTCAAATGCGGCACCTTTGGTCAGATGGCCATCCTTAGTTTTAACGGCAATAAAATCATTACCACTTCAGGAGGCGGCGCGCTGGTAACCAAAGATCCGTTGCTCAAAAAGAAAAGTATTTTCCTGGGCACCCAGGCACGTGATGCAGCAGCGCATTATGAACATACCCATATTGGCTACAATTACCGTCTCAGTAATATATCGGCAGGTATCGGCCGCGGACAGATGGAAGTTTTGGATGAAAGGGTAGCCGCCAGAAAAAGGAACCAGTCCTTCTATGCCAATCTTTTCAAGGATGTAGACGGAATTGAGGTTTTTACTGAACCTAATGAGGATTTTTTCTCCAATCACTGGCTAACTTCCATACTTGTGGATCCAGCGAAAACCGGATTTACCCGTGAGGACTTAAGGCTTAGAATGCTGAACAAAGGAATTGAGTCGCGTCCATTATGGAAGCCTATGCATATGCAGCCGGTATTCCGCGGCACCGATTTCTTCGGTAGCAGTGTTTCTGAAGAACTATTCAGAGACGGCCTCTGCATGCCCTCGGGCTCCAATCTCGGGGCCGCCGAACATGAACGTATTGCTGAAGCCATACAAACAATGGTGCCTGAAGTAGCGTGGTCTCCTTCTGTATAATTTAAAAAAAAACACACACAATTATTGATGAAAAACGATCTTTTAACCCAAACCTTAATACGAAGAATATGAAGCTTCGGAGATTTGGAAACAAAATATATGGCGGGGATACTTTAATTAACCTTACAGATATCCGTTATCTGCCGCGGTGGGTAGTACTGATTCTCGATCTGTGCTTTGTGGCCGCTGCTGTGTATTTTTCCTGTTATGTAATTGAGAAATTGACCTATAGTGTTCAGTCGGTATTTTACGGACGGAATTATATGTATTTTCTTATTCTGGGCATAAGCGTATTCTTCATGTTTATATTTCGCACCTTTACAGGGATTATACGCCATTCCACATTTATAGACCTGTTTAAACTGTTTATGGCCACCTTCTGCACTACTTTTAGCGTAGGTGTTGGAAGTTTTTTATTTTATCTGGTCACAAATGAGCGACTGATTTATATGTCCATTCCTTTTTCGGCCATATTCTTCACAACCTCATTCATTTTCCTCTTTATATTCCGCCTGGCGGTAAAGGAGTTTTTTTACTATGCCCGGGAATACCGGCGCAGTGCGCAGCGTACAAGAATCTGGGTACTGGGAATAGATGAACAGGCTGTGGCAGTAGCGCGTGCCGTACTGGATAACCCTAATCTGCCCTATCATATTGCAGGCTTCCTGACCCAACGGAATGATTCGGCCCGTGCCAGTTTGCTGGGTAAACCCATTTACAGTAAGGATAAGATTGAGAATACCAGCAAGGAGGACCTTATGCTGGACGGTATCCTGGTGGTAAAGGAGATGATGTCCAAGGAAGAGCTTAATCAGTGGGTGGCCTTCTTTTTGGAAAAAGACCTGCAGGTTTATAAAGCACCCACCCTGCAGCAATTGAGGAACAATGACCCTGATGCCTCAATAAAATCCCTTCAGATTGAAGACTTGCTGAACCGAAAGGCTATCAAGATTGAGAATGACGAGATCAAAAGCCGTCATTTCGGAAAGATCATCCTGGTAACGGGAGGAGCAGGTTCCATAGGTAGTGAGATTGTAAGGCAGGTGGCGCAGTACGAACCTGCACTTATCGTGGTACTGGACCAGGCAGAAACACCACTATACGAGACAGAACTGGAACTGAGAACGAACTTCCCTAAAGTTAATTTTAAGTTCGTGCTGGCTGATATCTCCAACCGACACCGCCTGGAGCCGCTTTTTCAAAAGTATCATTTTGCAATGGTCTATCACGCAGCTGCTTATAAACATGTGCCGCTGATTGAAGAAAACCCGCATGAATCCATCCTGGTCAATGTTCTGGGATCTAAAAATCTGGCGTTCCTGTCCAGCCGCTATGAGGTAAACCGTTTTGTAATGATTTCTACCGATAAGGCTGTAAATCCGACCAATGTAATGGGAGCATCCAAGAGAACTGCGGAACTTTACGTTCAGGCACTTCAGGAGGTGGATAATAATAAAACCAAGTTCATCACTACGCGCTTTGGGAATGTTTTGGGTTCCAACGGTTCCGTAATACCGCATTTTAAGAAGCAGATTGAAAAAGGCGGACCTATCACCATCACACATCCCGATATTGTACGTTATTTCATGACTATTCCTGAGGCCTGCGAACTTGTTATGGAGGCCGGTACTATGGGTAATGGCGGTGAGATCTTTGTTTTTGACATGGGTGAACCTGTTAAAATACTTGATTTGGCGGAGCGGATGATTAAACTTTCCGGCTTGGAACCCGACCTTGATATTAAAATTGTGTTCACGGGTTTAAGACCGGGCGAAAAACTTTACGAAGAGTTATTAACCGACGGTACCAAGACGCTGCAGACCCACCACGAGAAAATACTTATTTCGAAGGATGCCTGCCTGCCGTTCGATCAGATAGACGGGCTGACCAACTTAGTAATCAAAGCGGCCCTTCGCAGGGACAAAGTGGATGTGGTAAGAAACCTGAAGAATATCGTTCCGGAGTTCATAAGTAACAATTCCGTGTATGAGGCACTGGATTAAGGGGGTCAGAGGGTAGAGCCGGGATTCACGAGCCGAGACTGTAAAGTTGTAAAGGCGTAAAGGCGTAAAGTTGTAGGGGAGTTGGGAGAATTTACTGCCTGGCTCTCATTCAATCTTGGTTCTTTCCTCTTTGCTCTTTTATCTTATTTAACCACAGAGTATACAGAGGCTGAACAGAGGACACAGAGTTAAGTTACCCGTGGATTTTGGATTATTTATTTTGAATCAGACTTTAAAACCGTCTTACCTTAAAACAGATTGTTAGCCTTGGATCCTGGTAATCAGCTCATGTTTAACCACAAAGGCACAAAGAGTAGACAAAGAAAGAACCGCAGAAATCTCCGCGGCACTGTCTTTGTTCTTTCCTCTTTGCTCTTTTATCTTATTTAACCACAGAGTATACAGAGGCTGAACAGAGGACACAGAGTTAAGTTACCCGTGTATTTTGGATTATTTATTTTGAATCAGACGTTAAAACCGTCTTACCTTAAAACAGATTGTTAGCCCTGGATCCTGGTAATCAGCTAATGTTTAACCACAAAGGCACAAAGAGGACACAAAGAAAGAACTGCCAAAAATCTCCGCGGCACTGTCTTTATTCTTTCCTCTTTGCTCTTTTTTCTTAATTAACCACAGAGTACACAGAGGCTGAATGGAGGACACAGAGTTAAGTTAATTGTGAATTTTGGATTATTGATTTTGAATCAGACTTGATCAGCTTGCGTCCAACCGTCTTACCTTAAAACAGTTTGTTAGCCCTGGATCCTGGTAATCAGCTCATGTTTAACCACAAAGTACACCAAGGGTACACAAAGAAAAACCGCCAAAAATCTCCGCGGCACTGTCTTTATTCTTTCCTCTTTGCTCTTTTATTTAATTTAACCACAGATTATACAGAGGCTGAACGGAGGACACAGAGTTAAGTTACCCGTGGATTTTGGATTATTGATTTTGAATCAGACTTGAAACCGTCTAACCTTAAAACAGATTGTTAGCCCTGGATCCTGGTAAATACCTCATATTTAACCACAAAGGGCACAAAGAGGACACAAAGAGTACACAGAGAAAGAACCGCAGAAATCTCCGCGGCACTGTCTTTATTCTTTCCTCTTTGCTCTTTTATCTTATTTAACCACAGAGTATACAGAGGCTGAACGGAGGACACAGAGTTAAGTTACCCGTGGATTTTGGATTATTTATTTTGAATCAGACTTGATCATCTTGCGTCCAACTGTCAACCAAACTTCTGCCCTGATTTTGCTTCGTTCTGCACATTTTTATTTATATTTAGACCCCTGTAAGGGACGAAAGTTTAATGAGATAAAATGTCGGAGAAGATAAGGATTGCCGTAGTGGGATGCGGACATATAGGCAAGAGACATGCTGAGATGATCAGCCGTAATGAAGACTGTGTACTTACTGCATTGGTTGATGTAAAGCCCCAGGAAGAGTTGGGTATTATGCCTTATGGCGTTCCTTTTTTTTCGTCGCTTGAGCAGTTGCTGGCTTCAGATGCAGATCCTGATGTAATCACTATTGCCACCCCCAATGGCCTTCACTATAACCAGGCTCTCAAGGTCCTGGAATCGGGCCGTCATGTAGTTGTAGAAAAACCCGTAACACTTCACAGGGAACATGCAGCACATCTGATTGCGGTGGCTAAGGAACGTGACCGGAGACTATTCCTGGTGATGCAGAACCGTTATTCGCCCCCGGCTGTCTGGCTTAAGGAAATGATTTCAGGCCGCCAATTGGGAAAGCTTTATATGATTCAGCTGAACTGCTACTGGAACCGGGACGAGCGTTATTATGCTCCGGGCTCCTGGCGCGGAACCAAAGAACTGGACGGTGGCACCCTGTATACTCAATTCTCACATTTCATTGATATTATGTACTGGCTTTTTGGCGATGTGAAACATATTGATTCGTGGTTTGCAGACTTTAACCACAGTCGGCTTACGGAGTTTGAGGACAGCGGCATGATACGTTTAGAGTTTGAAAACGGTGCTATGGGGTGCCTGAACTTTTCCACTTCGGTATGGAACAGGAACCTTGAAAGCTCGCTGACCGTGATTGCAGAGAACGGTTCCGTAAAAATTGGCGGACAGTATATGGATAAAGTGGAAGTTTGTCATATTAAAGACTATGACATGCCGGAACTTGCTCCCACCAATCCGGAGAACGACTACGGGTCCTATAAGGGCTCGGCCTTAAACCATCATTTTATTTTCGAAAACATTGTGGACGTGCTTAGGGGAAATGCAGAGCAGGCCATGGATCCCGCCGACGGCCTGAGCGTAGTGGATCTTATTGGCCGAATGTACACCGCCGGACGGAGAACGTCGGCTTCCGGCCGGGGTCAGTTTAACTGAGCAACATGCGCGCAGAGCCAACAGATAAGCCTTGCCATTAAATAAATCAATATCGTATATTTGCCTCTTAACTTGAAATATGAACAGAATCATTGGTGTGCTGCTTTTTATGTTTTTCCTGCAGTCCTGTACGACGCGCAAGCCAGAAAAGCAAAGTGAACTGAATTATCTGCAGAATGCCAAGCAGATAGCAACGCAGGCAGCTTTAAATAATGCGCAGGCGACCATACAGAAAGGGGACCAGCTAGTCATCTTCGTTTCGGCCAAGAACATGGAGGTAGTAAGGCCGTTCAACCAGGGATATTACACAGCGCAGACCCCTGCTCCCACGGCTGCACCCAACGTGGAGCGTACCTATCTTGTAGATTCCGAAGGAAATATCGATTTCCCAATTTTGGGAACACTAAGTACTACCGGAAAGAGTGTGGAAACTCTAAAGGCAGAACTTAACGAAAGTATCTCACACTATGTAAAAAACCCTGTGATTACCGTCAGACTCGCTAATTTCAAGGTGACGGTACTGGGCGAGGTGGCCCGTCCGGGGCAGTACACTATTCCTGAAGGTCAGACTACGCTGTTAAACGCACTTGGACTTGCGGGAGACCTGACTATTTACGGAAAGCGTGATGATATCCTGATGGTTCGCAACGTAAACGGCGTGATTACCGAGGAAAGGCTGAATCTTCTGGAGGCCAACTTCATCAACTCGCCGTATTTCCAGCTAAAGCAGGGTGACGTGATTTATGTTTCGGCAAATCAAACAAAAGAAAAAGTAGCGCGGCTGGATCCCAACACAGGTACCTATATTGCCATAGCGGGCACCCTTATCGGCCTGGCGGGTATCTTCATCACCATTTTCAAGAATTAACATTTTTTTAGTCTGAACTACATGAGTGTAACATCAAATACAGAAGTGCAGACTTCTGAGGAGGTAAACATCAATGAAATTATAAAACCTTACCTCCGCAAATGGTGGTGGTTTGTGCTTTCGGCAGTCACTTTGCTGGCTATAGCCGTTTTTTATATTAAAACCGCTACTCCCGTTTACAATATAACCTCTACCGTACTTATAAAAGACACCAAGAAGGCGCCGTCATCAGATATGGCTATGCTTTCTGATCTGAGCGGAATGGGCTCCATGGGCACCAACAGCATTGAAAATGAAATTGAAGTACTCAAATCCAAGAAACTTATGCAGGATGTGGTTACTTCGCTGGGCCTGCAAACTGTTCTTTTAAATAAAAACGGTCTTACAACCACTGAACTCTACGGCTCGTCTGCTCCTTTAATTATTAAGCTTATTTCTGAGAAGAACAGTGACAAAAAATCATTTGCACCTCTTCTTCTGCGCCTTACAGGCAGTAAGGTCGAACTTGAATCGGAAGATCTGCCTAAACCTGTAGTAACTGGCTTAGGGAAAACAATCAGCCTGCCTTTTGCAAATATCATGATTCTTAAAAACCCCGAATATGATGCGGCAAATAAGGAGGACATTGGGGAACTGCAAATCATCTACAGGAGCACTGTCAAAACCGTGAACGACTTCCAGAAGATGACCCTGATAGACCTGGTGGATAAAGATGCAACTGTGGTGGAACTTAAACTGGATTATCCGGATATAGGTAAAGGAAAGCAAATCATCAATAAACTGGTAGAATCCTATAATGCGGATGCAATAAACGATAAGAATTCGGAATCCAAGAAAACGAAGGACTTTATTGATGACCGGATAAGGATCATTGCGAATGAACTCGGTGAGGTAGAAAGCCAAAAAGAGCAGTTTAAGGTAGCAAATAATATTACAGATATCCCCACAGAAGCCAGTTTAGCTTTAGGAAGTTCGGCCAATGCCCGGGCACAGCTCCTTGAAACAGAAACACAGCTTGCACTTACCGGTGACCTGATATCCTATATGTCTCGACTTGGCAATAACCAAACCCTGCCTTCCAGCGTTGGCCTAAGTAATCCCACCGCTTCGGCGAATATACAGGCCTACAACCAGCTTATACTGGAACGTAATAATCTGCTGGAGAACGCTACACCCCAAAACCCGCTCATTACAGACCTTAACCGTCAGATAGCGGCACTGCGGGCATCGGTGATGGATAACCTGATTAAGAACCGAACCGCGCTGCAGGCATCCAGAGATCAGATAGCCGGAGAGCAAAATGTCATAAGTTCAAAAATCCGCAGGATTCCAGCGCAGGAAAAACTGTTCCGAAGCATTGAAAGGCAACAGCAAACCAAGGAGAACCTGTACCTCCTGCTTTTGGAGAAGAGGGAGGAAGCGGCAATATCACTAGCCATAACGGCGCCAAAAGCAAGAATAATAGATAAAGCGTATCCATCAGAAAAGCCTGTAGCACCCAAGAAGATGATTGTACTGGGCGCTGCACTTCTTTTAGGACTTCTGGTGCCCTTTGTCTTTATTTATCTGAAGGAACTGCTTAACAATAAAATCCGCTCTAAGCATGATTTGGAAAAACTGTCGCATGCTCCAATTCTGGGCGAGCTGCCGCAGGTGGAAAGAGGGCAGAGTGAACTTGTGGGTCAGAACGACCTGTCGCCCATGGCAGAAGCTTTCAGGATTATTATTACCAACCTGAATTTCATGCTGCCGAAGAAGGACAGAGGAAAAGTCATTTTTGTCTCCTCGTCGGTAAAAGGGGAAGGAAAGACCTTTGTATCAGTAAATCTTGCCCTCACGCTGGCTACTCCAAAGCACAAGGTCCTTATAATAGGTTCCGATATCCGTAATCCACAACTGCAGCGCTACAATCCCGCGCGGAAGGGTTTGGCAGGACTTACTGAATTCCTTCATGATGAGGATACTGCAGTGAACGATATTATACATGTGAGCAGTTTCAATCCGTACTGTGACGTGATTTATTCCGGAAGCATTCCGCCTAATCCAACAGAACTCCTGTCGAGCGGCCGGTACGAGCAGCTTATAGAGCAGGTAAAACCGTATTATGATTATGTAATCCTGGATACAGCACCACTGATGCTGGTAACCGATACCTTCCTGTTTGCGGAGATGGCCGATGCCACGCTGTATGTGACGCGATCAGCGTATACCGAGAAAGGCCTCATTGATTTTGCCAATAAGCAGATTGACGCCAAAAAGATTAAGAACGTGGCTTTTGTGCTGAATGATGTGGAGAAATCCTACTTTGGGTATGGTAATAAGTATGGTTACGGATATGCGGCAGTGGAGAAAAGTTTCTGGCAGAGACTTAAGAACAGGATCCTATGAAAAAAATATTAATTATTTTCGGCACCCGGCCTGAGGCCATAAAGATGGCTCCACTTGTGAAATACTTTAGAACGCAACCGGGATTTCAAACAAAAGTTTGTGTTACTGCGCAGCATCGTGAGATGCTTGATCAGGTTCTAGACTTCTTTGAGATCAAACCAGATTTTGATCTCAATCTGATGAAACCTAATCAGAATCTTTATTCTCTAACTTCAGAAATTATATTAGGATTAAAAGAAATATTAGACAGTTACGTTCCAGATTTCGTCTTTGTACACGGCGACACCACCACGTCTATGGCCGCCGCGATCGCATCATTTTATTCAGGGGCTAAAGTCTGCCATGTGGAAGCAGGATTAAGGACCTTTAACAAAAAAGCACCCTTTCCTGAAGAAATTAACAGGCAAATTACGGGTAGGATTGCTGACTACCATTTCGCCCCTACAGATCAATCAAAAGCGAATTTAATTGCAGAAAACATTGATCCCAAAACTATCATTGTAACAGGAAATACTGTAATTGATGCCTTATTGTATAGCTCCCAAAAAGTAAAATTGGAAGATAGTGAAGATATTCGCAAGCTGCGAGAATTGTTAAATGACTCCAAAAAACTTATTCTGGTTACTGGTCATAGAAGAGAAAATCACGGACAGGGCTTTTTAAACATCAGCGGGGCACTCCGACAAATTGCAGAAGAACATTCCGAAATACAGATAGTCTACCCCGTGCATCTCAATCCAAATGTTCGGAAGCCAGTATATGACATGCTGAGGGGAGTTAGTAACATCATACTTATAGAGCCGCAATCTTACCCTGCGTTTGTCTGGTTAATGGACCGCTCGTATCTAATCCTCACGGATTCGGGCGGTGTACAGGAAGAAGCACCGAGTCTAAGTAAGCCCGTTTTAGTAATGCGTGACACTACAGAGCGTCCTGAAGCAGTGGAGGCAGGTACCGTGATTCTTGTAGGCACAGACAAAGACAAAATTGTTGCCGAAACACGGATGTTGCTAAAGGACGAGGCTCGCTATCAGCAAATGAGTGCTTTGCACAATCCTTACGGTGACGGAAATGCCTGTAGAAGAATTGTGGAATATTTAGCTTCCGAGTGCTGTGAGTAAATTGCTAAACCTTATCAATGGTAGAATTAAAGCAGTCTTATCTTCCGAATTAAATAAGAGAATTTTCCATCATAGTTTTTGGATACTTACTGGTAATATCCTGTCTAAACTTTCGTTGTTGGTGGCGACGATCCTCGTGACTCAGCATTTGGGTAAACACGAGTATGGTGAGTTTGGCATAATAAAGTCTACCATCCTGATGTTTGCTATGTTCGCCGGGATGGAACTTGGAATTACTGCCACCAAGTATATTTCTCAATATCGTTTTACCGACAAACAAAAGGTAGAAAGAATTGTTGGGTTATCAACTTTTTTTGCCCTAATCATTAGTATAATCATAGGAATATCGGTCTATTTTTATGCTCAGGAAATTGCGATGATGATTAAAGCTCCTCAAATAATCACTGAAATAAGAATAAGTGCTTTTATACTGTTCTTTTCGTCACTGAACGGCATACAGAGTGGTATACTTGCGGGTCTTGAAAATTTTAAACAGCTCTCAATCAATAACGCTGTTGCGGGCGTAGTTTCTTCAATTGCGATGGTTGTTGCTTCTAGATATCTTGGATTGCAAGCGGTTGTTGTAGCTTTTGGACTGAATTATTTGTTTCTTTTTATCCTAAATTTCCGGACACTGAACCGAGAATTTTATAAGATTTTTTCTATTAGTATTTTTAAGAAAGATAATTTTAAGGAGAGCCAAGTGCTGTGGAAGTTCAGCTTTCCTGCTATATTTGCCGGAATAATGGTAGGTCCGGTTACGTGGCTCTGTAATTATTTTTTGATTCAGGAACATAACGGTTTCGAGCAAATGGCTGATTTTGACATCGCTCACCAATGGAGAAGCACCATATTGTTCATTCCAACCGCTTTAGCACAGATTGCTTTACCATTACTATCACAAAGTGTAGACAGAAAAAGCGATTATAAACACATTTTGAATAAAAACATAAAGCTGAATTTTTTTATAGCTTTTGGAATAGTCACCATATTAATCCTGATTTCACCAGTAATCATCAGACTGTACAGTGATAATTACCAAGACGCGCTTGTTCCGCTCATTATTATGTTTGTTACAACGGGTTTTATTGCGGTAAATAATGTGGTAGGTCAAGCGATTGCAAGTCAGGGAAAAATGTGGCTTGGGTTGTTAGTGAATTTTATTTGGGCCGGAACTCTCATTGGCACTTGCATGCTTTTCGTGTCACATTTGAAATTGGGAGCAACTGGTTTAGCTGTAGCATATTTGTTAAGTTATGTAGTTCACACACTTATTCAGTTTTTATACATTAAAAAAATAGTTAGGTAAATGTTTTTAACTTGTACGGAATGGATAACAAAGAAATAGTTGTATTGCATAAGACTAGTGTATCGGACTTTCCGCCGATTTTATCATTATTAAGATACCTAAAGAAAAACGGTTACCGGGTTCATCTTGTCTTGGGTTACGAAAGAACAGAAGCCATGCGGCAAGAATTGCATGAGATGTGCGAGACTCTTCATATCACTAACATAGTTCCTTCAAAAAACAAGATACTTTACTGGTTGAAAATCCGAAGAACATTCTGGAGAATTATTAACGAAAACAATTATACTTCAAAACTTATTTGGTTACCGGCAGCAGATACTACCTTAGCTTTAGGCAGCAAATTACTGAACTGTAACTATGTTTTAAATTTGTATGAGCTGTTTGATGATGAACCCCTATATTTAAAGAGACTGAAGAAATTCGCGCTTAAAGCGAAAATGGTAATATGCTCTAATGATGAAAGAGCGCACATCCTTAGAGTCTGGTGGAAATTGCCACATACGCCAAAAGTAATTCTAAACAAACCCTATACTGGTATTAGCGGTAGAAATCTGCCGCTTCCAAAAGATATAGAAGACAAAATCAGAACTTTGGATGGCACCAAGATCATTATTTATCAGGGAATGATACGACCGGAAAGAGATTTGGAGGGCCTGTGCAAGGTCCTAACCGAACGTCCGGAATTTTCTCTTATTGTGATGGGGCCAGAAACACAGTATCTCCAGAAGCTTCTCGCTATAAATCCAGCTATACTTTATATACCTTTTGTTGCGCCGCCTTATCATTTACATATTACCAGCCATGCGCACATCGGTGTATTGTCTTATGACCACTCTAGCCTGAACAATATTTTCTGCGCTCCAAATAAGTTGTGGGAGTTTTCTAATTTTGAGCTTCCAATGCTTGGCAACAACATCCCTGGGCTTTACAATACCATTGAGACAAACAAGATGGGAAGATGTGCCGATTTTATTGATAGGGAATCTGTTATTTCTGCTCTGTCGGACATAATCGAGAATTATGATGATTATGCATCGCGGGCTTCGGAATTTTATAATTCCTATGATTACGATGCAGAACTTTCCAGAATTTTAAGCAAACTGGGTTAGAGGTGTGGTATAATCTGAACTTCGTTAATCAAACCGACGTATGCCGTTCTCAGTAATATAAAAAGCAGTAAAAAAACATGTTATACTATCTTCTTCCCTCGGTGATTTTAATGGTTATGGTGTCGATGATGTATATTTCAAAATTGAAATTAAAATCATACGCAACATTTCTGTTCTTAGCATGTTTGCCTGCTATTGTTATCTCGGTACTGAGTGGAGATTCCGGTACGGATAAGGAATCATATTACGGCTGGATCGGGAACAGCTTTAATGGAAACAGTGAGAAAGTTACTTATGAACCTGGCTTTAAGTACCTGAGTTTACTTCTATCTTATATCTATCCGAGCGTTTATTTTATTATTCCTGCAATAGCCTTACTGACTACCTTAATACTTATAAAATCCTATTCAAACAGTAAGTATCAACTGCTTATTTTTACCTTCTTACTTTTTCCCTACTTCTATTTTGATATGACTATGAATGGCCTTAGGTATGGATTGAGCTTTGCACTCGTTTCGTTGGCCGCACATCAATTAAGCAAACCTAAAAAGAATAGTTTTCTATTTTTTGTTTTTGCACTTCTTGCAGTCAGCATGCAATATTCCTCTTTTCTTATGGTGGTTCTTATCTATCTTTCACAAGTCAACTTTAAGAAAATCCATCTACTTTTTTTAGTAGTAGTGGGTTACGCGGTGGTAAGTATCCTGGACTTCGAGTATTTTGACAATAAGGTTGATGTTTACAATGACATAAGCCGTCCTTCCGGTATTTCGGGATTATCTCCGCTGATCCTCTTTTTTACTGTATTTTTATTTAACTGGTACCTTCAAAAAAAATTAAGTTGGATATATTTTGTAATTTTAGGGCTTGAAATTTTATCTTTTCTTTTGTCACTGAAATCCTATTCAGGTTTACGCTTTCAAACGCTGATGATGTTCACACTTTTAATATTTATCGCACATTTTCAGACAGTACAGGTGTTGCGGAAGCGCTTACTGGCTGTGTTTTTTATGATCGCCTGCCTTAGTCTTTCGCTGAAAATGCGAAATTTCATGAACGAAGAAAAATTCGTAGAAACACCATTTATTCCATATGAGTTCTTTTGGGAAAGAAGGTAATGGCTGTGTTTCAGTTATAATGCCTGTGTATAATGCAGAATTGACAGTACTCCAGTCTGTGCAATCAGTAGTATTGCAGTCTTATACTGACTGGGAACTGTATATTATTGATGATGGCTCATTAGATGATTCACCTAAAATTATAAAAGATTTTATTGCAGCATCCGACCAGGATATTCAAAAGAAAATTTTTTATACAAAGAAGGAAAATGAAGGTCCGTCTAAAGCAAGAAATCTAGGTATAGAGAAATCCTCCGGACAATTTATTGCTTTTCTGGATTCGGATGATATGTGGGTACGGGACAAACTTGAAATTCAAGTGAGATACGCTAACTTATATCCTGAGGTGGGTGTAATTTCCGGTGGTTACAACAGAAGTGTGGTTAAAACAGGGGGCAAGTTTGTTTTTATTTCATTCGCACAGTTGCTTCAGCGCAATTATTTTAATACTCCAACGGTTTTGCTGAGCCGTAAAAAGCTTGGTGAAAGCCGTTTCTCAGAAAACCAGAAATATTCAGAAGATTACAGGTTGTGGCTGGAGCTGACTTATAGATATAGAGGAATTTATCTTCATGAAACTGTCGCCAGAAGCATAACAGGAAAATTAAGTTACGGCATTAGCGGCCTTTCATCCAATTTATGGCTGATGGAAAAGGGCGAATTATCGAACTTCTATTTTTTATGGAAGACGAAAAGAATAAAGGGGAGCCAGTTTATTCTAACCAGTTCGTTATCTTTAATAAAATTTTTAAGACGAATATTAATTTTAGCGGTAAAACAAAATGATATTTAGATACATCTTGATAATTCTGCTACTTGGCACTCAAGGGTACGATAGCCAAGTTGATAATACTCCGTATATACAGAATCTAATCAATCAAGCCAGAAAAGGAAGCGTGATCGACGGGCAGAACAAAACATATTATGTTACTTCGCTATGGCTAAAATCCGACATAGAACTTAAAAATTTTGTCTTATATGCGATTCCCACACAAGAGTCTGACGTTAGCGTAATTAGCATTGGCAACGACCTGCATACTAATAAATACAATAGATCAACAGAAGCACAGGAAGCATTCGTCGCGTCTCAAACCTATCCCGGGATTCAGAATATTGTTTTGGATAATATCATAATCGACGGCAACAGAGCACTACAACCTGCATTGGAAGTAAGAGATGGGGGTAAGCACGGCATCTCTATCAAGGGCTTCAGCAATAATATCACAATAAAAAATGTGACTGCAAGAAACTGCGTCACTGATGGCATTGCGCTGTACCGAGGACTACACACTACTTTGGATAGAGGGGTTGAGGTTTTCGCAATCCGGAATATCCGCATAGATAACTTTCAAGCGTTTAATAATCGGCGACATGGAGGCTCCGGAGATTCTATAGAAAATTTCAGATGCACAAATTCCCGGTTTGAAAACAATGGCCTAGATGTTTGGGGTAAATTTTCCGGTGCAAAACCAGCCGTTTTTAATGGCAATGTTTACGGAAACGGATGGATTATGGAAGGTTATGGCTTAGGTTCAGGAATACGCAATATCATATTTGATCAGTGCTCTTTTATAAGCAACGCTGCCAGCGGATTACTCTTTTACGACGTGGCCAACTCTTCTGACCGTAATTTTATTTTCAGGGATAAAATTAAAATTCTCAATTCTACGCTAGACAGTGGTGTTCAAAATCCCACAGGAGACTTTGGACTGATCTTTACAAGCAATATAGAGAATAAAAAAAACCATATGAAACTGTACAATCAGGTGTTGGTTTCAAATACTACTATCACAGGAAAAATCTTATTGAGGTCTGTACAGAATGTACATCTGCTGGATGTAAATATCATAACTCGAGACGAAACGCACGGACTTCTCGATTACGCTGATAATGTTTCCTATCTCTTTACTACGAACAAAAAAACAATTTTCACCTGGGAACATTATAATGGTAAGAACATACAGTAAAACAATTATTTTCGTGATAACAGATTACGGGAGTTTTAATAATTTTTTGGCAGAGATAGCCATCGAGCTTTCGCGAAAAAACTATAAAATACATATATTCACCGGTAAGGAAAAAGTGATTAAAGTCGAGGATAAATATAACTATGACGAATACGGAATCTGTTTTCATTTTTTTAAATTTCCCCGCAGCTTTAACCTTTTTAATCACTTTAAGGTTTCCACTGAAATCCAGAGGAGTATAAAGGAAATTAATCCAGATATAGTGAGCATTCATTTCACAACTGGTATTTTTACAACAATTCTTAATGGCAAATTACCATATCGTACGATTGGCACTTTTCACGGTCTCGGCTATCCAACTATCGAAAATTTCATAAAAAAACAAATTTTTAAAGTCGTGGAGATTTTTTCGACAAGTAGGCTAGATCAGGTATGGGTGCTAAATAAGTCTGACCAGAATTTACTGAACACAATGTTTGATAATGTATTTCTGCTGCCTACTAATGGGCTAGGTTGTGACCTGACAAAATTTAATCCTGAAAATTATCGCAGCAGCAAAGGAAGTTTGAGAGAACAATACAATATAAAAGAATCTGATATTGTTATTTCTTTTACAGGGAGATATGTTAATTTTAAGGGTTATGATATAGTTATTAAGACCTTTAGATATCTTGAGAACAACTTTAAAAATATTAAGCTGGTTACCATGGGTGGACCAGATAGTATACATCCAACTGGTCTTAATAGGGAAGAGGAAGAATATCTTACCAATAACCCCAATATTATAGACGTTGGTTTCACAGATAACGTTCAGGAATTTCTTGCATTTACTAATATTTTCTTTTTTCCCAGTAAGAAGGAAGGGGTTCCGGTTTGTATCGTAGAGGCACTCGCTATGGTAATTCCGGTTATCACATTTGATGCGCGAGGTTGTAATGATCTTGTTCAGGACAATGTTACAGGAATTCTCATGCCTTTAGATGCGCAGCCCCAGGATTTCGCAGAAAAAATTAGCGAACTGCTTAAGGATGAAACAATTCTCAGTGAATTTCGCAGAAATATTGTCGCTATCCGTGATCAACTTTCGCGTAAGCACTTTTTGGAACATCAACTTAATTATTTCGAATCATTATGATAACCATCACAGGCGCCACCGGCTTTGTTGGATCCAATTTATCAGTTTTCCTGAATGAAAAAGATGCGACTGTGCTTCCGCTTTCGCTCAGGAATAGTGAGTGGCCAGAACTGCTGGACAGGAATTCGCAGGTGCTGATTCATCTGGCCGGAAAAGCTCATGATACGGCCAACGTAGCGTGTGATGACGATTATTATAAGATCAATACAGAACTGACCAAAATCCTTTTCAATGAATTTTTGGAATCCGATATCCGGGACTTTTTCTATTTCAGCAGCGTAAAGGCCGCTGCGGATACTGTAACAGGTATCCTGGATGAAAAGCAGAGGCCTGATCCTCAAACTGCCTACGGCAAATCCAAGCGACTGGCCGAGGAGTATTTGCTTTCGCAGCAACTGCCCGCGGGCAAACGTCTGTTCATTATCCGGCCCTGTATGGTACACGGGCCCGGTAACAAAGGCAACCTGAATCTGCTGTATAAAGTGGTATCACGTAATATCCCCTGGCCCCTGGCAGCATATGAGAACAGCCGCAGTTTTCTAACTATCGACAACCTTAATTTTCTGGTCTGGCAAATGATACAAAAGGAGTTGCCCTCCGGCGTATATCATTTTGCTGATGATCAGCCCGTTGCTACTAACAAGCTGGTTAAACTCATTGGGGAGGCCACAGGAAAACCTGTAAAACTTTGGAATATCCCGCAGAAATTAATATCTTTCGCTGCTCAAAGCGGAGACTTTCTGGCTCTGCCGCTTACCACGGAACGGTTAAAGAAACTGACTGAAAGCTACGTAGTAAGCAATGCTAAAATAAAGAAGGTATTGGGCATAGAAAATCTGCCGGTTGCCGCAGAAGACGGTCTTTTGAAGACCCTGAAAAGTTTTAATTAACAGATGGAGTATATCATCATCGCGGCTGCAGTACTGCTGTTCAGCCTTGTATATTTTCGGATTGCCAATCATTATCATATCGTTGACAAACCGAACAGGCGCAGCGCCCACAGTGAGGTTACCATTCGGGGTGGTGGTGTCGTATATCCATTCGTATTTCTGGTATACCTTGCGTATGGTCAGATTTTCTCTGAGGTACATCCGGAAGACTATATGCTTTTTGGTCTGGGGCTTTTTCTGGTTTGTGCCGTAAGTTTCATTGACGACCTTCGCGGTCTTTCCTCCAAAGTCCGGCTTATCTTCCAGTTTATGGCCGTGCTGTTCCTCTTTTATTTCATTGAAGCCGCACCCAATACTCCTGCTTTCCTTATTCCTGTTGCGGTAGTTGTTACGATGGGAGTCCTGAACGCTTTCAATTTTATGGACGGCATAAACGGGATGTCCGGTCTATACAGTTTGGTAACCCTTCTCAGTCTTTATTATATTAACAGTTCACTGACTGCATTTACCGATGCAGACTTCATCGTTTACCCAGCAATAGCCAGTATTGTATTTCTTTTTTTTAATTTCAGAAAGAAGGCTGTGTGTTTTATGGGCGATGTAGGAAGCATGGGAGTTGCCTTCTGGATTGCGGCACTTGCCGGAACGCTTATTATCGCAACCGGCGAACTGAAATGGATACTTCTGCTGGCCGTATATGGAGTAGAAACGGTAATTACAATTATTGAAAGGCTGCGTTTAGGCGAGAATATCTTTAAAGCGCACCGCAGGCATCTGTATCAGCTGTTTGCCAACGATAAAGGATATTCACATATTGCAGTGAGCGCTGCGTATGCGGGAATCCAGCTTGTAATTAATATATTAGTTATTTTCTCTGACCTGGCCGGATCTGTACTTATTCCTGTGGTCATGGTGCTTTCTGTTGCCGCTTATGTACTGGTTAAAAGGCAGGTCAAAAAACAAATATCCGGATCACTATGAAAATAAGACCCACTCCTCTGCAGGACTGTTATATCCTCGAGCCTTCCATTTTTACAGACGAACGCGGGTACTTCTACGAAAAGTTCAACGAAAAGAAATTTGAGGAGCTGACGGGTATGAACGGGCACTTCGTGCAGGACAATATATCAAAATCTTCTTATGGCGTGCTTCGTGGCCTGCATCTCCAGAAGGGTGATCATGCCCAGGCGAAACTTGTTTCCTGCCTGGAGGGAAGTGTTTGGGACGTTGCTGTGGACCTTAGGCCGGATTCAGCCACCTTTGGCAAATGGTACGGAATAGAACTCACCGCTGAAAACAAACTTCAGTTTTATGTGCCCCGCGGTTTTGGACACGGATTTTCTGTGCTGTCGGAAACGGCCGTTTTTGCCTATAAATGTGATAATTTTTATAATAAAGAATCAGAAGGCGGTGTGCTTTGGAATGACCCGGACCTGGCTATCGACTGGAAGCTACCTGCATCCGACGTTATCCTGTCTGATAAAGACCTCATTCAGCCGCACTTCGCTGAAAGAAATTTTTAATTTCATCTCTCTAAGAATCAGCGTCCTGATTCTTTTTTTTATTGCTAAATTTGCACGCCCGTATTCCAGGAGTTCAGATATGCGGCATAACCCCCGGACAGGTCCGGATTTAACAGAATATAGATGCGCACAAAATCAACAGGCAGGAAGAAAATCAATATTGTAACCCTTGGATGTTCCAAAAACGTGTACGACTCCGAAGTGCTTATGGGTCAGCTGGAAGCAAACGGTAAAGAAGTGGTTCACGAAGACCGCGGAGACATAGTGGTGATTAATACCTGCGGATTTATAGATAATGCCAAGGAAGAATCCATAAACACTATTCTGGACTTCGTGGAGGCCAAGAAAAGGGGAGAGGTGGAGCAGGTCTTCGTTACCGGCTGCCTTTCCGAAAGATATAAGCCGGACCTCATACGCGAAATTCCGGATGTAGACCAGTATTTCGGTACACGCGACCTCCCATTGCTGCTTAAACATCTGGGTGCAGATTACCGCCAGGAACTTGTGGGCGAACGTCTTACTACCACACCAAGACATTATGCATACCTGAAAATTGCCGAGGGCTGCGACAGGCCGTGTTCTTTCTGTGCCATCCCGCTTATGAGAGGCAAGAATGTTTCAACACCCATCGAGAATCTTGTAATTGAGGCTGAAAAGCTGGCGAAGAAAGGTGTCAAGGAACTTATCCTTATCGCGCAGGATCTTACTTACTACGGTCTGGACATCTATAAGAAACGTGCACTTGGTGATTTGCTGCTGAGGCTTGTAACTGTTGAAGGTATTGAATGGATTCGCCTTCATTATGCCTTTCCGACCGGTTTTCCGGAGGATGTACTGGAAATCATTAAGAATGAGCCAAAGGTTTGCAACTATATAGATATACCGCTTCAGCATATAAATTCGGACATACTTAAAGCAATGAAGCGCGGAACCTCGCATGAGAAAACCAATGCGCTGCTGGACAAATTCAGATTTATGGTGCCGGATATGGCCATTCGTACTACGCTTATTGTCGGTTTCCCGGGCGAAACGGAAGAACGCTTCCAGGAGTTGAAGGAGTGGGTCCGTACACAGCGTTTTGACCGACTGGGCTGCTTCACCTATTCCCATGAGGAAAATACCACGGCTTATGTTTTGGAAGATGATGTGCCGCAGGAAGTGAAAGAAGCCCGTGTAGAAGAAATCATGGAACTTCAGTCGCAGATTTCGTGGGAGAAGAACCAGGAGCGTATCGGTAAGGTGTACCGCTGTATCTTCGACAGGAAAGAAGGAAACTATTTTATTGGACGTACCGAGTTCGATTCGCCGGATGTGGATAATACAGTACTTGTAGAAGCCACAAACGAGGTTTATATCCCAATCGGTGAGTTTGCAGATGTTCTTATTACCTCTGCAGAAGAGTTTGACCTCTATGGTACGCTTGTTTAGGAAAATTCAAAAATCAGGCATTTTATTGCATAAAACTAAAAGAACTTCTGGTGATTCAGAAGTTCTTTTTATGTATTTAAAAGCTTAAAAGCCAAGTGTTTAATAATATAAAGCGGGCTTAAAATGAGTAAAAACAGTTAAAATTATTAACGTTTTAAGTCTCATTTTAACACAATTTAACAGTGTTTGTCAACGGCCTGTAAATAGGCGCTCGCAAGGTTCTTTAACATAAAATTAAGAGAGCATTAAGACAGTTTAACACTTTGATACTTGCAGGATTCAGATTCCTGATACCTTTGCCCCATCAAAACCAATAAAACCTTCAAAATGATGAAAAGATTATTTCTCGTAATCATAATGATGATTTCAGCTCTTGGCCTTTATTCTTTCAAGAATGATACCAATGATAACGATGAGGTGAAAACAAGTTATGCATCCTATTACCACGACAAATTTAACGGACGGAAAACCGCAAGCGGTGAAAAGTTCAGCAACTCAAAATTAACTGCAGCGCACCGCACGCTTCCTTTTGGTACTAAGGTGAAGGTAACCAACCTTAGAAATGACCAAAGTGTTGTAGTAGTCATAAACGACAGAGGACCTTTTACTGCCTCACGCGCACTGGACCTTTCCAAAGCGGCATTTGATGAGATTGGCAATCTGGACCGCGGTACAATGCCTATAGAATACGAAATACTTGATTAAATAATTGAAGATCATGTAAGAAGCCAACCCCAGACGGGTTGGCTTTTTTTATTTTTTAAAACATGTTGAAAGTATCAGCTAAGCGCAGTCTCACTGTAGTTCATCAGCGCTTCATAAAAAGCTTCTTCCATAATGCCGGTCTGCTGGCACAGTAATCTTACACCTTCCAGATGATCAAGCAGCTCCGGGTTGCTTATTAAGAGCGGTACAGGCCCCATTTCTGTCTCCAATGAAGTTGTGCCTGCCGCGAATGTATAAACACCCGCAGCATAAGCTATACGGCGGCTGTAAACAGAAGAAGTTTCCAGGTCAATGCTTTTTTCAGCCGTTTCGGGAAAAATATAAACGCCGCCGGCAACAATTGCGTTCAGCAGCATATCCTCTTCAGCCTTTAAGGTGTTTAGGAGGATATTGGGGTTGAATGAAGCGGCCGTTTCCGAATCTTCTGTAATCAGCAGTGCGAAATCGTTACAAGATGAGGGACTGGACCCGGATTCAATTACGTCAATTTCTTTCCCGTGGAAATCCTGTATGTACCGGAACAGAGAACCAGCAGCCCGCCCTAATATCAAAATTCGTGTTTTAGCCAGGTAGGACTCCCACATATCACTTAGCTGGTATTAACTGCGTTTTAGAAGCTATAAGGTCCTGAAAGGCCTTCACTACGCTTTCCCACCTTTGCTGGTGGGCAGGCATTATAAAACTTGCGTCCGATTTGCTGGCCGTATTGGATCCTTTTTTCACAACAATAGCAGTGGCGATATTGTCATAGAGCTTTTTCCGGTCCTCCTGTATCATGCGAAAGTTATTGGTGGTAAGAACCTCTTCCAATACCCTGATTTCTTCGGGTGACAATTTAAAATCCTTTTTTACTTTCTTTCCATGACCCTCGAAGGAATAATGGGCTGTATTTCCTTTAATAAGGAAATTTTCATAAACCGGAGCGTATCCACCGCTGCGTGAATAACTATAATCGAAATCGGAGTATTTTTTGTGAGCGTTACATGATGTTAGAAGTAGCAATACAAAAAGCGGAATTATCTGTCTGATTTTATTCATTGCAGTTCATTTATTTCGTTTTCAACCTGTTTTTTGGCCTTAAGCTCTTTTTCATATTCATGAAGTAGATTAAACTCTTCTGTCTGCTCAATGGCGGTCATGATTTTTACAAGAATCTGCTGTGCATTTTCGTTGTCATAGTCAATTTCAAGTGGCGCTTTGAATTCAAGAGTCGGCTTAACTCCGGTAACTTTTATCCGGAGTCCTTTTTTATCGAACGCCCGGCGGAAGCCATTTATTTTAATTGGGATAACAATTGGCCTTTGATTTTTTACGAGCTTGGCTGTTCCGCGGCGCCCCTGGGCAAATGCGGAGGTTGTTCCCTGCGGGAAAGTGATAACCCAACCATTGTCCAGAGCCTTCATTATATTATCCACTTCCTTCAGGTCCACGTGGCGATTCACGTTCTGTCCCTCTGCCCGCCAGGTCCTTTTCACGGTAATGGCTCCTGCCATCCTGAATATGCGCGCAAGGATTCCCGATTTCATGGTTTCCTCCGCAGCTACATAGTAGAAATCGACTTTGGGATTCAGCAGGTACACAGGATTCTTGATGGTATTGTGAAAGCCGTTATTCACCGCACAGAAAACATGATACATGGCCGCAACATCTGCAAAATACGTCTGATGGTTGGAGACGAACAGTACATTGCTGTCCGGAAGGTTAGCCAAATGCTCCGTACCGGTAATCTTGAGCTTGTTAAAACCGTTGAAACGGCGGTAGGAAATCATACCTACGATAAAGACGATCAGTCTTTTAATAATATACAGATTGCCAAAGGCATCAGTGAAAATATTTTTCTTCGCCATTATCACTAAACATAATCTGCGAATTTACAATTTTTTCAGCAATGTGCTGAATTCGCTTAGAATCATTGAAGTGGCGCCCCAAATCATATAACCGTTAAAGGATATTACAGGAACCTCTACACCGTTTGATCCGGGGAGTACTGCCATGGTGGGCTGCTCGGCAAGGTTTAAGAGTGATGAGACGGGAAATTCTATCAGTTCTACTGCTTCGGTTTCCTGCAGGATGAAAGTAGGGTTTTTGCGGGTATACGACACAAAGGGCCTCACATAGAAGTTACTTGGCGGAATATAGATTGGCGACATTTCCCTGATTGTTCGTAAATAATGCTGTTCTATACCCATTTCTTCTGAAGTTTCGCGTTTGGCTGTATGCTCAAAGTCGCGGTCTGACTCCTCCTTTTTTCCACCCGGCAGGGAGATCTGGCCGCTGTGCCGGTCGCGCTCATTCGTACTTCGGACGATAAGTGGGAAAAACCACTGGTTGTCCTTCAGGTAAAGAACTATGTTCACTGCCGCAAATTTAGGTGCGCGGTTCATTATCTCTTCATAAGAAAACAGCGGTCTGTAAGGTGGCGAATACACCGCATGCGCGTTCTCGCCTTCCAGTTCGGCCTGCTGAATCCTGGTGATCAAATCTCTTGCATAAAGTCCCATAGTACAAATTTAAGAAATTGAAGACAGATAACAGAAGGGCCAGGACTCAGGAACCAAGAGCCACTGAGTCAGGATTTTATATTTCAGACTGACAATTTAGCTATGTGGTGAAAGAGAGATGAAAGAGAAAAGAATAAAGATGAAAGATAAGCAAAAGGCTAATATTCACACTGCCTAACATTTTAACCTCCAACAGCGTACGACTAACTATTTTACAGTTTGCCACTTGATGTTAACAACTTCGGAGCGTTAAAAGAAATAAAAGTAACAGTTTAAAATACAAAATCAGCAAAAAAAAATCTCCCGCAAGGGCGGGAGACCATGTTCTATCAATTATCAGCAGATGAACTTTGCAGCCATCAGTTGGAATAGCTCATAAGCTCCTCCTTATCTGCGTTAATAAGTTTGTATTCCAGATATTTAAATGAATCACGCGGAATGATGGTTACCCATTTTTTGTATTTAAGGTACCATTTGGTCTGTATGCTCATAAGGCCTTTGGTAAGATAAGCTTCTACAAATGGATGCACATGCAGGAAAATCTTTCCCTTTTCAGTCTGCATCAGCGTACGGATCATCTCTTCCATACGTTCTACCACCACTATGGGTGCCAGGATTTCGCCGGCAGCATTAGGGTTTTCCTCTTTGGTTTCAATTTGGTTTTCTGGTCGGGTTCTCTGTCTGGTTAACTGTATAAGTCCGAATTTGCTTGGTGGCAAAATTTTATGTCTGGCCTTATCGCGGCTCATCTCGGTTTTCAGATGTTCAAAAAGCTCGCGTCGGTGGTCCGCATTTACCATATCAATAAAATCGACCACAATAATGCCGCCCATATCCCGCAGTCGCAGTTGGCGGGCAATCTCAGTTGCTGCCATTCGGTTCACATGCAGCGCATGTTCGCGGTTGCCTGCAGCTCCCGAGCTGATGTTGTTACCGGAGTTCACGTCTATAACGTGCAGTGCTTCGGTGTGTTCTATAACAAGATAGGCTCCTTTGGACGAAGGAATATTTACGTGTTTGCCAAAACTTTGCTTAAGCTGCTTTTCTACATTATAATACTCCAGCAGTGGAGTAGGCTTGTCGTAAAACTGGACGATGTTCTTCCTTTCCGGCGCAATGACTTCCAGATAGGCCTTCATGTCCTCCACCATTTCCTCGTCATCGCAAATAATAGATACAAAATCGGCATTGAAATTATCCCTTAGGATTGCAGAGGCTTTTCCTTCCTCGCTCAGGATTTTACCGGGAACTTTGTTCTTCTGTATATTGCGGAATGTGTTTTCCCATTTCTGAACCAGTTGGTTCATGTCATTGTGGAGCTCGGCCACTTTCTTACCCTCGGCTACGGTACGTATTATTACACCAAAACCTTCCGGTTTAATACTTTCAATAAGTGTCTTAAGGCGGTCACGCTCTTCGGCACTTTCAATCTTTTTGGAAATGGAAACACTTTTGTCAAAAGGAATCAGTACGAGAAAACGTCCTGTGAGGGAGATCTGTGTAGAAATCCGCGGTCCTTTTGTGGAAATAGGTTCTTTTGTGATCTGTAGGATTACACTGTCGTCCTTGTTAAGGACTTTATCGATGATGCCGTTTTTATTGATTTCCGGCTGAATTTCAAAGTTCTTCAGCGAAGAGTCCTGCTGCTTGCGGGCAATCGTATCTTTCAGGAATTTTTTGTAGGTCAGATACTGCGGACCCAGGTCCTGGTAATGCAGAAATGCATCCTTATCATAACCAATGCCTACAAAGGCAGCGTTCAGATTGGGAGCCAGTTTTTTCACTTTACCGATAAAAAGATCGCCTACCACAAAGTCGCTTTTGTCCTCCTCTTCGTGGAGTTCAAACAGACGGCCATCTTCCAGCAAGGCAATTTTGGACCGCTCACCTTCATGTGATATTATCAGTTCTTTCTTCATTTCATAGCTACTTGTATTTCATTAAAACATAAAACTCCTTAACCCGCCAGTACAATCAGTATACTTTTGTCTCAAGTACGGCTGACGGGAAATAGTTTTAAAACAAAAATATAGCTGGTGAACGTTTTATAAAAATAAAAACACCAACTATATCCTATATTATCTTAACAGAAAAGCTTATTTCTTCTTCTTGTGTCTGTTAGCTCTTCTTCTTTTCTTTCTTTTGTGTGTGGCTACCTTGTGTCTTTTTCTTTTTTTTCCGCTTGGCATATTGAATAAATTTTAAATATTATTACTCTTTTTAGTTATTGTTTACAGCTACTCTGGTTTTTACCTTTTCAGTGAAAGTCTTGGATGGCTTAAATGCCGGGATATTATGTGCGGGAATTTCAATTGCAGTGTTCTTGGATATGTTCCTTCCCGTTTTTGCAGCTCTGGTCTTGATGATGAAAGAACCGAAACCTCTTAAATATACATTGTCTCCTTTGTACATCGCACTTCTTATCTCGTGCATGAAAGCTTCTACAACTTTCTGAGTATCACCTTTCTCTGTCCCCAATTTAGTTGAGATGGTATTTACCAATTCTGCCTTTGTCATTTTCTTTTTTTCTTTTTAATTTTGGTGTGCAAATATAAAACTAATTTTTGAAAAACTACAAACAAAACGCTGATTTTCTTTACCTTGGTAAGGCGCTGCTGGCTTGGTACGGGATTTACGGACGCGATTTACCATTCAGAAAAACAAAGGATCCCTATAAGATATGGATATGCGAAATTATCTTTCAGCAAACGCGGATTCAGCAGGGCCTGGATCACTACAATAAATTTATTGAACGCTTTCCGGATGTGGCCTCCCTGGCAGCAGCCGAAACCGACGAAGTCCTTTTGTACTGGAAAGGGCTGGGATATTATTCCAGGGCACTGAACCTGCAAAAGGCTGCGGTGCAGATTATGACTGAATTTGGAGGCGTCTTCCCAGATAATTATAATGACATACTGTCGTTGCGTGGGGTAGGGCCTTATACCGCGGCGGCAGTGTCCAGTATCTGCTTCGGCATGCATATCCCTGCCGTTGACGGGAATTTCTACCGGGTGCTTTCCAGGGTTTTTGCAGATGATACCGATATTTCACACAGCAGCTCCTTTGCTTACTTTTCGGAACTTGCTCTCAGGTTGATGCCACCAGGTGAAGCCGGAACCTTTAATGAAGCTGTAATGGACCTGGGATCGGAAATCTGCAGGCCGCGAAATCCGCTTTGTGACCAATGTCCCCTGCAGAAAGACTGCCGTGCATTCCAGCTTGGCCGGACAGCAGAATTTCCTGTGAAAACAAAAAAAACGGCTGTTAAGGAACTTAAACTTACCTACTACTTTGTCAGATTTGGTAATGAAATACTGATTCGCCGGCGAGCTGAAGATCATATCTGGAAAAAGCTGTACGAATTTCCGGATGAAGTGCCGGTCAACTTACTGCCGGTTGTAATGGAAACCAATACTGTATATCATAAACTGTCTCACCGTAATTTAAGCATTGATTTTGTTGATGTTTTTCCGGAAAAACGTACAGAATTTGAGGCGTTGGCGCAGGCTGGCAGCTATCAGATCGTAACGCTGGAACAGAGCTTACTGCACTCTTTTCCGAAGCCTCTGGAGAATTATATTGCGGCGCAGGTTGCCAGGCCCTGATTATAGTGTGTTTTTCAGAACTTCTTACTGGCTGATGCTTCCGGATTACGTATAAAAAAGGTATTTTTGCCAAATGTTTAAAAAACTAATTCTTCTTTTACCAGCAGTACTGCTGGTTTCATGCGGTAAGGATTCGGTTCCGAAGCCCAGGGGAGACCTTCGTCTGGAGTATCCGGAGCCAAAATATGTGAAGTTTGCGGAGCCCTGTCCTTTTACATTTGAATATTCAGATTTTTCTGAAATTACCGATGCCAAAAAGCAGAGAAACTGCTGGTATTACATTAACTATAACGGGATGAAGGGCAAGGTTTTCCTTACTTATTACCCCATTAAGGGCGACTTCGAAGCTCATGTAAAGGAATCGGAAAAAATGGTCTATGAACATACCGTAAAGGCCAGTTCAATCGAGACCAAGTCTTTCCAATATCCGGAGAAGAAGGTTTTCGGAAATTTTTATGAATTAAAAGGGCAGAGTGCCTCCAATCTTCAGTTTTATATTACAGACAGTACACGGCATTTCGTAACAGCGTATCTGTACTTCAACTCGCGGCCAAAACCCGATTCCCTGGCACCGGCTGTAGATTACGTGAAGCGGGATATGCTGCACCTTATCGATACCTTTGAGTGGAAGTAGCCCCGCGCAACCTTAACAATAATAAACAAGAACAGATAATGAAATTACTCGTAGTAGGCAGTGTGGCCTTTGATGCTATAGAAACTCCTTTCGGAAAAACAGATAAAATTCTTGGTGGAGCTGCCACCTATATCGGCCTTGCCGCTTCTCTTATGAAAGTAAAGTCCGGTATTGTATCCGTTGTTGGTGGAGATTTTCCGGATACTTATATGAACTTGCTGCAATCCCGGGGCGTAAACACAGAAGGTATCGAAGTTATTGCTGACGGCAAGACTTTCTTCTGGAGCGGTAAATATCACAACGACCTTAATTCCCGCGATACTTTGGTCACCGAAGTGAACGTGCTGGAAAACTTTGATCCAAAAATACCTGCTTCAATGGAGGATGCCGAAGTTTTGCTGCTTGGAAATCTTCACCCGGGTGTACAGCTTTCAGTGCTGGAGAAAATGAAAAACAGGCCAAAGCTTGTAATTCTGGATACCATGAATTTCTGGATGGATTCTGCAATGGAGATCTTGATGCAGATGATTGCAAAAACAGATGTAATCACGATCAATGATGAGGAAGCCAGACAGCTTTCCGGTGAATATTCCCTGGTGAAGGCGGCTAAGAAGATTCATGCAATGGGTCCGGCCTTTGTGATCATTAAGAAAGGTGAACACGGAGCGCTGCTTTTCCACGATGACCGAATCTTTGCCATCCCGGCCATGCCGCTGGAGGAGGTGTTTGATCCAACCGGTGCCGGCGATACCTTTGCCGGCGGTTTTGCCTCTTATTTGGTAAAGAAAGGCAAATTTGATTTCGAAACTATGAAATCCGCACTTATCGCAGGATCTGCGCTGGCATCCTTTACAGTGGAAAAATTCGGTACCGAAAGGCTGCAGGAAATTACCGAAGTTGAACTTGGGGAACGGATTCTTCAGTTTAAGGAACTTACAACATTCGAAACCGAGGTTTAAATATTAAGAAATTATTATAACAAAAAGTTAAGCATAATTGAAGCAGAGTTCTAAATTTGCAGATTGATTAATCACGACTTATGACAAACAAAATAAAATTTTCCCTTATTCTGGGAATATTCTTCACCTTTTTATCTGTGTCCTTGTCGGCTCAGCTGGAAAAAGGTAAACTGGTAGACGGTATTGCAGCGGTAATCGGAAACGAAATTATCCTGGAATCCGATATTGAGGAACAGATAAACTATGCCGCCCAGCAGGGAACGGCTGCGGCTAATAAATGCCAGGTGATGGAAAGCATCTTAAACAATAAAATCGTTGTTTACGAAGCGAAAAGAGATACCCTGATTGAGAACCGTACTGAAGCCATTAAGGAAAATGCCAATCTGAAATATAACCAGATTTTGGGACAGTTTCCGGATGAGAAAACCATGCTTGCAGCCTATAAGTTCCGTACAGGATACGAAATGAAGACTGCAATTGAAAAAATAGACAGCGACCAATATTATGGTCAGGCAAAGTACCAGAGCATTACCCAGAAGGCAGACGTTACCCCAAATGAAGTTACCGATTTTTACAATACCTATAAACTGCAGCTGCCTGAGGTTAAAGATGAGGTTACGCTGGCTCAGATCAGTATCTATCCTAAACTTACCGAATCTCATAAAGAGGAAATCATAGGCAGACTGAAAAAGATCAAGCAGGATATCCTGAACGGCGAAAGTTTCGAAAGTCAGGCAAGGATTTACTCAGAAGATCCGGGTTCGGCACCTAACGGGGGACTGATGAAGAATATTTCTAAGGGACAGATGGTGAAACCGTTTGAAGCGGCCGCACTTAACCTTCAGGAAGGTGAAATATCTGATCCTATAGAGTCTGAATTTGGCTATCACATTATAAAACTTGAACGCAGAGCCGGAAAAATGTACGATGCAAGACATATCCTTATTGCTACTACACCCACTGCCGACGAGATTGAAACCGCCAAAAAAGAACTTGACGTCATCAAAACTTCCATTGAGCAGGGTAAAATTACCTTTAAGGATGCGGCTTTCAAACATTCAGATGATAAGAGAACAAAATTCAACGCCGGAATATTAACAGATAATGCCGGATCCGACCGTATGGAAAGACTGTCACTGTCTCCTACGCTTGGTTATCAGGTTGCCGGTCTTAATAAAGGCGATATCACTGATGTGTTTGAAGATGAACTGAACCGGCGCAAAGCGGTGAGCATTGTAAAGATTGAAGAGGTGATTCCAGCGCACCAGCTAACTATTGAAACCGACTATGACCGCATTAAGCAACTGGCCCTGAACAAGAAACGTAACGAAATGGTAGAGAAATGGATTAAGCAAAGAATACCAAATATCTTTATCTCGATAGATAACCGGTATGCTGACTGCAGTTTCCAGCCCGAACTTAAGAAATCAATATTGACGAAATAATAAATGTCTCCGAAAATTTTTCGGAGATTTTTTTGTCTGAAAATCGCGCCTTTAGGAATGTGTTGGTCTTCTTTAAACCGTATATTTCTTTTATTTTTGTTGAATGAGCAATTTTATTGACTTCGGCGTAGCCGAAAAGATGTATCGGGAATCCCAAAACAGGATTTCCAGACTATTCAATATAAAGTATCCCATCGTGCAGGGTGGCATGATCTGGCATTCAGGATGGAAACTGGCCTCTGCAGTCTCCAATTGCGGTGGGCTGGGTCTTATAGGTGCCGGCAGCATGTATCCGGATGTGCTGCGGGATCATATCCGTAAATGTAAAACAGCAACGGACAGGCCGTTTGGTGTTAATGTTCCGATGCTGTATCCGAACCTGGATGAAGTTATTGATATTATTCTGGAAGAAGGAGTGGAAATCATATTTACATCGGCCGGTAATCCTAGAACTTATACCGAAACCCTTAAGAAAGAAGGGTTGAAAGTGGCCCATGTTGTCTCATCAACCAAGTTTGCGCTGAAATGCCAGGAAGCCGGAGTTGATGCAGTTGTAGCTGAAGGTTTTGAAGCCGGCGGTCATAACGGTCGCGACGAAACCACCACCTTATGTCTTATCCCTAATGTTCGCAAACATATTGATATACCACTTATAGCCGCGGGTGGAATCGCGCTCGGTTCACAGCTGAAAGCTGCTATGATATTGGGTGCCGACGGTGTGCAGATTGGGTCCCGTTTTGCAGCAACTGTGGAAGCAAGTGGTCATGAGGCATGGAAGGAAAAAATTACGGGACTTAATGAGGGCGATACACAACTTACTCTAAAAGAGCTGGCACCCGTACGCCTGGTGAAGAACAAGTTCTTTAGGGATATTGAAAGGCTTTATGAGACCGGAAGAGACACGGAAGCACTTACTGCCACTTTGGGCCGGGCCAGGGCAAAGCGCGGGATGTTTGAGGGCGATCTAGAAGAAGGCGAACTGGAAATCGGTCAGGTCTCTGCAGTAATCGATGAGGTATTACCCGTTGAGACCGTATTTGCACATCTGCTGAAGGAATTTGAAGCAGCCGGTAATCCGACACTTTAGAATGACTTCTATTATAAAAAAAACCTGCTTCAATGGTGATGCAGGTTTTTATACCTATGAATTACCTGTTAAAGTAATCTATAAGTGCAATTTGCGATAATTTCTCTTAGTTCTGCTCCAGAGCGGTTTTCATATCACCGTAACCACCGCCGTTATAGACGTTGGTCATGCCCTGCGATTTGAAATAATCCACTGCTTTACCGCTGCGGTTACCGCTTCTGCAGAAGAAGATGATGTTTCCGTTCAGATTGGTAATTTCCTGCTTGCGCTCTTCCAGTTCGCCAAGTGGAATATTACGGGCATCTTCAATCTTGCCGTCCATTTCCAGTTCCATTGGTTCGCGCACATCGATCAGGTGGTAGTCGCCGGAGCCTAAAATTTCGTTTATCGAATCCATTTTAATAGTTTTAAAATTGTTTGTAATCTCACAAATGTAGCAAATTATGTTAAATTTGCCTTCCAATGCACTCCTCAAACCAAGAAAAACTTTCACAGCTTGTTAAATCCAAAGCAAAAGCATTCGGATTTCAGAACTGCGGCATCTCACGCGCCGGTTTTCTTGAGGAAGATGCCCGCCCGCTGGAGGAATGGCTTAAAAAGGATTACCATGGTAAGATGGGTTATATGGAGAACCATTTCGACAAAAGACTGGACCCAAGTCTGCTGGTGCACGGCGCCAAATCGGTGATCTCACTCTCCTATAATTACTTCCCTGCGCAGAAGATTCCCAGTCATGATAATTTCAAGATTTCCAAATATGCCTATGGTCAGGATTATCATGAAGTTATCAAAGAAATCATGGCTGAAATGGTGTCGGAACTCCGTACAGAGATTGGCGACTTCAGTTGCCGCGTATTTACAGACTCAGCGCCGGTGCTGGAGAGGAGCTGGGCCCGTAAATCCGGTATAGGCTGGGTGGGTAAGAATGCAAACCTGATTACCAAACAGAGTGGTTCATTTTATTTTTTAGCCGAAATTATTTCTGACCTGGACCTGGCAGAAGACCACCCGACCACTGACCACTGCGGCACCTGTCGAAAGTGTATCGACGCATGTCCTACAGACGCGATCGTATCCGATAAAATTATTGACGGCAGTAAATGTATTTCCTACGCAACGATCGAACTCAGGGAAGCGATTCCGGACCACTTCCGCGACCGTATGCAGGACTGGATGTTCGGTTGTGATATTTGCCAGGATGTATGTCCGTGGAACCGTTTTTCTGTACCACATTCGCAGGAGAAATTCGAACCAAATGAAAAGCTGAAGAATTTTACAAAAAAAGACTGGCAGGAACTGGACCAGGAACTTTTTTCTGAAGTTTTCCGTAAATCACCGGTCAAAAGAGCCAAATTTGCAGGTTTGAAACGGAATATTTCGTTTCTGGGAAGTTTAGAAAGTTAGAAGTTTAGAAAGTTAGAAGGTGCCAACGACCAGACCAGTCTTAAATCGTTAGATTGGTAAATTGGTCCAAAGTCTGAAATCTGAAATCTGGTGTCTGATATCTTGACTCTTGAGTCTTATCTAACCACACAGAGCACAGAGTAGGCACAGAGAGCACGAAATTAAAATCCCTAAAATTGTGTTGTTGTTAAATCGTAAATCCGTGAAGCCGTAAATTTGTTAAACCGTTAGATTGTTAAATTGTTACACAGGCTGAAATCTGATGTCTGAAATCTGAAATCCCGACTCTTCCCTACTATGAAAAAACTCTTACTCACCATACTTAAAATTATCGGCTCTATTGTAGCCGTTGTGCTTGTTTATGTTGTTCTTGCATTAGCGTTACCTTTGATTCCTGTAGGGGCGGATGAGGTTTCAGAATCTAAAACAGTAGAGGTATACCTGCTGACCAATGGAGTGCATACCGATATAGTGGTGCCCGTTACCAACCAATATATGGACTGGCGGACAGAAATCCCTGTCAGTGATACAAAAGCAGGTTCCGGCAACTTTAAGTATCTGTCAGTTGGTTGGGGCGACAAAGGTTTTTATCTGGATACACCCACCTGGGCGGAACTCAAGGTTTCCACTGCATTGAAGGCAGCATTTTGGCTCAGCGAATCGGCCATGCACTGCACTTTTTATAACAAAATGGTGGTGGGTAAAGATTGTAAGCGGATTATGATCACTGCCGGGCAGTACGCCGAGCTTGTAAACTTTATCAAAAATAAGTTTGACCGTGACGCTTACGGAAAGCCGGTCTTAATACCAACTGATGCCGTATACGGCAGTAACGATGCTTTCTACGATGCGAAAGGAAGTTACAGTTTTCTGGATACCTGTAATACCTGGACTAACAGAGGGCTTAAAGTTGCCGGACAAAAAGCTGCATTGTGGACGGCTTCTGACTTTGGAATCTTCTACCACTATAGGTAACTGACTGGTCCTTGGCGAATATGCTTTGCCTGTCTACAAATTTTTCAGTTTCATTGTAAGTTCCAGGTGGTCTTTTACCACAATGGTGCCGCCCATTTTGGTGGGAGGGACAATTCCAAAATCGCTGAAACGTACTGTTTCATTGCCTGTAAGCATATTTTTATTCTCGAAGAAGGTTACAGTATAAAAGCGTTTACGGTTCAGAATCTTTACTTCCACTATGGCGCTGTAGTAACTGTTTGCGTTTTTTTTGAATTCAATAAACCGTACCGTAAAATGCGGATGCTGCTCAGAATTTAAAATTTTACGGAAGTCGTTGGTCATCATCTTATTCCGGCAGTCGAAATCGGCTACCTTAAGCTGAAGGACTGGAAGTTTGGTTTCGGAACTGAAACTGCCTGCCGGTTTGGCAATGCTTGTGTTGGTACACTTAAAAGTGTTCACGTTGGTCTTTCCCAGGATTTCCACCGTGTTTTCCTGAGCCGGTAACAAGCCGGAAATCAGGAGCAGAATGAGGATTACCGTATTTTTCATCATTTTAAAGGTATAAAAAAGGGACAAATTAATGTCCCCTTCACTGAAAATTGAATTTAATATTAGAAACCTATGGTCGCTTCAACCATCAGTCCTTTGAATTCGCCGCCTCTTAGTGCGCTTGTTGCACCCCAAACTGCGCTGTCGTTATAGTTTTGCTGAACGTACTCTACCTTTGCCAGGATGTTTTTCGTCATGAAATAACCACCGCCAATGTTGAACCGGTCAATCTTTCTTTCGTCGGAAACGTCGTCGTCCTTACCGCTGATGGTATTGTAGCGGCCACCTACGTAGAACTGCTCCTTGCCGCCAAATCTGTAAAGTAATTCTGCTGCAAGCTGCGTGTAGTCGCCATCAGTTGGTCTCATGGTCATCCCGCTGGCTTTGTTTCCTGTTACGTGTTCAAAAGCTCCGAAGAATTCCAGTCCCTGGTACTTAACGAACGGGTTGATCTGTACCGCTTTCATTTTTTTGAATCCCGGGTTGAAACGTCCAGTTGCGTAGTTGTTGGTTCCCATAAGGTCGTTCTGGGTAAGCAGGGTGTAGTAATATCTTGATCCTGCACGGTCGGAGCTGTAAAGGTAGCCACCTGTGCTAAGTCCGTTGGTCTGGATGAAGGATCCTGTAAGTCTCACTCTAAGGTCGGTGCTTACCTGCTTGTCCCAACCAATCTTTGCATAAACTGAAGGAGAGTTGGAGTTGGTTCCTTTTACGGCTGTTTGGTTCAGTTTACCGTTGGAAACCCCAAGCATACCAATGAAGTTATTGTATAATAAGTAACCTTCACCAAAAGCTTCCGTAGAGAAATTGTCCATGATGAAGTTTCCTACGAACGGGTTGTTAATGGCTTCAGCATTATCAGTTCTTCTGAAATGGTAATCACCGTAGTTTATTTCGTCCATACCCACCTTTACTCTGGCGTGCTTCATAATGTTTGCCGCAAAACCTTCGGAAATGAAATCCAGGTCATCTACCTGAATGTATCCTCCTTTTACCCACGCTTCGTTGTGGTGGCGTGCAGAAAGATAAGTTCTGAGGTGCATTTTAATCCCTTTTCCAAGATAAGCGTTGATATCCAGATTAGCTGTTGGCAGGTTGAAGTCGCTGCCCATTACCTGAAGTGTGTTTGGAACAGCTGTAGTTCCCACATTACCCAAAGAAGGTGCGTTGGTACTGTGATCCAGAGCCTGGAACTGAAGTGCGAAATCGCCGCCTACAGAAACTTTAACGCCGTCGTAGGCAGGTGAAGTTCCTTTTGGGTCTTCAAATACGTTACGCTGGGCTTTTTCCGGTGCCAGATAATCACGCATTGAAGTGCTGGTATCTTCCTGAGCGATTAACGCTCCGCCTGACATGAGTAAGGCTAATACTGATGTTTTTAAAACTGAAGTTCTCATTTTGCTGATATTTTAATGTTTATTAATTGACTAGTTGGCAGTAATGTTTACAGTAACTGTAATTGCATCTCCTGTTTTTACTCCCATGAATCCCGGTCTGTCCATACCGTAATCAGAAAGGTTCATCTTCTCCGTACCGGTTATGGTGTAGGAAGCACCGTTTTTAACTACTGTTACAGGAATAGAAGCGTTTTTGGTTACCCCTGCAATTGTCATTTTTCCGGTTACAGCCCCTTTTCCGATATTCATTGAAGTTGCGGTAAAGGTGATGTTGGGATGTTTGGAAGCCTGAAGTGCATCATAAGCCTTGTTATCCATCATCTTTCCTTTGGTACTTTTCAGGTTTTTTGCGGGCATTACAAATTTTACGTTAGTAATGGTGTTTCCGCTTACATTTCCGCTGAAGGTAGCAGTATTAGAGGTCATTGTCCAGTCATGCATAGGGGAAGTTCCGTCTACACTGACTTTTACACTCTTTCCTGTGATTGCCTGAGCGTTTACCAATCCGGTGATTAGTCCGAAGGCTAAAACGAGGAGTTTGATTGTTGCTAAATTTTTCATGATATCTAATATTAAATTGTTATTCTCTGTTTCAATTTTCTTATACAAATGTACAGCGATAATTTGCAATTCTTCATTTACAGTTACTTTTTCTTACATGATTAATATCAAATACTCTTAATAAATTAAATTAGATTCAATTTTAGCCGGTAAAAACTGTGAAATAGGTAAATTTAATCCCCTGTTGGAGTTCTATTCGCAACTGTATCGCAGAAAGATTGTGGAAGTTTTAAATATGACGAATGTCAGTATGACGGATATCAGCCTGATAACTGCATTTTTCACATTGAAAATGACTATTTTATCGTAAGTTCAGCAAAAAAAAGGGTAATATTTTAACTGTCAGTGAATTGACAGATACTTAGCAGATACATAAAAAAAGCAACCTGTAAACAGATTGCTTTTTTGTACCCAGCGCCGGAATCGAACCGGCACACCTTGCGGTACTAGAGTTTGAGTCTAGCGCGTCTACCAATTCCGCCAGCTGGGCATCAATTTGGTGTGCAAATATAAGATAAAAATTAAATCCTTAAAATTTAATTACTGCAATTTGTGCTAAAATTCCAGCACAAGGCCGTCTGTTGCGAGATGAATGCCGTCCGGCAGAAGCGCTTCCTCCACATCATGCAGTCCAAACATGTGGCTTATATGAGTAAGGTATAGATTACGGGGTTTCAGTTCACTGTGGAGTGTACGAATGTCTTCCAGAATGAAATGGGCCGGGTGAGGTTCTGTTTTTCTGATGCAGTTCAGGATGAGGAAATCAAGATTCATGAGATTTTCCTTTTCTTGGGGACTTATATAACTTGCATCAGTTATATAGGCAAGATTCTTTATTTTGAAACCGACTATCTCCAGTTTATGATGCAAAACGTGAACAGGTTTTATATCCACATCAAACAGGGAAAAGTCACTGTTAATTTCGTGCAGTTCAAAAGATGGAGCCCCCGGATATCTGACTTCAGCAAAGGCATAGGGAAATCGGCTCTTTACTTCCTCCGCCACACGTTTTTGACAGTACAAAGGCATGTCAGTCCTGTTGCGAAAAATCAGCGGACGTACATCGTCCAGGCCAATAACATGGTCGTTGTGTTCATGAGTCAGCAGGATAGCATCCAAATGGTCTTCATTGTTCAGAATCATCTGTTGCCGGAAGTCGGGCCCGCAGTCAATCAGTATTTTTCGGCCGCTTTCCGAAGTTATCATTGCAGATGAGCGGAAGCGCCTGTTTTTTGGGTTGTCAGAAGTGCATACTTCACATTTACATCCAATTACCGGAATGCCCTGGGATGTCCCTGTGCCTAAAAATTTAAGTGTCATCATATTCAACTCATGCGTGGTGCACAAATGTATAGAAAAAGAGCCTGTTCACGAATCACTTTGCCACCACCTTTACATTTTATTTAGAATACTAATCAGATTGTGGAGGAGTTTTTCAGTGTAGATTTGCTGGTTATCAGCTAAGGTAGCTCCAGTCTTTCCGGTTATTTTTTTGGAAAGCAAAATTTCTTCACCGGCAGCTATGGCTATATAGGCAAAACAGGAATCGATTCCCTCTTCGGGTACCGTACGTGCGTAGCCTGTGATGGACAGGCCAATTTCCGAATTGAATTTTGATGAGACGGCTATCGCCATTTGTTCTGCAATCTGTTTTGAAACGGCATTGCATGCCTCTGCAGCTATAGGATTCACCTGCAAATGGATGGCCTTTTGTGCACTGTTATAAGCCGTTATGCCACCCTGGAAGAAACCCATGGCGTTTTCCGCCTGCGAAATAACATTCTGAATTAGTCCGGCAGTACAGCTTTCGGCGACTGCCAATGTTAACTTTTTTTTTAACATCTGCTCACTCAGTTGGGCAAGATTCTTGTTGTCAGTAAGGTCGTTTTCCATACGAAAAGCATAATTAAAATTTTAACTCAATCAAGCTACGCTCACTCCAAAGTGAACGCGCAAGTCATCAACAAAAATAATTCCAAATGAAAAGAGACGGTCGTAACAAAAGCCTTTGGGTAAACGGACTTCATATCCACGAAAATTCACCAGTAGAACAGGAATTCTTTGATGCTGTAATTGTAGGTGCAGGTATTACAGGACTCACGCTGGCACTGGAACTTCAGCAGCGGGGGAAAAACTGTTTGGTGCTGGAGCAGAACAATATCGGTTTTGGGACCACTGGCGGAACCACCGCACATATCAATAATTTTTTTGATGAATCCTATGACCGGATAATCAGCAAATTTGGAGAAGACCGCGCCCAAACGATAGCAGATAACGCCAGCCGTGTCTCGGGCATCATTAAAAACAATATAGACCGTTACGGTATAGACTGTGAATATGAGGAATGCAGCTTTTATCTTTTCAGTGCCGAGAAAAAGCAGGACAGGCAGTTGGAGAATATTGCGAAAGCTCATGATGCGCTGGATATTCCGACAATGGAAGTCGATACTGTTCCATTTACTGTGCCCTTCCGTAAAGCTATTGAGATTAAGGGACAGGCGCAGTTTCACCCGCTGAGATATATTGAAGGTCTGGCGAAGGCATTTCAGGAACTGGGCGGTAAGTTGCTCACTGGAT
Organism: Marnyiella aurantia; assembly: GCF_014041915.1. Classification (NCBI taxonomy): domain Bacteria; kingdom Pseudomonadati; phylum Bacteroidota; class Flavobacteriia; order Flavobacteriales; family Weeksellaceae; genus Marnyiella; species Marnyiella aurantia. The sequence goes on along the minus strand of NZ_CP059472.1, from coordinate 854,726 downwards.
ATCTGGTTACCGATTATTCTGTTGCTGAAGATAAATTGAAAATAACAACATCCGGCGGACTTAGCTTTATGGCAGAGGATCTGATTTGGGCTACTCATATTCCTCCTGGAATTAACCGTTTCAATGCTCTTTGTGCACCTTACCGGAGTTATGCGCTGGCTGCCAAACTTCCTTATGAGGTCACGGAGTTCGCACAGGCCGCTGATCTTTATGATCCTTACCACTATATGCGCTATCATAAGATCGGACATGAATCTTATATAATAGTGGGCGGTTTCGACCACAAAACGGGTCATGAAGAGGATACTGAAAAACCCATGGCACAGCTTGTAGAGTATACGCGGGAACATTTCAAGGTCTCTGAAATCTCAGCAACCTGGTCTTCTCAGTTTTACGCCCCGGCTGATGGGCTTCCCTATATTGGCAAAATGCCTGGGGATGATCATGTATATGTGGCTACAGGCTATAATGGTAACGGTATGACGTGGAGCACACTTGCCGGAACCGTTCTGGCCGATCTTATAGAAGGCAAGGATAATGAACTTGCTGATATTGTTTCACCTTCACGTATAGAAATAGCGGCCAGTGCCAAGGAATTTGTAAAGGAGAATATAGATGCTGTATTCCATTTGGTAAAGGACCAGTTTACAAGTGATAAAAAGGCCGAACTTGATGGTATTGAGAAAGGGGATGGACAGGTCATTGATTATAACGGTAAGAAAGTTGCTGCTTTCCGGGACGATTTGGGGGCTGTTAAGCTTCTGGATGCCCATTGTCCGCATATGGGATGTGTTGTTAAATTCAATAAGACTGAAAAAAGCTGGGACTGTCCCTGCCATGGTTCCCGCTTTGATACAGAAGGAGCCGTACTTACGATTCCTGCGCAGCAAGGCCTTAAACAGTTATAAAATAGAACTATGGAAAATTCAGAAATAAAGACACCGCGGGGTACGTGCACAACAATTCCGGGTGAGAGTACCACAATAAACCATAATTTGGGCACAACCGACATTATTGTAGCATTGTATAATGTGGCCACCGGCAATGAATTAAACAGCGGAATTACAATTGTAGATGAGAATTCTGTAAGAATTACAACCGCCAGCGGCGCACCGGATCAGATCCGCGTGGTAATTATGGGTTTTTAATTCCGACAAATGACAGAGAGTATAAGGCTGAACGACGGTTTATTGCTGCCACCTGTCGGATTCGGAACCTACAAAGCAGAAAGTACAGCTGAGGCAGTGCGCACGGCGGTTGAGTGCGGATACAGGCTTATAGACACTGCATCGGTCTATGGCAATGAAACGGAAGTAGGGCAGGGCTTAGAGTCCTCCGGAGTGAACCGCGGTAATCTTTTCGTTACCTCAAAAGTATGGCGTACAGATTTGGGATATAACGCAGCAAAAAAAGCCTTTGAAGCTTCATTAAAACGACTTTCTCTGGATTATTTGGATCTTTATCTCATCCACTGGCCGGCGAACTCCAGGAATTTTGATGATTGGGCAGACGTAAATTCAGAAACGTGGTGCGCACTCGAAGACTTACAGCAGGAGGGCCTGATAAAATCTATCGGAGTAAGTAATTTCTGGCCGGAGCATCTGGAAAAGCTTTTGAAGAGGGCACGCGTGGTACCCGCCGTAAATCAATTGGAATTTCATCCCGGTTACCAACAGCGTATAATTATTGAACTATGCAGGCAGCATAATATTACGGTTCAGGCCTGGTCACCGCTGGCGCGCGGACGGCTCGCTGAAGATGAGGTTTTAAACGTGGTGGCGTCCAAATATGGTAAAAGCGTTTCCCAGATTATATTGCGCTGGACCGTGCAGCAGAATATCATCCCAATTCCAAAGTCGGCCAACAGTAACCGTATCAAAGAGAATATTGACATTTTTGATTTTGAACTCAGTGCCGAAGATATGTCCCATATCAGTGCGATACCCCAAAAAGGATTCAGCGGCGAAAGGCCGGATTTATGGCCTGACCGTCAACGTACGTAAAATTAAACTTATGAAAGATACTTACACCTCAACCTTAAACGGTAGAACAGTCGTAATAACAGGAGCCAGCAGCGGAGTTGGCCGCGCAACAGCGGAAGCATTCGCACGCGAGGGCTGCAATATAGTATTGGCGGCACGTGGCCGCGAGGCACTCGACGAAACAGCACAACTTTGCCGTGACCTTGGAGCCGTGGCCCTGGCGGTGCCTACAGATGTGTCAGTCGCCACCCAGGTTCAGCAGCTCGCTGAAACAGCACTTCAGTTCAATGGCCGGATTGATGTTTGGGTAAATAACGCCGGCGTGATGGCCACCGGTATGCTGGAGGATATGCCGGTAGAAGCCATAGACCAGATTATCAAAACCAATCTTCTGGGATACCTGCACGGTGCGCATACTGTAATACCCGTATTTAAAAAGCAGCAGGACGGTGTACTGATTAACAATATTTCAATTGGTGGCTGGATGCCCGCACCGTACGGAACTGCATACTCTGCGTCTAAGTATGGGGTACGCGGCATGGTGGAAAGTCTGCAGGGCGAAGTGTCCAATTTCCCGAATATTCATGTTTGCGCCATGTATCCAGCGATTCAGAGGTCTACCGGAAATATGCATTCGGCAAAATATTCAGGATTCAGTTCCAAAATTCCGCCAATTTCGTTTGATCCGCGCGAACTTGCCGCCGCGATGGTACAGACAGCCAAGTATCCCCGTAAGGAAGTATACACGGACTGGTCATCTGTTCTTTTTAAAACAGTGTACAGGATGTTTCCAAAAACGGTAATTAACACAGGTTCTGCCGTTATGCGTCTGATGATGAAGAAAGATACCAGTGGGACCAACGGAAATATCCTTAACCCTTCTGCAGAACCGCACCGTATTTATGGTGAGACCATGCTGCCGCCACCATCCAGGACTTCCAAACTTCTTATGGTGTCAGGGTTGTTGGCAGCCGGTGCTTATATGCTTTGGAACCGGTCTCAACCCGAGGGCAAAAAGCAACTCAAGTAGAGTCCCGAGCAATATGGTTTCACTGTTACTGCCCGCTGACGGATATCGCAGCATCACAGAACTCAGTGCCTGCTGCGATTGGGGAGTTTAGCAAGTCACGGTTATAAGCCTGTGAAGCCTTAGCGGTTTGCAGAATGCCCTAATTATCCGTAATTTTGCAAAAAAATTACAATGTCTTTAATCCAGCAAAAACTAACTCCAAAGCAGAAAGCATTAGCCATTAACCTGGATTCTAATATATACGGGACTTTTGCAGAAATAGGTGCAGGTCAGGAAACTGTACGGCACTTCTTCCGGGCCGGCGGCGCTTCCAAAACGATCGCAAAGGCAATGTCCGCCTATGACAAGGATTTTTCAGATGCTATTTACGGTAAAGAAGCTCATAACCGCTATGTAACACAGCATAGGCTGAGAAAGATGTTGCGGTACGAAGTTTCACTGATTGAAGAGCGGCTTTCGCGTGACGATAATCCCGGCAGAAGGTTTTTTTCCTATGCCAATACGGTAACCACAATTAATTTTGATAAAACCCTTAAAGGGCACGGCTGGGTAGGTGTACGCTTCCAGCGTGACGAGGATGAAGGTTACAGCGAAGTGGTTCTGCATGTGAAATTTAAGGAAAATAATACCACTCTACAGCAGGAAACACTTGGGAATTTAGGTGTAAACCTTATTTACGGTGCTTTCTTTTATAACGATAATCCACGCCGGCTGATCTCCTCTTTATATGATGACATCGCACTGGACGACCTTGAAATTGATATGATTGACTTCATGGGACCTGCATTCGCTTATGTTGATAACAGGCTGATGAGCCTGCAGCTGGTGAAAAACGGTATGACGGACGCGGTGATTTTTACGCCTGGCGGAAAGAATATGCTGCCGGCAGATCTGCTTTACCGTAAGAATATCTTTGCGGTACGTGGCAGTTTCAGACCTGTAACCAAGGTAAACATAGACATGTTCGAAAGCGGACTGAAAATGTTTATGGAAGATGCAGACTGTACCGAGAAGGAGACCGAAGTTCTTTTTGAGATCACAATCTCCAACCTGAAAGGTGATGGCGATATAGACGAGCGTGACTTTCTGGACAGGGTAGATGTGCTTGCGAACCTGGGGTACACAGTCATTATTTCGAACTTCTCAGAATATTACAGGCTTATCAATTATTTTGCGGGATATACCGGCCTTAAAATCGGTATCGGAATGGGTGTAAACAACCTTCTGATGGTGTTCGACGAGAATTATTACAAAAATCTTTCCGGAGGAATCCTGGAGGCCTTTGGCAAGTTTTTCCGAAACGATATGACGGTTTATCTATATCCTTACAAAGACCCTGAAACCCATGAAATCCTGACTTCCAATAACCTTAGGGTCAATGAAAACCTGAAACAGCTCTATAAGTTCTTTAAACACAATAACAGGATTAAGGATATTGAAACTTATCAGCGGCAGTATGCGGAGATCTATTCCCGCGAAATATTGCGGATGATTTCCGAAAACGAAAGCGGTTGGGAAGTTCAGGTACCGGATGGCGTAGCCGATCTTATAAAGGACCGCGGCATGTTCGGATATAAGAACGAAGTAGAATTAAAGGAATTTACCTAAATTTAAAGTACCATGTCTGAAATAAAAAAACGCCTTTCCACTATACTGGAAAGCCCTCATTTCCCTACAGAAGAAAAACTTCAGAAGATCTGTCATCTGCTGGATCAGGAGATTCATTATTTTAACTGGACAGGTTTTTACTTCCGTAACGGTGATAAAGATGAACTGATCCTGGGTCCTTATGTAGGGGCAGAGACAGATCACACGGTCATTCCTTTCGGAAAGGGAATCTGCGGACAGGTGGCGGTTTCCGGCGAAACATTTGTAGTTCCCGATGTCCATGACCAGGACAATTATCTTTCCTGTTCCATTGATACCAAAGCGGAAATTGTGGTTCCTATTATTAAAGATGGCGAGAATATAGGACAGATTGACATCGATTCCCACAAGCTTGACCCTTTTACAGCTGAAGACCGTGAAATGCTGGAGTGGTTATGCGCCGAGGTGGCGAAAATCCTGTAGTCTAATGTGGTCTTAGTCGAAAGGCTCCTCTAATCCGCCTGTCAACTGGTGGAAATAGGAACCGTATTGCAATATCCTGGTGCCGTACCATGAGAAGGCTTCGCCATCAGCAAGCATTATAGTGGCGTTCGGAAGTTGTTCCTGCAGCTCAGCAATATGCTTTTGTTTGAAAGGATAGGGTTCCGATGACAGAAGTACAAGTTCTGCAGTTTGGAGTTCAGAAAATTCAACTGTTGGATATCTCAGCTGTTTTCCGAAAATATTCAATAAACCAAGACGGCTCATTATGTCGTGGATGAAGGTGTCGCCACCAACGGTCATATAAGGATCTTTCCAGATAAGGTAGGCGGTCGGGATGGATTTTCCGGGTTTTATTCCACCGAAAATATTATCTGTCTTTTGGATGAAGTGTGTGGCTTCATCAGGTTTGTGCAGCACCTGCCCAAGTTCGTGCAGGAAAGATTTGTGATCTTCCAGAGTCTTAATGTCTGTTACCCAGACCCTGAATTCTTTTTCGAGTTCAAGTACCTGTTCCCTGTCATTCTCCTCTTTATTGGCGATGATAAGGTCGGGTTTCAGCGCTTTAATTTTGTCAGGTCTAAGATTCTTTGTGCCACCAATGACCGGTACTTCTTTCACCCGATCTGCCGGATGGATACAGAATTTTGTTCTGCCCACGATTTCAGAATGATCCAGACCAAAGTCGAAGAGGGTTTGGGTGATAGACGGAACAAGTGAGACAATCCGCATAGCCGTGTTTTAAAGGATTTTACCGGTCAGGAAGAGACCTGCAATTGAAAAATAGATAATCAGACCGGTTACGTCTACAAGTGTGGCAACAAATGGTGCCGATGAGGTTGCGGGATCGAGTTTGAATTTCTTCAGGATAAAAGGCACCATTGACCCGGAAAGTGTACCCCAGAGAACGATCATGGCCAAGGAAATCCCGGCACTTATACCAACGAAGAACCAGTGTTCGCCATAGTCGAACCAGCCCCATTCGTGCCAGAGCATGATTCTGAAAAAACCGATTATTCCCAAAAATGTTCCCAGGACCAGTCCTGTGGTCACCTCTTTTTTCATCACCGTCCACCAGTCTTTGAGTGTAATCTCCTGAAGAGCCATGGCACGGATAATAAGCGTGGCGGCCTGCGATCCGGAGTTACCGCCACTGGAAATAATTAAAGGGATAAACAGAGCCAGCACCACGGCTTTTTCAATCTCATTTTCATAAAAGCCCATAACCGTAGCCGTGATAAGCTGAAGGAAGAAAAGTACGATAAGCCAAAGTCCTCTTTTCTTAATCATCTCGAACCAATGGGTTTGGATATAAGGGTCGTCCAAAGCGTCCATACCCCCGAATTTCTGAATGTCTTCGGTATTTTGCTGTTCTACCTGATCCAGGATATCATCAATTGTCACAATTCCAACCAATACGCCGGCTTCGGTGATAATTGGCAGTGCGTTTCTGTCGTATTTTTCAAAATACTGAACCGCATCTTCACGTGAGGTCGTAGTCTTAATGGCTACAAAGTGATGGTCTGTAAGTTCGGAAACAAGCTGGTCCTCATCTGCCAAAAGCAGGTTACGGATGTCCAGGTCATCAATAAGATGGTTACGTTCATCTACTACATACAGGTAATTGAGCGTCTCCACTTTCTTGCCTACCTTCTTGATTTGCTCGAAGCATTTCTTTACTGTCCATTCATTCCGGATCTGAATGTAGTAGGGCGTCATCATCCTGGCGATACTGTCTTCATCGTAGCCCAAAAGTTTGAGGGCAATGCGCCTTTCCTGCGGATTCAGCAGGTTTATGGAATACTTGATGAGCTCGTCCGGGAAATCCTCAAAGAGTTCGGTCCTGTCGTCGGGAGTCATGCCGTTCAGGATCTCGGATACTTCCTCGTTACCGATACTGCGTATGGTTTCCTCCTGGAAGTCGGCATCCAGGTGGGAAAAAACAGCGGCTTTAAATTTCTTGGGAACTTTCAGGAACTCCAGCAAACGTTCATCCGCGCGCAGGTCGCTTAACCTTTCGGCGATATCCGCGGGGTTTATTGAAATCTCATTATCGTTTACAGTAGTATTCACTGCTGCAAAAATAGCTGAAATATTCCGATAATGTACAGTCTGGCAATGTGCGTGATTTTGTGTCCCGCGCTGAAATTTGGTTTATTTCTTACGTTTTATATTCTGACTCAACTCTCTCAGTACACCGTTGGTCCCGATGCGGATCGAGTTTTGTGCAGAACCCATGATTCGGGCATTTTTGCGGAAGGTGTCATACGAGCTTTCAGAAACAAAATTTCCTTCAGCATCATAGAGTTTCATACTTACAACCACCTGGCTGGAAAATACAAACTGCCCCAGACCTACTTTAAAAAACTTTACATGTGGAATTACCGCGTGCGTTGCGTTGTTATTGATGCAGATTTCCCGAATGGTATTGCGGTCGGCATCCTCATAGGTCACAGGCATATCCACACGAACCATCCTGCGGTTGCGGTTATTTACATAACTGTCCGATACTGCTGAAAAGAAAGCTTCGTTGGTTGCGTCCTTAATCTCGGCAACATCGGGATAGATAGAAGGAGTAAAATAAATGATATTCTGGCTTTCACGGTTGCCTGTACGCTGCTCGGTATTTATTACAATATCCTGAGCTGCAATTTCGGATAACCCCGTAATAAGCAATAAAATAAAGGTGGAAAGTGTAAATCTGTAAAACATGATAGGATATGTGCAAATATACAGCCAAGCTTAACATGTAAAACATCTTTTTTAAGAAAATATTAACGTTTTAATTTATTTTTGGTTGAATGAATTAAATCTAAGATTGCCAGTTCATAAAAAAGGTGTACTTTTGCACCTCGATACATAATAATCATTAAATAATATTTGCATGTACTTAACATCAGAGAAAAAAGCAGAAATCTTCGCTAAACACGGAGGAAAAGCAGAAAACACAGGTTCTGCAGAAGGTCAGATAGCACTGTTTACCTTCAGAATTAATCACCTTACAGGTCACCTGAAGGCTAACCATAAAGATTTCAACACAGAGAGATCACTTGTAAAGCTGGTAGGTAAAAGAAAAAGACTTCTTGATTATCTGAAAGCTAAAGATATTACCAGATACAGAGCGATTATCGCTGAACTGGGAATCAGAAAATAATCTTTCTGCCAAAACAAATAAGCAACTCCGAAATGAGTTGCTTTTTTTATGTCCTTTTTTTTCCGATTTTACCTAAATGCGTAAATTGAAAGCTGTCCGTATACTTCAATCCGTAACCCAGCAGGCGGTCAAACGAGGAATGGGAAAACATCATGATACCAGCCAACTCCAGTTCTGCTGTTGAAAAGTAACTTCCGGCTAAATAAAGTAACACCGCCACGCCGAAATGATGGAAGAGATTGTAAGTCCACGCGCCGGCTTTGGGGCCAAACAGATAGGCCGCCATTGAGACATCCGGCAGAAAGAAGAGTGCTGCAAACCACCACCATGACCAATCTGTGGCCGCAAAGGCGCAAACTCCCAGAAGCAGAAGTGCGGCGTACTCCAGGTTCAGTATAAACTTCATATCGTTTATCAATGAGTCCGTATGAATATCAATCCGTTACCTGTCCCTGTACTTTCGCTGAAAATTTAATGTAAAAAACCGTATATTTGCTCTCGAAAATTTAAATAGATTAAATAAAGTAACCGCACTCAATACGGAGTGCCCAAGACGAACAGATTTTATGAATGCTCCACAAGCAATTATTGAAAAAATTCAATTAAAGGATGGTAGAGAGATCACCATCGAGACAGGGAAACTGGCCAAGCAGGCCAACGGATCTGTAGTAGTAAGAATGGGCGGAACGATGCTTCTGGCAACCGTTGTAGCCAACAAAGATGCAAGCCCGGGCGTGGATTTTCTTCCACTGACGGTAGATTACAGAGAGAAATTCTATTCAGGAGGTAAAATCCCCGGAAACTTTTTCCGTAGAGAAGCCAGACCATCTGACGAGGAAATTTTAACGATGAGACTGGTAGACCGCGTTTTGCGTCCGCTTTTCCCGGACGATTTCCACGCTGAAGTTCAGGTGATGATTTCCCTGATTTCTTATGATAAAGAATGTATGCCTGAAGCACTGGCTGGTTTAGCCGCTTCTGCTGCCATCGCAATCACGGATATCCCGTTCAACGGACCGATGTCTGAAGTAACGGTAGCCAGAATTGACGGACAGTTAGTTGTAAATCCAAGCAGGGAGAATCTGGATAAAGCAGACCTTAACATCCTTGTAGGTGCTACCAAAGACTCTATCGTAATGGTAGAAGGTGTGATGGACGAGATTACCGAAGAGGAAATGATCGAAGCCATTAAATTCGCACACGAAGAAATTAAAGTTCAGGTTGAAGCGCAGGAAAGACTTGCTGAAAGAGTAGGCAAATCTTTACCGAAAAGAGAATACACCCACGAAAACCACGACGAAGAAATTCGTGAAAAGGTTTGGAAAGATACTTTCGACAAAGTTTACGAAGTAGCCAAGACACCTTCTGCAAAAGAAGAAAGACACGATAACTTCAAGGCTGTTCTGGAGGAGTTCTTAGCTCAGTATTCAGAAGAAGAACTGGAAACAGTTAAGCCGTTCGCCAAGATCTATTTCCACGATGTGGAGAAAGAGGCAATGCGTCAAATGATCCTGAACGAGAAAATCCGTCTGGATGGCCGTACGCCGGAAACTATCCGTCCGATCTGGTCAGAAGTGGATTACCTGCCGGGAGCTCACGGATCTGCAGTATTCACCAGAGGTGAAACTCAGTCTTTAACAGCTGTAACTTTAGGTTCAGTGAAAGATGCCAATATGGTAGATTCAGTGGCCATCAATTACGACGAGAAATTTTTCCTTCACTATAACTTCCCACCATTCTCAACAGGTGAGGCAAGACCTTTAAGAGGTACATCAAGAAGGGAAGTAGGACACGGAAACCTTGCACAGCGTGCGCTTTCCAGAATTATTCCGGCAGAAAACCCATATACGATCCGTATTGTTTCCGATATCCTTGAATCTAACGGTTCATCTTCAATGGCAACGGTTTGCGCCGGAACATTGGCTCTGATGGATGCGGGTGTACAGATCACGAAACCGGTTTCAGGTATTGCTATGGGATTGGTAACTGATCCTGAATCAGGTAAATTCACTGTACTTTCTGATATCTTAGGAGACGAAGATCACTTAGGTGATATGGATTTTAAAGTAACCGGAACGGCAGACGGAATCACGGCTTGCCAGATGGATATCAAGATCCAGGGACTTTCTATGGACATCATGGAAACGGCATTGAAACAAGCGAGAGAAGGCCGTCTTCATATCCTTGGCGAAATGTTGAAGACCTTGGATGCACCAAGAGTTGACGTTAAACCGCACGCTCCGAAAATGGAAGTACTCGAGATTCCTAAAGAATTCATCGGTGGCGTTATCGGACCTGGCGGAAAAATAATTCAGCAGATGCAGAAAGATTTCCAGACCGTTATTGCGATCGAAGAAATCGGTGAGATCGGTAGAATTGAAATCTCCGGCGTAAGCAGAGAGAATATCAACGCGACCATCGCAGCCATTAACGAAATTACTTTCGTGCCGACTGTAGGCGAAGTTTACAACGGTAGAGTAGTGAAAGTAATGGATTTCGGTGCGTTCGTAGCAATTGCGAAAGGCACTGAAGGTTTGCTTCACATCTCCGAAATCGAGTGGGCAAGACTTGACAAAGTTCCTTACAACGAGGGCGATATGGTGGAAGTGAAATTCATGGGTTATGATGACCGTAAGAAAATGAAGCTTTCAAGAAAAGTACTTCTCGAAAGACCTCCAAGAACTGAACGTAAGGAAGGTGAAGGCGATAACCGCGAAAACCGCGACAGCCGTCCGCCAAGAAACGACCGCAGAGACGGTGGCGACAGAAGAAGAGACGACAACTTCAACCGCAGCAATAACAGACCCGAGCACAGTGGCCGCCAGACTGAAAAACCAGCAGGAGAAGACACCTTCAAGCCGCTGAACGAAAGTGAAAATACAGACGATGTGAAGCCGGAAGGTTTTTAATCTGAAGACACGATAATAATGAAACCACCTCGATTTGAGGTGGTTTTTTTTGTACCCCGAATTGCATTCGGGGTGAAGCATATGCGACTCCTTCGGAGTCGCGCGATGTGCACACCGTATTGTGCTTCGCTGCCAGCCCCGCACCCCGCCACCCCGAACTGCGTTCGGGACTACACGAATTCGACTCCTACGGAGTCGGCGATGTGTGCAAACCGGAATATTGCGATGCCTTGCCACTATGTCGCTGCTTCGTTACCTTCCCCGAACTTCGCTGCTCTTGTACGGGGCTACGCAAAGTAAACTCCTACGGAGTTTGTGTGTGCAGCCATCAGCTCTATAGGAGTTGCACTTACGTCGCACCGAACGGATATCCGGGCTTACGCATCGAGCGTTCACCACCCGACTCCGTAGGAGTCGAAGGTTCATAACCTGTACAAGCGAAGCGCCGTGCGGTGACTACGCGCCCACGTCAAACACACACACACAAACACACACACACACACACGCACACACACAGCGCCGCACACACCGACTCCGTAGGAGTCGAACGTGCATATCTTCGAACACCGTTCGGGGAAACCGTGACGTAGGGAAACCGTGACGTAGGGAAACCGTTCGGGAACACCGTTGGCAACTCTGGGTTGTGGTAGGGAAACCGTTCCGGCGCGCTGGACCCACCGTCCGCTGCGGGAGTCACACGCCACCCGCACCACCCACACCGAACTCCGTAGGAGTTCAATTATCAACCCAGAACCATTTGATGTCATCTTCGATTTCGGCGTCCTTCCACAAACGGTGAATTTCATCCTGGAAACTTTCGTTTCTGTGGTGGGTCTGCTGGTTTTTAATGTAGTTAATCAACATGTCTTTCTCCCTGATGGAGTAGGTGAACGCGCAATACTTAATGCCCCACCCGCGAAAATCCGGGAAAAGACCGGATTGTTTCATCCATTTCGAGGAAGCTACTTTAATATCTTTCACCAGATCCGCCAGGGCGACGGAGGGATGCAGGTCAAAAAGGATGTGCACGTGTTCTTCCATGCCGTTAATGCGGTATAGAACGCAGTTTTTGTTTTTAAGAATACCCCAGATGTAACGGTACAGTTCCGGGGCCTGGCTTAACGGAATTGTTTTACCGCTTGCTTTAGTACGGAAAACGAGGTGATACAGAATTCGGGTGTATGCCATGGCAAAAATTTCTGCTTATTGTGATGGAACAACCTTAAGGGACGCTATCGATACAGAACAAGCTTGTCAAGGTTTAAAACCTTGACAAGGTTAAACGCCGTGATCTGCTGGAGGAGTTTCTGAAGGTTCGCCACATTGCGCGCGTACTTCTGAGTGTGATGCCATCTTGTTGTGTTTTAGGTTGTTGAGAAGTAAATGTAGAAATTATTTTGGGAATGGCTGAGGTTTTTTTTTGTTGGTTGGGAAAAAAAAACTCCGAAGTGGGGAGACTTCGGAGGGATGTGTTTTGGTAAGCTTAAAGTTGGGAGGGTTTGCGGAGCTGGGGTATTTGTAAAGGCAGACTTATTAGCCAAACTTTTTCTGCCCGCAAACACAAATCTAATTTGAAGTTTCAAGCCTGCTTGTAAAATATCATTTTACAGTAGATTTTATAAGCCAATTTCTTGTCTTAATTCCTCAATATTTTGATCTGATAACCAAATCAAAAATCCTTTATCTACGATATTTAGCTTGAGATTACTATTATCGTAGTCTATAATAATTGGTATGGTATTCTTTTTTACCTGAAGGGAGGCAATTGACTTTAAAGCCTGCGTCAAATTTCCAGGATTTAGGTCTTGTTTTCTAGGATGTTCTGCTTGCAGTAATGTGTTAATTTCACTTCTTTTTAGACCTTTTTCTAACCTATCAATATCTGCTTTTAAAATTGCATACATTATCCATTTGTGCATTTCTAGTTCAGTAGATTGAAAACCCTCTGAAATATTAGTAATCAAATTATTGTATCTACCAGAATGTTGGGAAATTACTTTTGAAATTATTGCATCTAAATTTCCGCAATTAATTTCTATTTTTTCTTCGCATTGTTCTCGTACTCCATTTTCTATGCATAATTCATAACACACTTCTTGTACAATGTAAACATTATTTAAACTCTTTTCAATTAAACTCTTTTTATAGATTTCTGCGATTTCGATATTTAGCAGATCACAGCCAATTTGCATTAATAACATTAAATTTTCATCAGTCCACTCATCCGCATTAACAGATTTTATTCTTCCAGATAAATCTCCGTTCAAAGCGATAAGTCTATTTTCTTCTAACCACACACCAACTATAATAAATGTTATGTCCGAATTTTCATGAAAAGCTTTAAGTTCTATAGCAAAATCAACTTGTGTTTCGTCTTTTAAATAATGGAAATCTTCAATAACTATATACTTATCGAATTTCATGCTTTTTAACGCCTTAATTACGTCATTAACATCTTCAGGATCTAATTCTAAAGGTTTGTATTCTTTTGCATTTCCTTTTTCGCCTTCTGCTTCAGTTTCAAAATTCGCTTTCCCGAATAAGTCCCATCCAAATCCAACTTTAACTTTAGCCTTACCATTTATAGTTTTGGTTTCAGAAACTTGTACTGTAAATCCTGCTTGCTTTAAGATATTGACATTTAGACTATATAAGTCCATTCTGTGATCACAATGCACAGTAATATACTCATTGTCTTCAAGATTCTTCTTCCGCAGACAAGTTTTTCCTTGTTTTGAGCTTCCAAATATGACAATATGGTGTCCTCTGTTTAAGGAATCTGTAAACACAGTATCTGCTTCCCTTTGAACATAATTTAAAGGAACTTCTCTCTGAATACCAAAAACGTCTTTAGTCAAAAAATTATCCATACTCTTGTATTAAAATTACCGCTAACTTCTATATAAATCATATTATAATGCCAATAAATTTGTTGCGTTGTATTGATCCATGAATCTAATATTTGTTACCAACCAAATATATGCAAGTTTCGATAATTATGACTCACGAAGATTCGCTAAATAATTGGAACCACGAAAAATAAAAAATTAAAATGCTCCTAGACCAACTCAAAACCTCCCCCGAAACCATCAACTTTAAAGAAGTGCTTGCCTACATTGACCAGCATTACACCTTCAGCCCAACAAAATTTACCAACGCTAATGCGCTGAATGAAGCGGGTGAAAATAACGGTTCGTGCAAGATTTTCAGTTTTGCAAAACTTAAAGGGCTGAACGAAGAGGAAACGCTGGCGCTGTTCGGGGATTTCTACCGGACGGGTGTGCTTCAAAATCCTGAGGGTACAGACCACCGGAACATCCGCAACTTTATGCTATCCGGCTGGGAGGGAATTGCTTTTGAAGGTGAGGCATTGAAAAAAAGAGACTAGATGCCACATGTGATAGCAAGAAATCTTGCAATTGTCTGAAGGGTTGTCGCAGTAATATCGGGATGAAGCGCAGAGTAGTCCTGAAAGTTTCCGGTAAACTGGTGAACACCTGGTGATGGAAAGACGTAATGTTTCTAATGAGGTAAAATCTTTATTTATACTTTAAACCACCGATGATCCGGTGGTTTTCTTACTTTCTGAATTTCTTCTTCTTTTTCCAGGGTGCGTTTTTCCTGATGTCGCCGGCCATAATACAGCCGTAGGGCATCACTTCGTCTATGACTTCGCAAAGACCAAATTCTTCAATCTGAGACCGTACAGCGGCGGCACTTTTGTAGGCGCTGGGCAGCTCGGAAATATCGATGTCTTTGGTGAAGAAACGAACATCCAGACCTTTGGTTTCCTCATGGAAAATTTCCTCAGTCGTTTTGTGCGCCAGTGACTTCTTATGCTGGGTGCGGCTGAAGTTCCGTCCCGCTCCGTGCGGTGCGAAGCCCAGGTTACGGCTGTTGGTTTTGCCCTGAACAATAAGTACGGGTTCGGCCATGTTCAGCGGTATAAGGCGTGGCCCGGTAACGTCCGGCATAAAGCGGTCCTCCAGTGGCGTGGCACCTTTTGCATGGTAGAAAGTATCGCCGTCCCGGAACACGAAGTTGTGCTCGTTCCAGTATCGGTCCTGCGCCTGCACGCCAAGCTTCTCCATGGTGGCGCCGTGAATGTTTTCATGGTTTTCCTTGGTCCATTTGCGGATCAGCTGCAAAGCTTCCCAGTATTCCTGACCTTCGTCCGTTTCAAATGGGATCCAGGCGTTTTCGCGCAGGGTGGCCGGTGAAAGTTCATCGCGGAAACGGTTGGCCACCTTCATACCTTTATCGTAAAGCCGGGCCCCGGGTCCGCGGGAACCGTGGTGGGTGATAAGTATGGTGTTCCCTGTCTTCTTTGATGTTCCTACGAAAAGGAAATGGTTTCCGTCGCCCTGGGTACCCATATGCGAGCGCGCCGCACTGATGAGTTGTTCGTCTTTCAGGAAATCATTCTGCCTGAAAGCTTCCAGCAATTCCATTGAAACGGGCATCTCTGTGGAACGGTCGCGGCCGCCTGGTCCGAAATGGGTAATGGAATGGGCGGCGTCCAGTACTTTTTTAGGATCGGCATTACCCAGATCGGTAAGCATCACGGAACAGCAGATGTCGGCACTGTGAAATCCGGGGTGTATCGCTTTATGCGCAGCTACCACTCCGCCCACGGGAATATTTCCGTCGGGACCTGTGGGGCAGGCGTCGGGCATCAGGGCGCCGGCAATTAGGGTTGGCGTTTTCAGCAACGTCTTCATGGTCTGCACCACCTTCGCTACATTGTCGGCTTCATTCTCATTTTCGGCCCTTATGTTTACGGCGAAATCCAGTGATTCCTGTAACGGCAGAGGTTCGGGTGAATTATATTGTGCTAAGTATTTTATCATTTCTGAATGTTCAAGTTGGTTATCATTAATATGGTCCAAAGCTTCCGCAAACCATTTTTTCGGCCTGTAGCCTAAGTCGATCAATTCCTTTCCTGTTATTTTCATAGGTTTATTTTATAGTGCAAAGTAATACTCCTGCTGCGCAGTCATTTTGCGCACTTAAAAAATTTTTCTATTTTTATTACTGTCAATGCGAAAAGCAGGCTCAAAAAAACTCACAGGCTATGGCTTCAAACAAAAATGCGCTGATACGCTATAAAACCCTGGACCGCTGTCTCCGGAACACGTACCGGAAGTACACTTTGGAAGATCTGATGGAAGAATGTTCTGAAGCCCTTTTTGAATATGAAGGAAAGGAATCTTTTGTAAGCAGACGAACCGTTCAGCTGGACCTTCAGAATATGCGGAGTTCCAGGTTTGGTTACGAAGCACCAATTGAAGTGTTCGACAGGAAATATTACCGCTACAGCGACCCGGATTACAGTATTCATAAGATTGAGGTAAACAGCAGCGACCTGTTGGCCATGAACAATGCCATACAGATCCTGAAGCAGTTCAAGGACTTCTCCATGTTTAAGGACATGGACGGGGTGATACAGAAGCTTGAGGATTCGGTACATTCCGCGGGTCAGAAGTCGGTGATTCATCTGGACAAGAACGAGCAGCTAACAGGTCTGGAATTTATAGATCCGCTTTATCAGGCCATCATCAACGGGCAGGCGCTCAGGATTCTCTATCAGAGTTTTAAGGCCCGGGATGCTACCTATCTCACTGTGCATCCGCAACTTCTGAAAGAGTATAACAACCGCTGGTTCCTGATCTGCTGGCATAAAAACAGGATGTTCAACCTGGCGCTGGACCGCATAAAAGAGGTAGAGACCGACCTTAAGACCGAATATGAATATAAAGACTTTGACGCCGACAGCTATTTTGCCGATGTGGTAGGGGTAACCGTTTTGGAATCGCAGCGCCCTCAGGAGGTCGTTTTTAAAGTAGATCACAGCAATGCACCTTATATAAAGACTAAACCCATTCATCACAGTCAGCAGATTCTGTCTGAAGATAATGATGGCATAACCTTCAGCATCAGAGTTCAGCTAAATCCGGAGTTGGAGCGTGTTATTTTAGGTATGGGCAGTTCGCTTACTGTAATTAGTCCGGCCAGCCTGCGCACCAGGATTTTAGAGAATCTAAAGACGGCGGTGGGTAACTATGGGGAATAGTTACGAGCCCGGATGCAGCATTTCTGATTTAGAGGAAAGAAGAAAGAGAAAAGAATAAAGACACTTCGGCGGAGATTTTCTGCGGATTTCCTTGTGTTCCCTGTGAAGGACTTAGTGTACTTTGTGGTTAAGTGGGCCAAGAATCAACATGTGAGACTGCAGATTTTGGTAAAGATGAAAGAACAAAGAGAAAAGAATAAAGATATTGCGGCGTAGATTTTCTGGGGATTTCTTTGTGTTCCCTGTGAAAGACTTAGTGTACTTTGTGGTTAAGTAAGCCAAGAATCAACATGTCAGCCTGCAGATTTTGGTAAAGAGGAAAGAAGAAAGAGAAAAGAATAAAGATATTGCGGCGGAGATTTTCTGCAGATTTCCTTGTGTTCCCTGTGAAAGACTTAGTGTACATTGTGGTTAAGTGAGCCCAGAATCAACTGTCAGACTGCAGATTTTGGTAAAGAGGAAAGAACAAAGAGAAAAGAATAAAGATATTGCGGCGGAGATTTTCTGCGGATTTCCTTGTGTTCCCTGTGAAAGACTTAGTGTACTTTGTGGTTAAGTGAGCCAAGAATCAAGAGCTAGGAGCCAATATATAAGATATCAGATGGGAGATTGAAACAAAGAGGAAAGAACAATGAGTCAGATTTTAGTTAGATTTCAGACTAACAATTTTTTATGTACCAATTTACCAGCGTAGCAATTTACGATCCCTATTAACCCAATCATGTTCCAGTATCTATTCTAATTTTTTTTGGCGCACATCTTGTAAAGCTATCCTCAACAAAAAATCACTATTATGAATCCAGTACTGTTAAGAAGAATCCTGATGTGGGTTGCACCGTTGGCCATTGGTTATTTCATGAAGAAATATGAAGCCAGACAATCCAAGAAAAGCGCGCAAAAAGCTGGAGCCAGATAGCTTCAAATAATTTAAATCATTAACCGGACGAAATTAAGTCCGGTTTTTTTTTATTCAATAAGGGTGTTTTACCTTATATACTCTTCATGCTCCTTTATAATTTTACAAGGTAAAAGCGTTTCAAGAATAACCCTTAAACCTATAGCCATGCCTCAAAATCCATTAGAAACCAGAATTAAGGCGATCCAGAAAAAGCTCGCTGTAAGTCTAACCGGTACTTATGATATGGAAACCTGTAATGCGCTGGAGAAAGTGCTGGGCTTACTGGTATCAGACCTTTCTCTTCCCGACAAAAAGAAAAATATACAGAAAGGCCTGGGATTTACGGGACGGGATATTGACGGTATCTTCGGTGTGAATACTACTACCCGGATAGAGCTGTTCCTGGACGAAAAAGTTCCGCCTTTGCCAAAAGGTGCCAGTATGGTCATTTCAAAAAGTTCGCTGCAGCTGGTTCTGGAAAGTGAAATCTCTTCCAAATCCATGTACAATTCCAAATATAAATTTCCCATCTGGCCTCATGGTGCCAGTGGCGTTACAATAGGCATTGGGTATGACATGGGTTACAGTACGAATGCGCAGTTCGAAAAGGATTGGCGTGCGCTGCTGGGAGATGCAAAATTTAACAAGCTCAAACCGGCTGTAGGTTTACACGGCGAGCGGGCACGTGCCGCACTTACCTCATCAGTAAAATCCGTTGAGATTCCTTACGACGATGCGCTGCAGGTGTTCTATGCGACTTCTGTTCCGGTTTACGCCCGGTCTACTGCCAAAGCTTATCCCGGGGTGGAACTTCTGCCACCCGATGCTCAGGGTGCTTTGCTTTCTCTGGTTTATAACCGCGGCGCCAGCCTGGAGGGACCAAGGCGTTCCGAAATGAAGAAGATTGCGGTTTGGGTGAAAGTAAAAAACCTTTCCAAAATAGGAGCTGAAATCCGTGCGATGAAACGTTTGTGGGCCGGAGATCCAAAGATGAAAGGCCTGCTTACGCGCAGGGACAGAGAAGCTGCTTTAGTAGAAAACGCGCGCTATTTCCTGAAACCCGATGAGTATATTTTTGCGTAAATCTTTACTTTCTCCACGGGGTATCATGATTTAAATCTGCTGTAGCCATCCTTCTATTTTGAAGTTATTTGGTTAAATTTGGTAGATAACCAAAACAATTGACCATGAGCTTCCCTACAGATTTAGAAATTGCCCAGAATGCTGATATTCAGCACATCAGAAAAATAGCTGCCAAAATCGGAATTGCAGAAGACGACCTGGAGTATTACGGTAAGTACAAAGCCAAAATTCCACTGTCCTATATTGATGAACAAAAGGTGGCTCAATCCAAACTAATCCTTGTATCGGCAATAAACCCCACTCCGGCCGGCGAAGGAAAAACCACGGTATCTGTAGGTTTATGTGACGGTTTGAACAGAATCGGTAAAAAAGCTATAGCTGTTCTGCGTGAACCGTCCTTAGGTCCCGTTTTCGGAATAAAAGGAGGAGCGGCCGGTGGCGGTTATGCGCAGGTAATTCCAATGGTTGACATCAACCTGCATTTTACAGGCGATTTTTCGGCTATTGAAAAAGCGAACAATCTGCTGGCCGCACTTATCGATAATAATATTCAGAACAGGAAATTTTCACTCAATATCGATCCGCGTACCATTGTGTGGAAACGGGTAATGGATATGAACGACCGTGCCCTCCGGAATATTATCATAGGATTAGGCGGAACGGCAAGCGGAGTTCCCCGTGAAGATGGTTTCAATATCACACCGGCTTCTGAGGTCATGGCTATTCTTTGTATGAGCGAAAATTTCGAAGACCTAAAAACCAGGCTTGGAAATATTTTTATAGGCTATACTTTTGACAAAAAACCAGTGTATGCCAGAGACCTTAAGGCCGAAGCTGCCATGGCCATCCTGCTGCGTGACGCCATAAAGCCCAATCTGGTGCAGACGCTGGAGGGAAATCCCGCCATCCTGCACGGCGGACCTTTTGCCAATATTGCGCAGGGAACCAATACAATCATAGCGACAAAGACAGGCATGTCGCTGGCAGAGTATACCGTTACCGAAGCCGGATTCGGTGCCGACCTGGGTGCCGAGAAGTTCCTACATATAAAATGCCGTTCGGCCGGTTTCAAGCCTGCTGCTATGGTGATCGTGACAACAGTTCGTGCCATGCGCTATCATGGTGGTGCAAAAAAAGGCTTCTTCGAAAGTCCTGACCTGGCCTCGGTACAGTTGGGTATTGATAACCTGAAGAAACATGTTGAGAATTATATTAAACTTAACCTGAAGCCGGTGGTTGCGATAAATCATTTTGCCACAGATTCTCCCGAAGAAATAGCTTTTATTCAGGAGGAGTGCAGTAAGATAGGTGTAAAAGCTATTGTGGCCCATGAATTCACACAGGGTGGTGCCGGTATGACGGAACTCGCAGAGGAAGTCGTGAATGCAGCCGAAAACTACGGCAACGATTTCCAGATGCTGTACGAGGTTAATGAAAAGGTGGAAGTTAAGATTGATAGGATAGCTACGGAGATTTATGGCGCGGATGGTGTGGTGTATTCAACAAAAGCAAAGAATGACCTGAAAGTAATTTGTGACCTTGGGCTGGATCATCTGCCGATCTGTATGGCAAAGACCCAGAAATCACTGTCCGATAATGAAAGAAAGATCGGCCGGCCTGCGGGATTCAAGATTAACGTACGTGAATTTGAATTTGCGGCAGGGGCGGGCTTTATCATTCCGATTCTTGGAGATATGATGCGAATGCCGGGACTGCCAAATGTTCCTGCGTCAGAAGGTATGGATATAGATAAGTTCGGAAATATAACCGGCCTCAGCTAGATCTTTTCACGGTTCATAACGTACTGGCAGAATTAAATGTTTGTTTAAATAAATATGTGGTATAGTTAATTGAATATCAGTTTTTTAGATTTATAATACTATGTTGTGAGGAATATTCTCAGTAGTTTTGGCATACTTTTTACAAGATACCAGCCAACATAAAAAATCAACAACATTAAAATTTAAGATTATGAAGACGATTACAAAAGCAGTATTGGGATTTGGTATCCTTGCTTCCGGACTTACATTTGCGCAGGAAACAGAAAAATTTGATAATCCAGGCATGAAGAATATGATTAAGATTGGTGCAACTGTCGGAATCGCAGTCCCTCAGGAAAATGCATCCGCAGCAGTAGGACTGGATGTTGCCTATCAAAATCTGGTTACTCCGGGATTTGGACTGGGTGTAGCTACCGGTTATACACATTATTTCGGTAGAAGCAACGGAGGTATGGAAAACAATGATTTCGGTGTAGTACCGGTTGCAGGTCTTATCCGTATTTATCCAAAAGATACAGGTTTCTATTTCGGAACTGATCTTGGTTACGGATTTATAGTAGGTGATGAGGCTGTAGCCTCAAATGATATCACAAATACACAAAGACCGGATGGAGGCTTATACCTTAAGCCGGAAATCGGATACCACAATAATGACTGGAACTTCTCTTTACACTACCAAAAAGTATTTACGGGTGATAACGGTGAGATAGGCAGTCAGAAATTCAGTGCAGGATCTTTAGGTCTGGGTGTTTCTTACAATATTCCGTTGGGTCAATAATTTAAGCCCGCACATTTATAAGCCTTTTCAATTTTATTTGAAAAGGTTTTTTATTTATTTAAAACATTTTTATCTTTGATCAAATCACATACATATGGTCGCAAGCGCAAATTTTCCATTATACCTCCCAGGTATAAAGAGCAGCAATAATCAGGGTATCAGCATTCTGTCCGCCGATGTGCGGGAGAAGGAAACCGTGGTTGCACTGTACAGGACCGAAGGCGAAAAGGCTGTACATACCGCCGAAAAGACCTATCAGACGGTAGAATTCAATTCTTTCTCTGAAATCATCAACCTTTTTGTTCAGGAAAATCAGCTATCAGATATTAAAAGGCTTGCGGTGGGTGTGCCAGGACCTGTGATCAATAATCAGGGAATATCAGTGAGGCTACCTTGGATCCTGGATCATAATGAAATCTCCGAACGCACCGGAATCTCCCAGGTTTTCCTTATTAATGACCTGGAAGCTACTGCTTATGGTTTGGCTGATCTTTCGCCATCCTGCCTGATGAAAATATTTAAATCCGACGTACTTACCACAGGAAACGTGGCCATATTAGCACCGGGCAGCGGTTTGGGTGAAGCAGGACTGTTTTATGACGGAGAACGCCTGCGGCCGTTTGCTACGGAAGGAGGTCATTCCGAATTTTCGCCGAGGACCAATGTGGAGGTGGAATTCTATCAGTTCCTGAATAAAATTTATGGTATCGTAAGCTGGGAAAATGTGCTTTCCAGAAATGGGCTCTTTAATATATACCGTTTTCTGCGTGATGAGAAAAGGCATCCCCAGTCTGAGAAACTGCTGGCCAGACTTAGAACGGACAGCGATTTTGCTACCGTGCTGTACGAATCTGCAGTTGAGGACAACGAGCAGATCTCGCGAATTGCACTGAATACCTATCTGGAGTTCCTGGCCCGCGAAGCAAACAGCCTTGTCCTGAAGTTAAAAGCTACGGGCGGTCTGCTTATTGGTGGCGAACTTCCACTTCTGTTTAAGGATTATATTGATAAGGACAGACTTTACCAAAAGTTCATGATAAGTGATAAAATGGAAAGAGTAATGAAGGATATTCCTATTTATATGATACTGAGCGATAAAATGGTACTTACGGGTGGGGCCTACTATGCCGCATTTTCAACAGATTAAACACTTTTGTATTTAACATAATGATTAAACTTCAATCCAAGGGTTGAGGTTTTTTTGTTGGTTAATTATTGGAACAGCACCAAATGTTAAAAAACTTATAATTATAGAGCAGAATTGTTATATTTGTTTATTGATAAAAAAGAAAGAATGAGAAAATTATTTTTACTGACGTTATTATTGTTCAGCGTAATTGTATTGGCGCAAAGAAAAAAATCCAAAGGCGTACAGATTTCTAAAGTTCAGACTTCCGATATCCGCTGGTGGGGTTACAAGGTTGTGAAAAGTGAAGCAACTACCCATTCGGGTTTTGTAAAACTAAAAAGCGGAAAGTTTATTTTTGAAGATAAATTACTGACCGGCGGTGAGTTTACTCTTGATATGCGAAGCCTTACCAACACAGATCTAACAGGTGAAGATCAGGAAAAGCTGACCAATCATCTAAGAAGTTCCGATTTTTTTGATGTGAAAAAGCACCCTACAGCTAAATTTATTATCACGAAAATCCTTCCTTCTAAAAATACAGAGTATAACTACCTTGTATACGGTAACTTAACCCTGAAAGGAACGCGCAAAACGATTTCATTCCCTGCAAAGATCCGTACCAACGACCGTTTTGTTGAATTTGAGTCGGCTAAGTTTTCACTTAACCGTCAGGATTATAAAGCATTTTACAAATCGTCAATCCGCGACTACCTGATCAAGGATCAGATTGATGTTCAGATAAAGCTTACAGCTAATTAAGAAACATAGTAATATCAATTATTGGAGCAGAATTTCTGCTCCTTTTTTATTTTTGTGTATGGATCGCAGCAAACTTTATATTATAAGTGGTCTGGGTGCAGATTTCAAGGTACTGCAACGCCTGCAGTTTCCGGAGCATCTGGAAGTTGTCTTTCTGGACTGGCTCATACCGGTAAAGGATGAGCCGTTTGCAGATTATGTATGGAGAATGGCGGAGCGCATAGATGATTCCGAACCGTTTTACCTTCTGGGGTATTCATTTGGCGGCATACTTGTTCAGGAAATTGACAGGATAAAACCAGCAGAAAAAATCGTTATCCTTGGCAGCATTAAATCATCTGATGAGAAATCAAGGATTATCAGACTGGGAAAAATGACTCGGATACCTCAATATTTGCCTCAGCAGTTTTATAATGGTGGAACGATAAGGCTCTATTCTTACTTCCGAAAGATGTTTGACCGCAAAAATCCTAAAATCCTTCAATACTTTACGGTGCGGGACGCTTACTACCTGAAGTGGTGTGTGGCCAGGATCGTGGAATGGCAGGCACCCGCAAATCCCAAGGTTATCCAGATTCTGGGGGACAGTGACATTGTCTTTCCGGTTAAAAATTCGCGTCCGGATTATATTATCCGTGGCGGCACCCATCTCTTTCCGGCAACCAAACATAAAGAAGTTTCGCAGCTACTGGCAAAGATACTTACATAAAAATGCTCATTTCCGTTGGAAAATGAGCAAAAACACAAATGATGAAAAAAAGGTCTTTTTGCTGTAGCAGCAATCATGTAAAAGTACGCTGATGCAGTTTGCTGAGTTTATATTATTTTGCACGGATGTTGTATAATACACCTGTAAGTATTTCCTTTTTAGGACTATATTTGCATAACAATACTATTTAAAATGCAGTCAATTTCGGTTTTTGAAATCATAAAAGTAGGCATTGGCCCTTCCAGCTCACATACAATGGGACCCTGGAATGCAGCCGAAAACTTCCTGCGCCAGATCCGCGCAGACTATCGCCTTTCGGACGTAGCTGAGGTGTACGTTGAGTTCTTCGGATCATTGGCTAAGACAGGTATAGGTCACGGTACAGATATCGCCGGTATGCTTGGACTGTCCGGTGAAGATTATCAAAAAATTGATACCACTACAATTAATGAAAAAATAGACAGGATACGTACAGAAGAGTTGTTATATCTGGGCGGAGAGAAGACGATTCCGTTTGTCTACGGCAAACATTTAATCCTGAATATGAAAAAGTCCCTTGATTTCCATCCCAACGGAATGATTTTCCGCGCGGTCTTTGCCGACGGGTCCGAACTTATTCAGGACTATTACTCAATTGGCGGTGGTTTTATAGCGACCAAAAATGAGAATTCAATGGAAAAAAGCTGTATAAGGACACTTTATCCCTGTCACAGCGGTCGCGATGTACTGGAAAATATTAAGAAACTTGGACTGTCCAGCGTTTCAGATCTGGTATTTCTTAATGAGGAATCGTGGCGCAGCCGTGAGGAAACAGAAAATGCAGCCCTTTATATTTGGGATCAGATATGTGAATGTATCTATAAAGGCGTCAACCAAGAAGGTATTCTCCCGGGTGGCCTGAAAGTCTCCCGCCGGGCGGCTGCCCTAAACCGTAAACTGTTGGGCGACCTGCAGTACAGCACTCAGGAAGAGTGGCTTGAATATGTTAAAAGTGCCGATGGCACCTTTACAACGATCAATAAGTGGGTTTCCTGCTTTGCTCTGGCAGTTAATGAAGAGAATGCCGGCTTTGGCCGTATTATTACGGCACCGACCAACGGGGCCAGTGGTGTGATCCCTGCTGTTCTTATGTACGCGCAGGCCTTCACACAGCATAATACTAAAGAAGACATTATCCGATTCATTCTGGTAGCAGGTGAAATAGGAACCCTATTTAAGAAAAATGCTACCATTTCCGCTGCAATGGGTGGCTGTCAGGCAGAAGTAGGCGTCTCTTCAGCAATGGCCGCGGCAGGACTTACCGAAATTATGGGCGGCACCCCTGCCCAGGTTTTAATGGCGGCCGAGATTGCAATGGAACATCACCTGGGACTAACCTGCGACCCTGTGGCCGGGCTTGTGCAGATTCCGTGTATAGAACGTAATTCCATGGGAGCCATTAAGGCTATTACGGCAGCAAACATAGCTATTGAATCTGATCCGGAAAAGGCGCGCGTAACCCTGGATGAGGTGATTCAGAGTATGTGGGAAACCGCTCAGAGCATGAACGACCGTTTCAAGGAAACCTCAGAAGGCGGCCTCGCAATTGCGGTTAATGTAGCTGAATGTTAATTTGATACGTACTTATAATAAGAAAGCAGGCCGGTGATTCCAGCCTGCTTTTTTCGTTAGCACGGTTTAAGCTAAAGTTCTTTCAGTTCTGAAAAGGTAGCTGATTCTTTACATTTTTCAAAAACTAGTTCATAACGCGGATTTTTTTCAGGATAGACAACCGTGTACTGCGGACAGGGCTTTTGCTGGGCTTTACTTCTGTCAAAGTCGACATGTCCGTTAGTCACGATGCTGTCTCTCAGAAACTGTTCGCTTACTTTCTGGGATGCCATCTGCTGGCGGAAATGATCTGTGTAGGTGAAATCCTTGGAAAGGGTTTCTGCGATTACCCGGCTGTTTGGCAAATAACCACTGCAGCTTACGCCTTTCTGATTCAAAATGAAAAATACGACTATAAGTCCGGGCACAAGGCCAATCAGGAAAAATTTAATTTTTCTCAAGTTTTAAAACATTAATAAGTTAATATCATGATAGGGAAGTCCGAAGAGGTCACAGATCACTTTTTTAGTATGCCGGCCGCGGTACATGTATAGGCTTTGTTTCATCTCATTTTTATGGATGAACATATTCTCAATGCCGCCTTCTTTGTCATAGCTCAGCAGATAACTCAGGAAAAAGTTGGAAATCGCCTTGCTCGTTGTACGCGGAATCCGGGAAGTCAGGTTAGGTAACCCGCAGTGAATAACGCCGTGCTTTATGATATAGGGATCTGCAAGGGAGGTAATTTCGGTGGTCTCTACAACCTTGCCATAATCCACAGTTACGTCTATGATAACGCTGCCTTTTTTCATCTGAACAACCATGTCTTCCGTCACCACAGGCTGCATGCACGTCCGGGGCAGTGCTCCAATCACCACATCTGCGCGCCTCACACTTTTTGAAAGTTCCTTGGGATCAATTATGGAAGTTGGGACCCGTCCGTCTATCATCATATGAAGGCGGCGAAGTTTGGAAAGCGAATTGTCAAATACTTTTACGCTGGCGCCAAGGCCCAGAGCGGCTTTAACCGCAAATTCGCCTACAATACCGGCACCAATGACCACTACTTCAGTTGGTCTTACGCCGGTGATTCCGCCCAGCATATTCCCGTTGGAAAGTGCCAGCAGTTCCGAGCTGTAGAGGATAGAGGCAGTGCCCGCAATCTCACCGATGAGCCTTACCAGCGGTAGTTGCTTGTATTCATCGGAGATAAATTCAAACGCAATCGCATTGATTTTCTTTTCGGCAAGTTTGCGGAAGTATGCGGGTGAGCGCAGATTAATCTGTAATGCAGAGATCAGATGAGCATTAGGTTTCAGCATATCAATCTCATCTTCACATGGCGGGTTTATCTTTAAGACAAGGTCCTGACCAAAGGCTTCGGCGGCACTTTGAGTGATGCGGGCCCCGGCTTCGGCGTATTGAACATCTGTAAAAAAGGAACCTTTTCCACTTTCAGATTCTATAACGATTTCATGGCCGTGGTTTACCAAAACCTGTACAGCATCCGGGGTTAAACAGGTTCGGCGCTCATTTAAAGAAGTCTCTCTGGGAACGCCAATGGTGAATTTGGATTCCTTTTTCAAGACTTCCAGTTTCTCCTCCACAGGCATCAGTTCCTCTTCTCTAAATGGAGTAAAAATGTTTCCGCTGCTCATTCTTATTTGCTTGATTAGTGGTTATAATGCAATATTATTCAGGTACAAAGATAGGCCTTATTTAAAAATTACTTTCCTGCCCGTATCGCTATTTTCAATTAGCATTTCATGGTGAGGTACGCCGGTAAATTCCGGGGCGTAAATTTCCGGCCACTCTATAATGCAGAGCCAGGCATTGTCCAGATACTCGTCTATTCCAATATCATATACTTCCTCAATTGTTTTCATCCGATAAAGGTCAAAGTGAAATATACTTCCCTGGTTTACACTGTATTCATTAACAATCGCATAGGTGGGCGAAGAAACTTCATCCTTACTCCCAAGCGTATTCAGGAGATATTTAGTGAAGGTGGTTTTTCCTGCACCCAGATTGCCCTTCAGCAGAAGGATGTTGTACTCCAGCGATTGGGCGACCTGATCTGCAACCAGCTGCCATTCGTCTACATTGTTGACTGTCCATTCCATACCAGTAATTTAGGGTCAAAAGTAAGGATTTTAGAGGAGGTGGTATAATGCCGGGGCCCTGTTTTACAAAGTAATTTGCTATTTTTACCGAATGATTTCCAAGCAGACCATCGATAAAATATTCTCCACCATCCGGGTAGAGGAAATCATTGGTGAGTATGTTCAGTTGAAACGTGCAGGTTCCAATTTTAAAGGGTTAAGCCCGTTCCACGACGAAAAATCGCCCAGTTTTGTAGTATCGCCCAGCAAGCAGATCTGGAAGGATTTCTCTTCCGGTAAAGGGGGTACAGCTATTTCTTTCCTGATGGAAATTGAAAGTTTTACCTATCCGGAAGCGCTGCGCCATGCCGCAAAAAAGTATGGGATTGAGATTGAGGAATCGATCCAGGAGCAAACCGAGGAGCAGAAAGCTGCACAGACGGAGCGTGACCTGCTTTACAAAATTCATGAAGTAGCAAATACTTTTTTTCAGGAACAGCTTTATGATACAGAGGAGGGCAGGAATGTAGGTTTGGCTTACTTCCGCGAGCGTGAGTTGAAGGACTCAATCGTGAGGAAGTTTCAATTGGGTTATTCGCCGGAACAGAAAGATGCATTCACAGAATATGCGCTGGAGAAAGGATACTCAAAGGAAATACTGTTAAGTTCCGGCCTTTCCATCTTTCCGGATAATACGCCGGGCGGAATAGACAGGTTTCGGGAGCGTGTAATATTTCCCATCCAGAGTTTTTCCGGTCGGGTGCTGGGTTTTGGAGCCAGGCTGCTGAGAAATAATGTAAAGACAGCCAAATACCTTAACTCACCAGAAACAGAGATTTACCATAAGTCTGCCGTACTTTATGGACTGAATCACAGTAAACAGGCAATTTCCAAAAACAACCTTTGCCTGCTGGTGGAAGGGTATATGGATGTTATTGCCATGCATCAGGCCGGAATAGAGAATGTGGTTTCCAGTTCCGGGACTGCACTTACAACTGCCCAAATCAAACTGATAAAAAGGCTTACTGAAAACGTAACCATCCTCTTCGACGGTGATGCTGCCGGCATTAAAGCAAGCTTCCGCAGCATAGACCTTCTTCTTGCCGAAGGCATGAACATACGTGTACTCCTGTTTCCGGATGGTGACGACCCGGACAGTTTTGCCCGTAAGCATCCGCAGCAATATGTAGAGCAATTTATCCGTAACGAAGCCAAGGATTTCATAGCATTCAAATCCGAGATCCTGCTTAAAGATGCCGGCAATGATACTATTAAAAAGGCGGAGGCAATTAGAGATATAGTAAAGTCGGTCTCATTTGTGACCAACGCGCTGAAGCAGGAGGTCTACCTGAAGGAAATTTCCGGTAAATTTCGTCTGAGCGAGCAAAGTCTCTTTAATGAACTGGGACTTCAGAAGCAGGTTAGTCAGCCGCAGTTTAAATCGGAACCTGCAAAGCCGGCGGCCAAAATGGAACTGGTTCCGGAACAGGCGGCCAATGTAAATCCACTTCTTATTCTGGAGGAAAAGCTTGTTGAACTTATGCTTAAATACGGTGATCAGGTTCTTCAAAGAACAACCGAGTCGGGTGAAAATTATGAAATAACGGTTATTGAGGAGGTGATGGACCATCTGTCTGAAGACGGTTATGAGATACAGTCTGAAATCAACCGAAAAATTGTGCAGGAAATTGCGGAGGGAATTTCGCAGAATGAGCTAAGGTCAGGAAAATTTTTCTTTGGACTTATGGATGAAGAACTTACAGGTCATGTTGCAGACGCGCTTTTCGAACAGTATGAAAACAGTGACTGGAGCAAACATAATATTTACTTCAGTCAGGAAGAGGAAGTGGTTCCGAAACTGTTAAAGGATGTACTGATTCGGCATAAAAGAGAATTTGTGGTTCACCTGATCCGCGAGATTAAAGATTCGCTTGCTGATGGGGGAGACCATACAGAAGACTATATTAAAATTGTAAAACTAAACGAACTCCGCAAGGAAATGGATATCGAACTGTACCGAATATTGTGACAGTTTGGCTATATTTATGCGGGGTATGATTTTTGGAAATCCTGTACCGCGGCTCGTATGCTGCATCACTTTAACAAAATAAAAATTAAATATGGATATTAAAAAAGATTTCAGGGATTTCTCGGTAAAGCATTTGGGAAACAGCGGTTTGGCTACCGATCAGTATATGGGTATGTTTAATCCAACTAACCTTACGCCTTATATTATGGAAGAAAGACGTCTGAACGTTGCTCAGATGGATGTTTTCTCCAGACTGATGATGGACAGGATAATCTTCCTGGGTACCGGAATTGACGATCAGGTTGCTAATATCGTAACTGCACAGTTGCTTTTCCTGGAAAGTTCTGACGCTTCCAA
Source organism: Marnyiella aurantia (assembly GCF_014041915.1). Lineage (NCBI taxonomy): Bacteria > Pseudomonadati > Bacteroidota > Flavobacteriia > Flavobacteriales > Weeksellaceae > Marnyiella > Marnyiella aurantia. The sequence goes on along the minus strand of NZ_CP059472.1, from coordinate 824,275 downwards.
AGACATACAGATCTACATTAACTCACCGGGAGGCAGTGTTTATGCAGGTTTGGGGATTTACGATACTATGCAGATAATCAAGCCTGATGTTGCAACCATCTGTACCGGTATGGCCGCAAGTATGGGTGCGGTACTTCTAGTTGCTGGTGAGAAGGGTAAAAGATCGGCCCTGAAGCACTCCAGAGTGATGATTCACCAGCCAAGCGGTGGAGCACAGGGTGTTGCTTCGGATATGGAGATTAACCTGCGGGAGATGCTTAAACTGAAAAAGGAACTTTACGACATTATTTCCGAGCATTCCGGACAGACTTACGAATGGGTGGAGAAAGCATCGGACCGTGATTACTGGATGACGAGTACTGAAGCCAAGGAATACGGCATGGTAGACGAAGTTCTTCAGAGAAAAACTGAGAAGTAAAAGCACCGGTTTATGCAAATAAATAATCCGTTTCAGTAATCTGAAACGGATTATTTTTATTACAGTATTCAGGAAATGGTTAGGAATTGAATCCCTCGATTATTTTCGCAAAATCATCCATTTTCAGAGCTGCACCTCCAATAAGACCTCCGTCAATATCAGGCTGGGAGAAAATTTCTTTCGCATTGTCCGGTTTTACAGATCCACCATAAAGGATGGAAATCTCATCGGCAACTTCCTGACCGTATTTTGCCGCAATCAGGCTTCTGATGTGGGCATGGATTTCCTGTGCCTGTTCCGGGCTGGCAGTTTCGCCGGTACCGATAGCCCAAACCGGTTCGTACGCAATAACTACTTTCTTAATCTCATCTGCCGAAAGTGTAAAAAGAGCTTCTTCTGTTTGGTTCTTCACCACATCCAGATGCTGTCCGGATTTTCTCTGATCCAGAGTTTCTCCGTTACAGTAAATTGGAATCAGTCCCAAATCCAGCGCCATCTTCACTTTTTTATTACAGGCCTCGTCGGTTTCACCATGATATTGTCTGCGTTCCGAGTGACCTACAAGGGTTCCTGTAGCTTCAATGGACTCCAGCATGGCTGCAGAAAGTTCACCAGTATAGGCACCGCTTTCCTGCCCGCTCATATCCTGTGCAAAAACGCCGATTTCGTTGTTTTCGTAAAGATCCCTGGCCATCATCAGGTATAGGGAAGGCGGAGCGATCCATACGTCGCAGTTGGTTGCATTATTTTTTTTATACTCCAGTAATTGAAACATAAGTTGCTGCGCTTCAATTACATTTTTGTTCATTTTCCAGTTTCCTGCAACAATGTTTTTTCTCATAAGTGGTAATTTTAAAACTTAAGAATTCCAGTGGTTTTTTAAAAGGCTGTAAAATTGATGTTCTTTCTCGCTCACCTCGTCATCGGCTTTGATTAGAGATTTTGCAAATTCCTTAAAGTTTTCCCGCTCTTCAGGTGTAGAGTCGTCCAGGAAACATTTTGCATGGAATTCAAAGTGATCTTTCCATTCTTCAGGTCTTAAAGATGCGATAATATCCAATTCGTCATCAAGGTTCATACGGAAAGGAAATTCCTCTGCCAGATATTCCTGAATTTTAAGGCCTTCTGCCGGTGCAAATTCATTGTCTACGGCAGACAGGATCATCAGAAGGTGGTAGCCGGCAATCGACTTATTTGATTTTAGCATTTTGTATATTTTTATAGTTTATTATTAATGTTCAGCAATTAATCTTTCAGGAAATCTTCAGCCGACTTTTTGTCAGTAATTTTCCCTTTGTTTAAGATAAGAACGGACGGATTGCTGCGTGCAATTGTCTTGATTGCGGTGCCGTCCATCAGTCCGTTTGATATCTTGTTAAATGTTTTCGGCGATGTGGAAACTCCCAAAACAAAGGTTCCTTGCTGCTCCAGGGCCTTGCTTTCGGCCTTTGCAATAACCTCCGGATCTGCATGTGCCGGATGGTAGCAAAATATCAGTATGGCTCGCGGAGCTTCCAAAACCTGTGCCGTAAGGTCGTTCCCGCCTGTATCTTCAATGCGGAACTTAGCTATTTCGGAAGAGTAGCCTTCTTTCACCAGTTTGGATTCGGTTTTATCTTCCTGAATTTTCCACGGTGAGCCTTCTGCCCAATATTTTCTGTCCAGTATATATTCTCCGTCGTCTACCTGTTTTATTTCGGAAGTTTGGGTATTCAGCAGGGTGTAAAACGTCTTGTACACAGACGGATCCGCGTCTATTTTTTTTCTTTCAGCGTTGATATCGGTTCCTATACTGTAATCGCGAAAATCCACGAGAGGTTCATGCGCTATACCCCAGTAGATAATAAAAACCATTATCAGGGACGCTACAGAAAATGCTATATTTTTAGGTGAACTTTTACCTTCCGGTTCATCAAGTTCATTGCGGTACATCCACCAAAGAATCAGCAGTCCAACCAGAAGCGCAATGTCTTTCCAGAAACTTTGCCATGGCAGCATTTTGAGCGCTTCTCCAAAACATCCGCAGTCAGTAACCACATTAAAATAGGCGGAATAGAATGTCAGAAATCCGAAGAAGACACACAGTGCGGTAAGGGCAGCAAGTGTAAACTTCAGACGTGTCTTAAGAAGAAGCATAAAGCCTAAAACCAGCTCAAGAACAACAACCAGGATGGCCAGTGGAAGCGCCTGTTTTTCCAAAAACGGCATGTTGAAAACCGCCGGCGAAAAATATTCCTCCAGTTTGAACGAGAAGCCCACAACATCCACGGCTTTTACAAAACCTGAAATCAGGAATATAAGAGCAACAACAATGCGCAGTAAGTGGCTGAAATAATTCATTATTTTTAGGTTAAGGTAAATTCTGTTTTGCTGTTTTGTTCTTCAAGTCTGATCAGAGCAAAGACGGCGTAGTTCAGCATGTCATAATAATTTGCATCCAGGCCTTCAGAAACCAATGTCTGCCCGCCGTTATCCTCAATCTGTTTGGTGCGCAGCACTTTCTGATAAATAAGATCGGTAATTGAAGAAATCCGCATCTCTCTCCACGCCTCGCCGTAGTCATGGTTTTTTTTCTCCATCAGGGCCAGGGCGCTGTCGGTAAACCGGTCATAAAGTGTTATTATATCATCCGTATCTTCGTCCAGAGAATCGGTTACGCCTTTTTCAAGCTGGATTAGGCCGATAACAGAATAGTTCACAATGGCAATGAAATTCTCTTCCTGAGTTTCACCTACCTTTGAAAGTCCGCTGGTCTGGAAATTCCTGAGGCTTTTTACTTTGATGTAAATCTGATCCGTGAGCGACGGTGTCCTGAGTACCCGGAATGAAGGTCCGTAATCGCTAAGTTTTTTAGTGAAAAGGTTTCTGCAGGATTGGATAACGGAAATGAACTGTTGAGAGGTATTTACCATTTTTTTCTAAACTCCTCAAAGATACAAAATTGCTTTCAGGTGGCTGGATTGCGCATTTAGTTTTTTACTTTTGCCCTATGAATACTGCACTTCCGGCCATGCCGCACAGCATTAACTGCCGCGGTAAACTTGTAGACCTTTCCCGACCGCTCATTATGGGAATCCTGAATATGACACCGGATTCATTTTCCGACGGGGGCAAATTTAACAGTGAAAAGTCGGCGCTGCTTCATGCCGGGAAGATGATGGGGGAGGGAGCGTCTATCATAGATATTGGACCGCAGTCTACACGGCCAAAGGCTGATTTTCTGACCGCGGCAGAAGAGATTAAAAGGCTTGGCAAAATTATCTCCCTTATAAAATCTGAGTTTCCGGAACTGCTTATCTCTCTGGATACTTTCTATGCCGAAACGGTGAAATTTGGTTTTGACGAGGGCATTGATATTGTTAATGATATTTCTGCAGGCCAGTTTGACAGTCAGATGATTGAAACAGTATTAAAAACCGGTCTGCCGTATATTTTAATGCATGTTAATCCGGATTACGCCAGCATGCACGAGAAAATAAAGTACGATGATATTACCTGCGATGTAAACCGTTTTCTGCTTGAAAAGGCAGATGAATTGTTGAAAACAGGGATGAAGGATATCATCCTGGATCCCGGCTTTGGATTTGGAAAGGGTATCACCGACCAATACAAACTGCTGGATGAAAGCCAGTACATCGGCTTAGGAAAATTCCCTGTGCTTATCGGGATTTCCCGCAAATCATTCATCTACAAACAGCTTGGAAAAGGACCTAATGAGGTCACAGAGGAAACTCAGCAGTTGCACCGTAAAGTTCTGGAAAAGGGGGCCAGCATCCTGAGGGTTCATGATGTTGCGGCAACCAAAGTAGCCGTAGATCAGTTTCTCCGCAACTAGTTCATGCCCGATAACTTATCGGCATATTCCTGAGCGAATTTTTCTCTGTCTGCGTTCAGTTTTTCCAGACTGTCCGGCAAAACGTAGCTGAACAGCACCTTTTCTTCATCATCAAGAAAAATAAGTTCCTTTTCTTCACCATCAATCATTTGGGAAAAAATTTCCCACATTGGTGTATCCCGCAGCTTCAGCATTTCAAAAAATCCGGTGGCTTTAATCTGTACAGTCTTCATGCCGCAAAAATAGGTATTTGGTGGTACCCAGCCAACCGGTCAATTAGAAACCAAGCAGTTTGAATTTAAGCTGTACCGCAAAATTGTCCGAAAATTTCGGCGTATTGTAGTAGCCCACCCGGTAAAAGAGTCCAAGGTTAAAATAGCTTGAAAGGAAGTTATTCCATTCCAGTCCTACTTCCTGATACAGGTGATCCAGTTTCTTAAACTCAAACTGATGGAATTCAGGATCCTTCATATTTCCGATGACGCTTCGGTGTATCACATCGAAACTGGAAGAGTTTTGCCCGATGCTTTTGAAATACCAGGGAATACGGTGAGTGAAATACTGCCCGATAAATTTGTCGTTAAAGTACTGGCCTCCCTTCATTGTAGAAAATCCAAGATAGGAGGTCAGATTAAACTTGAAATTGCTGCTTCCGGCTAACCCGTTCATTGTGTAGTGGTGCCAGATGGGTGCATCGCCGAGCATAATTCCTCCGTAAATACGGATTCCGGTAACGCCCAACCGGTTTTTGAAATTATGATTGAAGAGCATGTCCAGTTTTCCGAACGAAAAATCGCCACCCAACGCTTCAAATGCCTGCTCATAGTTAAGGAAAAGTTCGGGGTATTTTTTTTCTGTGGTGAATTTACCCTGCGGCGTCATGATGTTTTTGGAGAAAGGGGAAAATTTGAGCGACAGAAGCGCAGAGGTGTTTTCAAATTCATTTCCGAGACCTTTGTAGCTGTACGGAAAAGCAGACTCCTCAGATTGTCTTCTTACAGCAAGTTTCATACTTACTGAATTGGAAACATCGTAGTCATAGGATAGTTTTGCTCCTTCGAACAGATAAAAACGGTCGTTGTTGATCGCGATGCCGGAGTTGTTCAGTTTCATCCGGAAATCCCAGAAATTCTCGCTGAAGCGGCCGGCTGCCATTACGTCATTGTAATATTCGGCACGGATCACTGATGTTCTTTCCAGTGAAGTAGTAAAGTCAATACCTGCACCATACTTAATTCCGCGGTCCTTAAAGCCATATGCAATGTAGGCATCAGGAGAAATGTAAGGATTGAACTTTTCGTTCAGTTTTGCAGCTATTCCCAATCGGATTCCCTCGTATAAATTATAGCCGATAAGCTTTCCAAGATCAAAGTCTACCTGGCGGTAGCGGAATTTTCCCCGCGCCAGTCCCGCAAGTTGCCCGGCTCTCCGGTCAATATTGTATTTTTGGCCCAAACTGTCTATCACTTCATAAGTATTCTGTTCGCGGGAGGATAAGGGTTCCTTTCTGTACTGCTGAAGCAGGCTGCCGTCCGAATTTTTCACTGAAAATGTATATCCGCGGAAGTCGCTTGCCTTATCATCGGTTGGGGATTCGTGATCAAAATAGGCAGAGGTTACAAATGCATAAGTGCGGAAGTTATCCGGTGTTTTATCTTGTGCGGCAGACCTGTCACTAACCTTAGCCTTACTTTTATCCTTGGATTCAGGCTCCATGTTCATATTCGTAAGTTTCATTTTAAGGTTCTCCGACTGCAGGAACCATTTGCCGTATATGAGTTGCCAGATGCTGGTGATGGTGCCGTCGCTTTTAATTTTGCTGTTGCTTTCAATCTTTTTCAAGCCGTAAGTTGCCGCATCAACATATAGGTAGCCGTTAAATTTGCGGCGCTGAACGGGTTGGCGGTAGGTGACCTCGCGAAAACTGATCACGTAGTTTTTCCGGCCTTCAATATCAATGGAATCGGTGAGGAAATAACGGTAAAGGTTACGGTTCTCCTCGCGGATTTCCTTTGGCATCCGGTTACGGTTACTCTGTACAGCCATCAGTTCATAAAGTGGCTCATTGAGGCCTGCAACACGGTTATCCAGGACGTTTATCTTTTCGCCGTACTTTTTGCTGTACAGAAATTCCTGCGCTCTTTCCCAGAGGAAAAGTTTGCTGTTTGCAAAAACTTCCTTTACAGTTACAGCGGTATCCTCAGGCTGCTTTTTTGTCATGGAAAAACGGTCCATCATTTTCATCATGGAACTGAGGGACTGGTTATAATACTGCAGACTGTCTTCGTCTATATCTACCGAAATCTTTTCATATGATTTATAACGGTACGAGTCCAGGCTGGAGGGCATATTGTCTGCATAACTGTCATTAACCAGCTTCAGGATCGCAAGAGCGCGGGGATCACTTTTATCGGTGATTATTACTTCTTCAATAGATTTTGTATTCGGATCAGTTTTGGAAAGTCCCACCTGTATCACCTTATCAACAACGGCATTTTCCCGATCGTAACCGCTCGCTTTAATGTCGATCTGGCGGCATTTGGTCCGGAATGTAAGTTCGCCCTTCGCATCGGTATAGCCCAAAATCTGATCATTACAAAGTACAGCGGCACGCCTTACCGGTACTTCTGTGCCGGTCTCTGAAACCATGATTTTAGACTGTGCCAGGTGCAGAGCCGGTAATAAACACAGGATTATAAGTAAATAATTTTTCATTTATATAATGTAAGTTTCGGTTAGGAACATCGGTTTCCGGACAAAAGTAAATAAGAAATCGCAAAAATTTCCGTTATCAGTATTTTTAAGACAGTACATGAAAAAAATCTTTCTGATGTTAATGCTCACAGGCTCTGCGCAGGTTATTATGGCTCAAAAGTGCTATAATCTGGATGAGCTTTTGCGGACAAAAGTCCATCCGGTATATGAAAAGCATTTGCAGGCATCAAGGAAGTTTAATATCAAAGTTTTAAAAGATACCAAAACGCTTACCAAATACAAGCAGAATGGTAAACTATCTCCGGTAAAATCGCTGGGGAAAGGGTACAGGATCCAAAATTTAAGTCACAGTAAGCCTGTTCTGGTTCATGAAGCTAAAAATACGCTAAAGGAAATCGCAAAAAAATTCAGCGCAAAAAGTAAAGGCAGTACGCTTACACTGACCTCTATGACACGTACGCTGGAAGACCAGTGCCGGCTCCGAAAGGTTAATCCGAATGCAAGCGTGGGACTGAGTTCGCATAACTACGGCAATTCCTTTGATATTTCATATGTGCGTTTCAACGACCGGCTGGCGGTAAACAGCCGTCTGGACAAAATACTTGAAAATGTACTAAAAGAGTTTGAAAAGTCCGGCAAAATTTACTTCATTAAAGAAAAGCAGCAAAACTGCTATCATATAACGGTCAGGGCTTAAGACCACAACTAAAAATTCCCGGCAGTGACCGGGAACTTTGTTGATAATTATGTTTTATAGTGCCAAAGCTTTTTCATAGGCACGCTCCAGACCGCTCATATCTTTACCTCCGGCCGTTGCGAAGCCGGGATTTCCGCCACCGCCGCCCTGAATTTCTCTGGCAAGGTCTTTCACGATATTTCCGGCGTGGTATTTTCTTTCCAGATTCTGGGAAACTCCAACAGTAATCATTGGTTTTTCTCCTGCATCGGAAATAATTACGATCAGTGCATCTTCCGTTTCCTTTTTAAGCTGGAATACGATGTCCTTTACACTGGCCGCGTCCATGGATACTTTTTTTACAAGCAGTTTCTTATCTCCCGCAACAGTGAAATCATTTTTCCAGTTTGCAGTTTCGCCTTTGGCTTTCTCTTTCTTATAGCTTTCCACTTCGGATTTTAAACCTGCGTTTTCCTCCAGCAGTTTTTCCACTGCTTTAGTCAGATCTTTGGTCTTCAGCAAAGCTGAAATCTGCTTTACTTGTGTTTCCAGATTTCGGAAATATTCCGCGGATCTGTCGCCGGAAATAGCTTCAATCCTCCTGATGCCGGCAGCGGTAGAACTTTCGCTCTGTATTTTAAAATGTCCGATCTCGCTGGTGTTGCTCACGTGCGTGCCTCCGCAAAGTTCCCGGGAAGTTCCGAACTGGATCATACGTACACTGTCGCCGTACTTTTCGCCAAAAAGAGCCATCGCGCCTTTTTCCATGGCCTCAGCAATCGGGATATCACGGAATTCCTCCAGACTGATATTTTCTTTTATTTTCGAATTTACTTTCTCTTCTACAAGAGCGATCTCCTCCTCACTCATTTTTGAGAAGTGTGAAAAGTCGAAACGCAGATAGTCCGGACCTACATTTGAACCTTTCTGTTCAACGTGCGTGCCCAAAACCTCACGCAGGGCTTCATGCAGCAAATGCGTTACGGAGTGGTTGGCCTGGGTGTTTTTTCTTTCAGAAGTATTAACTTTCGCATAAAAAACCGCTCCGGCGTCTTTAGGCAGCTCTTTTATCAGTGAAACGATAAGGTTATTTTCCTTTTTGGTTTCCAGTACTTCAATAAGGTCTGCACAGCTGGTGACATCTGTAAGGCTTGGATTAGAAATGTCAAATCCTTCGGTATAGCTTGGTATAAGTATGCCTTTATCGCCTACCTGGCCACCGCCTTCCGGATAGAATGGTGATTTTGCCAAAACAATCTGGTAAAATTCACCGTCTTTGTTTTCAACTTTACGGTAGCGGGTGATGTATGTTTCTGTTTCAGTTAGGTCATAACCCACAAAAGCTTCCTGTTTTTCTTCCAGAATCACCCAGTCATGCACTTTCTGAGCTGATGATTTACGGGAGCGCTGCTTTTGTTTTGTCATTTCCTCATCAAAGCCGGGTTCGTCTACAGTCAGTCCTTTTTCTTCGGCGATGATGCGCGAAAGGTCTGCCGGAAAGCCGTAGGTATCATACAGTTCAAAAACTTCTGCGCCGGGGAGCGTTTTCTCGTTTCTGCTGAGTGTTTCGTTTATGATGAGGTCAATTCTCTTCAGCCCATGTTCAATGGTCTTCAGGAAGGAAGTTTCTTCTTCGCGAATCACTTCGGTAACCAGTTTTTCCTGTTTTTCCATTTCGGGGAAAAAGTTGCCCATTTCGTTTTTCAAAACAGCAACAAGCTGGTACAGGAATGGCTCCGTCATGCCCAAAAACCGGTATGAGTAGGAGATAGCCCTTCTCAGGATACGGCGGATCACGTAACCCGCGCCACCGTTAGAAGGTAACTGTCCGTCGGCAATCGCAAATGAAACCGCACGGATGTGATCTACAAGTACGCGGATGGCAATGTCCTTTTCGTCTTCTAGTACCCCTGTATATTTTTTACCGGAAACTTCTTCCACTTTAGCAATAAGTGGCGTGAAAACATCGGTGTCGTAATTGGATTTTTTTCCCTGCAGGGCCATACAAAGCCTTTCGAAGCCCATGCCCGTATCCACATGCTGAGCCGGAAGTTTCTCCAGGCTGCCGTCTGCCTTACGGTTGAATTCCATGAAGACGAGGTTCCAGATCTCCACAACCTGAGGGTGGTCATTATTTACAAGTTCCAGTGCGTTAACCGCAGCCTTCTCTTCTTCACTTCTAAGGTCTACATGGATCTCGGAGCAGGGACCGCAGGGTCCGCTTTCGCCCATTTCCCAGAAGTTATCTTTCTTATTTCCGTTGATGATCCGGCTTTCGTCAATATGCGCTTTCCAGAAATTATATGCATCCTGGTCGCGGCCCAGATTTTCAGTGGCATCGCCTTCAAAGATGGTCACGTACAGATTTTCCTTTGGAATCTTATAGACCTCAGTCAGCAGTTCCCAGGCGTAATCAATAGCTTCTTTTTTGAAATAGTCTCCGAAAGACCAGTTTCCCAGCATCTCGAACATCGTATGGTGGTAAGTGTCACGACCTACATCGTCCAAATCATTATGCTTTCCCGAAACGCGCAGACATTTCTGAGTATCAGCGATGCGTGGAGCTTTAGGTTCTTTGTAACCTAGGAAATAATCTTTGAACTGGGTCATCCCGGAGTTAGAGAACATCAGGGTGGGGTCGTCTTTCAATACAATTGGAGCTGACGGTACGATTAGGTGACCTTTGGCATTAAAGAAATCTAAAAACTGCTGGCGGATCTTTTGTGAAGTCATAGTTTAGGATTTATGCTGAAAGCAATGGGCTCAGGCATTTTTTTGTAAGATGGCAAATTTAAGGAAGATATTATATATTTCGGCGAAAAGTAACTAAAATCAGTACCGCTTCATCAGGAAAGAGCAGTATCCATAAAAATTTAAAAGTGCATTATCAACGTTAGCATGAAACTGTCAGGGAATAATAATTGCTCATGACAAAGCGAACAGTTTCTTTTTTCAATCATACCTTTATCAGAAAAAGGAATATTATGTAATCTTACCAAATCTGTATGAAACTCAACGAACTCGCAAAAGACCTGAATATATCCACCGAAAGCTTTATGAAATTTATCCAGGATTTCGATCTTGAACTTTCGGAGTGTATGTCTACACAAATGGAAGTGAAACCAGACTTTGAGCGTTTCGCACGCGAAAACGCAGATTTCCTGAAACGGTATCAGGCCGATCTGGACCACAGCAAGTCGGTTAGTGATATTGCTCAAACCATAAACCAACCTGAGGAAAAGGTGGAGGAAATCATAAAAAAAGAAAAACCAAAGCTGTATGACAACGGTATCTTCCGCTCTTCGGTGTCCAGTTTTGGCATCGACAATAAACTGGGTGGTAATTACAAGTTTGTCTATGATTACTTCGGTAAGAAATCCGGTTTGAAGGAGCGGGATTTCATTGGCTACCGGGATCTTTTCTTTTACATATCCAGAAGTCTGGAACCTTTTATTAACAAAGAACAGATACTGAACTGGGGTATACACAAGCCGGCGGGAATAATCCTTTACGGCCCTCCGGGCAGTGGAAAGATTTTCTGGGCCAATAAAATTGCCGAAATCATCGGTTATACATTCACTGAAGTAAAAAAGCATTACCTGGGTACATCATTTGTGGACGGGCGGCAGACCAGTTTCAACGATTTCCTGATCCAGATGATGAAGGACGAAAAGGTGCTTCTTTTTATGGATGATTTTGACCAGATTATGCGGCAGCGCAGTGAAAAAGTGTCGGTGAACTCCTGTGATGAAGCTACAAAGGAAATCATCCTGCACTCTGTAAGCCGGTTTGAGGAAGAAGATTTATTGATGATAGGCTCCGCAAACTCGCTGTCACTAATTGACAAGGAGGTACTGGCACCCGGCAGGTTCGATGTGCTGATACCGGTATTTCCGCCCAATGCACGGGAAAGGTCGGAAATGATACTTTATCATATGACCGAAAATCTACCCGAAGATTCACTTCTTTTGAAAATTTTGCGGAATAATAAGGCGGATCACAGACCATTTTGGACTGAGGTGGCTTCACAGATGAAAGTTTTCAGCAATACCATGATCGTGGACTTTACCCAAAGCCTTAAAATCAGGATCAGAAATCAGTATCTGAAAGACAGCAATGAAAGTATGAAACTGGACACCAAACTGCTGAACAGCGCATTGCGCGATGCAAGGGTTAAACTTACCGATGAATATCTGGACCGGATAGAACAGTTTATCATAGATGTCTCCAATACTAATTTCGACGATTTCCCCACACGGGTACGGCAACTCAGTAAGGAACTTAACAGCTATAAAATCGTAGAGAAACCAAGGAAGACAATCGGGTTCACCCATAATACGGACGACCCGAAAAAATAGTACTCAATGCGGCCACACAATGCCTTTAATACTGTAGTACAATTGCTCAGAGCAACTTTACGTACAGTGGTCCAGTAATTATGCGTTATACCGGATTGGTATATCTGATTTGCTTAATAAATCTTAAATTTGCCCACCTAAATTCCCCCTGTGATTACACAAGAACAACTTAAGCCTCTAAAGTCCAGAATTGAAGACCTGTATAAATACCTGCAGATCGAGAAGAAGAAGATTGAAATAGCCAATGATGAAGAGAAAACTGTTTCGCCGGAATTTTGGGACAATCCAAAGGAAGCAGAAGTTTTCATGAAGCAACTTCGCTCCCGCAAGAAATGGGTGAATGATTACGAAGAAATTTTCAGCAGATTTGAAGATATCCTGGTTCTTGCTGATTTCGCTAAAGAAGATCCCGATTCAGAAAAGGAACTGGACGAAGCCTATCCGGCTCTCGTAGAGAAAATTGAAGATCTGGAATTTAAAAATATGCTTTCCAATGAAGGCGATGAACTTTCGGCAGTACTTCAGATCACGGCCGGCGCCGGAGGTACAGAAAGCTGCGACTGGGCTTCGATGCTTATGCGTATGTATACAATGTGGGCAGAGAAACAGGGCTATAAACTCCGGGAACTTAACTTTCAGGAAGGCGATGTAGCCGGCGTGAAAACCGTGACACTGGAAATTGACGGCGAGTTTGCCTTCGGTTACCTTCGCGGCGAGAACGGCGTGCACCGCCTGGTACGCATCTCACCTTTCGACTCCAATGCTAAGCGCCATACGAGTTTTGTGTCGGTGTACGTTTATCCTCTCGTAGATGATACCATTGAGATCAACATCAATCCGGCAGATATCTCCTTTGAGACCATGCGCTCAAGTGGTGCGGGTGGGCAGAACGTAAACAAGGTGGAGACGGCAGTAAGACTAAGACATGCACCTACTGGAATCATCATTGAAAACTCCGAAAGCCGTTCGCAGCTTCAGAATAAAGAAAAGGCGATGCAACTGCTGCGTTCGCGCCTTTACGAAATGGAACTTGAGGAAAGAATGAAGGCCCGGAACGAAATCGAGGCCGGAAAAATGAAAATTGAGTGGGGCAGCCAGATTCGCAATTATGTGATGCATCCGTATAAACTTGTGAAAGATGTACGGTCGGGATTTGAGACATCCGACGTAGATGGTGTGATGAACGGTAATATTACCCCCTTCCTGAAAGCCTTCCTTATGGCTGATGGTACATCAATTTCTGATGACGACATGACGTTCTAAGTTTTGGGAAACTTTAACAACGCATACATTCTCAAAAAAACATCTCGTTTATTATCTTTGCGAATATGGAACACTTTGAGAGCTGGCGGGACCTTTTGAACCCCGAATTTTATATAAAGATGGGCGGATTCTGGCTCATTTTGTTCATCGTCTTTGCAGAAACAGGTCTCTTTGTAGGTTTTTTCCTTCCGGGCGACAGTTTGCTTTTTGTATCCGGAATTTATGCTGTTGAAATTGTGAACGAAAGTATCGGTTCTACCGGTAATGATCTCCTTGATACTACAATTTTGGCCTCGTGCATTGCTGTTGCGGCTATTATCGGAAACCAGGTAGGTTACTGGTTCGGCAGAAAGGCCGGACCTTCACTGTACAAAAGAGAAGACAGTTTCTTTTTCAAAAAGAAATATTTGAAACAGGCACATGATTTTTTTGAACAACATGGTGCCCTGGCTGTGATTATGGCAAGGTTTCTTCCTGTAGTCCGTACATTTACCCCCATTGTGGCCGGAATTGTGAACATGGATAGGAGAAAGTTCCTTTTTGATAATGTTGTGGGAGCCGTTCTCTGGTCCTTTTCGCTGATCTTTGCAGGACATTACCTGGATAAACTTTTCATTGAACAGTTTGATATTGACCTGAAGGCACATCTGGAACTGATCATCCTTGTTATAGTTCTTATAACAACTTTACCGCTGGTAATGAAGTTTTTCTTCAACAAGCATAAGGACCCGGACTTTGATCCTCAGAATCCTGAATAAAAATTAAGACCTGCTTTCCGCGGGTCATTTTTTTATCCAATCCAGAATGGCTGGCAAGATGATACTGTCCCGCTTATATTTGCTGAAAAACCGTGGGGTGTGACCTGTATTTTTCATATATATCAGCCTGTGCGGCACACCTTTGCGCGAAAGCATGGAGTCCAGTGTAATTGCCTGGTTCCGGTTTACAAGATAATCTGAATCGCCATGAAAAAGAAGTGTAGGAACATCCGATATATGATAAATGGGGCTGGCTTCCTTAAAACTGTGTGAGATGTTTTTACGGCTGAATTTGCTGCCCACCATCGTTTGCAAAGTCGGTGCGCTGTACCAGCTGTGCAGTGACCTGGTGTATTTTGAACTGTAAAAATCAGTTGGGGCACTCAGACTGATGATCTTTTGAGTCTTTTGAGGATTTTGGTAACCATAAAGCAGAGCCAGGTGGGCACCGGCGCTTTCGCCCAGCAGGATGTAGTTGTCCGGCCTCAGATTTGCTTTCGGCGCCAGCGTGTTAAACTTTTTTTGAGCCAGGGCGATATCTTCCAACTGCTCCTTATAGGTAATTCTGTGCTTTGTGGAGGCATGCCTGTAATCAATATTTATGGTTGGAATCTTATGGTAATGCAGATATTTCTGAATCATGATCATATGCTCCTTGCGGCCATATTTCCAGGCGCCACCATGAATAATCATAACCGTTGGACTGCCCGGCATATACTGTGCTGGCAGGAAAATATCCATTACCTGCTTTTTATGGATTCCATACGGCAGGTTCAGGACTTTTTGCTCGCCGTAATTCCCAACCCATACCCGATACTTATTATTGCAGGACAGCAGCGTGCCTACCGTCATCAGGCCCAAGGTATATCTAAGTATTAAACGATTCATTTTACCACAGTATTAATACAAAACTAGTAATAAATGTCATGTAAAAAATTAAAGAGACCTTATGGCCTCCTTAATTTTACTTCAGTTGAAAAGATCTCTTACCTTATCAAAAAATGTTTTTTCCTTGCCCGAAGGTTCTGCCACCATTTCGCCGCGCTTAAGTTGGTTCTCAAAAAATTCGCGCTGTTCTCCCGAAAGGTTTTGAGGTGTCCATACATTTACATGCACGAACATATCACCTTTACCGTAACTGTCAATACTTGGCAGTCCCTTGCCATTTAAGCGGAGAATTTTGCCGGATTGTGTGCCGGGGTCCACCTTAATCTTCACTTTGCCGCCGACTGTAGGGATTTCCTTTTGAGTTCCCAGTGCAGCTTCAGCAAATGAAATGTATAATTCCTGGTGCAGATTGTCTCCTTCACGTTTGATCGCTGAATCGGTTTCTTCTTCTACAACCACCAACAGGTCACCAGGCGTGCCACCGAAAGGTGCATCGTTTCCTTTACCTCTCACGTTAAGCTGTATACCCTCGCGGGCTCCGGCAGGAATGTTAATCGTTACTTCTACATCATCTTTAATAAGACCCTGTGAATTGGCTCCGGCCGGAATTTTATCGGCAACTTTCCCGATTCCCTGGCAGGTTCCGCAGTGGGTTTGGGTCTGCATCTGGCCGAACATCGTATTCATGACCTTCACCTGCACACCGCTACCGTTACAGGTGCCGCATGTTTTGCTGGTGGCTCCCGGTGCAAGTTTCATTTTCTTAACCTTGATGGTCTTTTGCGTTCCGTTCACCATTTCCTCCAGGTTCAGTTTGATCCTGACGCGAAGGTTGCTGCCACGCAGCTGTTGGCGCTGTGCGCTACCACCGCCAAATCCGCCTCCACCAAACTGACCGCCGAAAATATCTCCAAACTGACTGAAGATATCTTCCATATTCATTCCGCCGCCGCCAAAGCCACCACCGAATCCTCCGGCTCCGCCCATACCGGCGTGCCCGTATTGGTCGTAACGTGCTTTTTTATTGTCGTCGCTAAGTACTTCGTAGGCTTCTGCAGCTTCTTTAAACTTTTCTTCAGCCTCCTTATCGCCAGGATTTTTATCCGGGTGATATTTCAGAGCCATTTTGCGGTACGCTTTCTTTATTTCATCAGCCGAAGCACCTTTGGATATTCCCAGTACTTCGTAGTAATCTCGTTTAGACATGTTCTGTTGTATGTTTCTTCCGGTTACAGAATCAGCTGTGGCTTATGCCCGCTTTTATATAACCGTGTGATTGTTAGTTTCCGGTTACTACTTTTGCAAAACGTATTACCTTATCGTGGAGGGTATAACCTGTTTCAATAACGTCGACTATTTTACCCTTCAAATCGTCGCTAGGCGCAGGGATCTGGGTTATGGCTTCATGGAAATCCACATTAAAATTATCGCCAGCCTGTACGGTCATAGGCTTAAGACCTTTTTCGGACAATCTGTTCTGGAATTTCTGATAGATAAGTTCTACACCCTGCAGCTCTGCTTCCAGACCGCTTTTACTCATTTCCTTAAGCGCGCGCTCGAAATCGTCCAGGATACCCAGCATAGAAACCATCATTTCCTGATTTGCAAACTGGAAATAATCCATTTTCTCCTTTGCAGTTCTTTTCTTATAATTTTCAAATTCTGCAAACAAACGGATATAACGGTCTTTTTCTTCTGCCAAAAGTTCTTCTGCATTTTTCTCCGTTGTCACATTTTCAGTGTTCTGTTCTGTATTTTCAGTACTCTGCTCCTCAGCTTCATTAAGCACTTCCTTCTGAATATCTTCGTTTTCCGACATATTTTTAAAATTTATACCATCGGATTCACAAAGATATTGCCAAAGGTACTTAGAGGACAATTCGGCAGGATTTGTAAATCCTTAATCGGCCTTACTGTTGAAATTCTTCAGAAAGAAATTCAGCCCATAAAGAATGTTTCATAAAGCAAATAAAGATTCAGGATTATAATGATAAAGGCGATGATCCAAATCAGGATTTTAAGCCAAAGTTTATTCGCAAATTCGCCCATTTTCAATTTGGAACCTGTAAACATAACAAGAGGTACTACTGCAAAACTCAGTTGCATAGACAGGATTACCTGGCTTAAAAGGAGCAGGTCTGTGGTTCCGCGCTCTCCGTAAATGATGGTCACTATCAGCGCAGGAATAACGGCGATCAACCTTGTAACCAACCGCCGCAGCCAGGGTTTGAGCCTGATATTCAGAAAACCTTCCATTACGATCTGTCCTGCTAACGTTCCTGTTAATGTTGAGTTCTGCCCGGAGGCCAATAGCGCTACAGCAAAAAATATACTGGCCAGGGTAGTCCCCAGAATTGGAGCAAGCATTTTGTGCGCGTCATGGATGTCGGCCACGTCACGGTTTCCGGTGGTATGGAACGTTGCCGCTGCCACAATAAGGATGGCTGCATTGATGAAGAAGGCCAGTAGCAATGCTACTGTACTGTCTATTGTAGCAAATTTTATGGCTTCCTTTTTACCTTCAGAAGTCCGCTCGTAGTTTCTGGTCTGAACAATGCTGCTGTGCAGGTACAGGTTATGCGGCATGACCGTGGCGCCAAGGATACCTATGGCAATGTACAGCATGGAAGGATTTGTTATAACCTCTTTTTGCGGTACAAGTCCACTCAGAATTGGAAAAATATCTGGTTTGCTAAGGATAATCTCATAAGCAAAACAGCCTAAAATAATGAAGATAAGTCCTGCTACAATACTTTCGATCACGCGGAAGCCTTTGGCCTGGAGGAATAAAATTAAAAAGACGTCAACAACTGTGATTACTACACCCCAGGTAAGTGGAATGCCAAACAGGAGATTAAGAGCTATGGCTGAACCTATCACTTCAGCAAGGTCACATGCAGCGATAGCAATCTCACACAGAACCCAAAGTATAAAATTTACAGTAGGACTGAAGTGGTCTCTACACGCTTGCGCAAGATCCCTTTCGGCTACTATTCCCAATTTTAGAGAAAGGTGCTGAAGGATGATCGCAAAAATATTGGAAATCAGAATGACAGACAGAAGCGTGTATCCAAACTGGGCACCTCCTGCAATATCGGTGGCCCAATTGCCCGGATCCATATATCCCACGGCAACCATCATTCCTGGGCCCGTGAAGGCCATCAGCTTTCGCCAAAAACCGGCATTCTTAGGAATGTTGATGCTGGAAAATACCTCAGGCAACGAGTCGGCTGAGCGCTCCCGTCGCCAGGCTTTTGGATTTGAGTTGAAAAACATTTCGTTCTTGTTAGATTAGTCTAACAAAAATAGGTAAATTGTACTTATGATTAAGAGAATGTTTAAATAATGTTAAACCCAGACCATTAATCTATTTATCCAATTATCGTTTTAGTTTCTTGAACTCCTATATGAATTAATCAATCGCACAGAAGTAAAGATTATTTGCAACATTGTTCGGTGGGCTGGGCAAATTACAATGGTGCAAATGGCATTTACTTTCAGTTTTTATTCTCAGCATTTCAAATTCAACAGTAATTTTCCAATCTCTTTCAATGTGAAATATCACAACAAGCTAAGTTTTTTTTAAAGAAATTTTAAGCTAATTTTACCGAAATTTCATCTGAATAATGTTCTTAATATTCGATACTGAAACAACCGGTTTACCACAAAATTTCAATGCTCCGATTTCCGATTCGCAGAACTGGCCCAGAATGGTTCAGATTGCGTGGCAGCTACACGACCGTAATGGTAATTTAATTGAAAATCAGGATTATATCATCAAGCCGGAAGGTTATGATATACCCTTTAATGCGACCAGAATCCATGGTATCTCCACAAAAATGGCTCATGAACTTGGGCGTAATCTGGGTGAAGTATTACTGGAATTTCAACAGGTGCTGGAGAGGGCTGAGGTAGTAGCAGGACACAATATAGATTTCGACTACAAGATTGCCGGTGCAGAATTTTTCCGGCTAGATATTCAGAACAATCTGCAGGAAAAACCTGCGGCAGACACGATGGAGCTTGGTACTCCGTTTTGTCAGTTGGGCGGCGGCAAAAACGGCCGGTATAAATCCCCAAAACTGGAGGAGCTGTACGAGAAACTTTATGGTAATCGGTTTGATGAGGCACACAATGCCGCTGCCGACGTAAATGCAACAGCGCAGGTCTTCTTTGAGATGATCCGTATCGGGATTGTACCCGCACAGCTTCTGCGAATAACCGACCACGAACTCCAGGAATTTATTACCGGTCATCCCGAACCTTTTGCACCGTTCCCCATCGTGATCAGGCGTCAGGTTGCTGCCTTTAAGAAGAAGAAAACGGTCGATTTTGGCGAGTCTGACGAAATCGAACTGGGCGAATACTTTAACTTCCATAACCACAGTATATATTCCTCGCTTCAGGCTTCAACCAATATTTCAGATTTGGTCAGCAAAGCCTTACAGAATGATTTTCCGGCTGTAGGTCTTGTTGATCTGGGGAATATGATGGGTGCTTTTAAATTTGTTTCTGAAGTGGAAAAAGCAAATGATACCATCAGGAAAAATTATGAGGAATATATTAAACGGAAAGAGAAGGCAGAAGCGGAAGACCAGGAGTTTTCGATGATTGAGCCCCGCCGTAAGCCTCTCCTTGCGGTAATCGGATGTGAATTTTATATATCAGACCGGCCGGAGCAAAAGCAGTTTACCAAAGACGATCCAGACCGAAGAACACATGTAGTATTGCTGGCAAAAAATTTTGACGGTTACCGTAACCTCGCAAAGTTATCCAGCCTTGGATATGTGAACGGTTTTTATTTCGGTGTACCGCGTATTTCCAAAGCCATGATCTCTGAGTATAAGGATAATCTTATTGCCCTCACAGCTGGGGCTGCAGGAGATGTGCCTAATACCATACTTGAATTTGGGGAAACAAAAGGGGAGGAGGCATTCCGGTGGTGGAAGGAAACCTTTGGCGATGACTTTTATGTGCAAATTCAGAACCACCAGGTGGACGAAGAGGAGCACTTGAACGAGGTTCTCCTGCAGTTCGCAGATAAATATGAGGTGAAGATTCTGGCACAGAATGAAACGTTTTACACTGAAAAGGAAGATGCTCATATCCAGGATATCCTGTATTGTATCAAAGACGGTGAAAAGCTAAGTTCTCCTGTGGGCCGTGGTTTCGGCAAAAGACGCGGTCTGCCGTCAAGGGAATTCTACATTAAGGATCCTGATGAATTAAGACAGGCATTCAATCAGTTTCCCGATGCATTTGCTGCTTATTCAGAACTGTTAGAAAAATTTTCGCCATATACATTAAAACGTGATGTACTTCTGCCTGAATTTGATATTCCAGAGGAATTTTTGCGTGAAGATGACCTTCTGGACGGCGGAAAGCGCGGTGAAAATGCCTATTTGCGACACCTTACGTATGAGGGTGCCGCTAAAAGATATGAAGTAATAACGGATGAGATACGCGAACGTCTTGATTTTGAGCTGGAAGTAATTGCAAAGACAGGTTACCCAGGTTACTTTCTGATTGTTCAGGATTTCTGTAACGAGGCGCGTAAAATGGGCGTTTGGGTAGGCCCGGGGCGTGGCTCGGCGGCCGGATCGGCTGTTGCTTATTGCACCGGTATCACCAATGTGGATCCCATCGCCTATGATCTGCTTTTTGAGCGTTTCCTAAATCCTGAAAGGATTTCGATGCCTGATATTGATATCGATTTCGATGACGAAGGACGTGACAGAATTATAAAATGGGTTGTAGACAAATATGGCAAAACCAATGTTGCGCAAATTATTACCTATTCGGTATTAGGAGGTAAATCCGCTATCAAGGACGCCGGGCGGGTGCTGGATCTGTCTATTCCTGAAACCAATAATATAGCCAAGTTAGTCCCGTCCACACCGGGTATGAATATAGCCAAAGCTTTTGCCAAGTTCGAAAAGCTGGGGGATGAAGACCGGATTCTGGCTCAGGAAATGAAGGACATTCTGGCCAACCCGGAAGACAGCCGTTATGAGGTGCTTGCTGCAGCACAGAAAATGGAAGGGTGCATCCGCAACACCGGAATTCATGCCTGTGGTGTAATCATCACACCTGAAGATATTTCCAATCTCGTACCGATTACCATTGCCTCCAAAGATGCGGACATCCTGGTGTCACAGTTTGATAACTCGGTTGCTGAAAATGCGGGGCTGCTGAAGATGGACTTCCTGGGGCTCAGGACGCTCACGATCATCAAACATGCCATTAAGCTTATCAGTGAAAGACATGGAATTGATATCAATCCGGATGAAATTCCACTTGATGATGCCCGTACGTACCAACTCTTCAAGGAAGGCCGAACTGTTGGGATATTTCAGTATGAAAGCCCGGGAATGCAGAAGTATATGCGTGAGCTCAAGCCTACCAAGTTTGCCGATCTTATTGCAATGAATGCCCTGTACAGGCCGGGTCCTATTAAGTACATTCCAAACTTCATTAACCGTAAGCATGGGACAGAGGAAATCGTATACGACCTTCCTGAAACAGAGGAATATCTGAAGGAAACCTATGGTATTACGGTATATCAGGAGCAGGTAATGCTGCTGTCGCAGAAACTGGCCAATTTTACAAAAGGTGAGGCTGATACTTTACGGAAAGCTATGGGTAAAAAGGACCGTGCTACTTTGGATAAAATGTATCCAAAATTCCTGGAAGGCGGCGAAAAAAACAACCTGGATGTAGACAGACTCAACAAAATCTGGAAGGACTGGGAGGCATTTGCAGAATATGCGTTTAACAAGTCCCACTCTACATGCTACGCGCTTATTGCCTATCAGACAGCATATTTAAAGGCAAATTATCCAGCTGAATATATGTCCAGTGTGATGACGAATAACCTGAATAATACCAAGCAGATCACCATGTTTATGGAAGACTGTAAAAATATGGGGGTTGATGTTTTGGGGCCGGATGTAAATGAATCACAATACGAGTTTTCGGTTAATGACAAAGGACAGATCAGGTTCGGCCTGGGTGCTATAAAAGGCATAGGCGAGGGCCCAAGTGAGGCAATAGTTATTACCCGCAAAGAACAGGCGTACAGCGATATATATGATTTTTTCCAGCGGATACCTTCATCCCAAATCAACAAGCGGGTGGCGGAAAGTTTGGTAATGGCGGGAGCCTTTGATGAGGTGGATAAATATCACAGAGCGCAGTATTTTGACATCGATAATAATGGAAAAACAAATCTTGAAAGACTTCTTCGCTATGGCCAAAGTTTCCAGGACAGCCGTAACGAAATTGAAAATTCACTGTTTGCTGATTTCGCAGAAGAAGTCAGGATTGAGCCGCCAAAAATCAATCCCGCGCCAGAATGGCCAAATATGTACCTGCTGAACAAAGAGAAGGAAATTATTGGTTTTTATCTTTCTGCACATCCATTGGACGAGTTTAAATATCAGTACCGTTTTATACAGGGTGCACTGGGACGAAACAGTATTTTGGGTGGTCGGCCTGAAGACGGATTGCAAACACTTGATCCTGTAATTATTCCTGTAGAAATGGGTGATGAAGAAGGTGATGAGGTTGTAGATCTGATTATAGATGACGGCGATGAAATTGTGGAAGAAGAGCAGAAAAATGTGGAGGCAAAAGGGAATTTCAACTTCCTGAATCTTGATGAAATTGATGCTTTTCGGGATAAGGTTTTTGGTCCGGACCAGATCCGTCTTTTTGAGGAAATCCAGGATTACAGGGAAAAGCAGAAATTCAACAATAATTCAAAAGAGTACATGGTGGCAGGACTCATAACAGAATATACCGTCCGGGACGGACGTAACAGCGGGGAAAAGATTGCATTTATAACGCTGGAAGACTATTCCGGCAGTTACTCCTTCCGGCTTGGAGACCGCGATTATCTGCGTCTTCGGGATAAGATTGATGTACAGCGTTTTCTGATTTTTAAGATAAAATTTACGATTTCCAGGGATGGACGCGTATTTGTAAATGTTACGGAGGTCAGCGAACTGAAGGAGGCTTTTGAGCAATTCGCTAAAAGTATGACGGTGGTGCTTGATGTAAATCATCTTCGGCGCGATGATTTGGAATTTCTTAAAGAAACCCTGAGCGGCCTCAATGGAAACCAAAAGCTGGGCTTCTACGTTAAAAATCCAGAGGATCAAAGTCATCTGGAGGTCCTGAGCCTGCAGACCCATGTAAATATCAGCGGAGACCTCATCGAAGTCTTTAATGAAATGCAGCGACACGAGGTGTTTTTAAATTAAATATTATTAAACGCCTATCGGTGTCGTTGAACCTTTATAATTGTTAATATTATGAAAATTAGCGTAAAATATCATTAATAAATTAGGCTGGTGTTGTAATATTTATTAATTTAGTAAAAACAACACAATGATGAAAAAAGAAACAATTATTTACAGTGAACATGGGCTCTGTCTGAGTTTTATGGTCAATTCCCTTCGGGATCAAGGATTTCATGATCAGTATGAAATCCTTAAAACCAGTTCTTTAAGCGAGGTTCGGGAGTTGGTAAGCGAAAATTCGCATATCCTGCTGCTGTATTTAAACAGCATGAATATGGTGGAGGCTCTGGACCTGGTGGAAAAGGCACTTTCAATTAATGCGGATTTAAAGATTATTGTTATTTCAGTTAAGTCTGAAATGAAAATGGTGAAGAGATTCTTTGACAGGGGGGTTAAAGGTTATCTTGGAAGAGACACGGATTATGAAGAGTTTCACAAGGCTTTGGCACAAATCATTGATGGACATGTGTACATCAGTAATGATTCAAAAGAAGCTTTGGTCAATTTTATATGCAGTGTGGATGATGAAAAAGAAAAATCAGGTCCCCGTAACAGCGAACTTACCGCACGTGAACTTGATGTGCTTAATCTAATCTGTGATGGTTTACGTACGAAAGCGATTGCAGAGAAGCTTTTCATCAGTACGCACACTGTGGAATCGCACCGCAGAAATATACTGCTGAAATTTAACATCAACAGTTCTTCGCAGCTGGTGAAATATGCTCTTGAAAACAGCCTGGTAAACTAAATTGTAGTACCACATAAACTCATAAAGAAGGCAGAGGATTCTAAATCCTCTGCCTTCTTTTTTTAAGAAAAAAAGTTGAGGAATTTCTTCCTCAACTCCCCTTGAAAACATCACTCCCAATCCGGCATTTCTGCGTTCGGGAATAAAGCTGTGCGTTCATTATCCTGCAGGGTAATTTTATAAATATTCCTGGGGGATATATTATCATTAGATGTGTTTGTAAAGATGATTTCGGCATTATTTGGCGAGAATCGCGGATCCAGGTCGTTCGTACCGCTAACTTTGGAAGTTACCGCAGACCAGTCCTTTCGTGTGTCATTCTGCAAGTTGTACACGAAGATCCGGCTGTCCAGCTGGCGGTAATTTGGTTCCTGATGACCGGATACATCGTACGTATAAAGCAATTGATTTCCGTCTACCGAGAAATTAAGGCCGCCTGCGGCTCCGGAAACATTTTGCAGGACTGTATGTAGGGTATTTCCGACCATGTCGATTACATAAATCTTTACATTATACCCATGGACGTCATTTGTTTTAATCGCAATCTTGCTGCCGTCATAACTCCAGTCGCACTCTGTGATGAAACTGCCGTCCGGTGTGGTATAGATAAGTTGCAGCCCACTGCCGTCTTTATTGATTCGGTACAGATTGTTGAAATTTGGGTAGATGAATTCCTGTACATTGCTTCTCCAGGAAAAATCCAGTTCATTGCTGTTAAAGCCCGCCACAGGAACGGTTGTTACCTGGAAAACATCGGAACCGTCTGGCTTGGCTGTAAACAGATGAATGTTACCTCCCACATTTCTGAGAAATGCGACCAGATTGGCATTTTGGTTCAGACGCGGACGGTAACTGCTAAGTGTAGTTGGAGTTAGTGAGAAATTCACATTGGTTTCATTAGACGAAACAATATAATAGTTTCCGTTGCTGTTCTTTTTAACATAGTGAAAACGGTTGTTGGGCATTGCGCTTGTCTTGAAACGGAATACTGTACTGTTTGCCGGTGGATTTACACCATCGCTTACCTGTACCTGCCAATAATAGGTAACTCCATATTTCAGATTTTCGAGATAATAGTGATTCGCTGTAAGATCATTTATTTCAATAATGTTCTGGTCGAAGTCGTTTTTTACAGTTAACTTATACTTCAGCACATCGGCAGTATCAGGGTCGGTGCTCGTCCATGAAAGATCCACTGCTAAAGGCTGATCTACTGCATTATCAATTGGGCTTATCAACTGAGGCACTGTTGGCGGGGCATTGTTGGACGTGTCGTCACTCATTTCAAAAACAATGGATACAGTTTGCTGATCACTCTTTAAATTTACTCCCTGTAGGTTCGCCAGGTAGCCGGTTATTTCTGCGCGTACAGAGTAATCGCCCAGCGGAACGTTCTCAATCAGGAAAGAACCGTCATCTTTCGTAAACACAGTTTCGGTAGAAGGACTTGTAGAAATCTTTACATTCTGTAAAGGTTGGTTGGTGCCTTTTTTTATCACTACACCTTTAATGTTACCAACCTGTGCCTTATCAATAAGTTCTTCACTGCACGAGATCATAAGAAGTGAAAGAATAAGTGCAATAATGCTATATATAATAATGTTTTTCATGGTTTTATTTTTTAACGTTTTTGTTGCCGAAGTAAAAATTTAAGCCTGCTCCTACGCGCACCGCATGGTCCTTCCTGGACCCGCGGACCAGGTCGTCCCAGTCGTCGGTAAAGCCAAGGTCATATTGGGCCATAAGACGTACGGCCAGATTACGGCTCATAAGATATTCCAGTCCGCCTCCTAACTGTGCTTTGTATCTTGGATTATCGGGAAACAGAACCATGCCCGCACCTGCATATACAAAAGGCGAAAACTTGTACTTTGGCATCATCAGATATTCCAGATTGAATTCAGATGTTAAACCTGACTTGCTTACAATGCCGGTGTTTTCCAAGGTCATCACGCCCACATTAAGCTCTGCATTCAGGTGGTTTGTCAGGAAGTGCTTGTAACCTATCTTGCCTCCTAAAGTAGTTTTGGCTCTGGTATAGTCTCCTTTAATCTGGAGCGCATCTGCATAACCAAAAATGGCGCTTCTAGGCCGCTGGCTGGAAAGTGCACTGCCATCTGCGAAGCGGTCATTAGTTATTTTCTTCTCGCTTTTGTACGCCGCAATAATATTGGTAAAATCGTTAGGGTCTTTTAGCTTGCTGGCCCAAAGATTATCCTGAACTCCTTCAATTATTAGTGACAGGACGGCCTTTTCAATAGCCTCCGTTACCGCCAGATGTACCGGTTCATTCTGTGTAATCCCTATATCTGACTCCATTAACCGTTCAGTATCAATAAACCTGAAGAAATTGCCGTTCACGCTTGTTGACAGGATTGTTTTGGATGTATAAACAGTTTTTAATATTTCCCCTGTTGCAGTGGAAACAGCACGTAGATAAACCGTGATTCTGTCCTGTCTGTATTGAGCACTTGCACCCAGTCCAAAATACCTGGCTCCTACACCACCTGTCATCACATTTGTATCGTAGGAAATAACACCACCTTCCAGGATTATGCCCGCAAACAATAGTGGTGGTAATAATGCAGCATCTCCTTCAGACCCTGAATATTCTTTACGTGTACTGCGGATTATCTGTCTTTCATTCAGTAAGTTTCCAATGTTTTCCCGCTCTATGGCCTTAAACCAGCGGCTGTCTTCCAGCGCTTTCAACAAGATTGTTGTAGTTCCCTGTGGCACTGCTGTACTCCAGCTGGCACCGTTTTCAGCCGCTTTATACTGGCCGGTTTGATCTCTGAATTTATATACTCCAACGACAACTTTGTCTTTAGGGGCCGGTAAGTTTCTGATTTCTGGCGTGTAAGGGGTTATTTCGCCCATCGTTGATTTCTCCCTGTCTGTAGGAATGCTGAAGAGGGTACAGCTAACCAGAAAGAAGGAAACAAGGCAAAGTGATGCCTGCTTTATTTCGTGATATGTTTTCATGTGTTTTCAAGGTTTTTGTTAGCTTCCGGGAATCAGGATCTCAGACTGTTCACCGGTGCTGGTATTTAGAATGTTGATAAGAAGCCCCTGACCTGTCTGGATGACTTCAAGATACATCGAACCAAAGACGTAGGTACCGGGTTTTAAATCACCGTCGCCAAACTGGTCTCCCATAAGTTTTCTTGATATTTCATTCAGAAGCTGTCTGTTCAGGTTATCTGTAAAGTTGTTTAATGAATTTAGTGAGGATAACCCCCGACTGCTTGAACTGTTGTCAAACTGATTTTGTGCACTGGCCGAACTTTGAAGCCATTGGTAATTAAATGTTTCTCCTCCAAAGGCAGGGTTGATTGGCTTGTACACAAACTGTTGAGCATTCGTATAGCCCGTTACGAAAAATATTAGAAAGAGATATATTATTTTTTTCATGGTTATTAGTATTTAAATTCTTTTTCACGAAGATTTTGGTTAGCATTATAGTCTGCCAGGTAATTCAGGGCACTTTCTGCTTCTTCCTCCAGGGCTTCTTCATCTGGTTTTGAGAGAAAACTGTAAATTACCAGGTCATCCACAGTAACGGTTATCCTGCTGTTTCGTCCAAATGAAGGAAGTTCTGTAATTATGACTGTGCCATCATACTTTTCCGGTATTTGGTTGTACTTTTTAAAAAATGATTCATAAAACAGCTGTCCCATACGGGTTTTCGTCTCGTCAATTGTAAGCCCGCTTAACTCCAGGTCTTTTTCCGGTATAAAGGTTACCTCAGCTGTAAACTGACCCGCATTGATTTCCAAACTGTCTTTCGCAACTGTGCGGTCAGACTCTTCATCTTTTAGGAATAAAAAGATCTTAAGCCCATCACTTTTAGCTAAGTTCACATTGGTTTCAGAGAGTATTCGGGTTTCGTTGGGTTTTAAAGAGAATTTCCCGCTTTGTTTATTGGATGATGTTCCTGACTTTCCTTTTTTCAGGGTTATAAGTATGTAATTCAAGTCCTTGAAGGTCTGTGAGCTGCTTATTGCTGCCGCTTTTATTTTAATCTGACCTTCATTGTTTTCTGTGATTATTTTTCCCGAAACGTTTTCCGCTGTCTGGGCGTGGAAGATTGTACTGAGAAAAAGAACACTCAGAACTGCGAGGAGAGTTTTCATTTTCAAGGGTTTAGTTGTTTCTCATAAGAATTGTCATGTCATCAGCATTAATATTCATTTTCATTCCGTCTGAGATGCTGTTGCTGCCTTCTATATTGATGAGATTGTTTGAACCTCGAATAGAAATATCGGCTTTTCCAGGATAAGAATTGATGTTCTGATACAGGGTGGTATTATTATCTCCCAGCTGGAAAATATTGATCATTGCAGCTGAAGTATCAGTAATTTCAATAAAGTTGTTATTCCCGATTTGCGCAGCAACAGTTGTTGAGGCTGGGTTTAAATTGGCCGTTGCTATCTGTCCGTAATAGTCCAGAACATTATTGCTGTTGATTTCGTAAAGCGGAACTTCCTGTGCAAAACTCATCTGTAGGTTCAGCAGAATTAAAATGAACGTTATTGCTTTTTTCATGATTGTAGGTATTTGGACTAGAACTGCCCGTATGTCGTTCTACACATGGACGCCGGCGTAATCCAGTTCAGCTTGCCGGTATTATCAGTGAATGAATTAACTGAACCTGACTGCTTAGTCAGTTTCGTTACATAGTGTCCTGGATCTGATTCGTAAATCTGCTCCCTGTATGGAAGTGGAGGGGGTTTTGCAATTACAGACGTTCCGGCTGGAGGTCTTTCTGCGCTTGTTCTTTTTTTCATGTTTTCAAAGGTTTAAGGGTTTTTATATACACAAATTTAGCCTATGATTATATATCGCAAATCCCCGCTGGAAGGGACTTCCTAAATCTCCCCAAAAACAGTTAGATGATGGGGTAAATAACCTATTGACATTAATTTAAAAACAAGACACTTGAAATTTTGTTCTCATTCCGGTTTGTCATTCTGAAATCGCATTTCAGTCAAATGTAAATCTCCATCCAATACTTAAATTACATGTTGGCAGAGGAACAGTTTTGTAGTGAAATTCAAAGCAAAAAAAATCCGTCCCAATTTGAGACGGATTCGCAATTTATATCAGGATTTATTAATCCATTTGGGTAACTGTCATTACATTTCCTGTTCCATTCTGGAAACCGGTGTGCATCTGATTGGTTCCCATCTGATCAAGCTTAGCCTTGTTTTCCCAACCATCCTGACGGTGGTAATTCTGATTTGAATTTCCGGTTTGCCAATTTTCAATTCTGTTGTCATTACCATACTGCTCAGTAGTAGCTACGTTACCAACAGTGTACTGTTGCACCCCTGAATAGTTTCTGTCACCAACCTGAGTCATGTATGACCTGTTACTAGTATCCCATTGCAACTGCAAAACTTCGTTGTCAGTACCATTTTGTCTGCTCCACGCAATCTGGCCACCTAGTGCCTGCTTCTGGTTAACTTTGGCCTTGTTTCTTAAACCAACCTGCCATGCATCGTTGCTGTTGTCATAACCTTCCTGATCAATCTCCAGATAGTTGTCGGTTCCTTGACTCACAGCGACACTGCGGTTTAAATAACCGTCCTGTGCAATGTAAGCCTTGTTAATAGTTCCGTCCTGAAGTAAATTGTTGTCGTTCTGAATTCCATCCTGTAAAAGACCGGAGACGTTTTCAGTTCCATACTGTCTGGAATAATCAACATTTGATTGTGCGTAAGTAAAACCTACTGCCATTAGTGCAATTGCACCTGTAACTAATTTTTTCATGTTTAAAAAATTTATTTGGTTAGTTTGTGTTACAAATGTAGTATCACCTTAGATGCAGCAAATCCCTTCAACTGTGGATTTCGTAAATATCAGCAGAATGCGTTAGATAAACGGGGTTATTCACGGTAATTCCTTAGTCAATTTATAATTAGACAAATCCTTAGACTCCACATTTTGTGGTGATTACGTTTTTCTTCTCATTTCACAGAATTAGCTCAAATTATCGGCTTTTTACAAATTACCTGGACTTTTTAGAAACTTAGAAAGGTTGGTTGGTCATTTTATCTATAAAATCTATTATAATTATCGTGAATAAACTAGGAAACTAATTTGGTTTATAAGTTTCCTAAAGCGTATCTTTGCCCAACCAAAATCACATAATGGATAAAACTTTTCTGGAAAAGGTTGCGGAACTCTTCATAGAGAACGGTGCAAAAACCCTCACAATGGATGATATCGCAAAGGAATTTGGGATGTCCAAAAAAACCTTATATCAAAAATACTCTAATAAGGAGGCTCTGCTGGAAGATGTTCTGGAGTATAAACTTACTGAAGTCATCGAGAAGCTAAGTGAACTGGATTATCAGATTGAAAATGCCGTGGAACGTATGTACTGCCGTGATGAGCAGATAGAGAAGGCCGCCAGATCCAATAATTCACTTTTGATCCGCCAGTTATTAAAATACTATCCTGCAATTTTTAACAAACACATGATGAATTTTTCTGAAAGGTTCAGTTCGGTGCTGGTGCAGAATATAAAGCGTGGCCGTGAACAGGGTTTTTACAGAATGGACTTCGATGCGGACCTTTATGCCAGTATTTATTTCCAGATGGTCATGTCCTATGACAGTTCACCGTTCCTGGATACTACAAAGACAGACAGGACAGAGTACAGTAATGTAGCGCTTAATTTTTATATGAACGCCATTACCACCGAGCTTGGGAAACAACAGTTAATAAAATATAACAATTTAAAATAATGAAGAAATTAATTTTTGGCTTTATACTGTCTGCAGGACTGCTTAATGCTCAGGATGCTGAACTTCTGACACTGCCGGAGGCAATAACTTATGCTTTGGAACATAAAGCTGAGGCCGAGAAAGCCCGATTGGATATCCGTAAAGGCGATGCACAGATTGCAGAAGTGAAATCCAATGCGTACCCAAACATCAGTTTTAACAGTTCCACCAGTTATAACCCTCTGCTGCAGGAATCCGTTTTGCCGGGTGAGATATTCGGAGCACCGGGTCAGCAGGTGAAGGTGGCCTTTGGCCAGAAGTGGACGTCAAGTAATATGGTACAGCTCACACAGAACCTCTTCAATCAGTCGGTTTTTGTAGGCCTGAAAGCAGCCAGATCAACTAAGGAATTTTATCTGATCAATGCGAAATTGACCGAGGAGCAGATCATAGAGAAAGTGGCCAATGCTTACTTTCAGGTATATCAGGCGGATCAGATGCTGACTAATGCCAAAAGCAACCTTGAAATTACTAACCAAACTATTAAAGTAATTAAAGGATTATATGATGCAGGATTGGCCCGCAAAATTGACTATGACAGGGTAGTGGTGGCACGAAATAACGTAAGTTCCGGAGTAAAGCAGCTTGAAAATACGGTCGATCTGGCTGAAAACGCACTCAAGTTTATGATTGGGATGCCTATGAATGAGGAAATAGAACTTCCGGAGCAGACTTTTGAACCTTCTTTGCTGCCGGACCGCAGTGCAGACTTTGCAGCCCGTACCGAAATTCAGCTGGTTAACAAGCAGATTGAACTGCTGGAATGGCAGAAAAAAGCAACGGAGGCCGAATATTATCCTACGGTAGCACTTTCAGCAAACTATGGATTTCTGGGGCAGGGCGATAAAATGCCCTGGTGGAACGGTAAGGAAAATGGCGTATTCTGGTCCGATATGGCTTCTGTAGGTCTTAACATACGGGTTCCTATTTTCAACGGTTTTGCTACAAAATCACGTGTGGAACTAAACATGATTGAAATTGAAAAGGCACAGGCAGATTTAAGGGAAACGCAGTTAGGTCTGGATCTTCAGCATAAAAACGCAGTCACTGAACTGGATAATAATATGACCATGATTTCCATGCAGGAAGAAAATGTGGTATTGGCAGATCAAGTACTTTCCAATACGCGCAGCAATTACCAGCACGGTTTGGCCACCTTAAATGATATCCTGGATGCTGAGCGTGATCTTACCGAAGCAAAGAATAATTTAACAAAAGCTAAACTTGATTATAAACTCGCTGAGATTGACTTGCTTAAATCTCAGGGAAAATTAAAAACATTAACAGATATTAATTAATTAAACTATGAAAAAGAATACAATCATCAGCATACTGGCCGTTCTGGGGATCGGTATCGTATTTTACTTCATCCTTCAGAATAATAAAAAGAAGAATGAGGAACAGGTAGCTGTAGTAGCAGAGAAGAACACAAATGTGGCGGTGCGTACCACGCTTGTAAAGCAGGAGGAAATAAGCGGTGAGTTTATGGTGAACGGTACCTTTCTTCCGAACAGACAGGCACAGGTTTCAGCAGAAATGGGTGGGCAGCTTATCTCCCTTAATGTAAGAGAGGGCAGCTATGTACGTGCAGGACAAAGCATTGGAAGGCTGGCAGGCGAGAAGCTTAATGTAAATGTATCGGGTGCCAAAGCCAATCTGGATAATGCGGTAATGGCCCTAAACCGTTACGAGCAGGCATATAAGACCGGTGGTGTAACCGCACTGCAGCTTGATCAGGCAAGATTGCAGGTTAAGAATGCCAGAACCCAGCTTCAGTCTGCAAACCTGCAGTCTGGCGATACCAACGTAATTTCTAAAGTGAGCGGGATCGTAAATCAGAAGTTCGTAGAGGTAGGAACTGTGCTTAATCCGGGTACACCTATAGTAGAGGTGGTGGATATTTCCTC
This sequence comes from Marnyiella aurantia, assembly GCF_014041915.1. Taxonomy (NCBI): domain Bacteria; kingdom Pseudomonadati; phylum Bacteroidota; class Flavobacteriia; order Flavobacteriales; family Weeksellaceae; genus Marnyiella; species Marnyiella aurantia. The sequence continues at coordinate 791,612 of NZ_CP059472.1, read as the reverse complement.
TGTTAAACTTAAGGTTGATGTAGATCAGTCCCTGGTGAGTCAGTTATCCGTAGGCAGCAGCGTAAAGGTACAGCCTGATGTAATTGAAGGTGCCCTGGACGGAAGAATCACCTTCATTGCGCCATCAGCTTCCGGAGCGCTTAAGTTCCCTGTAGAAATTACTGTTCCTAATTCCTTCAACAAACTGAAAGCAGGAATGTACGGAACTGCAGTCTTCAGCAGAAGCGGCAGTGGCAGTGTACTTACCATTCCACGTGAGGCATTTGTAGGCAGTGTAAGTGATAATACAGTATTTGTTGTCCGCAATAACGTAGCCCACCTGACCAAAATTCAGGGCGGTGTAAATTACGGAGACCGTGTAGAAGTGATCAGTGGCCTGAAAGCAGGAGACGAAGTTGTTACCAGCGGTCAGATCAACCTGACGGACAAAACGCCTATCCGTAAACTGATATAATAATCGAGTAAGCATATATATAAATGAAATTAGCAGAAGTATCGATTAAACGACCCAGCCTGGTGATTGTAATGCTCGCATTACTGATCATTGGAGGGCTTTTCAGCTACTCGCAGCTGAACTACGAACTTATCCCGAAATTTGAAGTGAAGGTAGTAACCGTCGCTACGGTTTATCCTGGTGCATCACCTTCGGAAGTGGAAAATACGGTTTCACGAAAGATTGAAGATGCCGTGTCGGCACTGGAGGGTGTCAAGAAAATACAGTCCAAGTCCTATGAAAGTCTGTCGGTAGTCATCATTCAGTTTAATAATGATGCCGATGTGGATTTTGCCCTAAACGAGGCACAGCGTAAAATTAATGCCATCCGCTCAGATTTGCCTGAGGATATAGATGAACCTTCACTTACCCAGTTTTCACTGTCGGACATGCCGATTGTTAGGATGGGGGTTACCGGTAACCTGACCGAGAATGAATTGTATGACCTTATTGACCAGAGAATTCAGCCGGTCTTTTCCAGAATCCCCGGGGTATCCAATGTAGATATCGTTGGTGGCCAGGAAAGGGAAATCAGAATCAACCTCAACCAGGCCAAAATGGAAGGGTACGGAATTACAATTCCGGAGGTACAGCAAACTATAACGATGTCCAACCTCGATTTCCCTACCGGAAGTCTGAAGACGCGTGAAAACAGTACGCTGATCCGTCTTGCGGGTAAAATCAGTTCTGTAGAAGAACTGCGGAACCTGACCATCTCATCCAAAAACGGACAGAATATCCGTCTTTCAGATATCGCTGAGGTTCAGGATACGCAGAAGGTAGCCGATAAAATCGCCAGGATTAACCAGGAAAATACAATGATGCTCCAGGTGCAGAAGCAGACTGATGCGAATGCGGTAGAAGTGAGCCGTCTGGTTCAGGAGAAAATTGCACAGATTGAAGAGCAGTATAAGGGTAACAACATTAAGATTACTGTAGCCAGTGATACTTCTACCTTCACTTTGGCCGCTGCGAATGCTGTAATTAAAGATTTACTTATCGCCATCGCGCTTGTAGCGTTTGTAATGATGTTCTTCCTGCACAGTTTCCGTAATGCCCTTATCGTAATGGTAGCCATCCCGACTTCGCTTATTGCGACCTTTATAGGGATGTACATTCTGGGTTACAGTCTTAACCTTATGAGTTTGCTCGGACTTTCGCTGGTTGTTGGTATTCTTGTGGATGATGCGATCGTGGTTATCGAAAACATTCACCGCCACATGGAAATGGGTAAAAACAAAGTCCGCGCGTCTTATGACGGTGCTAAGGAAATTGGTTTTACCGTGACCGCAATTACGCTTGTAATCGTGGTGGTGTTCCTGCCGATTGCGATGAGTTCCGGTTTGGTATCCGACATTATCTCGCAGTTCTGTGTTACCGTAATTATTGCTACCATGCTGTCTTTGCTGGTATCCTTTACGGTGGTGCCATGGCTTTTCTCTCGCTACGGCAAACTGGAAGTGATAGAAAAAACCACATTCTTCGGAAAGATCCTGTATAAATTTGAAGACGGCCTTACCTGGTTTACACACAAGATCGAGGGTATCTTAAAGTGGAGTTTGGTAAACAAGCTGAAAACCTTCGCCATAACCATTGTGCTGTTTATCAGTGCTATTGCGATGGCGGTAATGGGTTATATTGGTTCGGACTTTTTCCCGGGTACCGATAAAGGAGAATTCCTGGTGCAGATCGAGATGCCGAAAGATACCTCGCTGGAAGAGACTAACTTCATTACCCAGGCAGCTGAAAAGCACCTGGCTAAAAAACCGGAGATCGTGAAGATGATTACCTCTGTAGGTTCGGTAAGTGGGGGCATGGGTGCCATGCAGTCTACCAATTACAAATCTGAGATCAGTGTAGAACTTGTTCCTAAAGCAGAACGTGCAGATGATACCAAAGTGTACGCTGCCAAACTGAAACGCGATCTGGAGAAGGTTTTGGTAGGAGCGAAGGTCACTACGGTTCCTGTTGGATTTATGGGAGCTGAACAGGCTCCGCTGCAAATGACAGTTACGGGTACTACAATGGAAGACGCGATGGCTTACGCCAAAACTGCCGAGGCACAATTGAGAACAATAGACGGAGCTTCTGAAATTAAGCTGAGTGTGGAAGAAGGTAACCCTGAAATTTCAGTTACGGTAGACAGGGATAAAATGACTTCACTTGGACTGAATGTAGCCTCCGTGGGTCAGACCCTTAGAACGGCATTTAGTGGTAATACCGATAATAAGTTCCGTACGGGTAACAATGAGTACGATATCAATATCATTCTTGATGAAGCCAACCGAACCAGTATTGACGATGTAAGAAATATCAACTTCGTGAATCAGGACGGTATGAGAATACAGCTTGCGCAGTTTGCAGATATCAACTTTACCTCCGGACCGGCATTGCTGGAAAGATATGACAGATCTCCTTCGGTTACCGTACAGGCACAAACCGTAGGTAAGACCACGGGTACTGTGGCTGCGGAATGGGAAACCAAGATGGCCGAAATTAAAAAGCCTGCCGGTGTAAACTGGGTCTGGGGCGGAAACATGGAAAACCAGAGTGAAGGTTTCGGAACCTTGGGAGTTGCTCTTCTTGCCGCTATCATGTTAGTATATATGATTATGGTGGTGCTCTATAATGACTTCCTGAAACCGTTTATCGTACTCTTTTCCATTCCGCTTTCATTTATCGGTGCACTTTGGGCGCTGGCGCTTACCAATCAGAGTTTAAATATCTTTACGATATTAGGTATCATCATGCTGATTGGTCTGGTGGCCAAGAATGCAATTCTTCTTGTCGATTTTGCCAATCACAGGGTAGATAAAGGTGAGAGTATCGAGAATGCACTTATCCAGGCCAACCATGCCAGGTTGAGACCTATCCTTATGACCACTATAGCCATGGTATTCGGTATGTTGCCAATTGCACTCGCCTCCGGCGCCGCTGCAGAGATGAACAATGGTTTGGCTATCGTAATTATCGGAGGTCTTATTTCCTCCCTGTTCCTGACCCTGATTATTGTCCCGGTGGTATACCTTATTATGGTACGACTGGAAAACAGGTTCAGCAAAAAAGAAAAGACTGATTATGAAGAGGAGATGGTTGCAGATTATAAGCATATCCATCCGGAAAATGAGTTGGAATTTTAGAAACGGTAACTCTATAACAGCACCCCTGAAAATTTTCTTTCAGGGGTGCTTTTTTTTAAAATAATTCCATAAGTGCTATTCTAGGCATAAAAACAGGGTCTTGAAATTTGTTGAATTCGCATCATAATTACCTTCTGTTAGCTGGTTTACGGGCTTTTTGGCGCTTTATTTTGAAAATCCTATATTTATAGCCAACCAATTAATTAAAGCTTATGAGTAAAAATTACAGAGAAAAAACGAGACTTTTGAGGGGCAGAATACGCAGTATGCTGGCCGGTTTGAGTGTGTTACTGCTTTCGGCAGCTATTGGGACGAAATTACAGGCACAGGTAAGTGCCTATTTATTCTCTCAGAGTATGGGAACGTTTACTCCGATTACAGGAGGAACAGTATTAGGAACAGCTACAGGAAATACATCAACTACTAATCTTAACAGTCAGGTTTATTCTGTAACTCTACCTTTTGCATTTAATTTTAACCAGCAAAGCTACACGGAGTTAAATGTCTCTACGAACGGCTTTGTCACCTTTGGGGCTACCGCGCCAAGTGCAACTTTATCTTCACCTATCTCATCCTCCATCGCTTATGAGGGCGCCATTGCAGCGTTTGCACGCGACTTAACATCTTTCTATAATATTGCAGGACGCACCGGAAACATCAGTTGGGAAACAGTCGGTACTGCTCCAAACAGGGAAGTGGTTATCCAATGGACGGATTTCAGACCAACCAATACCACTTCAACGACGAGTGTGTATTCATTTTCTTTCCAGATAAGACTGCAGGAGACTACGAACATTATTTCCACGGTATATACCAGCGGATCATATTTAGTAGGTTCCACCTCATATTCATCATCCGTCAACCAGATCGGTCTGCGGGGAGCCACAAACTCCGATTTTAATAACCGGTATAACCCAACCGGAACTTTATTCATTAATTCTGAAGCAGGAACCTCCAACGGTTTGGATCAGTCTTTCAGCACGGTAAATGTTCCCCCCGGAATGCCCACGGACGGCCTTACCTATACCTGGACACCGCCTACCTGTTATTCGCCGGTTTCATTTACACCCGGACCAGTGACCGTGGGTACAGCAGTGGTAAACTGGACGGCGCCTGCTCAGCTTCCTGCCGCCGGTTACGATATTTATTATAATACTACCGGCGTTGCACCGGATTCATCAACGGTATTGGATGGAACAAATTCTTTATCTGTATCAAGTTCGGCCCTTTCAGCTACCCTTTCCGGGCTTAGCTCCGGCACTCAGTATTATATCTGGATACGTGGTAAATGTTCCTCCACCGATTTCGGAAACTGGTCATCAGGAATTACATTGAGTACCGAGTGTGTACCCTTGAATGCGCCTTATACCCAGAATTTCGACACTGCACCCGTCGGTAGCAGTACCAATAATACTGCTCCGGTGTGCTGGACCTATTCCGAAGAATCAGGGTCTGCTGCTTACGGTTATGTATCCACCAGTAATTCAGTTTCAGCTCCGCACAGCTTTTATATGTACAACAGCTCTGACACTACCGGTAATATTCTGTTGATTTCACCTCAGACATTAAACCTGGCTGACGGAACAAAGTGGGTGAAATTTTCAGCCAGGGGAAGTGGCAGCGCCTCTATCCTTGAAGTAGGAACCCTGGACAGCCCATCCAATCTGGGCAGTCTTTCACTTTTAACTACAATTCCCTTAACGAATTCGCATCAGGAATATACGGTAGTGATTCCTGCCGGCACACATCAGTATTTGGTATTCAGACATGGGCTAGGCGGTACTTACCGTGGCATCTATATGGATGATATCACCGTTGAAGATGCTCCCACCTGCTTTGAACCTACTGCACTTTCTGTAACTGCAGGAAGCGTAACCGGTACCGGTGGTACCATTAGCTGGGCGGCTCCCTCCACGCCGGCTACCGGATATGAAATCTATTACAGTACAGATCCTACAGCTCCTGTAGCCGGTACCGTACTGGACGGTACCAACTCACTCTCTGTGGTTGGCACAACCGCAACCCTTTCCGGACTTAATCCATCAACAGTATATTATGTATGGGTAAGGTCTGTGTGCTCGGCTTCGGACAAGAGTGTCTGGACACCCACCGCGGTAACAATGGTTACTCTTTGTCAGCCACCGGGTATATCTGCCACAACAGTAACACCGGTACCCGTATGTGTAGGCGGAACGGCTACCATAACCGCAACGGCAGATGCTGGGGCACAGATTAACTGGTATGCAAATGCTGCGGATACAACTCCGTTAGCCACGGGAACTACCTTTACTACGGGACCACTGAATGTGACCACAGATTTCTATGTGTCTTCCGGATCAGGAAGTACGGGAAATGTGGGTCCGGCAAGTCCATCATCACTTGGAACCATCAGTGCCTCTAATTATGCCATCGGTACCTATTACCAGATTTTTGATGTTGTTACGCCAGTTACTTTAAACACTGTAGATGTTTTTCCCGCCACTACTGTAGCCATCGGTACTGCATCTTCAATTGAGATCAGGGACAGCAGTGGTGCAACTTTGGTTTCAGTTCCGTACACAGTTTCGGTGAACGATGGAGTGACACCACAAACTGTAGCTCTGAACTACCTTCTGCCGGTCGGCACGGGTTACAGGATCGGGCAGGGAGTAGGTATTAATCTTCAGCGTAATACTTCCGGTGCCACCTATCCCTTCACTTCACCCGCGATCAATGTAACGGGAAATAACTTTACCTCCGGTCCTGACTACTGGTACTATATCTATAACTGGAATTATTCAACTGGTTGCGAGAGTGCTAAATCTGTAGTAACTGTTACGGTGGACCCTAACTGTACAATGGGAACCTCTGAGGCAGGAAACACTAACGAACCGGTGATCTATCCTAATCCATTTATGGATATTGTAAACATCTCCGACGTGAAGGATTTGAAAACTGTCACAGTGCTTGATATGTCAGGCAGAATGGTGAAGACTATTGCCAATCCTGGACGACAGATTAATCTTTCTGAATTGAAAGCCGGAATGTATATCCTTAAACTGGATTACAAAGATGGGACTTCCAAGTCAGTGAAAGCAATTAAAAAGTAATCTTATTTATATTGGATCTTGAGCGGCCTCCAATGAGGCCGCTTTTTTGTGGAATTCTAAGCTACTGCTGCTCTTTTTAGTTAGGTAAAATGATCCCCCAGATTTCACAGCTGGCTGAAATTATAAAGCAGATCACAGTGAACTACATAGCGCGGAGGGCTGAAGATAGGGTTTAGTGCCCAGATAGGGTTGTTTTTTATCAGTTCAGCACCCACGAAGACGGTTTTTAGCTGCTAATCTTTCTCCACCTAAAAACATATATTCAATGGTCGGGCCATCGCAGTTATCGGGACTAATACGAAGGAGAAAGCGGATTAGATGGGAGAGAGGGCTACTAGGTACGACCGTATTCATGCGGAAAACAAGTGGGATTTCACAACATGATAAATGACAGAATTTGATAATGCACCTGAATCTTTCTGGGTTATGTTCTAAAGAGGCTTTCTTCAGTATTTTAGAAAGTGCCAAAAATTAATAAGCATTCATTGCTGTAGCCTGTTCAGCATCTTTGGTCGCGGGATAAATTGTAGTCATACGGGCATTTTGCCGGGAAAGCCATTTTTTAACAGTGCATTTTTAATCTGTAAAAATATGCGCATAGACCTCTGCTCCCAGTTAATTACAGCAGATTATTCTTTTTCCTAATTTATCTTAAAAGCATTGGTTGTTTGAGATTATGATACTTGAATTTATCCATATGTAAAATATTTCTTATATTTAACTTGAATATTTAAACTTAATAAAATGATAAAATTTTACCAGGAAAAGAATCATGGACTTCGGAAAAGGGTAAGCACCCTTCTTACCGGGGTCGGTGTACTACTGCTCACATCAGCTACCGCGCTCAATATGAATGCGCAGGTCAGTGCTTACAGCTTTGCGCAAAGTAGCGGTGTGTTTTTTCCGCTTACCGGGGGAACAGTTTTAGCAACTGCCACGGGAAACACTTCAACTACGAATCTGAACAGCGCGATCTATCCGGTTACGCTGCCTTTCAGCTTTCAGTTTAACAATCAGAGTTACACCTCTCTGAATGTTTCAACAAATGGCTTTATCACTTTTGGTGCTACGGCCCCAACAACAAGTTACTCCACGCCAATATCCGGATCGACAGCTTATGATGGTGCAGTTTCGGCTTTTGGGCGGGATATCAGTTCGTTTTATGATGTCGCAGGCCGTACTGGAGATATCCGCTGGGAAACCTTAGGTACTGCTCCTAACCGTGAGGTAGTAATACAATGGACCAATTTCCGGCCAACAAGTTTAACCGGAATCACATCTGTTTACAGTTTTTCATTTCAAATCAGGCTTAAGGAGACTAGCAATGTAGTTGCTGTAGTGTATTCGCAGGGTGATTATCTGGTGGGTTCTACATCTTATTCGTCGGCAATAAACCAGGTAGGGCTTCGCGGTATGACTAATGCCGATTTTAATAACCGGTTCAATGCAGCTGCTACCCCTTATACCGGTTCAGTACCAGGGACCAGCAACAGTGATGACCAGGCATTCAACACTACTGTTGCGGTTCCAGGCATGCCCTCAGACGGATTAACTTATACCTGGACTCCTCCTACTTGCTACGCACCTACTACCATTGCCTTAGGTGCTGTCGGCCTTAATGCAGCGCAAATTGACTGGACTGCATCCGCGCAGGTTCCTGCCATGGGGTATGAGATTTACTTTAACACAACAGGCGTTGCCCCTGATGCTTCAACTGTCTTAGACGGTTCCAACTCTGTAAGCGTTGCCGCTGGCTCACTTTCAGGAACCATCTCCGGACTTACTTCCGGGACACAATATTATGTTTGGGTTCGAGGTAAATGCAGCGCAACAGACAGCAGTAACTGGTCATCTGTACTAAGTTTTGCAACAACCTGTAACGCAGTGTCGGCACCTTACTATGAAAGTTTTGATTCTACTCCCGTAGGTTCCACCACAAATCCAAATGCGCCTGCGTGTTGGTCTTATCTGGAAACTGCAGGCTCTGCAGGTTCGGGTTATATTAGTACTTCAAATGCACTTTCAGCTCCTCATAGTTATGTGCTTGCTAACGGAGCAGATACTACGGGTGATGTAATGCTGGTTTCTCCTCAGACTTCCAACCTTTCCGACGGGACCAGACAGGTTAGATTTTCGGTTCGTGCAGGTGGCAATAACTATACTATGGATGTAGGAACTCTATCCGATCCGTCAAATCCCGGAACCTTTAATGTTATATCTACTGTTTCGCTAACCCAAACCTATGTTGAACATATAGTTGCTCTGCCTGCAGCTTCTAACCAGTATGTTGCATTCAGACATGGTTTGGGCGGAAGCAGCCGTACGGTATATCTGGATGATATTTTCGTAGAGAAAATACCGACCTGTTTTGAACCTACAAATCTGGCGGTTACTGCCGGATCCGCCACAACTGACGGAGGTGTTCTTACTTGGACAGCACCCACCACAGTAGCTGTGAGTTACGAACTTTATTTCAGTACTGATCCCACAGCTCCGGTAGATACTACTGTACTGAACAGTTCAAATTCCCTCTCTGTGGCTGGTACTACAGCAACCCTGTCTGGATTAGCTCCGGCTACAATTTATTATATATGGGTAAGATCTGTGTGCTCTGCTACGGATAAGAGTGTCTGGACTCCGGTATCGGTTACGCTTGCGACGTTATGTCAGACCCCATTAATCACCGGCACTACAGGAACTGTAATTTGCAGCGGTACCGCAACTTTAAGTGCCACGGGCTCTGCCGGAACTACGCTTAACTGGTATGATGCCGCAACAGGAGGAAACCAGGTAGGTACAGGGGGTACTTTTACTACACCGGCACTAACCGCCACTACAAACTATTGGGTATCAGCTGCTACATCAGGAAGTCCCACATATGTTGGTCCTGTATCTCCGGCACTATTGGGTACCAGCTCCAATACCAATACAAATTGGAACCTACTGTTTACTGTTTCATCTAATATTACGTTGAATTCTGTTGATGTGTTTTCCGGCACCGCAGGTCAGGCCGGAGTTATTGAAATTCTGGATGCAAATGATGTAGTTGTGGGTTCTTATCCTTTTACAACTTCAGGAGCAGGAGCATCCACACCACAAACAATCCCCTTAAATATAGCATTAGCTCCCGGTAATTATTCAATGAAGAGAACAGGAGCAGCTAATCTGTATCGAAATTCAGTGGGTGCCACTTTTCCATACAGTACTCCGGAGTTAACGATTACCGGAACGACATTTGTAAATTATCCTGCGTACTATTTTTATTTCTATAATCTGAACTTTACAGGCTACTGCGAATCACCAAGGACAATGGTTACTGCCACGGTGGACTGTACCATGGGAACTTCGGAAGCACACAGCGCTGGAGATGTGAAAGTATATCCAAATCCGTTTACTGAGGTTATAAATATTTCAGAGATCCGCGATGTACAGTCCATTACGGTTCTGGATATGTCCGGAAGGCTGGTAAAGACTTTAGACAGACCTGCAGCCCAAATTAATTTATCTGAATTAAACGCTGGATTGTACCTTATCAACCTTAAATATAAGGATGGCTCTTCGAAGAGCATAAAAGCAGTGAAAAAGTAGTAATTTTTATACTGCTATAAACAGTGCAGGAGGCTGTCTCAGAACGAGGCAGCCTCTTTTTTGCAATATGTAAATGGATTTATATGATCTGAATTTTTATCGTCTTGCGGACTCCCTTGAAAAAAAAGAGATTCCATACTGAGTCCTAATCTCGTATACGTAAAGAAGAGATTGTGTCTAAAATTTTGCGGATAAATTCATGAATGGAGTGTTGCCATGACCTTTTAATAAAAAAGACCAGGTTTATGGTAAAAAAGTTTATCTTTATTCGCTAATTAATAATAAAAATATAGATGGAAAAATTTTACATGATGAAGGGTATGCCACAAAAAAGGCGCTCTTTTTTTGCCGGTATTTTATCGGCAGTTTTGTTCACGATTGGGGGAAATGTGCTACACGCACAGGTGAGTTCTTACGCGTTTCAGCAGAGCAACGGTACTTTTACGCCGGTAACGGGCGGGACGGTTCTGGGTACCGCAACCGGAAATACTTCAACGACCAACCTAAACAGTGCTATCTATCCTGTTACACTGCCCTTTGCCTTCCAGTTTAACGGGCAGAGTTATTCTGCGCTGAACGTTTCAACAAACGGCTTTATAACCTTCGGCGCCACGACTCCTATCGCCAGCTATTCCACACCTATTTCGGGCAGCACTGCTTATGAGGGTGCGGTGTCGGCATTTGGCCGGGACATCAGTTCCTTTTTTAATGTTGCCGGACAGACTGGTGATATCCGTTGGGAGACCATAGGAACAGCGCCAAATAGAGAAGTGGTGATCCAGTGGACTAATTTCCGACCAACCAGTGTGGCTACCATCACAACCGTATATAGTTTTTCCTTTCAAATCAGATTGCAGGAAACCTCTAACAAGGTTGCTGTGGTATATAGTTCAGGATCCTACCTTGTGGGTTCCACGAGTTATAGTTCCGCAGTTAATCAGGTCGGGCTTCGCGGAGCAACAAATACAGATTTTAACAATAGATTCAATGATACCTCCACATCATATAACAGCTCGGCAGCAGGTACTGCAAATGGTGATGACCAGGCCTTCCACACAGTAAATGCCACACCAGGAATGCCCGCTTCGGGCCTTACTTACACCTGGACTCCACCGTCCTGCTATCTGCCTTCAAGTCTTCAGGTTACTCCTGGATCTCCCACTACCAGCAGTGGGGTGATGACGTGGACTTCTTCCGCAAGTACCGCATCCGGATACGAATTGTATTACAGCACCACTAATGTAGCACCCACTGCCTCGACTGTTCTGGATGCAACCAACTCTGTATCTGTTTCCGGCACCACTGCGACCATTTCAGGACTTACCCCATTAACCACTTATTATGTTTGGATCAGAACGGTATGCTCTTCCACAGATAAAAGTATCTGGTCTCCTGTGGCAATTACCTTAAGTACACTTTGTTCGCCACCAGCAATTACCGGTACCAGTGTTACTCCCACTCCGGTGTGTCTGGGTGGAACGGCAACTTTAACTGCAGCCGCAGATGCCGCAGCCACCGTATACTGGTACGCGGATGCTTCCACAACTACGCCGCTTAGTACCGGACCTACCTATACCACACCTGTCCTAACTGCAACCACCAGTTATTGGGTATCGGCGGGAGTAGGTTCAACGGGAACCGTTGGTAAAGATGTGCCTGTATCCACCAGCACCAACAACGGGTTTAGTGACGTGGGTTTAATGTTTGATGCGTTCAGCAATTTTACACTGGTATCGGTAGACGTATACCCTGTCTCTACTACCTCCACCTCCGGTACAGTTACCATTGCCTTAAAGAACTCGGCAGGGGTGGAACTACAGTCTTACACAGCAAATGTTACGGTATCTCCAACCGGAGCACTGAATACTATACCACTTAATTTTGCAGTACCTTCAGGCATTGGCCACCGTTTAGTCGTGACGGCAGCTTCAGGAATGACAGGTTTGATCCGTGAAAGCAGCACCGGTTTCGCTTATCCTTATATCTTGCCTGGTTTTGCAAGTATTAATTCGGCATATACTTCCGGTGCGTCCAACCTTTATTATTATTATCTGTACAACTGGTCTGTATCCGCCATATGCGAATCTGCACGGACTATGGTTACTGCCACTTACGACAGTACCTGCACCATGGGAACTTCTGAAGCCGATAGCGCTGGAAGTATCAAAGTGTATCCGAATCCGTTTACTGATGTAGTAAACATTTCAGATGCGAAAGACCTGAAATCAGTTTCTGTACTCGATATGTCCGGCAGAATGGTGAAGTCCGTGGCCAATCCGGGAAGACAGCTCAATTTAGGTGAGTTGAAATCCGGAATTTATATTCTTAAGCTTGATTTTAAGGAGGGATCAGTGCAAAATATTAAAGTAATCAAGAAGTAATTTCTTCTATTTTTGCTTATTGATCAGACAGCCTTCGGGCTGTCTTTTTTTATTCAACAGCTCCATTGCCTTCACACCCCATCACCTCTGTAACGAATGACAAAAGTTCAAACATATGGTTATTTTAATAGACTTCTTCTATCGGATAAGGTGCGTAGGTATAGTTAATTCAAATAATGTGAAATAAAATTGCGTTTTTTAGATTTTAATGTATATTTACGTCTTAATACAAACAAAAAACAGATGAAAAAATTCAGACTTTTTTATGCTCTGCTGATAGGCCTCATGTCTAGTCAGCTGTATGTTGCGCAGAATTTTACGCTACCGGATTGTTCTTCACCATTGGGATCGAACATTTATGGACCAATGAACAGTGTGACAACTGCTAACAGTAAAAACCGAACCGCCTTTATTATTCCGGCCAGCCAACTCTTGGATGTTGCGAACGGAACGCTAACGTCAACCTATTTTAAGAGGTTTTCATCTACCACTACTTTGCCAGCGGGAACCACTTTCAGTATTTACCTGAAGAATACCCCTGCTGTAGATTTTGCAACTGCACCTTCATGGTCTGCAGAAATCACCACGGCAACCCTGGTGTACACTGGAGATCCGTCTGCCATTGTGGGAAGCACTGCAGGATATAAGCAGTTTCCGCACACCACCAATTTTACTTATACAGCGGGCAGTAACCTTGCGGTATTTGTGGAATATGTTCAAACTACCGGTCCTACTGCCGCAATAACCTGGGAGTATGAGTACACCGGACCATGTATTAATACCGGTAACAGTAACACAACACGGTACCTAAATACCACGGGTGCTTTATCTGATGCTCTGACCAATGCAAATTACAGACGTCCAAAAATGGCCTTCGATGTGCTGGCTACTGCGCCACCAGCGTGTACAACCATCACTGCTCCAAGCGCCGGTGCTGTAAATGTAGTTAACGGAAGTTCCCTGACGTGGAACGCGGCTGCATTTGCTGCGGGATATAAACTTTATATTGGAACGACCCCTGGTGGGACTGATATTGTGAACGGTACAAACCTGGGAAATGTAACCAGCTACACCTTTACCGGATTGCTGCCTTCTACTACCTATTATGCCCGAATTGTCCCAACCAACGCAATTGGAGACGCTACTGGCTGTACTGAAATCTCATTTTCAACGCCGGCCACGCCTTCAAATAATGAATGTGCAACAGCTGTGGCATTAACCGTAAATGCAAACGACGCCTGCGCAGCACCGGTTGCCGGCAATACCTTAGGTGCCACCGAATCAATGGCAGCAGCACCCTGCACTGGTAATGCAGACGATGACGTGTGGTATTCATTTGTGGCAACCTCCACTTCGCATATCATTTCATTATCCAATGTGGTGTCCACGGGCGCAACTGCTACAACAGACATGTACTATCAGGTACTTAGCGGCGCATGCGGAACAATGACAAGTATTCTCTGTTCAGATGCCAACGCTAATCTGGCCGGCGGACTGACCGTTGGGCAAACCTATTATGTACGGGTATACACTGTAGCAGGGCCCGGTGGCAGTGCAAGTTTCAGTATTTGTGTAACTACACCACCACCACCACCGGCAAATGATAACTGTATTACTGCAGTCGTCCTTATTCCAAGTGCTATATCAACGTGTGCCACTCCGGTTTCCGGAACCACCCTTGGTGCCACGGATTCAGGTGTAGCGGTTACCCCGTGTACCGGTACTGCTGACGATGATGTCTGGTATTCCTTTGTGGCCACCAGCACTTCCCATATGGTAGTAGTTTCCAATATTCTGTCTGTTGGAGCGGTTAATTCAACGTCTTTCTATGTACAGGTGATGACAGGTTCCTGCGGTACCCTAACCAGCGTAGCATGTGACACTACTGCAGCAACCCCGGTTTCACTGACTGCCCTGACTGTAGGTCAAACCTATTATGTCAGACTGTATAACTCCAATATTGGTGTGACTTATGCGAATTCCTTTGATATCTGTATCATTACCCCAGTGGTTCCTGCTAACAACGATTGTGCAAGCGCGGTCATGCTTACAGCAAGTTCCACCGGTACCTGTGCTGCGGCTGTATCAGGAACTACATTAGGTGCCACTGCCTCTGCGGATGCTCTGGCACCCTGTACCGGTACCGCTGATGATGATGTTTGGTATTCATTTGTTGCCACAAGTACAGCACATACTGTAACCCTTTCCAATGTGGTTTCGGTGGGTACCACTTCCAGCACCTCACTCAATCTTCAGGTACTTGGAGGAACCTGTGGTTCGCTGACAAATATCCTGTGCGACACCACAGCTGCTTCACCGGCAGTACTAACCGGCTTAACGGTTGGTAGTACATATTATGTGCGGGTTTATAATTCTGGTACCGGTTCATTGACTAATGCCAATTCATTCGATATTTGTGTAACCACATCTGCGCCTGTACCGGCCAATGATGAGTGTGCTACAGCCACAACATTGACTCCAAGTACTACGGCTGCATGTACACCAACAAGCGGAACGACTGTGAGTGCAACGGCCAGTACCGGAACTGCACCTACCTGCAATGCGACAGGAATTGATGATGATGTTTGGTATAAGTTTACAGCAACTTCTGCAACTCACATGGTCCAGGTTAATTACAGCGATAATGCGACTACCACTCAGGTGTACTCAGGAACGTGCGGCAGTTTAACTGCTCTCAGTTGCTTCGGCGGAGCCTTTGGAAATTCCAATGTACTCATGACCGGGCTTTCCGTAGGAACCGAGTATTATGTACGGGTATTTTCAACTTCAGCAGTTTTGGGAGTGTATTCCAATTTCCAGATTTGTATTACAACACCATCTGTACCAACCAATGATACCTGTGCGGGCGCTACTGCAATAGCATGTAACGGAACTGTGACCGGTAACAATGCCCTGGCGACAGATGATACATTACCTGCTTCCGCCTGCGGAAGTGCCACGGGAGCTAACTTCAAAGGAGTGTGGCATACCCTCACCGCCACGTCAAACGGCCCGATTACCCTGAGTGCCTGCGGGACTGAGTTCGATGCCTATTTGCGGGTATACAGTGGTGACTGTACTACACAGGTATGCGTTTCTAATGTATCGGGCACTGGGTATGCCGACTCTGGCTGTCCTGCACCGAATCTTTATAACGCGCCAACACTTACCTTTACTGCAACTGCGGGAACAACTTATTATATTCTTCTTACAGGCTTTGCGGCAACAAGGATAGGAAACTACAGCATTACTGCCACCTGTTCTACTTTAAGTACTTCGCAGGTCATAGCAGGTGCTGAAAAAGTAACTGTTTACCCTAATCCGTTCACCGATATGGTCCATATCTCCGATGTCAAGGATTTAAAAGCGGTAACTGTAGTCGATATGTCCGGAAGAATGGTAAAAACAATTGCCAATCCGGGTAGACAGATCAACTTGGGTGAACTGAAATCCGGCCTCTATATCCTGAAACTGGATTATAAAGGCGGAACTGTGAAAACAGTGAAGGTAATTAAGAAGTAGTTAGAAATCAGTTAAATATTGGAAGCAGTCGTTTTGAAAACGGCTGCTTTTTTTTGTGTTTTGTAGGTTTTGCTTACAATTGATTAATCATTAAAATACTCACAATTGAAATTATAAATACATAATTGATAAATTCGTAAATTATTATCTCATTTAACTTAGTTACAATTATATATTTAGTTAAAATTTTTTATTTTATAAGTTAAAATTAGCGGTATTGTATGTATTTCAATAAATGATGTATATTTACCCTCGAATTTAAACTTTTAACATTTATGAAAAACTTTTACAAAAAAGTACCGCGCACTTCCCGATGGCGGTACTTCAGCAGTATGTTGCTGATGGTTCTTACCGCGTCGCTCGGTAATGTGAAAGCGCAGGTCAGCGCATACACCTTTTCGCAAAGTAATGGTGCTTTTTCAAGTATTGCAGCCAGTGGTACGGTGGTAGCGGGTAGTGAAGCTACTACATCAACAACCAACGACACGTCGGGTTGGACGGTTACTATACCTTTTGATTTCAATTTTAACGGTAACAACTACAATTCAGTTTATGTGAACTCTAACGGCGGAGCTACATTTGGAGCTGTAACGAACACCGGTTCTTCACTTATATCTGCTA
Source organism: Marnyiella aurantia (assembly GCF_014041915.1). Classification (NCBI taxonomy): domain Bacteria; kingdom Pseudomonadati; phylum Bacteroidota; class Flavobacteriia; order Flavobacteriales; family Weeksellaceae; genus Marnyiella; species Marnyiella aurantia. Next base: position 774,778 of record NZ_CP059472.1, on the reverse strand, counting down.
CAACAGCTTATGATGGAGCTATAAGTGTAATGAACCGGGATTTGTGGGGAGCTTTCATTACTTCCGGTGTTACAACGAACGGATCAAATGTGATAACGAATGTGGTTTCAATGCAGGGGATTGAAGTTGGCAAGGCATTAAATGCTGTTAACGGAATCCCAACAGGTGCAACCGTCACCGCATTTGATGCAACTGCAGGAACCATCACAATGTCTGCACCTGCAACCAGTAGTTCAAGTGCAGCTGTGGTTAGATATGGCAGTGGCATTGTTTATACTGCTACCGAAGGTACTGCCCCGAACCGGGTGTTTGTGATTGAATGGAAGGGATATAATGATTATGGGAGTGCCGCTTCCGATAGCAATCATCTGAATTTTCAACTGAGGCTTGCCGAAACCAGTAATATTGTGTCAGCGGTTTATGGACCGTCCTATATTTTTAGTACCGGTTCCAAAACAAATCAGATTGGTTTACGAGGGTTTGCTAACTCTGATTATAATAACAGGGCAGGCACTGTGTCCAACCCTTGGAATGCGACAAATGCCGGGACCAGTAATTCTGCTACCGTTGCAAGAAACAATACCAATTTTCCTGCTTCTGGTCTCACTTTCAACTGGACTCCTCCAATCTGTATAGCGCCGGGCATCGTAACATTTGGAATACCGTCATCCAGCTCAGTATCTTTAAGCTGGCCTGCTTTACCGGCTGCATCCAGCTACACTATTTATTATAGCACAACCAATACAGCGCCTACAGCTGCAACGGTTTTAGATGCTACTAATTCAGTTACTGTTACAGCTCCTGCTTCAACGGGTACTATTGCAGGTCTTAACCCTTCAACCCAGTATTACGTATGGCTTCGGACTAACTGTACTGCCCCTGATCAGAGCGTCTGGTCAGCCAAAGGGAGTTTTGTTACAGCATGTCCTGCGGTAACTGCACCATGGACTTATACTGTTGAATCTGCTGCAAATACTACAAGTGCAGTTATTGCAGACTGTTGGTTCACAAACCCCGGCGGAACTACAACACTTTACAGGTGGAATGTTGATGGGTCGGGTTCTACGCCTTCTTCAGATACAGGGCCTGCATCTGCATATAGCGGCGTTAGGTATTTTTATACTGAAGCATCAGAGGGTTCAACCGGAAGTATTGCGGAACTGTACACTCCAAATGTAAATGTAACCGCATTAACAAATCCTTCATTACAGTTTTACTACCATATGTATGGAGCCACCATGGGAGCTTTGCATGTGGATGTGTTTGATGGTGCTGCATGGACCAATGATATGCTTGTTTTAACAGGCCAGCAAAACACTTCTTTAACAGATCCCTGGAAGTTAGCGATTGTGGATTTAGGTGTTCTCAACATCACTGGTGATGTAAAAGTCCGCTTCAGAGCAGTTAGAGGAACTGATTTCTATGGAGACTTGGCCATTGATGATATTAGCTTTATGGAAGCACCTAGCTGCTTTATCCCTACAGCTTTAACAGTGGATTCATTTACAGCAGTAACAGCCACTGTATCATGGACAGCACCTGCTAGTGTTCCTTCCGCCGGCTATAATGTGTATTACAGTACTGTTAATACGGCTCCAACTGCGTCCACTGTTCTTGATGCTACAAATTCTGTATCCTCAACTACAGTGTCCGCAACAATTCCGGGTTTAGTACCAAACACTACTTATTATATTTGGGTAGCATCCAACTGTGGGACGTCACAAAGTACCTGGGTTGGTCCTGTTAGTATTTACACAGGTTACTGTTCACCAGCTCCAAGTTCTGTGGACGGACAGGGAATTATCAATGTAACCTTCGGTTCCGGAACAAATGTGGTGAATAACACCACTGCCGCAGAAACCGGAAATTATGGAAATTACAGCGCCATGGTAGGAGATATTCCCGCAGGTGTTGCTTCGCAGGTAAATATTACCTACGCTACAGGTTATTCCTACGGCACAAAAATCTGGATCGATCTTAATAATGATTTGATTTTTAATGACGCCACGGAATTGCTGTACACAGGTTTGTCAACATCAGCTGATCCGACCACTTTATCAGCACTGATTACCATACCTGCTACAACTGCGCCTGGTACTTACAGAATGAGAATTGGGGGTACCGATAATGATGCTGGTCCTAGCTCGTCGTGCTATACAGGTACATATGGTGCTTTTGAGGATTATACCGTAAATGTCACTCCTCCACCATCCTGTTTGCCTCCAACCGGTATTACCGTGGATGCCGCATCAATTACCTCAACAGGTGCGAATGTTAATGTAACTGTATCCTCACCAGCTCCGGCGAATGGCTATACAGTTTACTACAGTACAGTAAATACGGCTCCAACCTCGTCCACAGTATTAGATGCAACCAACTCTGCCGGAAGCACCACAAATACAGTGGCGTTAAGTGCGCTTACTCCATCTTCTACTTATTTTGTGTGGGTTCGTGCCAACTGCTCTGCTACCGACTTGAGTGATTGGGTAGCCGGACCGTCTTTTAACACATTATGCGCACCTGTAGCTGCACCATATACACAATCGTTCAGTTCAGGATCTTTGCCTAACTGCTGGTCTAATGTGAATCCAACCAGTACCTCTACGAACGCAAATGCTTTCTGGAAATTCTCCGGAACTGCAGATTATGGTGCTGTTATTGCAAACAGCACTAAGCCTGGAGGCACTTTCGCCTGGGTAGACGCAAGTTCACCTTACACCGGTGAGCATACAGTGCAGCTGATCAGCCCTCAAATAGACCTCACGGGACTTACAAATCCTTACCTGCAGTTTGAATGGTTTAAAAATCATTTGGATGCACCAGCAGGTTCATTGCCAAGCTATGACAATAATAAACTGCTTGTGCACGTAACAACCGATGGAACCACCTGGACGCAGATATTTGCGGACGATACAAATTCCAGCGTATGGCGTACTGTAGGAATTCCTCTGGCGTCTTCCTATGTAGGTGCTACAGTAAGATTTCGCTTTACTGTGGACAAAGATGTAGCTGGAAACGGATACTTCTATGATGATCTTCTGTTAGACGAGATTTCTGTATTGCAGAATCCAAATCTTGCTACAGGTGAGGTAGTTTCCAACACTAAGGAGGTGAAGGTGTATCCGAATCCATTTACAGATGTGGTGAACATCTCCGATGTGAAGGACCTGAAATCAGTTTCTGTAGTAGATATGTCCGGAAGAATGGTAAAAACAATTGCCAATCCGGGAAGGCAAATCAACCTAAGTGAACTTAAGGCAGGTCTGTATATCCTAAAACTGGATTATAAAGACGGAACTGTACAAACAGTGAAGGCAATTAAGAAATAATTCTTAATATTTTATTAAACTTAAGGCAGCTGGAAACAGCTGCTTTTTTTATGCAATAAGTTTTCGTCAATAGAGATAACAAATGCTGTATGCCGCAGTATAGATGTACAGCATTCATTTAAATGTAAACATTTGTTTATGTTATTGCGTATTAAATATCCGTTACACGTTTCTGATAAAGGTTTTTTGATTTTTAACGAAAATTATTCATTTTTATAAAAAAGATGTATATTTAGTTTCACATTATAAAAAACAAGATTATGAAAAAACTCTTTATCATTCTGACGATTATGCTGCTTTCAGGCGTCGGGCTCAAAGCCCAGAACGACTGCGTTACAGCGGTTCCGATTGCATCCCTGCCGTTTTCCAGCGGCACTCAGACGACCTGTGGCAAGGTAAATGATTACCCTGCGGGGTCCTTTTGTAATGCGAGTTATGGCGGCGGCGAAGACTATGTTTATTCTATTGCTGTGACCACAGCACCTGTCACTTTAAAATTTACTATGGGTGGGGCGGCTACGTGGAAAATAGTATCTGTGCACTCTGCGTGTCCTCCTACAGCTGCAAACTGCCTGGGGTCTGTTGCCTCGAGTACAGGAGTGGGTGAGGGGTTCATTCACATTCCCAGCAACGGTACGTATTATGTTTATGTGGATACCTGGCCAGCTCCGGCATGTGGAGAGTTTACGCTGGATATTTCAGTTGCGCCACCGGCGCCGAATTGTGCCACTTTAGCGGCTCCTGCCAATGGTACCGTGCTTACGACCAACATCCCTACATTGTCATGGACACCGGCTGCAGGAGGTCCGGTACCAACAGGGTATAAAGTTTACCTCGGTACTGTTAATCCGCCTACAACAGTGGCAGCCACAGTTAACTTTCCTGCCACTTCGTATACGCCTACCGTTCCGCTCTTATACAGTACAACTTATTACTGGTATGTAGTTCCAACTGAAGGGGGTAACGATGCCCTGGGTTGCAATACAACAATTTGGTCCTTTACCACGCCAGCTGCGCCAGCCGCACCAGCGAATGACAACTGTACTGGAGCTATCATGCTCACGGCCAATGCAGGTTCCAGTTGCGCATCGGCGGTAGCAGGCACAACACTATCTGCGACCAGCTCCGGAGTTCCCCTGGGCACCTGTACCGGAACTGCGGATGACGATGTATGGTATTCTTTCATGGCTACCTCTGCAACACATAACATAGTGATTTCAAATGTTGCATCTGTTGGTACAACCTCATCTACATCTTTGTATTCGCAGGTATTCAGTGGTAGTTGTGCAGGTTTAACCAGTCTAATATGTGATACGTCTGCAGCCACTCCAACTGCCCTAGTCGGATTAACAATAGGAACCATTTACTATGTCCGGGTATATAACAGTAACACCGGATCTACAGCCTATGCAAACACCTTTAACATTTGCGTTATCACTCCCGTAGTGCCACCTAATGATAACTGCGACGCTGCAGTCGTGCTTACGCCCAGTGCTTCAGGGACCTGTGCAACTCTTACTGCAGGGACCACTCTGGGCGCAACAAGTTCAGGTATTGCGCCAGCGCCGTGCACCGGTACAGCCGATGATGACGTATGGTATTCATTTGTTGCCACAAATGTTACCCATTTGGTGAACCTGTCTAATGTGGTTTCCGTCGGTACCGGTACAAATAGCACCTCGCTGTATCTGCAGGCCTTCAGCGGCGCATGCGGTACTCTTACAAGTATCCTCTGTGATACTTCGGCGGCAAGTGCGGCCCAGCTAACCGGATTGACGGTAGGCAATACCTATTATGTGCGGGTTTATAACAGCAATGGTGCGGGCTATGCCAATTCGTTCAATATTTGTGTTACCCTCCCGCCTTCCCCTCCTGCAAACGATAATTGCACGAGCCCGGTTGCACTTACACCCGGCGCTACTTTTGCACAAAATGCACTTACAACGACCAGTCTTGGTGCAACCACCGACGGCGCTCCGCAGTCCTGTCAGACCAGTGCGGATAATAACGTTTGGTATTCCGTAGTAGTTCCAGCATCGGGTAGCATTACTATTGCTACAGGACCCGTAGCCGGATCGCCGATGACCGATACTGTCCTGAATGTGTTTAGCGGAACCTGCGGTACACTTACTCCGGTTACCGGTGGTTGTAATGACGATAATTTAGGCGACGCTTTTTCCACCGTAAACCTTACAGGACAAACAGCAGGGTCTACACTCCTCATCAGCGTACTGAAATGGAATGGCGGCTCTCCGCAGGACGGACCGTTCCAGATCTCAGCCTATGACGGATCTCTGGGAACTCTTGATCCTGCCGCTGAGGTTAAAGAAGTGAAAGTGTATCCAAATCCATTTACGGAATTCGTTCATTTTGCAGATGCAAAAGATCTCAAATCAATATCCGTCATGGACATGTCCGGTAGAATAGTGAAAACCGTTTCAAATCCGGGACGACAAATCAGTTTAGGCGAACTGAAAGCCGGACTTTATATCCTGAAGCTGGATTATAAAAACGGAACTTCCAAATCTGTGAAAGCGATTAAGAAGTAATTAGTAAATAGTATTTATGAGCTGTCTCACCAATGGGTGGGGCAGCTTTTTTTTGTTATCTCAGATTCAGCTGTTATCGGTAAACAATCACGTAATCTAATCTAAATTTTTTATCTATTAAAATATGATATGTTAATCATTTTGCAAAATACCCGTATAATAAATAAAAAAAAGGCTTAAATTCCTGGGAATATTAAATAGATTTTCTATATTAGCTATAAATACAAAAAATTTGATAAAATGAAGAGAATTTATCTATTGGCGGCACTGGGCTTAACCATGGCGCAGTTTTCAGCACAAACTTATTGTCTCCCGGAGTTTGCAAGTGGCTGCAGTGGGGGAGATATGATAGACAGCTTTACGGTCCCGGCGGCAGGATTCGCCCATACTGATACGGGTTGTTCAGCGGGATCCTACGAAGATTTTAGCAGTACCCTCACTTTAACCCTACAGCCTTCTCTGCCGTACGATTTTACAGTTACCCACGACTATAGCGGTCAATATGTGAGCATTTGGGCCGATTTTAATAATGACGGAACCTTTGATCCCACAACGGAATTAATAGGTTCAGGTTCAAGTGGATCAGGAATGCAGACAGCTTCCACGATTACTGTACCGGCAGGCACTCCTGTAGGCACTTACAGAATGCGTGTAGCTGATCGTTGGAATAGTGCACCCATTCCCTGTAACGTATCAGGATATGGAGAGGCACATGACTACACGCTGGCCGTTACCGCCCCGCCCAGCTGCATAGTCCCAGGGAATTTTGCAGCATCAAATATTTTACCTACTTCAGCAGTGCTGACGTGGACTGCACCAACCACTCCTCCTGCTAATGGCTATACGGTGTACTACAGCACTGTAAATGCGGCGCCTACCGCTACTACGGTTTTGGATGCCACCAATTCCTTGAGCACCCCTAACCTGACCGCAACTTTAAATGGCCTTAATCCAACTACTACCTATTATGCATGGATCCGGACAAATTGTACAACCACGGATCAGAGTATCTGGGTTGCTTCAACAGGTTCCTTTACTACGCTTTGTGCAACATTTACTCCAAACTACAGCAATGATTTTAGCACTTTTCCAGGTGCGTGCTGGTCTCAGGCCACCGGTGGTGCACCTGCTACAGGACCAGGAACCGGAACAAGCACTTATTGGTATGATGATGGATTCCTTAACAATGGAAATACCGGTGCAGCAAAGTTCAATATTTATTCCACTGACAGAACAGGATGGCTGATATCCCCGGTATTTGATTTGTCAGCAGGTGGTTACCGTGTTAAATTTGACTATGGCGTTACCGAATATGCCGATATTACACCAAGTGCGCTGGGTTCTGATGATTTGGTTCAATTCCTAATTTCCACTGATGGCGGTGTAACCTGGACTGTTCTTCAGACCTGGGATGCCACCAATTCCCCATCCAACACTACGAACACTTATACCTATAATCTGACCACCTATACTGGTAACAGTACTCGGTTCGCATTATATGTAACTTCGGGTACCACAAATGATGCCGAGGATCTGGATTTCTTCACAGATAATTTTGCGGTGGAGGCCATCCCAACCTGTGACAGTACTACAAATATACTGGTAGATGCTGCTACGGTTACCGCTACCGGTGGATCCATCACATTTACTCCTTCTGTCAGTACGCCAGCCGGCGGTTATCAGGTGTATTTCAGTACTGTAAATAGTGCACCTACCGGTGCAACCGTATTAACCCCTGCAAATTCCGTCACTACGGCTTCGTCACCGGCTATTATTACCGGCCTGTCCGCTGCGACCACGTATTATGTTTGGGTTCGCTCTGTATGTTCAGCCAATGATATGAGCGTCTGGACAGGAGGTGTTCAACTAACAACTGCCTGTGCGACCATTACCCCAGCATACACCAATGATTTCAGCGCATTCCCGGGCGTCTGCTGGGAGCAGGCTTCAGGAGGCACTCCAGCAACAGGACCTACAGGTACAAGTGCGAACTGGTATAATGACGGCTTCCTGAACTCGGGCCCAAGTGGTGCGGCAGGAATTAATCTTTATTCGGATTTCACGACAGGCTGGTTAATGTCCCCTACATTCGATCTTTCTGCAGGACCTTATACCTTAACATTTGATTATGGACTTGTTGAATGGGCCGATACCACATCCGGAGTACTGGGCAGTGACGACCAGGTTCAGGTCCTGATGTCTACCAATGGTGGATCCACCTGGACAGTACTGCATACCTGGGATGCTTCCTCTGCGATCAGTAACACCTCCACAACGTATGCTTATGTGGTAAACGGAGGTACAAACCAAACCAAATTTGCTATTTATGCAACCGAAGGAAGCACCAATGACGCCGAAGATGTGGAATTCTTTGTTGATAACTTCGGACTTGCAGCAGGCGCTTTAGGAGTTGGGGAGATTACTGCAGATAGTAAAGAGGTAAAAGTATATCCAAACCCATTCACCGACGTTGTGAACATCACGGAGGCGAAAGACCTGAAATCAGTGACCGTAATTGATATGTCCGGAAGGTTGGTGAAAACAATTGCCAATCCTGGAAGACAGATTAACTTAAGTGAACTGAAAGCCGGACTTTATATTCTGAAACTGGATTATAAAGACGGAACGTCCAAATCTGTGAAAGCAATTAAGAAGTAATTTAAACGAACTAAACGGGAAGGACAGCTGGCAACAGCTGTCCTTTTTTTTGTGGTTAAATTTAACTGTTATCCGCGGCGCACAATCCCAGATTCGCAAAAAATTATAGATGGCGTTAGATGTCCCGCTCTCCTGGAGTTAAAAAAAAGTAATTATTCTTCAATGTAAATTAGATACTGAAGTAATTATTACTTAATAATATTTGCATTAAATAAACACTTTAATTAGGTGCAATGTACTAAAATGTTATAAATTAGCTTAAACCAAATAATTCACAATTATGAAGAAAGTATTACTATCATGCTTTTTGTCCCTCGGGCTCGGAGCATCTGCACAGACCTACTGCACGCCGTCGTATTCGGATGGATGTGATGATGGAGACCAGATTAACAGTTTTTCAATTCCTGCTGCAGGCTTCAGCCATGTGAACACAGGATGTTCTGCCGGCCAGTACGGTGATTTTCATTCCACCCACACCATAAATTTGTCCGCCTCGGTGGCGTATAACTTTACGGTTACACATGACTACGGCTACCAGACTGTTAGGGTATGGGCTGATTTTAATAATGACGGCAGTTTTGATTCATCTGAACTCATCGGCAGCGGGGCCAGTCCTCAAACGGGTGCCAGCACTCAAACTTCATCTACAGTAACCGTCCCCGCGTCGACGCCTTTGGGTAACTACCGCCTGAGAATAGCAACAAAATACGATTATGACGGCACCGAACCGCCGGAACCTTGCGATAATACGGATGGTTTTGGCGAAGTACATGATTATACCCTGGCTGTTACTGTGCCGCCGTCATGCGTAGCCCCAAGTGCCCTGAACACAACTACTGTTTCCAGCTCAGGCCTGCAGGTAACGTGGACGGCTCCTGCAACGGCTCCTGCTAACGGGTATGATATTTACTATAGCGCAACGAACACACCGCCTGTTGCTGCAACAGTCCCAAGTAGTAATGCTGCGTCTTCACCTGCAGCGTTGAGCAGTCTTGCGCCGGCAACCACCTATTATGTTTGGGTGCGCTCCAGATGCAGCACAGCCGATCAAAGTGTCTGGGTTGCCGCCGGATCCGCAGCGACATCGTGTGCCCCGCTTGCTGCTCCTTTCTATGAATCTTTCAGTTCCGGTACTTTACCTAACTGCTGGACAAATATAAATCCTACCACTACTTCTACCAGTACCAATGCATTCTGGAAATTTTCCGGAAATCCCGAATATGGAGCAAGTCCGGTAAATAACGGAAGAACCGCGGGTACCTTTGCCTGGGTTGATGCAAGTTCACCCTATACAGGAGAACACCAGGTCCAGTTAACCACTCCTGAAATTAATTTGACAGGACTTACCAATCCGTATGTTCAGTTTGAATGGTACAAAAATCACCTTACTTCTGCTACAGGAACCCTGCCTCCGTATGATAATAACAAGCTTACGGTACATGTGACCAGCGACGGCACTACCTGGAACCAGATTTTTACCAACGACACCAACGCCAGTAACTGGAGACTGGAAGGAATTCCTTTAGGTGCTGCGTATGCAGGAGCCACAATTCGTGTGAGGTTCACCGTGGATAAGGATGCTGCAGGAAACGGTTATTTTTACGATGATCTTCTGTTGGATGAGGTGCGCGTGATGGAAACACCTACATGCCTTCAGCCTACCGGAGTCGCAGTTTCGAATGTGACCAGTTTCAGTGCAGATTTTGTATGGAATGCCACTGCCCCCGTTCCTGGCAATGGTTATGATTTCTATTACAGCACAAGTAACACCCCGCCTACTGCAGCCACAGTGCCAACCGCTGCCGGACTTGCCACACCTGCGTACTCGTTGACTGGTCTATTACCTTCAACCCTGTATTATGTTTGGGTTAGGTCCAATTGCAGTAGCAGTACACAGAGTCTTTGGTCTGCCGGCCCTTCTTTTACAACAATCTCCTTCTGTCCGGTAGTAACCGCGCCTGCTAATGGAGTTACCGGAGCTTCCCTTACTCCAACAATAACCTGGAATGCGATGCCCGGTGCTACCTCCTATATAATAACAATGGGATCAACGTCAGGCGGAACAGATATACTTAATGCTGTTAATGTGGGTAATGTAACTACTTACACGCTTACTGCACCACTTGCGAACAGTACAACTTATTATTATACAGTTAATGCGAGTAATGGCACCGTACTTTCTCAGTCCTGTGCTGTCCGGAGCTTCACTACAGTTTGTGCTTCAATTCTCCCAAATTATACAAATAACTTCAACACATTCCCGGGTAGCTGCTGGTCTGTAGCTTCGGGCGGTAGTCCTGCAACTGGTCCTACGGGTACTGGAAGTGGCATTTCCTTTAACTGGAGGGCTATGGTTTTCCTTACCGGAACAACCGGCGCCGGCGCTACTTCAATTAATCTCTACAGTTCCGGTCGTGCCGGTTGGTTAATCAGTCCGGTCTTCAATCTTTCTGCAGGCGGCACAAAAACTCTGACGTTTGATTACGGGATTACCGAGTACGGAAGTGCAAATCCAAGCCCTATGGGATCAGATGACGTTATAAATGTGCTGATGTCCACTGATGGTGGTGCAACCTGGACTACAATCCAAACCTGGACCGCAGCAGATAATATAGATAACAGTTCGCATCCATACAGCTATACTATACCGGCTGCTTCTGCTACTTCCCAGGTGATGTTTGCCTTTTATGGCACGGACGGAACAGTTTCCGATGGCGAAGATTTCGAGTTCTATGTGGATAATTTTATGATTACCGACAGTTCACTGTCCACGTCTGAAATCATAACAGATTCAAAAGAGGTAAGAGTTTATCCAAATCCGTTTACTGACGTTCTTAATATAACAGATGCGCAGAACCTGAAATCGGTTTCGGTTGTTGACATGTCCGGAAGATTGGTGAAGACTATTGCCAATCCTGGAAGACAGATTAACTTAAGTGAACTGAAAGCTGGACTTTATATCCTGAAATTGGATTACAAAGACGGGACTTCCAAATCTGTGAAAGCAATTAAGAAGTAAATATTTTAAACTGAAGCGGCGATTTTCGCCGCTTTTTTTTATTTTTCTGCAATGTAATGGTTGCTAGATCAGTAAGATAAAAAAGCAATGTAATCTAATTTAGAATTTATAATATGAGAAAAATCGATCAGCGAAGTAGTAGTCCCCAAACAACTCGGTGGGGAAAATTTTTGACAGTTGTGCTGGGACTGCTGGCAGCGTTTAATGTACACGCTCAGGTGAGTCTTTACAACTTTACGCAAAGTACTGCGGTATATACCGAAATTACTACTCCGACGGAGTTGGGTAAAGCCGTTGACAATACCTCCGCAGGTAGTCTGAACAGTAATGTGTACAATCTGACGCTCCCGTTTACCTTTAATTTCAACGCGCAGGATTATACCAATCTAAACGTTTCTTCAAATGGTTTTATCACCTTTGGAAGTACTCCGCCGGCGGCCACTACCACGACTCCGATATCGGGAAGCGTTGCGTACGAAGGCGCAGTCTCCGCCTTTGGTGGTGACCTGAATTCGTATTTCGACACTACGAATGCGGGATCAATTACCTGGGGTACAGAAGGAACAGCACCAAACAGGATTGCAGTCATTCAATGGCGTAATTTCAGACCGGTAAACAGTACATCCACCACCAATGTATATCTCCTGTCATTTCAGATCAGGCTGCATGAAAGTTCCAACAGAATATCTGTAGTGTACGGAGGCGGACAGTATCTTACAGGATCCACCGCTATTACTGCTACCAGACAGGTCGGTCTAAGGGGAGCCGGTAATTCAGATTATAATAACAGGCTCAGCAGTACTTCCGTACTTTTTGATGCCTCCACTGCCGGCACTGCCAATAACAGCACACAGGCAGTGAATACACAGGTAAACCCGCCGGGAATGCCGCCGTCCGGACTTACCTATACCTGGGATCCTCCTACATGTCTCATGCCGTCCGGTTTGAGTGCGGGTAATATAACCCAGACGGGAGCTTCACTAACATGGAATGCTTCGGTGACACCTCCTGCCAATGGCTACGATATTTATTATAACACCACCGGCACCGCACCTGTTGCCGCAACATCACCTGCTGTTTCGGGTGTTACAGGTCTGGGTTATCAGCTTACATCTGCTCTCACTCCAGCTACCACCTATTACGTTTGGATACGCTCCAATTGTTCGGCCGGCGATCAAAGTGTCTGGACAGTGCAGCCCGTAATTTTTTCAACCAGTTGCGTGCCGCCCGCTATTTTGCAGACAACCGGTGACACTGTATGTCTGAATGAACCTGCAGTGCTTAATGCGACTGCACAGGCAGGCGCCACTGTAAACTGGTATGCGTCTTCAGCAGGAGGGTCGCCATTAGCGACGGGCAATGTCTTTACTACGCCTGCCGTTACTGCCACCACGTCCTATTGGGTAAGCGCTTCACAGGGTGCCGCAGGACCTGTCGGGAAAACCGCACCGGAAACGGGAGCGACCGGAGGAGCTGGTACCACATTATTTGGATTGGTATTCGATGTGTTTGCACCCGTAACTATTGAAACAGTAACCATTTACCCTGTAAGCGCAACTTCAGCCACAGGAACAGTTATTATTGATGTACTTAATTCCGCTGGAGCAATCGTGCATTCTGCTACAGTAAATGTTACAGGTTCGCCTGTTTCGGCACCTGTCCCGCAAGTAGTGAATTTAGGATTTGCAATTGCTCCCGGTATCAGTTATAAAATGAGACCACGCAGTATGAGCGGATTCTCACAACTCTTGTTTGACCCCGCTGCTGTGGCGCCTACCGGAGGATATGCATATCCGTTTACTTTCCCGGGACTTCTAACAATAAACACAAGTACTCTTACAGCAGCTAATACTCCGCGAAATGACCTGTATTATTATTTCTACAACTGGCAGCTTTCTTCGGTATGTGAATCAGCCCTGCAGGAAGTGATAGCCACGCTTGATTCTAGCCCAAACTGTAGTATGGGTGTTAGCGATCTTGCGGACTCGTATGTACCAATCGAGATCAGTCCGAATCCAATGACAGATTATGCCACTGTTAACACAAAAGCTACAGTTACAAAGGTGGAATTCTACTCAATGACCGGTGGTCTGGCCCTGTCTCAAAGCGGCAGAACGATCACAACTGTAGATGTGCGCAGACTGGCTGCCGGAAATTATGTGGCCGTACTGACATTACAGGACGGAACTCAATATTCAAGAAAAGTGATTAAAAAGTAAAAGCTTTCGTATTCACTAAAATTGAACGGCCTCTTTTTGAGGCTGTTTTTTTATGTCTGAGGAAACCAAAGCAAATTGAGATTATTTACAATTTTATGGAGTGTTTTTTTGTCGCTCGGACGGGGACAGTTGAAATTATTCTCGGTATTAAAGTGTGTAAATACCTAATGGAGTTGCTTCAGTACCTACTGATTTCCCACATTTCGTCCAGGGATTGCGGTCTTTTCGCCGCAGCGTTTGCAGTAATTCGCATCATCGTCAATATCATCATTCATGCAGCGGCTGCATACTTTTTCAAAATTCTGTCTTTTATTTCTCATTTCGGCGGTCACTATTCCCGTAGGAACAGCAATTATCGAGTAACCGGCAAGCATCAGAAGGATGGCGAAAAATTTACCCAGCGGGGTAGTAGGTGATACATCCCCGTAGCCTACCGTAGTTACAGTAACTACAGCCCAGTAGATGCTTTGCGGGATACTTTCAAAACCTTCCTTGTGTCCTTCTACCATGTACATCATGGAGCCTACAATCACCGAAAATATCATCAGGAAAAGCAGGAAGATGTAAATTTTACGCGAGCTGTTCTTCAATGCACGTACAATAAGGTAACCGTCATTCATGAAATCCAGCAGGTTCAGGATCCTGAAAATACGAAGGATACGCAGCATCCTGATGATAAGGAAAAACTTGGTTACAGGCAGCAGAAGGCTCAGGAAAAAAGGAACAATTGCAAGTAAGTCAATGATTCCGAAAAAGCTGAAAATATATTCACGTTTATTACGGATTGTGATAATCCGAAGAATGTATTCGGCAGTAAAAAAAAGTGAAATCGTCCATTCCAACACAACAAACAGGGTGTGGAATCTGAGGTCAAAGGAGGGTACACTCTCCATCATAACGATGAAGGTGCTCAGGAAGATCAGGATGAGCAGGCAAATGTCAAACAGTTTACCTAAAGGAGTATCAGCACGGTAGATGATCCTGAAAAGCTGCCGCTTCCATTTTTTTCTCTCCGGAATGAAATCGTGCTCCTTTTCAATGGCGTTGTGCGGTTCCATATGGCTCTGTTTGGAATTTATCCTTATTTTCGTTACAAACTTAATGAAATGAAGTTAAAGGAGGTGATTTTTGAAATTGAAAATATATTTTCAATGAAACAGGCGGAAGCCTTTGATAATGTGGGTCTGCTCTGCGGTAATCCTGAAAGGGAAATTACAGGAATGCTGGTGTGCCATGACGCGCTGGAAAGTGTAGTGGATGAAGCTGTAGAGTCAGCTGCGAACCTGATCATTACTTTTCACCCAATCATATTTTCAGGTCTTAAATCGCTCACCGGCAAAAACTATGTGGAAAGGGCTGTTATGAAGGCCATAGAAAATAGGATTGCCATTTATGCGATACACACAGCATTCGATAATGATTATTTCGGCGTCAATTTTGGGATCTGCCAAAAGCTGGGGCTTAAAGACCAGAAAATACTCATGCCAAAAAAGGAAAATCTGAAGAAGCTGGAGGTCATGGTTCCCAGTGAACACGCTGATGCCGTCAGAGAAGCTCTTTTTTTCTGCCGGAGCAGGCGGAATTGGATTCTACGACCAGTGCAGCTTCAGCCATACCGGCACCGGAACATTCAGGCCTTTGCCGGGTTCCGATCCCTTTTCGGGTAGCCAGGGCTTCCGCAGCAGCGTGTCGGAAGAAAAGCTGTCGGTTATTTTTGAATCCTATAAGCAGAGCAGAACCGTTGCGGCGATGAAGAAAGCACATCCCTATGAGGAGGTGGCCTATAATATTATCCGGCTGGAGAATGAAAACCAGTACTCGGGCCTGGGCCGCTACGGCGAATTTGATGAACCGATGAGCAGCGCAGACTTCCTGCGGTTTGTAAAGGAAAAATTTAACCTTCCTGTAATTCGCCACAGTAATTTGGTTTCGGAACAAATCAAAAGGGTAGGTGTATTGGGCGGCAGTGGTGCCTCCGGAATAAGTGCAGCACTGGCAGTTGGTTGCGATGCATACATTACAGGTGACGTGAAGTACCATGATTTCTTTGGTGCAGAGAATAAAATGGTGATTTGTGATATCGGTCATTATGAATCGGAACAGTTTGTAACTCAACAATTATTTGACATTTTGTCGGAAAAATTTCGTAAATTTGCAGTCTCAAAATCAATCAGGAATACCAATCCTGTTAATTACTTTTTATAATATATGGCTAAGAAAAACGTAGAAATTTCTGTTGAAGAAAAATTAAGGGCGCTGTATGACCTTCAGATTATTGATTCCAGATTAGACGATATCCGCAACACCAGGGGAGAACTTCCTATTGAAGTGGAAGATCTGGAGATTGAGATCGAAGGTTTGGAAAAAAGAGCGGAGAAGTTTCAGGCTGAGATTAAAGAGCAGAACGACGAGATCAATACCAAGAGGGAAGTAATTAACCATGCTAATTCCCTTATTGAAAAATATAAATCGCAGCAGGATAACGTACGCAACAACAAGGAATTTGAATCCCTGGATAAGGAGATTGAATTTCAGGAACTTGAAATCCAGCTGGCTGATAAAAGAATCAATGAGTTTGAGGCCAAGATCTCCCATAAAAATGAGACTATGGACGAGCTTAACAACAAGATCGAGCAGTTGAAGAGTCACCTTAAATTCAAGAAAGAAGAACTTGAAAACCTTGTGGCTGAAACACAGAAAGAGGAAGATTTTCTTGTTGAGAAATCAGCAGAATTCTCCAAGAATATCGATGAGCGTTTGTTGGCTTCTTATAACAGGATCCGTTCGAGCTCCACAACCGGTCTGGCTGTAGTGGGTCTGGAAAGAGGCGCGCCTAAGGGTTCATTCTTTACCGTGCCGCCACAGAAGCAAATGGAAATCGCACAGCGTAAGAAAATCATCATTGACGAGCATTCAGGAAAGATCCTTATTGATGATGAAATGGTAAACGAAGAAAATGAGAAGATGCAGGACATCATCAAATTCTAGTTTTGTTTTCCAATATATAGTAAAAAAGCCCGCTGCAGCGGGCTTTTTCAATATTAATAATTGATGTCCTATTTACTGTTATGACCATACATACTGTTGTACAGGTCTGAAAAATGTTCCTTAATCGCTTTCCGCTTCAGTTTCATGGTAGGGGTGAGCAGGCCATCGTCAATAGACCAAACTTCTGGTGTAAGTTCGAATCTTTTGATTTGCTCCCAGCTGCCCAGTTTGGTATTCAGATAATCAATTTCCTTACCTATCCTGTCTTTAAGCTCCCTGCTTTGTGAAATCTCCTGCGGCGTGCTTCCTATGTCCAGTTTGTGACGCTCGGCCCAGTGTTTGGCAAAATTAAAATCAGGCTGTACAAAAGCACAGGGCATTTTTTCACCGTCGCCAACTACCATAATCTGCTCAATGAATTTTGAAGCCTTTGCCTGGTTTTCGATTACCTGCGGTGCGATATATTTCCCACCGGAGGTCTTGAACATTTCCTTTTTACGGTCAGTGATCTTCAGGAAGCCCTCATTGTCTATATGTCCAATGTCACCGGTGCGGAAAAATCCGTCCTCCGTGAAAACTTCGCTGTTAAGCTGTTCATTCTTAAAATAACCTTTGAATACGGACGGACCTTTTACTGTGATCTCACCATCTTCCTGAATTTTCACTTCCAGATTATCCAGTACATGGCCTACGGTTCCGATCTTCATCTTTTCAAAAGAGTTAACAGAAATCACGGGAGATGTTTCAGTAAGTCCATAACCTTCCAGAATCGGAATGCCCGCATTTTGGAACATTTTGTTAAGCCTTTCAGAAAGGGCAGCAGAGCCTGATACCAAGGTGATGATGTTACCACCCAAGCCTTCTCTCCATTTGGAAAATACCAGCTTATCCGCAATTACCTCCAAAAGTCCGGAGGGCTTGCCAATGTTTTTTTTGTTCTTGTTTACACCCAGCGCCCACAGAAAAATCTTGGATTTCAGACCACCTGCGCTGGTGCCTTTATCGTAAATCTTATCGTATACTTTTTCTATAAGGCGCGGTACAACGCTCATATAATGAGGCTTGACTTCTTTAATATTATCGCCCATTTTTTCGATGCTTTCGGCGAAGTAAATGCTGAAACCGTTATACTGAAAAAGGTAAAAAAGCATCCTCTCAAAAATATGGCAGATGGGGAGGAAGCTCAGTACTCTGGAATCTTTATAGTCCAGCCTTTTGTCGCGGGGAATACGCTTGTCTGAGGCCAGAACATTCGAAACTATATTAAGGTGCGTAAGCATAACCCCTTTTGGTTTGCCCGTGGTTCCGGACGTGTAAATGATGGTCGCAAGATCTTCCGGATTTATGGTTGCCGAAAGATCTGTTACCTCACGCTGGTTGGCTTCGTCACTACCCAGGTCCAGCACCTCCTGCCAGTTAGCCGCCCCTTCAATAGAGTCGAAAGTAAAGATGCCCTGCAGCGAAGGCACTTCCGGTTTGGCAGTTTTAACCTTCTGCAGCAGATCGCGGTCTGAGACAAAGCAGTATTTAACCTCGGCATCATTAAATATATAAACATAATCATCGGCAGAGATTGTAGGATAAACCGGCACGCTTATAGCGCCAATCTGCGAAATGCCCAGATCCATCACAGCCCACTCTGTACGGGTAGCAGTCGTTATCAGAGCGATCTTGTCGCCGGGCTTAATTCCCAGTTTCAGAAGTCCGCGGGAAATTCTGTTTCCAAGGTTCACATACTCCTTACTTGAGGTTTTTTGCCATTCCCCGTTATATTTTGTGACAAACATATCGTCCTGCGGAAATTTTTCAGTGGCGTGATGTGCAATATCAAATAATCTTCTGATGGACATACTGTAGTTTTTAGGTTAAATTCTCAATCGTATTGGTAAATATATTCTTTTTCGGCCAGATCTCCAATATGAAACAAATTTCCATGTTGGATCAAAAAACCGTAAATTTGCAGGCAAACAAAAATCCATTATGAACTTTAATTTATCAGAAGAGCATTTGATGATACAGCAGGCAGCCCGGGACTTTGCACAGGCTGAACTGCTGCCCGGTGTTATCGAAAGAGACAATGCTCAGAAATTTCCGCACGAACAGGTTAAGAAAATGGGGGAACTCGGTTTTCTTGGGATGATGGTGGACCCTAAATACGGCGGTGCCGGTATGGACAGCATTTCCTACGTTTTGGCTATGGAGGAGATTGCCAAAGTTGATGCTTCGGCGGCTGTAGTGATGTCAGTAAATAACTCTCTGGTATGTGCCGGTCTTGAAAAATACTGCAACGAAGATCAGAAAATGAAATATCTGTACCCGCTGGCCAGCGGTGAGGTGATCGGAGCTTTCGCTCTTTCTGAGCCTGAAGCCGGTTCGGATGCTACGTCCCAGAAAACTACGGCTGTAGATATGGGTGACCATTATATCCTGAACGGAACCAAGAACTGGATTACAAACGGGGGCAATGCCACTTATTATATCGTTATTGCACAAACCGATCCTGAGAAAAAACATAAAGGAATTAACGCTTTTATCGTAGAGAAAGGATGGAAAGGTTTCGAGATCGGTCCGAAAGAGGACAAACTTGGAATCCGTGGGAGCGATACGCACTCACTTCTTTTTACCGATGTTAAAGTACCTAAGGAAAACAGAATTGGTGAGGACGGATTTGGATTCAACTTTGCTATGGGTGTCCTGAACGGCGGGCGTATCGGTATCGCTTCCCAGGCTTTGGGTATCGCTTCCGGGGCGTACGAACTGGCACTGAAATATGCTAAGGAGAGAAAAGCATTCGGTACGGAGATCATCAACCACCAGGCTATTGCCTTTAAACTTGCTGATATGGCTACGCAGATTACTGCAGCCCGAATGCTGTGTCTGAAAGCTGCTTTTGAGAAAGATGAAGGTAAAGATATCGGTGAAATCGGAGCTATGGCAAAACTGTATTCCTCACAGGTCGCTATGGATACTACCATTGAAGCAGTGCAGATCCACGGCGGATACGGTTATGTGAAGGAGTACCATGTGGAGCGCATGATGCGTGATGCAAAGATTACCCAGATTTACGAAGGAACTTCAGAGATCCAGAGAATCGTTATCTCCAGAAGCATCGCTAAGAAATAACTGATTTAAAAGTCAGTCCTGAGAACCACATAAAAAGACAGCTATGGCCGAATATCAGTTTGAAGAGAAAAAAGGAGGTTACGGAAAGATCCTTATATGGGTGCTGCTTATTATTTTCCTTTTTGGCGGAGTATTCGTCTGGTATAAATACTATTTTGTATTTGGTGAAGGGGTGAAATCCGGCTATCTGAATTACGCGGTGAAGAAGGGCTATGTTTTCAAAACCTATGAAGGTAAGATTATTCAGGAAGGTTTTGGTAAAGGCCGGACAGGTGCGCTCACCAGTTATGAGTTTGAATTTTCTGTAGATGATCCCCAGGTTTTCAAACAATTGGAGGAAAACAGCGGAAAACACTTCGACCTTCATTATAAGGAGTATAACGGGGCCATTCCATGGCGAGGCAATACCAAATATGTGGTAGACAGGATTGTCAATATGAAATAAGAACAGCAATCCCTTCGAGAATTCGGAGGGATTTTTTTAAATTATTAAAATGAAAGAGTACTTTATAAAACGTGAAGGCATTATTCGGCTTTTGTCCCTGATCGCTATAACCATTTCGGTTTTTGTGGATCAGCCGGCCCTGAAAATTGGTTTGCTCGTGCTGGGAATCGGCGGACTGATAACCCTGGCCTGGTTCCGCAAACAAATGGTAACTTTAATTATTTTCTGCATCCTGTTTGTGGCTACACTAATTGTTTATTACCTGAAATCCACGGGCACCATCTGATCAGGCGCAAAGGCAAGTTTAACAAACCTTAACAGGACCTTTGCATTATTGTTGTACATCTGCAGTCAATAAACAATTAAAAAGATGAACAACCAAAAATTAGCCGGTCTGTGGATCGATACCGAAAAGGCTATTGTAGCCAAGAATCATGATGAACAGTCAGCATCAGAATTTTTTCTCTGCAATCCCGTGAAGCATGAAATTCAGCATGGAAACTCTAACGAGCATACTGGAAACAACGCTGAACAGACTAACAAGCGCAAATTTTTTAAGGAGATAGCAGAATTACTTGTAAATACAGAAAAGGTGCTTATTACAGGTCCCGGAACCATTCAGGAAGAACTAAAAAGTCACCTGCTTTCAACTCCTGAGTATAAAGATCTGGATATTACACTGCAAACATCCCAACAGATGGGTGACCAACAAGTGTTGGAGACTGTAAAATCGCATTTCGGAAATTAATTTTTCTTACATTTTTGCAGAATCCCTTCAGCGACAACTGAAGGGATTTTCTGTGTATCCGTAAAAGGAGCAGTACCATTATTAATTTATTTGGGGCGGTACTTCTCATAGGGATCTGTATCGGTTTTTTCAGCGGGTGGATTAACTTCTTCGGCCTTTTTTACAGGATGGGTTTCAATAAATTCCTCCTGTGGCACCTCCTCTACATAAGGTTTAGGTGTTTCTTCAAATTGCCTGTTTTTGTTTCTGCCACGCATAAAATACCAAATCAATGCACCGATGACGAGCACCGGCCAAAAGGGTAACAACGCAAGCAGGACTTTGCCTAAAACATCAAACCCTTTCATAAACGCTCCGGAAGCACTGTTGTCATTTGTTGGTGTAGAATCAGGCTCTTTTTCCGCCAGGATATCGGTCATGGCTTCCTGACGCTTCTCACTCAGGATAAATTCCAGGCTGGACATACGGTTTGGGTCGTAATCAGTTCCGGAACTTTCCACACTTCTGGTAGTCAGCGTGCCCAGGCGGTCGGGTAAATGAGTGGCTGCTTCATCAAAATATTGGGTCGGAATCGTCACGCGGATCACCTGCTTCCTGTCGCCGTTTATATCTTCAAATTTTTCTGAAACAATACCTCCCTGAAACCTTTTTAGCGCCAGCGAAAGGTCATCCCGTGAGTTACTGAGGTCATACACGGTGATTTCCATCACACCCGTTTTTGTAATCGGATTTGTAATCATTGGAGCGGCTTCAGCCACAGATGGCGATACTGTATTATTGTCTGGCGCAACAGATTTTTCCTCAGCCTTTTCCTCAGTCTTTTCAGGCTGCGTACTTTGTCGGGCCGACTTAGAAACCTTGTCAATAGTCTTTGAGATGGTGGAAAGCACATCAATCGGGTTGGAGGTCTCCTTAAGCACTCTGCCTGCAGAATCAACTGTCTTAAGTACATCGGAACCTTTCTGGATATCCCTTCTGGCATTTTTAAGTACGGCATTCAGGGAGTCAAGGCTTTTCGCGTTGTCCTGAATCACTTTGCCAACGCTTTCCTTGGTCTTTTCAATCTCCGGAACGATAATCTTATTGAATTTTGCGGTATCCCTTACAATTTTAGAAATGGAATCCAGCGTACGAACGCCGTCGTTGGCACGCGTAAAGAGGCTGTCGGCATTTTTTATGGTATCACTGGTTTGCTGCATCTCCGATTTGGAGCAGGAAATCACCGCAGTTCCCAAAGCCAGTGTGTATAGTAAGTTTTTCATTTATAACAGATAACGGGTGCAGTTAATCAAAATGTATTCCTAAGTTGAGTACTAAGTAATTATGATATCTAGACAGTTTCACTTAGACCATCTCGATTACTTTCAAGTCCTGCGTCATGCCATAATTGCTTAAAGGTTAATATAATTTTCCCACCAAATAGTTGTTTACTGAAATTATTGAATTAGCAGCCGAATGTTTCTGGTTCTGTCTTCAATCTTTTGAAAGTACTCATCATATTCAACTTTTTGGGTTAAGTCCAAAAACAATACTTTTTTACGAAAACTGTTAATCTTAACTAATTCAATCTTATTTAGCGTGAACCTGCCATCACCTAAATAATAACTTAGATTTCTATCGGATTCAGTGTCGAAGATCTCTAGCATAAAATCATTATAACGTACAAAAGGAGCTACAATAAAAGACTTATCTGGCGAAAATTGAGGTTCATTAAATACATGATAAATTTTTTTGCTGTTGATATTTAACAGGTAATAGCCACCGCTATCCATAAAATAGTATTTGAAAATATAAAATTCATCAAGTTTAGAGTCAAGCATTAGGTTGCCATCAACTATAATTGATGTAGAATCATTATCTCGTTTTGTACCGGCTGTACATATTTTGAAAACCCTCGGTTTAAACGTCTCTTTTTCAACTTTTAAGCATTGTCCCTCGATATAACCAGGGAATAATTTACTTAACTCCTCAAAATCAGCTTTACCTGTTATTTTTATTGGTTGCAGTAATGGCAGCGAATTTTTGATTACTTCCTTATAATAATTTTCGCTGTAGGTGCTAATTACAAAGCTGCCTTTAGATTCTATGTTCTGCTTGAAAAATTCCAACTTTTGAGCTGGCAATAGTTGAAACAGAAGTATGAGTATTATTATAGTATTTTTGTTCATCAGCTAATGTTTGGTTTATTTGATCGTTTGCCCAGTGTCGGAGTATTTAAATTACTTACGATTGCTGGTTTTCTCATGAAACTCTTTAATTATTCCTTTCTTTAAGAGAAAAATAGCGCATCGTAAGGAATATATTGATTACTGTAGTTGATTAATTAGGTCTGAAAGTACTAAAATATCATAAACAATCGGGTAAGAGGATTTTATACAAATCAATAAATTACCAACCACCAACCACCATTCACTAAATCCTCTCCTCTTTTATTTCCTCCACAATCTCCGGATTCAGCAGGGTAGAGGTGTCGCCAAAGTTGGCAAAATCTCCTTCTGCAATTTTCCTTAAAATCCTCCGCATAATTTTGCCTGAACGTGTTTTTGGCAAGGCAGACACGAACTGAATCTTATCCAGTTTAGCAATCGGTCCCACTGTATCGCTGATTACCTGGTTAATTTCCTTTCTCAAGTTGTCGCGGTCGCGGCTCTCGCCCACATCTTTCAAAATGACATACCCATAGAGCGCGCTTCCTTTGATGTCGTGCGGATAACCTACAATCGCCGATTCTGCCACCGCAGGATGCTGGTTGATGCTGTCCTCTATGGGTGCAGTTCCGAGGTTGTGCCCGGAAACAATAATCACATCATCTACACGTCCCGTAATTCTGTAGTAGCCCACTTCATCGCGCAGGGCACCGTCGCCGGTGAAATATTTACCCGGAAATGCCGTGAAGTAGGTTTCCTTATACCGCTGATGATCGCCCCAGATCGTTCTCGCGATTCCGGGCCACGGAAAACGGATACAGAGGTTGCCGTCAACCTGATTTCCGGTGATTTCATTCCGTTTATCATCCATCAAAACCGGCTGAATTCCCGGAAGTGGAAGGGTAGCGTAGGTCGGTTTGGTTGGCGTTACAAACGGAATCGGCGAAATCATAATGCCGCCGGTCTCAGTTTGCCACCAGGTATCCACAATCGGGCATTTCTTTTTGCCCACATGGTCGTTGTACCAGTGCCAGGCCTCATCGTTAATGGGTTCGCCCACGGAACCTATAATGCGCAGACTGGAAAGGTCATGTTTCTCTACCCACTCATAAGACTCCTTGGCCAGCGAGCGGATTGCAGTCGGAGCTGTGTAAAACTGGGTGACTTTGTGTTTTTCAATCACTTCCCAGAAACGGTCGGGTTCCGGGTACGTAGGAACACCTTCGAAGATTACCGTCGTAGCGCCGTTTGCGAGCGGTCCGTAGAGGATGTACGAGTGCCCTGTGATCCAGCCAATGTCCGCTGTGCACCAGTAAATATCGTTTTCCCTGTAATTAAATACGTTCTTGAAAGTATACGCCGTGTAAACCATATAACCGGCCGTGGTGTGCAACATGCCTTTGGGTTTTCCAGTGGAGCCGGAAGTGTACAGAATGAACAGTGGATCTTCGGCATCCATTATCACCGAAATGAAATCTGAAGCGGCTTTTTCGTAAAGCGGTTCCAGCCAGAAGTCGCGTCCTTCCTTCATTTTTACGTTGCCGCCGGTTCTTTTCACAACCAAAACTTTCTCCACAGTCGGGCAGCTTTCCACGGCTTCGTCGATAATTCCTTTGAGATCGATGGCTTTGTTACCGCGGTAACTTCCGTCCGAACAGATTATCAGTTTTGCCTGGCAGTCATTCACACGTGAAGTCACCGCCGAGGCAGAGAATCCAGCAAATATCACCGAATGCACTGCTCCCAGGCGCGCGCAGGCAAGCATCATCACGGCAAGTTCAGGAATCATCGGCAGATAAATGCAGACCCGGTCGCCCTTTTCAATGCCCATATCGCGCAGCACATTGGCCATTTTGCAGACTCTGTCGCGCAGTTCGGAATACGAAATATGCTGTGCCTCTTCGGTCGGATCGTTGGGTTCCCAGATAATCGCGGTCTTGTCGCCGCGGGTGTTCAGGTGGCGGTCTATGCAGTTCTTGGTGATGTTGAGTTTGGCATTTTTAAACCATTTAATTTTGGCCTCATGCATGTCATATTCCACCACTTTTCTCCATCGCTGGTACCACACGAAGTTTTCGTCAGCAATTTTATCCCAGAATTTCTTGGGGTTTTTGATCGATTTTTTATACTGTTTAAAATAATCCGGTAGATCATCTATAAAATAATTTTTCATAATTTTTAATTTTTTATTCTGCTTTTATTCAGGAGCTTTTTCCTGCTATGCGCTCATACTCCTCCCCGCCTGCGGCGGGTGCGGGGTAACCGCTCCTATCAGGGCTAAGGAGCCTGGGTAGCCAAATCCTGTTCAGGTATCTAAGTTAGATTTTTTCTTTTTTATACAAGTCCATCATTTGCTGAAGTTCTTCCACAATGGATTCATCATCTATGGTGGATGGCATCTGGTATTCCTTCCCATCCAGCATGGTGCGGATCAGTTTTCTTAAAATTTTTCCGGAACGTGTTTTCGGAAGTCTGTTTACGACCATGGCATTCTTAAGACAGGCCACTGCGCCTATTTTCTCTCTTACCAAATTCACAATATCCTTTTCCAGCTGCTCCTGATCTGCTTTGGAGCCCGATTTTAAGACCGCGATGGCAAAAGGAACCTGACCTTTCAGATCATCATCAATTCCCACCACGCAGCATTCGGCGACCTCCTTGTGCGCCGATACCACTTCCTCCATTTCTGAGGTGGAAAGCCGGTGTCCGGCCACATTAATCACATCGTCCACGCGTCCGGTAACGAACACATAACCGTCTTCATCTTTAATCGCGCCATCACCGGAGAAATAATATCCCGGAAACCTGGAGAGATAGCCGAATTTAAACCGTTCGGGATCGCCCCAAACTCCGGTCATGGCTCCCGGAGCCAGCGGAAGTTTAATAACCAGATATCCTTCGTGGTGCGCTTCCAGTTCGTAACCTTCTTCGCTGAAAATTTTGATGTCATAACCGGGAATTGGTTTTCCTGCGGAGGCTCGTTTAATTTTAACATCTTCCACACCGGGCATTAAGCCCAACATCGGCCAGCCGGATTCGGTTTGCCACCAGTGATCAATTGCGGGAACGCCCACAAATTCCTCGTACCAGTCCAAGGTAGCCACATCGCAGCGTTCGCCGGCCAAAAACTGGGTTCTGAGGGAAGATAAATCGTATTTCTTTACAAACTCGCCTTCAGGATCTTCTTTTTTAATAGCTCTGATTGCCGTAGGAGCGGTAAACATGACCGAAACTTTATGTTCCTCAATGACACGCCAGAAAGTACCAGCATCCGGAGTGCCAATAGGTTTTCCTTCAAAAATAACCGTAGTGTTTCTATTGATGAGCGGAGCATAAACCGAGAAACTGTGGCCCACAGCCCAACCGATATCAGAGGCGGCCCAGAAGGTTTCGCCTTCATTTGCGCCGTAAATATTTTTAATCGCAAATTTCATCGCGACTGCATGACCTCCATTGTCGCGAACCACGCCCTTTGGTTTTCCGGTGGTTCCAGAGGTATAAAGAATATAGAGTGGGTGGTTAGATTCTACGGGGACACACTCCACAGGTTCCGATTCTGCGATCAGTTTATCAAAATCAGTCAGACCGTCAGCTTTATGATTAATTCTGTTGCCCAACAGTTTGCGGTCGAACGCAACAATATGCTCGGGTTTGTGCTCGGAAAGTGAAATGGCTTCTTTAACAAAAGGCAAATACGGAATCCGGCGCGCCACCTCCATACCGGAACTTGCGGTAATGATGGCTTTCGGATTACAGTCATCGATCCTGATGGCCAGTTCTGTAGGTGCAAAACCACCAAAAACCACGGAATGCGTTACGCCCAATCTCGCACATGCCAGCATGGCAAATAATGACTCGGGAATCATAGGCATATAAACAATAGCGGTATCGCCTTTTTGCAACCCTAAGTTTTGCAATCCTCCCGCCAGTTTAGCAACCTTTTCCCGAACTTCGCTGTAGGTGTATTTAATGATTCTGGAGGTTACCGGTGAATCGTAAATAATAGCTGCCTGATCGCCGAAACCATCATTAATATGCTTGTCCAGAGCCAGATAACAGGTGTTTAACTCTCCGTCTGTGTACCAGGTCGGATAGTTTTCACCGTCGTTCGTAAGTATTTGGGTCGGTTTTTTGAACCATTCAATATTTTCGGCCTGTGCTGCCCAAAATTCTTCTTTATTGTCCACACTTTCGCGGAACATTTCCTGCGCTTTCATATTTTCAGTTTTATTTAATTAGATTTTCTACCTGTTCTGTAAGTTTTTTAATGGAGTAGGGCTTTGTAACGTACGCATCGGCACCCAGTTCCAATCCTTGGGCAATATCGCCCTCACCGCTTTTTGCTGAAAGGAATATGACTTTTATATTGGAATAAGCTTCGTTCTTTCGGATTTCTGCCAGGGTAGTATATCCGTCCACGTTCGGCATCATAATATCGAGCAGAATAATATCCGGAATTTCGGTTTTCAGGATTTCCAATACTTCGGAGCCGTCCCGCGCGATAAATACCTCGTAACCTGCTTTGCGGAAGGCATATTCCAGCGTCATTATAATTTTATGTTCGTCGTCTGCAATTAGTATCTTTTTCATTATGTATCATTTTTAGTGGGCAAAAAAATCTCGAAGGTTACCCCGATTTCTTTGTTTTTAGCTTTAATGGTTCCGCCATGCGCATTAATTATCCGTTTACAAATTGCCAGTCCCAAACCGCTCCCTACAGGTTTCAGGAGATTCTGATTTTTACTTTGGTAAAACTTTTCGAAAACGAACTCCAGATCTTCTTCCGGAATCATTTTTCCCGTATTGAAAACCGATATCTTTAGTCTGCCTTCTTTTTCCTGCAATTTAGTCTGTATCATTCCCTGTTCATTGGTGAATTTCAGTGCGTTCCCCAGGATATTCTGGAACACCTGAATCATCTTCATCTCATCATATTCATAAGTTTCATTATTAAGTAAATTCACTTCGGAGTGGTGCAGGTGTTTCTGATCAAACAGGTGCAGTAAAGGTTTTAGTGATTTATGGTAGGTTTCAACTATGTTTTTCCTGTCAATATTAAGCGGCATAGTTCCGGCTTCCAGTTTATCCAGGTACAGGATGTCATTAATGATTTCGGCAAGCCTGTCACTTTCGGAAATAATATTGCCCAAAAAGTCTTTTTTAATCTCTGCAGGCATATCTTCATCATCCAAAAGCAATTCGCTGGTTGCGCGGATGGCGGTAAGGGGAGTGCGCAGTTCGTGTGCTACGGAATCCAGAAAATCGTCTTTCTGTTTGTCTTTTATCACCAGTGTTTCATTCGCATTCTGCAACTCTTCCGAAAGTTTGCTCAGCTGTTGCGAATGCTCGGTGAGCTGCTTGTTCATGGAGATGTTCTCTTTTGATTCTTCCAGAATTTTAAGAACCTCAGGCAAGGTAATTTTATCCTCCTGAGTTACCCCTTCAATTAATATTTTAGCTGAAGCAGTACCGATTCTTCCGCTGAGTAAATTCTCTGAAAACTTAATGAATCGCGAATCTGCACTGTCGTTTTCATCAGAAATATTGTACTTTAGATTAAAGATCTTCAGCGCCTGTCGGGTTTTTTTCTCACCTAAAAAGCGGGTCAGAATTTTGCGGATATCGGAAATGTTGGCGGTGCCTTTCCAGATATAGGCGTTTTCATGATTCTGAATATAATCGTTAATGTCAACATAAAGTTCCGCAAAGTTTCTTTCTCTGTAATTACCCGCGGTGAGGGACGAAACGATCATAAAAAGTCCACTGTTTATAAGCAAACTCCAGAAAAAAACATTGGCAACCGGCGAAAGATAGTTCAGTTTAAAAAAATTAAATACTGCTGAATTCTGATAAGTAGTTTCGAAATAATGGGGCAAAATAAGATTGAAATAACAGATCAACATACCCACAATTAGGCCACTTACCGCGCCGGAGAAGCTCCCCCGCCGCCAGAAAATCGCACCAAAAAATGAAGGTGCCAGCTGTGCAATCATCACAAAAGCAATAAGTCCCACAGAAAATAAGGATGCACTGCTAATGAGGAATTTGTAGAACAGGAATCCAACGATAATCAATGAGAAAATACTGAATTTGCGGATATTGACGATCGTTCTGTTGTTGGAATATTCGGTCTCGGTTTTCAAACTGTTTAGCCAGCCGTAGGGAATAATAATGTTATTGGACAGCATTATAGACAGTGAAATACTCGAAATAATAATCATGGAAATACAGGCACTCAAGCCGCCCAGAAATACCATTCCGGCAATTAGTATATTCCCGAATTTCTGCGGAATAAGGATCGAATAAAACTCCGGATTAACATTTTCGCCTAAAAATAGGATCTTGCCACCCCAAGCGATCGGAAACACGAAGATATTCATCAGCAATAAATAAAGCGGGAATAACCAAATCGCTGTTTTTAGGTGCTTTTCTGTTCTGTTTTCCACGATGGTTGTGTGAAACTGCCTTGGAAGCATGAAAATCGCCGTCATGGAAAGCATGCTCATCAGAAAAAAATTAAAGCCGCCTTCTAAACCGTTGATGGTATTTTTCTGAGCAAAATCAGGAAGTTTGGAAGCTTGTTCGTAGATATCATTAAAACCGTTAAATACGCCGTACACCACAAAAATCCCCAGTACAATAAAGAAGATCAGTTTCAGGAAGCTTTCAAACGCTACTGCAGAAATAATCCCCAGTCTTTTTTCGGAAGCATCCACATATTTAGTTCCGTAATAGGCGGAAAATATGGCGATAATCACCACGACATAGGTTGCGGTATCAAGAAAAATATTATCCGAATTTGCCGTAGCTGTCATTAAATGAAAGGTATCGGAGATCGCTTTAATCTGAAGTCCGATGTATGGAATTACCGCCAGCATACATACAATTGCGACCAGTGCTCCCAGAAACCGGCTGTTACCATAGCGCAGAGAAATGAAATCGGCAATACTGCTTATTTTATGAACCCGCGATATCCTGATAATTTTGGTATTAATATAAATCCAGGAAGGAATGATGATTACCGGACCTAAGTAAACTGCCAGATACTCCAAACCCTGGTTGGAAGCCACGCCTATACTGCCGTAATATGTCCACGCCGAACAGTACACCGCTAATGAAAGGGAGTAGATGTAAGGATTGTTTACCCAGAAATTGCTCTTCCTTTTTTCCGCCCAGAAAGCGATAAAGAAAAGCAGCCCCAAAGACAGGATGACGAGCAAAAATAAAATCGGACTACTCATTATACTTCCGGAATATTAAAAATGACAGTAAGCTGGAGGCAAACCATACCGCAAAAAGGTAGGCATAAATAGCTGGCAGGCCCATGAAAGACTTTGTGCCGTTGAACAGAAGTAAAACCGGTGCATTGAGCATCACAAATAATGTGATGCTCAAAATAACCAGTTTTTGTTTGTGTCTGTTTTTCATTTGGAAATTTGGAAAGATCAGTATATGATTTAATGGCCATTCATCTTGGCATGGGCCGCTTTAGATCTTATCCTCAGAATATTCCCCTTTGAATGAGTACCAGCCAAAAACGGCCAGTCCGCCCACGATGATAGGCACCAGAATGACCAGGATAATCCATCCAAAAACGTTGTCTTCCTGCTTGTCCGACATTATTTTCGGAAGTCCGAAGACTGTTAAACCATAGTATGCTACCACCACTGCGAGCAGCAGCCATACAATTCCTAATATTTTTTTTACTGAATCCATTTTATTGTTTTTTAAAGTTAATGAAATTCCGGAAACCGTGAGGCTGGTTTAGCTTGAAGGGATCTCCGGAAGCTGTCTTATTCTGTTTAATGCTGGTCTTCTTCCAGACTTTTGTTCTTGGTTTTCAGGTATAGCGTACCAATGACCAAACAGACGGCGGCTACAATAATCGGATACCAAAGTCCCTGGAGATACCATTCCGGATGCCCTGCATCTTTGCCCGAGGTCACCAGGTAAGTTGCCACGGCCGGCAGCAGTCCGCCGAAGATTCCGTTACCGATATGATAAGGCAGCGACATGGAGGTGTAGCGGATGCGGATGGGGAACATCTCCACCAAAAATGCTGCTATAGGACCGTAAACCATTGTTACAAAGACCACCTGTACAAACACCAGGAATATGAGTAACCATCGGGTATCCGGATTCACCGTGATGCTTTCTTTTACTAAAGGCGCTTCCGCTTTTCCGTTGGTTATTACCGGTCCGGTGGCAGCCCAATGTACTATACTGTCGCGTTTCAGTAAGGTGCCGTCGGTAAAGGTTTTTTCGGTATGAAAACTGATAAGGCTGTCGCCGGCAATTTTTTCATGTGCAATGGCGGTTCTTTTCTCTACAAGACCTTTGGGTCCCAGCACCTTTTCTTCTATGTTTACGGAATTGTACATTGTTTTGTAGATGGGTCTGTAGGCGATGATGGCGATCAACATACCAATCATCATAATGGGTTTTCGTCCTACCTTATCGGACAGCCACCCGAAGAGAATAAAGAGCGGAGTTCCCAGGAAGAGCGCCAGAGCCATCATAGAATCTACCTGCGCCGATTCGAGATTCATTACTTTCTGCATGAAACTCATGGCGTAAAACTGACCGGTGTACCAAATGACACCCTGACCCATTACGGCTCCGAATAAAGCTAGCAATACAAATTTAAAGTTGAGTTTGTTACCAAAACTTTCTTTCAGCGGATTGGTTGAGGTTTTTCCCTCTTTTTTAGCCTTTGCGAACAGTGGTGATTCCTTCATGTTTCTGCGGATCACATAGGATACACCCACCATCAGGATTGAAATCCAGAACGGAATTCTCCAGCCCCATCCGTCAAATTCTTCAGGAGTTAAAGATGTTTTAGTTACCAGAATTACAATCAGTGAAATGAACAGTCCGGCGGTTGCGGTAGTCTGAATCCAGGACGTCCAGTAGCCTCGTCGGTGAGGCTGGGAGTACTCGGCAACATAGGTTGCAGCGCCACCATATTCGCCACCCAGGGCAAGTCCCTGTAAAAGTCTGAGGATTAAAACCAGTACGGGAGCCGCATAACCAATGGTTTCAAAGCTGGGTACACAACCGATCAGGAATGTGGAGAAACCCATAATGAGTAGGGTAACAAGAAAGGTGTATTTTCTGCCGATGATATCTCCCAGTCTGCCAAAAAACAGTGCACCGAAAGGTCTTACTACGAAACCTGCTGCAAAGGTGGCCAGGGTAGAGAGAAATGCCGCAGTGGGGTTATCTGCCGGGAAGAATTTTGTGGCCAATACCACTGCTAAACTTCCGAAAATATAGAAGTCATACCATTCAATAAGAGTTCCTAAAGATGAGGCCATAATAACGCCCCAAATCGTTTTGTTCTTTTTTTTCTCTGCGACGTAAGCATCATGCTCGTGCTGGGTTTTAAATTTTTTGCTCATGACTGTATTTGGTTTTTTTTATTGAAATTTCTCTTCGATCAAGCGGGTAAGGTTTTTCTTAAGATTTTTTGTGCGGATACTCTATAACCTAGAAAGAGTACATAACTCTAAGTGTACCGCGCAGATTTCCAACAGCTTTCATGTTGTTTTCTGCAGTAGCTGTGCGGCTTGTATCACCCCAATTCGCTGCGGTATATTCCACTTCCGGGGTAATGTTGAATTTGTTCTGCTTGAAGTCCACACGAGCAGAGGCGCGCCAAACATCATCCAGAATTCTGCTGCCGGACATGCCTCTCACATAAAGATTTTTGTAGCCGGCATCAACTCCGGAATTTTTGGTGTAACCGAAAAACGCACCGGGTGCTATTTTAGGATGTGCACTTGCAACGTCGAACCAAAAAGCGGAAGTTTTAGTGGGTTTGTAAGATTCGGGATTATTAGGGTTGTCATAGCCTGCAAAACCTCCAATCATTACTAAGTGATGCAGGTTTCCACCAGTGATGCCGTAGGCTTTGGCAATAATCTTATCGTTGGCATACTTAAAATAGCCGAAAAACATTTCTGAATTTACATGCTCATCTGAGGCTAAGCCACCAGACTCTATAACAGGCTTTAAGGATTGATATTCCGCACCGGCACCGGCTGTAACGGTTTTGCCTTTGTATTGCAGTTGTCCATGAACTGTTGGGATTGCGGAATTGAAGGTAGCGGAGTTCGTGGAAGCACCCAGCGCATTTGCCGTTTGAAATTCACGGTCCTTATAAGCTACAAGACTGAAGGATAATTCCGGTGTGATTTTCTGAGTAACCTTTACCTGTCCAGCCCAACCAAAAGGATTGAACATAATTCCGGTATTGAAATTAGCAACCCCTGGAAAAACTTCGGGAACAAATGTGGGATACCAGGTCTGCCCGAAAGTGACGGCTGTTTTTGGCCAGGTAAGGGTCGCGGAAGCATGCCGCAAACGAAGCAATCCCGAACTTCCGGAGCCTGCTGAGGTTTTATTGAGTTCAGTATTTCCGAAAAAGTCGGCCTCAATATTTCCGGTGGCTTTTGCTCCCCACACATCCTGACCTCTGAATCTGACGCCAACACGTGAAGTAATTGCCAGAAAATTGCTTGCACCGGTATCATTAATGTCCTTTCCGTTGGCATCCAGCTTTTCATCCAAAGGATACAGATTAAGGTTATATTCTCTGGAATAAGCAGATTGTCGGCTGTCGAAACTGTATTCTGTTCTAACCCAACCGTAAACGGAGACGTCCCACTCTTTAGGTTTCTTGGCTTCAGCCTCCAGAGCTTCAATTCTTTTTAAAAGGTCTGAAGTGGAACCCGTGTCCTGTGCTTTCAGCGGAATATTCAGTAGTAAAACTGGAAGGATTCCTAATAAAACGGTGGATTTCTTCATTGGGAAATAATTTTTAGTGTGTTTCTTTGACAGAACGAAAGTGAAACTAAAAATCTATTTGAAGAAATTCAATATATATTTATGCTAAAGGTATAGTTCGAAATGTTGGAGTATTGATCCTGTTAACCTGAGGGGATTTTATGTGTTTGTATCTTACTTTTTGAAACGTTCCCACTTGATCATCATGTATTTATCGCCAAATTCAGTAATAATCAGTCCGGAACCTTTAAGGTTATCTTCCAGTTTCATGAAATCCAGCAGCTCACTCTGCTTAAAGACTTTGTACGTGGTATGAAACTCCGAATGTGGCGGCCTCTTAATGTTGTATTTCTTAATCCAGGAACTTATTGTAACATGCGAAACACCCAGGATTCGCTCAATCTCGCGGTAGGAGAGTCCTTCCAAATAGAGTTGTAACGCCTTGGTAACGTAATAGTCATCAATCTGTTTCCCCAGCTTTTTTACTGTGAAATAGTAATTGCAGTTGCGGCAAAGGAACCTTTGTCTTTCCTTTACGATACCGCTTTTAACCACATTTTCCTGCAGACACTTAGGACAGATGTTGCTCATAACTATATCTTTTTAGCAAATATATATCAAATTAGCATAATGATGTATGTTTTTTGTCACGTTGGTTTACTATGGACTCTATTTTAGCCCAATACTGTTTTTATTTTCCGATATAAATTATATCTTTGCAGCTAATGAAAAGAACATTTCCATTAGACGATTTACACAAAGGCAGCGATGCCGGTAACTACCATATTTATTTTATTTAACGAAGTCCTTTGGCTTCGTTTTTTTTTGACCTTAACTTACAGAACTATGCTAACAACCACAGACTTAACGGTAGAAAAGATCAACTCTTTACTGAAAACCGCGGAAGAATTTGCTCAGGGCAACACGCTGAAGGCTGCTGACGAAATTTACGTCTCCAACCTGTTCTTTGAAGACAGCACACGTACAAAAACAAGTTTTGATATCGCACAGCGCCGGTTGGGACTTAACGTAGTTCCGTTTGATGTAACCTCCAGCTCTGTAAACAAAGGTGAATCTCTTTACGACACCGTACGCACCCTGGAAAGTCTGGGCATTAATCTGGCAGTAATACGCCACGGAAAGGACAAGTACTATGAGGAACTTAAAGATGTCAAGTTAGCGCTTATCAACGGTGGCGATGGCAGTGGAAACCATCCTACACAAACTATTCTGGACCTGATGACCATTCATCAGGAATTCGGAAAATTTAAAGGCCTGAAAGTGGGCATCGTGGGCGATGTGAAACACAGCCGTGTAGCCAATTCAAACGCTGAAGCCTTAAGGAAGATGGGTGCAAAAGTCTATTTTTCCGGTCCGGAAAAGTGGTTTGACGAGGGCACGATTATCAATGGTACCTATCTGCCCATAGACGACCTTGTAAAGGAAGTGGATGTTTTGATGCTGCTTCGCATCCAGCATGAAAGACACGGTGAAAAAATGAAAATTTCACTGGAGTCATATCATAAAAAGTTCGGTCTCACCCTGGACCGCGAGAAAGCAATGAAGAAAGAAGCAATTATTATGCATCCGGCACCCATTAACAGAGGCGTTGAAATCGCAGATGAACTTGTGGAAAGTGTCCGCTCACGTATCTTTAAGCAAATGGAAAATGGTGTATATGCACGTATGGCAATCTTGAAAGAAGCGCTGGAAGAGAAAGGGTTTAAGTTTAAATAGAAATTAGATATCAGATATCAGATGTCGGATGTCAGCAGTCTGATATCAGGGTTTATAATAAGCAGGAATAAGAGTTTTTCAGTCTGAAATCTGAAGTCTGAAATCTCACATCTAAAAAAGAATGAAAAAGAAATTAATATTAGAATCAGGGGAGGTGTTTCACGGTACCGGTTTTGGGGCCAACCTGGAAACCGATGGCGAGGTGGTGTTCAACACCGGTATGACTGGCTATCAGGAGCTTATTTCGGATCCGTCCTATTGCGGACAGATAGTTTGCATGACCTATCCGCTCATCGGAAATTATGGTATTAACCGTGACGATTACGAAAGCATTGAACCAGCGATCAAAGGACTGATTGTAAAGGAGCTATGCGACCTGCCCTCCAACTTCCGTAACCAGCTTACCCTGGACGAGTTTTTTGCCAAGAAGAACCTGTCAGGTATCAGTGGGATCGATACAAGAAGACTTACCCGCATCCTAAGAAGCAAAGGTGTGCTCAAAGGAAAGATAGTGAGCAGTGATGCAGATGACAGTACAGTAATTGAGAGCCTGAAGAATACCACTTTCCCAACTGATCAGGTTGCCAGCGTTTCTACAAAAACTGCTTATGCAAGTCCGGGAAGAGGGCTGAAAGTGGTGCTTGTAGATTTCGGCTCCAAACTGGGGATTCTTCGCGAGCTTACCCAGCGTGACTGCGATGTTACTGTTGTCTCGCAGGATGTAACCGCTGAAGAAATCCTGCTTATGAACCCGGACGGTGTGATGCTGTCCAATGGTCCCGGTGACCCGGAAGATGTAAAAGGTGCTTCAGAACTCATCAACGGTTTGCTTGGTAAAGTTCCGATTTTCGGAATCTGCCTGGGCCACCAGCTTATCGCACTGGCATGTGGAGCGAAAACTTTCAAACTGAAGTTCGGTCACCGTGGTGGCAACCATCCGGTGTTGGACCTTCAGAAAAATAAAGTGGCCATCACCTCGCAGAACCACGGTTATGCCGTAGATCAGGAATCATTGAAGAACACTGACCTGGAGGAAACCCACATCGCACTGAACGACAGAACCAATGAAGGACTGAAACATAAAATCCACCCCTGCTTCTCCGTACAGTACCACCCCGAAGCCAGCCCCGGCCCGGAGGATGCCAATTATCTGTTTGATGAATTCCTGGAATTAATGCATGGCTTTAAGAGCCAAGAGCCAAGAGCCAAGAATCAAGAATATGCATAATTTTGAGAGATTGGTTTTCTGGCAAAAGTCTATTGGCTTTGCAAAAAAGATTTATCTGACCTCGCAGAATATTGCTTCTGACGAAAAATTTGGTTTAATCTCTCAAATGAAACGCGCTGTAGTCTCAATTCCTTCAAATATAGCGGAGGGCTCGGGTAGAAACAGCGACAGGGAGTTCAACCATTTTCTGGCAATTTCACTTGGTTCTGCCTTTGAGATCCAGACGCAACTGATCTTGGCCAAAGAACTTGAATTACTGAACGCAGAGACAGCCAATGAACTATTAAATGAGGTGTCCGAAATTCAAAGAATGATATACTCCTTTAAAAATAACCTTCAATTAAAGTCTTGAATCTTGGTTCTTGGCTCTTGAATCTTAAATAAAAATGAAAAGAAACGACATAAAAACTATACTTGTTATCGGCTCCGGTCCAATTATTATTGGGCAGGCGGCAGAATTTGATTATGCCGGAACCCAGGCCTGTTTGGCCCTTAGGGAAGAAGGCTATAAGGTAATCCTTATCAATTCCAACCCCGCCACTATTATGACGGACGTTGAAATTGCCGATAAAGTGTATATTGAGCCTATCTCACTCCCCTTCGTGAGCCATATCATCCGTAAGGAGCGTCCCGACGCGCTGCTGCCCACACTGGGCGGACAGACCGGCCTGAACATGGCTGTGGAATTGGAGAAATCCGGAATCCTGGAGGAGTGCAAAGTGGAAGTATTAGGTACCAAACTATCAGCCATCAATCAGGCTGAAGACCGTGACCTTTTCCGCGAGCTTATGCGCGAACTTAACGAGCCTGTGCCGGACTCAGACATTGTAAATACCGTTCGGGGCGCTCTTGAATTTGCACATAATATCGGTTATCCCGTAATCGTACGTCCTGCCTTCACCATGGGTGGAACCGGCGGCGGAATTGCCCATAATGACGATGAACTTAAGGAAATCGCTAGTTTCGGACTGAAATATTCGCCTGTAACCCAGTGTCTGATCGAAAAATCAATTGCTGGTTTCAAGGAGATAGAATATGAGGTGATGCGCGATAAAAACGATAACGCCATCGTGGTCTGCAATATGGAAAATATCGACCCCGTGGGTGTCCATACCGGAGATTCGATCGTTGTGGCGCCTTCGCAAACACTTTCCGACCGTGAATATCAGATGCTGCGGAATTCTTCACTTAAAATTATCCGTGCTTTGGGAATTGAAGGTGGCTGTAACGTGCAGCTGGCTCTGGATCCGCACTCATTCGACTATTATATCATTGAAGTAAACCCAAGAGTTTCCCGTTCATCGGCATTGGCCAGTAAGGCCACCGGTTATCCGATTGCCAAGATCGCAGCTAAAATTGCGGTAGGACTTACCCTGGACGAGATCATGAATCCGGTAACAGGAAAGACTTACGCATGTTTCGAGCCTGCTCTTGATTATGTGGTAACCAAATTCCCAAGGTTTCCTTTTGATAAATTCGAAACTGCCGACCGCCGACTTTCAACTCAAATGAAAGCTACGGGAGAGGTAATGGCCATCGGCCGTAACTTTGAAGAGTCTTTGCAAAAGGCCATCCGCTCACTGGAAGCAGGCCTCAGACATATCGGTCTGAAAACAAAACAGGCAGAAGCGTTGACCGAAGAAGAAATTGAAAGACGGATCCGCGTTTGTGATGATGAACGTCTTTTCATCATCGGCGATGCTTTAAGAAGAGGCTACGATTGGGAAAAGATTGTGGAGTGGAGTAAAATCGACAAGTTTTTTATCTGGAAGATCAAGAAACTGATCGACTTCGAAAAAACAATAA
This sequence comes from Marnyiella aurantia, assembly GCF_014041915.1. Lineage (NCBI taxonomy): Bacteria > Pseudomonadati > Bacteroidota > Flavobacteriia > Flavobacteriales > Weeksellaceae > Marnyiella > Marnyiella aurantia. The sequence continues at coordinate 735,994 of NZ_CP059472.1, read as the reverse complement.
CCGATAATAAATTCAATACCGAAATACTTCTTGAGGCCAAGAAATTAGGCTTCGCCGACTTACATATCGCCCATCTTTGGGAATCTGACCAGAAGGCTATATTCGATTTCAGAAAGAACAACGGTGTTATGCCGGTGTATAAAATGGTCGATACCTGTGCCGCTGAGTTCGAAAGTGCTACACCGTACTTTTACGGAACGTATGAGGAAGAGAACGAAAGCATCCCTTCTGACCGCGAGAAGGTTATCGTTCTTGGCTCCGGACCAATCCGTATCGGTCAGGGTGTGGAGTTCGACTACGCGACAGTTCACTCCGTATGGGCAATAAAGGAGATGGGTTACGAGGCTATCATCATCAACAATAATCCCGAAACTGTTTCCACAGATTTCTCTATCTCGGATAAACTTTACTTTGAGCCGCTTACCGAGGAAGATGTAATGAACATCATAGAACTTGAAAAACCTAAAGGTGTAGTAGTGCAGTTTGGCGGACAAACAGCAATTAACCTGGCTGATAAGTTAGCTGCTCACGGTGTTCAGATCCTCGGGACTTCACTGGAAGACCTGGACCGCGCCGAAAACCGTAACAAGTTTGAAGCGGCCCTGCAGGAAATGGGTATTCCGCAACCGTTGGGTAAAACCTGCTTCACAAAAGAAGAAGCGCTAGTGATTGCCAATGAAATCGGCTTCCCGGTATTGGTAAGACCAAGTTATGTACTGGGCGGCCGTGCGATGGAAATCGTTTACGACGAGAAAGAACTGGATTACTACATGACCAACGCCGTAAAGGAAAATTCGGAGCACCCGATTCTTATCGACCGTTACCTTACCGGTAAAGAGGTGGAGGTAGATGCCATTTCCGATGGTGAAACCGTCGTTATTCCGGGGATTATGGAACATATTGAGAGAGCCGGTGTTCACTCCGGTGACTCCATCGCTGTTTATCCGCCTCAGAACATCACCCAGCAGCAGATTGATACTCTTGTTGATTACACCGAAAGACTTGCGCTGGGCCTCAATGTAATTGGCCTTATGAACATCCAGTTTGTTCTGGCCGATGGCGAAGTGTATGTGATTGAGGTAAACCCAAGGTCTAGCCGGACAGTACCTTTCCTTTCAAAGATCACTGAAATACCTATGGCCAATCTGGCTACGAAGGTTATTCTGGGTCAGAAACTGAAAGATTTAGGATTTGAATCCGGTTTAGCACCTGTAAAGGAAGGAGTTTATGTAAAAGTTCCGGTATTCTCCTTCTCGAAACTGACCAAAGTGGACATCTCCCTGGGACCGGAGATGAAGTCTACAGGTGAAGTAATGGGTAAAGACACCACGCTGGAGAAAGCACTGTACAAAGGCCTTATCGGTTCCGGCCGCAAGATGCCGCTGCACGGCGCAATCCTGTTTACCGTGGCCGATAAGGACAAGGAAGACGCTTGTGAAATCGCCAGACGTTTTCAGGAAATTGGCTTTAAGATCTGGGCCACCGAGGGAACGGCCAACTACTTTGAAGAACGTGGTGTGCGCACTAAGATCGGTTACAAGATTGAGGAAAACCCGGAGATCAATCTCATCGACCTGATCCAGACCGGCAAGGTTCAGTACATCGTAAACACGATGACCAAAGGAAAACAATCCGAAAGAGACGGTTTCCAGATCCGGAGAACTTCGGTGGAGAACGGTGTGCCGTGTCTTACGTCCATGGATACTGTAGAAGCCATTCTGAAGGTGATTGAAAGCATGAGCTTTAAGATGGAGAAGATGTAAATCTAATGAGATATATAAATCAGGACGCGCCCCACAGGGCGCGTTTTTTTGGTTGGAATGTTGGCGAAATAATTCACGAAAGGGAATTAATTAAATTCCCGTATGATACTTGTTTTGTATAATTAAAACTGAGGTGTTGGCCTGACGTTTCCCAAATTTGTAGATTGGTTAAATATTTATCGTAACTTTTTGTTACCAAATTTATATTTGAAACATTAGCTGAAAATCATAAGTCAATGCATTTAATATAAATTACCGGGTAAATGTTAAGTTCAAGGTAGTCTGACCACAATATCAGATACCAAGATTATTAACGAGAATAACTTTGCCAAAGTTCCAAACTTTGGCAAAGTTGAACTCTAATTGAAAGAAAGTGATGGACATTAGATTAGACAACCTGGAACCTGGATTCTTTTATCATATATTCAATCGCGGCATTAATGGTGGGGAGGTATTTTTAAATGATGATAACAGGCTTTTCTTTCTCCAGAAAGTTTCATTATATCTTTTACCCGTTGCTGAGATATATGCCTACTGTCTGATGCCTAACCATTTTCATTTCGTGATAAGAATAAAGGAGTGGACTGAAAACAACTTTGCCAAAGTTCCAAACTTTGGCAAAGTTGAGCAGGGTCTCCATGCAGAGAAGTCAATAGCAAGTAAACAGCTTGCTAAGCTGATCAGTAGTTACACGCAAGCTTTTAACAAGGACCACAATCGGCACGGAAGTATATTCGAAAGGCCTTTCAAAAGAAAGCGTATTACTTCGGAGGATTACCTTCGAAAAGCTATAGTATATATTCATAGAAACCCTATAAATATAGGCGAAAACATGGAGGAGTATCGATTTTCGTCCTTTAGGAGAATCATCTCAGAATCAAAAACAGCAGTGCAGGCAGATGAAGTCCTGACAGTATTTGGAACAGTCGACAATTTTAAATATCTACATCGTTGCGAAAATGATTACGAAATATAACTTTGCCAAAGTTCGAAACTTTGGCAAAGTTTTAAGCCAGTAAAAAAACTCCGACTGAATGTGGTTCTCCTTTCCTGCGAAATTTTCTATCTTTAAAAAAAAATATATCATGAAGAAACTATTAGTAAGCGCATTTATTGTAGCCTCCTTTTCGGCGTACGCGCAGTACAGCCTGCCCGCAAAGAGCCCGAGACAGACGGTTGAGCAGCAGTTTTCAACATCAAAAATTACAGTGGATTATGGCAGGCCCGGCGTTAGAGGACGTAAAGTTTTAGGCGAACTTGTGCCTTACGGAAAGGTGTGGCGAGCCGGTGCCAACGGTGCTACCAAAGTAACTTTCGCACAGGCTGTAAATTTTGGCGGTAAAACAGTACCCGCCGGAACCTATGGTCTGTTTATAAACCCAACCGACAAGGAATGGAAAATCATTTTAAATAAAGATGCCCAACAGTGGGGCGCTTATGAATACGATGAAAAACTGAATGTATCGGAGGTATCCGTGCCGGTTCAGAAAATGACTGAAAAGCAGGAATGGTTTGAGATTGAACTTAACCCTGTTGATGATCATGCCCTGGATATGGTGATTAAATGGGACATGACCAGGGTGACGGTTCCGGTGAAGGTGGCCAAGCCTGAGGCGGTTTCACGGATAGTGGAAAAACTGCGCGAAATCAATACGATTGAGCGTGAGAAATAGTTATCGCAATAATTTCTCAAAAGCTTTGCGTGCGCTGCCGCGGAAGTACACTTCGCCACAGTACACGTAATCCAGATTATTAAAGATTTTCAGCATGGCTGCGTTATCATAATTGGTATCGGCGCGGATGCTGAAAATTTTGTTTTTAAGCGCAAGATGCTCAACCTCTTTCAGAATGGAAGTTGCCACGCCGGTTCCGGCCGTCTCACGGGCTACCGCCAGGCGGTGAACTACATAGAAATCACCATCGCTATGCCACTGGCCCTCAATTTCATCGTAGGCCGGTTCAGTGTTTAGAATAATGGCTACATATCCAATGAGTTCGTCGCCGGAATCATAAACATAACCCTGGTCCTGCGCAATATCGTTTTCTACGGTTTGCAGGTTAGGGTAGCCGTCCTGCCACTGCGCGGAGCCCTGTTCTTTTCGCAGTTGTATGGCGCCGCTCAGGATGTCCCAGATTATTGGAGCATCGTCTGGATTTGCTTTTCGGAGGGTGGGAGTAAGAGACAATATAAAAGTAAAAAGTAAAAAGAAACAAGTAAAAAGAGGAAAGAGAAAAGAGGCGATGGTGACTATCTATTCGCTTTGGTTTTCCTGAAGCCAGGCGTCGATGATTTCAAAAGCCTTCGCTTCGTCAGGAAGATCTACAAAAAGGGTAGCCAGACCATTATCTTCCTTGGGATGATCTGCTCCGGAATCTGTGACGGCTATTTTTGCATCTTCCAGCAACGCCTTTATTATGCTGATTTCCTTTTCTGATTCACTTTCAAAAACGGGCACCGGATTTTTCATAGATTGAATTTTTGAGGACTAATTTAGCGAAAATTTCTAATGCTGAATAGTAGGCTTTGTGAACTTGCTTTAAAATTTATTCTCCAGTAAATCCTTGGCTAAACTGGCAGTCTTTAATTTTTTGTTATTTAAAATGTATTTTAGGTCTGACGCATTGTCTACCATAAGCTGCCTGTTATAATAATTGATGTGCTCCAAAATTCCGAATACATTCGCAATAATGGCCCACAACATTAAATTACCGTTCAGCGTCCAGTTATTAAGATAAAGTTGGATCACCAATACCAATGGTATCAAAGCAATCATCACAAGATTACTCCTTTTTGAGTTTCTGAAGAAGTTTAAATTTTTATTCCGGTCAAAAGTCCGTCCTGTGAGCGTATAAAGTTTCAGCTTCCAGTAATGTTGCCCCTGATACAAAATGGAAATACAAAGTACCAGACCATACAGCAGAAACAGTATATCGGAAAACGGTTTGTTAAAAATCAGCCAGACCGCGATTAATGGAAAGGTGATAAGCGCGTGCATCATTTCCATTGGATAATACCATTTTAACCTCTTAATCAAATTTCTTTTAGACATATTAAAACATATTAATTTCAGTTTTTCCCGAAACAAGGCGTTAATGGGATCTACTTTGCGGAAATGGAAAGCTTAGCTTGGGGCGATCCTATTCGGGAATGTGCAAAGAAAGCCAATGCGCCCGAAACGCTTTTTTTTTATTTCTGCCCACTTTCAAAAGCTGAACTTTTGACGCCAGCGAAATAAAAAAAACCGAAACGTGAGTTTCGGTTTTTCTTTGCGGAGAAAGAGGGATTCGAACCCCCGGACCTGTTACAGTCAACAGTTTTCAAGACTGCCGCAATCGACCACTCTGCCATTTCTCCAGGTTTTGGTCTGCTGTTTTCAGTGGTGCAAATATAGACTTCTTCCCAAAACCTGCAAAATATTTCTGTAAAAAATTTTTTGTCGGTTGAGGTGGTGCCTGGTGACTGGTAGTTAGTGGTTGGTCAATGGTGGTTTGGAGTGGAGGAGTGTTTTACTTTTCCTCGCGACAGATAATTAAATTACCCCGTAACCATGTCGCCAGTAGCCAAATACTCAAATACTCAAATACTCAATTACTCAAATATTCAAAATTCATAATCCAACATCCACAATTCAAAATTGACGCTAACTGATTTCATCTATTACTACAATATGGTTCGGTTTTTCCCGAACCATTTATTACTTTTGTGGAATAAGCCCGATTTAATGCCCAAAACCCTGAAGATTGACCAGCAGATTTTCCAGAATCTGGTCACCTTTTACAGCGAAACTTTTAACCTGCCGCCACTTGCGGCCAAGATTTATGCCTACCTGCTCTTCGACTTCGAGAAGAAGGGAATCAGTTTTGATGAGTTCGTTGAGATTTTCTGTGCCAGCAAAAGTTCGGTTTCGTCCAATATCAGCATTCTGTTTACAATGCAGCTCATTCAGGATTTCAATAAAATCAACGAAAGGAAGCGCTATTTTGTGGTCAACGATAACTTCCTGAAGTTGCGCTATACCCAAATCATTGAGCGCCTGAGCAAGGAAATTGAAATTCTGGACAGTATTCAGGAATTCCGCGGGCAAAGTGATGATAAGTATATGGTGTACAAAGAGCTTATGACCACCAACATCAACAATATCAAGAATTCATTAAGCAAACTATAAAATGCAGAACAAAATAATACTTTTCAGTCTTGCAGCCCTGGCTGTGACTGCGTGCAAGAAAACCGACGACAAACCGCCACAGGGTCCGAAAGCAGTTTCTACAGTACAGGTAGAAACGCGTAATGTGACCGCCTATTCAGAATATCCGGCCTCCATTCAGGGTCGTGTGAACAATGAGGTGAGAGCGAAGATTCAGGGTTATATAACGCAAGTTCTGGTAGATGAAGGTCAGTATGTAACCAAAGGGCAGCCGCTTTTCCGTCTCGAAACCAATTCATTGAGTCAGACCGCAGCCGCTGCTAATGCCGGAATCGGTGCGGCGCGCTCCAATGTTTCTGCCGCACAAGCCAGTGTGACTGCTGCCCAGGCCGGGGTAAACGCCGCAAAGGTTGAAGTGGACAAACTTCGTCCGCTGGTCGAGAAAAATATTATCAGTTCCGTACAGCTGCAAACCGCACAGGCCAACCTGGCCAGGGCTCAGGCCCAGCTTCAGCAGGCCATCGCCGCCAAGCAGCAGGCCGGTGCCGGTGTTTCTCAGGCGCAGGCTACCTATCAGGGTGTGCGCGAAAACATTAACTATTCTGTAATCCGATCTCCGATTTCGGGTGTGCTGGGCAAAATTAACATGAGAAACGGAAGTCTTGTAGGACCGTCTGACCCGATGCCGATTTCCACAGTTTCGGACACAAGCGGTCTCTACGCTTATTTCTCCATGAACGAAAGAGAATATCTTGACTTTCTGAAAAACTCATATGGTTCGTCAATGGCAGAAAAGCTTAAAAATATGCCGCTGGTGGAACTTGTTCTTGCCAATGGCGAAGTCTACAAGGAAAAAGGCAGGATAGAAGCGGTGACAGGGGCTATTGACCCTGCTACCGGAAGTATTCAGTTCCGTGTGTCGCTTCCTAATCCTGATAAACTGCTGAGCAATGGCAACAGTGGAACCATCCGCGTTCCGCGTCTTTACGACGGTGTTTTGGTAGTTCCGGAGAGTGCCACCTACGAGCAGCAGGGCCTTGTTTATGTGTATAAGGTAGAGAAGGATACTGCTAAATCCGCTGTTATCGATGTTACAGACCGCGCCGGAAATATGGTCATCATTAAAAGTGGTGCCAGAAAAGGTGAAACTGTAGTAGCTGAGGGAACAGGTGGACTGAAATCGGGAACTCCTGTAAAACCAACACCGGTTAAGTTTGACGACATTGTGAATTCGATAAAGCCAATATTCTAAGTAACTGGTATGATTAAAAAATTTATAAACAGACCGGTACTTTCCACGGTTATATCCATCCTGATTGTCATCCTCGGTATCCTGGGTCTTGTGGCCCTGCCGGTGACACAGTATCCGGATATCGCGCCGCCAACGGTCCGGATCTCGGCCAATTATACGGGTGCCAATGCGCAAACCGTGATGAACAGTGTAATCATTCCGATAGAAGAGCAGGTGAACGGGGTAGAAGGAATGGATTATATTTCCTCTTCGGCCGGAAACAACGGTTCGGCTTCTATTCAGGTATTTTTTAAACAGGGCATCGACCCGGATATTGCCGCGGTTAACGTGCAGAATCAGGTGCAGCGGGCTTTGCCTTTGCTGCCTTCCGAGGTTACACGTTCGGGTGTGCAGGTGAACAAACAACAGACCAGTGCGCTGATGTTCCTTTCCTTTTATACCTCCAATCCCGATCTGGATGAGGTATGGCTGCAGAATTATATGAACATCAACATTATTCCGGCCATAAAAAGGGTCAATGGTGTTGGTGATGCTTCGGCTTTTGGCGGAAAAACCTATTCCATGAGAATCTGGCTGGATCCTGCTAAAATGGCGGCCTATGGATTGGAGCCCTCAGAAGTTTCAGAAGTCATCAGTGAGCAGTCACGTGAGGCAGCTGCCGGACAGTTGGGCGAAAACAGCGGGAGCTCCTTCCAGTACGTAATTACCTACAAAGGAAAACATGACGAGGTGGAAGAGTATGAAAACATTGTGGTACGTGCTCTGGGCAACGGTGAATATCTTAGGCTGAAAGATGTAGCCGATATTAAACTGGATGCGCTTTCCTACGGCGGTATTGGCGAAAATAACGGCCGACGTTCGGTAAGTATGGGTATTTTCCAGACTCCGGGCTCCAATGCTCAGAATATCATTAAGGACATTAAAATCTTACTCGAGGAAACCGAAAAAACACTTCCCGAAGGCATTGGCTACAGCATTAACTTTGATACCAATGACTTCCTGGAGGCCTCCATCAGTAAAGTAATCACAACGCTTATTGAAGCCTTTATTCTGGTATTTCTGGTAGTATTTCTTTTTTTGCAGGATTTCCGTTCAACCTTGATTCCGGCCATTGCGGTACCTGTGTCCATTATCGGAACTTTATTTTTCCTGAATTTACTGGGCTATTCGCTGAACCTGCTTACGCTCTTTGCACTCGTTCTCGCTATCGGTATTGTGGTGGATGATGCCATTGTGGTAGTGGAAGCCGTTCACGCGAAACTGGAACAGGGATATACCGATGCGAAGAAGGCAACTGTTTCGGCCATGGACGAGATTACCGGTGCTATTATTTCCATCACGCTGGTTATGGCGGCGGTATTTATTCCGGTTACATTCCTGCAGGGACCCACAGGGGTTTTCTATCAGCAGTTCGGTATCACGCTTATCATTGCAATCCTGATTTCTGCAGTAAACGCTTTAACGTTAAGTCCGGTTTTATGTTCCCTTTTCCTTAAGCCGTCGGCACATCATCATAAAGCTTACTCTGACATGAATTTCGGGCAGAAGTTCTTCGCGAAATTCAATATTGGTTTCCGCGCGGTGACAAATAAGTATGGCCGGTCCTTCGTATACCTGCTGCGCCATAAGTGGATTACCCTGCTTATATTTGCCGCCGGTGCCCTGACATTCTGGTGGGCCAATTCCACAATGCCTACAGGGTTTATTCCGAAGGAAGACCGTGGGATTATCTTTACCGATATCCAGTTGCCTCCGGGTTCCTCCATGGAGCGTACCTACAATGTGCTGAAGGATCTGCAGGAAGAAGCGCGGAAAATTCCCGGTGTTCAGAATGTAACTTTTACAGCCAGCCGTGGATTTATGTCAGGACAGGGTTCCAATGTAGGGCAGGCTTTTATAAGACTTAAACCTTTTGACGAAAGAGGTAAAGAAGACGGTCAGGATGTAGAAACTATTACCAAAAAACTTTTTGGTTTGGCTGGAAATTATCCGGATGCTAAAATCGTATTTTTCTCACCACCAAGTGTTCCCGGCTTCGGTCAAAGCGACGGTTTCTCGGCAGTGCTGCTGGATAAATCAGGTGGAGAATTAACAGAGCTTAATGCGGTGACTCAGGAATTCATAGGTTCACTTATGCAGAGACCGGAAATTCAGTTTGCCTCTACAAGTTTTAATACGAATTATCCACAATACGAAATGGTGATCAACGTGCCGCGTGCCAAGGAAAGTGGTGTATCAGTAAATAATATCCTGAGTACCATGCAGGGTTATATCGGTGGGATTTATTCTTCTGACTTTACCAAATACGGTAAGCAGTTCCGGGTAATGATACAGGCGCTTCCGGACAACAGGAAATCTCCGAACAACCTGAACGGACTGTATGTAAAGACCAATAGTGGAGCTATGGCACCTATATCGCAGTTCCTTACACTGCAACGTTCTTTCGGTCCGCAGTCTATTGAGCGCTATAACCTTTTTACCTCTGTAAGTATCAGCGGATCTACCAATCCAGGATTTTCCACGGGAGATGCCATTAAGGCTGTACAGGAAACAGCTGGCAACCTTCCCGGTGATTATGATGTGGAATTTACCGGCCTTACCAAGGAGGAAATGAGTGCCGGGTCTCAAACCTATATCATCTTTCTGCTTAGCTTCATTTTTGTCTATTTCATCCTGGCAGCGCAGTATGAAAGTTATATCCTTCCGTTTGCGGTGATCATCTCATTACCGCTGGGGGTAATTGGAGCCTACTTTGGACAGCGGGTTTTCGGTCTGGAAAACAATATTTATTTCCAGATTGCCATCATCATGCTTATCGGTCTTCTGGCCAAAAATGCAATTCTTATTGTTGAATTTGCCCTGCAGCGCCGTCATCATGGTGAAACTCTTGCCATGTCTGCCATTAATGCAGCGAAAGCCAGGTTAAGACCTATCCTGATGACTTCATTCGCCTTTATTTTTGGGATGCTGCCGCTGGTATTTGCAAGCGGTATCGGATCGGTGGGTAACAGGTCCATCGGAACCGGTGCGGCCATGGGTCTTCTGATTGGGACCTTCTTCGGACTTCTGGCCATTCCCGTGCTTTTTGTAATCTTCCAGGCGCTGCATGAAAGAATAGTTCCTATAAAAGAGGATAAAGTCAACTTAAGCGAATAGTATTTACGGTTTTAGCCTTAACAGAGTTAAATTATAACTGATGACAAATATTTTAAAAATTAAATATACAGTAGTATCCCTTTCAGCGGCTTTGGTACTGACCTCATGCGTTGCAAAACAACCTTATGACAGGGAAGTTCTGGGTGTGAACGAGAACGTTTTCCGTACAGACCGCATTGCTGTCGACAGTTCCAGTATTGCTACCGTGTCCTGGCGGGAAATCTTTACAGATCCTTTGCTTCAGAATCACATACAGAAAGGTTTGGATAATAACCTGGACATCAGGATCGCTCTTCAAAATATTTCAATTGCCGAATCTTATCTGAAACAGCGCAAGGCTGCTTATCAGCCTACGTTGTCTGTAGGGCCCAGCTACACCTTCCAAACCCAGTCCCTGAATACTCAGATGGGACAGATTGCCGGCGGAACAAGGCGCTATATTAACGTATTAGGACTGGCTGGTGATGTTTCCTGGGATGCGGATTTGTGGGGAAGGCTTAAAGCCGAGCAAAAGGCACAGCTGGCGGCTTATCTGGGAAATGTTGCCGCACACCGCGAAGTTAAGACCGATTTGGTGGCGGCTATCGCATCCGCATACTACCAGTTGCTTACTTTTGATGAGCAAAAGAGGATTATTAACGAAACGATAGCATTGCGAAATAAAAACCTGGAAACTACCAGAGCTCTTAAGGAGTCTGGAATCCTTACAGAGGTTGCTGTTCAGCAAAGTGAAGCGCTGGTGTTTAATGCCCAGGCACTCCTGCTTGATATCGATGTGCAGATTTCAATCCTCGAGAATACGATAAGCCTTCTTATGGGTGAGCCGTCCCAAAGTATTGCCCGCTCCTCCATCAGACAACAGCAAATGCCCGCCAGTTTCCCTCTGGGGTACTCGGCCAGCCTGCTGTCCAACAGGGGAGACGTCATGCAGGCCGAAGCGCGCCTGATCCAGGCTTACGAACTTACAGATGCTGCTCGTGCAGAGTTTTATCCGAGTTTGCGGATATCTGGAAGCACAGGGTTGCAGAGTATTGAACTTGATAAATTTTTCAGTATCAACTCTATTTTTGCTACAGTAGTTGGAAGTCTGGTGCAGCCTGTCCTCAACCAGAGGCAGATCCGGACAAATTATGAGGTCAGTCTTTACAACAGACAGATTGCCTATCTGAATTTCAGAAAATCGCTGCTGAACGCCGGCAAGGAAGTTTCGGACGCACTGAAAGTCTATGAAACCCAGGATCAGTTTATCGCCCTGAAGCAAAAGGAAGTTGCCGCTTACCGCAACTCGGTTAATTATTCTCAGGAACTTGTAAATTACGGAATGGCCAATTATCTGGAAGTGCTGAACTCCAGTGTGAATGCACTTAATGCAGAACTGAACATTTCCAATGCACAGTATACAAAGCTGAGGTCGGCGGTGGAACTGTATCAGGCACTGGGCGGCGGATGGAGATAATTCCTTATATTTGGTTAAAATTACATCATGGACAATATTGAACATTATCTTTCGGAAGTACTGGAGATTCCGGTAGCTGATGTTTCCATGTGTGGATCGCACTATACGGTGCGTAATTTCCAAAAGGGGGATTTGCTCTTAAGTGCGGGTGAGGTTTGCAGGTCCACTTATTTTGTAGAGGAAGGTTTGCTGCGGATGTTTTCCACAGATCAGAACGGTAAGGAACACATCATTCAGTTCGCACCGGAGAAGTGGCTGATGTCCGACCGGAGTTCACTCTATTTCAATGAAAAGTCCAATTATTATATTGAGGCTGTTGAAAATTCGAAAGTGCTGCTGCTGACGCCTGATTTTTTTCAAAACCTCAACCTTCAGTTCCCCGGCACCATTGCGAATAATGACCTTCTGTTACAGAAACACATCCGTAACCTTCAGAACCGCGTGAACTCTTTGCTTTCTGATACGGCGCAGGAGCGCTATCTGGATTTCATCAAGATGTATCCGGACCTTATGCAGCGCGTACCGCAATGGATGGTGGCATCTTACCTTGGTATTACACCTGAAAGTCTGAGCAGGGTGAGGAAGGATTTGGTGAAAAAGAGTGCTGATAAATAAAAAAGGAACCTTTTGAGGTTCCTTTGAAGTTGTAATCGGTTTGGTTATTTACCCAAATAAGATTTCAGGATCTTACTTCTGGTATTGTGCTTAAGTCTCTTGATCGCTTTTTCTTTTATCTGACGGACTCTCTCTCTTGTAAGGTCGAAAGTTTCGCCGATTTCTTCCAAAGTCATCGGATGTTTTCCGTTCAGACCGAAATAAAGACGTACAAGATCTGCCTCTCTTGGAGTAAGCGTCTGTAAAGCTCTTTCAATCTCAATCTGCAGGGATTCCAGCATCAGGTCTTTGTCCGGACTTGGCGATTCACCGGATCTCAATACATCATAAAGGTTGGAATCTTCTCCTTCTACAAGCGGTGCATCCATAGAAAGGTGTCTTCCGCTGTTTTTCATGGATTCCTTAATGTCCTCTTCGCTCATATCCAGCACTTCTGCCAGTTCTTCCGGGGATGGTGGTCTTTCGTTCTCCTGCTCCAGGTGAGCGTAAGCCTTGTTGATTTTGTTGATGGAACCAATCTTGTTTAGAGGAAGCCTCACAATCCTGGACTGCTCTGCCAGTGCCTGAAGGATAGACTGTCTGATCCACCAAACTGCGTACGAAATAAATTTAAAACCTCTGGTTTCATCGTACCTTTTGGCGGCTTTCATCAATCCCAGGTTTCCCTCATTGATAAGGTCGGGAAGGGAGAGTCCCTGGTTTTGGTACTGCTTGGATACGGAAACCACGAAACGAAGGTTGGCCTTAATAAGTTTTTCCAGTGCGGCACGGTCGCCGGCGCGGATCTTTTGTGCTAAATCAACCTCTTCGTCGGCGGTAATCAGTTCTACTTTTCCGATTTCCTGAAGATACTTGTCCAGTGACGCGGTTTCCCTGTTGGTAACCTGCTTGGTAATTTTTAACTGTCTCATGTACAATAAACACCCGTTTAACGTCGGGCTCTAATTACATATACGTTATGCAGCCCTTAAAGGTTACAAATATTTAAAAAATTGTGGGCTGATTTCGTCTCATTAATATTTGTCTGTGTCCTGCCGGTTTACGTGATTCATAATCCATTGGTTATGATACTGAATATAAACTAAAGATTAAGTCTGAAATGTGCGGTGTAGACCCTTGTTTCGCCAAATCGCGTAAAGCATTTTTTTGCCGTTCCACCAAATCTGCGTATCTTTAAGCGCATATGAAAACAGATAATATGAGTAAAACACATAAGGACTACGGTATTGGGCAGTCCCTGAAGAATTTAGGAATTTCAAGTGAAAATATAGGCGTTTCCACAGGAACGCAAACCTTTGCAAACGGAGATGTCATTGAAAGTTATTCGCCAACGGATGGCCAGCTTATCGCCAAAATTAAATCCGGATCGGTAGAAGATTATGAAACTGTAATGGCTGCCGCCAAAGCTGCTTTTCCGGAGTTCCGGTTAATGCCGGCACCGAAAAGAGGAGAACTTGTAAGACAGTTCGGTAATAAATTAAGAGAGAAAAAAGACGATTTGGGCAAACTCGTTTCCTATGAAATGGGCAAATCCCTTCAGGAAGGTTTAGGCGAGGTTCAGGAAATGATTGATATCTGCGACTTCGCGGTAGGTCTTTCCCGTCAGCTGCATGGCTTTACGATGCACTCCGAAAGACCTTTGCACCGTATGTATGAACAGTATCATCCGCTTGGAGTTGTTGGGGTGATCTCAGCCTTTAACTTCCCGGTAGCTGTGTGGAGCTGGAATACAGCCCTTAGCTGGATCTGCGGTAATGTAACTGTTTGGAAACCGTCTGAGAAAGTTGGCCTTTGCGCTTTAGCCTGCCAGAACATCATTGCTGAGGTTCTGAAAGAAAATGATATGCCTGAAGGGATTTCAGGAATGATCGTTGGCGATCATACGATCGGTGAGAAACTGGTTGCTGATAAAAGAACAGCGCTTGTATCCTTTACCGGCTCTACCCGTGTCGGACGAATGGTAGGAACCAAGGTGGCTGAGCGTTTCGGAAAATCCATCCTGGAACTTGGCGGAAACAATGCCATCATTATCTCCGAACATGCGGATCTGGATATGTCCATCATCGGAGCTGTATTCGGAGCTGTAGGAACTGCCGGGCAGAGATGTACTTCTACAAGAAGACTGATCATTCATTCTTCGGTTTATGACGAGGTTAAAAACCGTCTCGTTAAGGCTTACGGACAGCTTAAAATCGGGAATCCACTGGATGAAAATAACCATGTAGGACCGCTTATTGACACCGATGCGGTTTCACAGTACATGGAATCTATTGAAAAGTGTAAGCAGGAAGGCGGAAAGTTCATCGTGGAAGGCGGTGTGCTGGAAGGCGGTAACTATGAGTCCGGCTGCTACGTAAAGCCATGTATTGCTGAGGTTGAAAACAGTTTTGAAATCGTACAGCACGAAACCTTTGCACCTATCCTTTATATCATGAAATATGATGATCTGGACGAAGCTATTGAAATGCAGAATGATGTTCCGCAGGGACTTAGCTCAGCAATTATGACACAGAATCTTTGCGAAGCCGAACTTTTCCTTTCGCATTCCGGATCAGACTGCGGTATTGCCAATGTAAACATCGGTACTTCCGGTGCTGAGATCGGTGGTGCATTCGGTGGTGAAAAAGAAACAGGCGGCGGACGCGAATCGGGATCTGATGTCTGGAAGTATTATATGAGAAGGCAGACCAACACCATCAATTACAGTACGACTTTGCCGCTGGCTCAGGGTATTAAATTCGATATCTAAAAAAAGCAGCCATCAAATCACAAAATATTATTTCACTTAGCTATCGCAGCTATCAAAACAATCAGTAAAAAATGAACAACACAATCGCTCAACAACCGGAGACTACCAATAAAGTAAAAAACACACTTGCCAGACACATCCTTGCCGACGGCTTCGATTTCGTTATGGATATTGAAAAATCTCATGGTTCCTATATCGCCGACAAACGAAGCGGGACGGAATTCCTGGATATGTTTTCTATGTTCGCCTCAGCATCTATCGGCTATAATCACCCATATCTCGTACAGCATTCCGACTGGCTGGGCAGGATGGCCATTAACAAACCAACACTTGCAGATGTGTATTCCGAAGAATACGCGGAATTTATGGAGGTTTTCGAAAGAGTAGCCATTCCGCAGGAGTTACAGTACTGTTTCTTTATTGAGGGAGGAACTTTGGCGGTAGAGAATGCCATGAAGGCCTGCTTCGACTGGAAAACGCGTAAGAATTTTGAAAAAGAGCTGACTGTTGAAGGTGATATCTGTATCCACTTCCGTCAGTCATTCCATGGACGCAGCGGTTATACGCTCAGTCTGACCAATACCTCAGACCCAAGGAAACATATGTACTTCCCGAAGTTTGACTGGCCCAGAATCATCAATCCTTATTTAACTTTCCCGGTAACGGAGGAAAATCTGGAGACAACAATCAAGAATGAGCACCTGGCGCTTTTGAATATTGAAGAAGCTATTTTGGCAAATCCAAACAGGGTAGCCTGCATCATCATCGAACCCATTCAGGCAGAAGGTGGCGACAACCATTTCCGCGATGAGTTCTTTACAGGTTTAAGAAAACTGTGTGACGAAAACGAGGTACTTTTGATTTTTGATGAAGTGCAAACCGGAATTGGAATCACGGGTAAGATGTGGGCGTTCCAGCATTTTACATCTAAGCCGGATATTATTTCCTTTGGAAAGAAAGCGCAGGTGTGCGGGGTTCTTGCCAATAAGGAGAAGTTTGATGAGATTCCCGACAATGTATTCCGCGAAAGCTCCCGTATTAACTCTACGTTCGGTGGAAACTTCATCGATATGATGCGTTTCAAGCTGGTACTGGAAGTAATTGAAAAAGAAAACCTTTGTGAAAACGCCAGGGTAGTAGGTGATTACCTGCTGACAGGATTGCAGGATCTGGTGGCAAAATATCCGCAGCAACTTTCAAATGCCAGAGGCAGAGGGCTTATGTGTGCCGTTGACCTTACGGATGGTGCGCAGCGCGATGCAGTACGCGACGAACTGTACCGCCAGAACCTGATTATTCTGGGTTGCGGAGACCAGTCACTTCGTTTCCGCCCGCATCTGAACGTAACCAAAGAGGAAATTCAGCTGGCGCTGGATAAAATTGAAGATGTAATCAGTCAAATAGCGTAATATACGAAGCCGGAAATTTTTTTCCGGCTTTTTTTATAAAAGGTTTCTAAGGAATTCGGCGGCGTTATCTATGGTCTCCTCTTTTTTAGCAAAGCAGAATCTCACCTTACCGGTATTCTGCCCGTTATGAAAAAACGCCGAAACAGGCACGGTACACACTTTTTTCTCCTTCGTAAGCCAAACAGCAAAATCTCTGTCACCCAAATCTGACAGATTATGGTACTCCATGGTCTGGAAATATCCACCCTCTGCTTTCCCGGTAATCGTGAAAGGCAAACCGCTGAAGGCTGAGATCAGATAATCCCTTTTATTCTGCATCATCCGGCTGTTCGCAGCTGCGTCAAAAACTTCCAGATATCCGGCCAGTGCGTATTGAGCAGGAACATTTACACAAAAACTTAAATATTGGTGCACTCTGAGGAAGGCATAGTTCAGTTCTTCACTTGCCAGTACATATCCAACTTTCCAGCCTGTTGCATGGAACATTTTGCCAAATGAAAACACAGCATAACTCCGGTTGCGGAGATGCGGATGATGCATCACGCTCGTGAATACATTTTCGTCATAGCACAGAAGGTCGTAAACTTCATCCGAAATTACGATGATCTCCGTATCCTTTACAATTTGCCACAATGCTTCCCAATCCTTTTCTGTCCAGATATTTCCTGAGGGATTGTGCGGCGAATTTATAATGATCGCCCGGGTTTGCAGCGTAACCGCATTTTTTATCATTTCAAAGTCAGGTCTGAAATCTTTATCCAGGCTAACAAACACCGGTTTACCTCCATTAACCTCTATGGCCGGCACATAACTGTCATAGCTGGGTTCCAGAACAATCACATCGTCGCCGGGTTTCAGTATTGTTGCCAGCGCACAGTAAATACCATAGGTGGCACCGGGTGTGATGATGATTTCGGAAGAATGTAGGTCCAGAGGTTTCTTTCTGCGCGCATTAAAAGTCACCAGATTTTCCGTAAGAAGCGGAACGCCGGTAAGCGGTGCATACTGATTATGATTATCCGAAGTTGCCTTACCCAGTAGTTCTTTAAGTTTTGGGTCGATTTCAAAGTCCGGGAAGCCCTGCGACAGGTTTACGGCGCCGTATTGCTGCGCCAGGGCCGTCATTTCCGAAAATATGCTGATGTCTTTACCACTGTGCTTCCGCTCAATTGTCATATAACTTGTTTTTACCAAATGTACATTTTTTTTTACCTAATCTTTCCCGATATTTGTTAGAGAATCAATACTTCTGTTTTAAGAGCAAAGAGCCCTGTTTCACATTGTCCGTTCATTTTTCTTTCTCCTGAAATCATTTCATTATCAATGTATTAACTCACTTTAAATCTTTTAACCATATACTTTCCACTCTCAAATAAAAAAACTACTTTTGCACCGTCAAAAAATATTTATGCAAAACATTAGAAATATCGCAATCATTGCGCACGTTGACCACGGTAAGACCACTTTGGTTGACAAAATTATTCACGCAACCAGCATTTTCAGGGAAAATCAGGAATCAGGCGATTTAATTATGGATAATAACGATCTTGAAAGAGAGCGTGGTATTACCATTTTATCCAAAAACATATCGGTGGCTTATAAAGACACCAAAATTAACGTAATTGATACCCCTGGTCACGCCGACTTTGGTGGTGAGGTAGAAAGAGTCCTGAAAATGGCCGACGGTGTTTTGCTTTTGGTAGATGCCTTTGAAGGACCAATGCCACAGACGCGTTTCGTATTACAGAAAGCACTGGAACTGGGTCTTAGACCGGTTGTAGTAATCAATAAAGTAGATAAACCAAACTGCCGTCCGGACGAGGTTCATGACCAGGTGTTCGACCTGTTCTTCAACCTGGACGCCACAGAGGAGCAGCTGGATTTCCCAACTTTCTACGGTTCTTCCAAGCAGGGATGGTTCAACACTTCCCTGGAGCAAACCGACAATATTTTCCCGCTTCTAGACGGAATCCTGCAATATGTTCCGGCACCGGAAGCTAAAGAAGGCCCCCTTAGAATGCAGATCACTTCCCTGGATTTCTCTTCATTCCTTGGTAGGATTGCCATTGGTAAGATCACTCAGGGTTCTGTAAAGGAATCCGAATGGATAGGTCTGGCGCAGGAAGACGGTACCATCATCAAAGGAAAAGTAAAGGAACTTTATGTTTTCGAAGGTCTGGGCAAGAAGAAAGTTCAGGAAGTGAAAGCAGGTGATATCTGTGCAATTGTTGGATTTGACAAATTCCAGATCAGTGATTCATTTGTAGACCTTGAGAATCCGGATCCGTTGCCACGTACAGCGATTGATGAGCCTACCCTTAACATGACATTCTCCATCAACAACTCACCGTTCTTCGGGAAAGACGGAAAGTATGTAACTTCCAATCACCTTAAAGAAAGGCTGATGAAGGAGCTGGAGAAAAACCTGGCACTTCGTGTGGAATTAACTGAAGATGCCAACACATTCCTGGTATTCGGACGTGGTATCCTTCACCTTTCCGTTCTTATCGAAACGATGAGAAGAGAGGGTTATGAAATGACCATCGGTCAGCCTCAGGTGATCCTTAAGGAAATTGACGGTGTGAAATGTGAGCCTTATGAATCTTTGGTAGTAGACGTTCCGGAAGAGTACGCTTCACGTGTGATCGACCTTGCGACGCAAAGAAAAGGGGATCTTCATATTATGGAAACCAAAGGGGAGATGCAGCACCTGGAAATCGAGATTCCTTCCAGAGGATTGATCGGTCTGAGATCGCAGATGCTTACGGCTACAGCCGGTGAAGCTATTATGGCGCACCGTTTTACAGAATATAAGCCTTATAAAGGTGCTATTCCAGGAAGGCTTGTAGGCGTATTGGTTAGCAAGACTCAGGGTCCGGCTACCGAATATTCCATTGCAAAACTGCAGGACAGAGGTAAATTCTTTGTTGATCCGGGTGAGGAAATCTACGGCGGTATGATTATCGGCGAGCAAAACAAGCCGGGCGACCTTGTTGTAAACATTGTAGAAGCCAAGCAGCTTAACAACATGCGTGCTTCAGGAAAGGATAAAGACGGAAACATCGCTCCAAAAACCCTGTTCTCACTGGAAGAATGTATGGAATACATCCAGGCTGATGAGGCCATTGAGGTAACTCCAAACTTCATCCGTATGCGTAAGAAAGTCCTTTCTGAAGAAGAAAGAAAGAGAATTGAAAGAAACGCGAAAGGATAATTCCTTCCGTATATATCATTTGTGCCCCGGTTTACCGGGGCATTTTTTTGTTGTTTAGCAGCGAGACCTGTTATTTAACAGCAGCATGAATGTCTTCGTGACGTGTCTTCCTGAGAAAAACGAAGTGGTTTTTTGGAGTGTTTCTGTAAGCAATTTTGTGTTTTGAAGTAGTACTTCAATTATTCAGAATACGCATGAATTGTAATAAAGCACAATGTTCACAAATACGCTTATGATTGCTAACCGGCCTGTCATCAGGCACAGGTTTGCTGAACAGTAAGTTTTAAAGAAAGGTATTAGAAAACTTAGCGATTTTATTTAGCTGAAAAACTTACCGGATGTCCCGAGGCTTTATAATACTACAGCGAATGACTTGCGCTGTAAAGCGATATCTTTTTCTGAAAAGTCCAAATACCCTATGCGCATTTTGGGTATGTTAATATTTGCAAATAAATGTGGAAATTCTATTTGAACAATATAAAATGCGCACTTCGAATATAGGCATAAGGCTTTAATATTCAGGAAGTTATTTGGACTGCATAAGTTTTTTGTATAAGGGGTGCATTGCATCAGATAATATACATATATTTACGTGATGTGCAAAAGTTTCCGCTCCGCTCCAACTTTTGCACATCGAAGCGCGGATTACATCCGCAGCTGTGTCAAAGCGTTTTCGCTGTCGCAAAAACCTTCAACACATCTGCGGATTGGCAAAATTCCCTCAGGAAAGCAAGCTTTCAGAGGAAACTTCGCCAATCCGCGCTTCGTTATCTGCTATACAATTCAAAGCGCAAATATGAAAATAATATTAGGTTTTTTACTTTTCTTAATTATTAATAAATATAAAGGACAAGAATATTTACAATATTATCGAATAATAAATGATGCGGAGATATCAAGTTTGGACAGAAATTTTGAGAAGGCAGACATTCTGTATCAAAAGGCATTTCAGTTGGTTAAAAAGCCTTTTAAAGAAGACTATCTTTTTGCTGCGATTAATTCCGAAAGGCTAAATGAAGATGAAAAAACTTTTCGCTATTTAAGCATAGGAATTCAGAATGGATTAACTCTTAGTAGGATTACGCCCAAATTATCCTCTTTTAAGAAATCTGTGTATTGGAAAGTTCTAAAAAACAGATATATGAGTTTACATGAAAAACATTTGCAGACCCTAAATATTACCTTAAGAAAAGAAATTGAGGAAATGATTAAAAATGATCAAAAAGTAAGAAATCCTATTTTTGGAACCAATAAAAAAATGAAAATTATAGATCTCCAAAATTTTCAAAAACTCAAAGAAATTATTAGATTAAATGATAATAAATGGCCGGGCTTCTCTATGATTGGAGAAATTAGCCCAAAAGGGAAATATGATGTAACTGATAACATTGTGTTAATCTCTCTACATTTTGATAGAGAACAGACTGAACAACTTCAAAGTTATATGCTTGAAGCGGTGCTGAACGGAGAAATGTATCCATATCAGTATGCAAGAGTTATAGATTATACAATTGGAAATAACCTTAGTAAGGTCGCCGAAAACTTCGTCAAAAATAAAAACTATATTGAAACTTGTTTTTTATATGGAACTTATTTAAATGCTAATATTTGCGATTGCAAAAATGCTGAAGCGGAAAGAGTAAAGATTGGTTTTGAACCATTAAAAGATTATTATAGAAAAGTTAAATCTGGATATAAATGCCTTTAGCCAGGTACATCAGATAACAAGGCATTTCTATTAGCGGGGCGGAAGTTTCTATCATCAAGATTTTTGCTAATTGTTCAATTTTTTATATTTACCAAGACTTGTTATAAAAAGTCCCCGCCAACAGAAATACCCAACCGATGTGCAAAAGTTTCCGCTCCGCTCCAACTTTTGCACATCGAAGCGCGGATTACATCCGCAGCTGTGTCAAAGCGTTTTCGCTGTCGCAAAAACCTTCAACACATCTGCGGATTGGCAAAATTCCCTCAGGAAAGCAAGCTTCCAGAGGAAACTTCGCCAATCCGCGCTTCGTTGGCAGTAATTATAAAACGACAAAACATCAAGACGAAATATGGCAAATAAACTTTTAGAATTAGACGAACAACTTGAAAAGTTAGAATCTGAGCAATTAGACACGGACGACAATAATGAAGTACCACCAGACGATATTGTTGCGTTTAATGAATTGCGTTCTTGTGCCGACTTGTTGCGTATGCACAAAGAAGGTCAATTAGACATTCAACCAGACTTTCAACGCGAAATCATTTGGTCTCCCACTATGCAAACAAGGCTAATTGATTCACTTGTGAAGCAGCTTCCTATACCGAGTTTGTGTATTAGTCTTGATTACAAAACACAAGAACGATTTGTTATAGACGGACTTCAACGAATTGCAAGCACAGTTAAATTTCTTGACACAGAACCAACCAAAGAATGGAAACTTGCAAAATTGGAAGACATTGACGACAGAATTTCCGGAAAAAGCAATCTTACCATAAAAAGTAAATATCCTGACTTGTTCAACAAGGTAGAAAACACAGTTATCCCAATAACAGTGCTTCGTTGTAATTACTCAAAGAAAAGTCATATGGAATATCTTTTTACGATTTTTCATCGCCTTAATACTGGTGGAGCAAAACTGACAAATCAAGAAATTAGAAATTGTATATACAACGGAACATTTAATGCGTTCTTAAAAGAAGCTGTTGAATATGAAAACTACTTAAAATTATTCAGTGTTGATAGTGAAAAGAAAGACCGTTTTGCTAATGAAGAACTCGTTTTGAGATTTCTTTCTTTCACATACAATCTTGAAAAGTATAAAGGACAACTTTCAAAATTTCTCAATGATTTTATGGATTCATATCGTAAAACATCACCAGAAAACATTGAAAAATTCAGAGAACTTTTTCAACGAACAATAGATTTGATTTATACAAAAATTTTAGGCTCAAAACCGTTACCAACACTTAGCAAAGCCACAACAGAGGCGTTATTTGTTGGTGTTGCTAAAAACCTTGAAAACCTTGAGAGTGAAACATCTGATAAATTAAAAGAGAGATATACATCTTTAAGAGAAAATGAATTGTTCTCTGTCAATAGTTTAAAAGAAGGCTTAGCTCAAAAAGATAAAGTCATAACCCGTTTTAATAAATCTATTGAAATATTTGGATAATTTATGATTGCAGTTTCTTACATAGATAACACCTTAAAGGAGTTAGATAAATTATACAATACTTCTTCTAGTCAAAAAAAAGCAATTTATTTTTCAAAATTAGCACTCATCGAACTTTGTGGTTGGATAGAAGAAACAGTTGACGATATTGTTCTACGACATTCTAAAAGACATTTAAAAGAAACGGACAATAAAACATATTGTAAAGAGTCAATAGTTAAACCTAATTATGGTTTTGAATACAAAAGAAACATTCGTCCAATGTTAATTAGTTTAATTGGACTTATAGAAGTTGAAAAATTAGAAAAGGAACTTGAAAAAACTGGGCAAATAACAGCATTGAAAGGACATCTTGGGAATATTAAAGATAGTAGAAATTTAGCGGCACATACTTATTTGAAAGGTGTAACAAGAAATTTTAATGCGCCTTCAAGAACAATTGGAGACTTTAATAGAATAAAACCAATACTTGAAAAAATTGACCAAGAACTTAGAAAAAAATAACTACTGCCAACATCGGTAACCGTTGCGCAACCTAAGATTTAAGCGTCACGGTCGGACAGTTCAATAAAAAACAACCTCTTTTAAAGCGATTTAAAGGAGGTTTTTGTTTTCAGCGGTAAAAGTTTTCGGATTTTCCGGTGGCTTAAATTTGAACAGGTGAAGCCGTGGCGAGGAGGTACCGCCAAACCCAAACTTCCCTTTTGGAAGGTTCATGATTTGAATGTTGCGGTGAATTTTGCGGGTAATAAACTTCAGGTATTTTTTCAGGTTGTAGGTCAGCGCAGCCATCAGGACGTGTTTGTTGGCTTGACTCATGCCGCGGGAATTAATCCGTTTCATGTTGTGATGGTTGATGAGGGTTCCCAGCACCGGCTCTACGCGCGAACTCCGCCGCTTGGTAAGGAAACGTGTGTAATTGGGATCGCGCCGCAGTTTTTCGTGCGTTTCATCGTACAGGGGTTTGTGGATGCTGTCTTCTATCTTCTTGAACTTCGTGACCTTGCCGCAACACTCCGCTCTCAGCGGGCAGTCACTACAGGCGCGCTCGCTGCTGCGGTAACTCTTCTTTCGGTAACCCTTGCTGTCGGTCAGGATTCTTTTGAAGGGCAAAACGGCATGGTTTCCGCCTTTTTGGGTGCAGTGGTAATAATCTTCTTCTTCACTTTCTCCTTTTACAAATTCAAACCCTTCCCGCTCGGGCTTGTATTGCCCGAAGTTTGGGATGTAGGCATTGATGCCTCTTTCTTTGCAGTACTTTAAAGACTCGCCGCTGCTGTAGCCGGCATCGGCTAGGACTTCTTCGGTCTGCATTTGGTTAAGGGAAAGATTTTCAAGCGTCTGGTTCATAATCTCCGGGAAGATCACGCTGTCTTTGCTGCCCGAAGTACTCGCGCAGGCGCCGGTAATTACATGATGCGCATCGTCCACAGCCAGCTGTCCGGAATAATTTAACTGGCGTGCTTTACCGGGTTTTACCGAGATTTTCGCATCGGGATCGGTTGGGCTGTAATGGGTGTGGTTGCTCAGGTATTTGGGGCGGATGGTATTGCCGTCCTCGTCTTTTCTTTCGCTTCTATTGTTGCCGGGCATGCCTTTGTAGGCTTCTTCTTTCCAGGCGTGGTGCTGCTCCACCAGTTTCTTTGGGTGGATGTGGTTTTAAATGCGCTGTTTTCTTCCAGCTCATCCACGAACGCCGAAGCATCCTCCAGAACTTCTTTTTCCACCAAAGAGTCCATACTTGCATTGGCTTTGATGAAGGCCGAGTCCACGGCCTGCCGTTTGCCCCGGACCATTCCTTTCTCCACACAAAGCGAAAGGACTTTCCTGAAGAGTTCCAGAAAAAGTTCCTCACCAAAAAGCTGCCGTGTACGGCTCAGCGTGGAATGCCAGGGAAGTTCCTCGTCCAGGTCATACCCCAGAAAGAGGCGCACATCCAGGCTGTTGCTGCAATACCGCAGTAAAGCCCGGTCGCTGTTGATGTTGTTGAGATAGCCTACCAGCAGGATCTTAAAGAAAACCACGGGATCAATGCTGGCCTGACCTTCTTTCCCGTAATAGTTTCTGGTGGCTTTGTAGAGAAAATCCAAACCGAGTTCAGACTGGATTTTCCTGTAGAAATTATCTTCCGGCACCAAGGCGTCCAGACTCAGCTGATAGAAGATCTTCGGTGTGAATTTTTTCTTTCCCTGCATAATTAAAATTAGAAAAAATATTCTGCATATACAACTGTTTTTCAACTATTTATAACAATATAAATGCGGTTTAAGCTGCAGTCCACCCTTTTTAAGTATATTTGATTGAAGTTGTGCAACAGGCACAAGGGTTTTGCAATAGTGGGGCGAAACTGCAAAGTTCAACGGCAGTTCTTCGGTTCAACTTTTGTGCAAAATTGAAGATTTGTGCTTCGATTGCCCCACCATCGCAAAGCCCCGAAACGTTAGCGGTCATGCTTTGACGACAGTGAAAACCGAACAATAGTGCGAGAAATGAACAAACCAAACAATGCCTGAATTAAGTAACATACAGACATATGAAAAGCTAAACGGTGCGGACTATCAGTTGATACTCGATAGGTTCAAATCTGTTTTGCAACGGCTTGACTTATGGAATGATGAAGTCAAGCAAGCGTTTGACGAATTTGTATGGAAAGTTGAAGATGACGGTTTTGTTTACTCTTCAATTACTCAACTCGGACATTTCAAAACAAAGTTCTCTGACATTTTAGTTAGACCGCTTGTAATGGTTTACACTCCAGTGATAGACAAAACAAATACAGACAATTGGATTGCGTGCGACCTTTTAATTGAAGCGGAAAAGTTGCGGAGTTTTGAAACTGGTAACTATCACAAAACGACCTACGACTTTGTTAAAGCCCTGACTTTGGAAATGCACAAAGAATTTAAGCAGACAGGAATTTACTTCACAGATGAGGCACAGGACGGACAGGACTTTGACGGATTTCGTAATATCAACAAAGAAAAACTTTGGCAGTTTGACTATGCAATTATTCCTTTGACTTTAGAGCAAACATATTCTACGCCACCGTTGACACATAAAATTATTCGCCACAACAACTATTTAGAAGCATGGTATATAGACAGATGGAAACCAAACGAAAAATAGCACGAACCGCTAACAGCACCTACAAGAAATTGGCGGTTCTGTGCTTAAATGAAGCTTTGTGCTTCGTATCAAGTGCAGTGGTGGCAGACAGTTTTCGTCTCCGAAATCGCCAACTTCTTGTAGCTGCAAAACGATGTGCAAAAGTTTCCGCTCCGCTCCAACTTTTGCACATCGAAGCGCGGATTACATCCGCAGCTGTGTCAAAGCGTTTTCGCTGTCGCAAAAACCTTCAACACATCTGCGGATTGGCAAAATTCCCTCAGGAAAGCAAGCTTCCAGAGGAAACTTCGCCAATCCGCGCTTCGTTATGCACAAGGCTAAGAAACCTCAAACAAATATAGAAAGCTTGACAAAAAAAGAATTGAAATACGAACGCAGACTAATTGCTTTTATCGACATACTCGGTTTTAAAGACATTGTAAAGCAATCCGAGACCGACACTTCAAAAATTGAATTAATCTATTCGGTTCTTGAATACTTAAAGGATTGGGAAAAGACAGAAAAATGGGACTTGAAGTTCGTTGAAATTGAAGAAAGCGCACAATATAAAGGTGTGAATAATTTTGACCTACGTGGAAAAACAAATACAACTACATTTTCCGACAGTATTGTTGTTTCTGTTAAGGTTGACGATAATGTCAATGAAATGGCATCAACGTTAATAGTTAACCTAGCATATATCGGAACTGTGCTTTTAGAAAAAGGAATTCTATTTCGTGGCGGACTGACAATTGGAAATATTATTCACGTAGACAATGGTACTGTTTTCGGTCAAGGATTAATTGACGCATTTATGCTTGAGACTCGAAGTGCCAAATATCCAAGAATTGTTCTTTCGGACAAGTTACTGAATGAATTAAACTACCCTATAGAAACAAAAAGAAATAGCTATCCGTATCACCAATATTTAGACAGGTACGATGACGGTTGTGTTGGTTTTCACCAATTAATATACTATCAAGTAATAGAAATTTGGACTGAAATGACACCTGAATTATTAACTGAATCACTAAGCAAAGTGCGTAAAGTTATTATAAACGGACTTGACTCAAGTTTTGAGAAACCGGAAGTTTTTGAAAAATTTAAGTGGCTGAAAGAACAATATAACAAATTGATTATTCTTAATGACTTCGATTTCGAGACAAAAACCGAAGAACATATAAAGCAAAAAATAAGAGAACTTAATGACGGAATTGCAGGTCAAAACATTCACTATTCTTACACCGACAACTTCTATGAAAACCGTAGAAATGACAAGGGCTGAAAAAAGCCCAGTGCATAACAGGCGTTTGGCTCAATGGCGGGTGCCGTGAACATTCTACCTCGCATCAACTTTTGTGGTGTATTGACAGTTTTGTGCTCCGAAATCCGCCACTGCGCCAAGCGCCAAAACGATGTGCAAAAGTTGGAGCGGAGCGGAAACTTTTGCACATCGAAGCGCGGATTACATCCGCAGCTGTGTCAAAGCGTTTTCGCTGTCGCAAAAACCTTCAACACATCTGCGGATTGGCAAAATTCCCTCAGGAAAGCAAGCTTTCAGAGGAAACTTCGCCAATCCGCGCTTCGTTGGCCACAATTATAAAAAACTGACAGACAATGGATATACTTAATTTGATAGTTGGATTATTCATGATTGGGATTGGATTTTTAGTTAAATCCGCACCCGAATTGATTGCGGGATATAACACTATGCCCAAAGACAAAAAGAAAAATGTTGACATTGAAGGTTTATCGACTTTTATGCGCAATGGATTAATCATTATAGGATTGTCAATTATAATCGGATATTATTTATTCAAATGGATTGGTTTTACAATGATTGCCAATTCAATGATTTTGATAGTGACTTTAGTCGGGGTAACAATTTGGTTATAAATGCTCAGAAATTTGACAAAAACAAGACTAAGAAATCTAAACTGACATATTTTATTCTTGGATTGGTATTTTTATTCGTGATTGGGGTAATAACTTATGGATTTATCCCTTCAAAGACAATTTACGATAATGAT
The DNA here is from genome assembly GCF_014041915.1 of Marnyiella aurantia. Classification (NCBI taxonomy): domain Bacteria; kingdom Pseudomonadati; phylum Bacteroidota; class Flavobacteriia; order Flavobacteriales; family Weeksellaceae; genus Marnyiella; species Marnyiella aurantia. The sequence continues at coordinate 707,939 of NZ_CP059472.1, read as the reverse complement.
ACGATTCGATTTTCAGGAATGTACGGATTTGATATAAGTATTGGCGAAATTGATAATGTTGAGCTTTCTAATGAATTACCGACAATTAAAATGCGGACTAATGGATTTAGTTTCGGTAATATCAAAAAAGGGTTTTTCAAGCTTGATAAATTTGGCAAAAGTAGATTGTTAATTCATTCTGATTTATTTCCATATTTGATAATGACCAAAAATAATGGGGACAAAATTATCATCAATTTCAAAGATAAAATTGAAACAGAAAAGACATTCAACAAGATTAAAACAATGATAGACAAATAAATAACTGTGGCCAACATACAATATAGCCAATAAGGGTTTCAGAGGTATGCGAAGGTTTGTAGCCCGCTTCAACTTTTCGTGTAACTTGACTGGAAATCGCCCGCAAACCCTTACTGGCCATATTGTCAAACGATGTGCAAAAGTTTCCGCTCCGCTCCAACTTTTGCACATCGAAGCGCGGATTACATCCGCAGCTGTGTCAAAGCGTTTTCGCTGTCGCAAAAACCTTCAACACATCTGCGGATTGGCAAAATTCCCTCAGGAAAGCAAGCTTTCAGAGGAAACTTCGCCAATCCGCGCTTCGTTGCCGGCAAGCCATCGGGACAGGACAGAAACAAAAATGATTTAATAATGAAAACGGACACTATTGACAAGCAAAATGAACAAAAGAGAAATTGGGTGACTCATCCGACAAAGAGAAACCTTTTGATTATCGTGACAATGTGGTTTGTGGGAAATAGTTTATTAATTCTTTCAACGACAGACCTATTTACAGAGAGTTTTTTCAATAAGAAATATATAATTATTTATGCCATGATGATTATGTCTACGTGGACAACTTTCAAAGTCATTCGAAACTATTCCAAGACAAGAGAAACAATTGAACAAACATAATTAACAACTACGCAGACAATTTTGTGTACATCGACACAGACTTATCTCCGCGACAATAACGAAGGGAAATACAAATATGGACTGACCATTACGTCACAGTGGACGAAATGGCCAGCCGGCAACAAAATGTTTGCTTAATGGCGGTCGACAAAGTCGACCTTAGTGTTGCGCTTTTTACTATCTTTATTCCCAGCGGACAAATCCTGCGGATTTATCCGCCACTAAGCAAACACCAAAACGATGTGCAAAAGTTTCCGCTCCGCTCCAACTTTTGCACATCGAAGCGCGGATTACATCCGCAGCTGTGTCAAAGCGTTTTCGCTGTCGCAAAAACCTTCAACACATCTGCGGATTGGCAAAATTCCCTCAGGAAAGCAAGCTTTCAGAGGAAACTTCGCCAATCCGCGCTTCGTTATCTGCAAGCCATAACAAACCGCCAACATTGAGATTTTGAAAAATAAATATCTTCTTACCTCGTCAATTGCTTTATTTTTAGCAGTACTCTTTTATTTTTTTGTTTTATACTCTCCTGAAAGACAGATTAGAAAAACTGTTGCTGAATATTGGGAATGTCTTGATCACAACCACTTCAACGAATCCGTTGAACTATTTACTTACGGAAGTGAATATTATGGTATGATGTCAATGCAATTTTACCAGTTGAAAAAAAACTATCCAAAAATCAAATCTCAAATAACACCCCTTAATGAAGTTAAAATACAGGACACTATTATTTTCGGAACAAAAAGAAAATTTGTCAGATATAAATTTGTAAACAAAAATCCCGAAATCAAGCCAATGAAAATTACTTTTATCTTTTGGAGGAAAACTGGATACGACAAAATTCACAGTCCAATTTATTTAAAAAACTTTATGGATTGGGGTGATAAATAGAAACGCCTGCAGATAACAAGGCATTTCTATTAGCGGGGTTGAAGTTTACATTTTGAAGAGTTTTGCTAATTGTTTTTTGATATATTTACAAAGACCTGTTATAAAAATCCCCGCCAACAGAAATACCCAACCGATGTGCAAAAGTTTCCGCTCCGCTCCAACTTTTGCACATCGAAGCGCGGATTACATCCGCAGCTGTGTCAAAGCGTTTTCGCTGTCGCAAAAACCTTCAACACATCTGCGGATTGGCAAAATTCCCTCAGGAAAGCAAGCTTTCAGACGAAACTTCGCCAATCCGCGCTTCGTTACCAGCAATTTTACAAAGACCGGTATGAAATATATAATTTCATCTTTATTATTAATATTCTTGAACGGTTGTAAAAATTCGGCAAAAGAAGAAAATAGCGAATTAAACCAAATAGTAAAAGCAGTAACATTAGACGCTAAACCTTTTAACGATTCTAACATCTTCATTAAAGATTCACTAAAGCAACTTGTAATTTACATTCCTACTAAAGATGAAATAGAACAAAGAATTCCCCCACCTCCACCTGGCAAAACAACTAGTATTTTGCGTTTACTAGACTTTAAGAAAAATTATACAAAAAATGATTCTTTAAAATTATTAAGCCAAAATAATTATCCGTTAAAGAAAATAGTTCTTGATAAATCAATAAATCCGAATATTAAAATCTGGAATAAGAGTTCTAAAGAAAAAATATTTTTATCCTTTTCCAATCCAATATATTTTGAGGATAATTTCGCGTATATTGAAGTTGGATATTATGAATATGGATTTAGTTCGGGCAGAGCATATTTGTTGAAAAAGCAAAATGAAGTCTGGAAAATAATTGGCGAAGAACCCTTGTGGATAACATAAAAACTGCTGGTAACACGGTATTTCTACAAGCGGGTATGAAGTTTTCATCGAAGATTATCGCGATTAATTCAATTTTTAGAAAGTAGAAGGTTTTCGTATTTTTAGCCCGCCTGCAGAAATACCCAACCGATGTGCAAAAGTTTCCGCTCCGCTCCAACTTTTGCACATCGAAGCGCGGATTACATCCGCAGCTGTGTCAAAGCGTTTTCGCTGTCGCAAAAATCTTCAACACATCTGCGGATTGGCAAAATTCCCTCAGGAAAGCAAGCTTTCAGAGGAAACTTCGCCAATCCGCGCTTCGTTAGCCGTCATTTAAAAAAAAGCACGTTCCTAAATAGAAATACATGAAAACATTAATTACTCTTTTGACGCTTTTTATTTTATCAAGTTGTAATTTTAATAGTACTTATCAAAATCGTGAAAATGATAAAATTGATGCTGAAAAAATCACACACAAATTTTATTATTCCCAAACTTATGGAAACAAAAATGACGCTCTAAACCTTTTCAGTGAAAAATTTTTTGCAGTAACAAACAGAGATAAATTGAATGAAATGATTTCAAGTTCTGAAAATGATTTTGGAAAAATTACTGAATATAATCTTAAAAATTGGGAAACGTTAATAGTTAAAGGCAGCAATCCTAAAAGCGAATATCTTCTGACCTACGATGTAAGAAGAGAAAAGGAACCAACGCAAGAAACTTTTTCAATGATTAAAGAAAACGGGATAATTAAAATTATCGGTTATAGAATTACAAAATTATACTGATATAAAACGACGGCTAACATGCTATTTCTATTAGCGGGGTTGAAGTTTATATCATCAAGGTTTTTGCTAGTTGTTCTTTTTGTTATATTTACAAAAACCAGTTATAATAATCCCCGCCAACAGAAATACCCGGCCGATGTGCAAAAGTTTCCGCTCCGCTCCAACTTTTGCACATCGAAGCGCGGATTACATCCGCAGCTGTGTCAAAGCGTTTTCGCTGTCGCAAAAACCTTCAACACATCTGCGGATTGGCAAAATTCCCTCAGGAAAGCAAGCTTTTAGAGGAAACTTCGCCAATCCGCGCTTCGTTAGCTGTAATGCAACAAAAATCTCGTCAAGTAACATGTAATTGAAATTTTATTATTCTCTGAAAAAATTAGGAATGAATTAAAAATTTTAAAACGTTCCTAACGATGTGTTAGCATTAAAAACTCAAAATACTTGAACTTATTTATGAATGAAAATGTACAAATAATTTTAATTATTCTTTCTTCCATACTTCTAATTAGTTGGACAATTTTTGACGGTCTAAAATTAGGTCGAAAAATCAAACGCAAAAAAGCAGCTGATAAAAAAGATGAAATCAAAGCACTTAGAAATTACGGGAGCGAAAATATGCTAATAAGCTCATTAGAAATTATCGGTAGTTTTTTGAAGAAAATATTTTAAAAAGCACTACAGCTAATAACTAAGCTTTCGTTGGGCTTGAAAAGCCAGCAATGAAAGCCCGTTAGATCCTTCTCTGCGCTCTGGACAGGCTCACCTTCGGTAGCTTTTCAGCGGGATTTCAGCAGTCTATAGAGTTTTCGTTTTAAGAATTTAGATATACAAAGCAGTTTTTAGAAGGACTGCTTTTGTGTCAATTTAAATGACCCGCTTATCTCCGCTGCCATAATATCTGTGTTTGGGAAAGGAAAAAAGAAAAATGGCCGCAGTGAAAATGATACAGAAACAAATCACTAAATTTGGTCTGACTGACAAAGATATTAACATCGCATTTGGTGATAAATCAACATACTAAATTAACGTAAGTCAGAATATTAAAAACTATGTAATGAAACATATTATACTTCTTTTTTTTTTTAATTTCATATTTTTCTCTTGCAGAAACGAAGAAATTGAATCTACAAAACCAAAGTTTGAAATAACAGTAAATAATGTAACGAATAACAGCATATCTATCAATTACAATATTCAAAATATTAATTCAGAAAAATACCTGATTTGCAGTCAATCTGAAGATTTTGATATTCAAAATTATCAAGTAAAAATTCCTATTCAAAGTAATGAAGGAACTTTAACTGTTAGCAATCTTATAGCTAACAAGAAATACTATATAAAAGGATGGTATGCTTCGGGTTACAGTAACACAATTACATCAAATACAAAGGAATTTACGTTTACCACTACTACTGACAAAAATTTAGGATTAAATCCTGATAATGGAAATTTTATATACCTAATGCATAGCGAATTAGATCCTAGCAAATCTTATCTCTACATTATAACCAGACAAATTCAACAATATCCCACTCAGGCAAAAAAAATAGTATTACATAAAATCGATTTAAACGGCAATTTATTATGGAGCAAGTTAATTCAAGATTCAGATTCTCCTAGCGTAAGTCTAAAACATAATGGTCATAAAATTCAATTTTTATCAGATAATAATATTGCAGTTATAACAGGAAAATCAAATCAAAAAGCAACAATAATTACAAAAATTAATCCAATAAACGGCGATGAAATATGGAAAAAAGAATTTCCTTTAATTGATGCTGACGGATATCAAGGTACTACAATCTTTGGTTATTCATATCATAATAATGTAATTAAGATTATTACTGGACCAGGAGATTGGCATAATTCTGAAGAAGTATTTATTGATAATAATGGGAACGTTCTTTCTCAAAGAACAATTATTCAAAATCCAAATAATCAAGGAGTCAGCAATGGAAAATACATGAACGATGGCTCTGTAGTTTCAATATCCGCACAAAATAAGTCATCTCAGAATACACTTTGGACAGTTGAAGGTTGTATTAGAAAATTCGATTTTTCTAATTCAACATCAAATACGCTTTGGTCAAAATATTATGGTGATTATGGTGGAGATGATGGTTTTGAAAATTATTTTATTAAAAATAATCACTTTTACATTGATGGATTTTATGGTGGCAATAGTGGTTATTCTGATAAACAACATTGGATTTTAAAAACAGATTTTGATGGTAATATAATTTGGCAAAATAAATTACCTGCAAAACAATACTTTATATATCAAGGCTTGGATTTTTTCTCGGATAATCAAAAAAATTTATACTCGCTAATGAATGAAATAGCCACACAGTACAATGTAATTACTTTAACAAAATTTGATGAAAATGGAAATTTTATTTGGGAATGGAGTGACGGAATTGGATATAATACTGATCCATTTATTGCAAACCGTGCATTTGAAATAAATAATAATGAATTTATAATTCTTGGTGATCGTTCAACAAATCAAACTGGTATTGGCCATATTAGATTATTAAGAATTAAAGTTGATTAAAAACTACGGCTAATAACTAAGCTTTCGTTGGGCTTGAAAAGCCCACAATGAAAGCCCGTTAGATCCTTCGCTGCGCTACAACTTTTGCACATCGAAGCGCGGATTAGCAAAATTCCATCAGGAAAGCAAGCTTTCAGAGGAAACTTCGCCAATCCGCGCTCCGTTACCAGAAAGTGTATTAAAAATTCCGCTTAAAAGTAGATTTTACGAAACATGTTTATAAAATTTTATAGCGCACTTGCAATCCTGTTTGTTTTAAGTAGTTGTACTTCAATTAAAAATAATGCTGTTGGAACGTGGAAATTAATTGCCGAAATAAACTCTGAAAATCCTTATGCAAATAGGTCATCATTGAAAGAAACAAAAATCGTAAGTGATGGGTTATTGACTCTAAATAAAGATAGTACTTTCACTTCAAATCTAAGTTTATGTAATGGATATAATGAAGGCGGAATATATGCTTCTAAAGGAAAATACACTTTTAAAAAAAATAGAAATCCTGACAAATTATTTCGGATAGAATGTCCAGGAATTTATCCTATTCATTATTTTATAATTAAAGAAAAAAAGTTGGAGTTGTATTTTCCATCTTTTGGGAGTGGTTACAGAATTAAAATTTTCGAAAGATAATTTATTATTGAACTAACAATTGGGCAAAACACCTTCTGCTTACTTGGTATTTCTATAAGCGTGGGTGGAAGTTACATTATAAAGATTTTCGCTAGTTGTTCATTTCGTTATATTTACATAAACCCAGTTGTAATATTCCCGCCAACAGAAATACCCAACCGTTGTCCGCAATTTTCCAAAAATCCCGCTTAAATGAAATATTTGATTATCATTTTTCTTTTCACTGTTTATGCCTGCAAAAAAGATACTGACAGAGTGGAGGAAATGTCTGCAAATAATGGTAAAATTTATGTGAAGAAATATTTCAAAAATAATTCAAAAAGTAAAATGGAGGTTTATGATAAAAACACCAATAAACTTCTAACCGTCACAGAATTTGACAAAGAAACAATTACAAAAATTGTAGAATTTTATCCAAATCTGAGGAAAAAATTAATAGCAACACTTTTGAAAGAACCTAATTATTTTGGAGTGAAAAATTATTCGGAAAATGGAAAAAAGGAAAGTGAAGGCTCTCTTCTATATAATTATAAAAACGCTAATTTAAGTCCAGTGAGTGATTGGTTGTTTTACAATAAACAAACAGGTGAAATTGATTCAATTGGACATTATTTTAGTGACGAAGAAACTTCCTTACTTGTGGAAGTGGAAAGAATAGAAAACAAAAAAATAACTACGATTAAATATTTCGAAGTAAAGCCAAAAGATACTTTGAGTGATTCAATAACTTGGGAAGTGAAGAGGATCCGCTAAAGAAACTGCATACAATAACTAAGCTTCGTCTTATCCGAAGGACACGAAATCGAAGGGTTCGCCGGAGCCAAATGAATTAACAATCATCAATTCCATTAAAAAAGATAATAATTAATTGATAAAGCCCGTTAGATCCTTCGCTCCGCTAAAACTTTTGCACATCGGAGCGCGGATTAGCAAAATTCCCTCACGAAAGCAAGCTTTCAGAGGAAACTTCGCCAATCCGCGCTCCGTTACCAGCAACCCTAACGGACGACAAACGACAACTTAGTGAAGAAGAAAAAATATATCGGACAATTAGTTTCTGTAAAATTCACAGACAGAATAACACCCATTTATGGTTATGTTGTTGACTACAATGACGACTGGACTTTAATGAAATACAATCCTGTCGACTACATAATTGACGGCTACATTATTTTCAGACACAAAAACATTGAAGGTTGTCGCAGGGACACAGACGAAAAATGGAGAGAAAAAGTAATTAATTTAAAAGGACTTCAACCAACGGACAAAGACATTATTCCGCTGACCGACCTTGAAACAATTCTAAAATATTTAACTGACAACTTTGGCGTTTTTCAGGTTTATACAAAATCAGAAACAGCTTGTTATTTAGGACAACTAAAATCCATTGACAAAAAAGAACTTGTAATGGACGACTTAAACCCAAAAGGGAAATGGGAAGGGCAAATGAAATTAAGAACTAGCGACATTAGAACAATTGAGTTTGACACAGACTATATCAACTCACTTAAACTTGTTTCGACAACTAAACCGACAAAGAAATAATGAGCAGACTTCACGACACAGAAAGAAAGGCAGCTGGTAACAGCACATTTGCAATAGGCGAGGTTTCGTGCTCCGCAGACAGTTTTGTGGTAGCCGAAAGTTTTGTGCTCTGAATAAACATTTGTGCTGAAAAGGCCGCCCATCGCAAATCTGCAAAACGTTAGTGGTCAGTTTCGAGCGATAGTAACCAAAAGAAAAAACATCCTAAAATGGAGAAAATACAATTACATTCAAAATTTACATTTTTAAGACAATATATTCTTCCAATTTGGATAATAATTTTAGGTTTATTTTTCCTTTATTCATCAATCGTTGAAAAAAAATGGATTGCTGCAATAATAATTTTATTCGTAATTAATGGAATTGTATATACGGTTAGAAAATTTTTATTCCCTTAGAAAAATGTTTTCCTCGATAAAGCAAACGCAAAAATTTTAGTTGAATACCGAAATGAAATTATTGAAATTCCTGTTACACAAATTCGCAAAATTGAGGAACAAAGTAGACTCGGAAAAATAATTAACGTTCAACTAAACTCGAAAATGAATTTCGGTTCTGAATTCATATTTATGCCAAAAAACAAAAATGTGATGCGTGAAATATTGGAAACGAAAAAATAATTAAATAAAAACCGAACTGCTAATAACAAAGCTTTCGTTTCGCTCCGTACAGGCTCACCTTTGGGAGCTTTCCGCCGCCTATGTTGAACCCGTCAATCACCTCCGTAACGTCTGTTTCTGCATTAGAAAAGATAAATCGTCACAGCCAAAAGAATACAGAAGCAAATCACTACATTTGGTCTTGATCGCCAAAGATATTAAATCACACCTGGCAGATTATTAATAGCATAATTTAACATAGTCAGAATTTTAAACAGACTGTACAATGATAAAGCATATAATATAAAAACATATGAATAGATACATTTACTTAACATCTTTGTTAGTGTTGTTTTCGTGCTCAACTTCGAAACAAATAGTTAAAACTAACTTGATAGATCATCAGACATTTGAATTACTTGAAATTTCTGATGACCCTACGTATGGATATTCGGAAAAAAACCCAATTCAAGTTGGTGGAGTTGATAACCAATCAGGTCCATTAAATGAACGTCGATTTTTGAATGCTCTGGCGGGTCCAAACGGTGAAGAAGTGGTGTATTTTAGATCAGGAAGTTGCTGTCCAATTAAAAGCAAAAATGACCCATTAGGATTTGGACAAGTGATGTTAGATAATTATCGACTAGCTTGGAAAGGTTCAAACGACACTGTATCAATATATATTAATATGTACGACTATGGTTCACTTAAAGCTCCTAAAGGATTTACAATCAAAAAATTAAACATCAGCAAATAACTAACCTTCAGCTTCGCACCGTTCGGCAGCCTCGGGTCGTCTCACTCCGCCTTAATCCATTCCCTCTGCGGCTGAATTTTTGCTTTAAAGCCAGCATGTACAGACTGAAACCCGCAATTTTTCTGTTGATTATTCTGATGACTTTCACTTCCTGCGATGGTCTGAAAGAATCGATGAGTAAAGTTTTTGATACCTCTGCGCGTACAAAGTACGAAAGGCAGTTTTCCGGCCCGGACAGCTTAATGACGAAGTGGAAAGGAGAATACACCCGGGCAGCCGGAAACAGTCTTGAAATTTCAGACGGTTTTACTTTTACAGCATTTTCAGCTAATAATGACCTGCACGCCTATGGATATTCTCTGCCGCTAACTCAGGGAGATGATTTAAGGATAACGCTGAGAAGTCACAATCCCCAGACTAAGTTTTTTATTGATGTGTACGGCGCGGATTCTTCGGCCGAAACTCCGAAAAGTGAACTCCTGAAAAACGGTCAGTTTACCAAAGTTATAGAACGTACAGGCGTTTACAGGATAATTATTCAGCCAGAAATCGTGCATCAGGGTGATTTCACGGTCAGTATTTACACACAGCCATCACTGGGTTTTCCAGTGGCCGGGAAGGGTAATAAAGATGCCCGGAGTTTTTGGGGTGCCGACCGCGACAGCGGCGCCCGAAGTCATGAAGGTGTAGATATATTCGCAAAACGCGGAACACCGGTTGTGGCCGCAACCGATGGATATATAACCAGGACAGGAAACTCCGGCCTGGGTGGCAAACAGGTCTGGCAGCGCGACGGTATTTTTGGCTATTCATATTATTATGCTCATCTGGACAGCATTATTACTGCAGACGGCCGGCAGGTAAAAGCGGGCGATACCCTCGGCCTTGTAGGCAGTACCGGCAATGCGGAAGGTGGGGCGCCCCATTTGCATTTCGGTATTTACGGCAGTGGAGGAGCTGTAGATCCTTTTCCCTTTATCCGCCAGAGAACCGCACCTAAAGCAACAGAGGTAGCGCGCCCGTCAGGCTCTGTCGTAAAAGCCGGCACAAATATACGGTCGGGACCAGACACTGATTATGAGATCTTATCTGTAACCGCCGAATTATCCGAAGCAAAGGTTCTGGCAGGCAACGGAAAATGGTTTCACATCCGGTTGGAGAATGGAGCAGAGGGTTTTGTGAGCGCTTCCGGAATCAAATGATTATTCCGACTATCATAATCATAACTCTTTGGTTACGGACCAAATATTTTAAAATTTATATATTAGCTTAAACAAAATAAATATGGATACTGATTTCAGCTGGGATTTATTCCTTTTTCAGTCTGCTTTCTTCATCGTTGGACTGTTTCTGTTGTTCTTTTTAGTGAAATTTGCCGTACGTCTCTATAAACGGCTGCAGTAAGTATGTACTGTTTACAGATTTCTGCACCATGTCCACGCCAGGTACTAACCGTTTTTTAAATAGTATTTTTGTCAGATGAACGTCCGCCATCTTAAACTATCTCTTTTTCTTACAGTCGCAACTGTTGTTTCCTGCGCCACACAGCAAACTGATATAAGTTCAACATCAGGGGCTGGATCCAACGGTGCGGTTAAAAATGCACCTGTAAAAACAGTTACTGCGCCGGTACCTGTGCCGGTGGTTTTACCGGAAGTTAAGCGTGAGTTTCGCGGTGCGTGGATTGCCACGGTAGCAAACATCAACTGGCCTACACGAAATAACCTTAGTTCTGAGCAGCAGAAGGCTGAGGCCATCCGCTTGCTGGATCTTTTGCAGGACCTCAATTTTAATGCGGTTATCTTTCAGGCGCGCCCGTCTGCCGATGCGCTTTACAATAGTTCCTACGAACCCTGGTCCTACTTCCTTACGGGACAGACCGGTAAAGGACCTGGTTATGATCCGCTGGAATTCTGGATCACCGAATCTCATAAAAGAGGTATGGAGCTGCACGTCTGGCTTAATCCCTACCGTGCTTTTCATACTACAGGTGGTGCAGTGACCGCAGAATCAATGGTGAAAAGAATGCCGTCAGAAATTGTTAAGCTTAGGAACGGAACCTATTGGTTCGATCCGGCAAATCCCAAAACACAGGATCATGTTTCCAATGTGGTAAAAGATATTGTAAAACGATATGACATAGACGGACTTCACTTTGACGACTATTTCTACCCCTACCGCGAATATAACGGTGGCAAAGATTTTCCGGATGATAAGTCCTGGAATACCTATCTGGCTTCAGGCGGAACACTCTCACGTGCCGACTGGCGCCGCGGGAATGTGAACAAGTTTATCAAACGCATTTATGATGAAATTAAGGTTGAAAAAAACCATGTGAAGTTTGGTATATCACCATTCGGGATTTGGAAGCCGGGTTTCCCTGCAGATATTACCGGATCCTCCCAATATGATGAGCTTTTTGCTGATGCCAAACTTTGGCTGAATGAAGGTTGGGTGGATTATTTTTCGCCACAGCTTTACTGGAAGGAAGAGGGACCGCAGCGTTTCAGTTCGCTTCTTAAATGGTGGGATTCCGAGAATCTCCGTAAGCGTCATCTCTGGCCCGGACTTAATACTGTAGGAATAAAAGGGGTGTCTGATAAATCTGCGGAAATTGTAGGTCAGATTAAAACTTCAAGGAATATTTTAAAGGAAAGTGATGGTGAAATCCATTACAGTGTTGCCGGATTGCTGCAGAATCCAGAGATGGTTAATGCTCTGAAAAATGGTCCTTACCACGATAAGGCATTAGTTCCGCGTACACCCTGGCTTAAAACAACTATTCTGGACAAACCGTTGCTTAAATATTCAAACGGCGGCTCAACAGCCCTGGTCGAGTGGTCCGCAAAAGATATGCAGAAAGTGAAACGCTGGGTACTGTACACCCGATACGGTGACCAGTGGGAAACTGAGATTCTTGACCTGGCAGACCGGTCCCGCAGTTTGGCACTAAATAAGGCAGGTAAAAAGCTGCAGGCTGTAACAGTCCGTGCAGTGGACCGTTTGGGTAACGAAAGTGCTTACGAAGTAAAGTCAATAGATTAACAGCAAGTACTTGCGCAGTTCATCTGTATATAGGATAAGCGGTGATTATTTGTCCGCTGTAAACAAAGTATGAATTTTACTGAACTGAAGGATTTCCTGGACCTTAAGGCCGATCTTTATAATCACCCGGATTTTATTGAAAACGATCCTATTCAGATTCCGCACCGTTTCTCCTTAAAACAGGATATAGAAATCTCTGGATTTCTAACCGCTACCATTTCCTGGGGCAACCGTAAATCTATACTGAAGTCGGCAGGTAAGATTCTGGATTTTATGGATGGTTCTCCCTATGATTTCGTTAAGAATTTTAAAGAGGCAGACCTGCTGCCGCTGACGGAAAAAAGCATACACCGCACTTTCAACGGCGAAGACCTTAGTCACTTTATCCGGAACCTGGGGCGGATTTACCAGCAAACTGATACGTTGGAAGACCTGTTCCTGCTACAGGAGGGCGAGACTGACTTTTACCACAGCCTGGAACGTTTCAGAACCGATTTTCTTGGAATAACCAGTCACCGCTCGGCCAAGCATGTCAGTTCTACATACAAAAATTCTTCGGCGAAGAGACTTATGATGTACCTTCGCTGGATGGTCAGGCAGGACAGCCGGCAGGTGGATTTTGGACTGTGGACACGCCTGAAACCCGCGTTTTTATCAATACCGCTTGATGTTCACACAGGTAATATGGGCAGGCAGCTTAAACTGATTTCCCGTAAGCAGAATGACTGGAAAACCGTAGCCGAAATGGATGTAATGTTGAGGAAAATGGACAGTGCCGATCCTGCCCGCTATGATTTTGCACTTTTCGGGATGGGCGTAAACGGTGAATTTTAACAAAAGGAATTTAACAATGAAAGTAACAGAACGAGCCGCTGAGAAGATAACTGTATTGGAAGGAATCGCAAACGCAGTGATGTGGTGGATTGGGTCCATACCATCTCTTATCGTTCATACCCTTTTGTTTCTTACCGCTTTTATGCTCCCCATTTTTAATCTGGTAGATTTCGATAAGATGCTGCTGGTACTGACTACTGTACTTTCACTGGAAGCCATTTATCTTGCCATCTTCATCCAGATGTCTGTGAACCGCAGTTCCGAACATATTGAAGTGCTGAGGGATGACGTTATGGAGATTCAGGAAGATATTGAAGATATACAGGAAGATATAGAAGAGATTTCCGAAGACATCGAGGAGATCAGTGATGATATTGAGGATATTCAGGAGGACATTGAGGATATCGCGGAAGATGAAGATGAGGAAGCTCCCATTGAACGTGCTAAAAATGTGATGCTGAAAAGCCATGTAACCACAAATAAAACAGCTATCAAAACATTGCGTGACAAAATTAAAGAATTGGAAGACCAGATTGAGAATCTTAAAACCGAGTAATACAGCCTTATTCAGGGCATAATAAATATGTTGTCCGTATCATATCAGCTGCATTGCCGGCTTTTTGTAAAATTTACGGTGCTGTGACAGGCGATAATCAAAATATATACTATATTTGTTTAAAACTTGTCAAAATGCTTAATTATCGATTAAAAAACTACTTTAGTATTTCTTTTATTGCGCTGAGCCTGCTGACCACTACCTCAGTGTTTGGTCAGAAAACGCGGCCACCGGCAATGAAAGAAATAAATCCATTAGCCAAAGCCGGGGATTTCATTGATGTGAATGTGGCCCCTTATCCAGAGTCCAACTTTACCCCCGCTCAACTCGTAACAGATGTATTAGTGGGCGCGTCGCCTACGTGCGGGACTCCCAATATTTCGAACGTGACTATTTCGCCGAATCAGCCGGTAACGGATAATAATCGTTTTTGGGGCTATTTCAATAAAGGAACGTCGCAGTTTCCATTTGATGAAGGGATCGTACTGACAACAGGATTTGCACGTAAAGCCGGGAATCTTGCCGAAACTTTCACACTTGGCGATGTTACAGGAACAAACAGTGATCCGGACTTGGTAGCCGCAACCAATCCATCAGCAGCACTTCATAATGCTGTAGTTCTGGAATTTGATTTCGTACCAGCCAGCACACAAATGAAGTTTAACTACATTTTTGCCTCAGAAGAATATGATGGCGGGTTCCCCTGTCTGGGTTATGATGATGCATTTGCTTTACTTCTGAAACCAAATACACCGGGGGCAACCTATACAAATATTGCAGTACTTCCCGGAGGAGCCGGCCCGGTAACAGCCACTAATATCGTTCCTGCAAGCTTTTCATGCGGACCGATTAATGCGCAGTACTTCGGCTCGCTGCCTCCTAACCAAACCAATTATTACGGCCGTACCATACCGCTGGAAGCAACAGCAACAGTTATTCCGGGTCAGTCCTACCATATTAAGATGGTAATTGCCGATGCCAGGGACAGTGGCTATGATTCAGCTGTATTCCTGGAGGCCGGCTCATTTGATATTGGTGTTCAGATTCTTAACCCAAATGGCGTTGCCTTACCGGCAGAGGTGGAAATGTGTGATAACACGCCCCAGTCCCTTACTGCTTCAGTACAGGTACCGGGAGCTACATATCAGTGGTCTTTGAACGGTAATATCATTTCCGGGGCTACCAATCCTACATATGTGGCAACTGCACCGGGTGTCTATTCGATCCAGGTTTTTGTTCCCGGAAATCAGTGTCCTGGCGAGGCTTCAGTGACTATCCTTGGTGGAACTTCTCCGGTGGTCAACAATATTACCTTTACCCAGTGTTATGCACCGGGTAATGTAAATTTCAACCTGAATCTTACTACGACCGCTATAAGCAGTACGCCTGGAGTTACGTACGCCTTTTATGAGGATCTGGCAGATGCTCAAGCTCAGAATGCGAACGTTATTGCAAATCCGGGAGCCTTTTCAAGTCCTGGTAACGTAACAGTTTATGCTTTGGTGAAATCAGGATTCTGTCCTAAAATAGCTGAAATTCAGTTGGTGAAGGCTCCACAGATTACCGTGGATATCGCTCCGCCACCAGCCATTAACTGTACGAATCCGCAGGTAACCTTGCTTGCGACCAGTTCTACCTATCCGGCAGGCTCCGTATTCAGTTGGGTTGCAACAAATGGTGGATATATTTTCTCCGGCGCCAATACACTTACACCGGTGGTGGCTGCAGGTGGAAATTACACATTGACCATTACAAAAGCTTACCAGCCAGGAGATGTTGTATGTTCTGCAACAGGAACGGTAACGGTTCAGGAGAACTTTACCCCACCTACGGTTACTGTATCGGCAAGTGACATGAAAGTGTGCGCAGGCTATCCTGTAGTGCTTACTGCCACGGGGGGTGCCACCTACGTATGGAACACCAATGCTTCACCGTTAAATGTGATTACCGTGGCTCCCACACAGACTACAACTTATACGGTTTATTCAGTTGGTGCAAACGGATGTCAGTCTACCAATCCTGCAACAATAACTATCGAAGTAATTCCTGCTATAACCACAACACTGCAGCCTGTAGCTGGTCAGATTTGTGTGGGCGACAGCATCATCCTGGATGCAGGTGCAGGCCCGGCATATACTTACGAGTGGAAGGATGAAGATGATATAGTTATCGGAAATTCGCAAACCGTAACAGTAGATGAAATGGGGATCTATACGGTAACTATCGGTAATGGAGAATGTACAGCAACCTTCTCAACACAGGTGGTGCAGGCACAGATTCCACAGGTGATCAATGCAGATTTCCAGACCAATACACTTACCCTTACGGCCAGTAATCCTAGTAACGGACCGCTTGAATATTCTATTGACAACGGATTTACGTGGCAGGATTCCAATGTATTCACTAACGTGGCTGCAAACATTACCCTTAACCTTCAGGTTCGTGTGAAACATACAAGTTGCGTAGGGGAACTGCCTTTCTTTACGCTTCACATACAAAATGTGATTACGCCAAACGGAGATGGTGTGAATGACGTACTGGATCTTAGCGGAATCAGCCGCTACAAAGACTTCGGAGCTTCAGTATACGACCGTTACGGAAAAGAAATCTGGAGAGCGACTAAAGATGCAGCTATCTGGACAGGAAGATTCCAAAGTAAGACATTGCCAACTTCTACTTATTGGTATCAGGTTAAGTATGAGGATCCTGCAAACAAGAATCCAATTAACAAAACTGGCTGGATCATGTTGAAAAACAGGGAATAAATCAAATCACTTTATAATGAAGGCTGTCTCACAATGAGTGAAGACAGCCTTTTTTTATTTTTGTTAAAGAAGACGGGAAGGGAAGGCCGCCGGGTCCCGCACTTATTTATTACCTAATACCTTAGCTCGTTAAATTCAAAATAGTATATACCGGGATAATTTATTTCTGGCTTTTCCAAAGACTTGCGAACGAAATAAAGTCTTCAATAGAAAGTTCTTCAGCTCGTTTATCCATGAACTCATGATCCTGAAGAACTTCCGGAATTTCCAGTATTTTCAGCGAGTTGGACAGCTTTTTCCGTCTTTGGTTGAAGCCGGCTTTAACGATCTGTTTGAAGAGATGTTCGTTGCCCTCCAGACCTGGCTTTAGATTGCGTGTGAGTCGGATTACGCCTGATTTCACCTTCGGCGGTGGGTTGAAGACGTTCTCGTGAACGGTGAAAAGATATTCAACATCATAATAAGCCTGAACAAGGACCGACAGTATTCCGTAGCTTTTGGTCCTCGGTACAGCTGCCGTCCTTTCCGCCACTTCCTTCTGAAACATTCCCACCATTTCCGGAATGATCATATGATGGTCTATGATCTTAAACAGGATTTGAGATGATATGTTATACGGGAAATTGCCGATAACGGCGGTTTGCTGTTGACCCGAAAACTCAAAATCGGTTTTCAGGAAATCCCCTATGAAGGTTTGGTCTTCAACAGTGCCGTAATTTTTCTTCAGGTAAGTGATGGATTCTTCGTCAATTTCTGCAAGAAATATTTTGCGGTCTGTTTCCAGCAGGTACTTGGTCAGTACACCCATACCTGGACCTACCTCCACGATGGTTTCATAACCGGAACCGGTAAGACCGTTCACTATGTCTTTTGCAATGTTTTCGTCCGTAAGGAAGTGTTGTCCGAGGTGTTTTTTTGCCCGTACGCTCATGTAGTTTTATTTTTATTGGGAAGTATGCACCTTAAAGCGGCTGCTGTACTTTAATGAATGGATGCTTACTTCGCTGATTTTGTGTTTTCTTAACACTCATTTTTCAGCATCGCCGGACAAATTTCGGAAGTTTTTTTCTATTTTAGCCAAAAATTTTGATGAATGGCGAGAACAGTGGAGGATTTTAACAAAAGAAGGCTTAGGTCTAGTAACATCACTGTGGTTGTAAGTATTGCGCTGGTGCTTTTTCTGGTCGGACTTTCCGGTCTGATTCTGATAAACGCTCAAAAATACTCCGATTATCTCAAGGAGCAGTTGGTGGTTAATGCTTATTTCGACCAGGATTATGACGCAAAGGATTCCCTGAAGCTCGCAAGTCAGGAGCTGGAAGCTGTGGAGAAGATTAAGGCACTTGCACCTGTAAAGAAAGCAACTTACATCAGCCGTATGCAAGCCAGCAGGGAAGCGAGGGTCAGTCTGGGTATCGATACCGAAAAACTTTTTGATGCGCATATCTTTCCGTCTTCTGTAGAGATTGCGTTAAAACCGGAATATGTGGATCCAGCTAAAGTAAATGACGCCATAAAGCAAATTTCCACAGTACCTGGTATCGTGGATGTGAAGAACAATTCGGAATCACAGCAGATTTACGAAAACCTGAACAAAATTCTGAAATGGATTCTTGCTTTCTCCATTCTCTTTCTGATTCTTGCAATAGTACTGATCAATAATTCCATCAGGCTGAAAATATTTTCAAAGAGA
Organism: Marnyiella aurantia; assembly: GCF_014041915.1. Lineage (NCBI taxonomy): Bacteria > Pseudomonadati > Bacteroidota > Flavobacteriia > Flavobacteriales > Weeksellaceae > Marnyiella > Marnyiella aurantia. The sequence continues at coordinate 689,502 of NZ_CP059472.1, read as the reverse complement.
TTTATCATCAAGACCATGCAGCTTGTAGGCGCTAAAAGAAGGTTTATCCTGATGCCTTTCGTGAAGGAAGCTATATTACTTGGTGTTTTAGGGGCTGTCCTCGGAATCATGGCTCTGTTCGGAGTATGGTACTATTTTACATCAACAATCCAGACACCATTTGTTCAGGATACCAACCAATTTGTGCTGCTTGTAGGATTAATTGCACTTATCGGAATATTCATCACTGTACTGAGCACAATATTCGCAACCTGGAGATTCCTGAGGTCTAATATCGACGATTTATACTATACTTAAAATGGCAAAGAAAACAGCAAAATTCTCCGCTGACTCTTTCGGTACGACCGAAAACAAACCCCAAAGTCCATTTTACTTTGGTAAGGAAAACTACAGATGGATGTTCATAGGTCTGGGACTTACAATCCTGGGATTTCTGCTGATGATGGGTGCCGATGCCAATACTGTAGACGGAAAATTTGATCCCAACAGCTGGAATGAAGATATTTTTTCCTTCCGCAGGATTCGTCTGGCGCCGTTTCTGGTGGTTGCCGGATTTGCCGTTCAGGTATACGCTATCCTGAAGCGGAACAGGTAATGCCTGCAAATTTCTAAAATCAATTTTTATATGGATTTAATCAGAGCAATTGTAATTGCAATTGTGGAAGGACTTACCGAGTACCTGCCTGTATCATCTACCGCTCACATGATCTTTACAAGTTCACTTTTCGGTATTCAGGAAGACGAGTTTGTAAAGATGTTTCAGGTTTCAATACAGTTTGGGGCTATTCTGGCGGTCGTGTTTCTTTACTGGAAGAAATTTCTTGACTTCTCTAACATAAAATTTTATCTGAAGCTTGCTGTAGCCGTAATTCCCGCTTTGGTCTTAGGTTATCTTTTTGATGATATGATTGAATCGGTTCTGGGCGATCCAGTACCTATTGCGGTCGTGCTTATTCTGGGCGGTATTGTACTTCTCTTCGTTGATAAATTCTTTACTACCCATACGGTGCATGACGAAAAGGAAATCACTTACAAGAAGGCCTTTACCATTGGTCTGTGGCAGTGTTTGGCCATGATGCCGGGTGTAAGCCGCAGTGCCGCTTCCATCATAGGAGGGATGCAGCAAAAACTTACCCGGGTTGCAGCCGCCGAATTTTCATTCTTCCTGGCCGTTCCCACCATGCTGGCAGTGACCACCTATTCTATTTTCCTTAAGAAGTGGAACCACCACGGTGTGGACCAGAAAGGATACGAAATGATTTTCGCGAGTTCGGAAAACACGATGAGCTTTTTTGTTGGGAATGTAGTTGCCTTTGTAGTGGCTGTGATTGCCATTAAGTTCTTTATTGGTGTCCTTACGAAGTACGGTTTCAAGCCCTGGGGCTGGTACCGCATCATTGTGGGAATTGTATTGCTGATTTATTTTACACAGTTTCAGTGATCAGCAGAAAGCTTTTTCGAAGCAAAATAGTGTATTGGATATCTGCTGTATTCTTCACACTTTATGGATTTCTCTCTATAGTAAGTGTTATTTCTAAACTACGGGATGGAACGGATTATTCCATAATATCATTTGCTATACTAATGGTTTTATCCATTGTGATTGCTGTAATGGTGTTTCATAAGGAGAAGAACACGATTCGTATGATAAATCTGTTTATATGCTTGCTTATTCCTGTTTCCCTATGGGATAGCATTAGCATTTACGAGACTCACTATATATATCATCCTGAGGTCTTATGGTCAGTGTTAGGTATGATTGTTTATCTTTATTTTGTAAACAAGTTGAGGTATAATCATCGTATAGCAGACGAAATTAATGAGATAGGAGCAAACAAATGAACACAGAAGATTTACTTGCCGGACAGGTTATTTTACTCGACAAACCGCTGGACTGGACGAGTTTTCAGGCGGTGAATAAACTCAAGTACAAACTTAAGAACGAATTCAAACTCCCGAAGAAGTTCAAGATCGGTCATGCCGGCACTTTGGATCCGCGCGCCACAGGTCTGCTGATTGTATGCACAGGAAAATTCACCAAGAACATCCAGGAAATTCAGGATGCACCTAAAGAATATCTCACCGAGATCAAAATTGGCGTTCAAACCGAATCTTACGACACCGAAAAGCCGGAAATACTGCCTCAGGACTTTTCACATATCTCAGAAGAAATTATCAACGAAACTTTAGGTAAATTTGTAGGCGAGATTGAGCAGAAACCACCCGTTTTTTCGGCCATAAAGATTGAGGGTCAGCGCGCCTACGATCTTGCAAGGAAGGGGCAGGAAGTGGAAATGAAAGCAAGGAAAACGACCATTCATTATCTGAACGGAATTGAGATAGACCTGCCGTTTGTCCGCTTCACAGTTGGATGCTCAAAAGGAACCTACATCCGCAGCCTGGCGCACGATATCGGTCAGGAACTTGGAGTGGGGGCGTACCTTACCAACCTCCGCCGCACGAAGATCGGGGATTATTCGGTTAAGGACGCCTCTGAAAAAATGCTGGAGAACGACTTCCGCTTTTCTGAAAATACATAATTATAGTATTAATTCCTGATTTCTCAAACATGGAAAAGACCCGCATCAACAAATATCTTTCGGAAGTTGGCTTCTGCTCGCGTCGGGAGGCCGACCGCATGCTTGAGCAGGGCCGAATCACTGTAAATGGCACTGTTCCGGAAATGGGAACAAAAGTCTCGGACCAGGACGAAATTCTTGTTGACGGAGTTTCCATCCGCAAAACTGAAGAAGATCATGTTTATATTGCTTTAAACAAACCTGTAGGAATTGTTTGTACTACCGATACAAAAAGGGAGAAAGACAATATCATTGACTTTCTGAACCATCCGAAAAGGATTTTCCCAATCGGTCGTCTGGACAAACCCAGTGAAGGTCTTATTCTGCTTACTTCCGACGGTGACATCGTAAATAAAATCCTGCGTGCACGTAATAACCACGGAAAAGAATATATAGTAAGGGTGGACAAGCCTATAACTCCGCAGTTCCTGCACAAAATGCGCAACGGGATTCCCATCCTGGGCACAGTCACAAACAAATGTGAAGTGGAGCAGATTGATACGCTCTCTTTCCGCATAGTCCTTACACAGGGGCTCAACAGGCAGATACGCCGTATGTGCGAGTATTTGGGATATGAAGTAAAGAAACTGAAAAGGATTCGTATCATGAACATCAAACTGGACCTGCCGGTAGGAAAATGGAGGGACCTCACAGAAGCGGAGCTGTCCGAACTTAACTCTCTTCTTAGTGATTCGCCAAAAACTATAGACTAATCTTCCTTCTACACCGTGGCTCATTTGAGGTACAGCTTCATTTTTGCCAAATATTCCGGTTTCGCATTGACCAGTTTCCAGATTTTCTTTTCATCTGAATTGCTGAGTCTGTAATAAATGATTTTATCTGCTGAATATCTGAAATAGGGATGTGTCTTCAGCCAGCTTTCAGGCGCTTCGGCCAAAGTGTACCTTTCCACTTTTGAAAGGTTCAGTGGTGATATATCAATTAATTTTTGTGCAAGTTCACGGTCGATGTCATAACTTTCAAAAACCTGATTTTTCGCCGCAAAGCCTCCAAGCTTTTTACGGAAGGAAACGTAGTTTCGCGCGGCTCTTTCATCAAAACCAAACTCAATGAGCTGGTCAGCGGTTATTTCGTTAATGTCAACTTTGCTGAAATCTGTTGCAGGCCCTGAAATCTGACCTTGGTTGCCTGCAGAACCGTTCCGTTTGCCTATATTTTCTGGATTAAGGTGGATGAAAGGCTCCAGTTCTGCAAATTTCTGTTCCGAAATCACAAAGCAGTTTCGGATGTCCTCCTTGGTTTTAAAACTGCCTTTCAGTATCCGTTGACGGTAGTTCATGATTACATTTGCCTGTTTCTCGGAAAATCCCAAGCCTATCCAGCCCTGCATATCCAGCAGGTTAGGATCGAACTCCGATATTTTAGTTGCCACTGTATTTCGTGCTTCAGAACGGGAGAAACCGTTTCGACCTCCGGAAGCCGCATTTGTAGCCGTTCCCTTTTCCGGCAGTATCAGATAAGGTTCAAGTCTGGCGTAGTTTTCTTCGCTTATAATAAAGCATTCTTTAAACTTCTCTTTGCTTATGAAACTTCCACCCAGATAGGAGCGGTATTTAAGAATTGCAGAAGCCTGTTTTCCGCTGAAACCAAGCTTTTCCCAGTCCTGCTGGCTATAGGTGTCCGGATTAAATTTCCCTGGTATTGTAATCGTCTTTTTGGATGAAAAGTTGGAACGCCCGGGTTTATAAGAGAAGCCTGCATTTCTCACGGCCGATGTCCCTTTTTCCGGCAGCAAAAGATAAGGTTCCAGTTCTTCGTACCTGCTATCGGAAACGGCGTAGCATTTTTTAAACTGTTCCTTTGATGTAAAGGTGCCGCCAACCACCTGTCTGTACTTAAGAATAGTGGCAGCCTGCTTTTCCGAAAAACCAAGCGCCATCCACTGACCTGCATCAAGCTCATTCGGGTCGAATTCCGAAAGCACAATGCTTTTACCGGATTCAACCTCTGCAAATTCAGGAACGCCGTGACGTTCTGTTTCGGCAGGTATACTGCCTCGGTATGCCGCTAAAGCTGCGACAACCGCCAATACAAGAATGCAGATAATTATAAAGTGCTTCCTGGCTATTGTGAATTGTAGGGTAGAGTTCATCTGTCTAATTTTATGTAAAATTAGCAGCGCTCTAAATTGATTTTCAAGGGGAAAACACCTTATTTTTTACGGGAAAAACACCTTTTTACTGCTCGGGTTTATCGGATAGGGATTCTTTAAGTTTTTGAAGTTCAGCTTTCACAAATTCAAGACGGTCAATGATCGATATTGTTTCGGAAATCTTGCTGTTAGTGGTCAGTGCCACACGCGCGCCGTCCAGAGTATAGCCTTTCTCCTTAACCAGATGATAGATGATCTTAAGATTTGTGAGATCTTCCGGAGTGAAATAACGGTTACCTTTTTTGTTTTTCTTTGGCCTGAGGATGGGAAACTCCTGTTCCCAATAACGGATTAGGGACGTGTTCACATCAAAAGCACGTGCAACCTCACCAATGGAATAATAGAGTTTGTCCGGCAGGTTAATCTTCATAACAGAAATGTGTCTTTTTCAAAGATAAATAAATTCAGCTAAAATCAATATGCTACTTCCATTTTGACCTTTTTGCCTTTTAACTTCTCATCCTGCAGTTTCTTCAGTACCGCGTTCACCTTTTTCCTGTCTACTGCCACATACGAAGTTGTGTCCTTTACTTCAATGATTCCTATATCCGACATTTCGAGACCGCCTTTCTTAATCAGATAGCCCACAACATCCACTTTATTTACTTTGTCCTTCTTTCCGGCACTTATATAAATGGTTTGAAAGGGTGTAGGTGAGGGTACCCGGTTGCTTTCGGAAACATTTTCTTCGGGTGTGTTACTTTTTATAAAAGGAAAATTTTCATCTTCGGTCATGATAAGGTAGGAGAAACCCTTGGCATTCATCCGTGCGGTACGGCCGTTACGGTGTACAAAAGCGTCTTCTTTGGGAGGTAACTGATAATGCACAATAGATTCAACCTCCGGAATATCCAGGCCGCGTGCAGCCAGGTCAGTCGTAATCAGAATTCTGGCCGAGTCATTACGGAATTTCAGAAGCGCACGTTCACGCTCGTCCTGTTCCATTCCGCCATGAAAGGTCTCGCGCGAAATTCCTTTTTCACGCAGAAGCTCCGAGATCCTGTCTACTGCATCCCGGTGGTTACAGAAAATCAGGGTTCTTTTATTTCCGATTTTACAGATCAGCTGGAATAAGGTATCCAGTTTTTCCTCGGAGGTGGTCATCACCTTTCGGAGCTGAACATTAGGTTTGGATTCGTGTACCTTCAGGAAATTAATCTGCTTAGGTTTACTGAGACCTGTGAAAGACGGTATCTGCTCCATAGCTGTGGCGGAAGTCAGTATTCGTTGTGACAGATTAGACATAGACTGAACAATGTATTCCATATCTTCCTGGAAGCCGAGTTCCAGAGACTTGTCGAACTCGTCCAGTACAACTGTTTTTATTGTTGAAGGATCAAAATTGTTATTTCGGATATGATAAGTTATCCTGCCGGGGGTCCCGATTAGGACAGCCGGTGCCTGGGTAAGATTGTTTACTTCGATCTTTTTGTCGTGTCCGCCATAGCAAACGGTGACTTTATGATCGCTTCCTATGGATTTGAACACCTGCTCAATCTGCAGGGCAAGTTCGCGGGCCGGAACCAATATCAGCGCCTGAATGCCGGATTTGGAAGGGTTCAGGTCTCTTAAAATTGGTAAAAGAAAAGCCAGGGTTTTCCCGGAACCGGTGGGCGATAACAGGATGACGTCGTTGCCGTTTTCGGTCGCAGTATAGGTTGATTTCTGCATCTGGTTCATGTCAGAAATCTGGAGTTTTGTATAAATAGGTTGTAAATCCATGTCGCAAAGATAATCCAATCCTTTCGGTAAACTGTACACCTGTAGACACTCCTTTTTGTGTACCGTTTATTTTAGCGCATATTAAAGAATAAGTTATTGCAGATCCTGCTTATTTTTGTACTTTTGCAAAACTTTTTGTGCGGACTTTTGGCAAAGTTAAAACAGTAACAACTAACATCTTCCGTATTTTTCATCATGCACATTAAGCCAATGGTTGAAAGAGAAGGGATACAAATTTTTTATTATGTCTGAAAATAAAGACGCGGTTCTTATGAACCAAAACGTAACACCTGAGCAGTTTGACTGGGATTCTTTCGAGTCCGGACTTGATGCAGATGCAAGAAAGGAAAAGAGCGATCTTGAAGAAATCTACAACGGATCTCTTACCAGCCTTGCAGACAATGATGTATTGACAGGTAAAGTAGTTAGACTGACTGACAAAGAGGCGATCGTTGACATCAACTTTAAGTCAGAAGGGGTGATTTCGCTTAACGAATTCCGTTACAACAGCGGCCTGAAAGTAGGTGACGAAGTTGAAGTAATGGTAGACAGAAGAGAGGACAAAAGCGGACAGCTTCAGTTATCTCACAAAAAAGCCAGAACACTTAAGGCTTGGGACAGAGTGAACGAGCTTCACGAAACCGGCGAAATCGTAAACGGTTACGTAAAATCAAGAACAAAAGGTGGTATGATCGTGGATATTCACGGTATCGAAGCCTTCTTACCAGGATCTCAGATTGATGTTAAGCCTATTAAGGATTACGATCAGTTCGTAGGTAAAACAATGGAATTCAAAGTGGTTAAGATTAACCCGGAGTTCAAGAACGTTGTTGTATCTCACAAAGCGCTTATTGAAGCGGATCTTGAAGGTCAGAAAAAAGAAATTATCGCTCAGCTTGAAAAAGGTCAGGTTCTGGAAGGAACTGTTAAGAACATCACTTCTTACGGTGTGTTTGTGGACCTTGGTGGTGTTGATGGACTTATCCACATCACTGACCTTTCATGGAGCCGTGTTAACCATCCGTCAGAAATTCTTGAAGACGGTGCAACGGTTAAGGTGGTTATCCTTGATTTCGATGATGAGAAAACAAGAATTCAGCTTGGTATGAAGCAGCTTGAAGCTCACCCATGGGATGCGCTTTCTGCCGACATGAAAGTTGGAGATAAAGTAAAAGGTAAAGTTGTTGTCCTTGCAGACTATGGTGCATTCGTAGAAATCGCTCCGGGTGTTGAAGGTCTGATCCACGTTTCCGAAATGTCATGGTCTACTCACCTGAGAAGCGCCGGTGATTTCGTAAAAGTTGGTGACGAGGTTGAAGCAGAAGTTCTTACACTGGACAGAAGCGACAGAAAGATATCTCTTGGTATCAAGCAGCTTAACAAAGATCCTTGGGAAAATATCGAATCTAAATACCCTGTTGGTTCCCAGCATGTAGGTACCGTTAGAAACTTTACAAACTTTGGTGTTTTTGTTGAATTGGAAGAAGGAATTGACGGTTTGATCTATATCTCCGATCTTTCCTGGACTAAGAAAATCAAACATCCATCTGAGTTCTGCGCAGTAGGAGACAAGCTGGACGTTATCGTTCTTGAACTTGACACTGCTTCCAGAAGACTTTCTTTAGGACACAAGCAGCTTCAGGAAAATCCTTGGGATAAGTTTGAAACCAAGTATGCTGAAGGAACTGTACATTCAGGAAAAACCACAGATGTATTCGACAAAGGAGCTCAGGTTCAGTTTGAAGATGCAGAAGTTGAAGCTTTCTGTCCGTCCAGACTTCTTGAAAAAGAAGACGGTTCTAAAATCAAGAAAGGTGAAGAGGCTCAGTTCAAAGTAATTGAATTCAACAAAGAATTCAAGAGAGTTGTAGTTTCCCACACAGGAATTTTCAGAGACGAAGAGAAGAGAAATACACGTGAGTCTAACTCCAGACCACAGGTAACTTCTACAGGTAACGAAGAGAGAGCTACTCTTGGAGATATCGACGCTCTGGCTGAACTTAAAAAGAGAATGGAAGGCGGCGAATAAGCTTTTCAGACTTTATATACTTAACCACCTCGTAAGGGGTGGTTTTTTTATGACTGTAAGTGTGAGTATCGCTAAATATTGTAAATTCGGTATTATTTCGCGACTATGAAAAAACGTATACTTTCGGCTTCACTTCTGCTTACTTTTGGTTTTCTGCAGGCTCAGGATCACCGGAGAATAATAGGAGATTTTCTCTGGAAAGATCCTTCGGCACGCAGTACCGGCCGGATTCCGGACTTTGTTATTCAGCAGGAAGATTATTCCAGGTCCATGAAGGGTACGGTAATTAAAATGCAGCAAACAGTTAATGAGATCCCTGTCTACAACAATGTCGCTACTGCACTGGTGAAAGAGGGTAAGGTTACCTATTTCTCTGATAATCTGGCGCAGTCATACACTGTTCTGAAGCAGAATATAAATCTGAAAGATCCCCAAACGCTATTGCATTCAGCTTTTAGTCAGCTGAATATTCAAAATCCGGAATTGTATCAGGTAGCGGATTTTAATGATTCTGATACCGGAAACGTTGCGAAGCACCGCCGGGTATACTTCAGTAAGGATGGAACTCTCATTTTATGTTATGAGTTTCATTTTCATGAAGCCGGCAGCAGTACGTATTGGGATATTCTTGTTGATGCTGCTACGGGAAGTATTCTGCATAAGCAGAACCTGACTTTATCCTGTACATTTAATCACGATGGAAAATCTAAACCCGCTGCACCGGCAGGGATTGATGCGCACAATACAGCTAAGTTCTCTGCCGCTTCGCCGGACAATGCCTCCTATAATGTGTTTGCCTTACCGGTTGAAAGTCCCAATTTCGGCTCGCGCTCAATTGTATCGAATCCCTGGTTTGCGGATGCTTCGCCCGAAGGTTGGCATTCAGACGGTAGCGGCCACTATACCACAACCCGTGGTAATAATATCTATGCTTATGATGATGTTGCCGGCAGTAACAGTCCCGGTTTCTCTCCGGATGGCGGGTCGGGGAGAATTTTCGATTTTCCTTTTGCCACCGGCCAGCCGGCACAAAACAGCCTTTCCGCGGCCATCACCAATGTTTTTTATACGGCGAACAAAACCCATGATATCTTTTACAGATTGGGATTCACTGAGAGTGCGCGTAATTTTCAAACCAATAATTTTGGCAAAGGTGGTGTTGGGAATGATGCTGTACTGGCTGAAGCTCAGGACAGTTCGGATCTCAATAACTCCAACTTCTTTACTCCGCCCGACGGTACCAATCCGCGAATGCAGATGTTCCTCTGGACGCCTTCATTTGTGCAGCGGCTTTTCTACAACAGTCCTGCAAGTGCAGTTCCGAGGCAGCCCAACACCAGGGTAGCAGAATTCGGTCCTCAGTTAACGCCGGCAGGCATTACTGGTGATGTTGTTCTTTCGCCTGTTATTGATGCATGTACGCCACTAATGCCTACATCCATGGTAGGCAAAATAGGCCTTGCCGAGCGGGGAAACTGCAATTTTACTGTTAAGGTGAAGAATATTCAGGAAGCGGGAGCTGTAGGAGCGATTATCTACAACAATCCGGGAGCAACAAATTTTGGTAATATGGGCGGAGCAGACGCCACAATCAGTATTCCGTCGGTTCTGATTGAAAATCCTGAAGGTGAATTTATTAAATCCACACTTTCCAGCGGAACACCTGTTAATGTCACGCTTAAGCATGATTCGGCTACGGATCAGTATGCTGATGCGGCTTTTGACAACGGAATCATTATCCACGAGTATGCTCACGGAATCACCAACCGTCTCACGGGAAATGGATACTCCTGCCTGAACAAAGAGATTTCCAGCGAGCAGATGGGCGAGGGGTGGTCCGATTTCTTTGCTCTCATGCTTACCAACCAACCCAATGCAACCGCTTCGGTACCAAGGTCAGTTGCCACTTATGCCGGGGGACAGAACGCCGCCGGAATTGGCATCCGTCCGCAGTTTTACTCACCGGATTTCGGGATCAATAATTATACATACGCCAGAACAAACGGTATGGAGTTCCTGGAAGATGGGGTAATGACGCCGGATGTCCATTCTATTGGATTCGTTTGGGCCACCATTTTATGGGACCTTCACTGGAAATATGCTGAAAAGTATGGCTATGCTGCCGATGTGATGACCAGTTCAGCCAGCGGAAGTACACGAGTCCTTCAAACGGTAGTGGACGGAGTTAAGCTTCAGGAATGTAATCCGACTTTTCCGTCTGGTCGTGATGCCATAATTGCTGCCGATATAGCCAGCACCGGTGGCGCAAACCGCTGTATGATCTGGGAAACATTTGCCAAACGCGGTGTGGGATTAGATGCATCGGCAGGCAGTAAAGGCAGTATAAATGACCAGACTGAAGATTTTACCATACCTGATGAATGTAAGACCGGCCACGTGCCGGATAGCGGATTCACTCTTTATCCGAATCCAGCTGATAACCGATATTACATCAACTTCCCGATAAGTATGCTTGGGAAGATGAGTATTGAAGTTTATGATTCATCCGGCAGACTGGTAAGTTCACAGGAAAAACTTGTGGTGAATGTGAAGCAGCAATTCTCCTCCAGTCACCTGCTGAATGGGGTATACTTCATAAAGATTAAAGGCACCGGCGGGGATAAGGTTTTGAAACTCGTAGTGGCAAAGAAGTAGTACGACCGAGGTCAAAAAAAATCGGCGGGACCATCATTGATCCCGCCGAAACTTTTATAAATATTGGTTTTAAGAAGCCTGCATCTTCAGCAGTACAGATTCACATGAAGAGAGTTGCGCCTGAATCAGCGGTCTGTCCTTGCTGAAAAATTTTGATTCAGCAAAAAGATCTTTATAGTACGAGATTCCAAGCAGAAGATTGGATTTAAAAGCTTCCCATTTCTTGATTTGCTGTGCTGTCATTTCCCCGCCGGTTTGCAGCTGTGCGGACAGGTTTTCAATATAAAGATTCAGTTCTTTAAGCATAACATTAGGACGTTCCGAATGGTTTTCAGCGGATTTTTCACCATAAATATGCTGGATCATCTCTTTCAGCGAATAGGTTTTGGAGAAATAAGCAATATTGGGTCCCGGACAAACTACAACTCCCTGTGCCTGACCTTTCACCGGCAGACCAAGTTCAATATAGGATGAGTTAGCCAGGCCTACACACAGACAGGATTTTTCGGTAATTGTTCCGAAAGCATTGTTGTAATTTTCTGGCGAAAGTTCGGTTTTACGCTCATTCAGTTCCTCTATTTTTCTGTCCTGATATTTACGGGAGGCAGTGCAGATTCCTTCAGCCTCATATTCCTTGCTGAGTGCCAGATATTTTTTGGGGCAGGAACTTCCGGCCTTACCGGAGTCTGCACGTTTGCTTTTAAGTATTTCGTTGCTGGTTCCGCGCAGCGTATTAAACGGCACGCCCAAAGGTGAGATGTTGCTTAGGTACAGATCTTCTTCTTTGGCTTTTGCAAGGAGTTCTCTGGTTTCCGGATCTACAGATGTGGCTTCCGGCACCAACAGGAAGGGTGATCCCCAGCCCACAGAATCCATTTGGTAGTGTTCCAGCAGGAACTGATGTTCTTCTGCAGTACCTACGCCTCCCTGAACGGTATATTTCACCTTTGGAATTTCTGACGGAATAACTTTACCTTTCGCTTCCAGCGCCTTCACAAGCAGGTCGTAGGCAGTATGTTCAAGTTCAGTACGGCGGCTCCTGAATTCTGCCAGAATGGGACCCATCAGATGTCCTTCTGTCGCAAACGCATGTCCGCCACAGTTAAGACCGGATTCTATTCTGAATTCCGAAATCCAGATGCCTTTTTTAGCCAGAAGATTAGCCTGTACGGTAGCCGAACGGAAATCACTTACCTTCAGGATTATTTTCTTGTTAAAGGCGCCGTTCTCATCCGGATAGAAATCGTCAAAAGCTTCGATATAACTGTAAAGACGCGGATTCATTCCTGCGGAAAATACCACCGATGACTTCGTTGTACTCGCGGCAAATCCGCGCAGCGCGGCATGGGCATCGTTGTAAATAACAGGTAGCTGTTCCTTGCCGCTGAAGTTGTCCTTGTCCACCTTTGTCATGATATTTACATCGATGCTGCCCGGACTGAAATACTCGTCCAGGACCGACCTTATTTCGCTGATGTTCTGTTTTCCCGCGGTTACCGCCTGCTGCAGTTTCTGTTTTAAACCGGAAGTGGAAGGTAAGATGGACATAAACTCCTCCAGTTTACTCTGTTTCTCGGTAAGCTCCTGCTTATAGCTTTCAAATTTTTCAGTGATCACAGAATCCATCATATTCAGATAATTCGTGATGCGCTTTGCACGGAAATCCTCCATCTTCTGTGTAACTTCCTGATAGGGACGTTTAAATTTGCCTGAATAGAAAGCGTTCATTTTTTCAATCAGGTCATCATCCATAATGGAGATTACAGAATCAATCCCGTACTGGGCAACGCGCAGTGGGCTGTCGATAGTGAAGGCCAGACCCATTACGGGGATGTGAAAAGTGTGGGCATGTTTAATGTCTGTCATAAAAATTTCATGGTTTTATTAATGTAGCACTGGAATACACCTTACATTGGCATACCAGTTAATAAATATGTTATGGTTTACACAAATATATCCAATCCTCAGGCTCCGGCTAGAAATACCTTAAATGACATTTATCTGTTTGCGGTAATTTATACCTGTTACAATTAATTTCTGAGAATATAGTAAAACGAAAAAACCACCGGAAATTCCGGTGGTTTTCTTATTATAACAGTCTGAATTATTTCTTGTAAGAAGCGTCCTTAATTCTCGCTTTTTTACCTCTAAGGTCGCGGAAGTAATAGATTCTTGCTCTTCTAACTTTACCTTTTCTGTCAATTTCAATTTTCTGAAGTGCTGGAAGATTGATTGGGAATACTCTTTCTACACCTACATCACCGCTCATTTTTCTGATGGTGAAAGTCTTTGTAGCACCAGTTCCTCTTAACTGGATTACGGTACCTTTAAAGAACTGAGTTCTTGTTTTAGCACCTTCCTTAATTTCGTAATAAACGGTGATGGTGTCACCAGCTTTGAATTCCGGGAATTCTTTTTTAGCAATGTACTTCTCCTGTACGTACTTTAATAAATCCATTTTTATAAATAAAAAATTTTTGTCAAGCTAAGCAACATTCACGTCCTTCGTCAGAGGTTGGTTAACAGGCTGCAAAAATAGAATAATTTCTGCTCCCGGACAAAAAGTTATACAATAAAATACGTAAATCCATCCTGATTTATAACTTTTTGCAGTTTCTAACCTGATATTGGAGACTTCAGCTGACTTCTTCCTGATTGAATTTTCCAAACAGCGGTTGCAAGGCCGGTAAAATTCCGAAAAAATCCTTAATTTTATTGGCAGAAAAATCAGACCTTAATATGATCGATAAAAGAGTAAAGAACGCGCAGGAAGCCATAGAAGGTATTAAAGACGGAATGACCCTGATGCTGGGTGGATTTGGTCTTTGCGGAATCCCGGAAAATACCATCAGTGCATTGGTGGAGAGCAATATCACCGATTTGACCTGTATATCCAATAATGCCGGAGTTGATGATTTTGGGTTAGGACTTTTGCTGCAGAAAAGGCAGATTAAGAAAATGATTTCTTCCTATGTTGGCGAGAATGCTGAGTTCGAACGTCAGATGCTTTCCGGTGAACTGGAAGTTGAACTTGTTCCGCAGGGAACACTGGCCGAAAGAAGTCGTGCAGCCCAGGCTGGCATCCCCGCATTTTACACTCCTGCCGGTTACGGAACAGAGGTGGCCGAAGGCAAGGAGACTAAAGAATTCCACGGCAAGATGCATATTCTGGAGCACGCGTTCGAAGCTGATTTTTCAATCGTAAAGGCCTGGAAAGGTGATCATGCGGGTAACCTGATATTCAAGGGATCGGCCCGTAACTTCAACGCACCTATGGCAGGTGCCGGCAAGGTAACGATCGCTGAAGTGGAGGAGTTGGTAGAACCCGGACAACTGGATCCCAATGAAATCCATATTCCCGGAATTATGGTTCAGCGCATTTTTCAGGGCGAAAAATTTGAGAAAAGAATAGAACAGAGAACAGTTAGAAAGCGCGAAGCGTAAATTGATTTATACTACAATACAAGGGAACGGGCTTTCGCCCGTTTTTTTTTATGGGAGCTATTAGTCCTCATCCGATCAGTCATAATGCACAGAGACCTTATTCTTTAGGATTATCAGGGGTCGTGATTGATTTTAGCAGTGCATAAGCAGCAATGCTAATATAGATGGTAACGCCCAGTATATGATGTAGTATGTATTATCCTGGGACGCATCCCAATTCCGCAGGTATCTGTACAGCACAATCAATCCTCCAAGGATCATCCAGATCGGTATAACTCTATTTTACTTTGCTTTCATGGCCGGCATCTTTTTAATAAAGATATTGTAAAGTTTTCAAAGCTAGAGCTATTTCGCATTTTCTATTTTTTTGTATATAATTGAATTACTTTACTGCATTAGCTAACACAGTCTTTTAACCGGTGTCCTACTTTCTTTCACCAATCTGCTGTCTCCACATCGCATAATACAGACCTTTCTCGGAAATAAGGTCCAGGTGCGAACCGGTTTCAATTACATTGCCGCGTTCCAGAACATAAATGCGGTCTGCATGCATAATGGTGCTCAAACGGTGGGCAATAAGTACGGTAATCTGGTCTTTTTCGCGCGAAATATCCCTGATGGTCGCTGTAATTTCCTCTTCGGTAATGCTGTCCAGGGCAGAAGTAGCTTCATCAAAAATAAGAAGGTGTGGTTTGCGTAAAAGTGCTCTTGCAATGGCAATACGTTGCTTTTCGCCGCCACTAAGTTTTAATCCGCCTTCGCCAATTACGGTTTCAATCCCGTTTTCTGCACGCTGCAGAAGTCCGGTACAGCTTGCCTTCTTCAATGCCATGTTCAGATCTTCCTCTGTAGCTTCGGGATTTACAAACAATAAGTTTTCGCGGATGGTGCCTGCAAAAAGCTGTGTATCCTGGGTTACGAAACCAATCTGATTCCGCAGCTCATCAAAGTCAAAGGCTTTGCCGTCTTTCCGGTTGTAAAGTATGTTTCCTTCTTTCGGCCGGTACAGTCCGACAAGGAGTTTTACCAGTGTGCTCTTTCCCGAACCACTGGGACCCACAAATGCAATGGTTTCGCCGCTTTGCACCCGAAAAGAAATTCCGTTAAGCGCTTTATAGTGTGCGGTCTTATGCTGGAAAGCAACTTTCTGGAATTCCAGATCCTCAATTGCGCCAATGTGTTCCGGTTGTAATGGTTTTTCCTCGGCGGGTTTCTCCATCAGCCTGTCGAAATTGTTCAGTGAGGCCTGGGCCTCGCGGTAAGAAATAATGATGTTTCCGATTTCCTGCATCGGCCCGAAAATAAAGAAGCCGTAAAACATTAGTGACAGGTACTGTCCGGGTGTCACAATGTCCCGGAAAATAAGGAACAGCAATGTGAAGGTGATCATTTGCTGCAGGAAATTAACCATAGTTCCCTGTATGAAACTTAACGAACGGATACGCTTTACCTTTTTAAGTTCCAGACCCAGAATCTTATAGGTGTTGCTGTTCAGCCGCTTAACTTCCTGTCCTGTTAAACCCAGACTTTTTACGATTTCAATGTTCCGCAGACTTTCGGTGGTGCTGCCCGCCAGGCTGGTTGTTTCGCCCACGATTGTTTTCTGGATGTTCTTGATTCTTTTGCTGAGCAAATTTGTAACGAAGGCAATCAGGAATATCCCAACAGTGTATACCGGCATGATGGACCAGTGCAGCTGGATGGCGTAAATGGATACGAAGATGATGCTTACCAGTATTCCGAAAAACACATTGATGAAACTGGTGATGAACTTCACCGTGTCCTCCCGAACTTTGGTCAGGATGGACAGGGTCTCACCGCTCCGCTGGTCTTCAAATTCCTGATAGGGCAGCGCCATGGAATGCTGCAGTCCGTCAGTAAAAATCTTGGCACCGTATTTCTGGGTGATCACACTAACTGTATAGTCCTGCAGCGCCTTCGCTATCCGGCTAACCATGGCTGTACCTATAAGTAGTCCCAGGAAGTAAAATACTCCGTTATACACCGCACTGCCGTACAGATACTCGTTCAGTGTCCGTGGAAGTGTGCCTTCGGCATCGAAAGTATGCGGATGGGTTACAAGTTCATCCAGGATATTACCGGTGATGGCTGGTGCGAACAGCGAAAATACCTGATTTATAGTTGTTAGCAGTAGCGACAGCGCAATCAGCCATTTATGTGGTTTAAGGTAATGGAAGAGGGTTTTCATTCAGGAATAAAAGTATGTGCAAAAATACTTATAAATCCGCTTTAACATACTACCAACTAAATCTGCGGGGATTTCCGTATTATTTCCAAATTGAGTAAATTGCCCTGAAAAAGTAGAAGCATGCTCACAAAAGAACAAATCGCACAGAGAATATCGAAAGAAGTTAAGGACGGTTATTACGTAAACCTGGGAATAGGGATTCCAACACTGGTGGCCAATTATGTGCCTGAGAATATTTCTGTGGAGTTCCAAAGTGAAAACGGTGTTCTGGGTATGGGGCCTTTTCCCTTTGAGGGCGAGGAAGATGCAGACCTCATCAATGCCGGAAAGCAGACGATTACGACCCTCCCGGGAGCCTCTTTCTTTGATTCCGCTTTCAGTTTCGGCATGATACGCAGCCAGAAAGTAGATCTTACCATACTGGGAGCCATGGAAGTTGCTGAAAACGGCGATATTGCCAACTGGAAAATTCCGGGTAAGATGGTGAAGGGCATGGGCGGTGCGATGGACCTTGTAGCCTCAGCGGAAAATATTATCGTGGCCATGATGCATGTGAATAAAGCCGGTGAAAGTAAAATTCTGAAAAAATGTACCCTGCCTTTAACAGGGGTAGGTTGCGTAAAGAAAGTAGTGACCGAACTGGCAGTACTGGACATTACGCCCAACGGATTCAAACTGCTGGAGCGTGCTCCGGGTGTAAGTGTGGAAGATATTGTAAAAGCAACCGAAGCAGATCTGATCATTGAAGGTGATATTCCGGAAATGCAGTTCTAAAGCTAAACTGATCATACAGAAGATCCTTTTCATAATTGAGAAGGATTTTTTTGTTAAATTTGAAATGGCAGGCAAAAAGTAACCGGCTTTCATTCACGATGAAGAAATATAAAATCCAGAAATCTCCGGTCGTAGTACCAACCATTGACGGAAAACTAATTCAAGAGATCTGGGGTAATTCCACCGACAACCCGGAAATCTCCATTGCACATATGGTAGCACCACCGCATTGGAGTGAGCCACACCAGACTCCCGGTTTTGATGAATTTACCTACATCATTAAAGGAAAGAAGCAGTTCGAAATTGACGGTGAAATCCTGGTCCTGGAGGCTGGCCAAAGCATCAGAATAGAAAAGGGCGCGCGCATCCGCTACAGCAATCCGTTTGATGAAGAGTGTGAATACTTAGCCATCTGTCTTCCGGCCTTTTCAATGGATTTGGTCAACCGTGAAATGGAGTGATTTAGTAATCGGGTGCTGGAGTTCCGCAGGACCGGCAAAACCCCGAAGGGGTGACATTATTATAGACCGGCAAAACCCCCAAGGGGTGACATTATTCTAACGTCATCAATATCGGATCGGTTCAAACCCCGAAGGGGTGACATTATTATAGACCTGCGCAAAACCCCGAAGGGGTGACATGATTACAACGCAAAAATTTTCAATATCCTGAAACGCGGCAATCGGGATATTTTATTTATTTTCAACCTCCTCACCGGCATTCTGCAAATTTAATTCTGCGCCGCATTTAATTCAACCATGACCGGACAATGGTCGGAATGCTTTACCTCTTTTAGTATTACTGCGCGGCTCAGCCTTTCCTTCATGCTGTACGTCACGAAATTATAATCGAGACGCCATCCCTTATTGCGCTCGCGTGAATTCTGCCTGTAGCTCCACCAGGAATAATTATCAGGCTGGTCATTGAAGAACCGGAAACTGTCAATAAGTTCACATTCATCAATAAATCTCGATAGCCATTCACGCTCTATAGGAAGAAATCCGGACACATTTTTAAGACCGGCAGGGTTGTGGATGTCTATCTCTTTGTGGCAGATGTTGAAATCTCCGCTAATGATTAGGTTTGGGATTGTTTTCCTGAGTTCCTTAATATAGTCCAGGAAATCATCACAAAATTCAAGCTTAAAACCTAACCGGTCCGCGTTGGAGGCAGAGGGTACATAGACTGAAATGACGGAGAACTCCTCAAAATCTGTCCGGATAATCCGACCTTCATTATCATAATGCTCGATTCCACAACCATACTCTACGTGCTTCGGTTTTATTTTCGAAGCAATGCCAACTCCGGAATATCCTTTGCGCTGCGCACAGTGCCAGTAACTGTGATAACCCAGCTTTTCCAAACTTTCAATATCTATTTGGTCATTACCCGCTTTGCTTTCCTGTATGCAGATGATATCAGGATCCGCAACTTTCAGCCAACCCAGGAAATCTTTGGTAAAAGCTGCGCGGATACCGTTCACGTTGTAAGAGATGATTTTCATGTCTGCAAAAATACGGAAGACTTCTAATCCCTCACTAATTATTTTATTTGCATAAGTGGGCCAGGAGCATATTTTTAACCTTGAGCTGGCACTTTGTTTGATGACCGTTAGCCAGAACATAGGGGTTTACGATAGATCTTTTTCGGTTAACGGAGATCTTTGTCTTTACCCGGTAATTTGGTTTTATGCGTATACCAGTTACAAATGTGCAGGGTTTTTCAGCAGCAGATGTATGTATAAATTATTTTTTATAACATGAATCAAACATCTAATACCATACAGACTAAAAAAGGTGAGGATATACCCCAAAATCCTCTGCAGTTGAACGGTTCGAAGTACTGCAGCTTATCTGGCAGTACATTAGCAAAACTTCGGTCTACGGCACGGTTGGGGCCCAGTACGCTAAGTATAATAAAAGAAGCGGAAAGTCGTGGAATACCTTGGCGGCGGATGAATGACTGTTCAAAAATCCTGTTTGGTTACGGAAAGAATCAACAGATTATCCGCGCCACAATTACCGGTCAAAGCTCATGTGTGGCAGTAGAGCTGGCTGACAGTAAGTATGAAACCAAAAAGATACTCCAAAGCGCTGGAATACCGGTGCCCGAAGGGCAGGTTTGCAGCAGTCCGGATGATCTGCGCAAAGCTTTAACCTGTTTAGGTTTCCCTCTGGTAATTAAACCAATGAAAGCCAACCATGGAAAAGGAGTTTCTGTTCAAATTAGTGATGAAGTAAGGGCAGATGAAGCATTTTTGTATGCGCAGAAATTTGGTTCTGAGGTTATTGTGGAGCGCTGTATATCGGGACATGATCACCGTTTGCTGGTCGTGAACGGTAAATTAGTGGCAGCAGCCCGACGAATTCCAGCGCACATTAGAGGCGACGGGACTTCTACGGTCCATCAGCTTATTACCAAGGTGAACAGCCAGCCGGAACGGGGAGACGGACACGAAGCCAAATTGACTAAAATCATCTTCGACTGCGATACTGTGAAAATTCTGCAGCAAATAGGATATAATGAGGATACAGTCGTGCCCGCCGGGGAGACTGTTTATCTGAAATCAACGGCCAACCTCAGTACAGGCGGCATTGCCGCTGATGTGACCGATGAAGTGCATTCGGAGAACCGTTTTATTGCAGAACGTATCGCGGCCCTGATTGGCCTCGATGTATGCGGAATCGATATAATCGCTCCCGATCTTAAAGCACCGCTGTCACATAACGGGGGCGCTGTAATTGAAGTAAATGCTGCGCCTGGCTTCCGTATGCATCTGAAGCCCTCTGTTGGTCAGCCACGTAATGTTGCGGCAGCAGTGGTAGATATGCTGTACCCTCCGGGATCCGAAATACGTATACCCATTTTCGCGGTCACGGGTACAAACGGTAAAACCACTACCACCAGACTTCTGGCGCATATAGTTCAATCTGCAGGACATTCGCCGGGCTATACAACTACCGATGGTATTTATATTTCCGGGCATAAGATTGTGAGCGGCGACTGCTCAGGTCCATCAAGTGCTTCCATAATTCTTGCAGACCCCCTTGTAGATTTCGCAGTGTTGGAAACCGCGCGTGGGGGAATGCTGCGTTCCGGTCTTGCCTTTGACTATTGCGATGTAGCCATTCTGACCAATATCGCCGCAGATCATCTCGGTCTTAGGAATATTAATACACTGGAAGAACTCGCTGAAGTGAAGGCTGCTCTGCTGCGGAGTGTAAAAAAGTCCGGCTGGGCAATACTTAATGCCGAAGATGAGCACTGTGTCCGGGTGGCCGGAACCTTGGACTGCAATATTGCGTACTTCGCTCTGGACAGCAGGAACGCAGTTATCCGGCAACATATTAAGGACGGTGGTTGGGCAGTAACCGTTGAGCAGGAAAAAGTTGTTGTCCATCATAATCGTCGGTCCACCATTATCGCCACTGTAAAAGAAATTCCCCTTACCATGTGCGGAACTGCCCGGTGTATGACTGCAAACGTACTGGCCGCTGTGGCCGCTGCATTTTGCTATGGTTTTAGTGTTGGTCATATTAGGATGGCGCTCAAAACATTCCTGCCAGGGCCGGATCAGACACCTGGCCGGATGAATTTGTTTCAGGTCGGTACTTGTTCTGTCCTCGTGGATTATGCTCACAATCCTCACGGTATGAAGGAAGTACAGCATTATCTCAGCCACATTACCGGACGCCGGAAAGTAGGCATTATTGCAGGGGTAGGCGACCGTAGGGACTGTGACATCCTGGAGCTGGCAGAAATCGCGGCCAGGTGCTTTGACCATATTATTGTCCGTCAGGACAATGATCTGCGCGGAAGGTCTTTAAACGAAATGAACCTGCTGATGGTTCAGGGAATCAGGCAGGCAGACACGGGGGTGACAGTTGACCTTATTCCAGACGAAAAAGAAGCCATAAGGTATGCTCTGGCAACAGCACAGGAGGGCGATTATATTGTGGCGCTCAGCGACAATTATAAGGAGGTTATTGAAGTAATAAGCAAATCGGTAACGGACAGATAAGCACTGTTTATAGTGTATGTTATTTAACCAGTATAAATATGAAAGGAAAAGTATTGGCAATAGGAGGTGCCGAAAATCAGAAAAGCAGCAGAGACCGGTTTTCAGACACAACAATTCTGGAACGTTTCATTTCAGAATCACGTCTTAAAAAACGTTCACGTATAGAAATCATTACCTCAGCATCATCTATTCCGGAAGAAATGGGCCGGGACTATTTAAAAGCCTTCGCTAAACTTGGCGCAGAAAATTGTGGTGTTTTAGTCATGGAGTCACGCACTGACGCCGAGAATCCCAAAATACTGAAACGTCTGAAGGACGCGGATGCGGTGTTTGCTACCGGTGGATCTCAACTAGCGCTGACTTCCACAATTGGAGGTACTGCATTTTACGCCCTCCTTATTGAAAAACTTGAAGATTCCGATTTTTTATATGCCGGGACTTCTGCGGGTGCCGCGGCCGCTTCGGAAATTATGATAATTGAAGGTGGAAGTACAGAAGCGGCGTACAAAGGCGAGGTCATTGCGACCACGGGTCTGCGCCTGATTAATAATATTGTTTTTGATACTCATTTCATAGAAAGGGGCCGCATTGCCCGGCTCTTTGAAGTTGTCGTTAGTAACCCCAACATACTCGGGGTTGGCCTGGAGGAAAATACAGCCCTGCTTATTCACCGAGACAAGATGGAAGCTATAGGTCCGGGAATGGCGATCCTCCTTGATGGCCGCACGATCTCCAAAAGCAATCTGTTAGAAGTAGTTACCGGCGCTCCTCTTTCTATAGAGAATATGACCCTGCACCTGATGAGTCAGCATGATATTTTTAATTTAAAGACGATGCAGCTAGACATAAAAAGTCCGCCGGAGGCGGAGGTATAATTGTGTAAAATCTTTATTGATTTCGATGCTGAGGAACAGTTTACCTGTTTGTAATTATTTTAAAGATGAAATTCAGGGTGCAACACCCTGAATTTCCTTGTAAATATGTAATCTACTGCTTTGCAGGTTCCTCGCCATCCGCTGGAGCCTGATCTTTATAACTTTTCTCAGCTAGTTTGGAATCAGGAGTAATAGCTGCGGAAGCAGCCTGGAGTTTATTTTTTAAGCCCGCGATAACCATGTCATCATCTGCCATCAAAGCATCATAACCCGCTTTGGCTACATCCGCAGGATCCGCCAGTTTCCCTTCTTTCACAATTTTGGAATCAAGCATCTGCGCTTTTCTGAAGAAATCTGTGTCAGTAGGCCCTGGCAGGAGAGCGGTTACTACAATGCCATGGTCTTTAACTTCTGACCGCAGGGCTTCGGTGAATGACTGTACGAAAGCTTTAGTACCGTGATATACAGATTGCCATGCGCCCGGATATTTAGAGGCTATTGAAGAAGTGTTCAGTATTTTTCCGCTTCCGGCTGTAATCATGTCTTTAAGGAAAAGTTTTGTAAGAATAACAAGGCTGCATATGTTAAGATGGATGATGGACAGCTCCATTTCCAACTCGGTGTCTTTAAATTCTCCATACCAACCATGCCCGGCATTGTTAACTAATGTGTCTACCACCAGGTTTCGGGCAGTAATTTCCTCATGGAGCTGTTTAGCCTGCTCCATATCAAAAAGGTCTTTCGAAATGGTGATGACGTCAATATTGCCAATATCCCGCAATTCCGCGGCGGCCTTTGAAAGTTCGTCTTCATGCCGCGCTGCAATAATCAGATTGTGGCCGTCTTTGGCAAAACATTTCGCCAGTTCCAGCCCGATACCGGTACTTCCGCCGGTAATAAGGGTGTAGGTTTTTTGTCTTTCCATTATGTTTGTTTTAGGCTGAAAGTCAACAGAAATTATGCCATCAGAACAGTTGAAAATCTGCTGATTTTAATTGAAAATATGAATACTATATGCTTAACAAACCCACCTATTTCGGTATAGAAATGCTATCAGGAAATTTTCTAACTTTGCACTCCAGTTACAGGACCGGATAAACTACAGTACAAATACCATCGCTTTGGGCTGGTTTTTTTGAGGATAGATATGAAATACTTTCTTGTTATTTTGGCCGTATTGGGCATACTTTACTCTTTTTCCGGAACAGAAAAGATAGAACGTACCTACTCAGCTATCGATCTTCGGGAACTGTACGGGAGTGGTGATCCCACCCGCTGGCCGCAGGCGCATCTTTTTGATGAAGCTATTGAAGGGTTTCAGGATATCGGTCCGCTTCCCCAACCTGTATTCCCAAAAGATAATCCCTACTCCAAGGAAAAGGAAGAACTGGGCAAGATGCTTTTTTTTGATCCGCGCCTTTCCGGATCAGGGCAGATTTCCTGCACCAATTGCCACGATCCTGAAATGATGTGGGCCGACGGCCGGCGTGTCTCTTTCGGCCACGATAAGCAAACCGGAACACGTAATGCACCCACAGTGCTCAATATTGTCTATGCTACCCAACTTTTCTGGGATGGACGTGCAAAAGACCTGGAAGCACAGGCCAAAATTCCGATTGAAAATCCGGTGGAAATGAATATGCACAGCCGGCTGGCAGTACGCAGGATTGCGAAAATCGAAGGGTATAAAGACCTCTTCAAGGCAGCTTTTGGAGATAGTAAGGTCAATGAAGACCGGATTGTAAAGGCAATTGCCACTTTTGAGCGCTCGCTGGTGAGTCCGCCCAGCCGTTTTGATAAGTTTGTAAGCGGACAGAAGAATGCGCTTTCTGATTCCGAAGTTCGCGGACTGCACCTGTTCCGTACCAAGGCCAACTGCATCAACTGTCATAATACTCCTTATTTTTCCGATCAGAAATTCCATAACCTGGGTCTTACTTACTTCGCAAGGGAATATCAGGACCTCGGTCTTTATGAAATTACGAAGAAGAGGGAAGATGTGGGGAAATTTAAGACACCCACACTAAGAGAGATAAGCCAAACGGCACCGTATATGCACAACGGACTGTTTCCGAATATCCGCGGTGTCCTGAACATGTATAATGCCGGAATGCCTGATGAAAAGGGCAATAAGCAGGATCCGCTGTTTCCGAAAAAATCCGGGATGCTCACTACTTTAAATCTTTCTGAAGAAGATTTTGTAGATATTGAAAACTTCTTAAATTCGCTTCACAGTTATAAGTATAAAATGAGGGCTCCGGTCCTCCCCACCAAATAATTTAAATTTAAATTCATGAAAAAGTTATTATTGGCCACAATGGTCGCCGTAATGGGAGTTGTCGCCAGCGCGCAGCAGAAACTGAATATTCCCGAAGCCGTAAAAGGTCAGCAGTACGGATCTGGGGTCACTGAAGAGCAGACATTCGATGTGTACAGCACCGGCAGGATAAAGAAAGCTCTGGAAAAGTCCGATAAGCTCGATGATATCATTATTCAGGCTAAGGTGAGCGAAGTGTGCGAGAAAAAGGGCTGCTGGTTAACACTTGTAGATAATGACACGCGCTTTTTTGTAAAAATGAAGGATTATGCTTTCTTTCTGCCTCAGTCAATGGTAGGGAAAACGGTTCTTTTACATGCAAATGCTGAAAAGAAAACAACTTCTGTTAAGGAACTGCAGCATTATGCTGAAGATTCGGGAACCAGTAAAGAAGATATCGCCAAGATTACAGAACCACAAACTGAAATCCGTGTGCTTGCACGCGGCATTAAAGTCGTGGATTAATCTTTTTAAATTCAACGGAATCAGAAACGTCTTCTTTGAAGGCGTTTTTTTATGCCGAACAGTCAGCGGAACATCACTTTTACGATCAGACCTTCAACAGTTTCAATCTTCTTACGATTTCAAATTCCCATGTATTTGAACTTTTTAAACCATTTGAACAACTTAAACCCATTAACTAACCTAAAAATCCACCACCAGCACCTCATACCCAAACCTTCCGATGGACAGGATCAGGATGAAAATAAAGAGATAACGGATAAACCAGTTGCCTTTCCTGATGGCCAGCTGCGCACCTACCAGCCCTCCTGCAGCATTACAGACTGCCATGGGCAGGGCAATGGCCCAAATGATTTTACCTTTTATAAGGAAGAGGCAGATGGAGCCGGCATTGGTAGCCAGGTTAATGAGTTTTGCGTTGGCATTGGCTTTCAGGAAATCCATTCCCAGCAGGGTCACGAACGCCAGGATGAAAAAAGTGCCCGTAGCCGGACCTATGAATCCGTCGTAGAAACCCACCGCAATACTCGCGATGCAGCCGTTGATGATGGCCGTGTGGTAAGGCATCTTCTTCTCTTTAGCATTGCCGAAATCCTTTTTAAAGATGGTGTAAATGGCCAGGACTATCAGCACGAAGAGTAATACCGGTTTCATAAACTCATTGCTGACTACAGTTAGAAGCTGCGATCCCAGAAAGGCTGAAATAAAAGCCAGCAGCGCCATGAAAATAAGAAGTTTCCAGTCTATTTTCACTTTTCGGAGGTATTGCGATGTTGCCAGAGCTGTCCCGCTGAAGGCCGGAACCTTCAGCGAACCTATCACCGTTGCTACCGGGATATTTGGTAAAAAGGCCAGAGCCAGCGGCGTCTGTATCAGTCCGCCGCCGCCAACTACAGCGTCAATAAAGCCTGCAGCAAAGGCCGCGAGGCAAAGGTAAATCAGGATTTCTGTTTCCAGCACGTCAGCAATTTTAACATGCAAAGGTAAACCTTAATAACCTTCCGCGGGATGACCGGCGAGCTGCACTTTTTAGATGCAACAGAATGCATAGGGCATGACCTGCATATTTCCTTTAAGTTAATAGCCATATTTACAAAAGTAACAGTCGTAAGTCGTCTCAGCAAAAATTCTTACTGGCCTTTACCTCCGCCACTTTCCTTTTCCACATTCGTTTTGCTGCTTTCCTTAACCTTCTGGTTACCGAACCTTTTAACAAAAGTAAGGTGCGCACCATACCAATCCCATTTATTTACACTTCGGAATGTACCGATGGGGGAATACGTGATGAAATCATTTCCGGGCCGGCGGAAGATATTATTGAACCGGATACCGGCTTCCATCTGTGTGGCAGGAAATAGTTTGGTGGCTCCAAAGCTGTGGAAGAAGTTCAT
Source organism: Marnyiella aurantia (assembly GCF_014041915.1). Classification (NCBI taxonomy): domain Bacteria; kingdom Pseudomonadati; phylum Bacteroidota; class Flavobacteriia; order Flavobacteriales; family Weeksellaceae; genus Marnyiella; species Marnyiella aurantia. The sequence goes on along the minus strand of NZ_CP059472.1, from coordinate 662,851 downwards.
TTTATTGCCCATGGAGTTACCCCAGTTCTGGGAGTGCAGACCCATCCATCCGTTGATGTTGATATTTTTGCTGAAAAGATTGGTATACGAAAAATTGGTTGAGCCGCTAAAATTGGTAATGTAATCCTGCAGACCCACAAAGTTATTACGCTGCCTGAAATCACTGTTGTCCACATAGGTAAGTCCCAGGTTGAAATTTACATTCAGTTTGTTTTTCAGGAAGTTCTGATTGGTATTGGCATAAAGGGAATAGTTGTTCACCCGACCGTAAAATGTAGCCGGCATCATGATTGTCTTTCCGTCTTCCACTGTGTACGAGGTCCAATAATCCTGGTTGGTAGAATTGAAGTTTGCCGAAAGGAAATATTTCTTGTAAAGACCCAGCTTCAGCCCGAAACGGTCGTTGGGGTTAGGCTCCAGTTCCATATTTCCGCGCTGGTAAATGCCGTTGTCTGAAGGCATCAGAAAGGGATTGAACTCTGTAAACCAGGGACGCCATAAACTGTGCTTGTAGGTAGCAGTAAGATTATAGTTTTCGTTAAAGGAGTATTTGACGAGCAGGTCCGGCAACAGGGCGCCATAGGAATCGGTCCTTTCTACAGCGCCAACATCCTGTTTAACAGTGAAGTTAATATGCTCATAGCGTAATCCTATCCTGGTTTCAAGTTTTTTGAAGAACGTCTTGCTGAAGTTGGCATAAAGCGAGTTCAGGTTTTCTTCGTAGCGAAAGGTATTCGTCCTGGTATTATCCGGTATCCAGGCACTGCTTTGCTGATTAAAATAGTCAAATGGCATCACATTGTTCCGAAAATTCATTTTCCCGCCAAATTCAAGCAGATTGCCATCCTTATCAACCGGCTGTGAGTAATCCAGTTTCACATAATATTCACGGTTCAGGTTTTCGGAAACTGTTTTTATTCCTTCATAACCGGCCGGATCCCAAAGCGTGCTCTGTATTCTGGTACTTTCATTACCGGAATAGTTGATGCCGGTATTAATATCCAAAATCCTGTTTTTCACTTTATCGTAGTACTTGTAGAAGAGATTGCTGCCCGCAAAAAGGCTGCTGCCGTTTGCATTTATGTTGTTGGTGTATGAATTCTGAAGTACATCGTTCAGGAAATACTGACCGTCAGCCACAGCATCATAGCTGTTTTTGGATCCGTAATACTGCGCCACAAGTCCAACGTTGTTCTTTTCATCCAGTTCTAACTCAGTCGTGGACGTGGCTGATGGCGATTTTCCGTGGCTGTTGTTTTCTGCACTGATTCTGGTAAGCGAGTTATCAGCATAGATAAAGTTTTCGTTAAAAGATTCGTTTACACTGTTGGTGTTATTGAAACTTCCGCTGAGGGACTGTGTAAATCCTTTCCGGTGGTAATTAAGATTGGCATTGGAAGACTGCGAATTCTTAAAACTCTGCGAATTCCCTAGTGAAACGCTGCCCTTTATGCCTTCATTCTCGCTCCTTTTCAGCACAATATTGATTACTGCACCGCCGGTTTCATATTTGGCAGATGGGGTAGTGATCACTTCAATCTTCATCAGATTATCTGCGGCAATGGTCTTCAGGTATTCCTTAAGTTCCTTGCCTGTAAAAACCGATTTTCTGTCATTGATGTAAACGGTTACTGCATTTCCCTCAGCCTGAACATTGTCATTATTGTCAATGTTCACAAGCGGTGTCATCCGCAAAACATCCCAGGTACTGTTCCCGGTAAGGATGGAACTGTTGGCTACATTAAATACCGTGCGGTCCGCTTTGCTTTCAATGGTAGGTTTTCGTGCAATAACTACTACCTCTTCTATACTTTTGGTTTGTACAGTGTCGGCAACAGTCTCCTGGGCCGAAGCCAGGATCCCGCAAAGCAGGATGGCGGCAAATAATTTTTTTTTCATTGGCTATAGTTTGCCCTCAATTAGACAACCGAAGGTACTGTCCTGTTACATTTGGTGACGGAAATTTGTCGTAGCGGCAGCTTACCGGCCCATAATTTTCAGAGGAGAGGGACAATGGAACCCGGAGGGTGAGTTGAAAAGGGTTTTTTAGTCATACACTGTGTTTTGTTATTCTGTATCAGCAGACTAATCCGGAATATGCTAACTTTACCCCATTAAATACTAAAGATGAAAATTAAATTGATTGCTTTCTCCGCACTATACGCAGCAGCTACGTTGGTACAGTCCTGCAGCAGCAACACCACCCCCGAAATGCAGAAGTACGAGGCCCGTCAGAGTATACTGGAAGTGAACACCAGGATAAACGAGCTGAAGATGGAGTATGAAAAGGAGCGCGTAAAGAACGAAAACCTGAGAAAGGAAGCCCGTGAACTGAGTGAAAAAGCAGAGACCAAAACAGACCGTTTCAGCGTAGGTAAAGATGCGGAATCGGTAGCAGACCGTGCCGCGAGTACCCGTAAGTCATTGAAAAAAGCGGAAAAAGCCGTAAATGAACTGCTGAAAAGTGACCGGAAACTGGAAAAGCTACAGCAGAAAATTACAAAGGAGCAGGGAAAAGCAGCAGGACTGGAAAGACAGATTGAGTACGTGAAACCTCAATAGGTTGCATATGGTCAGCTAACATTGAGTTTTAAACGCGTAACGATTGTCCTTTTTCTTTTCTGACATTTTATCCACTTTGAATTTGCGGTAAAGTTCAGTTTCAGTAGTTTGTCGGGGCGGTTAACCATTCTCAATTGCTTTCGGAAACCAATCCAATCTGCCATGAGAAAAACAATAGCAGTCATTAACCTGACCCTGGACGGAGTCAGCGACCATACAGCCGGAATTCCGGACTCGGAGCTGCATCAGCATTATACCGCTTTGCTTAATGAGTGCGGTGTAATACTGTACGGCCGCACGACGTACGAACTTATGGAATACTGGCGGGAAATACTTGAAAAACCTGGGGATGATTCTTCAATGAACAGTTTCGCTCAGGCCATTCATCATATTCCAAAAGTGGTGTTTTCGCGCACACTCAGAAATTGTTCGGATATGTGGGAAACAGCACAGGTGGCAACACGAAGTCTGGAAGATGAGGTAAAAGCACTGAAGAAGGTGGCTAACAAGGATATTCTGGTGGGCAGCCCCAGTCTGATCATTCAGCTTTTGAACCTGAACCTGATTGATGAATGTCAGTTTTGCATTCATCCTGTTATAGCGGCCAGCGGCGCGCGCCTTTTTGATAGTGTCAGCCGGAGAACGCTGCTGAAATTACTCAAGGCAAAAATACTCGGTAACGGCTCGGTAATCCTGTACTATGAACCGGTCAGCAATCATAGCACAGGATAATGCAGCCCTTTTTCGTTAAATTTTTTAGATAGGGATCTGTGTCTGATTAACAGGTGCTTATCCCAGTACTGTTACGGAATTTTCAAGCATTTCATAAATGGCGTCGCGGCCGTTTTCAGGCTTTACATTCACCGCTTTCGTGCCGTGAAAATGAAGGCAGGTAATAAAGCCGGCCTGTACGGCATCAAGACAGGTGGCCTTCACGCAATAGTCCAGAGCCAAACCAGCAATTTCAACAAGTTGAATATCGTGGTATTTCAGGAAATCCTCCAAACCGGTTTTCATAAAATGGTTATTATCCTGAAAGGCACTGTAACTGTCGAATTCTGCATTTTTTCCTTTTTGAATGATGTGTGTCACTTTAGACTGGTCAAGATCCGGGTGAAACTCTGCGCCTGCTGTGCCCTGCACACAATGGTCGGGCCACATAAACTGAGGGATTCCGTTCAGGTTGATTTTTTCACCAACTTTCCGGTTATTTGTGGAGGCAAAACTTTTATGGTCAGCAGGATGCCAGTCCTGACTAAGGACCACCTGGTCATATTGGTTATCTTTCAGTAAAAGATTTATGTAAGGGACGATCTGCCCGGCACCCGGTACGGCCAGCGCACCGCCTTCGCAAAAATCATTCTGTACATCTACTATTATCAGGGCTTTTTTCATTCGGTTAAAGTATAAATTAATTCGCTTATCTTGTAAGCAGCAACTGGCGCTGCTCTTGTTAAATTTACGGCGGTAATCGCAAAAGTTCAGCCAAAGCGTTTACAGATGCCAAAACGTCCAGCTTATGAATAATATGGAAGAATACAGATTCCCATTGGGAAAATATGAACCCGCAGGAGAGATCAGTGATGCCGATGTAGACGATTACATCCGTGTCCTCAAGGATTTTCCCGGCCGCCTGAAGAATATCGTAGAGTCCTGGACAGACGATATGCTGGATACGCCCTACCGCCCGGGTGGATGGACGGTCCGGCAGTTGGTGAATCATATGGCCGACAGCCATATGAACAGTTATATTCGGTTTAAACTTGCACTTACCGAGGATAACCCCGTTATTAAACCATATAATGAAGCCAGGTGGGCCGAACTACAGGACAGTTTTACGATAGACATTAAACCGGCATTGCGGATCCTGAAAGGCTTGCACCAGCGATGGGTATATGAGTTGAAAGCTTTAACCAACCGCGAACTGGAACGCACCTTCGTGCACCCTGAGCAACAGAAAAAAATAACACTTCGTGAGAGTCTGGCTTTCTACGCCTGGCACTGCAGCCATCATCTTGCCCATATTGAAAATCTGAAAAAAGAGAAGGGCTGGTAATGCTGAACAGTCTGCACCGCCTCTGTGACCAGGACGAACTTAAGCAGCGTCTTTCCTGCCTGGCAGAAGATGCTTCTCCCACATGGGGGCGTATGAATGCCACGCAAATGCTGAAGCACTGCCGCCTTGTGCTTGAGATTCCACTGGGGAAAGTTACGGTTCCGGCACCGCCGCGCATCATACGCTTCATTGGGATAGTGACTAAAAATGAAATGAAACTTTTCAACAACGGTATTCCCCGCAATATGCCTACTTTTGCTGAGTTGCGTGCTTACGAATGTGCAAATTTCGAAAGCGAAATGGTAGAACTTTTGCATACTCTGGATCAGTACTGCGAATTTGCAGATGCTGAAAAACTTCCGGATTTACACCCATTATTCGGCAAGATGCAACCAAAAGACTGGGGTTTTCTGGAGTACAAACATTTACATCATCACTTAAAACAATTTGGATTATGAGTTTACTAAACAGACTATTCGGAGGGAATGACAGTCAAGGGGAAGAAAAAGACCGGGCTTTTTGGAAAATCCTGACTTCCGAACAGATGCTGGAAGATGCTGTAAAGAAATCGCATGAGAAAAAGGTGGTGCTGTTCAAACATTCCACCAGATGCTTCATCAGCCAGACCGTTTTGAAAAATTTTGAAAGGGAAGTGAAATCGTCTGATAAGGACGCCGAGTATTATTTTCTCGATTTGCTGGCCTTCCGTAATTTGTCCAACAGGATTTCCGAACTCTTTGATATTGAGCACCAAAGCCCGCAAATGATTGTGCTGGAGAACGGCAAGGCCATAAAAAATGCGTCTCATAACAGTATTTCGCTGGATTTAGTTTAGATATTTAAAAAAAATAAGTATTATTGCAGAACCAAAACGGGGGATTAGCTCATCTGGCTAGAGCGTTAGACTGGCAGTCTAAAGGTGGTCGGTTCGATCCCGATATCCTCCACAATAACTACGGCACTTACAGGCAACTGTGAGTGTTTCTTTTGTGCTTAAGATCGCTGGAGATAATTTATGTGAGAATTGTGCAATTCGTTGCGCCTTTGTGTTTTATAGAACCAAGAACCAAGAGCCAAGATTTCCGAGCTGCGTTTGCGACTTGACGATGATACTCCTTTGCAACTCTGTCCGCTCTCCATGTTAAAAACGTCTCGCCTGAATTCAAAATTCAACATCCATAACTCAAAACCGCCGTGCTCTTCGTGCTTTCTCTGTGTCTCTGTGGTTTATAGAACCAAGATTTCAGACCTCAGATTTCCGACTTGCTTTTTTGCGGTTTGACGATTATACGCCATTGCAACCCTTTACGCTCTCCGTGTTAAAAACGTCTGGCCTGAACTCAAAATTCAAAATCCAACATCCATAATTCAAAACCGCAGTGCTCTTCGTGCTTTCGCTGTATCTCTGTGGTTAGATGGTTAGAAAGTCTACCCGGTAATTCAAAATCCAAAATCCACAATTCATAATAAAGAACGTTCTACTACATCCTGCTAACTGTTTACGTATAACTTTTAAATTAGTTGACCCGATGCCTTCATAAATTTATTACTAAAACTGCAAGAAAGTGCATTTATACCGTAAATATTTACAGCAAATTTCATCCATAAATGCTTTGTGAATACAGATAATGTTATTAGATTTGATTTAATGAACATCCTAAGGATATATTAATCGGAATGACGCCTTATTTTAATACTCCCTGCATGAAAAAACAATTCCTTTTTGCTTCGCTGGTTCTGATAAAGGTCGCATTAGGTACAAATCACGTACAGGCGCAAAATTCTGAGTCGGTTACCGCGGCAGTCAGCATTAATTTAGCTGACGTTATTTCAATGGATGTGGGAACTGCCGCTTCAGAAGGAAGTGTTAATTTCAATTATGCGAATACGGCAGATTATAATTCTGCCCAGAATGTGACTGTTCCCAACAGTTTGGTTATCATTTCATCCAAAAACTTCGACGTTAAGGTAAAATCTGAGGGCGCCAATTTTGTAAGTGGCTCAAACGCTATCCCGGTTGATGTTCTAAAGGTAAAGGCAGTATCAGGTGGAACCTTAATGGGAACTATGAATGAGGTTACATTGTCAACTGCTGACCAGGTATTGGTGAGTAATGCGGCTTTGGGATACAGACAGTCTTTAAATATTGCCTATTCTATTTCAGCCGAAAAAGCCTCAAAGGTCCTCCTTGGAAAGCCTAAGGGAACTTACGTCCAAAAGGTTATTTATACCGCCACAGCATTATAAGCAGAAAACAAAGTTTATACAGCCCTCAGCACTTGAAGTGTTGAGGGCTTTTGTTTTTAATTGCTTTGCGATAATCTGTGTAGTTATTTTACTACACCAACTTCCAATTTCCACTACAAAGAAGCTTTGATCGCCGCTGTAAATTTGCAGTATCAAAAGAGAACAACTAAACAAACAGTAACAAATCAAATTAAAAATATCATGAAAAAATCATTCGCAATCGCAGCCTTAACCTTTGGAGTAATTGTATTAGGAACTAACACTGTTCAGGCTCAAAACACGACCGCCACTACAACAGCTACAATTACACTAGGTGATGTAATTTCTATCGACGCGGGAAGTAGTGCGATTGGTGGAACAGTGGCTTTTAATTATGCTACAGCGGCAGATTATAATTCAGCTCAAACAGTTACTCAGGATAACGCGATTAAAGTAACGTCAACAAAGAACTTCACTGTAAATGTAAAAGCGGAGGGTGCGAATTTCCAGAATGGAGTCAACCTAATTCCGGTAAATGTTTTAACGATTAAAGCTGCAACTGGAGGAAACATGGCAGGAACACAAAACACTGTAGTGTTATCTACAACTAATCAGCCGTTAATTGTAAATGCGCCACTTGGAAGCGCCAGAACGTTGAACATAGATTACACCATTCCTGCGGCGAAATCTTCATCTTCTGATATCTTAGGTAAACCTGCAGGTGTATACACTCAGAAAGTTATTTATACCGCCACAGCATTATAATTAAGCACCAATATTTATATGAGCCCTTGATACTTTATAATGTAGAGGGCTTATTTTTTAAGCGAGTACCGAATCTGTAGTTATTTTACTACATCAACTTCCAATTTCCACTACAAAGAAGCTTTGATCGCCGCTGTAAATTTGCAGTATCAAGAGAGAACAACTAAACAAACAGTAACAAAATCAAAATTAAAAATATTATGAAAAATTCATTTGCAATCGCAGTCTTAACATTCGGAGCAATCGTATTAGGAACCAACACTGTTCAGGCTCAAAACCATAATGCTACTACAACCGCAAAAATTACCCTGGGCGATGTTATCTCTATCGACGCAGGAAGTACTGCAATTGATGGTGCAATTGCCTTTAACTATGCTACCGCAGCGGATTATAACACCGTACAAACTGTGGCTCAGGCGAACGCTTTGAAAGTAACTTCAACGAAGGCATTTGATGTAAAAGTAAAAGCAGGTGGTGCAGATTTTCTAAATGGAACCAATAAAATTCCGGTTAATGTTTTGACAATCAAAGCCGCTGCAGCTCCCGGTTCAATGGGTGGAACAAAATCTGATGTTAACTTATCTACAGCCGACCAGACTTTAGTGGCAGATGCTCCACTTGGAAGCGCATTAACGTTGAACCTGGATTATACCATTCCTGCAGCGAAATCGTCTTCAGCTGACATTCTGGGAAAACCCGCGGGAACTTATACACAAACAGTAATTTATACTGCGACCGCTAAGTAAGCACACTAATCAACAGCATTTTACGCCCTCAGCATGCAAATGTTGAGGGTTTTTAATTGGATAAATAAGCCATGTAGTTATTTTACTACATCAACTTCCAATTTGCACTACAAAGAAACTTTTAAAGCCGCTGTAAATTTGCAGTGTTCAAAAGAGGACAACTAAACAAACAGTAACAAATAAAAATTAAAAATATCATGAAAAATCAATTCGCAATTGCAGCCTTAACTTTCGGAGCCATCGTATTAGGAACTAATGTTCAGGCGCAGAATTCTACCGCTACTACAACTGTAAATATTACCCTAAGTGATGTGATCTCTATCGACGCGGGAAGTACTGCAATTACGGGTGTGGTTGCATTTAATTATGCTACTGCTGCGGATTACAATTCAGAGAAAACAGTTCCTCAGGCAAACGCTTTGAAAATAACTTCAACTAAGCCCTTTAATGTGAAAGTAAAAGCCGGTGGCGCGAATTTCGTTCACGGCACCACTGCAACCAACATCATCCCAGTAGATGTTTTAACAATTAAAGCTGCCAGCAATGCCGGAACCATGGGCGGAACAAAAAGTGCTGTAGTTTTGTCTTCATCAGACCAGAATTTAGTTACAAATGCTCCACTTGGAAGTGCCTTAACACTGAACCTGGATTATACGATTCCTGCAGCGCAGTCATCATCTGCCAAGATCCTGGGTAAACCGGCCGGAACTTATACGCAAACTGTTACTTATACTGCCACTGCTTTGTAATTAAAGTCAACTGACACAAGCCCTCAGCATGTTAGGTGCTGAGGGTTTTTCTTTTTAAAAGTCGTGTAGTTATTTTACTACAATCACTTCCAATTTGCACTACAAACAAACTTTGTTGACCGCTGTAAATTTGCAGTGTTCAAAGAGGACTTTTATTTAGGTTTCAGTAGTTTTGGCAATTCTTTATTTTAACAAAATTATCATGCGCAAGTTTATTCACCTTTTCACTTTCTTCCTTATCCTCGCAGGTACCTCGTCACTTTTGGCACAGAGTATCTCTATGTCGCCTACGCGTCTGTTTTTCACAGGTAATCCCGGGGAAAAAGTAACACAAACGGTTACGCTTCACAACAGTTCGGATAAGGACTATGTTTTTAACCTCAATTATAAAGATTGGGTTAGGGAAGAAGACGGCAATAAAGTTTATCTTGAGGCAGGCAGTTCAAAAATTTCAAATGCTGCCTGGGTTTCCACACTCGAGAACTCCGTAACAGTTCCCGCGGGAGCCAAAAAGGAGATTACTGTAACCATGCAGATTCCGGCTAACGCGCCAAAGTCGGTTACCAACAGCATGTTATTTTTTACTCAGCTTCCTCAGCAGGCCGATCAGGCACGTGTTCAGAACGGAATTGGTATCATTACCTTATTTGAAGTGGGACTTCATATCTTTTATACGCCACCGGGAAACAGCGTAAAAAGTCTGGATATTACCAATATTGCAGAGGTTAGTACTGATAATTCAGCAGGCAGAAAGGTAGCCGTAAGCATTCAGAATGACGGAAACACAATTAACGATGCCACGGTGGAATTTGAACTGACCGACACTGACACCGGTAAGGAAATAAAACTACCTGCCATTTCAATCTCCATGCTGCCAAATACCAATCAGCTGGTTAAGTTTTCTTTGCCAGAGAATATTTCAGGAAACTTCCTGGGCGTAGCCATCATTAAAATGGCAGGCTCCAATGATTTACGTGTAGGCGAAAAAAACTTTAAATTCTAAAATCACGTGTTGAGACCACAAAATGAGATACCAGCTTCGGTCCTTAGAAGAGCAGCCTTTTTCTTGGCCTTTGTTCTTCTGAACTTTTCTTTCGCCTTTGCGCAGGAAAAGAAGGTGGTGGAAATTCATTTTGAAAATGAGACCGTAACAGTGGAGAAAGGTTCCACTTTTACCAATTTTCTGGTTATTCAGAATAACAGTTCTGAAGAGATTACCATTCAGAATATAATGCCTCAGGAAAAATATCCGGGTTTGCTGTTATATCCTAAAAGTGATTTTACTCTGGGTGCCGGTCAGTCCAAACGTCTGCCGGTAAAACTCATTGCCAATCTGGAATTCATGAAACTGAGATCCAATGAGATCAGGTTCAATATTTCTTATACTGCTTCAACGTACGCCCAAACTGAGAGTGCTTCTTTCTTTGTTAAAAAAGACGAAAACAAAAACATCGCGGTTTACACGGCTTCTTACGAGAATTTCATCAATCCTGCCGAGCCACACTCTTCCATTCGGCTATATGTGGAAAATCAGGGTTACAGTAAACGGACCGTTAAAATCGATCTGCAATCCATTCCCGATGGCCTGGAGATGATACCTGCACAGCAAACGTTATCTCTGGAAGGTCTTGAAAAGCAGATGGTTGAAATCAGAATCGCGGTAAGAAAACAGAATACACTTTTCCCGGAATTCAACATTAATGCGGTAGCAACCGATCTTGCCGATAATGAAATCGTGGGCAGCAATACTGTTCATCTTGTAATTTTGTCAAACAACAGACAGATTGCACGCGGAAACGAAACCGTGAGCGGAAGTAATTTTGCCGAAGTGGGTTACAACGAAAACAGTTCAGGTTTCAATTATCTTCAGCTACGCGGAAACACAGCGTTTGCGGTAGCTCCAAATATGAGCGCACGGCTGAATCTGGGGGCAGATTATTTTCTTGAAGAAGGACGTTATAACCTCTATGATACCTGGCTGGAAGTTGAGAGAAAAAATACGGTTCTGCGTGTGGGAAACATTAATGGCAACGATTACGATTATGCCGTTTATGGCCGCGGTGGCAAAATTTCAACCAGGCTCGGAACAACCGGTCAGGTGGAGATTTTGGCTGTGGAGAATAACTTTAACCTTTATGGTAATTACTTCCAGCAGGCAGAAGGCTCTAAAATGGCAGGTGCAAAGTATAGTTTTGGAAACGGTAAAACATTCAATGGTAAAGCTTCCTATATATTCGACCATGATCCGCGCTTTGGTGTAGACACACAGGTAGCCAATGCGGTTTCCTCTTTTTTAATTACTGAAAAACAAAGTGTACGGGTGGAGGCGGGCTTAAGCCACGAAAAAGGCCTAACCAACAAAGACGAAAATGCCGGTGCTTCCATGGGATTTAATTACAGTGGCACACTGGGAAAATGGGATATTCAGTCGGATAATTCATTTGCCACAAAAAGTTATGCAGGCCTTAAGCGTGGGTCATTTTTCTCAAACCAGCGTGTTGGTCTCCGGGTTACAGACTCGCAGCGCGCCTTTGTACAATATCAGAACTCGCAGGTGGACCCGGAATTTCTGAGCTTTCAGAGTGCACCTGTTCAAGCCGGAAATGCCGAAAATGTCCGCTATTACTTCAACAGTACCGAAGCTTTAGGAACAGGTTACCAGGTTTCTCTTAAGGATTGGAATTTCCTGATAGCTCCTAAGGTCGAAAGACAGAAAACAGCCAATTTTTACAATTCGCAGGAGCTCTTTTCTTACCGTTTGGAAACAAATATCGGTACTGCATTAGGTGCGCACGGATTAAATCTGACCGCAGAATATTCCTACTCGAAAGAGAACGAAAATCCCGATTGGTTCAACAGTCTTAAAACGACGTTATCGTACAGGTATAAATCCTTTTCATTGAACGGAACCGCGCAGTGGAACGCCACCAATGTCTTTGATCTGAATTCCTTTTACGATGTGGACCGTAATTTTGCCAATTACAACGTATATGCCTCCTATAATTTTCAGATGCTTGGTAATGATCTTATTGGATCATTTTCGGCCGGCACCTCTTATTCTGAACTTTATAAAAACCTGAACAGCAATGTAACCGGAAATCTGGAATATAAAATTTCACCTTCTTGGTCGTCTACAGGTTATTTTAATTTTTCGGGTTATAAATCCAATGCGGCTTTTGGAAGCAGCGGCAGTTATTACCAGTACCGTGTTGGAATCAAAAAATATTTTGCCTCAGCCACCGCTCCTGGAAATCATAAAGTAACTGTCCAGTTGTTTGAGGATAAAAACTATAACGGGCTTCTGGAAGCAGGCGAACCGGTACTTGCCGGTGAAATTGTGAAACTGGACAGTTTTGTGGCAATGACAGATAAAAACGGAAAAGTGGTGTTCCAGAATGTGCCCCAAGGCACTTACATACTTAAGGTAAACGAGAGCGCCGGTGCCCGCCTTATGATGGATCCTGTAATGATGGTAAGCAGCAATATTAACCGTAAAGTAGGTTTGGTGAAAAACATCAGGCTGACTGGTAAACTGACAGAGATTAGGCAGGCTTACGATGTTTTGGAGACTGATGTAACAGGTATCGTGGTGTATGCGAAAAGTGAGGACGGCACGGTACATACCTCTGTTGTAAACCAGAATAATGAGTTTGAATTCTTCCTGAAAGACGGAAAATACGAAGTTTATATCGAAAATGACAAATACAGCTACACGCAGCCTGTACAAACTGTTCAGGTAACCAAAGAAGGTTTTACAGATACCGTGGTTTTTGAATATAAGAAGAAAGACACCACCATAAAGGTGAAAAAGTTTTAATTTTAGAGATATGAAAGCAATCAGGGGTTTTATAATAGTGATCTTTACCATCTGCTGCGGGTCAACAGTGACGAAAGCGCAGGATGTGTACCTATCAATTCCTGAGGATAATATTTTTAACAGGTCTGAATTTACTTCATTGCCCACAACTGTAATGAACACAAGCAGAACAAACTGGGATTATGCTTTTTTTGGATTAGGTCCGGTAAGTCCTACATTTACCTCTACGTCAGGTGCAAATTTTATTCAGTCATCTTCCTCATTGACCTTACCCAATACTGTTCTTCTTTGGCAGCTGGAAAGTATGGGCGGTCAAATGCCATCTACTGGATATTTGGGTTATTTACCGGGGTTTCAGTCCTTTAGTACAGGGGCGGTAAGATGGTTTGAGCCGCCGTCATCGGTACTTGGCGGCGGATTTAACCGCGGAAATATTAATTTCACGTTCAAGATTCCTGCAGCTCAGTTTGCTGCGAACGCATTTCAGGCGGGTAATTACTCCATGAATATTACTCAGAATTATGATTTTACACCGCGTAATTTCAGAACTGTTTTAGTTATTCCGGCCTCCGTCCGATGGCTAACAGCCTCTCCCACAAAGTATATTGAAATATCTTCTCTGAATGACTACCGGATTACAGGCACGCGGGTTTTGGGAAATTTAGGTAATGCCGAAATCGGGCATACGGTTGATTTTAATTTATGGGCGAAAGCTGCTGCAAACAATATACAGTTCGTTTCCTCCAAAGGAACCCAGGGAACCAGAAATATAGCCACTATTAAATTGGGCAGCAATGGCTCAGCACTTACAACCAAAGCTTTATCGTCCACTTTTCAGAATTTTTCGGCGGCTAATTTCAATGTAATACCCGGAAACAGAAACAGTTTCATTCCGGAACTTTATGTTTCTGCAGAAGATCTTAAAACCCACTTTTTTGAAGCCGGAACGTATACTTTTGAACTGAACTTTAGTGCCAGAAGTACAGATAACTCAATAAACAGCCTGCAAAATACCGCCGTTCAGTTAAAGGTGCTTCCACGGTCTGAGATCACCATCCCAAGTTCCGGACAAAATGTAAATTTCAACTTTAATACCGCTGCCCATTACGCCAATGGGCAGTCGCAGACGATTCAAAAACAAATCAAATTGTCCAACAATGAGAGTTTCGAACTCTACGTAAAGTCAGACGAAAATTACTTTAAAAAAGGCGGCGTTCAGACCGCCATTAACTCCAATATTTTACAGATTGGGCTGGAGGGAAGTTCTGCAAACGTGCCCCTATCCAAAACCCCGCAAAAAATACTGACGAACGGAACCCCGGTATTGGACCGCGAACTCAATGTTAGATACACCATTCCACCCGCAGGTGCTCAAACTTTGGTCGGGAAGGAAAGCAGCACTTACTCTGTCAATGTCTACTACAGTTTTACAGCAATTTAAGTACACTTCCTAACAATATCTTCTCCTTATGGACAACCTCAATTCTACTAATCCGGACCAATCCGCGACTGATAAATTACATACGTTCGAGAAAAAATATGCCGATGTTTTTGAGTTTTTGGTTTTTTCGGCCGCTAAAATGACCAACATGGAGCATTGCAGTTTGAGTATTACCATAGAAGAGCAGGTTTATATTCTTGCTTCTACCGAGGCGTCTGTTACCAGAATTTATCCCGTCAATCCTCATTTTGAAATGAATGATGACGATTCTGTTTATCTGCCTGAACATGCGGATCTTAAATTCCGTAGAAGTTATCCCGTTTCGGGTCTTGATGGCAAGATGACCGGACATCTGAATTTATTTGCCAACCAGGTGCAAGACTTTGATGACGAAGTTCAGCAGATCATTGAAAAGGTTGTAAGGCAGGCCTCAAAATGGTTTTTTTATAAAGAACAGGAACAGCAGCTGAACAGTTATGATGCACTTTTCGAAACCTCGAACGATTTGTTGGGCGTTTTTTCGTTGGACGGAAAATTCGTGAAATTAAATCCGGCCTTTTCGAAAATGCTTGGATGGAGCGACGAACAGTTTATGAGCAGAGGTTTTATCGAATTTGTTCATCCGGAAGACAGGAAAAATACTTTACAAGTAATAAATACATTGGCACAGGGTGATTCTTTAGTGAACTTCACCAACAGATACATCATCAAATCCGGAGCGGTGAGATGGATAGAATGGACCTGTACTCCTGAACTGCAGTCCGGATTGGTGTACACCATCGGAAGGGACGTTACAGAATTTACCACCAAACAAAAATTACTCGAAAGAAATGAACAGAAATACCGTGATCCTTTTGAAAAAAACCAGGGAATAATCAGTATACATGATGACGAAGGTTATCTTTTGGATGTAAATGAAGCCGGCCTTAAGGCTTCTGGTTATTTACGAGAAGAGTTGAAGCACCTTAATCTTTACGATCTCATCATCCCGGAAAAACATCAAAATGTAAAAGCGTATCTGAGCCAGATCAAAACTTCAGGTCAGGCAATAGGTGAAATGACCATCCGTAAGAAAAACGGAGAAAAAGCAGTTTGGCACTTTATGAGTGCGATAGACGAAGATGTGGATGGTAAAGTACAGGTAATTGCTAATGCAGTGGATATCACTGAAAGAAAAAAAATGGAAAATGAAATTGTTGCCGCAAAAGAGTTTGCCGAAAAAGCGTATGTGCTGAAATCGGAGTTCGTGGCCAACATGAGTCATGAGATCAGAACGCCTTTAAATGGAATTATCGGCTTTACAGAACTCCTTCTGGAAACCAAACTGGACGATACACAGAGGCAGTATCTCGACATTATCAACCAGTCCGGCGTGTCGTTGTACAGCATCATCAATGATATTTTAGACTTCTCAAAATTGGAAAATCAAAAACTTAAGCTCAACCTTGATAAAGTGGAGATTGAAGAACTGGTTTCAGAATCCTTCAATATGGTTGCGTACAGCAATACCAAAAAGCAGCTGGAAATGCTTATTGATATAGACGATGCCATCCCCAGATATATCTGGACGGATGAGTTGCGCCTGAAACAGGTGTTCGTAAACCTCCTGAGCAATGCATTAAAATTCACCGAAGAAGGAGAGATTGTTTTATATGTTCGGGTTTTAGATGATTTGGACGGTGGAAAGAAACGGTTTCGGTTTGGAGTCCGCGATACCGGTATCGGAATCAACCGCGAAAAACAGGCGGAAATCTTCAACGCCTTTTCGCAGGAAGACGGTTCTATTACCAAAAGATATGGCGGTACAGGTCTGGGACTAACGATCTCTAACCAGATTTTGGAACTGGCCGGTAGTATTTTACAGCTGGAAAGCGAGCAGGGAAAGGGCAGCGATTTTTTCTTCGATATTGATTTTGATACCGAGCAGGAGGAATATGATCTTAGCTTAACTGATATCAAGCGTGTGCTGGTGGTAGACGATAACGAAAACAACCGCAAAATCCTGAAAAGGATGCTGGAACGTAAAAATATCGAAGTAACGGAATGCGACAGCGGCCTTAAAGCCTTGCTTTTAATCATGGACAAGTCCGAATTCGATGTAATTATTATGGATTATCATATGCCGGTCATGGATGGTGTGGAAACCATCAGGAAAATGAAAGAAATTATGCCGGAAGCTACCCACGCAGCACCGTATATTGTCTTGTACAGTTCGTCCGATGATGGTAATTTACAGGAGGCGTGCGACGAGCTGGAGATAGAAAACAGGCTTGTCAAACCGATTCGCATGAAGCAGATGTATCAGGTTTTAGCGGGCTTAAAGAATTCTGAAAAGAAAAAACCGGAGCAGGTCAAGATTGTCGAAACTGAAGTCCTGAAGAACGAAGTAAAAATCCTGATTGCCGAGGATAATACAATTAATATGCTGCTCACCAAGACCTATTTAAAGGATATTCTTCCGCAGGCTTTGATCATCGAAGCCAAAGATGGGGTGGAAGCAGTTGAACTTTACGGGAAAGAGAACGCGGACCTTATTTTAATGGACATCCAGATGCCCAATCTCAACGGTTTGGAAGCCACCAAAAAGATCAGACTGCTGGAAAGAGATGTTGAAATCCCAATTATTGCACTCACGGCCGGCGGTCTTCCGGGCGAAAAAGAAAGGTGTTTGCAAGCCGGAATGTCAGATTTCTTAACCAAACCTTTGTTAAAACAAAGCCTTTCGGATATGATCAGAAAATGGTTTGGCAAAGAAATGGATAAGGGCAACGCATAAATGAAGCTTTAAATAATATTGAAGTATTTTTGCATTCCTGCCTTATTTATGAATGACACTATCAACGACCTGCATTCCAAGATCGAAAACCTGAAAAATGAGATCAGTTTTAAGAACGGACTGATTTCCATTTTGTCGCATGACTCCAGGTCAATGTTCGGTAATTTTCTGTGGCTCACCGCAGCGCTGGAACAGGAAACCATTACTAAAGAAGATTTTTTTAAGATGTTGCCCCAGGTAAAGAGCGATGCGCAGAAAAACCTGCAAACCGTTCAGGACAGCACCGCCTGGCTGAAAACACAGTACGGTGATTTTAAAATAAAACCTGAGAAAATCGCCGTGATCGGACTCTTTCAGCATCTTGAAGAAAAATACGCTGGCGGTTTAAAAGAAAAAAACCTCAGTTTCCGTTTTCAGGGCGACACCAGTGCATTTATTGAGACAGACCGAATTCTGATTGAATTTGTGCTGGACAAGATTCTAAATAACGCGGTGAAATATTCAATGCCCGGCCAGGATATTTACTTAAATGTAATTACAGAAGAAGCTCAGGTGATACTTTCTGTGACCGACTCCGGAACGGGAATGGACGAAAAGTTTTTAGCAAACATTTACACTTATGATAATCCCGTATTCCAGGGAACCGCGGGCGAGACAGGCGTGGGGTTGAGTTTGAAAATTGTTAAAAATTTCATATCCTTGATGCAGGGAAGCATTGAAATCATTTCGTCTGCAGATAAAGGCACCACTGTATCCCTTTTTTTACCAAAAATGAATGAATGAAGGAGTTAAAAGAAAATGTACGCATTATAGTAGCAGATGATCACGGTATTGTTCGTATGGGTTTAATACAGACGCTTAAACGTCTCCTGCCTGAGGCTGTAATTACCGAGGTGGAGGATTTTAAATCGATGTACAGAGTCATTTCGGACCAACAGCAGGACCTGGCCATTATGGATGTTAATATGCCTAACGGTACTGTTCAGGAAGCCATAGATTTCATAAAAATTAAGCAGCCCAAGCTGAAGATTCTCATATTCTCCTCCCAGGACGAAGAATTATACGCTTTGCGCTATCTGAAGATGGGTGCTGGTGGTTATCTGAGCAAGCAAAGTCCTGGCGCAGCCATTGAGACGGCTTTAAACTCAATGCTCACCACCGGCCGCTATGCCAGTGAAGCCGTAAAGGAAGCCATGTTTTTTGAATCTGTGAGTGGCAACACCAAAACTTCCCCTGTCGAAATACTCTCTGACCGTGAACTCCAAATTGCCAACAAACTCGCCGAAGGGCTTCCGCTCAAAGAAATTTCCAATCAGCTGAACCTTCATTCATCCACCATCAGCACCTATAAAAACCGGCTCTTCGAGAAACTTCAGATAAAGTCCATACCTGAACTTGTTGAGATTCTCAGGATGTATAATCAGTAAGAAATGAGATGTCAGACTTGAGATATGAGATATCAGATATCAGACATCGCACATTATTTTACCGCCGTAAGGTTGGGTTATTAGAAAGTTGGAAGGTTAGAACGTTTATGCACAGATCCAAAATCCAAAATCCATAACTCAAAATCCTTAATCCAAAATTCACCACCTCCGTGCTCCCTGTAGATCCTCTGTGTCGCTGTGGTTAGATCGAACCAAGAACCAAGAACCCAGATTTTAGACATCAGATTTCAGATTTCAGACCTTAGAAATTGGATATTAGGTACCGCCGTAATTTGCGTTGTTGAAAGATTAGAAAGTTTGAAGGTTAGGATGTTATAAAGTTGACGGTCCACAGATTTAAAATCCAAAATTCAAAATCCAAAATTCACCACTCCGTGCTCGCTGTACATCCTCTGTGTCTCTGTGGTTTAGTAGAATTAAGAGCAAAGAACCAAGAACCAAGATTTCAGACTTGCGTTATATGACTTAACGACTTAACGATTTTGCGCCCTTTTCAACCCATTGTTTACTAGGTAGTTATATAGAGCCAAGAGTCAAGATTTCAGACTTCCGTTTTGCAACTTAACGGCTTGACGATTTTACGCCTTTTTGAACCTTTATGCTCTCTGCAGTTAAATTTCCTGGCGGTAATTCAAAATCTAAAATTCAACATCCAAAATTTAAATCTCCGTGCTCGCTGTACATCCTCTGTGTCTCTGTGGTTTATAGATCCAAGATCCAAGAACCCAGATTTTAGACATCAGATTTCAGATTTCAGACCTTAGAAATTGGATATTAGGTACCACCGTAATTTGCGTTGTTAAAAGATTAGAAAGTTTGAAGGTTAGGATGTTATAAAGTTGACGGTCCACAGATTTAAAATCCATAATTCAAAATCCAACATTCAAAATCTCCGTGCTCGCTGTGCATCCTCTGTATCTCTGTGGTTAAACAGAAAAGGGCATAATTGGACAATAAATCGGCAGTTGCGTTTTCTTAATATTGTGATGTTGCGACGGCGGCGATGCTACACCATTTTTAAACGTCACATCCTGTCGGCATGCACATGTATTTTTGTCAAAATGATAGTTTAATCAATGATTAAGATATAACAAGCAGTATGAAGAAAACACTTTTATACATCCACGGCTATGGATCGGACCATAATTCACGCAAGTTCCTGGACTTAAAAAATTATTTTGGCCAAGAATATACTTACCACTGTTTGGAATGGATGGTGGAATCCGATATTAAATACCTGCTAAGGCTGGCTTTGAAAAAATGTGAGAACATCAGTCAGCTCGCCATCATTGGCGATTCCACTGGTGCTAACCTGGCTTATCAGCTGCGGGAGTTGCGCAAGGTGCCTGCGGATCAGCTTATCCTCCTTAGTCCGCTCCTCGATATTACTGCGCGTTTACGGGATATCCCGTTTCCAAAAGCATTTGAGGATCAACTTATAAAAATAACCAAACCGCAAAATGCCCTGATTATCGCCTCACGTGAAGATGAGGTAATTAACCAAACCGGCATTTTTAACCAGACCAATAATCAATTTGTACTGCATGAGGTAAAGGACGGGCACAGACTTCAAAAGTTTCAGGAGTATTTGCCGGTGATAAAAAACTACCTCAGCAAGTAAAGTAAGTTCCAGATTTATCATGAAGCGCCCGCTTAAACCTTTTAAAATTCGCTTTTGGAATCTAAAAAGGGAATGGACCCGGCATTCCTTTTCTTTATTGCTCAACCTGATTGTATTTAAAAGTATAAATAATTTTGCCCAGTTTTTCCGCTTTGTTAAGTGCATCCCGGGTGCCGTGCGAACGTCCGTCCTAAACAGCATATACAATATCTGAATTTTCAATGATCTCCGAATTTCTTACACAAGGTGCGGCACGACCAAACATTTTATAATCCGGACGGTACACCACCATGGGACGCCCAATGTCTTTAGCATACCGCTCAGCCAAGGTATCGGCACCTTTTGCACCCCCGGACACGATGCATTCCACAAAACTTAATCAAAATCCATAATTCAAAATCCAAAACCCATAATTCAAATTCCATATTCAAAATCTCCGTGCCCTTTATGCATCCTCTGTGTATCAGTGGTTAAGCTGTCAGCTAAAATCCAAAATTCAAAATTCAAAATTTCAAATTCACAATATTAACCGTCATCCTTTGTCTTTGTACCTGCCTACATTTGTATATAAACGCCACGGAAAGTCCGCTGACGGTGCAGATAATACAATCTTTACTCCTTACTGTTTTCCAGCTGGCTGATTTTAATTAGATTTGTTAAAAACACAAAATAACAATGATGAAACCGGAACTTTATTTCAGCGGCAGCTATACCATTGATCTGTCTCAGATCAAAGCCATCAAAAAAGATTACGACACCGTAACCATCATCTTTGAATTGAAAACCCGCGCCGAGTTCGGGATTAATCCCTTTACAGAAACGGAAGAAATAATTCTGGTTTCTGAAACTCCGGTTTCTACGATGCCCTACAGCAGTACCGACTCCATGAATGCTTATTATGACGAAGTGGTGGTGGCGTGGAAAGAGTATCTGATTGAAAATTCCTAAATCTGTAAATCCTTATGAAATATATCGAAAATCTCCTACAGGAAATGACGGTGGCACAAAAAACCCCTTTGCAAAAAATATTAGGTCTAAAAGATACCAATTCCGAAGAAATTCTTAAAAAGCTTTCGAAAATATTGCTCCCGGCAAAAGGATTATGGCAGGATCCTATTAATTACCGCAGTTTTATGGAAAAAATTGCTGTGAAAAATAATTTGTCATTTATCGCTCATAAAAACATTCCTGAATTAGAAAAAAATCTTTATCTGAATCTTTTTAAAACCGAATATCAAAAACTATCTGATGTTGAAAAAGAGCAGATGGCTGTCGAAATGGAAAAAGCTGGATTGGACCGGAACCAAATTGCGACATTGGGAGGTATATCTGCTTTAGGCGCCGCACAGCTTTCCGGGTTTGGAATTTATATACTTGCTTCTTCTACGGTTGGAGCAATCAGCTCCGTCTTGGGGATTACCCTTCCATTTGCAGTATATACAGGCATGTCGTCAGCAATTTCGTTTGTTATTGGTCCTTTGGGCTTCTTAGTGATGGGAGTAATGCTTTACCGGAGTTTCAGACATGTGAAGAGTTGGGAAGAAGCCGAAGAGATTTTCCGGGCGTCCTGGAAAGAAATGGTAAATCTCGCAAAGGGAGATTATGACCGTGCTACTTTAGCTTTTAAATATATAGCCGCTTCCAGAATCGTACTCGAAAAAACTTTTAATGAAGAATCTGCGGAGGTGAAGCACCATATAGAGCTGGAAATAAAGCAAATTGCATCAATACAGGAAGAAATTACCAGAAAAACTGATGCGATTAATGAGATACATAAGTCTGTGGGCATCCAAAAAACCAATGCCCGAAATCTAGAATATGAAATAAGACGCAAGGAGCAGGAACTGCAGTTGGTTAATAATAAACTCGCCAGTCTGCATGGGCAGATTTCTAATGTTGAACGTGAAAAGAATAATCTCCGAGATAAAACGACTTTAAAACAAAATGAAATTCAGTCGTATAACGAAAAGATTAAACAGATAAAAAACAAAACAGATAAAATCAACACCCTTTAATGGCCATTAAAAAATCCGAATTATACAGTTCCCTGTGGGCTTCCTGTGATGAACTCCGCGGCGGTATGGACGCCTCTCAATACAAAGATTATGTACTTACGATGCTTTTCGTGAAGTACATTTCCGATAAATATAAAAACGATCCCTTTGGAGCGATTACGGTTCCCGAAGGTGCCTCGTTTGATGACATGGTCGCCCTGATCGGCAATCCAGAAATCGGCGACAAGATCAATAAGCAGGTCCTGAACCCGATCAAGGAAGCCAACAAGCTTAATGAATTCCCCGATTTCAACGATGAGTCGAAACTCGGTAAAGGCAAAGACCTTGTGGATACGGTGTCAAACCTAGTGCGGATCTTCAATGATCCCAGTCTGGACTTTTCAGGCAACTCAGCGGAAGGAGACGATATCCTGGGAGACGCCTATGAATACCTGATGCGGCATTTCGCCACGGAAAGCGGAAAGTCCAAAGGGCAGTTTTACACGCCGGCGGAGGTTTCGCGGGTTCTTGCAAAGGTTATTGGCATTACTCCAAATAATTCCACCCACCAGACCATGGCATATGACCCGACCTGCGGCTCGGGCTCGCTACTGCTGAAGGTGATGAACGAAGCCGGAAAGAACATCGACCTCTACGGACAGGAAAAGGAAACCACGACGGCCAACCTTGCGCACATGAACATGATCCTGCACGGTGCGGAAACGGCAACTATTATTGCCGATAATACTTTGTCGCGGCCTGCTTATACAACTACAATTCCGGTTGATACTTCTAAACCTATAAAAGAAGATGGAGTTTCAATTTTATCAGGCACAACGAACTCAGCTACGATTTTAAAACAATTCGACTATGTGGTGGCGAATCCGCCTTTCTCGCTGAAAAGCTGGAGCAACGGTGTAAATCCCGACAGCGATGAGTTTAACCGGTTTTCGCTGGGGGTACCGCCGGAAAAAAATGGCGACTATGCCTTCCTGCTGCACATCATCCAGTCGCTGAAATCGACAGGAAAGGCCGCGGTGGTGCTGCCGCACGGCGTGCTCTTCCGCGGAAATGCCGAAGGCGAGATCCGTAAGAATATCCTGAAGAAGGGCTATATAAAAGGCATTGTCGGTTTGCCCGCCAACCTCTTTTACGGCACCGGAATTCCCGCCTGCATCATTGTGCTCGATAAAGACCATGCCGCACACCGCAAAGGCATCTTTATGGTGGATGCGAGCAAAGGTTTTGTGAAAGACGGCAACAAAAACCGCCTGCGGGAACAGGATATCCGCAAGATTACGGATGTATTTATCCAACAGGCCGAAGTACCCAAATACAGCCGCATGGTCTCGATGACAGAGATTGCGGATGCCAAAAATGATTACAACCTCAACATCCCGCGCTATATCGATACGCAGGAAGCCGAAGACATTCAGAATATTGAAGCCCACCTGCAGGGCGGCATCCCGCTGGCAGATATTGAAGTCCTGAAAGCGTATTGGCAGGTATTTCCGAACCTCAACAAAACCCTCTTTTCGCCTTTGCGCGAAGGTTTTGTAGAACTTCAGGTGCCGTCTCAGGAGCTTAGGCAGCGCATCTTTGACCATCCCGAATTTGTCGCCTTCAATACGGCCGTGCAAAAGGACTTTGATAAGTGGCTGAAGGCACAAAAGAAAATCTGGAACGAACTTGCTGAAGGCAGTCATCCCAAAGAAGTCATTGACGGAGCCAGCGCTGAGTTGCTTGAAACCTTTAAGGACAATGCCCTGATCGATACCTACGACCTTTACCAGCACCTGATGCAGTACTGGAATGAGGTGATGCAGGACGATGTGTATTCGATAGCGATGGACGGCTGGAAGGCGGGTAACGAATACCAGCGCCTGGTGATTAAAGCCAAGCCCGATAAAAACGGCAAGACCAAGGCCGATAAGGAAGTCGCAGGGCTAGCCGGACTTGAGGGCCGCATGATCAGTCCGCAGCTGTTGATTTCGGTGTACTTTCAGGAGGAGCAGGCGGAAATTACCGCGCTGGAACAGGCCGTGGAAAATGCCAAAGCGAGAATGGCTGAAATTGAGGAAGAGCAGAATGCAGAGGACGGACTGTTTGCCGACCTCGAAAAAGTCAACGCCGCGGAAGTAACAAAACTGCTTAAAGAATTGAAAAGCCGTAAAAAAGCCACTCCGACTTCGCTCAGTGAACGGAGTGGGAAAGAAACCCCGCTTGCGATGGTCGCAGAAGAACAGGCTGAGTATACCAGGACCGTCAATGACACCGAAGTTCTCAAAGATTATCTGGAGCAGGACAAAGTGGCGAAAGATGCCGCGAGAAAGGTAAAGGAACAGCTTGCCGCGCTTGAAAAAGCCGTGGAAGCCAAATATCCTACATTGAGCGAAGCCGAAAGTAAGGAAATTGTGATTACGCGCAAATGGCAGGCGCATCTGCAGCAGGCGTTGCAGCAGGAGCAGGAAGGCATCAGCCAGAATTTGACGCAGCGCATCAAGGATTTGGCAGAACGCTATGCCACACCGCTGCGCACGCTGGCAGCTGAGGTACAGGAAGCCTCCGCAAAAGTGACCGCGCACCTTCAAAAAATGGGCTGGGTATGGTAAAGGGCATGAAGCAGACGGAGATTGGGTTGATTCCGGAGGATTGGGAGGTGAGAGAATTAGGAGAAGTTGGAGCTGTTAGAATGTGCAAGAGAATTTTCCAGCACCAGACCGTGGAGTACGGAGAAATCCCTTTCTTTAAAATCGGAACTTTTGGGAAAGAGCCTGATGCATTTATCAGCCGAAAATTATTTGAAGAATTTAAAACTAAGTTTAGCTATCCAAAAGTAGGTGATATACTAATTTCTGCGGCAGGTACTATAGGAAGAACCGTAGTTTATGATGGAGAAGAGCGATATTATCAAGATTCTAATATAGTATGGATAGATAATGAAGAACACATCATATCTAATCACCTACTGAAATATGTTTTAGATATTGTGAGCTATAATACTGAAGGGGGAACTATTCAAAGATTGTATAACAATATTCTACGAAGCACCAAATTTGTTTGTCCGCCCCTTCCCGAGCAGGAGGCCATAGCCGGCGCTTTAAGTGATGCCGATGCGTGGATTGAAAGTCTGGAGCAGCTCATCGCCAAAAAACGCATGATCAAACAGGGCGCCATGCAGGAACTGCTGACACCGAAAGAGGGGTGGGAGGTGAAGAAGTTGGGGGAAGTTTTTAAATTAAAACAAGGTGTACAATGTGGAGTTGAAAAGCAATTTAAAAACCATAGTAAAGGGCTTGTTAGATTTATTCGAATTGTAGATGTCACGCAAAGCAATACTGAAGCAAGATTCATAAGTGATCCTGGAATTGAGCACCGTCTTAATTTTAACGACCTATTTATGGTGCGGTATGGAGCACCTGGTGTTGTTGGATTTAATTATGAAGGAGTAATTGCAAATAATCTTTTTAGATTAATTCCAAAACGGGAAATTGTTAATTCATATTTCAAATATTTATTTGATTTCATGAAACCCACTCTAGAAGAGATAAGTAGTTCGTCTACAATGGCCGCTTTGAATTTCACAACGTTAAATAATGTCGACTTATCTTTTCCATCCCTTATTGAACAAACGCGCATTGCCACCATTTTATCGGATATGGATGCCGATCTGGCAGCCCTGGAGCAGCAACTCCACAAAGCCCGCCAGATCAAACAGGGCATGATGCAGGAACTGCTGACGGGGAGGGTGAGGTTGGTGTGAGGGAAAATAAAAATAAAGGAATGACCATAGAAAATAATTTAGAAATTTCGGAATTGCTAAGTCTCTCAGATATCGAAAAACGATGTCCCAGTATTATATATTACATTGCAGATTATCAGCGTGGTTACCGATGGCAAAAAATACATGTATTACAATTATTAAAAGATATTGCAGAAAATCCAGCTGGTAAAACATATTGTTTACAGCCAGTCATGGTTGCGCGGGATTTGCAAAATAATGAAAAGTACGAAGTTATTGACGGACAGCAGCGCATTACTACAGTTTTCATTATTCTGAAAGTACTTGAAAAAATGGGTGTTTCAAGGACGCCATTGCAGATAGAATATGCGACAAGAATATCATGTATCGCATTTCTAAAAAATATTAATATACATGATCTTGTTTTTGATGAGAGTCAAATTGATAAACAATGGAATCTACTGCCAGAGGATCAAAAAAATGTTGATAATTACAATATTTTCTCCGCCTATCAGAATACTGCACAATGGCTGCACGATAAACATAAGTCTGGTAGGGATTTTCTGAATGAATTTCATTCAAAGCTTCTTCATGATCTTAAAGTAATTTGGTATCCCGTATTAGTTAACGAAACTTCAAATGCCAAAAAACTTTTCCGCGATTTGAACAGCGGAAAAATTAGATTAACGTCAGCAGACTTAATACGTGCTCTTTTCGTTCTCAATTTTCAGAATGGAAAAGAAAATATAGCACAAAGAAATCAGAATAAAACAGAGTTTTCCAATCAGTGGAACTTGATTGAACGAAATCTGAATAATGATTCGCTATGGTTTTTTATTACCAGCGGAACGGAAGAAAAATATCTCACAAGAATAGGGCTGCTGTTTGATATCGTTACCGAAAGTCCTGACGAGAATATATACACTTCTTATCTAAAATATGCTGAGAAGAAGACGGCGTTGGAGTGGCAAAAAATAGTCGATATTTTTCAGAAAACAAAAGAATGGTACAATCATGAAAAATACTATCATCGCATTGGTTTTTTGGTGAATTCAGGGTTGAACAGTTTTTATGAAATTGCCAATACATATTTGAAAGAATACCACAATAAACCGAAATCGGAGTTTTATAACTATTTAAATGAAATGGTTCTTGATTATATCAAAATAAATAATTCCGACGCAATTAATTACAAAAAGAACCGCGTGGCGTGCAGAAATATTTTAATGTTGTACAATATTCTGCTACATGAAAAGGACTTTCCAGGACAAAAATTTCCATTTGATAAGTATGTGAATGAATCGTGGAGCCTAGAACACATTCATCCCCAAAACCCCCAAGATTTTAAATCATTAGACGATTTAAAATTCTGGTTGGAAGATACTCTCAAAATTCTGTCCAACAAGGACAAAACAGAATTAGATGAAAACGCAGCATTACCAATTATTAATATTATCAATAATTTGCTCGAAAACTTCTTTGAGTACACATCGTATACAGAAAAACTTAGAGAGAAAGTACGGGAAATACGAGACAGTGTAGAAAATGAAACCAGGGTCCATTCAATTGGAAATCTTGCTCTGTTAGATAAAGGAACAAACAGCAGAATAGGGAATGGTGTTTTCCGCGATAAACGCGATGCTGTGCTAAAAATAGTAAAAGTAACCGAAGAAAATAAAAGACTGGAACTTGAAAAAAATTATGTTCCTTATGGAACTACTAACTGTTTCCTTAAAAGACATACTTCCAAAGACACACTCCAAAACGAGTATTGGAGTGAGAATGATATGGAGCATTATGCTGAAAATGTAAAAATGATTTTAAATGGGTGCAAATAAATATACATTTAAAGAATTACTGGACGAATGCACAGTGGAAATTCCGGTATTGCAGCGCGATTACGTTCAGGGAAATAGCAAAAATAAAAAAGCAGAAACTATAGGAAAAGACTTTGCAACTTTTCTTGTTTCTGAACTGCGAAAAGAAAATCCTGCAGAAATTTTACTGAGTTTTGTTTATGGTAAGAAAGTGAATGATGACGAAGCGGATACTGTAGAAAAAAATCGTGAAAATCTTGAGATGCTATTGGAGACCGTTTCACAATTTGCAGGACAAAACGGATTTGTACTAAGCCGGGAAATCCGCAGAAAAGATGAGCAGAGAAATACTTTTGTGCCTTTCGACGGTCAACAGCGTTTGACGACACTGTTCCTGCTGCATTTCCTTGTGTACGTCTATGTGCGAAATGATGCGGAATGGCTAATGAATTTTTTATATAAAACACGAAATACGTCGCGAGATTTTCTGGACGCATTGCGCCACAACAAAAACGATTTCAGAAAAGAAAACTGGAATCAGGATTTCACACAATATATTGAAGACAGGCCGTGGTTTTTTGAAGAATGGAAAGAAGATCCTACAGTAGCAAGCATGATATCAATGCTTGAGAAATTCAGAAGTGAAATTAGTAACAATAATTTAGAACAAAGCATTCACAATATATTTAAAAATCTTGAAGCTGAAAGCATTCTTACTTTTGATTACCTTGACATTGAAGAACATGATCTTGATGACATACTATATATAAAAATGAATGCATCAGGACTTGATTTAACCGATTTTGAAAAATTCAAATCCTGGCTGATTGAAACCGTAGAGGAAAGTAATTCCCAACGTGACAAAACATGTAAGAATCCAATAAAGTTGTCCGTGTCAGACTGGAAAGAACAACTAGATACAGATTGGTATGACCTTTTTTGGAAACATAATAAAGGAAATACCGATGCGTCTCTCTATAGTTTCTTTAAGCAGATGATTCTATTCAAAGTAATTTCACAAAAAATTCCATTTAAAACACCGAAAG
Source organism: Marnyiella aurantia (assembly GCF_014041915.1). Taxonomy (NCBI): domain Bacteria; kingdom Pseudomonadati; phylum Bacteroidota; class Flavobacteriia; order Flavobacteriales; family Weeksellaceae; genus Marnyiella; species Marnyiella aurantia. The sequence continues at coordinate 634,045 of NZ_CP059472.1, read as the reverse complement.
AGGACGTAGAAGTAGCAAGAAAAAAACTTGAGGACAAGAAAAAAGAAATTTACTCTGTTTTGAATAGTAATGAAACAGTGCAGTTTGATTTTTTTTTAAAGAATAGACTGATTAGTAATGAGTATTTGAATTTCATTTTCAATATTTTGAAATTTCTACTTTCAAAAGACTTTGTCAAGGCTGAAACTGTAATTTTAAAATACTGGAATGATACTTTTTTTCAAGAGATTAAATCATTTTCCGAAATTCTTGTTAATAGATTTACTTACAGTTCGGCAGATAATAAAGATCGTTTTAATCTTACTGACAGAACTTTTGTTTTTGCAGTTTTACACTATTTCAACATCTTATCCGAAAAAGGGGAAAGTTATGACGATGATCGGTTCCGGGATTGGATACGTGTTATCAGAAATCTCGTGTATAATTCTACGATTGATGATCCGTCAAGGTTTTTTGAAGCGGTTCAAAGTATCGTGGATTTTGGGGATAAATGTTTGATAGCAAGAGATCATCTAACGCACGAGAAATTTATTGCCTTTTTTTCTGAAATTCAAAGGAGGGAGGAAGTTAGAAAAAATTCATCTGATTTTGTGTACTGGCAAGACGATTTTGTAGAAGCTGAAAAAAATAAATATTTTTATGGGCAGATTGCTTTTCTTATCGACATGAGTACCAGTGAGGGAGTTCCCAATTTGGAAAGCTTTAGAAAATATTTTAAAGCATTGGCTAAAATATTCTCAGAGGAAAATCTTAAAATGCAGTTTCTAATTAGCAGAGCTTTTTTAACTAAATCAATAAAATGGATACCAGGACATGAGACCGACCGATGGTTACTATGTCGTAATGCCTTTGGAAACGCGCGTGAAAGGAATGAGAATTGGCGTAAAGTTTTTAATCATGAAAATATAGAACAAGGGACGGAATTTTTGAAGGGTTTTATCAATGATAATCTGTCTGACCTAAATCTGGAAAATATTATTATGAAACGGAAATCTTCAGTAAATGACTGGAGAAGATTATTGTTGGAATATCCAGAAGAATTACAATACTGTTCACAAGGTCTTATTAAGTACAACGAGGGAGGAAATTATATACGTCTATTAGGTTCATCGCAGATAAATCATAACCATAGAGAATTGCGTACATCTATCTTGTTCAATCAATATTTAAGAAAATTTTTTGCCCTCGACGATAATGATTACAAGCATCAGCGCTCAGATGTGGGATGCTATATTGAAATGAAACACAACGAAGCATTATTACGCATAAGATTTGGTTATAAAACACATGTTTTTGAAGTCTTTGAAATTACTTTAAAGGAGGATGATACCAGTGAAGAAAAGACAATTCCACCTGAAGATTTAAGCAACATTTACCCTGAACTGGATCAACAGATAAAAAAAATGAATACTTTTATTGTAAAACAGAACCATGATTAACCCCATCGAACGCATTACCCAAAACCGAATTATCAAGCTTTTCAAAGATGAGCTGGGCTATGTCTATTACGGCAACTGGGAAAAGCGTGAACACAACAGCAATGTGGAGGGAGAAATCCTGGAGCGCAACCTTCTCAAGAGAGGCTACGCTGAAACACTGACGGACAAAGCGGTAAAAGAAGTGTATGACATGGCAACGACCAACGCAGGGAACATCTACACCCGCAACAAGGCCATGTATTCTCTGCTGCGCTATGGGGTGAAGGCAAGACCGGAACTGGGTGAGCAGTTTGATACGATCTTTCCTATCGACTGGCTTAACTGGGAGCAAAATGAATTCGGGATCGCGGAAGAAGTGACGCTCACCAAAGGGGAACACACACGGCGTCCGGATATCGTGCTCTACATCAACGGAATCGCCGTCGGGGTGTTGGAACTAAAACGCGGCACCACTGATGTGGCGGAAAGTGTGAACCAGTCGATCTCCAACCAGAAACTGCTGTTCAACGAGTGGTTTTATACTACGGTGCAGCTCATTATGGCCGGCAACAATACCCAGGGTCTTCGTTACGGCACCATTGAAACACAGGCAAAATATTATCTCGCCTGGAAGGAAGATGAAGACGATAATGAAGGATACAAACTGGACAAATACCTGAAGAAACTCTGCGACAAGGAAAGACTCACCGACCTGATCTACAACGGGGTGGTCTTTGATGCAGGCGTTAAAAAGTTGCCGCGGCCCCACCAGTATTTTGGGCTGAAGGCTTCGCAGGACTTTGTAAAGAGAAAAGAGGGTGGAATTATCTGGCATACCCAGGGTTCCGGGAAATCGCTTATGATGGTGATGCTCGGCAAATGGATTCTGGAGAATGTGCCGAACTCGCGCATCGTGATCCTGACCGACCGTACCGAACTGGATGATCAGATTGAACGCGTCTTCAAAGACGTCGGCGAAACCGATGTGGCCAAGACCAAATCCGGCAGGGAACTGCTGCACTTTCTGACCTCCTCGCGTCCGCGGCTGGTGTGCTCCCTTATTCATAAATTCGGAAACCGGAACGAAACCGATTTCGATGCTTTTATCAAAGAACTGGAGGAGAATCCGGTTCAGACCCAGGGCGAAATCTTCGTCTTCATCGATGAATGTCACCGTACCCAAAGCGGCAAACTCAATCAGGTGATGAAAGCGGTGCTGCACAATGCGGTTTTCATCGGATTTACGGGAACACCGCTATTGAAGCAAGACAAGAAAACTACGATGGAAGTCTTCGGCAGATACATCCATACTTACAAATTCAATGAAGCGGTAGAAGACGGCGTGGTGAAAGACCTCATGTATGAAGGCCGGTCCATCGAACAGAACCTGACTTCGCAAACCAAAGTAGATCAGTGGTTCGAAGCGAAAACTGCAGGACTGAACGACTTCCAGAAAAATGAACTGAAGAAAAAGTGGGGAACAATGCAGAACGTCCTCAGTTCAAAAAGCCGCATGGAGAAAATCGTAGCGGATATCCTCATGGACTTCACCACAAAACCCCGCCTTAAATCACAGATGGGAAATGCTATTCTGGTGGCGTCAAGTATTTATGAAGCCTGTAAATACTACAATCTTTTCCTGAATACGGAATTGAAAAACCGCTGTGCCATCATCACTTCCTATAATCCGAATGCCAGTGATGTTTCGCTCGAAGACACAGGTGCCGACAATGAAACCGACCGCCAGTACATTTACAATACCTACACCGAGTTGCTAAAAAACGTAAGCCCTAGCGGTAATAAGTCGAAGACCGAAACGTATGAAACGGAGAGCAAGGAGCAGTTCAGAAAAGAACCTGCCCGCATGAAACTGCTTATCGTAGTATCCAAACTGCTGACGGGTTTTGATGCGCCGCCGTGCTCCTATATCTACATCGACAAGAAGATGCAGGACCATACGCTGTTTCAGGCCATCTGCCGCGTAAACCGGCTGGATACTGAGGACAAAGATTATGGGTATATCGTGGACTATATGGAACTTTTTGGTAATGTGACCGATGCCATTAATGTCTATACTTCAGAACTCGATTCCGAAGGCTTTACCAAAGATGAGGTGGAAGTGCAGCTGAAAGACCGCCTTAAAATCGCTACCGACCGTCTGATGACTGCACTGGAAACAGTGGAAAGCATCTGCGAAAACGTTTCACCGCCAAAAAGTGATCTGGAATATATCCATTATTTCTGCGGAAACACAGAGAATCCTGATGACCTGAAAGCCAATGAATATAAACGGATGGCGCTGTACAAAGCCATTGTAGAGTACATCCGCGCCTACGCCGGACTAAAGGCTGATTTCGCGAATACTTCATTCAGCGAGGCAGAAATTAAACGCTTCCATCAGAAAATGGAGGATTACCTGAGTCTGCGCGAGATCATCAGAAAGGCCAGTGGTGAGACCATTGACCTGAAAGCGTACGAGGCTGATATGCGTTTTCTGATTGATACCTATATAAGAGCGGAAGAATCAGAGAACATTTCACCTTTTGAAGATATTTCGCTGTTGGATCTGATAGAGACCAATATGGATAAAGCCATTGACACTTTACCGCTGGGAATAAAAGGAAACAGGGAAGCAGTGGCAGAGACCATTGAAAATAATGTGCGGAGCAAGATTGTAGAGGAGCATCTTCTGGATCCAAAATACTTCGACCAGATGTCGGTGCTTTTGCAGGAACTGATTGAGCGCCGGAAAGCGGAAACCATATCCTATCAGGAATACCTTAAAGAAATGGCGGAACTTATCCGTCAGGTGAACCAGGGGAAGCATGACGATATACCAACTTCCATAGACACGAAAGGTAAGGTGGCCTTATACCACACACTCGAAAACGAAGAACTGGCATTGGTCTGCGACCGTGCGGTGCAGTATGCCAAGCAGGAAGGATTCCGGGAAAACCTTGCAAAGCAGAAACTTGTAAAAAAAGCCATTTTTGAGGTTGTTAAGGATGTGAACAAAGTGGAGGAAATCTACAAAATCATTGAAGCCCACAAAGAAGATTACTGATGAAGACCGAGCTGCTGCAGATTGGTTCCGTAGAAATTGAGGTGAAATTTAAGCCAATCAAGAACCTTCACCTGAGTGTGCATCCGCCTTATGGTCATGTGACCATCTCATCGCCGGAGATCTATGATCTGGAGAAGGTGAAGATTTATGCGGCTACGAAACTCGGTTGGATTAAAAAAGAGCAGAAAAAGTTTTTGACCCAGGAGCGGGAGGAGCCGCGCGATTTTATCACCCAGGAAAGTCATTTCTTTTTCGGAAACCGTTATCTTCTCAAACTCATTCCAGCCACACGGAATAAGGTTGAAATTAAGGGAAAGAAGCTGTTTCTGTATACTACGGATCCTGATAACGCCGCATTAAACAGAAAAACGCTGTATTCCTTTTACCGTCGTGAACTCAGGAAAAAAATTGTAGAATTCACCGCATTTTATAGTGGACAAATGAATATTGATATTCCAGAGTTTAAAATCCGAACCATGAAAACAAAGTGGGGCAGCTGCGCCACCGATTCCGGAAGACTTTGGTTTAACATTGAGCTAGCGAAGAAGCCATTGGAATGCCTTGAATACATAGTGGTTCACGAAATGGTACATCTGATGGAGCGTAATCACAATAAGCGTTTCGTGCTGTTGATGGATCAGTATTATCCAAACTGGCAGGTGCAGAAAAAGGTGCTGAATGAGTTGCCATTGTAATGACATAAATAAAGTAATTTTCCACCACTTGCAGAATTTTCAATTGGCCCTGATAACCGCCATACCTTGTCCCTCAACTCTTTCATCTTTGCAATTCACAAATGATGAAAACAAAGATGTATAATCCTCAACTTTTTGAAACCAGAGCTGCACTGCTGAATTCACTTCTTACCCTCAACGAGCTGGAAAGCCGGAGGCAGAAGGCAGAAGCTGATCAGGATTATCACCTGATGAAATCAGTAACCTTGGTGTTGGATGGACTAAGAACAGACATAGAGAATTTGGCAGACAGGCATCGGGAACTTGAAGCAGAATTGAATGTTGAATCGGTCTTCGGTGAACTGAGTGAGTTTATTTTACCCAGGACCGAACCGGATTTCTGTAACAGCGATGTTTTTCAGCGTATACTGGACGGAATTAACGAGTTATTTGATTCCGAAATGAAAGAACTGTCCCGAAGAAAAGACCGTGAGAACTACTTTGAATTGGTGGCAATTCAGCAGAAATTCAGCACCCGACTTAATTATGATGGAGATGAAGTCCGTTAAAAGTTTAAAGAATTATGAGGCGAACACTTAAGGCAAATCAAACTCAACATGATATCCCGGAATCGCTCGAGTCCTATCTGAATAACCAGGGCAATCTTTACCCCCGTAACCAGGAAGAAGCTATGCTGGAAGCAATATGGACAGAAAATGATGAGGCGCCTGCGTTGACTAAATCTTTCCTTCAGAAATTGTATAAACTCAAATACTCGCAGGAGATGCCGTCTGAGGAACTGGGCGAGCTGGCTGTTTTCATTATTCACTTTGTTCGGAAAACCCCAAAAGACCGGTTAGCTAAGTTTTTGGCTTACACCCTGAACAGTAAGATTTAGGAGGTTAATCACAGAACGCTGTAATGATATCTGCCAACGGGCGGTGGGTTTCTTTTTTTGTCCCAGCCGGCTTAACCTTGTCAGGGTTTCAAACCCTGACAAGGTTTCTTTTTACAACCTACATTCGTTCGCAGGGCTGGTGTTATAGAACTAAGATTCTTTCAACGTGTCGTAATTTGACCTTGGTTTACAAAGTAATTTAACGGACCCAAATCAGCTTATCTATCCGTTCGCGGATTTCTGAACTATCGCTGTCAGCCGGTAAATCGTACTCAACAGGAATTCGCTTTCCGGAACGATCAGCGAAAAAATGGCGCTCGCCTTCGCTGAGGTTTTCTGTATTCCAGTATCTCGATATTTCTGCCCTGCCGTTTTGTGGATTATAATTCCAGATTTTTACATCGGAAACAAATGGATGGATCTGCTTTTTGTTACGGACAATAAGGCGGAATTCAATCTTTTGGTGGGCTCGTGTACAAAACTTAAACATTTCAGCCGGAAAGGCTTGGTCGTGACCAAAAAAGGGAGGATAGAACAAGGGTTCTGCCTCGCCTATGCAATAACCGTCACCTACAATCTCAGTATATTCATACTCAAAATCCAGCACTGTTTCCTGCTGCCAGTTGATGACTCCGTATTTGCCGTTCCTGCAAATAGCGATTTCTTTATTGCTGAAGTTGCTGATGTATTATAGTCAAAGGGCAGGAGGATTTCATTACGCAGGCTGAGGATGCCGTACCTGCCTTCTTTTACGGCGGTTACTTTTCCATCGGCCGGAAACTTACAGTCGTCATACTCCAGAAGGATCAGCGTTTTATTGGAGCGGCTTATCAGTCCCCATTTTCCGTTCTGCCTCACCCTGGCGTATACGTCAGTAAACACTGCGAAATGGTCATAAATGAGCGGAATGATAACTTCTCCATTTGGGTTAATGAAGCCTCCCAGGCCATCAACATAAACAAATCCGTATCCGCATTCATCGAAATAAATAAGGTCTTCCCAACAGTTAGGTTTGTGGCCGTGTTCGTTGCAATAAATAGGGGTAGGCTCAGTCTGGTGGAGTTGAAGGGTTTGCATTTCAGACATTTTTTATCAATAATAGCAAAGTTGCCGGCCAAAGAAAGGCCTTTATATAATTCTTTAAAGGTCGCATTTCGGCGTTACCTGATTTTATCTTTGAATAAAAACAAAATGAACAAACTGATTTCACATTTCTTTGAAAGGGTGCCTGAGGACGAACCTACATGCGCGCTGGAGTATTCAATTGGCGAAAAGATATTGAGGACTTTTTATAAGAGTCTGCTGATTGCCATTCCGGTTGGTTTTATAGTGTTGGTTACTTCAGTTCTGGTTGCGGCTATTGTGTAGTTAAAAGATACAAGGCAATAGGCAAAAGGCAAAAAGGCTTCCGACGGTGTCGGAAGAGATCCCTCCTCCGTCGGGATGACAGCGACGGAAGAGGAAAGACAAAAGTAAAAAGTTAACCGTCTCAAAATGTCGTTTTGCTGCTGTATATTTACAGCTTAATAAACACAGATTATGGCAAAGAATGAACAGATCCTGAGACTAAAACTGATTGAAGTTCTGTTAAGGGAAAGGAAAGAAAACGGCGCTTCTTATGAGGAGATTGAGGCGTACCTTGAAAAGCAATTTGCTTCGAAAGACCTGGGTTCGGAACTCAGGTTCAGTAAAAAAACTTTTGAGCGCGATAAGAAAGCCATCTCCGAGATTATGGGATTTGATATTTCTTATTCCAGAAAGAACAATGCGTACTTCATCGGTGATGAGGAATTGGAGCAGTCGCAGGACAGCGTCTTCGATAACCTTTTGCTGGTGCAGGCGTACCGTGCGACTCGTGACCGCAGCGACATTATGTTTTTCGAAGACAGGAAGTCCAGGGGTTTGCAGCACCTTCATGGCCTGGTGCACGCGATTATAAACCGACGGCTGATCAGCCTTCGCTATCAGAGTTTTTCGGAATCGGAGGGAAAGGACAGGGTGCTGGAACCTTATGCGCTTAAGGAATTCCGTTACCGCTGGTATCTTTTGGCGCGGGATTCCGACAAAAATGATTCAGCCCAGCCCAATGGAATTGTGAAGGCCTATGGACTGGACCGTATCTCCGGTCTTGAGATTAAGAAAACCACTTTCCAAAGGACCGGTTTTGATGTAAAGGAGGAGTACCGCAATCTTTTTGGAATTATTTCGCCAAATGACCATAAACTGGAGGAAATTGTGCTGAGTTTCGATGCCCATCAGGGCCAGTATATCAAGTCATTGCCGCTGCATCATTCGCAGGAAATTATTCAGGATGATGAAACCGAACTCCGAGTCCGTCTCAACATTTATCCTACTTACGATTTCAAGCAGGAAGTATTGTCGTATGGTAACCGCGTACGGGTCATCAGTCCGGCCGGTTTCCGTAACGGGGTTAAAAAAGAAATTCAGGAGATGCTTGCGTTTTATGAGTAATCATCCTCACGATGAGTAAAGATTTATAGTTTAATCCATTTTTAAAGATAATTCAAATGATGAAAAAAATATATCCTTGGGAAGTCAATGATTTCTCAAGCCCAGGCGATGAGGTGCCACATCACACAGAATGGGACAAGGTAACCGATTTTGATGAGGAAGGCTACGGCTGGGTGAGTACCGATAGTGGCTGGGGCTTCGTCAACCGCGATGGATATCTCGTTATTCCGGATGAATATGATCTGACTTTTTATCCGCACTTCCAAAACGGTCTTTGCAGGGCGATCAAAAATGGGAAATATGGTATTTTTGACCGTGATAATAATGCGGTAATACCTTTTATTTATGATACAGTGTTCGGAGATTTTGACAAAAGTGATCCTGTTTTGGCGGCATCCCTAAACGGGAAATGGGGTTTAATGGATTTAAAGCAAAACGAAATACTGCCTTTCGTATATGATTATATTACTGGCTTTAATGATCATCACATTGCTGTCCGATTAGGCGAGTACTTCGGAGTGGTTGATTACGGGCAAAATACGGTAATGAATTTTAAATGGGATTATCTTCATCTTCTGGATGGTAATTTTTCCGTTGGAAAGGCGCTTGAGATTTATTTTGATAAAGATAAAATAGATTCTCTGGGGAGTTACAGTTCTGAAAATTATAAGGATGTAGGACACCGCTACCAGAAAATAAAGTATGGCATCATCAACAGGGACGGAAAAGTGATTTATCCCTTTATATCTGATTCACCCATACAGGTATTCAATCCCGCCAGCGGGCGTGCAAAAATCTCTTTGAATCACTTTGAAAATCCTGCTGCAGACGTTGACTACCTTAGTTTTGTAGCCGATATGGAAGGTAACCGAATACCGTTCGATCCACCTATAAAAGAGGAGGAGTGGATTGATGCTTTCCACAAAAGCTGTCATGAACTCATTTGGGGCAAAGGCACCTGGCCATATTAATCACCTCAGCTAATTCCCGGCTCCAGCACAAACCGCCACGGCATATTCTTCCAGATCTCACCGGCATAATCTACCCCGATACGGGGACCTGCGCTCACACGCCCTTCCATCACAGTGTCTTCGATCCACAGCCGTTCCGAAGTGGCCAGGTCTTCGCCATAAAAGCTTTTATCGAGTTCCAGCAGATTGCCGATTCGCCCCGGTCCGCTTACAGTACTAAGACCGCGGATAAGCACCGCTTCAGGCTGCCCGGCCTTTCCGGTGACGATGTTCAGCAGCCAGTAGCGCCCGTATATCAGGTAAACATAGACTAAGCCGCCTTCCCCAAACATCAATTCCGTGCGCGGGGTCCGGCCTTTGCTGGCATGACTTGCCAGATCGTCGCTGCCGAAATAAGCTTCGGTTTCCGTGATCTGCGCACGCAGTTCGCGCCCGTCCGGAAATTTACGGACCAGGGTTTTACCCAGGAGGGCCTGTGCCAGATGTACTGCACTATGTTTTTGAAAATAGGAGTTAGGAATGCGTTTAGCCATTTGCAGAATAGGTAGAAGGGTGAAATGATGATAAAATCGAGTAGAAACCTTCAAATTATGTACCCTTCGAATATGTTGCCACACCCTTTATAGTTGGTAAGATCATTTCAGAAGCAAAAAACCGCTTCATCACGGGATGAAACGGTTTGGTAAGTTTGCGGTTATAATTTGCCGGACTCCCGGATTTCAAAAGGTGGCCTCAGCCTCCGCATTTTTAATTCTGGTCCGGCAGGAAACTGTACTCTTTAGAATAGCGCAGCATCTGCTCCGCAAAGGTTTCCGGATATTGCAACACATAATCAGTTACATTGCCGGCGCTGTTTTTAACCGGTGTAATATAAGGATTCACAAAACCGCGGTACGGCGCCTCCTTATACTGCGCGTTGCGCGCCAGCACTTCTTTGTGGATGGTCTGATCTACTTTAACACCGTAATTTTCAACAAGCTTCTGGGCGGCATTGTAATCGCCTTCCGATTTAATGCGCTGTGTCTCACGCAGCAACTGGCCGAACAGATCGTGCAGTTTATCGTAGTCGGTAATATTGAAATAGGTCTTGCCGTTTCGTGTAATTTTTTCAATCACATTGTCATTTTTCCCCTTTTCATAAACCCATGCGCTCACCCACTGGCGGTTCCGCATATGCGATTCTTCAATGTCAGCTCCCGGTTCCAGACGTACCAGTTGCATCATAAGCCCGTTGCGGATATAATTGTCATAAGAAGCTTTGCCCACGCCTTTCCAGTCATCCGTGAGTCCGAGTTCCTGAAGTTTTGGATTGTAAAGGAAGTAGAGTCCTACAAGGTCAGCACGGCCTTCTTCCAGTGTTGATGCGTAGCTTTTCAGCGTCTCTTTAGGCGTTCCCACACCCGGATTGAGCTGACCTGAAGCGTGGCCCACTACCTCGTGAAGGGCAGTGTGCAGTTTGCTGGAAAGTTCGCCATACTTCTGTGCGAGGCGCAGTTCTTCGTCATCATTCACGAATTCCTTAAGACGTCCGGAACCGGCTGCTTTATCATACGCGTCGATGATATTTCCGAGTGAAACGGATTTTGAACCGTGTTCAGCGCGGATCCAGTCCGCATTCGGAAGGTTCACACCGATGGCCGTGCTTGGTGATGCATCACCGGATTCCGAGGCTACAATTACCGTCTTATAGCTGACGCCTACCACATTTTTCTTCTTATGTTGTGGCATGAGCGGAGAGTTGTCTTCAAACCACTGCGCCTGCTTTGAAAGGACTTCCATCTTTTTGGACATGTCGAAATCCTTTATCTGTACCACGCTTTCATAAGAGCCTTTGTGCCCCATGGGGTCGCTGTACACTTCGATGAAACCGTTGATATAGTCAATGTTCCCTTCAGTGGCATCCACCCAGGCTACGTTGTAATCGTCCCAGGTTTTAAGGTCGCCGCTTTTGTAATATTTAATGAGCAGGTCTAATGCATTTGCCTGCTTCTGGTTTTCAGCCGCGCCTTTTGCTTTTTCAAGCCAGCCCGTGATCTGGTCGATGGCCGCGCCGTACATGCCGCCGCTTTTCCACACCTTCTCGGTCAGCTTACCGTTTTCTTTAACGAGTTTGGAGTTGAGTCCTGTTGAAAGCGGCCGTTGCGGATCCTTGCTTTTCATATTGGAGTAAAAGCGGTCTGCTTCATCAGCGCTGATGCCGTCACCGTAGAAATTAACGGCTGAACCTTCCAATAGTCCTTTGCTGAGGTCCAGGTTCACTTTTTTGCTGTCTTTATCATTAAAGAGTACATCAGCCACGGCTGTATTCAGCGTAGTATTGGTCTCTTTTAAAAGTTGATCCAGATAGACGCGGGAAAATGCCGGCTTCATCTTGTCGTTGGAGTAGTGGTGGTGAATACCGTTCGCGAACCAGATGCGTTTAAGATAAATCTCAAAGTTCTGCCAGTCCTGTGTGGTTTTGTCGCCCTTGTAATTCTGATAAACCTTTTCCAGGGCCCGGCGGATGGTCAGGTTGTTTTTATAGTTCTGGTCCCAGATGATATCGCGGCCTGCGTAACCGGCCTGGCTCAGGTAGTACACGTATTCTTTTTCTTTTAAAGTCAGATCATTCCAGCTTGGCACGTCGTACCGCAAAACTTCAATGTCTGCAAAACGGTCAATGCTGTTCTGTCCCTTTGGGGTGCTCTGTTCCTGAGGTGCGCTTTCAGCGGCGGCATTCTGTTGTGCCGTGCAGGATAATACCAGCGTAGCAGCCAGTGCGAGCAGCGTTATTTTGGTTCTGTTCATATTGATTATTTTAACAAAGATATTTATTTCAGTTGACTCAGTCGGACGGTCGGTACCGTTCCGTCTGACAGCTTTGAGAATTATCAGAATATTTAGGCAGTAATATCCAACATAGTGCGCTGAATTATCGAAATCGGTCTTTCAGGATTAAATGACATCGCGCCGCTGACAGGATTCAGGAGGAGACTTTTTTTTAACCGGCGTTGAATCCGTAAATTTGTGCAAAATACTTTATTATGAATTTAAAAGGTAAAAATGCTGTGATTACAGGTGGCGGACGAGGACTGGGTAAGGCAGTTGCCACAGCGCTGGCCAATGAAGGCGTTAATATAGGCCTGACCGGCCGTAATGAAGAAAACCTGAAAACAGTAGCCGCTGAGTTGAAGGCTCTGGGTGTAAAAGCAACCTACGCTGTGTTCAGCGTCGATGACGAAGCGCAGGTAAAAGAGGGTATCGAAACCCTGGCCCGCGAACTTGGTGGTATCGATATTTTGGTGAATAATGCCGGTATAGGCGATTTTGGGAAACTGAATGACATGTCCACTGAAACCTGGGAGCAGGTGATCAAAACCAATCTGTTCGGAGTGTATTACGCGGCAAAAGCCGTATATCCTTATATGAAAGAGGCTGGTGCGGGCGACATTGTAAACGTAGCTTCAACCGCCGGACTCAAAGGCGGCCCGAACATGTCGGCATATGCCGCATCCAAAGCCGCAGTGATATCGCTTTCCCAATCCATGATGGCGGAATGGCGCAAAGAAAACATCCGTGTCATCACCCTCACGCCAAGTACCATTGCCTCAGATATGTCCATCCAGGGCGGACTTACAGACGGTAATCCAGATAAAGTGCTGCAGCCGGAAGATTTCGCCGAGTGGGTACGCGATATCCTGAAAATGAACCGCCGCGCGATGATTGCCAGCGGCTCTATTTTCTCTACAAATCCGTAACATTGAGGAATAAGAGTACGGCTGCTTAACCCACTTGAACTTTAATCCCTGCCTTGGTGACAGATTTTTAATGTTGAATTTCTAATGTTGAATTCAGCTGGACTTTTTACGCACATTAATTACAAAGGCATATAGTTTTGCACATAGAGCACAAATTATATTTTGGAACTTTCGTAATCGCGTAATCGCGTAACCCCATAACCTTCTAACTTTCTAACCCTCTTCCTCTTGTCTGATATCTGATGTCTGATGTCTGAAATCTGATATCTGAAATCTTATGTCTGAAATCTGATATCCGAAATTTTGGTTCTATTAAACCACAGAGACACAGAGGATGCGCGAAGGCCACGGAGAGCGCAAAGCTTTGCAAAGGTGTAAAAGTCGTCAAGTTGAAAACTCAAATCTGTAGTCTGAGATTTAAGGTCTGACATAAGAAGTCTAAGATCTGAAATCCTGCGTGCAGAATCTGCTTTGGGTTGGCCGCGTCGCTCCCTGCGGCCGTTCTTCGCAAGGAATGTAATGTAAGTCTGGTGAAAAATTTTGTCACCCCTACATTGTTATGTAATTATAGCGTACCTACGGTACGCCCTGCACTTCCGTGCAATCATGCCTGCGCATATACTATTCTTACGGAATATTTTTCTGGAAGTACCCTGAATCTTTCTGGTGTCCCGAGTCTGAATTTGAAATCTGAAATCTTTTTTTCTTGGCTCCTCGTACCTCGCATCCCGAACACGTTCACAACCATCCCCTTTGCCATTCCTCCCGGAAACCGTATTTTTGCTCCATAATTTTAATAAACAATTCAGAAAAATGAAAAAACTGGCACTTGCATTCGTAATGCTTTCTGCAGTAGCTACTGCTCAGACCAAAAAAGTCCTGACCTCAGATATCAACTGGTGGGGCTATAAAGTGGCTAAAACCGAATCTTCGTCCCACTACGGCGACCTGAAAGTGAAAGAGGGAAATGTGCAGATGAAGAATAACGCCATTACCGGCGGAACTTTCGTGCTGGACATGAACTCCATCAACGCTACAGATGTTACCGGGACCACTCAGCAGAAACTTAACGGCCACCTGAAGAACGGCGATTTCTTTGAAACAGATAAATATCCTACAGCGGTATTTAAGATCAGCAGTGTGAAGAAATCCGGCAACGCCGCTTTTCCGCATCTCGTAACAGGTACACTGAACGCTAAAGGAAAAACCAATGAGGTATCGTTTCCGGCAAAGATCGCAATGAATAAGGGAGTGCTCACATTCTCTTCCGATAAATTCTCTATCGACAGACAGAAATGGGACATTGCTTACCAGTCTTCAATGAAGGATGTGGTGGTAAAAGATGATATTGACCTGCAGATTAATTTTACAGCGAAATAATTTTTCTGCAAAGCAAAAACAGGCGGCCCCATTTATGCGGCCGCCTGTTTTTTTTATCTGTCTTTAATTAATGATCCCTGAACTCACTTACAAAATGCAGTTTTACATTCGGGAATTTTTCCTGAGTCATGTGGATGGTAAATGACGAGTCGGCCAGGAAGACCGGTTGGTCATACTTGTCACGGGCCAGGAATCGCTGCTTCAGTCTGGCGAACTCTTTGAACTCTTCCGATTTTTCATCAGCTTCTATCCAACAGGCTTTGTGAATGGAAAGCGGTTCATAGGTACATTTCGCACCATATTCGTGCTCCAGCCTGTACTGGATTACTTCATATTGCAGGGCACCTACGGTTCCGATGATTTTCCGTCCGTTCATGCCCATAGTGAACAGCTGCGCCACACCTTCATCCATAAGCTGGTCTATACCTTTAGCCAGTTGCTTGGCTTTTAGCGGATCGTCATTATTTATATAACGGAAGTGCTCCGGCGAGAAGCTCGGCACTCCTTTGAAACTTATTTTTTCGCCGCTCGTGAGTGTATCACCGATCCGGAAATTGCCCGTATCATGCAGTCCTACGATGTCACCCGGGAAACTTTCGTCCACAACTTCTTTTTTATCGGCGAAGAAGGCATTTGGCGAGGAAAACTTCATCTTCTTGTTTTCTCTTACCAGCAAGTAGTTTTCATTTCGTTTAAAAGTACCCGAAACAATCTTCACAAAGGCCAGACGGTCGCGGTGTTTGGGGTCCATATTCGCGTGGATCTTAAATACGAAACCTGTGAAATCTTTTTCTTCAGGTTTTACGATGCGGGTTTCACTTTCCTTGGGCTGGGGCATGGGGGCAATATCGATAAACGCGTCCAGAAGTTCACGTACCCCGAAGTTATTCAGTGCCGAACCGAAGAAAACAGGCTGTAAATCCCCGTTCAGGTAATCCTCGCGGTTGAATTCCGGATAGACGGACTGTATAAGTTCCAGTTCCTCGCGTAAAGTAGCAGCGGCTTTTGCACCGATTACTTCGTCTATTTGAGGGTCAGAAATATCATCGAATTTTATGGTATCGCCTACGCGCTGTTTCTTTTCTTCAACGAAGAGCTGGATATTGTTTTCCCAGATATTATAAATCCCCTGGAAATCGGACCCCATACCAATCGGCAGCGAAAGCGGCACAACAGTTAAACCCAGTTTCTGCTCAACTTCATCCAGAAGATCAAAAGCATCCTTACCTTCGCGGTCCAGTTTGTTGATGAAGACCAGCATCGGGATATTACGCATGCGGCAAACCTGTACCAGCTTTTCGGTCTGTTCCTCAACTCCTTTGGCTACATCGATCACTACAATTACCGAGTCTACGGCTGTAAGCGTTCGGTAGGTATCTTCAGCAAAATCCTTATGCCCCGGTGTATCCAGGATATTGATTTTATGGTCACGGTAGTTAAATGCCAGTACCGAGGTCGCCACAGAGATTCCTCTCTGTCTTTCAATCTCCATAAAGTCGGACGTAGCACCTTTTTTTATCTTATTTGATTTTACGGCTCCCGCTTCCTGTATTGCTCCACCAAAAAGGAGAAGTTTCTCGGTCAGCGTGGTTTTACCGGCATCCGGATGAGAAATGATACCGAAGGTTTTCCGTTTTTGTATTTCTTTGATTAAATCTGACATATAGAAAATTGTGGCTGCAAAAATCGTGATTTTTAATGACATGTGAAAGTTGTAAGCTAGCGCGGCATCAATCCGGCTCAGCTCTTATTGTCAAAACCTTATATTTGCCGAAAATCATTTGCCAATGCCCGAATTAACCGATAAAGTTGAACCTCACTATACTTTTGGATGGCGGGGCGCTGTAGTACTTATTATGGGCGCAATGCTGCCGGTGATCCTCCTGAATGTAGGCGTTTTTCTTGCGGAAACTGTATTTGGCGTTCACATTCAGCAAAACGATCTTTACCTCATTCTTTCCAATGCAGTTCTTTGGATGGGTGCCATCTGGGCATTTGATTATTTTGAATGCCGCGCGGTCACAGGTCGGCCACTGAGGTTTAATCTGGATCCGATGAACATCAGAACTTATGCTCTAATCTTTCCTTTAATGTTCGGCATGATGCTTATCGCCGAATTCCTGAGCGGTCAGCTGCCCGTTACAGGTCCTTTTTTTGGACCCATGTATGAAGTCTTTACAGAGCTAATGGAACAGATGACGCAGAATACAGTCACTTTAGTGATACTTGCGGTAATCATGGCTCCTGTTTTTGAAGAGGTTGTATTTCGCGGAATCATACAGAAAGGTCTGATCAATAAAGGAATGAAGCCCATGACGGCAATTTGGATATCCGCTGTGGTCTTTGGGATTGTTCATGCCAACCCGTGGCAGTTTATAGGCGCCGTTCTGCTGGGTTATGTGCTCGGAATGGTGTACCACCGGACGAAATCACTGCTGATGCCTGTACTGCTGCATGCCTTTAATAATTTGCTTTCGGTGCTTCTGCTCACTTACAGTGATACTGAAAGTTTTTCGGAAGCTTTTGCGGTGTCAGAATATTTGTTACTGGCCGTGGGAATTTTAATAGTTGCACTGTTCCACTACCTGTTTGCCAAAAAGTACAGCCAGGCATTAAACTAATCTAAACCAAAACCCTCCCTATGGAATTACTCGTTGCCACGCATAATCAGCATAAAAAAGAAGAAATACAGCAGATCCTGCAGGGTCTGTTCGAAGTAAAAAGCCTTACAGATTACGACCTTCATGATGAGATTGTGGAAGACGGCCAAACCTTTCATGAGAACGCGCTTATAAAAGCTAAATACTGTTTCGATAAAACA
This sequence comes from Marnyiella aurantia, assembly GCF_014041915.1. Classification (NCBI taxonomy): domain Bacteria; kingdom Pseudomonadati; phylum Bacteroidota; class Flavobacteriia; order Flavobacteriales; family Weeksellaceae; genus Marnyiella; species Marnyiella aurantia. The sequence continues at coordinate 616,610 of NZ_CP059472.1, read as the reverse complement.
GGTATCCCAAGTTTGGGCGACGATTCCGGTCTGGTAGTAGACGCCCTGGACGGCAGACCTGGAATCTATTCAGCACGTTATGCCTCTAACCATGATTTCCCGAAGAATATAGCCAAAGTTCTGGAAGAAATGGATGGTAATACCAACCGAAGTGCCTATTTTGTGACCGTTTTGTGCTATTACACCTCGGAAGGTGCTCAGTATTACGAAGGCCGCGCTTACGGTAATCTCCTTACCGAAAACAAAGGCAGACAGGGCTTTGGCTACGATCCGATTTTTGTTCCCGAAGGTTACGGAATGACGTTTGCTGAAATGGAACCGGAACACAAAAACCGGATCAGCCACCGCAAGCAGGCTCTGGACGCTTTTTTGGCCGATATGGAGAAGTAACTTTAGGACAATTCTATCTTCAGTCACGGCATAAATCTTTCATATATTTACGCGTTTTAAATTACTTTAACCTTGAGTACCTTTCTGACCATTTTGGGATACAATTCTGCAATCCCGACTGTAAATTCTTCACCAACTGCGCAGTTCCTGGAGATGGAGGAACGCCATTTCCTCATAGACTGTGGTGAGGGTACGCAGGTGCAGCTGCGCAAAGCTAAGGCGCGCTTTTCCAAAATCAACCATATATTTATTTCGCACCTCCATGGTGACCATTTCTTCGGATTGCCGGGACTGATATCTTCATTCCGGCTGCTCGGCCGGGAAACGCCTATCCACATTTATGGACCTAAAGGCATAAAGGAGATGCTGGAAACCATCTTCCGCATCTCGCAAACGCACAGAGGTTTTGAAATCATATACCACGAGTTGGAAAGTAAGGTTTCGGTTAAGATCTATGAGGACAACCGGCTGGAGGTTTTTACAATCCCACTGGATCATAGAATTTACTGTAACGGCTACCTTTTCCGCGAAAAGCCAAAGGACCGACATCTGAATATGGCGGAAATCGCCAAGTATCCTGAAATTGAGATTTGCGATTACCATAATCTGAAACTGGGTAAAGATTTTACGCTGAGCGACGGTTATATACTGAAGAATGAAAAACTGACCCTGGAACCCAGTAAATCCGTGAGCTATGCCTTCTGCAGCGATACGCGCTATCTGGAAAGCATAGTGCCTGTAATTGATGGGGTAGACGTGCTTTATCATGAGTCCACTTTCCTGCACGATTTGAAGGAGATGGCCGACTATACGGGGCATACTACTGCGCTGGAAGCCGCCAGGATTGCGCGGAAGGCTAACGTCGGTAAACTGATCCTGGGACATTTCTCCAACCGATATGGAGACCTGAAGGTATTTACGGATGAAGCACGAACCGTCTTTTCCGAATCTTACCTGCCAAAAGCACTGGAACCTATAAAAATTGGCTAAAGCGCATGCCGGACAAACTTTTTAATAAGTATAATTTTATTTTGATAAATAAAATATTATTGTATCTTGCAGCAAATTATTTAAAGAGAAATTCAATCAAAGTTCCTTTGTTCATTGTTGGTTTCCGCTTAACTAATCAACATTTTTATTTATATTATTATGAACATTTTTATTTCAAATCTTAACTATTCAGTAGTTGAGTCCGAGTTGCAGGCGTTATTCGAAAATTATGGTGACGTAGATTCTGCAAAAGTGATTTCAGACAGAGAAACCGGTAGAAGCAGAGGCTTTGGTTTCGTAGAAATGCCAAACAATGAGGAGGCATTAAAAGCAATCGAGGAACTTAACCAAAAGGAATTCAAGCAAAAAGTACTTAACGTATCCGAAGCTCGTCCGAAAGAGGACAGACCAAGAGGTTTTGGCGGCGGCGGTAACGGCGGTGGCGGTTATAACAGAGGCGGTGGCAACAGCGGCGGCGGTTATAACAGAGGTGGCGACAACGACAGAAGAAGAGAGTGGTAGTTTTATACCGCACATGATATATAGAGTCCGGCTTTGCCGGACTTTTTTGTTTTACAGTACATTAATTGCCGGCCAATGCGATTTTCAATTCACAATATATCCCTATCTTTGCACACATTATTTTTAAGGTTGAATCCGGGCTTCCGGCCAGACCGAAATTTTCTAATTCCTCTTTTATGAAATGTGGTATCGTAGGACTTCCGAATGTAGGTAAGTCAACTCTTTTTAACTGCTTAAGCAACGCCAAAGCACAGTCTGCCAATTATCCATTCTGCACCATAGAACCCAACCTGGGAACTGTTTCTGTGCCGGACGAAAGGCTTTTTGAGTTGGAAAAATTAGTGAATCCCGAGCGTGTGCTGCCTGCAGTAGTGGAGATCGTGGATATCGCCGGTTTGGTAAAAGGTGCGAGTAAGGGAGAAGGTCTTGGAAACCAGTTTCTGGCCAACATCCGCGAATGTGAAGCCATTATCCATGTTTTAAGATGCTTTGAAAACGGAAACATCATCCACGTAGAAGGTTCTGTGGATCCGATGCGCGATAAAGAGATCATTGATATCGAACTTCAGCTGAAGGACCTGGAAACGGTTGCTAAGGCGGTGGATAAAGCCAGGAAATTCATTAAATCCGGTAAAAAGGAGGACGTCCTGAACTATGAAACACTGCAAAACCTGCAGAAATTCCTCGAAGACGGACGCAACGCCCGGGAATTTGAAACCAATGACCATACAAAAGCCATTATTGATGACGTACAGCTGCTTACCAACAAGCCTGTACTCTACGTTTGTAATGTAGACGAAAATTCAATTAAGAACGGTAACGAATGGATTGCGAAGATTGAGGAGATGGCTAAGCGTGAAAATGCTGAGGTTGTTGTTCTTGCCGCTCAGATTGAAGCCGATATCAACGAACTGGAAACATTTGACGAAAGGAAAATGTTCCTGGACGAGATGGGTCTGGACGAACCGGGTGTAAATAAACTGATCCGTAAAGCCTATGACCTTCTTCAGCTGCAGACCTATTTTACGGCAGGAGTGAAGGAAGTCCGTGCCTGGACCATCGGCAAAGGGTGGACAGCACCGCAGGCCGCCGGCGTAATCCATACGGATTTCGAAAAAGGATTTATCCGCGCCGAGGTTATCAATTATAACGACTATGTAACCTATGGTTCCGAAGCCAAGGTAAAGGAAGCCGGTAAAATGGGCGTTGAAGGCAAAGAATACATCGTTCAGGACGGCGATATCATGCACTTCCGTTTTAACGTGTAATTATTCTTCAAAACAAAAAAATAAAGCCACTGGAAATATTTCCGGTGGCTTTGTTATGCATAATCCAACCTATGCGGGACACCGGACTTTTGATTTCAGAATAAAATTATATTTCCAACTCAGACAGCAAATCCTGCAGGTCAAGCGGCCGGGTGTACATTTCCAGTGAGCCGTCGGCTTTTTGTGGCCATAACTCAGGAGCACGGTCCCAGTAGAGCTCTACACCATTGCCGTCGGGGTCATCCAGATACAGCGCCTCAGAAACACCATGGTCGCTGGCGCCAGTGAGCGGATAACCTGAAGTCCTTAACCTTTTGAATATCTTTGCCAAATCCTTTCGCTCGGGATAGACAATCGCAGTATGATAAAGTCCGACACCCTCGCGCGGAGCATGTGGCATGTCTTTGCTGTGCCACGTATTTAAACCGATATGATGGTGATAGCCACCTGCCGATATAAATGCGGCCTGCTCGCCGTACATTGTTGTAATTTCAAAGCCCAGCAATCCACTGTAGAATGCCAGGGCGCGCTGCAAATCGGCTACCTTCAGGTGCACATGTCCAATTCTGGCGCCGTCCGGAATAATGTAATTGGTTTCCATTAGTAGTAGTGTTTACTTGATACATCAAAAGGGATGCAAATTAATACCCTCAAAAAAAATGCTTAGTTTTAAGATGTGATAAGTAACAGAATCAGCATCAATATCAGTTTAAGTATACCGCCATGGCAGAAAGATTGCATACAGTTTAGCATGTTTTCAAAAATATACGCTTTTATCTTCCTGTTCTCATTTTCGCTTTTCTATACACAGACCCGTGGCGATCGCGTTCTGGGCACCTGGCTGGCAACAGATCATTCGGTCGCTGTTGGTATTTTTAAATCCGGTAGCGAGTATAAAGCTAAAATTTTATGGTTCGATCCTGATTTGGGAAGCGGCACTCCGCTGCATACCCGTTTGGATCACCGAAATCCAAAACCGGAACTTCGCAAAAGAAAAATCATAGGTATGGAAATCCTGGAGGGCCTTGTATACAATGCAAAGAATCAAATATGGGAGAAAGGAAAGATCTATGATGCCAGTTCCGGAAAGTTTTGGGATTCCACCGCCCACCTCACCGCAGATGGTCTGCTTAAGGTGCGTGGATTCTGGAAGTTTTCCTGGATGGGCAAAAGTCTTACCTTCAAAAGAACAAATCTTACTAACTTTACGAAACTATAAAATAACTGTAAACTATGAGGATTATTATCAATTTACTAGTAACCGCCGTGGTTGCCTTTTTCCTGACTAAAATTCTTTCCGGTGTACACATTGACGGGTTTTCCACAGCCATTGTCTTTGCCATCGTACTGGGCATTCTTAACCTGATCGTTTCACCCATCCTGAAACTGCTTGGACTACCGCTTACGATCATCACGCTCGGACTTTTTTCACTGGTCATTAACGCCGTTGTAATCCTGATCGCCGACTATTTTATTGACGGTATGCACATAGACGGGTTCTGGTGGGCCTTTATATTCAGTATTGCACTGTCCCTGATTACTTCGCTGGTGAGCGGTATTTTCTCCTCGGACGACTGATCAGACTAAATAGTAAACAAATGCGCGGCGCAAAAATGAAATTTTGCGCCGCGCTTATTTACCTGTCAGTAACTCATCAGAACCTGTAACTGAAACCTGCGGTGTAGTTTCGCCTCTTGGTGGTAAATCCTACCACATCAGTGTAGCTTGTGTTAAACAGATTGCCGATATTCCCGAAAACTTCGAAGGATTTCCCAAGTTTCTGATTTAGATTCAGGTTCAAAAGGTGATAGGCATCAAGATTAACATCTACGCGCTCAAAGTTCTCATTGAAATAATAATCGGTACGTTTGGAAACAAACTGATGCGTAAGTGCTATACGTGTACCTGCCAAGGGTGCAATGTCAATATAGGAATTCACCCGGTTCTTTGGTACCCTCAGTCTTGTTGCCTCTTTTTCCTTTTCAACAAAACTGTAGTTACCGCCTAGTTTAACCTGATCAGTAATTCTGTAGTCAAAGCCCAATTCAAATCCCTTAATCAGGTTTTCGTCTACATTGACAAAATTACCTGTGAAATCAGGATTCGTTACATAAGCAAAAACATCTTTCTCCTCAGTCAGGAAAGCAGTAGCGTTAAAAACCATGCTACGGTCTTTGTTTCCAACACTCAGATCAACTTCGTGCGTGCTGTTCCGCTCCGGTTTTAGATCAAAATTTGCAGTGGTATACGGCAGTGTACCGTAGGTCTGGTATAGGGTAGGTGCAATAAACGCAGTTGCGAATGAGTAGCCCAGTTTGTAATACATGCTCCCGCTTTCCTTCAGGTAATAGGGATTTACACTGTACACAAAATGATTTCCGAATTTGGAATTGTTGGTCATTCTCGAACCGGCATCCACGTGGAAGTCCATATAATTTACACTGGCTTTGGCGAAAATATCAGTGTTATAAAGTTCAGTATCCGCTTTAATAAGGTCTTCCTGCATTTCAGAACTTCCCCATGGCAGGCTGCTTGATCCCAGTTGCTGTCTTTCGTGCTGAACTCCCGCTGTGATGCTGAAACGGTCGGAAATTGTATAGTTATTGAAAAGCTCGGCGAAAAGGTTGTTGCCACCGTAAAAATATTCGTCGCGGTAAGCGTCATTCGCATAGCCCTGAATCGTTCTGTCGGTGTTGGTATACCGTAAGTTGGCCACCAGCTGACCTTTGTCATACTTAAAATCTGCATTGGCACCAACGAATTTCTGGTTATCATCACCACGACTCATGCCGTCCGCAAATGCTCCTGCATCATACTCGAAAATATGGTGGTTCCAGCCCGCCTGCATGTTTGCACTTACGCGCGAACCCCGGTAGCCTACGGTTGCAGAGGCATTTTGTTTTTCAAAACCGTCTTTGTCAAATCCCGGACCTTCAGCGGACGAAAAACCATCTGACTTCTCATTGAATCCGGAAAGCTGATAGTTAAAACCGCTGATATTCCCACGCACAGCTGCATTTTGGGCAAATGTTCCGTAGGAACCGCCTCTGGCCGAAACTTCACCTTCCACAGTTTTCTTTGAGTTCTTTTGGGTGCGGATATTAATTACGGCACCGGCTGCATTGGAACCGTACAGAACAGATGATGCTCCGCTCAGTACTTCTATGCTCTCCACATTTTCAAGCGCGAGCAGCCTGAGGTCCGTGGCACTGTAGTCATTACCGGTAACATCTTTTAGCGGCACACCGTCCAGCAGAACAAGGATATTGCCTAATTTTCCGCCTCTGATCTTGCTGAATTTAGGTTCCTGTGCATTGTTTGCACTTCCGCTGACCTGGATTCCCGCTACCTGCTGCAGCACTTCTGCTACATTCTGCCCCTGAAATTTCTCCAGGTCCTCTTGGGTCAGCAGTTTCACATTCTTGCCGGTCTTGTAAAGCTGCTGCGGCACCTTGGAAGCAACGGTTACTTCGTCAATCTGGGTTACATCCTGTTGTTGGGACATTGCGTGCGAACTGACGACAAGCAAGGCTCCAACAAAAATTACTCTTTTCTTCATGAAAAAAATTTAAGTTAAAGTAAATGCCTACCGGAAAAAATAAAGTGTAAACGACCGGGGGGAAACCCTCAGTAATCCGACTTTTCCTCCGAAAGCGATTAAAAAAAAACAGTATTTCAGCAAGGTCTCCTGACTTTCACATTTGTTTTGCCTTCCCGTTTCCAGTGGCATTTGTTAAACAAATATTTTGCTTTTAGAGGTCTAAAACCTCTATTGGCGTGTGATTTACAGTTGCGGGGACAGTTCACGGATTGCACGTGATTCCCTTTTCTGAAAGTGGCGCAAAGATAATCTTTATTTTAGGTTGAAGAATATATGAGCCGCAAAATGTCGCACAGGCAGGCACAACTGGCGGAATGTCAGAGGAATAGAATACTGTTTTTGTTAAATAATTTACAGAAAACTAGAGTCAAAGGAGAAAGGAAGCAGGTCGCGAACTGATGAAGTCTTGAAGATTTGACCGCTGAGTGAAGTAAAGTAGATTTCTATTTTTTCTCCCTGCAGAGCTTCATACTCCAGAATGGACTGCCGGCACGAACCGCAGGGTGGGATAGGGGTGGATCCAAGAGGCGAATCGGGAGCGCCTATTACAAAAAGTTTTTTCATTTTCACGCCGGGATAGTTTGCGGAAGTCCAGTAAATCGTGGTTCTTTCGGCGCATAACCCTGATGGATATGCCGCATTCTCCTGGTTGCTTCCGGTAACGATTTCACCGTTTTCCAACAGGACCGCGCAGCCCACCTTGAAGTGAGAGTAGGGCGCATACGCCGATTCCCTTACTTTTTTGGCCGCCTCGAACAGTTGTTTTTCGGTCTCATTCAGTTCGGAATAACCGGCGATTTCCTCAAACAGGATCTTGATTTCTTTTTGCATGCAGTGAAAATAGGAAAGTAAAGGTAACTGTTTTTACTTTAAAATAGGTGCAGTCGGTAGATTGCCTCAATTGCGGTGCAATTCGCAAATTCCTGCCGTAATCACTAACTTTACACTTTAACAAAAATTAAATTCAGATATGCTTTATACTCCGATAAAATTCCGGAACCTTGAACTGAAAAACCGCTGGGTGATGTCGCCCATGTGTATGTATTCCTGTGAAGATGGTTTGGCCAGTGATTTCCATACCGTTCACTATGGCAGCCGCGCTCAGGGCGGTACAGGGCTGCTAATCGTAGAGGCCACCGGCGTGGTGCCCGAAGGTAGAATCACTAACGGTTGCATGGGTATCTGGAATGATGATCAGGCAGAAAAACTTAGGAAGATCGTAAATTTTGTACATGAAAATTCAGGGAGTAAGATCGGTATTCAGCTGGCTCATGCCGGCCGAAAAGCATCTACCTGGAACGGAAAGCAAATCTCTCTGGAGGAAGGTTGGGCAACGGTAGCACCTTCTCCTATTCCTTATGAAGAAAGTGAGCGTACGCCGCACGAGCTTACCGCTGAAGAAATTGCCGGTCTCGTTCAGGCTTTCCGCGATGCTGCGAAAAGAGCCCTTGATGCCGGTTTTGACCTTATTGAAATCCACGCCGCGCACGGCTATCTGATTCACCAGTTTCTTTCGCCATTATCCAATGTCCGGACAGACAGTTATGGCGGCAGTTTTGAGAACCGCAGCCGATTCCTGCTCGAAATTGTTGAGGCTGTTCAGGAGCTCCTGGACGATGATCATCCGCTGTTCGTGCGCATTTCTGCTACCGAATATGCCGAAAACGGCTGGGACCTGGAGGAAAGTGTGCAGCTTGCGAAAATTATGAAGGAAAAAGGAGTGGATCTGATTGATGTTTCAAGTGGCGGAAACATTCACGGTGCACGTATCTCCGTCTTTGATGGCTACCAGGTTCCTTTTGCCGAAAAGATTAAAAAAGAAGCAAATATTCCTGCCGGTGCTGTGGGTCTTATTACCAGTGCCGCACAGGCGGAGGAGATTCTTCAGCAAGAAAAAGCCGATCTTATTTTTGTGGCCCGGGAAATCCTGAGGAATCCCTATTTGGCGATTCAGGGCGCGCTTGATTCCAACGCCGACTGTCCTTTTCCGCACCAATATGAACGTGCGAAGATTTGATGTGTCAGAAGCAAAAAAAGTTGTATTATTGAAAGCATAAAATTTAAAGATGGCTGCGGAAGATTATATGGTTTCCTGCCTGAATAAAAAGATATTCGGCATTGAGTGTTTTGGCTGCGGCGCACAGCGCGCGATGCTTATGGTTTGGGAAGGCAGATTTGCGGAAGCTTTCCAGCTGTTTCCGGCAGTATATACGCTGATCGTTTTCGGTATTACTGTAGCCCTGCATTTTCTGGATAAAAAAAGAAATTATGCTTCTGCGCTGGTGATCATGGCCATTCTGAACTCAGTAATCATGGTTATTTCTTACTTTATGCGCAATGATTTCCTGTTTAAATAAACAACTTAAATAATAAACTATGAACGAACAGAAACTACCAAATTCCACGCTTGTGCTTGTACTGGGTATCATTTCCATCCTGGGATGCTGCTGCTACGGTATTATTGGACTGGTGTGCGGCATTGTAGGTCTTGTGCTGGCTAAAAAAGATGAAGCACTGTACCTGGCCAATCCAACACTTTACACCGATTTTCAAACCTTGAAGACCGGAAAGATTCTTTGTTATGTGGGTATTGCACTGAGCGCTCTTACAGTAATTTACATGGTAATCCTGATAATGACTGTTGGACTGGACGCACTTTCAGACCAGGAGCTTATGCAGGAAAGGTTACGTGACCTGATGGGTCAGTAAAGAAAGTACTGTCAAAGTAAAAGACCGCTCCAGTCAATGGGGCGGTCTTTCTGTTTACTATAAAATACTGTTGCTATTTTTTTGGCGGATAATTGGCCATTATTTCAGCTACAATTTGCGGAATTTGTTTTTGCTTGGATCGCGGTGAGTCTACCGAAATACCACTGCCGATTCCCTGCCAAACCAGTTTGTTGGATTTGGCATCTATAAGGTCAATGATCAGTGCACCTTCGTTATGGTTGGAAGTCCACGTGCGGCTCATGCCTACGCCCCAACCGAAAGGTCCGCCCCACCCGTACATGCCGTAAGGATTCCTGCTTTGGATGTCTTTAATCTTTTTGTGGTTAGCTTTCACATTAATAATGAGATCCGGGTTTTCCGAAACGCTGAGCCCTTTGGTTTGCAGTTGGCGGGAAACTTCGTTCAGAACACGGTCTTTGTCAATATCGTTAAGCTTAAGGTCATCAATTCTTAATTTATAGGTTCTGTAAGTGTTGAAGCTTGCGGTTTCAGCATAATCGGAACGTACGTTGAAAGGGCTGCAGGAAGTAAGTCCCAGCGTAGCCGAAGCTAGAATCAATAGAAGATATTTTTTCATAACTGCTTATTTTTTAATTGGTTTCTTGAAGGTGTCAGTTTTCTTATCGTATCCGTACGGGCAGTGTTTGCAGCCGCTTTTGCAGCAGTATCCGCGCTTCAGATGATAAGTTTCGGTAAAGACTTTATAACCCTGTTCGTTATAATAAAAGTCCTCGTTCTCTTTGATTGGATTGATTGGCATTGGTTAAAAAAGAAAAGCTGAAAATTTTATCTTTGTGCCATGATCATTATCTGGACATGGCTTCTCAAAAATACAAAAATTTCAGGGATCACCCTTTATCCCTTTATTTTCCTGAGAAATCCTGAGCTCCGCCGCAACCGAACCCTGCTGAACCACGAGAAAATACACCTGCGCCAGCAACTGGAACTATTTATCGTTTTCTTCTACCTTTGGTATGTCCTTGAGTATTTTTACTGGTATATGCGGCTCCGTAACGGCCACCGTGCTTACCAGTCCATTTCCTTTGAACGTGAAGCCTACAGCTATGAACACGACTTTAACTACCTGCGCAGACGAAAACTTTGGGGATTCTGGAAGTTTGTAGGAAAGACTTCAGCTTGAATAAACCCCAATGGAGTTGTATGGCAAGCCCAAAATGAACTGACCGTGATTATTCGGTTTCCTCCTCTTTCGGCAAAAGGCATTCGCCTTCAAATTCCGGAGCTAAGATATCCTGTTTGTTTAACCAATATTCTGAAGTAATCAACGTAAAACTTATGGAATCTTCTGTATTTAATTCCCAGATAACCGCTTCTGCTTCAGTAAATTTCTGGTCGGTGCTCATCTGTTCGGTAAATAACCTTTTGATTAGATTTCCGTCAGAAAGTCCATTATTAAAAGATTTAAGTACCATCTCCTTTGTAATTTCTCCCTCATAGCCCTCGCTGGAAACCATGGAAAAATCTGCCACTATTGCTTTTGCATTAGGGAATTTCCCGTTATATGCCTTATGCAGCAATTGGTTAATATTAAAGAGATCGTAATGCAAATCAATTTCCGGGTACTCTTCAGATACTTTGTCTAAAAGCATGTCATTGGATATCTGAGCGATCTGACCTTCATTCAGTCGTTCAGAAAGTTTATAGTTTAAAACGATTGCGGCCGCTTCATTCGGTTCGAAATCTGTAATGGCCATCTGCAGCATTTCGTTTAGATTCTCCGGTTTCAGGGTGCCCGCATCAGGAAAATTAAACCGTTCCATTAAATTGATATAGTCCTGATTCTGCCAATACCCCGTAATCTCTTCTACTGTTTTAATGCTCTCTACTGTAATTTTGAACTTCATCTTTATTTATTTCCCTACCTACTCTTAAGCTTTTCGGCATACGCTCCTTTTAAATGGTTGGTCATTTTGATTTCAGCACTTAGGTCGTGCCCGTAGTTGAACAGAGCCATAAGCCGGCCAAAAGTTGGTTTTGCACGCGATTAAGTTTTTTTGTGCGCAGAAAGTATATAACTGGTGTTTATCCCGGATGAAATGTACAAATAGTTGAACCATTCATAAAGCTTGAATTTGATTACAAGGTCATTTAGGGCAGGCAAACGTAGAGTTGAATAGCTATCTCACAGTTGTCGTACCTTATCTGTTAATCAAATACAGTTAAATAATGTTCACACCAGTCATTGCCTGTACCCTTTGCTCCAGCGGATTTCCAGCTGGGAAAACTTAGTAACTGACCATCACTTTTTGAAATGGCCCAGTAACTCCAGCAGTTCATGACTTTTCAGATAGCCGCTGTACCGGTACAGAACTTGATTATTTTCATCAAGAATAACCATCGTTGGGTAGGAGAGTTTTCCGTTTACGGCACCCAAATGAAACGCCAGCTCATGTGTTCCGGTGCCCGCGCCCGTGGGTGCAAACCAGTAGGTTTTTCCCTCCCATTTAATTGGTTTCGTATACCCGCCATTGAGTTCTGCAAAGTAAAAACCTGACTCAATCTTTGTGGCTACGTTAGCATTACCGAAGACCTTTTTCTTCATCAGTCTGCAGTAGCTGCACCAGTTGGCAGTTATAAATATAATCAGCGGACGGGCCGCTTCGGAACGGCGGATTTGTGCTTCTTCCAGTGCATGTTTATCAGTGCTTTCATTATTGCTTTGCGAAAACATCATCGTAGGAAGTAAAAACAGAATAAATGCGGCAGCCAATTTCATATCAGTCCAGTTTAAACCTGACACCCAGGAATCCACGTATTCCCTGGTTGGGTGCGTACACATAGGTGGGATCAAAGGTGAGTGCGTACGGATTTTCCGGTGTGGCGACTGCCTGGCCCGAAGGATCGAACACCACGTTTTGGTCAAACGGGTCATGGCTTCGCGCGATCAGGAAAGGGTTTCCGCGGTTCGGTGTCCAGTTCAGCAGGTTTTTTATCCCAGCATAAATTTCCCACTTCTTCAGGCCATCATAGGTTATCTGCATATTCTGTATGCTCCACCACGGTGATCTGGGTTTCCGTGGGTCCAAAGCGCCTAAAAGCGGCAGGTGCATGGGACTGTATACGTTTCCGGTATAATCCAGTAACAGATTAGAATTTCGGATCCTGTAAGATATAGCCCATGTACCGGTAAAGTTCTCAGTAAGCAACTGATGTTTTCGCACGTCGTTTTCAGTTAGTGTGTTGTCCATAAGTGTCGCACCCAGGATCAATTTCACACCGCTGCTGTGGTTCAGGTCCGCATTCAGGCTCAGTCCGCGACTTACTGCATGGCCTTTCAGATTATCGTAAATGATTTTGTTAAAGTCGGTTTCGTAATCAGGCACTATCCGGTTGGTAAAGTAAGTGTAAAAAGCTGTTGCTTCCAGATTGATAAACGTCCCTGACTCCTGATAGATTTTCTTTGTGTAATTTAGATTGGCGTTATAGGATTGCTCAGGTTTCAACCCGGTCAGGATCAGAATGTCCCGTGACCCTGTGAGTGCTGCATGGTCTTCCGTAAAGAGATTAACCACACGGAAGCCGGTTCCGGCATTGAATCTCAGGATATTCTCTTCGTTAGGTGCCCACTTGTAAGCAAATCTTGGCGTGAGGATGGATCCGTGGCTTTGATTATAATCATACCGAAGACCCGCCAGGACACTGTGACTGCTGTTGAGTTTTATTTCATCCTGGATAAAGACGCCCGGCAAAAGCACTTTTTCGGGCTGATTGGTATTGGATTGATTTACCGTGGCCGGGGTATTGTCATCATAATAAGTGTAACGCACTGCTGCACCTGCAAGCAGGTCATGTTTTCCAAAAAGGCGGTCCCAGGCCAGCTGTCCGAAGGCGACTTTCTGATTCGCAATATAACTTAACGTTCCGTAGCGGCTGTCCTGGTCATGGTTTACAAAGGAGAAACCCAGATTCATGCTCTCCCGAACCGGTAGTTGGTAGGCGCCAAAGAGTTCTCCACGGTTAGTATAAATGCTCTCGCCATAAATTTCGTTTCCGCCGCGGTAGGAACGGTTCCAGCGTACATCGCCGCCCCAGCGGTCTTCGTACAGATATCTTGCCGCAACGCTGAAAAGTCTGTTTTCAGGACGCCTGAAATCCCATTTCTGAAATACCGATATCCGATTCTGAAGCGGAACATCGGTAAACTGATCTTTGTTGTTATCAGTGGTCTCATTAGAACTGTAATAATTGACGCCGGTGAGCACGCTGATGCCTTTTCCTGCCTTCATACGGAACCCCAGATCAATATTATGCTCAGACCAGGTGGTCGACATCACGTCGGCGCTGAAAGTCGGTGCGTTTTCCGCTTTTTTGGTGATAATGTTAATGATGCCACCCACCGCTTCACTTCCGTAAAGCGAGGAGGCGGGGCCTTTCACAATTTCAATCCTCTCGACCAGGGAATTTGGAATTCCGGTGAGACCATACACGGTACCCAAAGAACTAACCATTGGCATTCCGTCAATCAGTACCATGGTATAAGGGCCTTCCAGACCGTTGATGTGTATGTCGCCGGTACTGCAGATATTACAGTTCAGTTGTGGCCGCACTCCATTTACATTCTGAAGCGCATCAAAGATATTAGGTGTTGGATTTTTCCTGAAGAATGCCGGTGAGTAAACCTCTACCGGTATTGGACTGTCTAACCGCCTTACCGGTTTCATAGTGCCGGAAATTACCACCTCGTCTATTGAAGAAGCGGTCTTTTCCGCTATCGTATCTGGAGTGGAGACTACCAGCGACGTGCTGTCTGCTGGAATGCTTTGAGAATAATACATCACCGGCAGAAATACCATTTGAAAGAGTAACCTTAATTTCATCTGTAAAGTTTGAGTTGTAAATCTACAAAAGTTAGACAACTCTAACAAATAGAAATTGCTTTACTGTTTTGGTGCTGACAGCAAAATATTTACATCAGTGATTAAGGCGAAAATGCTGTTGATTTAGGCATCGGTCCAGTATCGTCCCAAAGAGAAAGTAGAAGTCACGCATTCTGGGTAAGCAGGAATCGGACGATTTTATCTAATTCGTAGAGAAATACGGCAGTAGAATGTCCTCGAAATTATAAAGGCCACTGGTTTTGTCGGTCAGGTTACCTGCCACAAACAGCACTCCGTTACCAAAGGCATCCCGTGAAATGGATTCATGCGTAAGTCTTACCGTTTGATAGGGGAAGCCAAATACCACCTCATGCTTGCCCACGATTCCCCCTGCGCGTACAGAGTTGATCTCTGACTTCTCAACATCTAAAGCTTCAGCAATCTTGGCTGCAGTTCCGGAAATTCCGTCCTTTTCTTTAAAATGTTCTTCAACGATCACGATGTCAACATCAGGAGCAATTTTTTTCAGGAATTTGGCTGCGAACAGCAGATAGTTTACGCCCAGTGTTATATTTGGGCTCCAGAATACCACCGTTTGAGCAGCGAGCTCTTGCAGCAACTGCAGTTCCTCTTCTTTATAATGGGAGACTGCAGAAATGATTTTGATGCCACGCTCCGCTGCATAGTGACCATAGGTGTGAATCCCTGAATCCGAGGAGAAGTCGATAATAATATCCACAGGATGTTTATCCAGAAGGTCGGGCACGGTCATGCTGGCACTGGAAACGATGAGTCCGGAATCCTCAGAATCTACGCCAAGAAATTCGGCTGCATTTCTGTTTTCGAGTAGGGTACTGCGTTTGAGCACCCATTGCAGCTGAAAATTTTTATTTTGCAGAATTACATTTGCAACTGCTTTTCCTGTCTTTCCAAAACCAAGTAAACCTATTTTCATATATCTCTTTTTATACCGTTACGCAGGGGTTATTTCACTAAACGCTTCGTAAATATAAGGATTTGAAGTTTTATGACGAATTCAATTCCCGTTGGAGAGTTGTGCATGTTTTCGCCTACTGCATGCTGTCGCCTGACAATTCGTTAGAGAATTAGGTTCTATAAACAGGAAATCTGGACGTTGAATTTATAAATGCTTTTACAATTGCAGTATAAATATCATTATCGTAAATATTACTTCTCAGGCAACCATAATCCCACAGGATTATCGGTTGATATTAGTCCCTGCATCGTATTATTACCGATAAGTGATTTATTAGCCTGAAAGTGAATATTGTATTCCTTAAGTTTTAAACCAACTGAAACTAGCGTAATTGGTGATTCTTGCCTTAATTTGCCGGAACAAAACTCGCCCACTTTATTAACTAAGGAACTTACATCAGGAATCTCTACAAATGAAATTTTTATAAAGTTTCCGTTTGTAAAATCAACCTTTAAAGATTTACCGTTAGGTGGACATTCTACATCTTTTATGTGCTTCGCTATCTTCCAGGAATTATTCTCGATACGGAAGTATGTCTGTTGATCGCCATCAAACAGTTCGATGTTTAAAGCTTTAAATCCTTCATCTACATTCTCAAACCATACAAGTCGATTTTTGCCTAAGGCTATTTCTGCGTACTTGTTCTTATAATAAAAGTTCCCGCCTGCGTTTAGTAAAAATTCATTTCTTAAGTAATTAAATCTACCACTAATTTCTTCGTGATTTATTGTGCTATTGCGCCTTTTTAATTCGTGGAGCTGTTTTGTTGTCCATGCACCACCATCCGCTTGTCGATGGTGTAGGGGACAAAGTGCAATCATACCGTTTACTCTATGATGATTTTCCAAGTGCCATGGCGGATCAAAATGATGATATTCCAGATATGGAACGCTACAATTTTCTGCCGAGCACATGAATTTGGATTCATCACGTAATTGCTTGATGACACTTTTGGGAGGATATCTATTCATAATCTTAATTTACGAGCTCTAATTTAGCTTAAAGTTTAAATAGTATTCAGTTGTCTCCATGAAGCGGCACTTTTCAATTTCCGTTCTATTTTCTTTTTGATTGCAATCTTTTTCCCAACTTTGCCGGATGATTTTTCCTGAAACGGACATCCCAATTACCGAAATTCCTCTGGAAAACAGCGATGTGCGCCTTTTCATAAAAAGGGAAGATCTTATCCATCCTGAAATTTCAGGGAATAAATACTGGAAACTTTTCTACAATATCAACAGATATATGGCACAGAAGCCGGCAAATCCACGTTTGATTACTTTCGGTGGAGCTTTTTCCAACCATATTGCCGCAGTTGGTGCACTGGGAAACAGCGAAAATATACCAACAACCGGAATTATACGTGGTGATGAGCTAGCCGATAAATGGCAGGATAACCCAACACTGAGTTTCGCCGCGGCAAAGGGAATGACCTTTCGGTTTGTTTCCAGACAACAATACCGCAACAAGCCGGAACTGACTGAAATGCTGCTGCAGGAATTTCCGGAAGCCGTGGTGATACCGGAAGGAGGGACCAATGAATTGGCTGTAAACGGCGTCCAGCACATGCTGAATGAGCAAACAAAAAGTTTTGATTATCTTTGCTGCGCCGTTGGCACCGGCGGTACTGTGGCCGGGATATCAAAGTTTGCAACAGCAAATCAGAAGATCTTGGGATTTAAGACAGTAAATGATAACTCGCTTGAGGAGTCTGTATTAAGTTTTTCAGGTAAAAGAAATTTTACGCTGATTAGCGGAATAAATGATGCTTACGGCAAAATAACTGACGAAAATATTCGTTTTATAAATGTTTTTGCAGAGAAATACGGTATACAGCTGGACCCTGTGTATACAGGCAAGCTGATGCAGCATATTTTTGACCTGATAGAAGCAGGATATTTTCCTAAAGGAAGTAAAATTCTGGCTTTCCATACAGGTGGAATGCAGGGTATAGAAGGGGCAAATCTCCTGCTGAGCAGGAAGGGCCGACCACTAATTAAAACATATTAAGTTGAGTAAACAACCGCTTATGAGAAAAATATTTATTGCTTTAGCACTGATTATTTTATCACAAATTCAGGGCCAAACCTGGACCACCGACGAACAATATATTCAAAGATTTGCACCGTATGCGGTAGAGGAAATGGAAAAGTTTAAAATTCCGGCCTCAATTACCTTGGCACAGGGACTTCTGGAAACCGGTGCGGGACAAAGCCGGCTTGCAAAGGAAGGTAATAACCATTTCGGAATTAAATGCAAGGATGAATGGACGGGGAAAACGATGAGGCATAATGATGATGCTCCAAACGAATGTTTCCGCGTTTATGAGGATGTGCGCCAAAGCTACGAAGACCATTCACGCTTCCTGGCCGAAAGAAAATACTACGTCAATCTTTTTAAACTCGACATCAAAGATTATAAGGGATGGGCGCACGGTCTGAAAAAGGCTGGTTACGCCACTAATCCAAGATATGCCCAAATCCTTCTTTCAATCATAGAAAGACACAAACTTTACGAGTACGATAATACCGACTCCAAATCTGTCTATGCAGCTTTGCTAAGCAGATATCCGTCCCTACAGGACGACCGTACTTTCCTGGCACAGATGAACCCAGGCCGGAAGTCAACGGCTGACAGCCAGGCTAAAACTATTAAGGTACGTTACGAGCAGACATCCTATGCAACGCAACAGAAGAAAGTTCAGCAACTGAAGAACAGCGATCTTCTGAAGGAGGTACTGGTCAAGAATCATCCCAACGGCGGAATGAAATACCTTGTAGTTCCGGCGGATATGGATCTTATGCAGATTGCTGATAAATTCGGCATCAGCGAAAGCCGCCTGATGAAATGGAATGATATGAACAGCGGCAAACTGAAGCAGAACGATATCGTTTTTCTGGAGTCTAAAAGTGCCGAAGGAAATGTTCCTGCCTATAAAGCCGAGGTTGGCGAAGATATGCATGCTATCGCCCAGAAATTCGGCGTAAGGCTGGATAAACTTTTGGCCAAAAACCGTATGGAAGACGGTAAGAAGGTCCGTGCCGGAGACCTTGTATTCCTGCAGGGACGCAAGCCAAGATAGTTGAGAGGCCCTTTTCACATTACTTAAAAATAAACTGATGATATATCAAAGAAGTTCTGCGCTTTTTACCGAAGCGCAGCGCTATATTCCGGGCGGCGTTAATTCGCCCGTCCGTGCTTTCAAATCTGTGGGTGGAGTGCCAGTCTTTATGAAATCTGCAAAAGGAGCTTATCTTACAGATGAAGACGGCCGTACTTATATAGATTATATCAATTCCTGGGGACCTGCGATTGTAGGCCATACCCATCCGGTAGTTCTGGAGGCGATCCAGAAGCAGGCTGAGAAAGGATTTTCCTTTGGTACACCTACAGAATTGGAGACTGAAGTCGCCAGATTCATAGTGAATAATGTTCCCAATGTAGAGCAGATCCGTATGGTATCTTCCGGAACCGAAGCCTGTATGAGTGCGGTCCGTTTGGCCAGAGGTTTTACGCAGAGAGATAAAATCGTAAAGTTCGAAGGATGTTATCATGGACATTCCGATTCTTTCCTGATTAAAGCGGGAAGCGGTGCGGTAACTTTCGGCAATCCGAATTCACCGGGGATCACCCAGGGAACAGCCAGGGATACTTTACTTGCACGTTATAACGATATTGAGCAGGTTCAGGATCTTTTCCGACATAACGAAGGTGAAATAGCCGCAGTGATCATTGAACCTGTGGCTGGGAATATGGGCTGCGTTTTACCTGAAAATAATTTCCTGCAGGAA
Source organism: Marnyiella aurantia (assembly GCF_014041915.1). Lineage (NCBI taxonomy): Bacteria > Pseudomonadati > Bacteroidota > Flavobacteriia > Flavobacteriales > Weeksellaceae > Marnyiella > Marnyiella aurantia. Next base: position 597,483 of record NZ_CP059472.1, on the reverse strand, counting down.
CTGAGAAAGGTATGTGATGCAAATGGTGCCTTATTGATTTTCGATGAAGTAATGACCGGTTTCAGACTGGCTTTCGGTGGTGCGCAGGAGGCGTTTGGCGTAAAAGCGGACCTGGTGACTTACGGAAAGGTGATAGGCGGTGGACTTCCGGTAGGAGCTTTTGCGGGAAGGAATGAGATTATGGACCATTTGGCACCTAAAGGTGCGGTATATCAGGCCGGAACCTTAAGCGGAAATCCATTGGCCATGCGTGCAGGATTGGAAACGCTTAAGCTTATAAAAAATGATGCCGGTTTCTACGACCGCATCAACAAAACAACGGAAACCCTTGATTTTGAAATTGGTAAGATACTGAACAGTAAGGATATTCAACACCGAATTAACAGGAAAGGTTCTATGATGAGCGTTTTTTTCCATATTGCCGCTGTTTCAGATTTTGATGAGGCGCAACGTGCCAACCATTCGCTTTTTAACAATTTCTTCCATCATATGCTGAAAAACGGAATCTACCTGCCGCCAAGTGGCTACGAAACCTATTTCATCAGTGATGCAGTGAAAGAGGAGGAAATCAATCGAACTCTGGAGGCTGTTCAAAGTTTTGAATACTCAAACAAATAATAAAACCGGTTCCCCTGGGAGCCGGTTTCGTTTTTCTCATCATCAAAATATCTAGCGGGAGGCTATGGCGATCTGAACCGGCAACACATAAATATACGTTCTTTCGCGCTGTCCCTTAAACCGGAACTGCAGGTCACTTAATGCATTTTCAAGGTTTTTGTTGATGTATTTGCAGCTGCTTTCGGCATGTACGTTTTCGATTTTCCCGGTAGCCGAAATTTCAAACTTCACTACGGTATTAGTTGTGCCTTCGGTAAGTTGTGCATCAGCAAAATCGAAATTCTGCTGTATTATGTTCCTGAGTTGTGTAAAATCTTCATTATTTGATATCCTGACTTCCTCAATTAAATTATTTTGCTGTGCTTTTACAGATCCTGCAAAGCCCAATAACAGTAAAGTTACCAGCGCTGCTGTTTTAATCATTCTCTTTTTCATATTTCATTTATTTTGGGTCCTGCATATTTATTAATTCAAAGTAAGATAATTATTGTTGAATTAACAAAAGATTCATATTAAATTAACATTGGAGCCGAAAAAGTTAATATAGGATTCTGTTTAAAACGAAAAAACACCGGATGTTCCGGTGTCTTGGTGATATGAATGAAAGAAAAAAAGTTCGTTAAAACAGTCCGCTCCAGCCTGTAGCCCATGACGGGAGTCCTGTCCCGTTGCTTCCTCCTGCTCCTGTAGCTGCAGCATTTACAGTAAATGTGCCCGGAAGTACCGGCACAGTAACACCAGGAGTGGTACCTACCGCCGTAGCTTTCGCTGATGCTTCGGTTTGTACATTGTCAAATTTGACGTTGGTAATTTTGCCACCACCGTTGAAGAAGGTCACGGACTGGTCATGTTCTACATTGATACCGGTTTTCCAGCCCGAAAGAACAACATTGTCTATTGTTGCATAGGTTCCCTCTCTAAGCTTTATCCCGTCAGCCTCACCTGTAAGTGCGCCTATGAATGTTGCGTTCTTGATTGTAGGGTTCGATCTTGGGTTTGCATCTCTGTTGTTTGAATTGTTATCCGCTTCAATCCCTCTATTCCCTGTATTGTCCGCTCTTCTTTTGGTATAAACTCCGCTTACAGTACCGTTCCAGCCTTCTGTCCAGTCGAAAGCATCATCTTCATTACCTACAGAAAGGATATTGGTTGCATTTACAGTTCCGCCAAAGAATTCAATGCCGTCATCCGAACCGTTTACAACAGCCAGATTGTTTATTTGAGTACCATTGCCCACTGCGAACAGAGAAAGTCCGTTAAACTCTTTTTCAGCGGTGAAGATGGCTCCGGCATATTCTATTCGCACGAAGTTCAGCACGCCGGAGTTATCATTGGCTATGGTTCCGCCGTATGTTGCATTTCCTACTTCAGACATTGCTGTGGTTCCTTTATTTATTGGTGCGCGTCCGCAGATAACAACACCTCCCCAGGCACCGGGAGTAGCATTGGATGCCGTAAATACTACAGGAGCAGCGGCAGTACCGTTGGCAAAGATTTGTCCGCCCTGTTCCACTGTAATATAGGCTGATGTTCCGCCTGTGGCCTCAATTCTTGTTCCGGCAGGAATGATCAGCTTGCCGCCTTCTTTTACGCTTACCGCGCCGGTAAGTTTATAGACTTTAGAGGGATCCAGGGTAACCACATTTCCTGAAGTGATTTCTCCTTTGAAATTGCCCGGTTCAAAACTTCCTGCAGGTGAAGTGATTATGGGATCGTCGTCATTGCTGCAGGACTGCACTGCCAATGTGCTGGTGCTCAGAATAAGTGCTGCTGCCATTACTTTCAGATTGTTCTTTTTCATAGTAAAACTTTTTTTAGATTATTTTGGTTTTAATTTTAAAACTGATAGGATATACCGATTCCGGCGCTGATTCCTTTTTTGTAGTCCCTTACCACTACATCACCGTTGCCGTTGGCCTGAACGCGGGTGAAGTTTGTGTTGAGTAAATTTTTTGCACTGGCCGAAATGCCCAGACCGTTATTCAGGGAGAACCTTACCGTAGCGTCCAGAAGGTTCACGGATTTGTCTACCAGGTTTCCTTTGCTTTCATAACCCAAGGCATAAATATTATCCGAAATATGAGAGAGGGAGAGTACCACATCCATTGTGTTACGGTTCCACTTCTGCTCCCAGCCAAGGTTAACGTTGGCAAGAAAATCGGAAGCGCCCTGCATTTTGTCTTTTGTGCTGATAAATGAGACAGCAACCCTGGAGTTTGGGTTTTCCCTGTCTACCTTCCCGGCATCCAGTTTCTGTTCTGTGTTCAGATAAGTGGCATTCATAAACGTGTACAGTCTTGAATTTCCGTGTGTATACAGATCTTTTCTGAATTCGGCCTCTACACCGAAGATCATTCCGCTGTCGCCAGTATTAACAAACGAAACTGAATTGGAGGAGGAGTTTACAGTCACCCTGGAAATGGGATCTGTAATGTATTTACCAAATACTGTGGCTGATATCAGTTCGCCTCTTTTAGGGAACCATTCCCATTTAATGTCCAGATTGTAATTATCTGCCGGGTTCAGGTCGGTATTTCCAAAGCTGAGTTCATCTATATCTTCGTATTCAAAAGGGGCAACTTCCAGCAGAAGTGGGGTGGTATAGGTCTTTGATGCGGAGAGTCGGAGGTTGTGCAGGTCGTTCAGACTGTATTTCACGTTCAGCGCAGGCAGAATCTTAGAATAGTTCTTATCTACATCACCGTCCTGGATACTTGTATTATACAGAATCGACTGCTGCAGGTTTTCGTAGCTTACACCCAGCTGGGCAGTCAGCTTTTCGCCTGCTTTAAATTCAGCATTGGCAAAGGCACCGTGATTCATCACTTCAGACTGATAATATTGTGGAACCAGGGCCATCTCGTCGGCACCAACAATTCCGCGGAAAGTTCTGATGTCGAAGAATGCACCTGACTGGTAATTGTCATAGTTAAAGAATGCACCATAATCTTCGGGAGTTACATAATAATTTCCCGGTGCCAGTTTTACACGAAAATTGTACTGTGTAGCTCGGAAATCAGAATCCTTGAAACGACCCCGATATCCTACTGTAAACTTCAGCATGTCATTTAGCTGATAGTCTCCGTGAATATTGCCCACATAATCATTCTCCAGTAACCGGTCGAAATACCTGTGATTTGCACCGGCATTTCCGGCAATAAAGTGATATAAACCGGTGTTCCTGTTTTGAACCGAGATGTTTTGCTGTCTGTCGGGTCTTCTGCTGTCCAGGCGGTTGTAGCCAACATTCCACGAAAGTTTAAGAGGTTCGGTAATGCGGTGCTCACCTGCCACCTGGTTAATCCACAGGTCATTGGTTTTGTAGGCAGCCCTCCTAAGGTGGGCAGTTTCATTTGCGCGATCCTCATTGGTGTCCCGAATATAGCCTTCGTAAAATCCGAGTTTCTGCTCAGTAGTATGTATATAGTTGGTGGTCGCTTTTACAGTATGATTGCTGTTGATGCGGTAATTTAGGTTCAGCAAACCGGTTGTGTTGGTATCGTAGGTAAATTCCTGACCCAATAGGTCTTTTAATGGTGCTCCCGAATTATCAACTGAACGTACGATGCCTTCAGTAAAATTGTAATCATTGTCAAAGTTGCCGAATCCGAAAACACTCAGTTTACCTTCTTCGCCAATTGTGAAAGACCTGCCAAAGTCCACCCCAAGGGATGAATTGATGGGAGTAAATGTTTCTTCGTTCTGCCAGCCTGTATTAAAGGCGTAACCGAATTGGGCAATTTTAGCATTTTTGGGTTTGTTAATTTGCTTAAAGCCCAGATAGTCCGGCCCGTTCTGTAGGTAAAAGTTAGGCTTGGAAAACGCATTAAAATTAACCGATGAACCTATATTTACTTTAAAATAAGGCTTTCCGGTGTATATTTTAGACACGATGTCCACATTGGCCCCGGCCATATCGCCCCAAAGTCTGGGATTGTATACTTTTTCGAGTCCTACGAAATCAATCATATCTGTCTTTACGATGCCGAGGTCAATATTTTTATAAGCCGGGTCATTGGATGGGATAGGCAGACCATTCATAGTTGTAGAGTTACTTCTGTCGCCCAGTCCGCGAATGAAAACCTGACCGCTGCCTTCCTGTTTTTGAGCGCCGGTCGCTTTGGTTACTGCCACTGATACGTCGCTGACGCCTTGCTTCTCCAACTGTACAGCGCCAACTCTTTCTATTACTTCAGCCGATTTTCGCTGCAGGCTGATCAGGTTGCTTTCAGCACCTTTTTTTATGCTGCCGCGAAGGACTACACCTTCGATCTCTTTCTCTTTCTTAAGCGAGTCATTCGGAGCCTGCTGGCCGGAAAGTGCCTGTGCGGTTCCCAAAAGGAACATTACTCCTGCACTTAGTTTAGTGATTTTCATTTCTTGGTTTTAACTTGTTTTTCTTTCAGTGCAAAGGTCTTCTGAACTCGTCGAAATGCTGTATACGCAGTTTTAAGTTTGTTTTAATAAATGATGAACACCTAGATGCGAATGTTAACTTTGCGTGAATAAAGGCCCTCCACCCAAGCCACGTATTAATTTTTAGTAATTTTGAAAGGATAAAAGCTGAAGATGAGTACTAAAAAAATTTTACTGATTGATGATGAACAGGACATCCTGGAAATCCTGTCTTATAACCTTGAAAAGGAAGGTTATGAGGTGGTTACTGCCAGTAGTGGTGAAGAAGGTATTGAGATAGCCCGCAAACTGGTGCCGGACCTGATTCTTTTGGATGTCATGATGCCCGGAAAAGACGGAATTGAAACATGCCAGGAACTCAGACAGATTAAATCTCTTCAGAAAACACTCATTGTTTTTCTGTCCGCACGCAGTGAAGAATTTTCGCAGTTGGCAGGATATCAGGCCGGCGGAAATGATTATATTGTAAAAATCATCAAGCCAAAAGTTCTCATTTCCAAAGTAAATGCGCTGCTGCAGTTAACTTCCCACGTAAGTGAAAAAGCAAAGCTGATCGAGGTTGGAGATCTTGTTATAGACAGAGACAACTTTAAGGTGTCACGAAACGGCCAGGCTTTTCTTTTGCCAAAAAAGGAGTTTGACCTTCTTTACCTGCTGGCCTCCAACACGGACAAAGTTTTCAAACGAGAAGAAATACTGGATCAGGTTTGGGGCAGTGACGTTGTAGTTGGGGAAAGGACGATTGATGTCCATATACGCCGGTTGCGGGAGAAATTGGGACTTAACGCGATCCAGACACTTAAAGGAATTGGTTACAAACTCATCGTAGCTTAACATTTACCGAAAATTATCAAATTGAAATTCAGGGAATTAACATTCATTGCCTCACTGTTCATGACGCTGGTGATGGTTTTTGTGGCGTTGGCATTCAATCTCTCGCAGGTTCAGCTGGCCGAAGACCGGGACCGTTTTTATCTGGTTATGGGACTCTGTGTCATAATCATGTTAGGCATTAATTATTTCGTGCTCGAATTCCTGTTCGGTTACTATGGCAAAAAGCAAATCAAACGTATAAGTACAATTCTCCCGCAGGGTATAATTCCAACGGACGAGAGTGAAATGAGCTTTACTCAGTTAGGGGAGAAAGTTTCAGAACTCTCCCAAAGAAATGCAAGCGAGATCGATACGATGAAGGGCATGGCCACGTACCGGAAGGAATACATCGGCAATGTATCACACGAGCTCAAAACTCCGCTGTTTTCCATTCAGGGATATGTGGAAACACTGATTGAGGGGGGAGTCGAGAACCTGGCCATCCGCGATAAGTACCTGGACCGGATTGATAAATCGGTGGAAAGACTGCTTGATATCGTGAAAGACCTGGATATGCTGAACCAGTTTGAGTATGGCGAGATCAACCTTAATATAACCTCCTTCGACCTGAACCTCCTGATCCGCGAGATCATGGATATGCTGGACCTGGAAGCGGAGAAGAAAGAAGCACGGATGCAGCTGCAGACCTCACATACCGTAATTATGGTAAGGGCAGACCGGCAGCGGATCAGTCAGGTACTTATCAACCTCATCTCCAATGCCATCTACTATTCCAACCGCGAAAATGCCCTCATAACGGTACGTACCAATAAACTTCGCTCCAAAGTGCTTGTTGAGGTAGCCGATAACGGAATGGGGATCAAGAAAGAGCTACTCCCAAGAATTTTTGAAAGGTTTTACCGCGTTGAATCTTCCAGAAGCCGCCGGGGCGGAGGTTCCGGGTTAGGTCTGGCTATCGTAAAACATATTCTGGAAGCTCACAATGAAGCCGTATCCGTACACAGCGTATATCTGGAAGGGACAACTTTCACTTTTATGTTGGAAACAGAGCCTTAAACAGCGTGGAATGTAGTAAAATATTTTAAAAAAAAAGATTTTTAAAACTTTTCGCTCCGCTCACAATTATCCTATATTTGTACCGTTAACATTCTGAAAAACTAATACAAGAAAGCGATAATGGTTTATAAAATCCGCGTAATTTTAGATACCAAGGACAACATTTTCCGTGATATCGAAATCAAAGGAAAGCAAACACTCTGGAACCTTCATTTAGGCATTAAAAGTGCCTTTAGCCTTCAGGGCGAAGAACTTTCTGCCTTCAATCTGCTGGAGTCAGACGGCACCATTATAAAGTCAGTTCCGCTGGAAGATATGACGGACGAAGGGGATGGTGAGATCATGTCAGACGTCTATATAGATGAAGCCTTTGAGACCGATGGCGACCGCGCTCAGTTTCAGTACGGACTGTTGGATCTTTGGGAATTCTTCTGCGAACTGGTGGAGGTTGTAGATGAAAAACCTGCAGTAAACTATCCAATCACCGTTTTCCGTTTCGGAGCCGTACCACTAAAGGCTCCCGGTAAAAGTAGCGGTAAGAATAAGAAACCTGTGATGCCATTATTCAACGATGATGACGATTTTGCCTTTAACGACGATTTTGAAGAGGGCGATTTCGCCGATGAAGATGATGATTTTGATGATGAAGATGCGCTGGATTTTGCGGATGAGCCTCTTGATGACGACGATGAAGATTAAGAATTAACCATATCCCTGCAGATGCAGGGTTTTTTTGTTCTTTATTTTTAAGTACTAATTATTAGATTTGTGTAAGACATTACAAAGTGATAGCAAAGTTTGCGGAAAGCAACTGTAAATAACTACCTGATTCCATTTCCAATGACTATACCATGTACGTGGAAACACACTACCAATATTTACGAAGTAAACCTGCGTCAGTACACTCCTGAAGGTACCTTCAAAGCATTTGCGGCACAACTTTCCCGGCTGAAGGATATGGGTGTGGAAACCCTCTGGTTTATGCCAATCACTCCCGTCGCACAGAAAAACAAGAAAGGCAGCCTGGGCAGCCAGTATGCTGCCGCGGATTACACTTCTATAAACCCGGAATTTGGCTCCCTGAAAGATTTTAAAGATCTTGTTGAAGAGGTGCATAGTATGGGTTTTAAAATCATAATAGACTGGGTGGCCAACCATACGGGCTGGGACCATGTGTGGACACTTTCGAATCCTGAATTCTACCGGAAGAATCCCGATACCGGTGATTTTCAGACTGCTTCCGGTATGGACGATATTATTGAGCTGAATTATTCAAATCACGAAATGCGGTTGGCAATGATCGAGGCCATGAAATTTTGGGTGAGGGAAACCAATATAGACGGTTTTCGCTGCGACCTTGCCGCCTGGGTGCAGCTGGACTTCTGGCAGCAGGCCAGAACTGCAGTAGAACAACTGAAACCATTGTTCTGGCTTGGCGAATTTGATGAACTCGATCATCCCGAATACGGAAAAGTCTTCGATGCCAGCTACGTTTGGAACTGGATGCACAGGACTAAGGACTTCTGTGACGGTAATCTTAGCTTCGTCGAGCTCAAAGATCTGCTCGTCAGATATTCAGAAATCGGCGACGGATCCATGCGCGCCTGGTTCACATCCAATCATGACGAAAACACATGGAACGGCACGGAGTATGAAAAATACGGGATCTTTGCACAGGCGCTGGCTGTATTTTCAGTGACCTGGAACGGCGTGCCGCTCATCTATAACGGGCAGGAAATCCCTTTACGCACAAAAAGGCTGGAGTTTTTTGAGAAGGATACAATACCCTGGACGGACACCTTTGAACTCCATGATTTTTATAAGAAGCTCCTGACTCTGAAGAGCACTCATCCGGCTTTGCGGGGTGGCGATTCGAACGTGTGCACGTATTTGCTGAAGACTGCTGTTGATGACAGGGTTTTGGTTTATATGAGGGTAAATGGCGAAGCCTCTGTGCTTACTGTGATTAGTTTTTCCAGGGAACAGATAAGTTTCAATATTAACGGTGAGTCTCTGTCTGGAACTTACACTGAACTTTTTACCGGTTCAAAAAAGAATTTTTCCAGCGACACAGGTTTTGTTCTGGAACCTGGCGGATTTTCAGTCTTTTACAGTTAAGCTGTAATGTACTGTACTAAAATTCCCTGTTTCTTTTCAGGACTTTACCCCGCGGTTCATCAGCAGCATAAAGCGCCAGTTCCGAATGCAGGAAATCAGCTGCGGCGGCCGAATCTTCAACCTTAACGGCACTTCGCTGCAGCATTTCAAGCTCAAAATTTATGAGAACACTTTTTCTGATACCTTTTTCACGCCAGTCTTTTTGTCCGGAACAGCCTTTCGCAATCGCGCGTGCCAGGGCCAATGCATCCAGCAAAGCCTGGTTGGCTCCCTGACCTTTGAATGGGCTCATAGGGTGAGCTGCATCGCCGATAAGTGTGACGGAATCTGCCTTCGCCAAATGCTCCGGAGTGAGTAGCGCACGGTCATAAACCGGATAGCCTGAAATCTTTGAAACTTCGGTTGCCTGCAGAATCTGCGGGATAGGGTCGTGCCACGGTGTTCTTCTCAAGGCTTCTTCTTTTAACGCTTCAGCCCCGTTCAGCCTTAATTTTTTAGCGTTATCTTCGGAAATAGGGAAGCTGAGCTGCCACATCACCGATGTTTTATCGTAAGGCATTATATAAATGCGCTCCTTGCCATTAGCCGTCTGGAAAATGGTAGCCGAATCCAAAAGCATACGGTCGCAGTCTGTAATGTCATCCAGCTTACAGATACCCAAAATCACAATGCAGCCCAGATAACGGAGCGACAAAATGTCTTCACCGATCAAAAGTCTTCTTACGGCACTTCGTATACCGTCGGCACCGACCACTAAATCTGCTTTTTCGGTAATTTTATGATCCTTAACGTTAAAATGCAGGTCGATTTGTTTATCAGCACTTTGACTAAGTGCTGAAAGTTCATATCCCCATTTTATATTGTCTGTGTTCTGCAGCTGACTCATCAGTGCTGCCCGTAAGTTTTGGCGAGCAATATGGACGTTGGTACGTCTGCTACCGGCTTTTTCGTTTGTTCCCAGCCATTTCCGCATGCCCCATTCACCAACTATATCACCTGCCGGAGTGTGAACTACATGTCTTGTAGAGACTACACCTTCTTCGAGTTTTATTATTCCGAAGCCATCCATCGCTTTGCTGGCCTGTTGCAGGGTGAGTCCGTAGCCTTGCGACCTGTCGCTGAAACTGTTGTCTTTTTCGTAAAGTATGAAAGGGATTCCGCGGTGCAGGCAGGCCACCGCCAGTGCAACACCACCGATGCCGCCACCAATGATGGCCACATTTGGGAATTTTTCGCTGTCGGGAACAGGAAACGTTTCTGAAGCCAGTAAACCCGTGCCGGAACAGCTGAAACAGGTAGATAGATGAGGCTCAGGTTTTACGGGACAGGGACCGGTAGCTCCATCACTGCGCCATTTTTCCAGAGCTTTTTCATATCGGATCCGCACACTCTTTCGAATGCGCTGCTTTTTCTTTCCCATACCGCCGCAGTCATTGCAGGCGATCCGGTATATTAATTCCGAATTCATTTACTATTTGAAGAAGAACAGGTGACAAGACCTTTTGTGGGGTTAAAAACAGTGCGCAAAGGTATTCATTCTGCAAAAATAAATCTGTAATTTATTATCATTCCAGCTATTAAAAATTAAAAGCCTAATTTTGCACTCCGAAATTCAGACAGGAACTGTGGTTGTCATTTCAAACAGCAATATGCCGAAAGCCTCTCTTTATTCAACAAATCACGATATTATTTTTTATGAAAAGAATTGGCGAACACCGCAAGCTGCTTGGCGTAGACAAGATGGTAACCCTGAAAGAACTGAAAACCATTTACAGAAATACAATGAAGGAGGCACATCCTGACAAATTTGTGAATGATGAAAACGGTCGCGTAGAGGCAGAAGCCACAAGTAAGTCAGTAATTGAAGCCTACCACTTTCTGGTAAGTATTAACCCGGAGACTCAGGAAAAATACAAAGAGGAGTACGGCGAAACTACATCCAAATCCAATATCCAGGATTTTGAGTACGAAAAGCAGATACTTAAAATACAGCATCTGAACGGCAAGATGTACGAATACATCGGAGTTCCCCGCAACACTTATATTAAAATGGTAAATGCAGATTCTCCAAGCAGGTTTGCCAGACGTCATATCTATGGAAACTTTATCCACCGAAAGGCTGGTGAAGCTATGGCGGACTAGTACCTCTGTGCAGATACAATTTAAACCTCTTCCGAACATTGTTGGGAAGAGGTTTATTATTATAATGAAACCTTAATTTTGTTTATCTGCTGTAATATTTGCCAATTCCGGGAGCATCGTACGTGAAGCTGTTTTCAGCTTCAGATTTGTCAAGTTTCTTATTCACAGTAAGTGCCCAAAGAACAAGTTCCATGCAGAAATTGCGTTCGGTGTCGTTCAAATCTCCCGTATTTTCATCTACCAGTCTAACCAGTGGCTTAACAGTATTCAGTTTGCCGTTGTAGTCCCTGTCGGAATCACTGTAGTTCAATTGCAGCTGATTCTCATCAAACCACTGAATAAGATCGGTATAAGGGGTTTTCACACCTTGTTTCTCAAGTTTGCCAATTCTTGGGAAAATCGTTTCAAACTGGCTCATCACGGCCTGGTCTATCAGGATTTTTGCCACATGGTCGGCACCTTCCTGTTCACCTTCGTACACGAGTTCAATTTTTCCTGTAATAGACGGAATTACGGACATGAAATCAAGTAAACGGATTGCAGTACGCTCCAGATTACCTTCAATAAGGCGAAGCTTGGCCGCAGCCATCAGGTTTTCCATCGCGCTGATCGTAAGCCTGGCGCTCACTCCACTTTTGGCATCAACAAACTCACTGTTCCGGGCGGCAAAAGCGATTTCTTCCAGCAGGTCTTTAGCTAATTCGGGCACTTCGATAGTTTCCCTGTCGCTCAGCGATACGCGTGCTTCCTGTTCCGTAATTTGTCTGGCTAAGGCTATGGACTGAGGGTAATGCGTGAATATTTGCGAACCGATTCTGTCTTTCAGCGGAGTAACTATGCTGCCGCGGTTGGTGTAATCTTCCGGGTTCGCTGTAAATACAAACTGAATATCCAAAGGCATCCTGAGTTGGAATCCGCGAATCTGGATGTCGCCTTCCTGCAAAATGTTGAAAAGTGACACCTGGATACGCGCCTGCAGATCGGGAAGCTCATTAAGAACAAAAATGCAGCGGTTGGCACGAGGAATCATACCGTAATGTAAAACGCGCTCATCTGAATACGGAAGTTTGAGTGTCGCGGCTTTTATTGGGTCAATATCACCAATGAGATCGGCAACATTCACATCCGGTGTGGCAAGTTTTTCAAAGAAGCGATCGTTACGGTGAACCCAGGAAATGGGAGTGTCATCGCCCAGCTCATCAACAAGGTCACGGGCGTATTTTGAAATAGTCTGGAATGGACTGTCATTAATTTCTGAACCTTTTACGATTGGCATATATTCATCCAGCAGGCTTACCATCCTTCGGGCAATACGCGTTTTTGCCTGGCCGCGCAGACCCAGAAGATTAATATGGTGTCCGGCCAGCAGCGCCTTTTTGAGTTGAGGAATAACAGTATCTTCATAACCCCAAAGCCCTTCAAATACAGGCTCCTTCGCCTTTATCTTTGCAATAAGGTTATGCTGAATTTCTTCACTGATGGTTTTATGCGTATATCCTGATTTCTTTAATTCGCCGAATGTTGTATTTTCTTTCATGCTGTATTTTTTTTATTGAGATGTTAGAAGTTAGATGTTAGATTTCAGACTGTTGAATTAAGAGCCAAGAGTCAGGATTTGCAATTTTGATTGTGAATTATGGATTTTGAATTTGCTTTGTTTCCTCCGTCTGTATACTCCTTGTGGGCATTATTGTTAAATCAGAACTGACCGCTGAACGCTGAATTGAATGCGGAGTGCAGGATTTCAGATGTCAGATTTCAAATGGGGAACGTGCATTGTATTCATTTTACAAACTTTTCATTCTCATTTCTAAATTCTAACTTCTAACTTCTAAAATCTAACATCTGATATCTAGAATCTAAATCCTCCTGATTCTGTTTCTTTCATAATCCTCAAAAATCATCTCACCCAAATTGGTTAATCCCGTAAGGAACGCCTTACCCTGGTTCTGAGCTGTGAAGGCTTCCACAAACCGCCGCAGATAGAGATCCTGTGCAATCATGAAAGTGGTGATAGGAATCTTGAGCCGGCGCGCCTGAGCAGCTTTGTTCAGGCATTGGTTCACGATCATCTCGTCCAGGCCTACGCTGTTCATATAAAATTCTCCTGTTGGCAACTTTATACAGCTCGGTTTGCCATCGGTTATCATAAAAATCTGTTTGTTGGTGTTCCTTTTACGCCGCAGGATGTCCATGGCAAGTTCCAGTCCGGCAACTGTATTTGTATGATACGGACCAACCTGAAGGTACGGAAGGTCTTTTATTTTAATAGGCCAAGCCTCATTACCGAAGACAATGATATCAATAGAATCCTTTGGATATTTCCGTTTGATAAGTTCCACCAGCGCCATGGCCACCTTTTTGGCCGGAGTGATGCGGTCTTCGCCATATAGAATCATAGAATGGCTGATGTCTATCATCAGCACGGTACTCATCTGTGCCTTATGATGCGTTTCTTCCACCATAAGATCATCTTCTGTCAGCCTTAAATCTGCGATGCCGTTGTTGATCTGCGCATTTTTAAGACTTTCAGTCATATTGATGTTCGAAAGTTCATCGCCGTACTGAAAGTTGCGGTTTTCGCCATCCCTTTCGTCGCCTACACCCGCTTTCGAAGTCCGGTGGTTTCCGATCCCGGTTTTTTTCAGTTTGCCGAAAATCTGATCCAACGCGAACTCACGAAGTGCTTTTTCAAGTTTTGGAGTAACAATATTTTTGCCTTTACCGGTGCCCGCGTTGCCGTCTTCGGGTTTAATCTCTTCCTTAATATATCCCCGTTTTTTTAAGTCTTCTTCGAAATCTTCAACAGTATATTCGTCCGTGAAGATATCATACTCTTTGTCCAGCATCTCCAGCCACTCAAAAGCCTCTTCCAGGTCGCCTGATGTATGAGTAAGCAGATCTTTGAAAACATCAAAAATCCGGTCAAAGTTTGAAACCTCTTCCGGACTGTGTTTTTTAAAAATAAATCCTTTCCTGTTTAGATGGATACGGCTCATAATTGTACTGATGAAGTTCAACCAAGTTAGGAAAACTTATTCCTTTACAACCCATGAAAAATAGATAATGGGTATATCCGTCATGGATTAAATCCTGAAAACCTGTTGAATTTAGTCATCATTATTTAACTCTTTAACGCTTTTGTCCTCTGTTTTATTATCTTTCCAACGGCTTTCCCGCCATTCTTTCTGTTCTTCTCTTGTCAGGAAAGTCCAGGCTACAATGCGGCTTACTTTGTTGCCTGTGCCCATCGGAATTGTTTTCCTGTATACAATCCCGGCTTCTTCCAGGGCGCTGTATACTTTTTTAAGGTTAGATTCCTTTGATACCAGAGTGGTAAACCAATAGCAGTTTTTTCCAAAAGTTCGGCTTTCATCAATCATTTTTCGGATGAAGGCTATTTCGCCACCTGGATAAATGAGTTCCTGACTGATTCCCGCAAAATTGAGATCTGTATCTGTGGGTTGCTTACCTGTGAGGTTACGGACCTTTCTTTGTGAGCCTTTTTCAGCTTCATCGGCAGAGGAGTGAAAAGGTGGATTACATAATGTAAAATCAATCCGTTCATCTTCACCTATAATTCCCCTGAAAATATTTTCAGAATCAGACTGCAGGCGGATAGCAACCTTTTCCTTTAGCTGCTCATTTGTCTCAACAATACTGCTTGCTGAATCTGCAGATTTTGAATCTGCATCGGAGCCGATAAAGTTCCAGCCATATTCAGTGACGCCAATAATTGGGTAAATACAGTTAGCACCTACGCCCACATCAAGGACAGTAATTTTTTCACCTTCCGGAATGTTTCCGAAATTACTCTGACCAAGCAAATCGGCCATATAATGAGGATAATCCGCGCGTCCCGGAATTGGTGGGCAAAGGTTTTCAGCCGGGAAATCCCAGTTCCTGATGCCGTAATAATGATTTAGTAAGGCTTTGTTCAGCAGTTTTACGGCTTCAGGGCTGGCGAAATCGACAGAATCGTCGCCATATTTATTTGGTTTAATATGGTTTGAAAGTGCAGGCTCAGCCTCTTTCAGCGCATTTAAGTCGTAACGTTCACGGTTTTTATTTCGGATATGAAGTCTCGTTTTCTCTGTGGACATGAATTGTATTTTGAAGTTTACAAAGATGCGGCTTAAAAATTAAAATTCCCGAATCTGGGCGGACTATGATGAGGAAAGTTAGCAGTTACCCTAATTATGCAGAACCAAAAAGTCCCATGGTTTCATCTGTAGCCTTAACCTATCCGAAACTTCAACCTGCATTCCGGAGAAAAGAACGTTGTAGATGCCGGTGTCGTAGGAAGTTTCAAAATTTACCTGAACTTCGTTTCCACTCAAATTAAAAAAGGCCAGTACTTTATCGCCAATCTTCTCACGTACAAATGATATAACCTCATCCGGTCTGTCGTTCATTATCCGCACCATTTCGCCACCATGCCTTCCGTTCCAGAGTGCTTGATTTTGGTGTTTGAGGCGAAAAAGAGTTGTATATAGATCTGCATTTTGGTGTGCCTGCCAGTCTATTGGGTCCTTATCGAAAAATTTAAGTGACCGGTTTAGCCCAGCTTCCTGGCCGTTGTGAACCATTGGCATTCCATCCATCAATATGGTGAACACTGTTGCGGACTTCAACGCAGGACCAAAGTTCGCTTCGGTTGTGCCTTCCCAGGCATTTTTGTCATGATTGTCGATGAAATTCAGCCTGATGCCTTCTTTTGGAAAAATGGAGACATGCTCTGCCAAATACGCTTCGGCCAGGGTTTTGGCATTGCTGCGCCCCCGAGCAATCTGGTGCAGATGGTTCCATAAGGTCCAGTTGTAGGTGGCGTCGAAGGCTTTACGGTGCAGCTCTTTATCCTCGGCTTCTGCCAGCATGAAAACCGGCTTGATGGCATCCAGTTCCGCTCTGGCATTTTCCCAGAAATCAACAGGCACAAAACTGGCCACATCGCACCGGAAACCGTCAATATTAAATTCCCTGACCCAATATTTCAGTGCTTCGGTCATGTATTTCCGGAGTTCCGGCTGGCTGTAATCAAACTCGATAATATCATCGTAATCCCGCCATAGTGTGGAGCGGAATTTGCCGTTTCTGGCCTTAACATACCACTCCGGATGTTCAGCAGCAAGGGCATTGTCCCAACTGCTGTGGTTGGCCACCCAATCCAGAATGATATACATTCCATGTGAATGAACAGCCTGAACTAAACTTCGCAGGTCCGCTTCAGTTCCAAACTCCGTGTTGACTTTTTTATAGTCCTGAACGGAATAGGGACTGCCCAGGTTTCCTTTCCGGTTCACCGCGCCTATTGGATGTATAGGCATTAACCAAATAATATCTATCCCTAATTTCCTGAGTCGTGGCAGTTGCTCTTCGACCTCTTTAAAAGTTCCTTCAGCGGAAAACTGCCTGGTGTTCACCTGATAGATTGTGGCATTTTTTACCCAGTCCGGATTTTCTATCCGGACATATTTTTTTGGCTGATAAGAATCGGGTGATAATTGGTTCATGATTAGTAGACTGGAAGCAACATTACATATCAAAATTAAGGCAATATTAATTGCGAAGGCGGCAGAATGTAATAAATGATTAAAAATCTGCGAATAATTACTGCAGCCTCTCCTGTTTCAGACTCGCTTCAATAACCTTCTTCAGACGGTCAGTACGTGTAGTTTCCCGTTTTGCAGTCATTATCCAGTGAATAATCACTTTACGGTAGGAGGGAGGCTGCTTACAGAAGAACTCCCAGGCCACGGGATTATCAGCAAATATAGTTTCCATTTCTGTCGGAAATTCCTCCGCAGGTTTTTCATGCGAATAGATACCGGAACGGCTGTCGTTTTTTTTGCTGAAAGCTTTAAGTCCCGCTGGTTCCATAAGCCCTGCGGCGCTTAGTTCCGCAACTTTTCTAACGTTTACGGCACTCCAGATGCTGTCTGGCCGTCGGGGAGTAAAACGGATCGTATAGCTTTCAGTATCAACAGACTTGCGGATGCCGTCTATCCAGCCAAAACAGAGGGCCTGGTCTACAGATTCTGACCATGACATTGATGGTTTTCCACTTCTTACTTTGTAGAATCCAACAAGAAGTTCCTTTTCTTTGTCATGGTTTTTAGCCAGCCAGGCACGGAATTGCGTGGAACTTGCAAAGAATTTTACTTCCATAGACCAACTTTCTTACGAATGTAAATAAATTCTGGCAGTATACATCTTTATAAAAACTGTGGTTGCACATGTTTTTTAAACCGATGCGATTAACTACTCTTAGAAAAACTTATCCCGGGCAATTAGCCGGCACTATTTGCTGCAGGCGTTTTTTTTCTGCCGTCCCAGATGCTCACGAGTTTAGCGATAATCACATCGCCACCGGCGTAAAAAAATACGGCACCCATAGGAGGATTGGCTGCAGGGATTGCGCCAAAGGTTTCGGGAACCCATTTCCAGCAGTTAAAACCTGTACCCAACAATTCGATAAAAATAACACAAAAGGCTATGAAGTAATAGAGCGGGTCATACTTCTTACGCCGCAGAATTAAAAAGAAAAATACACTGAAGATGAGTGTAAAAATATCATTAAAGAAAAGGACCGGTATGAGGAAAATCAGGA
Organism: Marnyiella aurantia; assembly: GCF_014041915.1. NCBI lineage: Bacteria > Pseudomonadati > Bacteroidota > Flavobacteriia > Flavobacteriales > Weeksellaceae > Marnyiella > Marnyiella aurantia. Next base: position 579,689 of record NZ_CP059472.1, on the reverse strand, counting down.
TAAAAAGGAGGGGAAACACCTTCTTTAGCAGAGTTTTGTTAGTGAGTGCCCACCCGGTATTCGCATAAATATAGCCTGAGGCGTATACTATTGCATGTCCGAGAGGCACATAAAGAGGTATATGGACAGTGCGGTAGTGATACATTCCAAGCAGGCTGCAGAATATAAGTTCTCCGATATAGGAGATTATCACCATTGTGAAAATTAGTTTTCTGAGTTCAGTTCCGGAAACATAAAAGAGCCAAAGAAAATAAACTAAAGTTAGCCCATTTGCCAGCCAGCGTCCGTTGAAGCCGTAATCATTCAGAAACAAATCAGAATCCAGCCAAAGGACCAGGGGTGTCAGGATCAGGAAAAGCCACCCGGCCATTGTCATATTTGCTTTGGTCGGACTGCTATTGATGAAAAGTTGGAAGGATTTAAAATCTTTCAAGGGTCTGCGTTGCGTTTAAGCTGCAAAAATAGGATTTCTTTGTGATGAAGGGTGTTTCGTTTTTGTGCCACCAGGAAAGCGTTACAGTGCAACGGTCGTGGTTGTTTTCACTTCCTTAATCGTAAACGCGCTTTGTGTGCTGGCGATATGCTGCAGGTTGGTTAGTTTACTCACCATAAATTCACGGTACTCAGATATATCTTTTACTATGATTTTCAGGATATAATCGTAATCACCACTTACATGAAAGCACTCCAGGACCTCCGGGAATTTGCTGATTTCACGCTCAAACTGAGTAATGAATTCCTTGCTGTGCTGGATCAGTTTCACATGACAAATCACCAGAAAATCGCGGTCAATCTTTTTCCTGTTTACCATTGCCACATATCCGTCAATCACTTCAAGTCTTTCAAGTTTTTTAATTCGCTCAAATACGGCAGTTACCGAAAGACTGAGCTCCGTCGCAAGGCTTTTAGTTGTTCTTTTTGAGTTTTGCTGCAGTAAATTGAGGAGTTGTCTGTCTTTATGATCCAGATTCATCGGAAAAATTTTTGGTCCGGGAATATTTTCTTTTTCAAATATAGAATATAAATCTACATAGAAACGAATCCTAATTTAATTTTTCTGATTATTCTCATCTACATTGTTTATTAGATTGGATTTTGACAATTTTATGGAAAATAGAAAATATGAAAGAATTCAGTGCAGTAAACAACATTCAGGACCTTCAGTTCTTCGGAGAGTTCGGTGGTGTAAATCCGTCCATTTCGGACAGTTCTACTTATACATTCCTTACGGCCAAAGCCATGTCGGATACCTTCGAGGGGAAAACAGAAGGTTGTTATTTATACTCCCGGCATACATCTCCAAGTAACCTCTATCTGTCTCAGGCACTTGCGCAGATGGAAGGAACCGAAAGTGCGAATGTAACAGCATCAGGGATGGGGGCCATCACATCCGTATTACTTCAGGTGTGCAAGTCAGGAGATCATATTGTTTCCAGCCGCACTATTTATGGCGGAACGTATGCATTCATGAAAAATTTCCTGCCTGGTCTTAAAATCGATACTTCTTTTGTTGATATTACCAATCTTGAGGCAGTAGAAGCATCCATCACCGAAAATACCCGCATGATTTACTGCGAAACAGTAAGTAACCCACTTCTTGAAGTGGCAGACCTTACCGCACTTTCAGAGCTTGCGAAAAAGCATAATTTGCAGTTGGTGGTCGATAATACATTTTCGCCGCTCATGGTATCGCCAAATTTGTTGGGTGCTGATGTTACTATTCACAGTCTCACCAAGTTCATAAACGGTAGCAGCGATGCGGTAGGCGGTGCAATATGCGGAACAGAAGATTTCATTAACCGGCTGAAAGATGTGAACAGCGGGGCGTGCATGCTGCTAGGTCCTACCATGGACAGCCTGCGTGCTGCAAGTATTCTTAAGAATCTACGGACTCTTCATTTACGGATGAAAAAACACAGCGAGAACGCACAGTATCTGGCTGAAAGATGGGAAGAGGATGGACTGAAGGTAAAATACCCCGGTTTGCAGAGTCATCCGCAACATGAGCTTTTTTCAGAAATGATGAATGAAGATTACGGCTTCGGCGGTCTTATAGCCCTGGACGTAAAGACTGTTGAGAAGGCAAATGAACTTATGGAAGCCATGCAGGAAGCTAATCTGGGTTATCTGGCTGTAAGTCTTGGGTTCTATAAAACACTTTTCTGTGCTTCCGGTACATCTACATCATCCGAGATTCCTGAGGACGAACAAAAGGAAATGGGTCTTTCACCAGGACTCATCCGTTTTTCCATCGGTCTGGACCATGACATTGAGCGCACCTATCTTAAGATGCGGGAATGTATGGAGAAAACCGGTGTGTTGCAGCTTGCAAACAGCTAAACTTAAGCTTCCGAAAGGGAGCTTTTTTATTTTATTTACCGGCGGTCCGGTTGTCAGCTGTTGAGGCAATTGTACTGTTAATTCGAATGGCGGTGCCTGCTCTTCAAATCAATTCGCTATCTTTAAGCATGATTCCTGCAGAACTGTTAAAAAGTTATGATGCTACGGTCCACACGTATGAAACCGGCGATTATATTTATGAAAAGCACTCGTTGGGTCTGCATTATTTTCAGATTGTTTCCGGACAGGTAAAGCTGAGCAATACCAGTGAGGACGGTAAGGAATTTATTCAGCATATCTTTGAAACAGGCCAGTGTTTTGGCGAAGCCTTACTGTTTCTGGACAGGTCTTATCCTACCGACGCAGCAGCGCTGAGCGCGAGCACCGTGCTGGAGCTTCCAAAAGACCGCTTTTTTGAACTTCTGCATGCTCATCCTCAATATTCGCTGGCCATTAACAGGACTCTGGCACAACGGCTTTATTATAAAATGCTGATGTCCCAGAATCTTTTCTCCAAAGACCCGCACGTCCGTCTCAGCGGTCTGATGGATTATTTCAAACAAATGCACTCCACCTGCACAAGTCTTTATTGCCTTCCGCTTACCCGGCAGCAAATGGCAAACCTTACCGGACTTCGGGTGGAGACGGTAATCCGTACAGTGAAAATGATGGAAAAGGAAGGGCAGCTTCAGATAAATGACCGTAAAATTTACTATTAAAACAGGAATGCTCTTATGATTAAGGTCATAAGACGATACCGTAAGTCCGTGTACATTTAAGGATCCCAAAGCAGTGGATCTTTAACAGACATCATGGACAAACTTCTGAACGAGCCAGGTTTGCAGCTCACCATCATTCTCCTTTCCGTACCCATTATTTTTGCGCTGATCCTTATGCTGGTCAGAATCAACCGGATCATTTCAAACACTTTAAAAACAAAAGAATTAAAAGGCATCTACAAAAAGATCAGAAACCTTCAACCGACCGAAATCACTCAACTGGAGGAGCGCCGCCTTGAACTGGAGTTCCAATTGGCAGGAGACGAACTTTCGCCGAACAGAAGTGTTCAGGATCCCAAAGGCTTGATAGATCAGGCGACCGAAGTGCATGACATCCGTTTTCTGCATACCAAGAGGGAATCTAAAGGGAAGGTACAGATTCCGGCTGAAGAGAGGCAGCTCATTCTCTGGTATCTGGGCTGTGCCATCTTCTGGCTTTTCGTGGGTACTTCCGTGGGATTCTATCTTGGAATAAAATTCGTTGCCCCGGATGCCGACCACATCAGTTGGTTAAGCTTCGGGAGATTAAGACCCGTGCATACCAATATGGTCTTTCGGGGTTGGGCTTCCATGGCAATGGTTGGCTTTTCCTATTATGTGGTTCCGCGTGTCGGGAATACAAGGATTTTCAGTCTTAAATCCGGATACTATACGCTGATTTTAATGAATAGTGCAGTACTCCTGGGCAGCATCCTGCTCGTGGCCGGTGTAAACAACAGCGGCGGCGAATACAGGGAATATATCTGGCCGGTCATGGCGCTTTTTGCGGGCGGCATCATCATTACGGTGTATAATCTTTTTAAGACCATTGCGTTCAGGAAGACCGAAGAGATTTACGTCTCCAACTGGTACATCGTCTCAGCAATGATGTTTGTAATTACGATTCTGATTGTTGCCTATCTTCCCTTCTGGCAACAGGGCCTTGGCGAGACCATTGTTCAGGGCTATTTTATGCATCAGGGCGTGGGCATGTGGTTTATGTTCCTTAACCTCGGACTTATGTACTATTTTCTGCCTCAGGAACTGAACAGCCCCGTTTATTCATACAGCCTCAGTATTCTGGCCTTCTGGACCCAGATTTTGTTCTATACCCTTATTGGTACGCATCACTTTATCTTCAGTGCCATTCCGTGGTGGATGCAGACCGTGGCGATTGTGGCCAGTGTAGGGATGGTGATTCCCGTTGCCGCCGGCAGCGTGAACTTTATGATGACGATACGCGGCTCCTGGCACCGCCTGAAACTCAGTTATGTGCTTCCGTTTTAGGTGGTTTCGATCATCTTTTATTTTACAGGTTCCATGCAGGGAACCGTGGAGGCCTTCCGAAGTACAAACCTGCTGTGGCATTTTACCGATTTCACAGTGGCCCACTCGCACCTTACGATGTACGGCATCATCACGTTCATGCTGTTTTCTTTTACCTATACGTTGGTTCCGCGAATAACCTCCTACCAGCCGCCAAGTCTCGCGGTGGGCCTCCATTTCTGGCTCGCGCTTATCGGAGTACTGGTGTACACCATTTCGCTGATGATCGGCAGTACGTTGAAGGGTATACAGTGGATGGATAAACAGCCCTTTATTGAAAGTGTGGTTACGATGGTTCCATACTGGCTGTGGCGCGCGATCGGAGGCACCATGATGTGGATTTCGCATATTGTATTTGCGTACAACTTCTACCGGATGATCAAACCCCGAAGGGAAATCTACCTGCCGCAAACTCCGGCAGATATGCTGGAAATCATTCAACATAAAAAAGCGAACGTCTGATGGATTTCTTTAACAACCATAAAAAACTGTTCTCCGCCGCACTGACATTCTTTCTGGTGCTCACGCTGATTATCTGCATTCTGCCGGCGCTGAATAATGAAAAAATTAACCAACCTTTACCCGGTACTGCAGCACTCACTGAAAGTGAGAACAATGGGAAAGCTGTTTATATAAGAGAAGGCTGCGTAGCCTGCCATACTCAGCAGGTACGGAATGTGGACATGGATGCGGTATTTGGGTCGCGCCCCAGCATGGCTGCAGATTATGCCCGGAACCGGAGACTGAATCTTTTTCAGAATACCGCCACCCTGATGGGAACGGAGAGAACAGGACCCGACCTTACAAGTATAGGAACACGGCAGCCCAGTAAAGAGTGGCAGTACGCTCATTTATACAACCCACGTTCTGTGGTTCCGGAATCCATAATGCCGTCCTACAAATGGTTGTTCCTGGTAAAGGAGGATCTGGGGCCCGGCGATGTGGAGGTGAGTGTGCCTGCAGCCTTCAGGGCAGGGCTTACCGGGAAAATAATCCCATCAAAGGATGCGCAGGATTTGGTCGCATATCTGCTGAGTCTGAAGCAAACCGATTTACCTGATAATATAGCATCTGGAGAATTTTTATATAAAAAAGAGAAGGGAACTACAGCAAATGCCGGCGGGAGAACTCTTCCTGATGGAAGTGCACTGTTCACAGCAAATTGTGCAAGCTGCCATCAGGCGGGTGGCGAAGGTTTGCCGGGCGCTTTTCCTCCGCTGAAAGGAAGCCCCGTGGTGCTGGGAGACAATCTGGAGCTTTTTGTAACCATCATTATGAAAGGGTACGACCCACGGCCGGAATTTGCCGCAATGCCGGCGGTGGGTGCCAACGCAGGGCTTAAACCCGAAGAAGTAGCCGCACTCATCAATCACGAACGCAGCAGTTGGGGAAATAATGGAGATCCCGTAACCGCGGAACAGGTGCAGGCCATAATGGATAAAATTGAATAAGATGAAAAACACGCTTTTAACACTTATAATCTTATTGCTGGGCTCGGCATGGTACAGGGCCTGTGATGCCTGCAAACTGCAGCAGCCCGAAATTACTCAGGAACTTACCCATGGAACCGGCCCCAGTTCGAACTGGGACTGGGTAATCGTGATTATCATTGCCGTCATTACGCTGTACACCCTTTTTTACTCACTTAAATACCTGATTAAGCCCGGCGAAAAAAGCAGCAAACACATCAAGAATACCGTACTGGAATTTTAAAAAATAAATAAATGCCTGAACACAATGCCTTGGTTCTGCTGTATATAGACGATGAATCCAATCCTGTGGCCGAATTGCAGACCCCGGTCATATTTAACCTGGATACCACAAAACTGACTGACGGTTTTCATACTCTGAAGATCGTGAGTAAATTCGACCGGAAGGAAGGTGTAAAGGTGATAAACTTTTCCGTGCGAAACGGGCCAATCATTCATATAGAAGGACTTTCCGATAATGAAACTGTAAGCGGAACCTTGCCGTTGATGCTTAATGCCTATGATACCGGAAGGAACCAGAGTTTTATCATTAAAGGAAGCGAAAATCCACGCACCATTCCCGTTTGGGTCTGGGTAATTGCGCTGGTATTTGTTGCCTGGGCCGCTTTCTATCTGGTGACGAATTTTAGTCTTTGATTTATCATTTATGTTGGTTCTTTTCGGCCTTTGCCATAATAGACCGGAGCCTGGTAATTTCCTCCTCGGTCAGACTTCTTTTAGGGATGATGATCGCCGAAAGGTTATTCTGGTAAATCAGGAACCATCTTTTCAGTTCACTGAATCTGTAAATCTGCACCCACTGGATCTCCATGTAAAAGCTTTGTCCACGGATTTTAATCAGGTCGTCAGTAATCTCCATATCCAGCGTTTCCCGTAGCTGGTTGCTGGAATGATAATTACTGTGTATCGTAATGAAAACAATGAAAGGTTGTACCACAGCGATGAGAATCAGCGTAATGTATTGGTAAATGATTGGTGTAGGAAGCGTAGTTATGTGAAGGTGATGAATGATTATCCACAGAAGCAGGATAACAGCTACTCCAATCAGCACACGAAGCATCGGTTTTTGATAGGTAAGTTTGAACATCAATTGCAGATACTGCATAAATGATACATTGGTTTTCAGCTTCATCCTCGCAGATTAGTGGTTTTTATTCTTTATTGCAAGTTTTGTTCCCACTTGTCCTGAGTTGGTCCACATGCATAAATTCATCTTCAGCCGAATGAAAAAAAGCCTTTTTGGTTTGATAATTGATGCTCTTCGGGAAGCGGATTCAGTTCACTGAGTCTGTTTCTAAAGTGCTCAAACACAAACATTAACAAAATATTAATTCAATGGAAAAGAAAAAACCGACAACAGAGAATGAGTCTGCGAAGGCTGAAGCTATGCAGCTGCGAGACCTTTTTATAGATGGTCTGAAGGACATCTATTATGCAGAAAATGCATTGGTAAAAGCCCTTCCGGAAATGTATGAGAAAGCTTCCAATCACAAACTCAAAACTGCCATTAAGGATCACCTTCTGCAGACCCAGCAGCAGGTTGTGCGTCTGGAGCAAGCGTTTGCCTCCATGGACATGAAAGCAGAAGGTAAGAAATGTCCGGCTATTGAGGGAATTCTGGAAGAAGGACGTGAAACAGTGGCTAGCGCTGCTGAGGGTCCTGTACGCGATGCCGCAATTATAGGCAGTTCACAAAAAGTGGAACATTACGAGATTGCCAGCTATGGTACACTATGCGCCTATGCAAAAGTTCTTAACGAAAGGCCAGCACTGGATCTGCTTCTGCGTACGCTGGGTGAAGAAAAGAAGTCCGACTGTCTGCTCACCATCATCGCCGACACCAACCTTAATTCGCAGGCAGCTGGCGGCAAGCATCAGTCCAAAGACCTTAACGCCGTTTAATCCAAACTCCAATCACAGACATTATGAAAGTAAACGAACAGGAGCCATTCGAGAATGGAGCCAACCCAAAACTCGAACAGTTAGGAAAATATAAAGTGGATGATCATGGCGAATTTATGACCACAGATCACGGCGTAAAGATTAATGACGACCAAAATACCCTGAAGGTCGGTGAGCGTGGTCCGTCCCTCCTGGAGGATTTTATCTTCCGCGAAAAAATGACTCATTTTGACCACGAAAGGATCCCGGAAAGAATCGTTCATGCGAGAGGTTCCGGTGCCCACGGGGAATTTCAGCTTTATAAATCAATGGCAAAGTACACCAAAGCGAAATTCCTGAATGATACCGGTATAAAAACGCCTGTATTTGTACGCTTTTCCACAGTACAGGGAAGCCGCGGATCTACGGATTTACCACGGGATATTCGCGGATTTGCCGTGAAATTCTATACTCAGGAAGGTAATTATGATCTCGTAGGTAACAATACGCCCGTGTTCTTCATCCAGGATGCAATGAAGTTTCCGGATCTTGTGCACGCGGTGAAGCCGGAACCGGATAATGAGATTCCGCAGGCGGCATCGGCCCATGACACGTTCTGGGATTTTATTTCTTTGATGCCCGAAGCGATGCACAATATTATGTGGCTGATGAGTGACCGTGCGATCCCAAGAACCCTCCGTTCTATGGAAGGATTCGGTATCCATACTTTCAGATTCATAAACGAAGAAGGCGAATCTCACTTTGTTAAGTTTCATTGGAAACCACTTCAGGGAGTGTTAGGACTTGCCTGGGACGAAGCTCAGCGACTGGCCGGGAAAGATACCGATTATCACCGCCGCGATCTTTGGGATGCCATCGATCAGGGACTTTACCCTGAGTGGGAACTTGGTGTTCAGATTGTTAAGCAGGAAGATGAGCATAAATTCCCGTTTGACCTTTTGGATGCCACCAAAATGATTCCGGAAGAAATGGTACCGGTGGAAATCATCGGAAAGATGACACTAAACCGAAATCCCGACAATTTCTTTGCTGAAACGGAGCAGGTGGCCTTCCACCCGGGTCATATTGTACCGGGTATCGATTTTACTAATGATCCTTTGCTTCAGGGCAGGTTATTCTCCTATACCGATACCCAGCTGTCCAGATTGGGTGGCCCTAACTTCCATGAAATACCGATTAACCGCTCGATACCGGATGTAACCAATAATCAGCGGGACGGTATTCACCGTATGCAGATCCCCAAGGGAAAAGTGTCTTACCATCCAAATTCCATGGCTCAGGGATGTCCGTTCCAGGCCATGATGAAAGAAGGAGGCTTTACTTCGTTTGAGGAACGCGTCGATTCCAACAAAATCCGCAGGAGGAGCAAGAGTTTCTTCGATCATTTCAGTCAGCCCAAACTTTTCTATAACAGTATGACCATACATGAGAAGCGACACATTCAGAATGCTTTCTCATTTGAACTTGGTAAAGTGCAGCGTGTGCCGATCCGCCAGCGTATGGTGGATATGTTATTGGAAGTTGATGCTGATCTGGCCAATATGGTAGGCGAGCATCTCGGCCTTGTACCACGCAGACTGCCACAGCCAATTACGGGAAGCATACCGGCCGACGGAGATCCGGCGGAACATCATTCCATCGAAGTTGAACTTCCTATTTCCGAAGCCCCGTCAGTAAGTATGGCGAATAAACTTCCGACAAACATTAAGGCCAGAAGAATTGCACTGCTTACTGCGAACGGAGTGAATGATGACGCATTTACCAAAACTCAGAAAGTTCTTTGTGAACTTGGTGCCATTGTACAGATCATCGCACCGCGACATGGTTTCGTAACTACTAAAAAAGGTGATGAGTATCCGGTATGCGACAGCCTGCTGACTACAGATTCAGTAATCTTTGATGCTGTTTATGTAGCTGGGGGCGACAGTGTGAAAACCTTAATGGAACACGCGGGTGCAATTCATTTTATTGCTGAAGCCTACAAGCACTGCAAGCCAATTGCTGCGGATGATAACGGTACGGAGTTGCTGAAGAAAGCCATTCCGGGGCTTAAAGATCCGGAAGACGGTATAGTGACCGACGGAAATCTTGAACAGTTTGTAGGGGATATTATCCTGCACAGGTTCTGGGACCGGGAGATGAATCCGATTCCAGCCTAGTTTTTAAACATAAAAGTAATCCGCCAATCTGAAAAGATGAGGCGGATTTTCTGTTTAATCTTAGGTGATTATGAAGGTCATTCATTTTTAATGAGGTAATTTTTCACGGAAATATCCGTAAATCCAGGTCCCGGCAATAGCACTCAACAGCGTGACGGCAACAGCTGTGGCGCCGGTACCTATCTGTGCGAAAAGCGGCCCGGGACAGGCGCCGGTAAGTGCCCAGCCCAAGCCGAAAATCAGCCCACCATAAATCTGTCCTTTATTAAATTTCTTGTCATGGAATACGATTTCCTCTCCGTAGATTGTTTTTGCCCTGAATTTTTTAATCAGAAAAATAGAAGCCATGGCCACAAGGATTGCCGAGCCGATGATTCCGTACATATGAAAAGACTGCAGCCTGAACATCTCCTGAATCCTGAACCAGCTGATGACTTCGGCTTTGATGAAAACTATTCCGAAAAAAACACCCACTGTCAGATATTTAAGGTTGTGGTACCAGCGGTGTTCCAGCGCACTTTCGTTCACGCACATGGTATCCAGTGACCTTACTTCAAGGTCGGCATTATTGTATGTTGGTTTTTGCATTTCCTTTTAAATTTTAGAGTGATAAGATCAGGGGTAAAATGAAGTTGGCCATAATAAATCCTCCAATCATAAAAAAGACGGTAGCGATAAGGCTTGGAAGCTGAAGGTTGGCAATGCCCATAATGGAATGTCCGCTGGTGCATCCGCCTGCATAGCGGGTTCCGAAGCCTACCAGCAAGCCGCCACCCACCATCATGATAAGGCCGCGCGCGGTGAATAGGGATTCCCAGTTCATAAGTTCAACCGGTACCAAATTGCTGTAATCTGTGATGCCGTAGCCTGCCAGTTCCTGCACAAGATCGGGATGAACATTTACCGCCTGTGGGCTGCTTAATAATGTTACGGATATAATACCGCCAATGAGAATACCAAGTACAAAAACCAGGTTCCAGATCTCTTTTTGCCAGTTATATTTAAAGAAAGGGATACCCGATGGCAAACATGAGGCACAGATGTGACGTAGCGAAGAGGAGATTCCGAATGATTTATTTCCGAGAATAAGCAGGGCAGGAACTGTGAGTCCAATCAGTGGTCCGGCCACATACCATGGCCATGATAATAAATCTGTCATTTAATTTTGCTTTAACAGGTTTTGAATATTATGTAGGCTGCCGCCGTTATATACCTTGGAAACACCTGCCTGATCCAGAATGATTTTAGCCTGGCTGCTTCGGTTGCCGCTGCGGCAGAAAACGACGATGTTTCCCTTTCCGGCAAAACGCCTCAGATCTTTCGAAACAGTGTTCAATGGGATGTTCACAGCGCCCTTAACGGAGCCACCCTGAAATTCTTCGCGGGTGCGCACATCTACAAGTAAAGGCTTGTTTTTCATGATTTCCTTAAATTCAGACCTATCGGGAGCTGAAAAAAGATTTTTTAATAAGTTGAACATATTTATAATATTTAAATTTTAATTAAAAGTCTGTAATTTCCTTCAGGAGAATATACACGCCCATTAGCAGGACAAAATAGCCAAATGCAGGCTTTAATTTTTTGCCATCGGTTCTGGCCGAAAAATACATGCCCGCAAAAAGTCCGGCTATGGCCAGTAAGGCGATTTTTATGATTAAGGCCCACTCGATGCTAAACTGCGTGATGGAAACACTGAATCCAAAAAGTGAATTGACCGCGATGATGAATAGGGAAGTACCGATGGCTTTTCGGATGTCCAAACCCAACAAGTTTACCAGCGCGGGGATAATGATAAATCCGCCACCGGCGCCCAGCATTCCGGTAGTTAGGCCTGTTGCAGCACCATAGGCCAGGATAGCAAGCACATTTTTTTTAACCGGCCTTTCTTCGTCACAATCTTCTCCCCGGCATTTTTTTATCATACTGTAGGATGCCGCTACCATTAAGATGGCAAAGGTGATCATCAGGAACATATCCTTACTGAGCAGCCAGTTATCCACAAATAGTATTTCCTCCGGCACGGCGGGAAAAATATATAAGCGCGTAAGATAAACTGTAATTACAGACGGCATACCAAAGAACAATGCGGTACGGAGATCTACCTGCCCTTTGCGGAAAAAAGAAACCGAGCCCACCATGCTGGTGACACCTACTATAAAAAGTGAGTAGAACGTCGCTATAGCTGCATCCAGCCGAAAGAGATAAACCAGCACCGGGACCGTGAGTATGCTGCCGCCGCCGCCAATAAGCCCTAATGAAATTCCGATAAGAAGTGAAGCTGCGTAACCCAGTATTTCCATGATGATTTTTTGATGCTGCAAAATTGCATCATCCGGAAAACGCACACCGCTACTTAGGTTACATTAGCGTGATTTTGTTTCGGCCCAGCTGAAGGTGCCCGTGTTCTTCAAGCTGTTTCAGGAGCCTGGAGACCACCACACGTGCAGTGCCCAGTTCATTGGCCAGCTGTTCATGAGTTACCTGGAGGGTATTGCTGCCTGTAACCTGCTTCTTTTTCTGCAGCAAATCGAGGAGCCGCTCGTCTACTTTTTTAAAAGCGATGGCATTTACAATCTCCAGAAGTTCTTCAAACCTCTTATGATATAGTCTGAAAATATAATCCAGCCATTCCGGATATTCCCGAATGAACAGGGATACCTTTTCCACAGGAAGAAAAAGGATTTCCGCATCTTCTTCCACTTCGGCGCGGACTTTACTTCTTTCATCATGAAGTCCTCCCAGAAAGGACATAATGCAGCTTTCACCGGGTTTTATGTAGTACAGAAGTATTTCGCGACCGTCCTCTTCGGTACGCATCACCTTAAGTGTCCCGCGTGTAACAATCGGAATGGCCCGGATAAGTGAGTTCTCGTCCAAAATCATTTCTCCGGCCTTATAATTGCGCACCGTGCTGAACTGAGTAAGTTTGGAAATCAGTTCGGGTGCGTTTTTTAATTCAATAATCTGTTCCAGTGATTGCATACCTCAAATATAGCCAATTTAAGGAGCATGTGACGGTCTTCCTTTTTAATATTATATGCAAAAATAGCTGAAGACTGCAACTAACTGTTTTTATACCACCTTTTTTTCAGCCAGAAAGCTACGCTCACCAGGGCAATCAGGGCGGGTACTTCCACCAACGGGCCAATTACCCCAGCAAATGCCTGACCGGAATTGATACCGTAAACGCCTATGGCTACGGCAATTGCTAACTCAAAATTATTTCCCGCAGCAGTGAAGGATATAGCTGCATTTTTGGAATAATCGGCGCCCAGTTTTTTACCTGCAAAAAAACTGATCAGAAACATGAGTGCAAAATAGATAACCAGGGGTATTGCGATTCGAAGTACATCAAATGGAATCTGTACAATCATTTCGCCTTTAAGGCTGAACATGATAACAATCGTGAACAGCAGCGCGATTAAAGTAATTGGAGAAACTTTTGGAATAAAAGCGCCGTTATACCATTCCTCACCTTTGGCTTTTAACAGAAAATATCGGGTCAGAAATCCCAGGACAAAAGGAATTCCCAGATAAATTGCCACACTTTCGGCGATCTGAACGATTGTGATATCGACCTCAGAGCCGGTGATTCCGAACAGTGGAGGTAAAACCGTAATGAATAGGTAGGCATAAATACTGTAGAAAATCACCTGAAAAATACTGTTGATGGCTACAAGTCCTGCGGCATATTCGCGGTTTCCTTCGGCAAGCTCGTTCCACACCATTACCATTGCGATGCACCTGGCCAGGCCGATCAGAATCAATCCGATCATGTATTCGGGATAACCGTGCAGGAAAATGATGGCCAATGCAAACATGAGAATAGGACCTATCACCCAGTTCAGTAGCAGGGAAAGCCCCAGGATTTTCGTGTTTTTAAAGACTTTCGGAAGTTCGCGGTACCGCACCTTGGTGAAAGGTGGGTACATCATGAGAATCAGACCGATGGCCAGCGGAATATTGGTAGTACCGTAGGAAAAGGTATTGATCACAGTAGAGGAATCGGGAAAAAAATAACCAATCGCCACTCCCAGAAACATGGCAAGGAAGATCCAGAGCGTAAGGTTTTTATCCAGAAAAGAGAGTTTTTTTCTTTCGTGCGGTGCACAGTTATTTACCGTCATAGGAGTTTTGATTTTGAGTTGAAACAAGACTCATTACATAGTGCATTTCGGCAGCAATCTGCATACTTCTCTCCAAATATATTTGGTCCATATTTGGTCCGCCATCGCTGCTTTTGGGATCCTCGAAGGTGATGGGTATACGCTTTTCTGCTCCGGCAATAAATGGGCAGCCCAAATCTGCACTGGAGCATGTCATAACCGCTGCAAAACCGGATACCGGATTGAAGGCATCATCATACTTTTTTGAAAAGCAAATGACCGGGTGTGCGTTCTCTGAGCATTTTACCGCATAGACCGGATTCTCGGTTTCAGAGAGTTTCTGGATTTCCATTCCCTGACTGCGGAGGGTCTCAGCTACTTTCGGAAACATGGCTGTAGCCTCGGTTCCACCGGAATAGCAGTATAGGTTTTTAATGTTAAAATGTTCAGCCATCACCTGTGCCCAGATCTGCGAAAAGTGGCTTCTTCGCGAATTGTGGGTGCAGATGAAGTTCAGGTTGATCCTTTCACCCGCATCTGCCTTTTTCTGAATGAACTCAGCAAGAGATTGCAGGATTTTCTTTCGTTCTTCGGAAACAGGCATGATGGAAATGACCTCAATAATTTCTTTCAGACTTTTAAGCATGGTTTATTTAATAAAGTTTTTGTGGAGTTTACAATACTTAAAAACTTTTAAAATCTAGCAGCAACCGGATCCCGGAGCACAGCTTGCGGATTGAAGTTCGGAAAGTTTCATCTTGGTTTTTGGCTGTGGAACCCCGCAGCTGTCCTCGGCAAGGCATGCCGTAGATGTGGCAGTAAGCACAAATTCCCTACCGTTAAAGTTCAGTCCAAATTTACCGATTGTGCCCTGCTGATATTCCACTTCAATTTCAGCATCCTCCAAACCAAGTTTATCTTCAGAAAGGGCAATGATCTTTTTGAGTTTCTCGGCTTCCAAACGGTGGTCATTGTCGGTAGAGTACCAAAGCTGAAAATTAACTGCTTTTTCGTCGCGGATGGTGCCACCACAGTCAATAAATTTTTTGCTGATCTGTCCCACTTCTGTAACATGGAAATGATCCGGCACCTGTTCTCCGTTTTCCAGTACAAAATGAAGTTCCGGCAGGGTATCCAGGATGGTCTTGATTTCTGAAAGTTTCATGATAATTATTTTTATAAATTGTTAATTCCCGCAGCAATTGTTTTCCAGTATTGCTGTGGCGTTAAATATTTCTTTGAAATAGATTTCTAATTTTTGAATTGTTTTTTTGTTGATGCAGTAATTAATTGCTTTCCCCTCAATGGTACCCTGAATGATATCCGCGTTTTTCAGTTCCCTTAAATGCTGCGAAACAGTTGCCTGCGAAAGAGGCAGATGGTTCACGATATCATTACAGATGCAGGTGTTAGTCGTAATCAGATATTCAATAATCGCAACACGGGCAGGGTGGGCGATTGCCTTCAGCAGAATTGCTGTCTCGTTTTGACTTTTTGTGTAATGCTCTGTTTTTGTAATTCCCATAATAACATTGCTTGTTTTACATTGCAATATTACGATATGATTTTTGTTTTACACTACCGCGATTGCAAAGTTTTTATGAATTTTTCCTTTCCTGATCTGAAAAGTGATCGCTTCAAACATAATTGCTTTTCTATTTTCTTTTGGCAAAATTGTTGATGTGCTTAAAAATCAGCGTTCTAAGACATTAATCCCACAAAATATATTATTATGAAGAATTCAGTTTTAGCACTATTCTGTGTGGCCGCATTAACGGCCTGTAAGAAAAATGAAAGCACAGTAACAGACACTTCAACCGACAGTGTGGATATGGTGTACCCCATGGACTCTGCCATGACCGACACCACTATGGTTTCCGGAACCACTCAGATGAATGAGCAGGACCGTACCTTTGCAAACGATGCTGCAAAAGGAGGAATGATGGAAGTGATGGTTGGTAATCTGGCGGCCGGTAAGGCTACTAATGCCAAAGTGAAGTCACTGGCGGAGATGATGGTTCGCGATCACAGCAAAGCCAATGACGAATTAAAATCGTGGGCTACAGGTGCCGCATTTACATTGCCATCGGCTGTGGACGATAATCAGAAAAAAGAACATGATGATCTGCAGGCCAGAAGTGGCGCGGAGTTCGACAGAGCATATGCAGATATGATGGTTAGGCATCACACCGAAACCATTGAAAAATTTAAGCAGCAGGCATCAGGGGGCAGTGATTCTTCTTTGAAAGCATTCGCCGAAAAAACACTTCCAACCCTGGAGCATCACCTTATGGAGGCGCAGGCGACCAGGGATGCTGTTAAATAAATAATACTGTAGAAATTAATTTATATATGCCCCTTCAACTTTTGTTGGGGCATATTTTATTTTGTACCGAAATTGTTTTTCTCATGCTTCTGAAGGCTGCTGATCAACACGGGCGTTCTGTCGGGATACAGGTGCGAGCAGGAGGTAGAATATCCAGGCAAACCAGGAAATAAAGATAACTCCCAGGATCCAGGCAAGTTTTTCACGGCCGCGAGTTCTGTTGGAAGACAGTATTATAATAAAAGGCAGGAGCCAGACAAACAGCAGAAGACCTACTATCACGATAGTACTCAGATCATAAGCATCCATAGCATTGGTTTTTAAGAGTTAGATATATACATGCAAACTATTATCAAATATAACGATTACATTGTAATTCCATCTCAGCTATTGCTTGTATTTTGTAAAAATTTAATGTATTATGTTTTTTTTATAATAAAATATTTATGATCAATGGACTGCGGATTAATTAACGTAGTAATCCATTTTGAATTCATAAGCGTTTCACAGTACTTTTTCAAGTAAAAAAGGGTGTTTTTCCTGTTGCGGGTTATTTATGCATCAGGTACATTTGTATAGGATCAATAACCGTGAAAACCTATTGAAACTAATAACCATATTAATAGGAACCCTAAAGTTTACTTTGGGGTTTTTATTTGCTGATATTATCTGCCTGACATACCATCATCCATCACTTTTATAAAGTAAAGAAGGCCACGGTAACGCGGCCTTCTTTACTGTATTTGTCAAAAATTATTTTGCAGCAACAATATTCAGTTCCAGATCCACTTCCTGAGAGATCATCCAGTCCTTTGCATCACCTTCAGTACCATAGGTAAGTCCCCAATCCTGACGGTTGATGGTGAAGTTGGATACCATTGTAAGACCACTTTCAGTAACTTCTACTTTCGCTGGGAAAGAAACGTTCACTGTTTTGTCCTTAATGGTAAGATTTCCGCTCACAGTTTTATTGGCACCTACAACTTTGCTTTCTGTTCCGGCAGCTAAATCTTCAACCTTCGTGATGTCAAATTTTACTGAAGGATACTTCGCAACATCAAAGAAATCCTCATTTTTCAGGTGCGCATCCAGGTCGGCTGATGTTTTGCCATCGCTCATCGCAGAATCTACCGCCTTAGGATCTGTCGTAAGGGTGTTGATGTCTGAGGTAAGGGAACCGGCCGTAAGTGTTCCGTTTTCCACCGTGAATGTTCCGGCGGCCTGGGTGGTTCCAAAACGCGGATTCAGACCTCCTTTGTGGTAAGCCGTCCATTTCACTGTACTTGCAGTTGTATTTACGGTAAATGTGTCACCCACGGAAGCAGCCACAGTCTGTTCACCTGAAGTTGTAGCGGTGTCTGTCTTGGATTCCTTACATGCGGCAAGCGTCAGAACTGCGCTAAGTGCGAAAAGTGATAATTTTTTCATTGTCTTAATTTGTTTAATGTGCGGCAAAGATACAGTGAGCACCGACGGTCTTACTTGACCTATGTTAAGAAATGTGATCCTCGGTGTCCGGACCGGTATGTTCCTGCAGGTCCTTTAGACTCCGCTCCATTTCGAAAACACGGTAAAGGATTCCCGGCAGGGACAGCAGGACCGGCCCAAAGACAAGTCCCATCACACCAAAGAGCTGCAGACCCAGCACGACTCCAAATACGGTAATGAGCGGATGGATGTCTGCCATTTTCTTTAAAAGCGTAAAACGCAGTACATTATCAATTCCGCCAACTAATACAAGACAGTATACCGCAAGCAGGAGCCCGTTGTGTACGTCGCCTGTGGCAATTTGGTAGATGCAGACAGGGATATAGATGAGCATGGTACCCAAAACCGGGACAATTGAGGCGGCACCCGTAAGAAGGCCCCAAAAAATGGCATTTTCCACACCAAAGATATAATAGCCCACCATGGCTATAACTCCCTGACTGAAACCCAGGATAGGAACTCCATACGCATTGGACCTGATAAGGGCCGCAGTGTGACGGAGCAGGTATTTTTTGCTCCCTCGTGAAAGGGGAAGCAGTTCCTTAAGCCGCTGTTCCATATCGCGGGACTGCCTAAGCATGAAGTACAGAATAAACAGCGCCACGAATATATTTCCAAAGGTCTGGCCTACCCAGTTTAAGGTAGACGGAATGTAGGAAATAACCTTATTTACGAGCTGGAGAATTCTTTGATCAGAGAACTGAAGGTCAAAACGTTTCAGGAATTCGTTGTTTTCCAGGAACTTGCGAACGGTATTGTAATTCTCTATAATCGCATCATGGTCGCTTATCAGTTCGTTGATTTTGGGGATCAGGATTTCGATAAGGATCCACAGCGGCACGGCAAAGGAGATGACAATCAGAAACAGGATGAGCGTTATGGTAAGGTTGCTGTTCCAGTTCTTCTTTTCGGTAAGATTCAGGTAAAAGCGCCGGGTGAGAATATAAAGCGTGACCGCTCCCATAATTCCGGACACAAAGTACTTTAACTCTATCAGGATAACCGCAACAAGAAAAAGTGAGATGAAGAGAAGCGTTTTCTGTACGCTTATTTTGCTGAACAGTTTTTGCATAAAAAATTAGGTTAGGTGAGATGAAGCATCATTATTTTCGGAGTAGTCGAAGTATTTTGATGATTTCAAGAGCAATTAAGGGCAGAAGACCCAGTGCGGCTGCCATGATCCAGCCTCTCGCATCAAGCATATGTAATTTAAAAGCATCGCGCAGAACCGGAATAAACATAACCATCACCTGTAAGAGCAGGCCCATCAGGATGGCGCCAATAAGATATTTATTTCCAAAAATCGCTGTCTTATAAAGGGGTTTTTTCCTGTTTCTCAGACCCAGCGAGTAAAAAAGCTGTGAACAGACGAGTACCATGAAGGCCAGAGTCCGGGCATTTTTCACCACCTCCTCCGGAATTTGGTCATCCCACGGCATATAACCAAGTTCATGGTAGCCATACCAATACCCAAACGTGGTGATGAGTCCAATAAAGATTCCACCGGTTATGGCAGATCTGCCGGCACCGTCTGAAAAGAAATTTTCATCTACCGGGCGTGGCTTTTCCTTCATAACCTCCGGATCGCCCTTGTCCATCCCCAGAGCAATGGCCGGCAGCGTATCAGTAAGAAGGTTGATCCAAAGCAGTTGGGTCGCAATAAGCGGGGAGGGCCAGCCTGCAAGCAATGCCACGACCATCAGAACTACCTCGCCGAGATTACAGGTCAAAAGGAAAATGACCGATTTCCTTATATTGCTGTAGATGTTACGGCCCTGCTCAATGGCTTTAACGATAGTGGAAAAATTATCGTCGGTAAGAATCATGTCAGCAGCTCCTTTGGCTACATCAGTCCCAGTTATTCCCATGGCCACGCCAATGTCTGCAGCCTGCAGAGAAGGCGCATCATTTACGCCGTCGCCGGTCATTGAAACGGTGTTGCCTTTGGCTTTCAGTGCATGTACGATACGAACTTTGTGCTCGGGCGATACCCGGGCGAAAACCGAGTAGTGCTCCACTCTGTTATTTAGTTCTTCTGCGGTGATGTTCTCAAGTTCGGGCCCGGTAATTACCTGACCGGATTCCGTGGCAATATCAAGGTCTTTCGCGATGGCCAAAGCGGTATTCCTGTGATCGCCTGTAATCATCACTGTTTTTATTCCCGCTTCTTTAGCCATTTTTATAGATGGTTTTACCTCATCGCGGGCAGGATCCATCATACCTACAAGTCCGAGCAGAACCAGATTGTTCTCCATATCCTCCCGGCCGGTGTCGGAATCTGCCGGTTTATAGGCAACTGCAAGTGTGCGGAGCGCCAAATCGGACATCTGCCGTGCGGCCTCACTGAAATTCTGCAGGTCATTATCTGTGATTTCGCGTCTATTGACGTTAGCGTAGACATGTGTGATCTTCTTTTTCAGACTTCCCAAGGCACCTTTACTGAAGACTTTATAATCATCATCTTCAGTGTGCACAAGTACCGACATCATCTTACGGTCACTGTCAAATGACTTTTCATCTTTCCGCGATGTTTTTTTTGCTAAATGCACGCGGTCTATTCCAAGACTGTCGCCCAGTGCAAGCAAAGCGACTTCTGTGGGGTCTCCTGTAGCATCTTCATCCTGCAGCGTGGCATCGGAGCAAAGGATCATTGCTGTTGCCGCAAACTTCACGGTGTCGGTTGCTGCAACTGTGCCGTCTTTTTCCAAATCATAAAGACCATCTGAGGTGTAGACCTGAGTCACCGTCATTTTGTTTTGGGTTAATGTGCCGGTTTTGTCGGAACAGATGATGTTTACAGATCCCAGCGTTTCGACTGCCGGCAGTTTCCGGATGATCGCATTTTTCCGGGACATGGCGGTAACACCTATGGAAAGAACGACGGCCACAATCGCAGCCAGTCCTTCGGGGATTGAAGCTACAGCCAGGGAAACGGCCGTGAGGAACATCTCACCCAGATCCCGTCCCTGCAGCCAGGAAAGTGCAAAGATGAAAACGCAAACGGCTACCGCAATTTTACCCAGCATCTTCCCCAGTTCGTTGAGCCTTTTTTCAAGAGGAGTTTTGGAGTAATCTTCATTTCCGATGAGGTGGGCAATCTTTCCGACTTCTGTATCCATTGCGGTGGCTACGGCAATACCAATTCCGCGCCCGTAGGTTACTGTGGACGACATAAAAGCCTGGTTATTCCTGTCACCCAGTGGAGTTGCGGGATCCGTGTGAACTGCACCCGCATCTTTTGTGACAGGAAGTGATTCGCCGGTAAGTGCCGATTCCTCAGTCTGCAGGGTCACCGCTTCTATAAGTCTGAGGTCGGCAGGAACAACTCTCCCGGCTTCCAAAATAACAATATCACCGGGTACAAGTTCTTCACTGCTGATTTCGGAGACGTGCGAATTGCGCTTTATCAGGGCTTTGGGTACCGAAAGCTGTTTCAGGGCGTCTATGGCTTTGCCCGCTTTTACTTCCTGGAATACGCCGATGGCTGCATTGATAAGTATTACGAGCAGGATTATTACCGAATCGATATATTCCGCCATAATAATTGTAATTATTACTGCGGCAAAGAGCACGTAAATCAGCCAGTCATTGAGTTGTGAGATGAAAATCTGAAATACTGATTTCCTTTTTTTCGACTCAAGCCGGTTGGGTCCGGAGGATTTTCGGCGGATTTTAGCTTCCGCGTCTGTAAGGCCGGTTTGAGGATCTACATTAAGTTGATTTAAAGTTTCGTCAATGGATTTCGTAAACCACATATTCTGCTGTTCGGAGATGATACCTTAAAATTAGGCATAATTATGAAACCGGCGCTGAATGTTTGAGCATAAAAAAAGCCTTATCAGGGAAGATAAGGCTTAAAGTGAGTTAGGGGAAAAGTTAAAATTTCTCAACCCATTGTTGAAAAGAGTCTATAAAGGAAGTCAGGAACTTTGCGGTATCCTCCTTCAGTGTCCTGCCATCTTCCGTAAAAATTTCCGCCGAATTTCCTATATAGGCTTCGGGCTGCTGCATCAGGGGTACATCTACAAATACGAAAGCCTGACGGATATGATGATTGGCGGCCAGCCCACCCAGCGAACTTATGGACGAGGTCACGACAGCACCCGGTTTTCCCGGCCATACGGAACTGCCGTAAGGGCGGGAGCCCACATCAACTGCATTCTTTAGTGCTCCGGGAATGGTACGGTTGTACTCCGGCGATATGATCAGGAGGCCGTCTGCACCCTTAATCTGCTCCCGAAAAGTTGTCCAGGCTGCCGGTGGCTCCTGGTCCAGGTCTTCCGTGTATAGTGGTAAGTCTGCGATCTCCACGATCTCCATCTCCAGTTTTCCTTCGGATAGCCTGATCATTTCTTCAGCGATTTTTCTGTTATAGGATTCCTTCCTTAAAGATCCCACAATTACTGCGATTTTTTTTGACATAATATAGTGATTGATTGGTAGTTAAAGATTGATTTTTTAGCTAAACAGCAAGATAGCCGCCGTCTACAGGGTAATAGGATCCGGTGACAAACGAGGAGTCATCGGAGGCCAGGAAAAGCAGCATAGCAGCAATTTCTTCGGGTTGACCTAATCTGCCGAAAGCATGTTTGGTTTCCAGAAAACTGAGTGCTTCTTTGCCCATGGATTCTTCATTGACCATTCCACTATATACAAAACCAGGACCTACCGCGTTGATGCGGACATTCTCCTTGGCATATTCCCAGGCCACAGCTTTGGTTAATCCCACCACACCGTGCTTGGCCGCCACATATCCGCTCGAGGTGGCAAAACCCGCCTGGCCAAGTATCGAAGCAATATTGATAATGCTGCCGCCGCCGTCCTTGACCATTTGAGGCGCCTGATACTTCACGCCATAAAAGACGCCTGAGAGGTTGATATCAATCACTTTTTTCCAGCCCTCAATAGTCATGTCACCGGCTTTATTTATCTCGCCGCCTATACCTGCATTATTTACGGCAATGTCCAGTCTACTGTATTTTTTCACCGTTTCCGATACCAGCCTTTCATTGTCTTCAGGGCTGGACGAATCTGCCATTACAAAAAAAGCTTCGGCGCCCATACTTTCAATTTCGGACACGACCTGCTTACCATGCTCAGCATTGATGTCACTTACAACCACTTTGGCACCCTCGCGTGCGAACAGCAACGCAGTTGCCTTTCCGATACCGGAGCCTGCCCCGGTGATCATTGCTACTTTGTTCTCTAATTTTTTCATTTCGTTATATTTTATTGATGGATTAATGATTTAGTAGGTGTATCCAAATTTAGTGATTACGGTTCTGAAATCTCTTGATGTAGATCAAGTAAGAGGGGATAGAGTCCCGGAACTAAAGCAGCAGGTGTTTGAAACAAGCAATGAACTACAAAAGTTAATGTAGGTTGTGATAAGTATGCATTTGCGGTTTGATTACGACAGCACGTGAAATAACAGCAGGTAACGTGAAGTATTGGATTACGCTTTACCACTGTTATTAAGCGCCTCAATTCGCTGTCATCAAAGGTTTTTGGGTTAGAATTAGTTTAAATTCAGCTTTTATAACCCAAAATTAAAGCAAGCTTTGCAAGTTCCCGTGAATGTTCAGTAATGGATTCCCTTGATCAGCGATAACGAACTGAACTAATGAGAAATATCTAATAACGCTGCATATTTATCTTGCGGGAGTGTCTTTACCTTCAATTCTTTGGCGTATTTTTGCAGCCATCTAAACCTGCACTGAATATGGAGTTTTTACAAACTGTACTGGATTTTTTCCTGAACCTGGACAAGCATCTGTTTACCATGATTATGGACTATGGATCATGGATCTACCTGATTCTTTTCCTGATTATTTTTGTGGAAACAGGATTAGTGGTAATGCCTTTCCTGCCGGGTGATTCCCTGCTTTTTGCCGCAGGAACTTTCTGTGCCGGTGTCATTGGCGCAACCGGCGAGACTGCCAGCCTTAACCTTTGGCTTATTCTGGCACTGCTCACTGTAGCGGCAATCTTAGGAGATACACTTAACTATTATCTCGGAAAAAATGTGGGATTAAAAATGCTGGGTCTAAAAATTGGAGATAAGCAGCTCGTAAATCCAAAATACATTGACCAAACTCAGGCCTTTTACAGCAAAAACGGCCCGAAAACAATTATCATAGCCAGATTTGTACCTATTGTGCGGACATTTGCGCCTTTTGTAGCAGGAATCGGTTCTATGAATTATTCAACATTTATCAAATACAATGTTATCGGAGCTGTTGTTTGGGTGTGGAGTCTGACTTTGATGGGATATTTCTTCGGGAACCTGCCTATAGTACAGGAAAACTTCGAAACAGTAGTCTTTGGAATTATTGGTATTTCGCTTTTGCCGATGGTATGGGAATACGTAAACGCTAAATTTTTGAAAAAGAAAAACAATCAAACCCTTTAATCGCCCAACAACAGAGTATTCCGCGATTCCGCTTCCTCAATGAAAGCTTCATAAAGTTTGATATCCCGCTTTTTGATGCTGTCCAGAAAACCTGTGGCAAACCTTCTTTTGCTGTCGTGCTGTATGGCATTATAAATGTCTACAGAATCGGTTCGTGTAAGTCCTTTAGTGGATTTAAGTTCTTCATTCTCCTGCCGCAACTGTTCTACTTCGTTTTCTTTGCAGGAAGTCAGCACGAGCACGAAAGTCGCCAGGCCAATAAGTACAGTAATTCTTTTCATTATACAATATTTTCAGATGCTGATACAAAAATGCTACCATGACAGCAGTGCTGTAATCTAAAGGCACTCACGACCGACTCAGACGCCACCTGCATTTTTACGTTTCATATCTTTGCACAGTAATTTAAAACCTTTTATAACGGCTTATATCAATAATCATCTTTAACTCATGATTGACAAGAATTTTTACCTGGAAAACCTGACCGCTTTCGATTTGATGATAGGCTCCGACCGCGCCGAGGCAGAAAAAGTAATTTTCAGAGTGTACTGTATTCTGCAGCGCGACAGGATATGGTTGTCCAACGTGGCTCTTCCGGAAGAAATAGATCAGGAAGATGTGGATATGCTTCACGACATAGAAGAAGAACTGGAGGTTCTGGATCAAACTTATAATTTCCGCTTTCAGGAATTTCATGAGATGGTCCTTGAAAATCTAGGCGCTGAAAATAATGCGTGGGCAGATCTGGACGACGAAGACGAAGATTTTGACGACATCTTCGATGACCTGTATGATGATGAAGACTTAGATGAAGATATTGAGGGGATTAACTAGGAACATAACAGATATCATTTTACAAATGGCAGCGCAGGAAATTTTTCCTGCGCTGCCTTTTGTAAAGTTATGAAATAGCTTCTTTATGTACTCCGTTTTGTTTGGGAGTGTCCTTATGTGTTTTCAGATCTTCCAGTCTGTAAATTTCTTTACGAAGGTTGGTGCTGGAAAAGCGGTGACGCCTTTCATTGAAATAGAGAACTATATTGTTCTCTTTACAGTACTCGCGACCCGTGAAATCCTTGTCCTTATATTCAGAACCTACAATCCTTACATCAATACAATAAAGCTGAAGGATATCTTGCAGATCCTTCTCGGTCGTATAAGGAATAATTTCATCCACATATTTGCAGCCTTTCAGCTGAATATAACGCTCCACCACAGTTTGTGTTGGTTTGTTTTTCTCCGGTCTGTCTATTGTAGGGTCAGTTTGCAGACCAACGATAAGGTAGTCACACTGTGCACGCGCTTCTGCCAGCATTCGTACATGTCCTGCATGAAGCAGGTCGAAACAGCTGAAGGTAATACCGGTAATTTTTGAATTTTCCATAATAGCTAAATTTTAGTAGTTAACGGGCTCGCGTTGAGTATGAAATTCTGGCTGCCGTCTCAGTTCATCCACATATGCCATGTCAGGTATTCGGTTGCACTCGGCATCCAGATCAAAAATACCGCAGTTACTGTAGTAAGAGAGGTCATCCCAGTCTGGGCGGTCAGTCACAGGATAGATACATATCCCATGGAAGTCTACACCCATTTCTGCAGCTATCCGGCTTTCGTTTGCAATTTCAGCGATCCACTCTGCGCGGCCCTGCCCAAAATGACCTGTTTCTGAAATAAACATAGGTTTGCCATATCTTTCATAGGCTTTTAAAAGCAGTTGATGTACAGGAATCCTTTCATCCATATCATCCGGCCAGCACAGGCTGTCGCCTTCGCCGCGCCACTGACAGTTCCAGTAATAATTAAAGCCCAGGATGTCCAGAAACTCTTCCTGTCCTCCCAATTCCGGACACATACGTCCGCCAATGATATCCATTGCTTCAAACTGGTATTCATTCCGCTTCTGCAGCTCAACAGGGCACCCCCCGTGACTGTGAATTTCAATAAGAGGTTCCACCAGTACAATTCTGCAGTCGGGAACTTCGTCTTTCAAAACGCGGATACCCTGGATTGCTGCTTTACACAGGTGGTATTTAATATCCCAACCATTATGTGTGGCAAACGGAACCGTACCCCTGTTTTCGCCGGAAAGCCACGAAAGGAAACTTATTTCGTTTATAGGTACAACAAAGAGTTCCTCACTGCTGTTTTCTGTGTAGAAGCGGGCGAAAGCGCGGCAGAGTTGCTCAAATCTTGGTGCAAAATGCGGATGTGTAGGAAACAGACCGTCAGGATAACCAAAATGGATAAGGTCCCAAATCTGCTGTATTCCGGAATTCTGGGCAGCTCTCATCCTTCTTAAAACTTCAGAGAAATCGTAAATTCCCGGACTTTTTTCAATATTACTCCAACAAATGCCTTCGCGGACTGTAAAGATACCCAGCTCCGTTAGTAAAGCATAATCTTCCACAATACGAAGATCATGCTTTGTTTCCTGAAGCAGATTAACCCGCTCGCCGTGACGGTTTATATGGTCTGCACATTCAAAACCTCCCTGCCAGTAACTTTTGAAGATTTGCGGACTTCTCATAATGCACCGGCTTTTGCATGCTCAAGTGTTTTGTAAAGGTCCAGTGCATTCTTAAATGCCTGATCCATATTGAAGTACTTATAATTTGCCAGTCTGCCTACAAAATATACATCTGTTAGTTGGTCTGCCTTGGCTTTATATTTCTCGTAAATCAGCTGATTCTTTTCGTTTGGAACAGGGTAATACGGATCACCTTCGTCCACGGTGTATTCCTTTACGATGCTTGTTTTATCTGATTTCTGATTTCCGAAATGCTTGTGTTCTACAATACGGGTGAAGTCCACCTCGCGACCGGGATAATTCACCACAGAATTTTCCTGATAATATTCTGCATCAATATGCTCAGTCACAAAATTAATGGACCGGTATTCCAGCTTTTCAGTAAGTTCTTCCTCAAATTCAAAGAAACGGTCTACCGGCCCGGTGTAGAACAGTTTTTCGTAACCTTCATATTGGTCTTTCACATCAAAATAATCGGTATTCAGCAATACAGTAATATTTGGATGGTCCAACATGCTTTCAAATACTTTAGTATAACCGCCTTTGGGAAGGGCCTGATACTTATCTGAAAAATAACGGTCATCGTAGTTGCTTCGCACGGGAATACGCTCCAGCACAGAAGCATGCAGTTCAGCCGGATATTTGTCCCATTGCTTCTTTGTATAATGTTTGAACATTTTATCATACAGTACCGGTCCTACGCGGTTTAAGACAGCCTCTTCACCGTTTGTCGGTTGGTCGAAACTTATTCGGTTCTGCTCAAGCCACTGCTTCATATCATCTTCTGTTTCCAGTTTTTCGTCAAAGAGGATATTAACCGTAGAAATATTTACAGGAATCGGTACGGTTTTACCGTCTACACGCGCGATTACTCTGTGCTCCCATGGATACCATTC
Organism: Marnyiella aurantia; assembly: GCF_014041915.1. Lineage (NCBI taxonomy): Bacteria > Pseudomonadati > Bacteroidota > Flavobacteriia > Flavobacteriales > Weeksellaceae > Marnyiella > Marnyiella aurantia. Next base: position 551,959 of record NZ_CP059472.1, on the reverse strand, counting down.
GGCAAAACGGTTTACATATTCCCAAACTTCGTCATCATTTGTATGGAAAAGGTGTGCTCCGTATTTGGATACCAGTATTCCGTTTTGGTCGTAATGATCGTAGCAGTTGCCAGCTATATGGTCTCTCTTTTCAATAATAAGCACTTTCTTGCCGGCATTCGCATAGCGTTCTGCAAGGGTGGCACCGGAGATACCTGCCCCTATAATAAGGATATCTACCTTCATACAGCAAGGGTTTTTTCGATTATTGACCCCATTTTACGTGCAGTGCGGTCCCAGGATGTATTATTTAGTATCTCGGTGTATTCATTGCTGAACTTTTGCATAGGATTCATAACGGCACTGTAGAAATCCTGTTCGTTTTCTATCAGCATAATGCAGTGACTGTAGTCCCTTTCTACGTCTTTAATCCTGGTGGAAATGATAGGTTTATTGGCTGCCATATACTCCAGCGTTTTTGTTGGACTGATGAATTTGGTTGAATCATTTAGTGCAAACGGCATCATTGCAATGTCAAAATGCTGAAGATACGCGGGCAGTTCTTCATAAGATTTCATGCCCAGGTAATAAATATTGTCCGCTTTAGGAAGATCCTGTTCGCCAATTTTGCAGAGCGGGCCCACCATGACGAATGAGGTTTCTGGAGCCAGAGCTGCTGTGTTTTTCAGAAGCTCAAGGTCAATACGTTCATCAATAACACCGTAATAGCCCACGATCCTTCCGGGGATATCTTTCATGTCAGAGGGTCTTTCCGTTGCGTCTTTGTTTTGTCCCGAAAAATGCTCAATATCTACCGAACTTGGGAAGCAGTGAACATTATGATGCTTCTTTACCTTTGATTCATACAGGGATTTTCCACCTGTATAAACAACATCGGCAGCGGCAAGCAGTGCTTTTTCCTGATCCACCAGTTCCATTGAGGCACCGCGGAAAAGGGTAAGTTCGTCCATACAGTCATACACTACCGTTTCAAAATCGAGGTGCTCCAGTACTGAAACAAAGGCCGGGGAATAGAACCAGCCAACCTTATAGTTGTTTTTCGGCAACTTCTTTCGCAAATATGCGCCTATATCATTCATGCTGTTCACCGGCGGTCTGCATACATGTACATTTGGATGAACTTCCTTTATTTCAAAAGGACCTTTACCGTTAAGACGTGTAGGTACTGGTTCCTCTATAACAAGGATTCTGAAATCCTGTGCCAGCCGGCTGATTAAATGTTGGGGACGCTGATAAACAAAGTCCCAGCGAAGGTGGCAAAAGACGATCATATCATAGCTCGCCGTTTGCTGAAAATCATGATTAACCATAGTTAGTATATTCTATTGTTTTAATGTTCACTTGTAAAGACGAGGAATATACAGGACTCCCCAACAAAAAATAATTTGCCGAAGAGGACGTAACCTGTCATTATTTACATTCCATTTTACTGGATTTTTATCCGCAGGACGCCGGCAAGAATTGTTAAGTTTTCTGCATCAATTTAAATGCCAACAATGGATTGGATTACATAAAACTATTATTGTAATTAATATTACGTTAAAATACTTAAAATAGACTAGCTGAAGTAGCGGAATAGTGAAAAGTTTGGATGATTCCCAATCCAGATCATTGTAGCGTAGCCAGGTTTAGGTCGGATATAATGGAATTTGCGGTGAATCCAAGATGAAGAAGTCTTGAATTCCGGGCAATAGAAAAGCCCTCATTTAAAATGAGAGCTTAGAATGTGCCCGGAACAGGACTCGAACCTGCAAGCTTGTGGGCACCCGCACCTGAAACGAGCGTGTCTACCAATTTCACCATCCGGGCATCGGATTTTGTGAGGCACAAAAATAGTTAAATTTTGGAAACTACCTAAATAATTTTTCAGGAATGACAGTATTATATCCTTTACAGAAAAGGCTCCGACAATGTCGAAGCCTGTATTTATTGATAAAGGGAAACTTAATGTCCTGACTGTCCGTCTACACCGTGGGCATGCCCGTGCGACAGTTCTTCCTCCGTTGCAGGACGGGTTAGTACAACTTCTACATCAAAATTAAGCGTTTTTCCCGCCATCGGATGATTAAGGTCTACTGTAACAGCATCATCTGCTACCTCTGTAACTACTGCACTCAGGTGGTTTCCGTCCTGGTCCTGCAGGGGAAGGATTGCACCGATTGGCGGCATTCCGGACTGTACGAACATTTCTGCCGGAAGTTGCGTTGATGCGTTTTCAGCCTTCTCTCCATACCCTTCCTGAGGAGTGAGTGTAAATGTTTTCTTGTCGCCTGCAGCCAATCCTTCGATTTCCTGTTCAAATTTAGGCAGCATCATTCCTACACCATAAATGAAGGTAAAAGGGTTTTCGGCGTCCGTTTTTTCGATGAAGGTTTGCGCTCCATTTTCTTCAATCGCATTCAAAGTATATTGAAGTGCAACTACGTGGTTTTTTTCTATTGTCATTGGGTAAAGTTTGCAAAGGGAACTGGCCCCTTTCATTATAAATAAAACGGCCTGCTGGCCGCAAAGGTGCAAAGGTAATATTTTTAAACAATTCCGGATTTTACAGGAACTAAGGATATTGCGGAGTAATTGTTCTGTGTTAAAAGGGGTCTTATTTTATTAAAGTATAAGCTTTATCTGGACTGGAGTTCCACTTTGCCATCCTCTCCAAGTGCAAGAAAACCCTCAGTGATGCCTGACGGATGCCCGGTGAAGCCTTTCAGTTTTCCTGATTTTCCTTTAACAACCACATCGTGAATCTGTTTCTCTGTAAGCTTTTTTCCGAAGCAGACAAAAGGTATTTTGAATCCACATTCACGGTGCTGAACGCAGCCAATGGCCGTCCTGCCCTTAATCAGGCGATTTTGCTGGCACTTGGGACAACTTATTTCATTCCATTCAATGACGGTGGTTTTACGGGGAATCTTTTCTTTCTTTTGCGGAACCGAAACTTCCTCAAAGGAGATGCTTCTGGCTTTTTCACTGATTACTTTCCGGGTAAGATCTGTAACCATTGCCACCAGTTCCTCCCGGAAAACATTGGCTTCATATTCACCGCTTTCTATCTTTCTCAGTTTATATTCCCATTCGCCCGTGAGTTCAGGACTTTTCAGAACTTCATCGTCTATGGTATCTATAAGATCCATGCCGGTACGCGTCGCAAAGATGTTTTTCTTTTTTCTTTCAATGTATTTTCTCTTGAAAAGAGTTTCGATGATGTTCGCACGTGTTGAAGGTCTGCCTATTCCGTTCGCCTTCAGCATATCGCGCAGTTCTTCGTCTTCCACCTGCTTGCCTGCAGTTTCCATGGCGCGCAGTAGGGTAGCCTCGGTATAAGGTTTTGGCGGCGTTGTCTTTCCCTGATGTACAAGCGGTTTATGAGGACCAGTTTCTCCCGCTTTAAATTCGGGGATTTCCTGCTCCTCATCCTTTGCCTCAACCCTGGATTTATCCTGAAGTTCCACCTTTTCCTTTGCATAAACTGCTCGCCAACCCGGTTCCAATACCTGTCTGCCATTGGTTTTGAAAGGTATTGTTCCTACTTTTCCTTCCACTAGGGTGTTCGAAATCTTACATTCAGGATAGAATACAGCAATAAACCGCTTCGCAACAAGATCGTAAATCAGTTTCTCTTCACGCGCCAGGTTGCTGCCGGGTGTCACTTCGGTGGGTATTATAGCGTGGTGGTCGGTTACTTTGGAATCGTCGAACACGGCCTTTGTTTTCGGTAGTCCGCCTTCCAGAAGCGGCGCCGTAAGGTCACTGTAAAAATGCATGGCCCGCATGATTCCGGCAATTTTCGGATAGAGACTGTCCGGCAGGTAGGTAGTATCTACCCTTGGATAGGTGGTGTGCTTTTTTTCATAGAGACTTTGGATGTACTTTAATGTATTTTCGGCAGAGAAGCCATACTTGCGGTTAGCTTCTACCTGAAGAGCGGTAAGGTCAAACAGACGGGGATTTTTCTCTTTACCTTCTTTTATTTCAAACGAAACGATTTCAAAAAGATGCTGTTTCAGGTAGTCCAGACCTTTTTCTGCCTTTTCTCTGGTCTTAAGTCGGTCTATGGCTGCACTGAAGTGGACAGCGCGGTAAACCGTCTTCAGTTCCCAGTATTCTTCAGAATTAAACGCATCAATCTCCTTCTGTCTCTGTACAAGCATCGCCAACGTAGGTGTCTGAACCCGGCCGATGGACAGTACACCACGGTTACCGCCAAATTTCCTCGTAAACAGTCTGGTGGCATTTATTCCCAGAAGCCAGTCGCCCACAGCTCGCGCATTTCCGGCTAAATAAAGGTTGTGATAATCCTCAGCAGGTTTCAGGTTAGCAAATCCTTCTAGGATAGCTTCCTCAGTTAGGGACGAGATCCAAAGCCGCTGCACAGGTTTCTTACAGCGGGCTTTCTGCAGTACCCAACGCTGTATAAGTTCTCCCTCCTGGCCGGCATCACCGCAGTTAATGACCTCTGTACATTGATCTACAAGCTGCTCGATTACCCGAAACTGCTTTTCCACTCCGGGATTAGAAATAAGCTTAATGCCGAAATTCTTTGGGATGATAGGCAGGAAGATCAGGTCCCAGGATTTATAATGCGGACTGTAGTCGTGGGGTTCCTTTAAGGTACAGAGATGGCCGAAGGTCCAGGTCACCAGATATCCGTTGCCCTCCATATAACCCTGCCTGGACTGGTTGGCACCCAATACTTTGGCAATATCTCGGGCGACACTGGGTTTCTCGGCGATACATAGCTTCATATTCTGCAACATTAAGGACAGCTGCAAATTTCAGCAATTTTTCTCAATGTTCATAAATCAAAAGATATTCATCATAACTCAAAATTAAGCGTCAATAGATAAAATAAATCACTTGAATCCTATCAATTCAAATGGTCTATTGGCAGTATGAGGATTAACTATGAAAAATCTGCCCTGCCGCTTGTTAATAATATTAACTTTGGTAAAAACAATAAGATATGATAAACTCAGATGGAAGATGTCCGCATCATGAAGGGCAGAAAGCTCAGGAAGCGATGGAGCAGGCAAACCAACCAGTACAGAACGATCCTCAGCAGGGCGAAACAATTCACAGTCAGAACGAAGAAAATCCCATACCGGTCGCAGGTGCCAGTTTAGGCAACAGTGGTAAATGTCCTGTTATCCATGGCTCCAATACGGAGGAAGCAAAAGATGTAATGAGCTGGTGGCCTAAATCATTGAATCTGGACATTCTTTCACAGCACGACCGTAAGACAAATCCTTTTGGTGAAGAGTTCAGTTATGCTGAGGAATTTAAAAAACTTGATCTTGAAGCTGTGAAATCCGATCTTAAAGCTCTGATGACCGAAAGTAAGGAATGGTGGCCCGCCGACTGGGGGCATTATGGCGGTCTGATGATTCGTATGGCCTGGCATTCGGCCGGCACCTACAGAACAGCCGACGGCCGCGGGGGCAGCAACACCGGCAGTCAGAGGTTTGCACCACTCAACGCATGGCCGGATAATGTGAATCTGGATAAAGCAAGACGTCTGCTTTGGCCCGTCAAGAAAAAATATGGTAATAAACTCTCCTGGGCCGACCTTATAATCCTGGCCGGAAACATGGCTTACGAATCCATGGGCCTGAAGACCTTTGGTTTTGCTGGTGGCCGCGAAGATGTTTGGCATCCTGAAAAAGATATTTATTGGGGCTCCGAGAAGGACTGGCTTGCCCCTACGGGCAGCGAGGGCAGCCGCTACACCGGCGACCGGGAGCTCGAAAATCCTTTGGCTTCTGTGATGATGGGCCTTATATATGTGAACCCTGAAGGTGTAGACGGGAATCCCGATCCATTGAAGACCGCGGCAGATTTAAGGGTTACCTTCAGCCGGATGGCCATGAATGATGAAGAAACCGCAGCACTTACCGTTGGCGGCCACACTGTAGGTAAATGCCACGGTAATGGCGACGCGTCTGCACTGGGTGGTGATCCTGAGGAAGAAGGTGTTCATGCGCAGGGCCTGGGATGGCTTAACCCAAAAGGCAAAGGACACAGTGAAGATACGGTGACTTCCGGGCTGGAAGGGGCCTGGACCACCAATCCCACGCAATGGGATAACGGTTATCTGGACCTTCTGCTGAATCATGAATGGAGACTTACTAAAAGTCCGGCTGGTGCCAATCAGTATGAACCGGTCAATTTGCCTGAGGAACTCAAACCGGTAGATGCACATAACCCAAATATTCGCAGAAATCCGATGATGACGGATGCCGATATGGCTATGAAGGTAGATCCCGGCTACCGCGAAATTGTGGAACGCTTCCATAACGATTTTGAATATTTCTCAGATACATTCGCGCGTGCCTGGTTTAAGCTGACCCACCGCGACCTCGGCCCCAAATCAAGGTATCTGGGTCCTGATGTCCCGGCCGAAGACCTTATCTGGCAGGATTCGATTCCGGCCGTTAACTACACGCTCAGCGACGGGGAGATCAACAGCCTTAAGGAACAGATTCTCAACAGCGGTTTGTCCCGTTCGGAACTTATTACCACGGCATGGGACAGCGCACGTACCTATCGCGGTTCCGATTACCGGGGTGGTGCCAATGGTTCCAGGATACGTCTGGAACCACAGAGAAGTTGGGCAGGTAACGAACCGGTAAGACTGAATAAAGTTCTGGAAATACTTGAAAATATCCGGCAGACTTCCGGTGTAAATGTGAGTATGGCAGACCTTATTGTACTGGGTGGAACTGCTGCTATAGAGCAGGCCGTACGTGAGGCAGGTTACAATGTTGAGGTGCCGTTTTTACCAGGTAGGGGAGATGCCTCTGAGGAAATGACCGATGCAAGGTCGTTCGACGAGATGGAAACCGTTCACGACGGTTACCGTAACTGGCTGAAAGCCGATTATGTAGTATCTGCCGAGGAACTGATGCTGGACCGCACTCAGCTGATGGGCTTAACGGCACCAGAAATGACTGTTCTGGTAGGTGGATTACGCGTTCTTGATACCAATTACGGAGGTAGTCAGGACGGTGTTTTTACAGACAGGCCCGGAACGCTTTCCAATGATTTTTTTGTAAACCTGACAGACATGAATTTTAAATGGGTGCCTGTAAATGATAACCTGTATCATATCACCGACCGGAAATCCGGAGCTGTGAAGTGGTCAGCCAGCCGTGTGGATCTTGTCTTTGGTTCCAATTCCATTCTGAGGTCATATGCCGAATTCTATGCACAGGACGATAACTGGGAACGGTTTATAAGGGATTTTGTAAAAGCTTGGACTAAAGTAATGAATGCCGACCGTTACGATTTAAACTAAACTTTATCCCCCTCATATCTGAGGGGATTTTTGTTGATTTCAGGAGTGCCTCTTTTCGATTCTGCCTGCGTTCCGGAATCTTGATAGATACTGTCTACTATTCGTTTATGACAATTTAATTGTGCACAATATTAATTCAGCATACCTTTGTGCCATTCAAGGCCAATGCTTGAGTACAGAAAGTTATTAATCAACAAAATTTAAATAAATGTCATTACTAGAAAATTTAAACTGGAGACATGCGGTAAAAGCGTACGATCCGAACAGAAAGGTTTCAGAACAGGATCTAAACAGTATCCTGGAAGCGGCGCGACTGGCGCCAACTTCCTCCGGACTCCAGCCTTTCCGCGTAATTGTGGTGGAGAATCAGGAGTTAAAGGAAAAGATGGTTAAAGGAGCTCTTAATCCTGAAGTAATGCGCGACAGCTCTCATGTACTGGTGTTCGCTGCGTGGGACGAGTATTCTGCTGAGAAAATTGATGCGGTATACGACTATCATACAGATGTTCGGGAACTGCCGCGCGGCCGTTTTGGAAGTTACACAGACCTCCTGAAGCAGCTGTACGGCGCACAGACACCGGCTGAGCATTTTGCCCATACCGCCAGACAGACTTATATTGCACTTGGACTGGCGATGGCACAGGCTGCAGAACTTAAGATAGACAGCACACCGGCCGAAGGCTTCAGCAATGATGTTGTTGATGAAATCCTGGGACTTCAGGAACTTGGACTTAAGAGTGTAACTTTGCTTTATCTGGGCTACCGCGACGCCGAAAAAGACTGGCTCTCCACAATGAAGAAGGTTAGACTTCCAATGGAGGAGTTCATCATCAGAAAATAATAAAAATTTGGAATATGGGTACCGCTGACTCACTTCGTCTGGACGGGCAACTGTGCTTCCCGCTCTATGCTCTTTCCCGGGAGATTACGGGCTTGTACCGTCCGCTGCTGGAGGAATTGGACTTAACATATCCTCAATATCTGGTGATGCTGGTACTTTGGGAACAGGATGGTCTGGCGGTTTGCGACCTGGGCAACCGTTTGTTGCTGGACAGCGGTACGCTGACACCACTTCTGAAAAGACTGGAATTAAAGAATTTTGTAGCTCGTAAACGGTGCAGTAAAGACGAACGCGTAGTGCATCTCTTCCTTACTGAAATTGGCAAGGCGCTTCAAGCGAAAGCCATGGAAATTCCGGCCAGAATGCTTGAAAATATTGATGTTGAAGAGAACGAACTTAACGCGTTGAAAGCAACACTTAACAAAATCATTAACCAAATACAAAAATAGATATGAAAACACTGTACACCACAAGCGTAACTGCTACCGGCGGCCGCGATGGCCATGTAAAAAGTGACAACGGACTGATTGATATGGAGGTCCGCATGCCAAAGGCCCTGGGAGGCGCCAATGATGATTATGCTAATCCTGAGATGCTGTTTGCCGCAGGTTATTCGGCCTGTTTTGACAGCGCGCTGAAACAGGTAAGCAGACTTGCAAAGGTAAGAACCGGTGAAACTTCTGTAACCGCAAAAGTCAGCATTGGCCAGATTGACAATGGTGGTTTCGGTCTGGCGGCTGAACTTGAGGTCAACGTTCCCGGAGTATCCCTGGAGGAAGCGCAGTCACTGGTGGAAAAGGCACATCAGGTCTGTCCCTATTCCAATGCGACACGGAACAATATGGAAGTAAAGCTTACGGTGACGAACAACGGATAAACAACCGCATTCATTATCCTTTTGGAAGAAATTCTGAAGGGATTTTTTGTTTTTTAGATCGTTGATTTTCAGGAAATAAAATCCCTTTAACCTGGTTTGTGGAATGGGGAGTTCTTATTTCCGCACGGTAAGTGGTCAAATACCTAAACTTTCTTAGTTTTGGTGAAAGTTTATTTTATGAAAAAAGGAATTTATTTGCTATTAACGTTTTCTGTTTTGATTTTTATAGCTTATGTTTTTTTGAATCAAAAAGAATTTATGTATTCCGAGACAAGCCCTGATGGCAATTATGAGGTAAAAGTTTATACAACAAAAAGAATTTTTGCCGCTACAGGAGATGGTGGAATGAGCAGTAGAACAGCTTTTGTTGTTCTTCTAGACAAAGAAGGGAATGAAATAGGTAATTCTGGAGACGATCCGTCTTCTTACAGAGAGATTGAAATAGATTGGGAAATAGGCAAAAACAGGTATGTGTCCTATGGAAAGGGGCATGGAATTGATTTCAAAAAATAGAAGATTTATCCTGACCTGATGCCGCTAATTTGCAACCGTTGACTTTCCTGTCTTTAGGAAAATCAATATTTTCTTTTGCATCTTTGAAAGTTGTGCGATAAAGCTTAAAGATCACGGATTATAAATCCGCGACAGCGGGGTATCCATTGAAGTAGCGCAGTGACTTGTAGAGAAAGCGCATGAAGTTGGTCCTTACTCCAATGCTACACGGAACAATATGGAAGTAAAGCTTACGGTGACGAACAACGGATAAATAACCGCATCCATTAACTTAATCCTTTTGGAAGAAATTCTGAAGGGATTTTTTGTTTTGAAACGTTATATTTTCCTCTACTATAATTTTCTATATTTGAAACAGTGACCTTTCTTCGTTAATTAATAATCGATGTCAATTCATACAGTTCCTATGAGATTTAAAGATGAAAACCTCCGTCTTTCCGACTTTGACCGCGAAGTATGGATCGTGTGCCCTGCCTGCGAGAAAAAAGCTGTTGCCGCAGTGGATCAGGACCGCTGCACCGCGCGGCTTTTATGCACTTTTTGTGGCTGCAAGCGCGAAACAGTAACCAAAATTGGATATGCGAAGGTGTCCTTGCCGGCACATTCCTGGTTTGGTGCAGACCTGTGGCTGCAGGCGCCATTTCGTGATGAGGTATTTTTCGCCCTAAACGGTAAACATCTTGACTATCTGGAACGGTATATTGCGGCAGACCTTCGCGAGCATAAAGACCGCTCTCATTTTACCCTGCTTGAAAAGCTCCCAAAATTCTATCATGAAGCAAAAAACCGCGACGGTCTACTGAAACTTATAAAAAAACTGAAGATTAAGCAATGAAGGGATCTGTGAAAGTTGTACGAATATAGTTAAAGGGTCACCGATTATTAATCCGCGACATCGGGTTTCCTTCATTGGCCGTCAATGATATCAACGGCACTTCCGCTTCGCAAAGACAACTGTGGAGTACTCAATACGGCAAACCAATGTCACCATACTGCTCCTGCCAAAATGACCTAGGAGATTTTTGCGTGAAGAAAAAATAACGGAGTGCCGTTAAGAAAATTCTTCTGTTCGAAGCGCGAGGCAAACCGACTTTATACACCCAATTATTGATTCGCGCAAGTTTAGAATTTTTAGGCACGTAGTTGTTTTTTTAGCAAAAAGATCCAGGTCTTGATTTTTTTGGTTACTTTTTTCATCAAGGAAAAAAGTGACATAAGAAATCAATGTTTCATTAGGATCCGTGAAAGTTGTGCAAATAGAGCTTAAAGGGTCACGGATTATAAACATTGGGATTATCCTTCCAGCCTACACCGGCACACGGTACGTAGGATCTTCCACTACATTCACCTCAATAATAGCTTCGGCATTTTTTAGCAGGGCACGGCAGTCCGCGCTTAAGTGTTGCAGGCGAACTGTTTTGCCATACTTATGATAGCGTTTGGTAAGGCTGCTTAACGCTTCGATGGCCGACATATCTACCACGCGGCTTTCAGCAAAATTAATAATCACCTCCTGCGGGTCATTCTGCGGATCAAATTTTTCCGTAAAAGCTGCAATGGAACCAAAGAATAAGGGACCGTAGATGTCGTAATGCTTCACACCGTTTTCATCTGTATGCTTGCGGGCCCGGATTCTTTTCGCATTGTCCCAGGCAAAGACTAAAGCCGAAATAATTACACCGATTAACACGGCAAGCGCCAGATTGTGCAGTACCACCGTAATTGCGGTCACCACAACCATCACGAAGATGTCCGAACGGGGCATACGCCTTAGAATCTTCAGGCTGGCCCACTCGAATGTGCCTACAGCTACCATTATCATGACGCCCACAAGTGCGGCAACGGGTAGTTTACCAATTACCGGTGCACCCACCAGAATAATAATCAGGATAGTTAATGCCGCTACAATTCCTGAAAGTCTGGCTCGGGAGCCGGCCGAAAGGTTTACCAGCGTTTGGGCAATCATCGGACAGCCGCCCATTCCGTAGAAAAATCCATTCAGGATGTTAGCGCTGCCCTGGGCTACACACTCCCGGTTACTGTTTCCTTTGGTTCCGGTAATTTCATCCACTAAATTAAGCGTTAGTAAACCTTCGGTAAGTCCTACAGCGGCCATAATTGCTGCGTAGGGAAATATAATCTGCAGGGTTTCCAGCGTAAACGGGATCTGTGGAATATGAAACGGTGGGAGTGTACCACTTACCGAAGCGATATCCTGAACCTGTTTGGTGTCAATGTTAAAGCCGATCACCAGCAAAAAAACAACCGTAATGGCCGCCAGCGAGGCGGGTATTTTTTTTGTGATTCCGGGAAACAAAAGTACCACAGCAACAGTTAATGCCACCAAAGCAGCCATAACGTACAGGGGTGTTCCGCTAAGCCACGTATTCTCTCCGTTCACCACAGTGCGGAACTGCTCAAACTGGGACATGAAAATAATGATGGCCAGACCGTTCACGAAACCGAACATCACAGGCTGCGGTACCAGCCGCACAAATTTTCCCAGTTTCAGCAGACCTACGGCAATCTGCACCACGCCGGCCAGCGCCACGGCACCGAAAACATATTCCAGGCCGTGCGATTTCATCAGAGCGATAAGTACGATGACCGTGGCGCCGGCACCACCTGAAATCAAGCCGGGTCTGCCGCCAAATACAGCCGTGACCAAACCCATAATGAAAGCTCCGTAAAGACCTACCAGCGGCGGGAAACCTGCCAGGATCGCAAACGAAAGTGATTCGGGGATCATGGTCATGGCGACGGTAAGGCCAGCCAGTATTTCGGTTCGGTAATTTACTTTCTGGCTAAAATCAAACAGATTGAGTACACTTTTCATTTTTCAGGAATAATCCTGCAAAAGTAAGAGTTTTAGTGATGTTTGAGCACCGCAGGCATACGGCTTTTCAACAGTATCATTCTGCCAGCATCGCATCAATTTTTTTGTAGAAGGAGTCCTTGCTGTAATCGGCCATTCCGGTGTGATGCAGCCGGATTTCACTTTTTTTATCCAGCACCACGGTGGTCGGCAGTGAACCTGTATAATAAGCCGGCGGAATGTCAGATGCCGGCACAAGTAAGGGCAGTGTAAAGTTTTGCTTATCCAGATAATTTCTGCCTGCTGCTGCCTGATCGTCCAGATTTACCGTAAGGAAAACCACATTCGGATCGTCTTTATACCGGTCAAAAAACTTCTGGACAGACGGAAATTCTGCGCGGCAGGGCGGGCACCACGACGCCCAGAAATTCATAAAGACCACTTTGCCCCTTAATTCCTTTGTACTTACTATACGGCCATCTTCGTCCTGAAGTCTGAAGTCCGCAATTTCGCTTGTACTTTTCTCATTAGATTTTTTACTCTGATCCTGAAGTGTGAGATTCATGACACCTGTGGATATTACCTGCCGCATAAACCATGTCTTTGCGTCAGGACTGATCAGTATTACGGCCAGAAAAGCTGTGAGTAAGGCGGTGCTCCAGTTTTTTTTAAGCCATTCTTTTGTTTTTTCCTTGTTCATAATGTAAAAAAGAAACTGCAAAAGAGTTAAGATCTCCGCTGCAGCTCCTGATATTGGTGTTTGTTAATAATTTTCGCTGATGAGGCGCTCCAGTTCGTGGGCAGGAATTACACCGGACTGTTTCCAGCGGACTTCTCCATTCCTGAAAATAATCAGCGCAGGAACACTCCTTATTCCAAACTGAGCCGCCACTGCCTAGTATTTGTCTACATCAACTTTAATGATGGTTGCCCGGTCGCCGATTTTCTTTTTCAGTTCCTCCAGAATGGGAGCCTGCATCTTACAGGGACCGCACCACTCAGCGAAAAAGTCTACAAGAACCGGCTTGTCCTGAGCGATCACTTCATTGAATTTTGACATTTTTTTGTGTTTTTAGTTAAACAACTTCCTCATAATCTGTTTCCTTCTGTGTTTTTGCAGTTACTTTATCTGCCTGTATTCCGCAACCTCCGTTGCTGCAGCAGCCTATATTTAGCATAGGCATGATGATAAGTACCGCGGCTGCGGCTACCATAAACCAGTTCTGCGATCGCAGAGCTTCAGTCAGCAGAAGGAGCCCTACTGCCAGGCCTAATGCGCGGAAAAGAGTCCACTTTTGGAAAATCTGCAACATCGTCAAATATTATGAAACTACAGGATTGCCTTTTTCCTTCCATTCCTTCATTCCACCGGAATAATTTTTCACATTTCTAAAGCCGTTTTTCCTCAAAACAGAATAGGCTACAGAGGAACGGTCACCGGCCTGACAATGGATCACCACCTGCTTATCACGGCTTAATTTATCCACATGGTCCGGCAGGGTGCCTACGAAGTTATTCTCGGCCCCTTCTACATGACCCGCATCATATTCGCTTTTTCCGCGAACATCAACAATTTGAACCTCCGGTTTTCCGATATAAGATTTGAATTCTTCAATATCAATCACATCAGCCTTTTCAAGTTCAAGTTCAGAAAGTTTTCCCGCCGGGAAATATCCCTGTATGTTATCCAGTCCAATGCGCATCAGTTTACGGGTAATTTCCTCCATGTCACCTTCTTCAGCAATTAAGATGAAGGATTTTTTATAGTCAAGAAGCCACCCTGCCCACGTGCTCAGGCTGTTGTTATTCTGAATATTAAGGCTTCCCGGGATAAATCCGTTTGCAAAATCTGTTTTATTACGCGTATCTACCACTGTTACCCCGTTTTGCAAAGCTGCCGTCAGTTCTTCGCTGCTCAGTTCGGTGTGTTTGGGCACTTCAGTAAGCAGTGGACGCTCCACTTTATTCAGTTTCTTCATCATCGCAAAATACTTTGGAGGTTCAGGCTGACCTTCAAGCAGATATTCTACAAAACCATCCTCATCATTTTCATACTGGAAAGCCCAGTTGCGTGTTTTTTCATAACCTACAGTGGAACTTGGTACCGCACCCAGCGCTTTTCCGCAGGCTGACCCCGCGCCATGTCCAGGCCATACCTGAAGGAAGGATGGCAGCTGTGCAAAATCCTTTACGGAAGCATACATCTCATGAGCACCTTTCTCCTGGGTTCCTGTATATCCGGCAGCTTTCTCCAGTAAGTCCGGCCGTCCGATGTCACCTACAAAAACAAAGTCTCCTGTAAAAATCATCACCGGTTCGTTGGTAGCAGGATGGTCTGTTAACAGAAAACTGATGCTTTCGGGAGTATGTCCGGGCGTGTGCAAAACTTGGAGGGTTAGGTTACCTACCTTTATCTTATCACCGTGCTTCAGTCCTTTGTGCGGAAATTCATATTGCCAGTCCGGGCCACCTTCATCAGAAAGATAGATCTGCGCGCCCGTAAGCGCTGCCAGTTCCCTGGAGCCTGCCAGAAAATCGGCATGTATATGGGTTTCGGTAATGTGGGTGATCTTAAGGTTATTTACCTCCGCAATCTGCAGGTAAGTGTCCACGTCGCGCTTGGCATCAATAACGATGGCTTCTCCGGTTGCCTGGCAGCCAATCAGATAACTGCCCTGGGCTAAACTTTTGTCATATACGTGTTGGAAAAACATAATGTATCTTTTTTTAAATGTTAATTAACTGATGATTTCAATGAGGCAAAATTAGTAAACAGGAATGCTTCAGAACGTAACATAGGTTACTTTCGGCAGGGTAAGTTTAAGGAGAGCCGGATTACTGTTCAGAGACGAATTTCTGGCGGAAACGGTTGGGACTTTCTCCTGTAGTTTTCCTGAAATATTTTCCAAAATGGGATTTATCGGTGAATCCGAGGTCAAAAGCGATCTCTGTAACGGAAAGGTTCGTGTTCAGCAACAGCCTTTCGGCCTCCAGGGATCACGCGGTTCCGGATATACTGCTCGGCAGTAAGATCCATTCGCTCTTTCACTATAGAGTTAAGGTAATTTGGAGTGATGTTCAGCTTCCCGGCATATTCGGATGTTCGCTTCAGCTGCCTGAAATTCTGATTGACCAGCGTTTCAAATGATTCCACATAAGCCAGAGTACGGTTGGTTTTGAAGCCGATATAATTTTCGCCGCCACTGGCGCGGATATACTTAAGCATCATGACCTTCAGCAGGAGGCACACCACCTCCCTGGCTAAAGCCTGCTGCCTGCTGCCTTCGGCAATGATGTCGGTAACAGTACCCAGAAATTCGGTAAACTCTTGCCTCCTGAACTTAGCCACGGACGGCAAACCGCTAAATGCGGTATCATTTTTAATCCGGTGGTTTCCGGTATAGATCAGGTTATAAAAAGATCTTGTAAATACAATCATTCTGGCGCTGAAGGTTGATTCCATCTCCAAACGTCCTACCTGGTTATAGTTGATGAAAACTACGTTGCCACGCGAAACAGGATGGCAAGTACCGTCCAGTGTAACTTCTGCCTTTCCGGCAGTTGTAATGAGCAGCGCGAAAAATTTAGTTTTAAAGGAAACCGCTAAAATCTCCAGCGCTTTCTCACCCGATAGCGGAAGTATACCAAAGTCGCCTGAGATGTTCACAGGACAACGTAAGGAACTGATATTGATTGTTCTAATAGTGGCAGAATCAGGCATAGATTTCAGTCAAACAGCCGAACGCATTCAAAGTTAATGCACAGGTGGTCTATGTTTGACTAATATAGGAAAATCCGTTTGATTTTCTTGCCTTTTTTCCAGCGGCTGAATTTGAAAACGGCATTACTTTTTTGTCTACATAGTCTGAGTTCATTGCACGCAGTACCGCCATATAATTCATACTGAACTCCAGCGTGTCACCTACGCGTATGCCATATGAATTATCTTCAAGATCCAGAATCAGCATGTCTGAACTGGCACCTATAATGCTGATAACCTGAAGTTTAGGCATGATATTGTTAAAATCCGTATCCAGCAGGCCCACATCTACAATAGCCCGTACCGAACTGCGGTTCCTGTCTTCCTCACTGAATTCAGGAGTGTCGCCGGTGAGGTTGGTGCCGGCAGTACCGGTAGGAAGCACGGGCTTTTCCGAAAGTTCAATAACCTCGGCACTCAGGGTAAAAACATCCGGACACATACCCGGAATAAGCCGGTCTGCATAGACATCGGTGCCAAAGAACAGCGTTTCACCAATCCTGAAATGATTGACGGCCGTGGGAACCTCATTCCGGAAAAGAAGTGGCAGGGTAACCGAGGATCCGCCTGATATATACGGTATTTTCCGGCCGAATTTTTCTTCCAGTATATTCCGGCACCAGGCCAGGGTCTTCAGCTTGTCCTCGTCGGGCAAAATTCCGTTCAGACAGCAAAGGTTGGTACCAAGACCCACAATTTCAAGATGGGGCAATTCCAGAACTTCTTCATAGAAATCCATCAGGTTTTTAAGCATAATACCCTCGCGCAGTTCGCCCATTTCCACCATAAGAACTACGCGGTGCATTTTGTTTTGAATCACAGCTTCGGCGGACAAGGCCTTCATCGTTTCAATTTCCGTATTGAAACTTACGTCTGCAAACTCCACTATGCTGCGGGCCAGCCTTTTGGCAGGGGGTTTTATGTAAATGGTATTGGTTTCAGGAGATATTCTTTTAATGGCCTTCAGGTTGCTGAGCCTTGAGTCGCAGATTTCTTTATCCGTCATGGCCAGCAATACTTTCAGGAAGGTTTCGTTTCCGCACAGGAGTTTCCCGACAATTGCCCAGTCAATCTGGTGCTGACTGAACAATTCATCAAGAAAATTAAAATTATGAAAAAGGTGATCGGAATTTATTGAAATATAAGACATTAGTGTTTTTTTAACCTCATTTCGAGGTATTTACTTGTAAAACCTAATTTGTTGTACAAATGTTTTGCCGGATTATCCGGTTCGCAGTGCAGGGCAATGTCGCCCTCGCTTTGCTCAATAGCCTGCTGCATCAGCTTTTTGCCCAGGCCGGTGCCGCGGGTATTACGGTCTATGGCAATATAAACCAAAATGTTTTCAGGAATATAACCTCCCATTCCGGTTTTATTCAGGACCACGGCTCCAAGCAGACCTTCTGGAGTACCAGCTGTAATTACGAGGCCTCCCGGTTTTCCGTTGCGCCCCATGGCGTAGTGAATAGATTTTCCAATATCCTCTTTCTCATCACCATACTGATCCAGGTGGTCATGCAGAAATCTGACTATCTGCTGAATCTCAGCATCCGGTGCTGTGTGCTTTTCTGTATATGTTTTAAATTCTGTCATCATAAATATTTATCCGGGTATAGGCAGTGTGATATCGTATGAGCTGATTTCCACTGGATCCGGCTCTAAGTTTTTGGGTTTTACGAACAGCAGTGCTGTATCGGTACCGTTAATGATTTTTTTGAAGAAGTTTTCGGAAAATAATGTCTTCCATTTACCTTCATCTTCAAAATTCAGTATAACCAGGTCGCTGCGTTCGGCTTCTGTTGTTTGGCTTATCATTTCTGCATTGTCTGCCGTGAGCACAAGTTTTGATTTAAAATGCTCGCCGTTATTCTTCAGTTTCTCCCTCATTACCAGAAAGGCATCGCGTACAGCAGGCATATTTTCCATATTTCCTATTCCTATAAGGCTGATTTCACTTTCATTTCTCTTCGAAGTGGCCAGAGCAAAATCCAGTTTCTCCTCTAAATGATCCAATACACGGACGGGGAAAAGGATTTTTTTGAATTCATAATGCTTCAGATCTTCCGGCACCAGTAAAACCGAACAGTTCGCACGGTTTAAGATGGAGTAGGAGTGCGATCCCAGCAGTGCCTGCTTAAGTCTCTGTACACCCGATGTGCCTAAAACGATAAGGTCTGCGCCAATCTGCTTTACCAGTTCATTCAGCGAATCGCAAACGTCGCCTGTGGTAACCTGTGTTTCCAGCCTCAGATTTGGGTGACGGTCTGAAATTTCTTTTCGCAGCAGAGCCAGCTGGCGTTTGGCGGTCTCAATATTTTCGCCAACGCGTTCGCCGCCAATCATCTGGCGGCCGGTGTGGTCTATTATAAAATCTGCTGAGACCGTGTGGATGAGATGCATTTGAGCATCATGCCTCAGTGCCACTTCAGTGGCCAGGTAAACAGCATTCAGGGATTTATCGGTAAAGTCGGTGGGTACCAACAGTGTTTGTATAGGTGTATTCATCTTCATCATCTTTGCAGACAACAAAATTAACGAAATACAATCCGATCATTGTGTAAAGAACCCACGCAGTCGTGGTATGAATTACTTATTGATTAGATTTGTTTGCTCCTATTTAGTATCGGTCGGCAACTGTAAAAGCTTTCAGCAAAATATTTAAATGGCTCATTCTGATAATAATTAACGGTATAAGGTCAGGTCAATGAAATTGTTATTCTTTAGCAATTTTTCCTTCAGCCTGATTTCATTGTTGCGAATCATTTCTGCCTGAGGAATAATCTGGCCGGAACCATCGCTCATCGTAATCTTAATATCGGGGTCCCCCAATATCATACGTGTAGATTTTGCGGGATCTTTAAAATATATTTTCCAAAGTTCGTTAAACTTTTTTTCAGAAACAGGAGTGCCTTTCTGCTTCTCCTGCAGCTGCAAGTCCGAATGTTTATGGCTTCCTGCAAATGTAAATACATGATCTCCTTTAGAATCGGTGACCTCTAGGATAAGGCCTGGCAGTCCGGCGAATCTGTACGGACCGTCCTGAAAGGGAATTTCAGGAGTATACCATGCAGTCCACTGCCGGCCGCCAAGTGAACCTGTAGCTTTTTGAGCGTTTAGACCTTTAATGATCCTGGTTTCTTTCGAAATCAACCATTCCATTTTGGCTTCATACAGGATAGCCAGATGATCTGACCCTATTTTTGTATGCAGAGTAGTTCGGTAATCTGGATATTTTTTGGTTACACGGGTGCGGACTTTTGAACGATCACGGATATGCGTAAAATCTATATGTGTTGACTTTGACTGCATAGCCTTTTTCATTTCCGACTCCCTGATAGAGTCATACTGTGCTCTTTCAAAACTGTAAAAACGGGAGCCTTCCTTACCAATGTCCAGAACCATTAGTTCTTTTTCAGATTTACTGCGGTCCAGTGAGTCCATCTTAAATGTGTACTCGTAGAGAAAGCGGTGGCTCTGTGCATTGCAGGATATTGCGAAAAGGATGCAAAGCAGGGAGAATACAGTTTTTTTCATCAGAATTAATTATTAAGGAAAAGTAAACAAACTTTACGTTATATCTAAAAGAAACTAATATAAAACAATTACCGCAAAAATGTTGGTCATTTTTTTCCGCTTCGCTTTGCCAGCTCTGATTCAATGAAGGCCGGCAGATAATCCGGTGCGCAGTTTCGGGCAACAGGCATATCCTTATAAAGACCGATTCTTTCACCAATCTCAATACATTTATTTCGCTGTGTTTCGTCGAAGATACCAATCCAACCCGCGGTAAAGTTCATGGACCACTGCACTTCCGGTTCTTCGGCAGCCATACGTGAATCAATTGCAGCCAAAAGTTCCACTGTGTTTTCTGGAGGCTGCTGGCCAACCCATCTCAGTCTTCCCTGATGATACCAGAAAA
Organism: Marnyiella aurantia; assembly: GCF_014041915.1. Lineage (NCBI taxonomy): Bacteria > Pseudomonadati > Bacteroidota > Flavobacteriia > Flavobacteriales > Weeksellaceae > Marnyiella > Marnyiella aurantia. The sequence goes on along the minus strand of NZ_CP059472.1, from coordinate 531,943 downwards.
GCCTGCGGTGAAGGGCAGAAGGATGATTTTCCCAGGAACTGAGCATTGCCAGCCCTTTTTTATCTTTTGTAAGCTGGTTAGCCATCAGCCAGTCGGCGAGTTGGGTATGGTCTTCGCCGGTGTGGCTGTCCATATCATGAATAAGTTGTTGGACCACTGTTTCAGTGAGTTCTTTCTTATCCATAATCAGAATAGCTAAAAGCCGTGGATAAAGTTCCGCGGTAGACCACAGTTCCATTGCCAGGGCATGGTTGGTTTTCAATTCTTTGGCTATTTTCCTGAGGTCGCCAAGTTTGGTGGCGGGATGGCTTACTTTCCGGTAGATTTCATCGGCGGCAGTGGTGAGTGGCTTCATAAGATAGTGATATGTTTAATCTGCATAAAAATAGAATTCCTCCTTCACTTTGGCAAACTGAAGGAGGAATTTATTGTAAAATGAAACTGCGCCGTATTATCTCGTCAGCCAGCCTCCGTTTTTCACTGTGGCAATGGCAAACGGGAAAATCCAGAAAAGACCGAAGAGATAGAATACACTGTAAGGATAAGCCCATAAGGCATCACCTACAGGGTATTTACGGCTGAAGAACAGCATCTGTATACTGGAAAATATAAAGGTGCCGGTGAGTGCAGAACTTAGATAGAGCAGGGGATGCGTAAGAAGGAAATACAGCATCAGAATCATCAGCGGATAAGCCAGGATAAGTTTCATCCATTGGTGCAGGAATATAAATCTGGCTCCGGCCCGGTTATTCTCGCGGAAGCGCGTAAACATAAACCGGTTCATCCGAAGTGTTTCCCTTACATTGCTGCGGCCCCAGCGGGTAAACATCTTGTGCAGCGTCTTAAAGCCTACAGGTGTATTTGTGAGGACTGCCGCATTTCTCTGGAACTGCACATCACGCCCCTGTTCCAGGATGAGGTTGGTCATGGCTCTGTCCTCACCGATGGTAGCATAGTTACCCATGAATTTCTGGTTCATCCATTCTTCCAGACAGTTATTAACTGAGTCCCGTCGGTAGGCCGAAAGTGCTCCCGGTGTACAGAGCACAAATCCTAGCGAACTTTCCGCGGCACGCATGAACTCAAAACTGAAAACGAAACTTACATTCAGCATCCGTGGGATCATGCCCTGGTTACGGTTCAAAACTTTTACGTTTCCGGCTACGGCGCCACAGTTGTCATTTACGGCAAAGGGACTTACGAGATTTCTAAGTGTATCCGGCTTTACCACGGAATCTGAATCAATGGTTACGAACACCTCGCCATTACCCGTTTTGAAGCCGTGGTAAAGAGCATGTCTCTTTCCTTTGTTTTCCGGTTGCTTCCAGATGGTGATGCTGTGGCCAATATCGTTTCTTGCACGTTCAATCCATGACCAGGTATCGTCTGTACTGCCATCGTCAATAGCGATTACCTGCATCTTATCCATCGGAAAATCACTTGCTGCAATACTTTTAAGTGTATCGTACACAAGGCTTCCTTCATTGTACGCGGGTACGATTACTGTGCACGTGGGCAGGTCATCGTCGGCCACTCCGGTAACCGGGCGATAGCGCACAAATAAAAAGGCGACAAAAAGCAGGAAGCATACCTGGAAGACCAGTGCCCCCAGCAGGAAATAGACCAGCAGTCGGCCCGGCAGTGTTTCCATACGCTGGAAATGCAGTTCTTCAAAGTAAGGATGGAAATTGTTTACGGCATAAATAGCGCTGAACATCAAGATTTGCGCTCCTATAAGTACGCCGAATTCTTTTTTCTTTAATGACCGTATCCGCGCTATAAAGCGTATCCGCCTGAACGGCGGGATGGTTTTATTTTGTAGGACTGTATTTTTCATATTTCCCTTTTCTTTAGTATATCCTGTAGATTGGATACAAAGAAAGGGGACCTGCGTTGTTTTTACGGTATGAGGGATACCGATGTTTTTCGGTGCTGATGTAGATTTTTATCTACGCGGCAGATCTCTGTGGATGCGCATGAGCTCTAAGAAATCAACAAGATTGTCTACATCAAGTTTCCTGAAGATCCTTTTCTTGAAGGTACTCACCGTATTCTGACGCAGTTCCATTTTGTTCGCAATTTCAAGGTTTCCCAGGCCTTCTGCCAGCAAATCGGCTACTTCGAGTTCGCGGCCTGTAAGTTGTGACAAAGGATCGGGACTCACAGGATCAAGAGCGGCCTGTGCAAGCAGCTGCTGAGTAAGCGGCGAAAGATAACTGCCTCTGTTCATCAGTTCCTGAAGTGCTGTGGCAATCTCGGGTTCCTCAGAGAGCTTACTTAAAAAACCATTGGCTCCTTCACGAAGAAATTTCAGGGAATGATGCTCCTCCGCTGAGCTTGTAAAAATAAGTATCCGCGCATCAGGCTGCAGTTTGCGGAATTCCTTTATGATGGTCAATGAATTGCCGTCGGGGAACTGGGCGTCGAGGATGGCAGCATCCACAGGATTTTCAGAGGCAATTTCAAGAACCTGTTCAAGTGTAGAGGCATGCCTGATTTCTGAATCGGGAAACAGGTCGCTGATTATGAATGCCAATCCCTGCCTTACGATCTGATGGTCATCGCCTAATAGAAAAACTGCCCTTCTTGCTGTCATGTATTGGGTTTGTCCAGGTTTACATAAAAGTGGATGGTAGTGCCTATTCCGGGAGAACTTTCAGCACTGATGCTTCCTCCCAAAAGTTCTACTGACTCACGGCACAGGTTCAGACCCAGGCCAGCCCCGATATTCTCCACGCCTTTGAAATTACGTCCCTGATAATAGGGTTCAAATATACGTTTTAAATCACTTTTGGAGATGCCGGCTCCGGTATCGGCTACAGTTACGTGCAGCCGGACCTTACTGTCCGGCGCTTCCGCAAGCCAGACTTTCACTGAGATTTTACCGTTCTCCGTAAATTTGTTCGCATTGCCGAGGATGTTTACAAACAACTGATAAATAAGGATATTGTCCGACTGAACTTCGGTACCTTCCGGTATTTCATTGTTTACTTCAAAGATGTTGTTCCGGGATTCAATATAGGGGCGGAATGCTTTAAGTATACGTTCTGTTTCACTGTACAGGTTGAAGTGCACTTTATTGATTTCCTGGCCGCGCTGCTGATTTTTAGCGTATTCCAGGATTTGTCCTGCCTGGATGAGCAGCGAGCTGTTAGTGTATTTCATGGACTGCAGGTACTCTTCAATACTTTCGTCATTATTCTTCCTGCTGATGCGGTCTATGAAGAGATTAATGATCTTAAGCGGAGCTCTTAACTCATGACTCAGCATTCCCAGGATGCGGTTCTTGAACTTCAGGTTACTCTTGATTTCCTCATTTGCAAGCTTAAGTTCACGCTGATATAGATAGGCCTGGCGGGTAAAATAGATGATGAGTGTAAGCACCAGGAACATAAGCAGCATAAGGCCTATGAGCAGGTATTTGCGCACCTTGCGGTTTTCAGAATGCTGCTCGTCAAACTGGTCCTGCAAGGTCCTGCTCAGGTCTCCAACCGCAAAAGTATAGACCTCCATCCAGTTGTTGCTTATCCACATCAACTGGTCATAGGTACGGTAGAGATTATCATTCTGCTTCATAGTGCTTTCCAGGCCGGCTTCATAAGCCCGCATTTCCCTGCGGTAATGCTCCTGTACATTCTGTACCACACTGTCCAGTTCGTTCTTGATCTTGCCGGTGTTTATGGAATCGCTGAGTTTTGTGGTAACTACAACCACCTCACGCTGCACTTCGGATTCGTTGTTTATTGCGTCCTTGAGGCGTGAAAGCAGAGGTTTTTTGGCAACAGTGTCTGCATGCGTTTCAATTTTAAGGTCATAATTGGTTTTGGGTGGTTCTATCTCAAAATCCTTCAGTATCAGTGGTTTCCGCTCTGTGCGGGGTTTCCGGGATTCGGCATAAACGGACTGTATCACCTCGTCCAGGTCGGGTAGGGTGTCCAGCTGCTTTTTTCTGGCCTGAATAAGTGCGGTAAACTCAGGTTTAAGTTGCCCTGATGCGGCGATGCTGTCAAGATTCCGGCTTAGTTTGCGCAGGGATGCAAAATAGGTATCCAGGTCTCTGTTATCCTGACTGTCGCTGTACTTCCGCAGATTATCCTGCGCCTCGAGCAGGTCGGCACGTGCCTGTCCGGCCACTCTTTCAAGCATCCGGCTGTCGCGCAACTGACCTTCAATGCTCTCCAGTTTTTTCTGGTTGAAGTATTCGTTATATATGAATACAGCAATGACCACCTGTATGATCAAGGTAGCCGCAATCAGTGAATAATGAATTAGCGGTCTGTGGTTTCTTGTATCCGTCATAAGCTGATGCTGTGCCCGGTAACCCGGTTACTGGGCGGCCTCCAGGTTTCTGTTTTCATACTGAAGACGGTTTGCACGGTGCGGTTATGCATCTTTTCCGGAACGAAGATACAAAATCCAAACCGGGTGCCCGAAACCGGGTTGGCGGCAAAGTGATCAGCCGTTCATGCAAAGGTTAACTTTTTCCTGAAGAGTCCACTTTACAGTTAACGCATTTCAGGCCTGTTACGAATCCGGGAAGTGGCTGTCCAGCCGGCGGAGTCGGGCGAAATGCCGGCGGCAACCGGTCATGGTGTTCCAGCCTTCTTTAAAGCCGTCGTATTTGGCACCACGGCGGTAATTGCTGCGCGCCACACGGTACAGGATGTTCCAGTGCCGCGCCAGGATCAGGCACGCCTGGGCAAAAGTGTTGCCGTTGCCATAAACGTGGTGAGGTTCGGCACCACAACCGTTATACTCAATGATGGAAAAGTTCTTTCCGGATTTCAGATCTTCAATGGAAGCACATTTAATATCATAACGGCCGTAATACAAGGTGTCCGAATAGGAACTTAGTTCATCAAACACATTAAGCAGGCGCTCATCTTTCTCATTTTCAAGACTGATCAGCGAGCACCCGCGGCTTAGGTTCAGTGCATAGCTCAGGCAAAAGGTCTCGCCTTTCTGCAACACCATATCCAGCTTATCGGCATGCTTGGCACGCATCTCGTCCAGACGGAAACATACGCGCGGACTGGCTGCCATAAGTTCGTCCACGGTGGAGTGACCGTCGCCGGTTATCTCCAGGAATTCCTTGCGGATAAAGCCGGTTATGGTGCCTTTTTTTTCTTCCGGCAAACGGTAATAGAAAACACTTACTTCCAGGGGGAATTCAATCAGGTCCTGAATGATATAGTCAAAAGGCATCAGTTCATGATAGGCCTGAAGGTCTTCCGGCCTCCGGATAATGCGGAACATAAATCCCATACGCCCGACATTGGGTTTCACAACAAAAGGGTAGGTGTAACACTCTGCCACCAGCCGCTCTACACTGGCGAAAGCCTGTCCGGCTCCTACAAGTCGGGTCTTGGGATAAGACCCGGGTGGGAGGTGGTCATAAATGGACATCTTGGTCACCCCTTCAAATCCGCCGAAAGCGAGTTTAGGATTGGAAGGTGTGAAGAACCAGAACGACCCGGCCCGCAGGCAGTTCCAGGCCCATACGGGCACGATAGGGATGTATTTTATACGCCAGTCCCAGCTTTCCCAGTGGCTTATTTTATAGAGGAGGTTGTTGAGTTGCATAAATTATTCAGGAATTCCGTCATCAAGCCTTTTTGTGAATAAAGGCAGGAGCTAGGGCTGGCTAATTTATGATTTTTGCTGAAATCTATGGGGTGTGTTTATAAGTATTTCTTTGTCAATACAGCCGCTGCGTAACCACCTTTCTTTGGTTCCGTTACAAAATCCTCTTTTGAAGGAGTTATAACTGTCATCAAGTACATTTTCTATTCCGGCTGCGTAGGTTCTGGCTGCTCAAAGTCTCCTGGCTTTAAGCAAAGTTCTTCTTCTTCATATTTCATAATTATTACCTTTGATCAAAGCAATGAAAACCGATTACGATATCAGGAAAGTACACGATTCATAAAAGCACCGTTTTACAATCTTATTTTAGGCGAAAAAAATGATGACGAAGGATTGGATAGAAGTGTGGGTGTAATTTAACGCAGTGCAGGAACGGCTCAGAGTCAGGAGATTGCGCAGCGTGAACGTAATTGGATCTTTTTATGGCAATGTAATCGATGCCAATTTAAATACACAATTAAAATAATCTATGGGAAAAATTTCCTCAAAACTTTTCTTGATGGGTTGCCTTATAGTAATTATTATGGCGTTTGCAGTAACCTACCTACTTGGCACAATGGAGGTTCGGTCAACCTTAACTCATTGCAAATATACAGTTGGTACTATGACAAGCGATTGGCATCACAGAAACAATAATGGGTTTGGAACTGATTTTAGTTATGAGGTAGAGGGTATTGTTTTCAATCGAATAACTCATTCTGATCTAAGGAAAGGAGAGAAATATTTGGTAATGTACGACTCATTAAATCCTTCCGGTTCTCTGTTACTCGACAAACATAAAGTACCTGCACGCATTGAAGCACCGTTCAAAGGATGGAAATTTAGTGAGATACCGATTGCGATTGATTCAAGTGATTTAAGCATGTATATTATTAAGTTGAATCTTGACTAAGAGACATTACTAATAAATCATAAGAATAGCAAATCACTGCCATGAAGCCGGTTACATCATCAAGGATCAGGAATGACCACATATCATAACGGTCACTGTTGCATATTGATATTTTTTCCCGGAAAAACTATCGCGACATCATCATTATTTATTTCAACTACTGCATTAAAAACAAAACAAAGGAAAGTAATGATTTTTGCAATTACAACAAAGTCAAATGACTTTCCGCACCTCTCGTATCACGCACACATAAATCCTGCTTCTAATTAACTTTGGCAACCCATCTTTTCTCAAAATTACTGATCCATTATCGCTCTGGTATTTGCCACTTTTGAAGTCCTATCTTTTCGGCTTCTTAGAGCACGCGAAAATCTGCCCCTGGTCCACCGGAATCTCGTAAACCGCAGTTTGCCGAAGTGGTGCTGAAGTACATATATCATCATTGCAATGGCAGCAATAGCAATCAGGCCGTAGATCCTTTTATTAGCCACAAGTACCGCATTAAGCTGGATATTCTTATAGCCCGACAGGGCCAATTGTGGTGACATCAGATTCCCGTCCATATAAACGGCCAGGTGGTTCACACTCTGCCACTGGAACTGATACTGCAGCCAGGCGAAAAATGAAGAAAACAGGGCTGTAGCGACGAAACTCCGGAAAACCAGAACCAGCCCTATGGCCTGCAGCATTTCATCCATTTCCAGTTGGTCCAGAATATAAAACCAAACGGCAATAAACAGGGCACTCAGTCCATAACCTTTCAGCGTCATGGGTAAAAGCCAGCTTTCATAATTAAGCTCCGGAACCATCATGAAATACATCATCACCGTATTCAGCAAAAAGGCTGCAATGCCGGAAAAAATAAACATCTTTATCGGTCGCTCATGTTTGAACCAAAAAAAAGCAACCACGCCGGCCAGGATCACTCCGGGTACCATCATGACGTTCAGCGAGGCATTGGTTACTATATCATAACCCAGAATTCCTACTGTAAACGTATTCTGCAGCGAACTGGTGCCCAAAAACACGCCCGTGAAAAGCAGCATCAGCAAGCCGCTCTGCACATTGGTTTTGCTGAAGATGCCGAAAGAAACGAAACTTCTCTTCAGCATAAGCTGTCTGAGCACCAGAAGTGTAAAACTAACGAGTGTACCCCAGAACGATATCCGGATACCCGCGGAGTCAAACCAGTTCAGCGTCTTTCCGAAAGACAGGAAATAGGACATGAAGAGAAATGTGCCGGCGAAAAACAACATGCTCAGCCAGTCGATCTGTGAGAAAGGCATCTTGCGGACAAACCGCTGGTTGTGCTGGAAGATCACGACAATCAGGATCATCAGCAGACATACCCCCGCTGTAAGCAAATGAACGTATTGCCAGGTCGTGTGGTACGCAAGTTCAGCGAGGTAATATCCTGCGATATTTCCGGTGGCAATTGAAAAAGGGTAGAATATGGCGTAGAACTTTCCCCTCTTTCCGTCCGGACTTAAAATAAACATGAGCGGAAGGATGAATTCCATCATCATGAACATCTTAAAGAAGCCCATAAGAAATGAGGAAGCCACAATGATTTCGGACCCATGGGTTGTGCCGATAACGAAAGAAAGCACTGCCGTTACCGCCAGCGAAACAGTCATGATTTCTTTGGTACGGAACCGCATCTTCACCCTTAATACCAACGGCATGGACGTGGCCATTCCGATGAAAGAAGCAAAATTCGCCATCATCATAAAATCCGGCAGTGTGCCCAGATCACCCACCATCAGGCTGATGTTCCCGGTGTTCACAGGATTGATGGACATGATGAGCGTGGTGAAGATAAGAATGAGTATAAGCTGCACCGGTTTGGGAACCCAGCTTTTATACAGCCCTTTGTTGTAATCAGACATCTAGTTGATTTTGTTTAAGGTCACATTTACGTTCATTCCGGCACGCAGCTGGTCCAGGTCTTCTTTTTTGCTGGCCGCCGTAAACTCAATCCGTACCGGAATCCGCTGCTGTACCTTCACGAAGTTTCCTGTAGAATTGTCCACCGGAACATTGGAATATTTCGCGCCCGTTGCGGCAGAAATCGCTGTTACTTCGCCCACCAGCTGCTTTCCGCCTAAAGCGTCCACAGTGATGGTAATCTTTTCACCAATCCTCACTCCGGGCATCTGGCTTTCAAGGAAATTTGCGGTTACCCATTTCTGGCCGTTCAATACAATAGTTCCCAGTTGTTGTCCGGGTTGTACCAGCTGCCCTTCATTAATGAGTCTTCGGCCCATAAACCCGTCATAGGGCGCCGTGATTACAGTGTAAGAAAGGTTGATTCTTGCCATATCCAGCATGGCGGCAGTACGTTTTATTTCGGCATCATTTACTCCCAGGCGGCTTCGGGTTTCACCGGTGGCCAGTGAGGCGGTGTTTTTCTGGCTGATGAGGGTCTCATAGGCAGCGCGGGTAGCATCGTATTCGGTCTTTACCTGGTCAAACTGCTGTCTGGTCACCGCTTCAGAAGCTAGAAGATTCCTGTACCGGGTCAGGTTCTGTTCGGCATTCCAGAGTCGGGCTTTGGCACCGGCAATATTGGCATTTGCCACATTCACGTTATTTGAAACCGTATTCACAGCAGATGAGGTCACATTTCTGGAAGCCCGGGCATTTTGGTACGCTGCTTCAGCCTGCGCAAGTTGGGTGCGGATTTCCCTTTCATCCAGGATCACAAGCGTGTCGCCTTTTTTTACTGCCTGGTGCTCACTGTATTTGATTTCTTTGATGTAGCCCGCAACTCTGGTATTTACAGGGTTAATGAACTCCTCGACCTGCGCAGAGTTTGTAAAATTATCTTCATTCAGGTGAAAGTAATTCGTAACCAGCCAGTAGAAACCGCCCGCTGCCAAAGCAAACACCATCATGTTGATAATGGTGGTCTTTACCCTGTTGGATTTTTTCATGGCTTTTTTTGAAAGGTTCTGAATTTTTTCCTCGTCTGGTTTCTGTTCGGGTGGAGTAGTGTTGATTTCTGTTTCGGTCGGTGGCTGAATTTTTCCGCTGTCTGTAGGGTTTTCTGACATCTTAAATAGTTTTTATAAAGTTCCGGTAGTTTTTAATAAGCTGTAATATTGGTACTGTACATTAATTTCGCTGTTCGCGTACTGGAGTTCGGCTTCCAGTTTGGCGTTGGTGGCATCGGTCATATCGGCCTGCAATGCCAGTTGGTTCAGGTATTTGGCTTCAATGATTTTATAATTTTCATTCGCCAGTTCTTCACTTTCCTTATAAAGTTTTGCCTGCTGCACAGCTTCGCGCCATTTCAGCCAGGCCGCATTGGTCTGTACATCCAGATTCTGCCGTTGGAGAACGAGAACGTTTTTAGCCTGATTCAGCTGAAACTTTCCGAGCTGTTCTTTTTCTTTAGTCTTATACAGATTGTCGATGTTGTAGCTGATGGAAACGCCCGTTTGCCAGGTATTGGTGTAGAAATCCTGCGCCGGCAAAGTGCTGGTTACAGGCCTGGCCATGCTGTAGCCGCCGAAAGCCGCTATGGTAGGCATCCTGTCGGTCCTGATGATTTCGATGTTCTTTTCGGACATGCTGATTCCCGTTTGCGCCGATTTCAGCACAGAATGGTTCTGGTGCGCCAACTCCTGAAAGTACGCTAATTCCTGTGCTTCAGTGGCTTCAGCAAAGGAAGCTGCCGGTTCTATAAGCACGTCCGGTGAGATTCCGATGGCAATAGCTAGCTGATAGTTGAGTGCGGCGCGGCTGTTGTCCAGTACCAGGATTCCCTGCTCCAGGTTCTTCAGCAAAAGTTCACCGCGGATGATTTCGTTGCGTGTTACCATGCCCTGTTTGTAGAATTTATTCACATTCTCCAGCCTCTGGGTGGCCAGTTTCCGATTGTTCAGGTAAACGTTTTTTTGGTTGATGATCTTCTGGATATCGAGATAGGTGGACATCACCAGAAATTTAATGTTCTGCGCATCTTTCTCATGATCCAGTTCCGCCAGTTGCTCGCGGAGTTCAGACAGCTCTATGGATTTCTTTACAAGTCCGCCCTTGAAGATCAGTTCCGAAGCCTGCACGCTGTACGAATTGCCGGAATGCGGCATGTTGACGGTGGCTACTTTCGAAAAGTCTTTGTCCAGAATCAGTGCGTCACCAAGATAAAAGGCATTGGCTGTGGCATTAATTGAAGGCAGTTTCTGCAGTTCCGCGATCCTGGTCTGCTGTCTGGCAATCTGTATGTTATCTTTCGAAAGTTGAAGTTGGGTATGGTTTTCCAGCGCCAGCTGCACCACTTCTTCCATAGTCAGGGTACGCTCTGTAAGCTGCGCGTTGGCGGTGGAAAAAAACAGACTCAGGACTGTTAGAGTCAGCTTGTATTTAAGGGTCATAATTTCCGTGATTTTTTACAGTACAAAGGTAGAGGCCCCGGCAGCGCTGTAAAATGACGGAAAGAATGAATAAAATGTTCAAAAGTAAGATTTATCCCCGGAAGCGTTTTCTGTAAACGTTGGGGCCTTCGCCGGAATGTTTCTTAAAGAAGTGCCCGAAGGAATACACATCACTGAACTTCAGGTCAGCAGCTATTTGCTGAAGTGTTTTATCCGTAGATGAAATCTGCGCCCTGGCCTCCTTCATCACGAATGCGGCAATGATCTGGCCGGCAGTTTGTCCGGTCACTGCTTTCAGGACCGCCGACAGATGTCGGGAAGTAATAAATTGTTTTTCGGCGTAGTAGGTAACCTCACGTTCATCCAGGTAAGAGTCACCTACATTTTTCAGGAACTGAAGCACAATTTCCTGTTTCCTGGATATCTTGTCCCTGGTAAAACGTGCCGACTGTGCAATCATATCCCCAAACTGATAAACGGTGGAAGAGAACAGGTGCCGGATGATTTCATCGCGGTGCGTGGATGCATCATTGCTTTCCAGTACCGTCTTCAGGAGGTCTGCATTTTTCCATATCCTTTCAAAGGGTTCGGGTTCCAGACCAAAATGTCTTACCAGTTCATTGCGGAAATAAACAAAGGCATTCAGCCGGTTGATCTTCAGCGGCAGCTTCTCAGTGTACTCTCTTGAAAAAGCCACCAGCAGAAGTTCCAGGTCCTGACTGATCTCAAGGATTTCGTACACGCGGCGCGAATCAATAAGCGCCACATGATTTCCGCTAAGCTCAATACGGTTTACATTTTCATTATAAACCACGCGGCCTTTTCTCAGAATTAAAAATGCGGGATTCTTCGGATGGTACGGATGTTTGATTTCTATATAATCAAAAATATTCTTCGCATTAAAAATTTGAATGGGCTGTTCCAAAAGCTAACATTTACAGCAAAGTTATTGAATTACGTACGGGCGATTTCATATTTAGGATGATGCGGCGAAAAAAAGCACCATTCACCGCAAATTATGCGGAGAACAGTGCTTGCCTGTACTGTGATTATGTAATGAAAACGTCTTTTACGCCACGGTTACTCAGAAATAGATGGCCTCAAAAACAGCCAGCGCGCTGTTGCCTTTCTTAAGGTGTAAGGTATCTCCGTTCAGTGTGTAACTGTCCGCGTTATGAAATACATTAAGGAAAGCCCGCTCATCCATTTTAAGTTCCGCGCAGGCCCTCATGGTGACGGCCATGTTTTCATTGAATAAAATCCTGTTGTTGTCTTTTAGCTCATAAGAACCGCTGAAGCCGTTGCACCCGCCAAAACCGCTGAGGCTGCCGTTGCTTCTCAGGATAAAATGGGCCTCACGTTCCTGGGCAGCTTCCATGGTCACAGGCTTACCGTCCAGTACGGTCAGTTTCCAGTATTTATTAAGAACGGGATTGGTGCTCATTTCCTCAAACACGGCCAATGGTGCCCTTCTACCCACATTCAGCATCAGTTTCCCGTCAATCAGCGTAAAGTTGTCTGCAGTGCTCAGTACTTCCAGGACATCTTTTTCAATATTCATGTCAGCAGGTGCACACATCATGCGCGAACTTGCCAATTGTGAGAATCGTATCTGCGTTCCGTTGGTGATAAAATAATTTCCAATCAGGGTGTTGCAGCCTGTTTTACCGCTCACTTTATTAGTTCCGTCCAGGCTAATATAAACCGGTAACGTGGCATTCATCTGCTGACCGTCCAGGGAGACAAGTTCCCATGTTTTATTTGCCGTATTTGAAACTTCGGTTTTTGTATTCTGCATAGGCGTACAGCTTGTTACAATAGCTGTCAGCACCGCTGTCATTAGTAATTTCATATGGTATAATTTTAAATAATTGCATTCATCAGAATCCCGTGCCGAACTTGGCGGTGAACGCGATTATAATGAATTAAAGTTGAAAATGGTTTGTAAACTCAACGGTCAGAAAGCGGCAGCCCAACCGCTGCTACCTTCCTTAGTTTCCTCTATAAGTGGAATAACCGTAAGCCGAGAGCGTAATGGGAACATGATAGTGTTGCTCATCGCGGATCTGGAAAACCACCTCAATAAACGGATAAAAGCTTTCTGTATTGTTATTTTTGAAGTAATCGCTTACCAGATAGGTTAGTTTAAAGATGCCGTTGGATGTATTTCCCGGCAGGAAATCGGTAATCCGTCCGTTGGCATCGGTGGTTTTTTCATCCACAAAAGTCCAGGTTCCGGCCACCTGCTTTTCCAGGCGGATCTTTACGCCGCTGGCGGGCGTTCCGCGCGACACATCAAGGATGTGACTCGATAACTGGTGGCTGTGGGTCTGGCCGAAAGCGAAAACCGACAGGACTGCAAAGATGGCAGTAAAAAACATTTTTTTCATATTGATCATTTTTGGATTATTTGGATGTTAAGATTCCTTTCTCGGGAATAGCGGCGGCACGCGCGATCGCATCGTCATTTTCGGGGCTGCCACCACCTGCCACACCTAGGCTGCCTATCACATTGCCGCGGTACCAAATGGGTACACCGCCACTCAGTAGCAGAAGTTCAGGCAGAGTGTTGAGGTTATTTGTATCAGGGTTGGCTCTGGCGTTCCTGAGTAGGGTAAGCGTTGCTGTTTTGGTGGATACTGCCGTGTAGGCCTTGCGCCGGGCGGCCTCGGTATTGTGAATACCCACACCGTCACCGCGCATAAGCAGGATAACGTTACCGGCGGTATCCAGCACCGCTAGGGAGACTTGCTTATTCAGTTGCGCGGCCTTTTCAGTACTGTTCTTTGCCAATTCCAGCGCAGCCTCTAAAGTCAGATGGTCAACGGATTTTACCAACCGGGCCTGTGGTGACGGTTGAGTCTCCGCACTGCGTTGTGCGAAGCTGCAGGAGAAAAAAAGGATGAAGAAAGCCGTTAGTATTTTCATACGTATTTTTCAGCAAAGGTAATACGCACCACCGGGAGAAATGTTGCTCCAGGTCAACGTTTTCCTTAAAGTCTGGATTTAATCCGGCTCAGGGTAGAGGGTGAAAGTCCCAGATAGGTAGCCGCCATTTTGTTGGACAGGCGCTGCAGCAGCAAAGGCTGGTGACGGATCACCCATTTTACCTTTTCTTCGGCATCAAAACTTTGGAAACCGTAGATTCTTTTCTGTGCGTTAATGAATCCCAGTTCCAGGATTTCAGTGTAGATGGCCGCAAAAGCGGGCTCGGTGGCCACCAGTTCGTAGAAATCGGCGCGGCCAATGCGTAGCAGATCCGAGGGCTCAATACTCTGCAGGTATTCATCTGCAGGCAGCTGGTCTATAAAGCTGGGCAGCGCGGTGATGAAGTTTCCCTCAAAGGCGAAGTAGCGCGAGCTTTCATTCCCGTCCTGATCTGTGGTAAAGATGCGCATGGAGCCCGAATTAATAAAGTAATAATGCCGGCACACCTCATTCCTGTCCAGCAGAATCTCCCGCCGCGCCGTCTTCACCGGGCTGAAGCAAGCACAGATGCGCTGCAGCACTGTCTCATCGGTTGGTTGTCGCGTGAGGATAAAGTGTTTCAGGGTTTTGTACATGCGAGGAAAATAAAGTTGTGCGAAAAACAAGGTATTTTAAATGAAAGCCTATCTAAAGAAATAATTGTTCCATTGTGAAATGATTTATTTATCATTGTAGGATATACGATCACCCACATATGGCGTAAATGGAAGGATCTTTTTTTCTTCACGCTTATTACAAATATTCACAACGCAAATGATGAATTTAGGAATTTATGAAAGCCTCATTACTGATGCCTTAAAGAACCGTCTCAATGATATTGATAGAAATTAATTTTATGTAGCAGACCAAAAGAAATTAGATGCGGATGAAGCAGTGCATTTCCTAGCGCTCCACTTGGGAGCAGCAATTAAAAGTGCGCTTAAATTAATTAAGGCCGAAAAGAAGCACCTATTAGTTGCTAAGCAAATTGAAATTACTAACAACATCCTTAAGTATCTGACGCAGGAAATTTCCCAGTACCAATTTATGGATGATCTGGTCTATGCTGAAGGATTGATTCTTGAGGGAGTTTTTGACAAATTAAATTCCAAGTACACCGATTTAAAGTTGCATTTAAGTGAGATCATGCCATTAACAAGGCTAACCCAAAGCGAACTGTTCACTGGGGGGAACGTTGGGCTGTCGCTTGATGCTGAATTAAAAAAGGAAATTCGATCTTCTGATAGAATCGATTTATTGGTTTCCTTTATCAAATGGAAGGCGATAGTCATCCTACGTGACGCGTTCCAGGAGTTTACCAGCAACGGAGGCAAGCTCCGTATCATTACCACGACTTATATGGGTGCAACCGACGCTAAAGCCATCCATGAGCTCAGTAAGCTTCCTAATACGGAGGTTAAGGTTTCGTATAACAATTCAAATGAGCGTTTGCACGCAAAAGCCTATTTGTTCTTCAGAAATTCCGGTTTCCATACCGGCTATATTGGATCTTCGAACTTTTCTCGTTCTGCATTGACTGATGGATTGGAGTGGAATGTCAAAGTAACTACCAAAGAGATCCCACACATCATTGATAAATTCCAAAAGACTTTTGAATCTTATTGGAACAATGCAGAGTTTGAATTATATGATGAATCGAAATTAAAACTCCTGGATGATGCGCTGCAGAATAATAAAATGGGCAAAGCGACACTGGAAGCTGTAAGATTTTTTGATTTAAAGCCTTATCACTATCAATCAGAAATCCTAGAAAAACTAAAAGTCGAAAGAAACGTACATAATTCTTATAGAAATCTTATTGTAGCTGCAACAGGAACTGGTAAAACCATGATTGCCGCCTTTGATTTCAAGAAATTTCTGGCAGAAAATCCCACTGCAAAGTTTTTATTTATTGCACACCGAATTGAAATCTTAAAACAATCACTGCACACCTTTAGAAATGTATTAAAAGACCAGAATTTCGGTGAACTGTACGGTAACGGTTATGAGCCTAAATATAAGAACGCTGTTTTTGCCACCGTGCAAACCTTAAGTAATTTGGATTTTGCAACTTACAGTTCGAAAGACTACTTCGATTACATAATTTTGGATGAAGCGCATCATGGGCAAGCCAGGACCTATCAGAAGGTCATTAATTATTTTACTCCTAAAATACTTTTAGGCCTTACTGCTACGCCGGAACGAATGGATGGTAAAAGTATTCTCCCAGACTTTAACAATAAGATTGCTGCCGAAATTCGCCTTCCTGATGCACTGAACAACAAACTTCTTTGTCCTTTCCAGTATTTTGGAATATCAGATTCCATAGATTATTCACGCGTTAAGTGGAGTAATGGAAAATATGATTCTACCGAGCTTACCCAAATGTACACATCTAGTGATATCAGGGTAGGTGATATCATCAAAAACCTTAATGATTATACGAAAGATCTTCACTCTGTTTCTGCCATTGGTTTTTGCATAAGTATTGAGCATGCAAAGTTTATGAAAAGCAGGTTTGAAGAAGCGGGATTACATGCTGAATATTTGGTTTCTGAAAACTCATCGAAACGGGAAGAAATTATCCATCAGTTCACTTCTAAGCAAATCAACTATCTTTTCGCGGTTGATATTTTCAATGAGGGGATCGATATTCCACAGATTGATACGGTATTGTTTCTACGGCCCACCGAAAGTTTAACGATCTTTCTTCAGCAATTAGGAAGAGGTTTGCGCTTATCGGATGATAAAGATGTACTAACGGTACTAGACTTTGTGGGGCAGGCACGGGATGAATACGACTTCGAAAATAAATTCCGTGCGCTTATAGGCAAAACAAATACTACAGTTCTCAAAGAAATCGAGCAGGATTTTCCTCATTTACCTTTAGGATGTTCGATTGTATTAGAGAAAAAAGCGAAAGATTTTATCCTTGAAAATATAAGGAAAGCGACCTCTATTAACAAACGACAATTGATCTCGAAAATCCATAAATTTCAATTTGATACCCATTTAGAACTAACTTTAAGTAACTTCCTTGCTTTTTATAATTTACGACTCCAACAAGTGTATAAAAATTATACCTTCAGTGAACTCGTGGAAGAAGCATTACGCAAAACTTGTGATAAACACAATTACGCTAATTATAAATCAATGCTTTCCAATAAACTTATGGCTACGGAATCGCTAAGTTATTTTCAGTTCATTTTGCAATTAATTGATCAAGATTTCCAGCTCGCCAACATGGAGAAGTCTGAGAATATTAACTTAATGGCCACCATGTTTTATTATGACTTCTATCAAAGCGCTTCCAAAGAGACGTCCCTCGAGGAAGGAATTAGAAAAATAGGCGACAATAAAGACATGGTAAAGGAGATTCATGAGTTCATTTCCTTCAAGATAGCGCAGATTAATTATGAGGAATTCCCACTCGAAGATTTTGCATTTCCTTTTCCACTGAAACTACATTCAAGGTATACAAGAGATCAAATTTTAGTGGCGATGCAATTAAGCACAGTAGAAAGTAAAAGTTCGAGCCGTGAAGGTGTGGCAGAAAACAAAGACCTTAAATGCGAGGCCCTTTTCGTGAACTTAAAAAAGTCAGAAGAAGATTTTTCGCCTACTACGATGTATGACGACTATGCGATTAATGAATCCTTATTTCATTGGCAATCTCAAAACCAGACCGCCGATACTTCAGAGAAAGGAAAGTCTTATATTAACCAGGAGGATAGGAAGAAGGCCATTCTTCTATTTGTGCGAGAATCAAAAACCGATGCCGATGGTTTTACACGGGGCTACGTGTTTGTAGGCCCTGTAAATTTCGTCGAATTTACAGGCTCCAAACCAATGTCGATCACCTGGCAACTCGAAAAGGAAATGCCACACTTTCTATGGCAAGAATCTGCGAAATTACAAGTAGGTTAAAATAAATCATTAGAAGTGGATAAGAATCGTAAACAATTAACTTTTCCCGTGTTGGATACCTGTTATATGTTTAATTTAGGTCCACTCTTTGCTCCCACCCATCCAAAATCAACCCCATGATTCCAAAGAAAATCCATTACTGCTGGTTTGGCGGACAGCCTAAGCATGAACTTGCCGAACACTGCATTGCTTCATGGAAGCGCATTCATCCCGATTTCGAAATTATTGAATGGAATGACGGCAATTCGCCGCTGGACGATAACCAGTATGTGCGCGAGGCGTATGCTCAGGGAAAATGGGCCTTTACCTCAGATTATGTGCGGTCTAAAGTGATGTATGAACATGGCGGCATCTATATGGACACCGATATGGAGCTGAAACTTCCGCTGGATGAATTCCTGAACGAGAAGGCCGTTTGTGGTTTTGAGGTGAAAGGCGTGCCGTACTCCGCTTTCTGGATGGCAGAGCCAAAACATCAGCTTTCAAAGGATTTTATGGACTGGTACAACCGCCAGGAGGGCTTCTTTGAGCGCATCAATACCGACATCTTCTCCGAAATGCTGGAAAAGGAATATGGCGCCGACCGCTACAGCGATACCCTGCAGGAACTGAAACACGGCGTGAAACTGTATCCGTCGGTGTATTTCTCGCAGGATCTGCCCCGGAATTATGTGAGTCACCATTTCAACGGTTCCTGGTTTGGCGGCGATGCTGAAAACACACATAAAAAAATGGTGAATGTCTACGGACTTCTGGAGCGACTGGTAAACTATCCTGATGCCGCAAAAGCTGTAAACAGCATCATTAACGAACATAAGATCATCGATATCAATAAAGTGCTGGATCTGCTTCCGAAGGAGAAGATATGGGAATACCTTAAGGAAAAACCATAAGATATCTAATCCGGTTTTGCTTTTTCATCCTCACTTACAAACTCCAGCAAATCACCGGGCTGGCACTCCAGCGCTTTGCAGATAGCTTCCAGTGTGCTGAAGCGCACGGCTTTGGCCTTGCCGGTTTTAAGGATCGAAAGGTTGGAGAGGGTAAGTTCCACTTTCTCTGAAAGTTCATTCAGCGACATTTTGCGTTTGGCCATCATGACGTCCAGGTTTACAATGATCGGCATGGCTTAAACGGTTAAGTCGTGTTCGTCCTGAAGTTCAACGCCTCTTTTGAAGATAGCAGAAATGACATAAATGATAGCGGCCATCAGAACAAATGCCTGGCTGTCGTTCCAAAACACATCCAGACTTCCGGTGCTGAACCCACTGCGTTCCACCTGTTTTGCAAACTGCCGCCCAATATAACTCAACAGTCCGATGGACAGGGTAAAGTAACTGATGGTTGAAATCTGTCGTGCCACGGTCAGCGTGAAGGGGTGATCCAGTTTCAGCGTCCAGGTAAGCTTAATTACCTCATAAAAAAGTACAGCCTTCAGCAGGGAAATGATCAGGATGAAACTGTAGAGACCATAATAAGTTGCGCTGCTTTGGTCGAAGATTCCGGTGAGGTCCAGTTTGTTGTAAAGCCTGGGCAGCATATCCGGACTGAAGATGCTGAATACGAAATTGACAATAAGGCCGCCGGCCTCAATGCTGAGGCCTACAAAGATAATCCAGGCTATAACCTGCAGGATAATGAACAGAATGTTATCGGTTTTAGACATGATTTAATGGTTTTAAGTAAAGTCAAAGCTAATTATTATTTATTGAAAAACAATAAATAAAAAACGAATAGCAATAAAATAATAGCGTTTACGTAGTGTGCCGTCAATGTCCTGTAAACGGCGGAAGACGAGTAGCGGTAACTGTTAAGCCAAAAAAAAGCAGCCTGAATCAGACTGCCTGTGTTAATATGACGGTTTATGACCGGCGTAATTTCCTAAACAGAAATCCGGCCGAAAACCACAGGACTGAAATAATGAGATAAAATATTGCCAGTACTGCCGCGAATTCTGCAAATCTCACAGCCATTTTCGGCTCCGTCGGGTCACCGTCCATAAGGTAAGACACGGTGGTTAGCACGAATGCTGCGCAAAAAAGTTTAAATAAGGTGTTTTTCATCATTGTGTTTTGGTAAAGGTTTGAGTATCCGCTGAAATTATGCTTCTGCATATTTCAGCACCGTCTTTTCAAAGGCCTCAATGTCGAACGGCTTGGCAATATAGTCGTCCGCACCCGCAAGTGCAGCAAGTTCGCTGATGTTGCTGTTGGCAGAGAAATAAATCACCGGAATGTGGCTGAGGTCCTCATTGCCTTTTATAAGCTTGGTAGCTTCAATCCCGCTGATGTCCGGCAGCCAGTTATCCATAAAGATCAGGTCCGGCATAAATTCAGTCACCTGTTCTACCACCTCATTGGTGGTTGGCGAAGTCTTTACCTCAAAACCCAAATCTTCCAGGATTTCGGTACAGAGTTCAAGGATCTCCACATTGTCATCAAAAATAAATACTTTCTTATCCATATTATTGTCTGTCAGTTAGTTAATGAATTAATATATCCCGGCATTTCGTCCGGTGTTAGTATGGCGTCGGCTTCTATCTGTTCCAGCGCGTGTGCAGGCATATAGTTAACCACCGCGGTGAGCGGATTCTGCACAAGCACTTTTCCGCCCTGTTGGGCAATGATCTTCAGACCGGCCGTACCGTCACTGTTCGCGCCGGACAGCAGAAGTCCCGCCATGTTTTTGCCGAAGACATCCGCAGCGCTTTCGAAACTTACGTCCAGCGAGGGTCGCGAAAAGTTCACTTTCTCCGAGGCATCCAGCGAAAAGGTACGGTTGTTTTCAATGAGCAGATGATAGTTGGGCGGGGCGATATAGATGGTGGACGGCTCCAGTGCGTCCTTTTCGTCCACCTCCTTTACCCGAAGCTGTGTTTTGGCGGCCAAAAGATCGGTCAGGATACTGTCTTTTCCCGGCATCCTGTGCAGCACGATGATCACCGGGAAGGGAAGTGCAGGATTGAGCCCGGGAAGCATCTTGAGCAAAACTTCCAGGCTTCCGGCAGAGCCTCCTATGATCAGTGCTTCACATTTTGTCATCGCCTGAAATTTTACGCCAGATTTTTTCACCTTTCAGCCTTTCAAAGTTTTTGGCAGTAGGCGAGAAATCCAGGGATTCCTTGGTGCCCAGGGCCAGGTAGCCGAATTTCTCCAGACTGTTGTCGAAGAGGCGGAAGACTTTATTCTGCAGCGGCCTGTCGAAGTAGATGATTACATTGCGGCACAGGATGAGCTGGAATTCGTTAAAGGAATTGTCCGTGACCAGATTGTGACTGGAGAAGATGATCTTGGACCTCAGTTCGTCATCGAGCTTACCCAGGCTGTAATTTGCCGAATAATAATCTGAAAAATTCTCACTTCCGCCGGCGGCAATATAGTTTTCCGTGTACAGCTGCAGTTTGCTCATCGGGATCATGGCCTGCGATGCATTCTCGAGCACCGTGTTGTTAATGTCCGTGGCATAGATCAGCGATTTGTTCAGTAGGTTCAGTTCCTTAAGGAAAATGGCTACCGAATAGGCTTCTTCACCGGTGCTGCAGCCGGCAATCCATATGCGGATGAAAGGGTAGGTGCCCAAACGCGGCAGGATTTCGGTGCGCAGTGTCCTGTAAAATGCCGGATCGCGGAACATTTCCGTCACGTTGATGGTTACCTGTTCCAGGAAACGCTTGAAATAGGCAGGATCTGTACGTATTTTATACCGGTATTCGGCGAAGCTTACAAACCTGTCCAGTTCAAAAAGTCTCACGATCCGCCGCTTCAGCGAAGCACGGGAATAGCCTGTAAAGTCGTAACCGTAAATTTCCAGCACATCGGAAAGCAGCATTTCCAGATGTTCATCAGCGTGTTCAGAAGTCACTAGTTCATTATTTGGTTAAGCAACTGCAAAAGTTCGTCCACATTTACCGGTTTCGAGATATATCCGTCGGCGCCGGCCTCCAGGCATTTCTCACGGTCGCCCGTCATGGCCTGCGCTGTTACGGCGATTACCGGAATATTTTTAAGGTTTTCCTCTGCTTTCATCCGGCCTATGGCCTCATAACCATCCATTTCCGGCATCATCATATCCATTAGCACTGCACCGATATTGGGATTTTGATCCATGAGGGCCAGTCCTTCCTTCGCACTCAGTGCGGAGAGACAGCTGTATTTCCTGGCCTTCAGCACCGCGCTTAGGGCAAAAATGTTCTTGCTGTCATCGTCAATGATAAGGATCTCTTTCTTTTCGTTCATTGGGAATGGTTAAATTTTATCGTACAGCCATACCCTAAGGAGGGAAATAAGCTGGTCAATGTCTACAGGTTTTGAAATATAATCTGATGCGCCTACAGCGATGCACTTTTCGCGGTCGCCCATCATGGCTTTTGAAGTGACGGCCAGCACCGGCAGGTTTTTATACCTGGGTGTAGCCCGGATTTCGCGGATGCTTTCGTAACCGTCCATTTCCGGCATCATCATGTCCATGAGCACCACATCGATCTCCGGATTGTTCTCCAGCGACGTCAGCGCTTCTTTGCCGTCCATGGCTGGGATTACCTTCATGCCGTGTACTTCCAGCGCTTTGGTCAGCGAGAAAATGTTCCTTACATCATCATCAGCAATCAGCACGGTTCTGTCTTTCAGGATATTCCGGAGTTCACCGGAGTTTACGAAGCCTACCGCCCCCTCATGCTTCTTTTTGTTTTTCTCCTCTACCAGATGCAGGAAAAGACCGGCTTCATCCAGGATACGCTGGTAAGAATAGGCGGTTTTCACCACGATGGAATCTGCGTATTTCTTGATACGGCTTTCTTCGCCCTGCGACAGGTTTTTACCGGTGAACACGATGATAGGCAGCTGTTCCAGACCCTGGCTTTGCTTGATGGTCTCCAAAGTGTCATAAGCATTACGGTCCGGCACGCCCATGTCCAGGATCACGCAGTCTATTTCGCGCTTATGCAGCGCATCTATGCTGTCCGTCACATTGGAGGCGATATCGGTGCTGATGTTATTGGCGGAAAGAAAATAGCTGAGGGCTTTGGCATGCTGCTCATTCTCCTCTACGATCAGTACTTTCCGCGGTCCTTTGTTCAGCGCCTGCTCCAGTTTTTGGAAGATGTCCTGCATCTGTTCCAGTGCGAAAGGCTTGTTAATGAAATCCACGGCGCCGCGCAGCAGACTTTCCTGCTTGAACTTCATGGATGACATGATGTGCACGGGAATTGGCTTGGTTTCCGGATTGGCTTTCAGGGCTTCCATCACCTGCCAGCCGTCCATGACGGGCAGCTGTATATCCAGCAGGATGGCCAGAGGTTGGTAAAGCTGTGCCATTTCCAGACCGGCATCTCCCCGCACGGCTACTATACCTTTGTAGTTCTTGCTTCGTGCGTAGTCCAGTAAGATTTTGGCGAAAGGCGTATCATCTTCGATAATCAGGATTACCTTATCACCGGAGTTGATGATTTCTCTGTCGTCTTCTATCGGTTGTGGAATATGGGAAGCGATATACCTTTCGGGCTGCTCTGCCACAGGATGTGTGGCTTTAGCAACAGGCTGTTCATCACTTGCAGCAACAGCGGTGGCTTTTGTGGCATCTACAGGTACGGCCAGTGTAAATTCACTTCCCGAACCTTCTGTGCTTTCCAGCGAAATCGCACCGCCCAGCAGACGGGCAAGTTCACGGCTGATGGAGAGTCCGAGCCCGGTACCTCCGTACTTACGCTGCGTGGATCCGTCGGCCTGCTGGAAGGCTTCAAATACAAGACGCATCTTGTCCTGCGCAATCCCGATTCCGGTGTCTATGACTTTAAAACTGATGCTGTTCCCGGAAGCGTCGCCTAAGACTCTGAGTGTAATGCTTCCCTCCGAGGTAAACTTGATGGCATTGGACAAAAGGTTTTTCAGTATCTGCTCCAGTCTTAATTTATCGGTCTGGAGGGTTTCTGCCACCCGCTCATCAGTTTCGATGATGAGTTCAAGATTTTTCTCTTTAGCCAGCGGCGAGAAAAGCATCTTCATGTCATAAGTGATGTCTGCCAGCGGTACTTCCTCAATTTCGAGCGTCATCTTGCCCGATTCAATCTTGGAGAGATCCAGAATTTCGTCAATAAGAGTCAGTAAGCCCTGTCCTGAACTTTGCATTACCTCGGCATATTCCACGTACTGACCGTCCAGGTCGTCGCTTTCGGTCATCAGTTTGGAGAGCAGCAGGATAGAGTTAAGAGGAGTCCGGAGTTCGTGCGACATATTAGCCAGGAACTCAGATTTGTATTTGGTGCTCTGTTCCAGCTCAATGGACTTCTGCTGAATGTCTATATTACGCTGCTCGATAAGCAGGTTTTTTTCTTCAAGAAGAGCGGTCCTTTCTTCCAGTTCCTGATTGCTCTGCAGCAGTTCTTCCTGCTGAACACGCAGTTCCTCTTCAGAAGCCAGCAGTTTCTGAGACTGGGCTTCCAGTTCGGCGTTTATATTCTCCAGTTCAGAATGCTGTGCCTGCAGTTCTTCGGACTGAGCCTGGGTTTCTTCCAGCAGTTCCTGCAGTTTGATGCGGCTTTGCGCGCCATAGAAGGCAAGGCCTACATTTCCCGCCACAGCTTCCAGGAATTCCAGTTCCCGGGCGGTATATTGATGAGTGCTGCCCAGTTCCAGAACACCCAGAGGGATATTGTAACGTGTAACGGGCAGGGCTACGATATTTCGCGGACGGGCTGCACCGCTGGTATAGCTTATAGTTACAGCTTCGTCACTGATGTCCTGCACCAGTATTCTTTTTGAGGAACGGAATGCTTCACCTGCTGTTCCTTCACCCAATTTAATTGATCTTTTCAGATCTGCATCAGCCAGTGCAAAACTTCCTGCCAGATGCAGTAGATTGTTTTCGTGCAGATAAAGTGCTCCCACGCTGCTTCCCGTGTGGTCGGTAATGGTTTCAAGTATATCCGCGGCCAGTCTTTCCAGGCTCTTTTCGCCCATCATCCTGTCATTAAGCGTAGCCACCGCGCTGCTCAGCCATTCTTTTTCTTCAAGTGTATTAAAGGAATCCTTTAAAGAAGCAGCCATACGGTTAAGAGGCCCGGCTACATTGCCAAGGTTCATTTGTGCATTCGCATCGGACAGGATGTCATAGTCACCGTTAGAGATTTGAGCGGTAACTTTTTCAATGGCACGCAGGCGGTTTTCGGTTTCCTCGTTCTTATCTTCCAGTTCCTGGGTGAGTTTGGACTTTTCCATGAAATCCTGATTCACCTTACGGAAGAACACCAATGTGATTGTTATGGCCAGCAGGGCAGAAAGGATGATCAGCAGGGGAGTATAGGATGCGAACCTGTCCATATTCTCGGTACGCGACCGCAGTACATTCTGCTCCGCCGACTGCATCACAGAAACCATATTCCGGATCTCGTCCATATATTTCTTGCCTTCCAGCAGCTGTTCAGAGGAAACCGGATTATTACCGCGCTTATAGTTCAGGTTCCGGTCCAGGATTTGGATACGGATGTCAATACTGTTGCGGAGCTTCTCCATATTACGGCTCTGCTCCGCAGATCCTGTAAGCTGTACAGAAAGCGCGGTGATTGCTTCGTTTATCCTGTCCTTGGCACGGTTATATGGTTCCAGGAAACGGCTGTCGCCGGAAAGGAGATAGCCCCGCTGGCCCGTTTCAGCGTCTTTTACCAGTGAAAATACATGGTCCAGGTCCTTAATGTTCCTGTTGGTTTCGCGAACCATGCCTGAACTGTCGATAAGGTTTCTGATACTTATAAACGACGCTGCTGAACTCACCAGTAACAGGAGGAGCGAAAAGCCCAGCCCGAATAGGAGATTTTTTTTAAAACTCATGCTGATATTGGTTGATTAATTCCTTGCTTGGATGCAGGGGAATATAATAGAAGAATTCGGAACCTTCGCCCAAAGTGCTTTTTACACCTATAGTTCCATGATGGCGGTCAATAATTTCCTGACAGATATAGAGACCTATCCCGAGCCCCTGGAAGCGTTCTGAAGTTTCCTCAATTCGGTAAAATTTATCGAAAATCTTTTCCTGGTGCTCCTCGGACATGCCGATGCCGAAATCACGCACAGAAAAGTAAATCCGGTCATCCTCCAGATGATAGTTAATGTGTATTTCGTCTGTATCAGGCGCGTATTTGATGGCATTCGTAATGAAGTTTACGATCACCTGTTCCAGGCGCATCTCATCTCCGAAAATCTCACATTCTATACTCCCTTTTTTAATGATTTTTACGTGAGGATTAGACTGCTGCATAATCTCCACAATATGGTCTACCACTTCGTTAAAGGCAAAATACCTTTTGTTGAACTTAAGTTTTCCGCTTTCGATTTTGGAGATGTCCAGCAGGTCAGCAATAAGCAGGTTCAGTTTTTCCACCTGGTTTTGCACCTTCCTCAGCCTGGTCCTTATGGTTTCTTTGTCGTGCTTATCCAGACTGCGCTCAAGCAGCTGAATATATCCTTTGATACTGGTCATAGGCGTCTTGAGCTCATGGCTGGCGATGCTGATGAACTCGTCCTTTTTGCGTTCAGCCTCCTTGCGGAACTCAATTTCCTCGCGCAGAGCGTCCTGCATCTGGTTAAGCGCACGGCTTTGCTCGTAAATACGGTAAAAGGTCTTCACCTTCAGCAAAAGGATATTCATGTCCACCGGCTTGCTGATATAGTCCAGACCTCCGGAAGAGTAGCCTTTGGTGATTAGATTAACGTTGGCACTGGCGGCCGACAGGAAAATAATGGCAGTTTCTCTGGCTCTGCTGTAACCGGAGATGGCTTCTGCCACCTCAAACCCGTCCATGCCCGGCATCTGCACGTCCAGGATAATAAGGACATACGATTTCTTGAGTATTTTTTTTAATGCCTCTTCCCCGGATGATGCGGTGTCGACTTCAAAGTCGTTCTTCTCGAGTACCCTTTTTAGGGAGATTATGTTTTCCGGTGAATCATCGACGATCAGAATCATTATATAACTGCTGTTTTATTTAAAAAAGATATCAAAGATAATGTTTTTGAAATTAGCTGTCGGAATTTCAGGCTTTTCTCTAACTGAAAACCATGAAATGTAAATCTGATAAGGTGATCACAGAACAGAAAGACTGTATCGCCAGCTCCATTTCAGATAACCACGCGGATAAACCGGTCGTTTCCGGACAAATCTTTCAGCAGCTCGGCCGACGGAAATTCCTTAAAAAGCTCCAGGGTTTCCGGGCCCAGCTTCTGGTTGATTTCGAGCAGAATGATGCCCTGTTCAGCCAGATGATGCGCCGAATCTGCAGCAATTTTACGGTAGAAAATCAAAGCGTCTTCCACTGGTGAAAAGAGCGCCATTTTTGGTTCAAACTCTTTTACAGAATCGGCAATTTCATCAGCTTCATCCCGCCCGATATAAGGAGGATTGGAAATAATCAGGTCAAACTTTCCCTGAAGTTCAGAATTCAGGTAATCCATGTGGATGAAATTGATTTCCGTCTCATGCAGTACAGCGTTTCCTGCAGCGGTTTGCAGGGCGGCTTCAGAATAATCGACGGCATAAACCACCGCTTCGGGAAACTGCTTTTTTAATGTAATGGCAATGGCGCCACTGCCGGTTCCGATGTCAATGATTCTTAACTGATACTTGCCGGAAGTATTATCAATCTCAGAACGTACATTACTCCGTTCCGTAAGCAACTGAAGTTCAGCCACAGCAATCTCCATAAGTTCTTCGGTTTCAGGCCGTGGTATTAGTACGTTATTGTCCACAACGAAGTTTAAACCATAAAACAGGGCCTTGCCAAGAATTTGCTGGTAGGGTACTCCTGCTCTCAGCTGCCCTAAGGCATCTTTAAATCTCCCCTCAGTTTCAGTTTCCAGAGGGTTTTGCAGAGCCGCACGCAGCTGCAGGCGGTTCAGACCCAGCCATTCTTCAGAGAAAATTTCAAACAGAACTTCGGTTTCGGAAACGGAATATTGTTGCGAAAGCTCCTCTTGGAAATCAGATTTAATATCCTTTAGCGTACCCATCAACGCGTAAATACAAGTTTGGTGGCAGTGGACAGGTCATCATCAAGCCTGTATCCTTCCATATTAAAAGCTTTCACGTCGTTCAGTGTTTTTGCACGGGTTTCGGCACAGAAGCGCACCATCATACCGCGCGCATGTTTGGTGTACACTACGATGGTTTTCAGTTTACCGTCTTTAAGTTCGAAAAAATCAAAATCGATCACCGGTGCCTTGAGTTTTTTGCGGTCGAGAGCTTTCACATATTCCGAACTGGCCAGATTGAGGATGATGTCTCTGGAAGTCAGCTCGCTGTTAAGTTGTTCGGTCAGTTTTTCACGCCAAAACTCATAAAGATTCTTATAATGTTCAAATTCAAACTTGCGGCCCATTTCCAGACGGTACAGCATGATCTTATCCGAGGGTTTCAGCAGACCGTAAAGTCCGGAGAGAATCCTGTAATTCTTCTGCAGGTATTTCAGAGAATCGCTGTCCATCGTTCGTGCATCCAGACCCCGGTATACTTCGCCGGTAAACGCAAAAATGGCCTGCGCTGACTCTTTTTTAGAGGGTTTTGGATTCCAGTTTTGGTTCCGCTCCCAGTTTTCATCGGCAAGTTTCTGCGAAATCTCCATGAGTTCTGACAGATATTTGGGTGATTTTTCCTTCAGATAGGAGTGGATATTAGCGGCATCTTCAATGAATGTTGGAGTAGTAGATTTCAGCGGACTGACAGCCGGTTCTACGGTCATAAGCTTGGCCGGTGAGGTGATGATTTTCATTAATGTCTTTCTTGTAAGATTGAATTACAGTTCTCCTTTTCCCTGGCGGATCAGTTCCGGCTCACCGCTGGTAAGGTCTACCACCGTAGAGGCCATATTATCACCGTAGCCACTGTCAATGACCAGATCTACAAAGCTGTCATACTTTTCAGCAATCAGTTCGGGATCGGTGGAATATTCCAGGACTTCATCATCATCCTTAATTGACGTAGATGCAATAGGGTGACCCAGTTTTTCCACAATCAGCTGCGTGATGGCATGGTCCGGCACGCGGATCCCGACGGTTTTATTGCCTTTATAGGCCAGTGGCAGACTTTTATTGGCCTCAAGAATAAAGGTGAAGGGCCCGGGAATCTTGCTTTTCAGGAAGCGGAAAACAGCCGTGTCTATTGGTTTTGTAAAATTGGAAAGATGGCTCAGGTCGTTGCAGATAATTGAAAAGTGCGCCTTCTCGAGCTTTATTTTTTTCAGCTGTGCCAATTTTTCCATGGCACGGATGTCAAAAATATTACAGCCAAGCGCATAAACCGTATCGGAAGGGTAGATGATGAGTCCGCCGTTCTTCAGCACGGTAACTACCTCATTTATTACGTTATCCTGTGGATTGTCGGGGTGTATTCGCAGAATTTTTGCCATATACAAAGTTACTGAATTAAGCTGAGAATGTAAATTCCCGTAATTAATTTTGAAATCTGAAAAAAAGTTGTATATTTGCAGTCATATCGCGGGGTAGAGCAGTAGGTAGCTCGTCGGGCTCATAACCCGGAGGTCGCACGTTCGAGTCGTGTCCCCGCTACTAAGCAAAGAGAATCACAAAAGTGGTTCTCTTCTTTGTTATGGATCCCGCAGATTTCATAGATTTCGCGAATTCTTAACTGTGCATTTCTGTGTAATCTGTTTAAATATATTTTCCCGCACGGATCTCACGGATTTCACAGATTGTTTTTGTTTAGTGCCCGCTGATATCGCTGATATCGCTGATTTATTATCTGTGCAAATCTGTGTAATCTGTTTAAATATATTTTCACGCACGGATCTCACGAATTTCACGGATTTTTTTGTTATGTTCTCGTAGATGCCGCAGATTTCGAAGATTCTTATCTGTGTAAATCTGTGTTATCTGTGTGATGTAATCAAGCGCGGATTCAAAAATCTTAAGGCTTTTATTCCCCCGCAGATGCCGCAGATGCCGCAGATTTCGCAGATTCTTATCGGTGCGAACTGTGTAATCTGTGTGCTGTAATCTTGCGCGGTCATAAACTATCTTTATTGCTTATCTCCCGCGGATGGCGCAGATTTCGCTGATTTTTATCTGTGCGAATCTGTGCCCTTACTTTTCGCACGGATTTTACATATTTATATGAGTTAAGTGCAAACCTACCGGGTAGTTCCCTTCACGCTGTGCCACTCATGCTCGATATTCGTCATAAGTAATGCGTTATCAAAACGTACTGAACCTTCAGGGAATATTTCTTTGTTTTCAAAAACACTTGATTTCACTTTGTGAACCTTTAATGGCTGCACTTCCCATTTGTAAGTGTGCAGGCGTAGTCCCTGGAACTTAATGCCGTAAGGTGAATATCCCAATTCTCCTTTTTTTAAAAATTCAGAAGCATCTTCAATAGTATCGAAAATAGATTTTTCACTGAATGAGTGTGTTACTGAAGCATTGACAGACACCTCTGTACCATCAGAACTTTTGAAAGCAACATTATAATCTTGCAATACTTCATGAACGTTGAATTTTGCCTGATGATGTTCGCCTGGAAAAATCCTTCCGCCCACAATGGTATTTAGTATAAGTGAGGTGTCCCTGCGTGGAATATAAACACCAGATTTTGTGAGCCCGTTGTCATCCCATTCCACAGCGATTCTATGCGCGCCATTCTCCGAGTTGACGCCCATAAAATTATAAAACCCTTTGGGTTTAATGTGCTTCAGCCGGATTAAACAGATTCCGACAATTGCTCTGTCCTTATACGGTTTTGGCCGAAAAGGATAAGGTAAAATCTTTTGTACTGCTTCTGGGTCCGCGGAATAGTTCACTAAAATCCGACGGTCAATGTAGCCGTGAATGGTTGGTATTTTAAACATTAATTTATTTTTTTTGGGAAATCGTTTTTAAAATTATTCTATATTCCATCGAATATGCCGGCAACAAATTGCCCCAGACCATCTGCGGCTAAGCCGAACACTTCTCCAAAATCCAACCATGATGCGTCAATTTCCATATTTTCAAATATTTGATATCCATCGCTAATAGAAAGGCCGTTCAACATCTCGGATTTCATCTCCGCATAGTCGCAATGCTCGCCTGTGGCTTCGTGATGCCGGTCAAAATCTTCATGTGACGAAAAGGTGCTCATGCCCCAGCAGGAAAAATCCAGACCTTCGTACCACTTGCTCTTTTTATGCGCCTTTTCCACTTCCTCGGTTTTGTAATACATCTTAGTGCCATACTCTCTGACCAGAATTTGACCAATATCTGTCAAATACTCTTTTTTATCAGCAGGTGCTGCCGGGCAATTTGTACTCATAGTTGTGATTTTTCTTTCATTTTTTGTCATCAAATTTTTGTCTAAGCGTTGCTCTATTCTTCCGCCGCAATCCATTCAATAATGATTTCCAGAAGTTCTGCCTGGCTATCTTCAATCTCATGCAGATTTCGAAAGGTCATTATGGCGCGGTCATTTTCCCTCCAGTCAAGTAAATTGCTTTTATGAGCGATAAGTCTTTGTTCAGGTTGCTCCTTTTTTTTGGCACCGCGGTGAAAAATTAACTGAACAGGTCGAGTGGGAGGCTGGATTTTCATTGTAATGCGGTCTTCACCACCCACGCTGTAATTGGGTCCGTTCCACTTGATGTTCTCGGTGAGCGATCTGCTGGCAAACAGGATTATGTTCCGTAACTGATCAATACCAGCTCTGGAAGGATGGTGCATCTGATCCAGGAATGTGGTGACTTCTTCGTTCAGGTTAATGTTTCCGTAGGACATAGCGTATTGTTTTTCTGAATGACGTCGCCTGCAAAAAAAAGCCTCGTCATCCCGGTTTGCGTTAGATAAATGTAGCAATAATCCAGCTTGGCCAGGTTAATTTACATTTTACCGGGAATAAAAGTGCAGCAGTCATATTAACGTGAGCAGATATCCCAATAGTGAACCCCCTAATACGACAAAGGCGCTGTTAAGTTTACGGTAACCAAAAGCCACAAGAATGCTAACTATGGCAATCAGAATGGTGCGCCATCCGGCAATGGTTTCGGCGGCCATGTCTATACACACCGCCGCAATAAGTGCAACTGAGGCAACATTAACCGCGCCCAGAAAGGCTGGGAAAAGCCGGGATCCGCGCATGTATCTTACCACAGGACCAATGAGTGCCACAAATACAAAAGACGGCAGGAAAATGGCCAGGGTAGATACAATGGCGCCGGTAAGGCCATTGATCTGATAGCCGATAAAGGTAACCGAAGAAAAGACCGGTCCCGGCGTAAACTGGCCAACAGCTATGGCATCAATAAGCTGCTGGCGGCTGAGTAGTCCGGTAGCTACAAGCTCAGTGTCCAGGAATGCAAAAAGTACGTAACCACTGCCGTAAAGTACAGCGCCTATCTTCAGGAAAATCCAGAACAGACTGGTATTGGTAGCAGAAAGAAACGTCGTTGACGGAACCGCCAACAAGCTCAAAGGAATCAGACTCTGAAAGCCCTTCTTACCGCCGTCCTGCAGCCAGGCCAATAAAAGGGCAGTAAATCCCGCGCCAAACATCAGATAGATTTCGCTAATGCCTGCCAGCGCTCCGGCCAGGACTGTAAGGCCTATTATAGTGAGTTGCAAAGATTTGAGCGAGGTGCGGGCCAATGGAAAAACGGCACCCAGGATAATAGCGATAATAGCGGGTTTTATACCGTAGATAAAAGGCTGTACGGCCGGAACCTGCCCGTATTGTTTGTAGAGCCAGGCAAATATTCCTGTGATCAGGACGGCGGGCAGGATAAAGCAGAGTCCGGCCAGGAGCAATCCCTTCCAACCACCCTTTTCGTGACCGATGTGTATGGCCAGTTCTGTGCTGTTGGGCCCCGGAATGAGGTTGGTGGCGCCTACGAGGTCCAAGAAGTGTGCTTCGGAGAACCATTTTCTTTTTGTGACTACTTCTTCCCGCATCATCGCTATATGTGCGGCGGGACCCCCGAAACCGATGAATCCCAGTTTCAGGAAGACGGCGGCAATTTCTCTCAGTATTCTTTTGTCGTCCATTCCGTAGTTATCATTTTATCCAGGGACCAGCGTCCAGCGCCTTTCATCAACAAAAAAATACTGCCCAACAGCATGGCCCAGTCGGTTCTGGCGGCATGCGCCATCTCCCAAAAACCCTTGTCCGCCAGGATTTCCATTTTTGTGCTGGTCAGAGCGACCACCATAATGATCATCAGCGGAACGGTAGCGATTCTTGTAAGCAACCCGAGCAAAATTAACAATCCACAAAGGATTTCCAGTCAGCCCACCAGATTTCCCAGGAATTCCGGCTCCGGCAGGCCGATTTTCTTAAACCTGCCGGCACCACGCACACCGGGAAAAAGGAATTTCTGCAGACCTTCGGACAGGAAAACGGCGCCCACCATCAGACGGATCAGCATGGTAGTGGGAGATTGGTCGGTGTAAATAAGTCGTCTAAACATCTGATTTTAAATGGTTTTCCGAAAACTGCAGAAGACAAAATTCTGTACAGTATCGAACGGTGTCGTGTGATCGGCCGTAAAGCAGCTGATTTTCTCAAAACCATCATGAAAAACTTCCGACAGGGATTCCGCAGTATACTGCCTGATCTCTATTCCGCTGCATTTTTTGGGACCCAGTTCAGAAAATGTCCCGATTACCATGATACCGCCGGGATTTATGTTCTCGTGTGCTGTTTTTACATATTTATTGATTTCATCTTGGTCGGTCAGGAAATGAAATGCCGCCCTGTCGTGCCAAAAATCATACTTCACGGTCGGATTGAAATCCGAAACGTCCGCAACAAGCCACTTTACCTTATCAGCCTGTTCGCCCAGCCGCTGTTTTGCCCGGTATACTGCCGCCTCAGAAATATCAAGTACTGTAATATCCTCATACCCCAGCGTGAGCAGATGGTCGGGCAGCAGGCTGTCGCCGCCGCCAATGTCAATTACTTTTGCAGTTTGGGGCACATTATACTGTTTGAAGAAATCCAGTGAAGTATCCGGTTTTGGCTGAAACCAGCTAACGTCTTTCAGTTCCTTAGTCTGGTAAATGTTTTCCCAGTGTTTTTTTCTGTCAAAATTTTCCATAATTCTTCCTTTGATAGGTGTACTAAGAACTGCGCATATTCCTGATTAAACGGACAGTATGCCGCACCAGGCAATTGCGGTTGTCTAAAATAGAAAAACAGCCTTAGAAATAGGGTATCGGCATAAATAATTATGGTCCTGAAGGAGGTTAAATTTGATAAACAGGCACTAATCTTCTTATAACTACCCCAAGCCAGGCAATAGAATAGAAATATTTGCTTGTGTCTTGTCTTTCTGCTTTATCACATTAGCGTAAACAAATACCAAAAAGCAAGCAGGAAAGAACTTACTGCCAACAGTTTGTATATCAGGTGCTGCTGCTTCAGGAAAATCCAGCCGGCGGCTGAGCAGGCAAGCACAAAGAAGAAAGTGGAAAGTTTTGAGTTGAAAAAGGGTTGCAGAAAATTGGGGAAGTGGTTGATATAAGCTTCCCTAAGTTCCGGAAAATCACCCTGATAATTTTTCTTCCAAAAGATAATCCAGTCCAGCAGCACCGATACAGCACCGATGAAGAAAACAAAAGCCGGAAAAAGGTAATTTTTGTTCATGACATATGATCAGGTGCAATTTTAGTATAGACTACCAAAAAAGCTTCCGAAGGTGAGCCTGTCCAGAGCGCAGCGAAGGAACTGACGGGCTTTCATTGTTGGCTTTTCAAGATCGACGAAAGCTTAGTTATTATCTGCAGTTGTTTTATTTGTTATTAAAATTCATTTCTATAATTTCTAAAAAGCCAAGTGTTCCTATTATTGCAAAAAGAGCACCCACTAAAATTAAGATAATTATTCCCATAGCATTTATACCTTTTTGATCAGCAATCAAGAATTCTTCAGGATTTTCAGGATTATAATTTATCTCGATTGGTTTTTTAATGTATTTTTTGAATGTTCTAAATTTATTGATATCACTAGAAACGTAAAAATATGGTTCGGTTTCAATTGTTTTTCCATTTTTTGTAGAAAAATTTATTGTTGGAGTTTGATAACCTTTTTGTCCTCTTGTATATTTTATAACTTTTCCAGTTGTTACAATTCCATAATTTTTCACAATTCTGAAAACTCGATAATAATCAATTCCAGCATAAAAAATAACAGAACCCAATATGATAAAACAAAAAGTAGGTTTCACAAACATACAAATTGCAAAAACTCCTATAATGTAATACCAATATTTTTTTAAAAATTTCATTTGTTTATGGAACTTTTAGGACAATTGCAGATAATGACCGCCCGGCTTTGTCGCCGTTTCGGGGAGGAGCCAAAGGCTCCGCACCGGAATGCGTCAAAGGCGGCAGTTGGGAAAGCGTCGTGCGAATGCAACGATGGTTTCCCGACTGACGGCGGAGCCGGGCGGTCATTGGGAAAAATCGTCCCAAAGGGCGATTTTTCCCAACGGTTGCGAGCAGGAATAGTTGCCGATGAAAGCGAACCGCGTACTGTCGGCAAGATAAAACATTGTTCGTGAAAACAAAGCTCCAACTACCTGAAAACTCGGCAATTATTTTTGCTTGCTGTTAGGTGCTGGCGTTCTTGTCGGTCTTATATTCTTCTACCTGTTCCAATAATTCTATTGACTTCATCAATGGTGTCCATTCCTTTCCATTAAAAATGAGCTTAAACCACTTTTTATTCCTATTCTCGTATTTAATATTGAAGAATAACCAAATGGCAACATAAGTGAATAAAACAGTAGCTATTACCGTCATTGCCCATTGCAATAAATTCCAATCTGTGAGCAT
Organism: Marnyiella aurantia; assembly: GCF_014041915.1. Taxonomy (NCBI): domain Bacteria; kingdom Pseudomonadati; phylum Bacteroidota; class Flavobacteriia; order Flavobacteriales; family Weeksellaceae; genus Marnyiella; species Marnyiella aurantia. The sequence goes on along the minus strand of NZ_CP059472.1, from coordinate 496,334 downwards.
TGTTTCGTGCCACCAAAAGGTGGTCCAGACAGGAAGCTGTAAAAAAAGGATACGTGTAACCCATAACGTTGATATTTTCAGGCCTGCCAATTTTTTCTGTGTTTTCAAAATCGGGTCAGTTATATCCACTTGGTAAATTGTAATTAACTGATAGAGATAAATCCATAATGCAATAGCTGTAAGCAAAATTTGAATGGTAGCCGAAAAAAGAAAAAACTTATTGGCTTCTGAAAAGGCATAAAAGTATATATGACTAAGAATAATTGCCCCTAATCCAACCCAAATGATGCCAACCAACAGCGTAAATATTTTAATAGGTTTCATAGACCCTAAAAAATTATGAACCGTTATCCGGGTTATGTCTTCTGTGTTTTTACTGTTTATCACAAAACTTTCTTCCAATTTTTCATTGGTTGTTTGCCAAAGCTTTTTTAATTCCAATTCGTTCATTTCTTTATGATGTTAATTGTGAAAACCGTGTTTTTAATTTGTCCTTGATGCGTCCTATTTTCGTTCCTACGTTACTTACGGATAGTCCTAATATTTCCGAAATTTCAGCGTGGCTTTTGTCTTCCAAATACAATATCATCAGGGCTTTGTCTATCTCTTTTAGTTCGCTGATAAATTGCTCTAATACCTTCAGTTGTTGTTCCGTTTCCGCTTTGTCTTCAGTTGGTATTTCTGTCATTTGCTCGTTCAGTACCGTAAATCTGTTTGCTCTTGTTGTGCTTTTCCGATAAAACGAAATAGCTGCATTCAGAGAAATACGGTACAACCACGTTGATATTTTAAACTGGTCATTGTATTTGTGAACGGATTGCCATATCTGTATCATCATTTCCTGTATCAAATCCTGTCGGTTGTTTTCGTTTCGGCAATACACACGGGCAACCTTGAACAAAATGCCTTTGTGCTGTTCAATGATTTCCTGAAAAAATTGCTGTTGCTCCTGTTTATTCATTATAGCTTTGAAAACCAATCTTTGATAAAAATAAAAGATTGTGCGTTATGTTTTACACCATTGTGTGAAGCTTTATCAATTATCTGAAATTCTCCATTACTGTTTTCAAAAATGACTTTTTTAGTAGCTTCTGATGAAAAAACTTCGTCTTCGCTACCCATTACAACAAGCATTGGTTTATTTACTGCTTTCAACCCTGCCACATAGTCATCAGGTGTCATACTTTTATTTGCTCGATAGCTATATTTTCTCAAAGGAACAGCTTCAGGCAAATTGAAAAACAGTACAGGTAAGCTGTCATAATCGTGATTGCCAATTTCATTCAGCATAGTCAAGCCAATTATTCGCTCAATATGGATTTTCATAAATGGCTCTTCGGCTATGTTTTCGGAGGCTTGTCCTTGCTGGAATGCAGGTGAGTTATGCCCAATAAGCGGTGCGAAAAGTAAAAAGCCATCAGGTTGTTCGTATTGCTTTTCCATTACATAGCGTAAAGCCACACCGCCACCCATAGAATGACCTGCAATAATGATTTTTCCATTTGCTTTTTCTTTGCGGATTATCTTTATGATGTCTGCCAAATCATCCACATATTGGTTGATATAATCCACATCACCGCTATTACCTTCCGATTGTCCGTGGCCCCTTAAATCTATGGCATAAATTTCCGCTGGGGTTGCTTCCTGTAAAAGTCCTGCCGTTTTGTTATACAGATAAGCACTGCTTCCCACTCCGTGAATAAGTACGATTGTATTTTCAGACCGATTGGGAAACCTGTAAGTAGAAATCTGCTTGTTATCTCTTACGGTAAAAGAGCGGATTTCAGATTTGTAAAGCTGCTCAAATCCCATATCTGCAATTAATGCAGGGTCTGGTTCGGGTTGTTGGTCTGTAGGCTTAAATGTCGGTTCAGGTATATGAATTAGTTTTGTAGCATCATTTGTCAAACTGTCTTTGTTGCCACCGAAATACAAATCCAACATACTTTGAGCGGAAACAGAAGTACTCCCTAAAAAAAGGAAAGTTAGAAAAGCATGAATTTTAAAATTCTTCATTTTGCGATTTTTTAGTAAAACTTGTTTCTCTAATTATTCGCAAGCCTTTTCAAAAAATCACAGTTGTCAGGAAGTTTTTTAATTTTTTAGATTGTCAGATAAGGTTGTTTGGTTTTTTCGTCAGTTTGTTTTTAGCACGGTCGTCAGTTACGCTTGCACCTAATGACCGCCCGGCTTTGTCGTCGTTTCGGGGAGGAGCTCAAAGGCTCTGCACCAGAATGCGTCAAAGGCGGCAGTTGGGAAACGGCGTGCGAATGCAACGATGGTTTCCAGACTGGTGGCGGAGCCGGGTAGTCATTGGGAAAAATCGTCCCAAAGGGCGATTTTTCCCAACGTTTTGCGACTACAAGAAGTTGGCGATTTCGGAGACGGAAACTGTCTGCTAACGCTGAAATTGAAACGAAGCACAATGCTTCATTTAAGCACTGAACCGTCAATTTCTTGTAGGTGCTGTTATAAGCTGTTTTTATTCGTTTTTCCATTCTCTTTTTGTCCGTGAATAACCCAAAATATCTGCACCGTTCCCAAAACTTCTTATTATCAAAGTGTCTCTCGTAATGGCGATAATTTTATTCTTGTACCTTATTGTTGAGTCGCTGTCTTGCAAAATAAGTGTGTCATTATCCAAGAAATAATTACTATAAAGAACGCTGTCAATATGATTGTCTATAAAAAGTGTCTTCTCATCAAACTTTAACGTGTGATACATTGTCCACTTATTAAGATACCAATTTCCTTTAATGTCTGCTGTTGTAATTTGTTTTGTTGCACAAAATTGTTCTTTGGGAATTTTCCAATATTTTGAAACTATGTTTATGTCTTGATTTAACTTGAAATAAGTTGCTGTTGTATTGTCGTCCTTGAATTTTTCAAAAACCTGACCGTTTGTCCGGTAGCTTATGAGTTGCCCGTCTTTAAGTCGAATTTTTATTACATAACAACTGTAAAATTTGGTTACTTCTTCTTTTTTGTCAGCGAAGTCTGTTAGAAATTCTAGTATTAATTTATCGTCAAGTTTTATGCTGTCAACTCTGTCTCCAATGTATGGGTGAGTGGTCTTAATGAGTGCAACACTTTCAACATTGTCTGGATTGATTTTGTTTGTCCGTTTACAAGTTGTGACTAAAAGAAGTGCTAAAATATATGTTGTTAATTGTCGTATTGTCATGTCGTTCTAAAATAGCTTACAATGACCGCCCGGCTTTGTCGTCGTTTCGGGGAGGAGCCCAAAGGCTCCGCGCCGGAATGGGTTAAAGCCGGCAGTTGGGAAAGCGTCGTGCGAATGCAACGATGGTTTCCCGACTGGCGGCGGAGCCGGGCGACTTTTGCCAACGGTTGCGAGCAGGAATAGTTGCCGATGAAAGCGAACCGCGTACTGTCGGCAAGATAAAATATTCTTCGTGAAAACAAAGCTCCAACTACCTGAAAACTCGGCAATTATTTTTGCTTGCTGTTACCAAACGTAGCAATATACCTTTTATAATCTACTCTTGAAGCAGCTCTTTAGGAATGAATTTTTCTAAGAGTGTTTTTATTTGTGGATTATCAACTAGTGCGAATTTCCAAACTTTTAAATCTGCCGATTTGGCGACAACCATTTTGGGGACGTTAATTTTGAAAAATCCAGTTGTCTCATTATAATTTACATTATTTTTTCCATATTTACTATGAAATGTAGCTGAGAGCATTTCAACGTAATTTTGTTCTTCTTCTGTTGATCGCTTAGGTTCGCCCGGGTCTTGTTTAAATTTCATTTCAATTGCAGAAATAGTATGGAGACGGATATAATGCGACCCATCAATAATCTTTAACGGTTCCACTTTCGTAATCAAAGGTAAACCTGCTTTGAATTCAATTGACGACATATTAAAGACCGATTCCATCAAGCTTTTCATTTGTTCTCGTGGAATAATATCAAATAAGTCTTCGTTTGTATAGTTAAGGGCTTCATCGATTTTCTGATCAATGACTAATTGGCTATATTCAAGAAATTGTTGTTGGACGACATTTTCTACAGTTTGGGAATTCGCCGTTGTAAATACTAGAAATGAAATTAAAAAGAGAAGTTTCTTCACTGTAAAATTTTTTGTTGCTGTTTGTTGAATGTGCATTTGAATTCGTTTGGTCGGCTATGTTTGGTAACTTGTATATATGTATCACAAAATCATACATATACAACCGCCAGGCGGGAGATAGGTATCACAAACGTCATACTTTTCATTCAAATATATACAATTAACTGCATACGGAAGATACTTATAATGCCCGGCAATCATTCCCAGGACTTTAAAAAATCCTTAAATTGCCCTCCACAGCCACTATTTTCATAACTTATGGACAAAACCCAACTCGTAAACACCGTAAAAGAACGCTTGGCAGCGAAGGCAGAAACGCTGAAAGGGCTGATTTCCCAAACGCAGGAATCCAACTCGGAGACAAAAAGTTCCATGGGCGATAAGTACGAGACCAGCCGCGAGATGATCGCCCAGGAAATCCGCAACCTGCAGCGGCAGCTCAGCGAGGTTCATAACCAGATGGATGCACTTGTTAAGCTAAACTCTGCACCCTCAAAATCAGTGGAGTTGGGCGCCTTGGTGGAAACCGGTGCAGGGATATTTTATATTTCGGCACCGGTAGGCCAGCTGGAAGTTGATGGGAAAAAAATTATGACACTTTCGCCCGAAGCGCCGCTGGTAAAGGCCATGCAGGGTTGCAGATCCGGCGATACATTTTCACTCAATAACAGCACTCAAAAGGTTGTTGGTATCGATTGAAATTCCGTATTTTTGAGGTTTTCTACAGTCTAATATTCTATTCCTCCTCATGCGTAACTACCAGGATCTTCTTCAGCATATCATCGACCACGGAACCGACAAAACTGACCGTACCCGTACAGGTACGCGAAGTGTTTTTGGCTATCAGCTCCGCTATGACCTTAGCAAAGGCTTCCCGCTGGTGACCACCAAAAAGGTGCATCTGAAATCGATTATCTATGAACTGCTGTGGTTCCTGAAAGGCGATACCAATACTAAATACCTCACGGACAACGGTGTTTCCATCTGGAACGAGTGGGCGGATGAAAATGGCGACCTGGGCCCTGTATACGGCGCGCAGTGGCGCAGCTGGACCGGTGCCGACGGTAAAGTGGTGGACCAAATCAGCGAGGTGATTGACCAGATAAAAAAGAATCCGGACTCCCGCCGGCTTATCGTTTCTGCCTGGAATGTTTCCGAAATCCCGAATATGGCGCTTGCGCCCTGCCACGCCTTGTTTCAGTTCTATGTAGCCGACGGTAAGCTGTCGCTTCAGCTATATCAGCGCAGTGCCGATGTGTTTTTGGGCGTTCCCTTCAATATCGCCAGCTATGCTTTGCTGCAAATGATGGTGGCGCAGGTTTGCGGCCTGGAGGTCGGGGAGTATGTACACACATTTGGCGATGTACACATCTACAACAACCATTTTGAACAGGTAAATAAACAGCTTTCGCGCACGCCACGCACTCTGCCCGTTATGAAGCTTAACCCCGACGTTAAGGATATCTTCAGTTTTGATTTTGAGGATTTTACACTGGAGAATTACGATCCCTATCCGGGCATTAAAGCTCCGGTAGCTATTTAAGCACGTATAAACAACTCGCGGGTGTCCAGTTGTTATATCATTCCCTGACAGGGTTTGATAAAGTTTGACCTGTTTATTCAATACATAATTGTTTCATCGTAGATTTTTTCAGAATTTTTGTTTGTAACTTAAGGTATATCTTACAGACTAATATTCTACATCAAAAATCCACATTATGAACAAACTTGCCACACTTTCAGCGGTCTTAGCCTTTTCAGCGGTCTTTGCGCAGAGTTTCAATACTCAGAAGATGAACAGTTTTATGCAGGCTCTGGACCAGAACCGCAAATTTATGGGAACTGTTGCCGTAGCAGAAAACGGAAAGACTGTTTACAGTAACGCATTCGGGTATGCTGATGTGGAGAATAAGGTTAAGAATACACCTGAAACCAAATTCAGGATCGGTTCCATCAGTAAAACCTTTACCTCTGCTTTGGTCATGAAGGCGGTGGAAGAGAACAAGCTGAAACTTGACGATAAACTTTCCAAATATTACCCTCAAATAAAGAATGCCGATAAAATTACTCTGGAACATCTGCTGAATCACCGGAGCGGTATTCATAACGTTACCGCGTTGCCTGATTATCTGACCTGGAACAGTAAAGCAATTACACCAAAAGATATGGTGGCCAAAATCAGTGCAGCCGGCAGTGACTTTGAACCAGGCAAAACAATGAGTTACAGCAATTCCAACTATGTTCTGCTGAGTTACATTCTTGAGAGCACCTACGGAAAGAGCTATGCTAAATTGCTTGAAGAGAAAATTACAAAGCCGCTTGGCCTTAGCAATACGTATTTCGGCAAAACCATAAATCCTTCCGATAAGGAAGCCTTCTCTTACGTGTTTGCTGAAAATTTTGTTAAAGATGCCGAGACAGATATGTCAGTACCAACCGGCGCAGGCGCTGTGGTATCCACTACCGGTGACCTGCTGACTTTTGCAACAGCACTGTTCAACGGAAAAGTTGTTTCCGCGACAAGCCTGGAGAAAATGATGAAAATGACAGACGGTTATGGCTATGGTCTTTTCTCTGTTCCGTTTAACGGTCTTACGGGTTATGGTCATACTGGTGGTATCGACGGTTTTACTTCTGCGCTGTATCACTTCCCGCAGAATAAGACGACTTACGTAATGCTGTCTAACGGCAGCGCCTTCGACAATAACAGGATCGCCATCGCCGCATTAAGTGCTGCAACCGGAAAAGATTTTGATATCCCCACATTTAAATCAGTTGCCGTGAAGGCGGAAGACCTGAGCAAACTTACAGGTACCTATTCTTCAACCCAAATTCCGCTGAAAATTGATGTCCGTACCAGAGACGGGAAACTGTTGGCCCAGGCTACCGGTCAGGGTGAATTTGCTTTGGAAGCCCAAAGCGCGACGGTTTTTACGTTTGAAGCTGCCGGAATTGAACTTCAGTTTGATCCGTCCAAAAATGAAATGATCCTGGTACAGTCCGGCATGAAAATCCCCTTTACAAAAGATAAGAAATGAAATACCTGAAAGTAATTCCAGACGGGAATACCGATACTGATAAACTTCAGGAGGTACTTCTGAACATAAAAGGTGTTAAAGTCGTTGAAACAGTAGATGAGGAAAATCCTGAGAGTGAGCTGAAAAAAGCATTCAACAAAAGTAAGGAGCAGCTTAAGAAAGGAGAGTATGAAAATATTGTAAATGATATTTTCGATATCCTGATCAATCCTAAAACAAAATAAATCCAACCCAATTTTTTTATATGAAGAAATTAATTGTAGCGGTTTCGTTACTCGGCATCCTTTTTACGGGACAGCTGAATGCTCAGACCGAAACCTCCGGCAGAAATGAAGTTTACCGTGCCACCCATACCAAATCGACCGAACTTAAACATACCAAACTCCGTGTAAATTTTGATTACGCAAAAGAGCAGATGAACGGCGAAGCCTGGATTACGGCATCTCCTTATTTTTATGCTTCCGATTCCCTGGTTCTGGATGCAAAAGCAATGCTTATCCACGAAGTAGCTCTGGACAGAAACGGAACAAAGTCCCCGCTCAAATATTCGTACAGCAATGATATGCTGAAGATCAATCTGGACAAAAGCTATAACAGGACTCAGGATTATACGGTTTACATAAAGTACACGGCCAGACCTAACGAAGTTACCCAAACAGGAAGTGCTGCAATTACTGATGCGAAAGGGCTTTACTTTGTAAATGCTCAGGGCGCAGATTCGGACAAACCGGTGCAGATCTGGACTCAGGGTGAAACCGAAGCCAGCTCCGCCTGGTTTCCAACCGTAGATAAACCTAACCAGAAAACCACTCAGGAAATCTATATGACAGTGCCTGATAAGTATGTGACTTTGTCTAACGGCCTTATGAAATCTTCCGTAAAAGACGGCAAAGGAATGCGTACCGACCACTGGGTGCAAGACAAGAAGCACGCACCGTATCTTTTCTTCATGGGTGTAGGAGATTATGCCATCGTAAAGGATAAATGGAGAAATATTGCGGTAGATTATTATGTTGAAAAGGAATATGAGCCTTACGCAAAGCAGATTTTCGGGAATACGCCGGAAATGCTGGAATTCTTTTCCACCAAATTGAAATACGATTACCCCTGGTCCAAATATGCGCAGATCACTGCCCGCGATTATGTATCCGGTGCCATGGAAAACACCACAGCGGTGTTGCACCAGGAGGCTGCCCAGCAAAAACCTGGTGACCTGATTGATGAAAACCGCTGGGAAGATGTAATTGCACACGAAGCATTTCATCATTGGTTCGGAAATATTGTTACTGCTGAAAGCTGGAGCAACCTTACCGTAAATGAATCTTTCGCCAACTATTCCGAGTACCTCTGGAACGAACATAAATACGGGAAGGATTTCGCCGATTATACGCTGATGAAAGCTGCGCAGGGATACTATGCAGATCCCGCGAACATTACCAAAGACCTTGTAAGGTTTAATTACCATTCCAAAGAGGATATGTTTGATGGCGTTTCCTACAACAAAGGCGGTTCCACCCTTCATATGCTCAGGAATTATCTGGGCGATGAAGCATTTTTTGGCGGACTGAATGATTACCTGAGAACCAATGAGTACGGTACTGGCGAAGCCTCACAGGTGCGGCTTTCTTTGGAAAAAGTGTCTGGCAAGGATCTGAACTGGTTCTTTAACCAGTGGTTTTACGGCAGCGGACATCCCAAAATTTCTTATACAAGTACTTACGAACCTGTTAAAAAACAGGTAACAGTTACCTTAAGCCAGAACCAGGCAGGTGACGCTTTTGAATTTCCGCTGGCTGTGGATGTCTATGAAAACGGTAAACCCACACGAAGGAACGTTTGGGTGAACGCGAAATCACGAAATATCTTCAGCTTCCCGGTAACTAAGAATCCGGATTTCATCAATCTGAATGCAGACGGTGTGCTGCTGGGGGAAATTACTGAGAACAAAACTCCGGAACAGTTTTTCATGCAGTATACTGCTTCCAAAGAGTTTCTCAGCCGTTATAAAGCAGTGGACAATGCGGTGGAAATTTCATCCGACCCGGCCTCATTGAAAACACTTACTGCTGCACTGAAAGACGCGAACTTCCGAATCCGGATGCGTGCGCTGGCTGGTCTTGATTTGTCAAAAGCAGATCACAGCAAGGCGGCCCTTGTTGAGGTTGAAAAACTAGCCTCCAACGATCCTAAAACGCTGGTGCAGGCTGCAGCCATATCTGCCTTGGCAAAGACCAGGAACAAAAAGTACCTGCCGGTATTCGAGAAAGGAATAGAAGCTGTTTCCAATTCTGTTAAAGCCAGTTCACTGGCCGCCATTGCCGGAATAGATCCTTCAAGAGTTGCTGCCCTGGCCGATAAGATTGACCTGGAAAGCGCAGGCGAGGGGTTGATGACTGAGCTTCTGCCGCTTATTGTTAAAAATAAGATCGAAAAGCAAATGCATGCGATTGCTGCTACAGTTGCCTTTTATCCTTTCATCAAGTTCCAGAACCCCGAACTGGGTGCCAGCGCTGAGGAAGGTTTTAACTGGATTATGACCTCAGACAATCTGAAGGCCACCGGGAACCTTACCAAAATCCTTATTCAGGCAAAAGGTCAGATCGCACAGAACCCTCAGGCCAAAATGATGATCAGCCAAATGTTGAAAGACGGACTTCAGAAAAAAATGAGCGTGCTGAAAGCCAATCCGGGCAGCCCAACGATCAATCAGCAGGTAGATCTTATCAACAAAGCGATTGAGGCGTATAAATAAGGATTATTGCCCGTAAAATGACAGAATCACTATTCAGCATTTTGTCATTCCGCAGGAATCTATACCGCGGACACTCAGATTCCTGGGATTCCTGCGGAATGACAAATACTCTGTTTTTGTGTGGTTGTGATAAAGAGCTGACAATCAATTATTTAATTAGAGTTTTGCAGTTTAACCAAATCATGCAATGAAACAAGTTCGTGTAAAGCACGCACGAATGCTTAATAATTAGGAAGGAATAACTTGCATATATTCTAGAGGTAGCAGAAATGTTAAAATGACAACGTTTAAAATATTCACAGAATCTGAAAAATATGTCTGGACCAGGAAAAGAATTCTATTTGGAATTTCTTTACTTTCTTTCGGAGTTCTAGCAATTAAAGTTTACATATTAAATGATGATAGATTCTTCAACGATAAAACAGCACAGGTTTTTGGTTTAATTTCTGTTGGTGCAATGGGTTTAGGGTTAATAAATTCTTTTTTTCCAGAACAATTAAAAGGAAAATTGGAAGGTAAACTCATTTTTGATCTTTATAATATTGTAATTAATGATCAAAGTTACAATTTAAGCGAAATTAACTCAATTCAGATTAGCACAGGTGCTTCTAAAGGACAATTAATTTCAAGCGGGATTTCTGTTTTTTCAGACAGATTTTCAAACGGGATAAATAATGAATTAATAGTGACTTTAAATTCTGGTAAAACCATAAGGTGTAACTTTCTAATTGAGGACGAAAGAAAAATTTTCCAATTAACTGACGTCCTTAAAAACTATGTTGATGAAGGTAAATTATCAAATGAAAATTTTGTTGAAATAAATAGATAAACAGCACTCCTGCTAAAAACTAAGCTTTAGCTACGCTCAGTTAAGCTGCGCCCCTGATTGCTGGTTAAAAGAACAAGAAGCGTAACGCGGAAACTTTTGTAGATTAGAATAGATTGCATAGTATCCCACTGCCATTCATTCTGCGTAGATTCTTCGCTGGTCAGAGCTTTACAATAAGCTATAACCTTTCGTTCCCACGGCACTTTATTTGCCGTTTTTCATAAAAATCACAATTATGAAACAAAGTAAAGACAATAAGATCATCCCGATGACATCCGTGGACAGCGGGAAACTGCGTGAAGTAAGACCGGACGTGGCCTATTACACTAATCAAATTGTAAATCTGGTAATGATTGGCCACCCGGATTCGGACTGGGTACTGGTGGATGCCGGAATGCCATTCTCCGGCCGCGAAATTCTTAAAGTTACAAAGGAACGTTTTGGTGAAAACAATCCGCCAAAAGCAATTATCCTGACCCATGGACATTTCGATCATGTGGGGAGCATTGTGGATTTGGTGGCGGAGTGGAAGGTGCCCGTATACGCGCATCCGCTTGAGTTTCCTTTCCTGACCGGACAGCAGGCTTATCCGGAGCCTGATGTTAGCGTGGAAGGAGGCCTTCTGGCCAAAATTTCGGCTTATTATCCGAATGAACCTGTAAACATTCAGGACGTTTTAAAGGAAATTCCGGAAGGCTCTGTACCTTTTCAGTCCGACTGGCAATGGATACATGTCCCGGGACACTCACCGGGACAGATTGCACTGTTCAGGAAATCAGACGGCGTGCTGATATCTGCAGATGCGCTAATAACTGTTAGACAGGATTCAATGTACAGAGTTCTGGTGCAGAAGGAAGAGGTTTGCGGCCCACCGGTTTACCTGACTGCTGACTGGCCTGGTGCTTTAAATTCAGTCCGAAAGCTTGAAGCGCTGAATCCAACCACACTTGTACCCGGTCACGGTACCGCTATGAGTGGCGATGAGCTGAAGTCCGGACTTGAACATCTGCTGGCCAACTGGGAGGAAGAAGCTGTTCCTGACTATGGAAAATGGGTGAAGCAATCCGATACATAAAATCAAGAAGAAAGGCCATTCCTGAGGAGTGGCCTTTGTATTTGCGTTATAACAGTTAAGACTATTCCATCTCACCCTTTAAATTTACCGTATCGTAAAGATCGGTTCTTCGGTCACTCATGGTTCGTACGGCTCCGTAGTGATGAAGTTCCTTAAGTAAGTTGAGGTCTACATCCACAATCAGCGTGGTTTCGGTGTTTGGCGTGGCTTCACCTTTAATTGCATTGGATGGAAAGGCAAAATCTGATGGTGTGAATACCGCCGCCTGTCCGAACTGGATGTCCATATTGTTCACCCCCGGCAGATTGCCCACACAGCCAGCTATGGCCACGTAACACTCGTTCTCAATGGCTCTGGCTGCCGCACAGTGCCGTACCCGTGTGTAGGCATTTTGGGTGTCTGTTAGGTAAGGAACGAAAAGGATTTTCATGCCCTGATCGGCCAGGATCCTGGGCAGCTCCGGAAACTCCACATCGTAGCAAATCACCAAACCTACTTTTCCGCAGTCAGTATCAATCACCTTGATTTCATTGCCGCCCTTCATACCGTAGAATTTCTTCTCATTGGGAGTAATGTGTATTTTGCGGTGCTCGTCTATCTTACCGTCGCGGTGAAGCAGATAGCTTATATTGTAAAGGTCGTCATTCTCCACAATCGGCATCGAGCCGGCTATGATGTTGATGTTGTAGCTGATGGCAAATTCAGAAATCTTATTCTTGATCTCTTCCGTAAGTTCGGCCAGTTTAAACATACTTTCCCTTTCCGAAAGATGGTTGAAAGGTGCCAGCAGAGGAGTATTGAAGAATTCAGGGAACATAATGAAATCAGACTTATAATCGGCCATCACATTTACGAAGAATTCCACCTGCTCGTAAAAGGCATCGATGGTCTTGAAATGTCTCATCTGCCATTGAACCAGGCCAAGGCGGATGACGGAATCCTGCATCGTATTAGGCTGGTTGCTGTAATAAATATTGTTCCACTGCAGAAGTACGGCATTTTCCTTGGAATGGAGGTCTTCCGGCAGGTAATTTTTCAGGATACGTACGGGCAGGAAATTGTTGGACAGCTGAAAACTCAGGACAGGATCATATATCTCCTTATTCCGCACTTTCTGTATGTACTCACGAGGTGACAGTTCGGCGCTGTGCAGATGGTAGTTGGGGATTCGTCCGCCTACCATAATGGATTTCAGGTTACGGGTTTCGCAAAGTTCCTTCCTAACATCATACAAACGGCGCGCGAGCCGTAATTTCCGGTATTCGGGATCCACAAACACCTCAATCCCGTACAGAACATCGCCCGTATCAGAATGCGTGTTAAACGTGTAATTACCGGTGATCTCCTTGTAGGTATGATCGTCTCCATACAGTTTATACTGAACGATAAGCGCGAGCGATACAGCTGCTATTTTACCGTCTACTGTAATACAGACCTGTCCGTCCGGGAAGATCCGAAGCAGTTTCTGAATGCTTTTTCTGGACCAGATGCTTTCAGACATTGTAGGATACGCTTTCTGCATGGTTTCCCGCAATTCATCATAATCTTCTATAGCCAGTTTCCTTATATCTATCTGCATAATTTTATTTTTTTTGGAAGGTCAATTTACGATTCCGCACGCAGACCCAAAAATTATTCCATGTTGAGTTATGGTCAAAGAGGCAACTCTTCACCCTCAGTAAACTTGTCGCCCGAAATCCTCGTAACCAGCATAGCTGCGACAGTGTCGCCGGTAGAATTTAACAGCGTAGCCAGCGGATCAACCAGTGTTCCCAGAATCATCACTGCCGGAATGGCTTCCACCGGAAGCTGGTAAACCGATATCATAAGCATCTCGCCTACGTAGCCACCGTTCGGGATTCCTCCGGCGACAATGCTAACGAATACGGTGATTCCGAGCGCCAGCATTAAATTCATCGGATCAAAGAAGTCCTGACCGATAATGAGAAAAGCGACATAAATCTTGATGATGGACGACATAGAAGAACCGTCCTTATGCAGAGTGCTGCCCAAAGGAATTACGATATTAGCTATTGTAGAAGGTACGCCAATCCGGGAGGCAGCCTGCAGGTTAGCAGGCATTGTAGCAAAGCTGCTGCAGGTGGAGACGGCGGTTAGACCCGGATAAATATTATTTTTCCAGAATCTGCGGATGCCCTCCGTGCCTTTCGCCATAAAAGCATAAATGGAAAAGAAAACAATGAAATAAACGGTGCCGGCGGCATAATAAAGTCCCAGCGGCTTGGCATAGAAGCCGAAAAGCTGTGGGCCAACAGTTGCTACCTGATAGGCGAAATACGCACCCAAACCTATGGGAGCAGCTTTCATCACCATTAACAGCAGTTCCTTCATCACTTCGTAACCGGAAGCCAGAAAAAGGCTGAAAGGTTGGCCTGCCGCGCCGCTTTTGCGCGCTGCCATTCCGGTGAGAAAGGAGAAGATGAGCAACGCCAGCATATTCCGTCTGGAAAACAGCTCTGTGAATTCGCCCACTGAGAAAAACCTGACCAATCGGTCGCTCCAGCTATCGTCTGAAGAGGCTTCCGGCAGAAGTTCACCTGTGGAAGGCAGCGCTTCGGTAGGGAAGAAGTAAACCACACCTACTGTAAAAATAGCAGCAATAAGGATGGTAAAAAGAAAGGTACCGGCCATGCTGAAAATAATCCTGCCGAAACGCGACTGCTGCTCCAGTGACGCAATGGAATTGGCCACCGCGAAAAATACCAGCGGTACTACACTTACGAAAAGGAGATTCAGGAAAATATCGCCCAGCGGTTTAAGATATTCTACTGCCTGCGGCCAGAAAATTCCCAAAAGACTGCCCGCAATTATCCCAGCCAGTAAAAGCAGAATGCCTGAATAGTTTTTCAGCACTGTATTCATAAAGACTTTTTTTTCAAAGTTAATTGAAATTATGTTGTAAAATCTGTAATTTTGAGGAAAGCCCGACATAAAATGGCATATATAGATTACTACAAAATACTTGGAATAGCCAAAACAGCTACGCCCGAGGAGGTAAAAAAGGCCTACCGGAAACTGGCCCGCAAGTATCACCCGGATGTGAATCCGGGCGATAAAGAGGCCGAGAGGAAGTTCAAGGAAATCAATGAGGCCAATGAAGTCCTGAGCAATGCCGAAAACCGTGAGAAATATGACAAATACGGCGAGCACTGGCAGCATGGCGAAGAGTACGAAAGAGCACAGCAACAGCAACACAGGCAAAGGCAGGCGCAGGGCACCGGTGATTTCGGTGGATTTTCAGGTGCTGATTTTGGCGATGGCGAAGATTTTTCGGATTTCTTCCAGAGCATGTTCGGTGGTAGCGGCGGCTTCAGGAATGCACGTGGCTCTGCCTCCGGGAAATTCAGGGGGCAGGATATTTCGGCAGAACTGCAGCTTCATTTGAGAGATGCCGCACAAACGCATCAGCAAACATTTGACATCAACGGTAAGAAAGTCCGGATCACCATTCCGGCCGGAGTTCATGACGGGCAGAAGATCAAACTTGCCGGGCACGGTAATCCGGGTTACAACGGCGGACCAAACGGTGACCTTTATATCACTTTCTCTGTTGCCGAAGATCCGTACTTTAAACGGAATGGTGATGACCTGGCTGCTGAGGTTACTATCGATCTCTATACTGCCATGTTAGGGGGCGATGTGAAGGTGAAAACCCTGGACGGTGAGGTAAACCTTAAAGTTAAACCGGAAACACAGAACGGCACAAAAGCCCGGCTGAAAGGTAAAGGATTTCCGGTCTACAAAAAGGACGGGCAGTATGGCGACCTGTATGTTAGCTACAATATTGAGCTGCCGAAACATCTGACGGAGCGGGAAAAGGAACTGTTTACAGAACTTCAAAAATTAAGGAAATGAGCCAGAGAATATCACGTGAGGAGCTTGTAACGCTCTACAATATAGAAATCAATTTTTTTGATGAACTTGAAGCATCCGGACTTCTCCGAACGGAAACGGTGGATGAGGTGAAGTACTTATATTATGAGCAACTGCCGGCTTTCGAGCGCTTTGTAAACTGGCATTATGATTTGGAAGTGAATTTGCCCGGCCTCGAAATCATAAGCAGGTTGCTGGAGCAGATTGAAACACTGCAGGCGGAGAAAAGAAGCCTGTTTTATAATATTCAGAGTAGGGAAGACCAGCCTAGATCATAAATGTTACAGCTATTTAATTAAAACATACTCACTAAAAACCCCTTCAGCAAAAGCAAAAGGGGTTTATTATGAAATCTTACTTTCTTAAAATTAATCCAGCCAGCCCATCTGTTTCATCCAGTCATCATTATAGATCTTGCCTACATAACGGGAACCGTGATCGTGCAGCAGCACTACAATGATATCGTCCTCAGTAAACTGGTCCTGCATCTGCTTCAGCGCAGCAATAGCACTACCGGCTGAATATCCGCAGAAAATACCTTCTTCCTTGGCAAGTTTCCTTGCATAAATGGCACCGTCCTTATCCGTCACTTTTTCAAAATGGTCAATGACGCTCATGTCGTAGTTTTCCGGCAGAATGTCTTCACCAATACCTTCGGTAATGTAAGAATAGGCGTTTTCAGGATGAATTTCGCCCGTTTCGTGAATTTCCTTCAGGATAGAACCGTAGGTATCGATACCTGTAATGTGGATATTTGGATTGCGCTCTTTAAAAAATCTGCCGCAACCTGTAACTGTACCACCTGTTCCGGCTCCGGCCACGAAATGCGTCAGTTTACCCTCGGTCTGTTCCCAGATTTCCGGTGCTGTCTGTTCGTAATGCGTTTCGCGGTTAGAAAGATTGTCGTATTGGTTTACATACCAACCGTTTTCTGTCTGCTCTGCCAGACTTTTGGAAACTGAATAGTAGGAGCGTGGATCGTCCGGCGTCACATCGGTAGGACAAACAATAACCTCGGCACCAACAGCGCGCAGGATGTCACACTTCTCCTTGGACTGCTTATCGTTGGTGACAAAAATACATTTATAACCTTTCACGATAGCTGCCAGCGCCAGTCCCATACCGGTATTTCCGGAAGTTCCTTCTACTATTGTTCCACCCGGTTTCAGACGTCCGTCTTTTTCGGCATCCTCAATCATTTTAACCGCCATACGGTCTTTCACCGAGTTGCCTGGATTAAAGGTTTCCACTTTCGCCAAAACCAAAGCAGGAAAATCTTCGCCTAAAACTTTATTGAGTTTTACCAGAGGCGTATTTCCGATAGTTTCAAGTATATTATTTGCAAATTTCATATCTTAATTTAATTATTTTATGTGTATTTAATCGATTTCACCGGTGATATCTTACTTATAAGATAGCTTGGGAAAATCATCGCAAAGGCTGATACCAACAAAATTCCGGCGGAGATGACCACTGGGATCAGCGGGTTAAGATCTACCGGCACCGTGCTGATGTAATAGTTTTCGGGATTAAGCTTTATAATACTGAAAATTTTCTGAAGTCCCAGAAGTGTGAAGCCGATCAGGTTCCCAAAGATAAGTCCGGGCACCATAATGAGCAGCGTGTAGTAAATGAAAAGCGTGCGGATCTGCCCGTTGCTGGCGCCCAGCGTTTTAAGCAGACCAATGGAATTCGTTCTTTCAATAATGAGGATCAGCAGAACCATTACGATATTGATGATCACCACACTGAGCATAATAACGATGATCACCGCAATATTATTGTCGAAGATATTGATCCAGTCTACGATTTGCGGGTACTTTTCAGTGGCCTTCTCGGTATAATTCTTCAGGCCCACACTGCGGTCTATTTCTGGTGTTTCCTTTTCTATATCATTAACATCCTTCAGAAAAATATCGATGCCGCCTACATCATTCTTCTCCATGTCAAGGATCTTACGTGCATGGTTTATGTCGCCCAGAATAAACTGGTCGTCTATCATCTTGATATCTGTCTTGTAAATACCTATTACCTCAAAATTCCTGTACAGAGGCTGCTGGTTCTGCTTCGAAAAAATGGCAACAATACTGTCCTTCACGCCCAGGTGAAGGTCGCTGGCAATCTTTTCCGAGATCACAACTCCGTTGTTATAGCCATCTTCCGTAACCTTTGGAGTGTTTCCTTTTACAATGAATTTCTTAAAGCGCTCATGGTCAAAATCCTTTCCGATGCCTTTCATTACCACGCCGGCAAAGTTGTGCTCATTCCGAAGGATTCCGCTCACGCTTACGTAGTTCTGCGCTGTAGCTACATCCGGATTTGCACGTATTTTTTTCAGGTCCAGTCCCGTGCGGTCCAGCACAGATGAATCATAGGACGAGTTGGAACGTTTGGATTTTATGTTGATATGTCCGCTGAAGTCGGCCATGCGCAGTTTAATTGCTTCTTTAGAGCCAAAGCCCACCGACACCGTGATCAGTGAAACGATGATGCCGAGCGCTACAGAAAGCCTCCCAATAAAGATGATAATCCGTGAGAGATTATTTTTGTTATCTTTGGAAAAAGCTATTTTTTTGGAAAAATATAACGGAAACTTCAAGCAGATGATTTTAGGTGCCAAAATTAGAGATTTAGTTCTTATTTGCCTAATATTTTTAGCAATTACCCCCATAACTGCCCAAAACACAGACTGTTTTCTGGCTGCGGCAGACCGGCCTCAACTTTATCTTCCTCTTCTTAAAAATAAAAATGTAGGTATTGTTACCAATCAAACGGGCTTGCTGAAAGACCGCACGCATCTTGTGGATTTCCTGGTGAAGAACGAAATAAAGATGAAGTCAATTTTTGCGCCCGAGCATGGCTTTCGCGGAACTGCCGATGCGGGTGAACACGTGAAAAGCGGTATGGACGCAAAGACGGGGATCAAGATTGTGTCCCTGTACGGAAATAATAAAAAGCCCACTGCGGAACAGATGAAAGGTCTGGATGTTATTCTTTTCGATATTCAGGACGTTGGCGTCCGCTTCTATACCTACATCTCCACACTTACTTACGTAATGGAAGCAGGTGCCGAGAATAATGTGGAAGTCATTGTGCTGGACAGGCCTAATCCGCATGACGGTTATACCGACGGACCGGTTCTGAAAGATAAATTTACCAGCTTCGTCGGAATGCATAAGGTGCCGGTAGTGTACGGACTTACAATGGGCGAATACGGAAATATGGTGAATGGTGAAAAATGGCTGAAGAACGGTGTTCAGGCCAAATACACAGTCATACCGATGCAGGGCTATAACAAGACAAAGCGTTACGGCATGCTGGAGAAGCCGTCGCCAAACCTTCCCAATGAAAAATCGGTAAACCTTTATCCAAGTCTTTGTTTTTTTGAAGGTACCCAGGTTTCTGTGGGTCGTGGTACCGCGCTTCCGTTTCAGATCTATGGTTCGCCCTGGACTAAAAATTTGCCTTACCAGTTTACACCCAGACCAACTGAGGGCGCCAAAGACCCTTTCCTGAACGGAAAACTTTGCTACGGTGAGAACTTATCTGATAACAGTGAAGATTTGCGACGGATTAATCTGGAGTGGTTGCTGAAGGCTTACAGAGAGTATAAGAGCCCACAGCAGGATTTCTTCCTGAAGAATCTCTTTTTTGATAAACTTGCCGGCACCGACGAACTGCGCAAACAGATTATTGCCGGAAAAACGGAATCTCAGATACGGGCGAGCTGGCAAAAGGATCTGCTGGATTTTGAAAAGATCCGGGTGAAATATTTGATATATGAAGATTAAGTCACCAGCTTTTAATGCAGGAAGCTCTTTTTTACGGCCATGTGCCCTTATTTTTCTCCTTCTTTTTGGTGCTCTGTCTGCGCAACACCCCCTAAATACAGGCAACATTATAGAAAAGCAGTATCTGGAAAAAATTTCTTTTGAATACCGCGACGGATTTATGATCGTCGATGTGGATTACAATGGCGAAAAAGCTAAATTCCTGTTTGATACCGGTGCTTCCAATGTGCTTTTTGGCGATAAAGTGGAAGGCACGAGTAAAAGTGCCGTAGTTTTATCAGATTCTAATGCCAATACCACTTCCGCTGAAGTGCTGTTTAATCAGAAGTTTAAGATTGGTGATCTCGAATTTACCGAAATGAATTTTATTCTGTTTCCGGGCGAAAACATACTGAAGACCTGTTTTGCTGTAAAGGGAATTATTGGTGCCAATTCCTTCCGGAATTCAGTGGTTCAGATAAATTACGGTACACGCGAAATAACCGTGACCGATGCTGTTTCTAAGTTAAACACCCGTGATTTTCAGAGAATGAATATGGTGCCGAACAGAGGTGGTCAGGTGTTGCCGTATGTTTACTTTGACTATAAAGCCAGCCAAAAAATTGAGGTAGCTTTTCTCCTTGACAGTGGCTTTTCGGGTGCTGTACACTTTTCAAAAGAGGCAAAAGACCTTATTGGTAAGTGGGGAGGAGTTGCGGAAACCGAAAGGGGAAAAGGCTTTGTATCGCTTTCGCTCATCGACAAAAATGAAAATGAAGATTTGGAAAGGGTGCGGCTGAAAAAACCGCTGATGTTTGCTAACTTAAGTTTTATCAACGATTATATTGTAGTTTCCAAAGACCATAACAGTAAAATAGGAAACAAAATACTTGAGAAGCTGAATCCCATCTTTGATTTCAGAAAAAGCCAGGTATATCTTTTAACTAACGAGGATCAGCTTACCGGAAAGAAAGAGAATGTTTCGGTTATTTCAGACGGGATTGCACTGCGTATTGCCGCATTATGGGGAGCTGCGGCCGACAAAGCGAAACCGGGTGATACCGTGACAGAAATTGACGGGCAAAGTCCCGAAATCTTAAGCCGGTGTGAAAGCTTAAGGCAGAAAGAGAAGTTGCTGTCGGGTAAATCTAAAATGAAAGTCAGGAGTCAGGTTACAGGACAAACGATTCAGCTTGAGATCCGTTAAGGAATATTAATCAAAATCATGATGCGTATCGTCCTTGCGGTTCCGATACACAAACCACATTCCGATTGTTAGTCCTACTACACCCGCCACTGCGGTCATTAAAGCGCGTTCCAGTCTGTCCGCCTCCGGGTTGCCAATGTAATTCATAAGGAACAGAATCAGGAAGGTTACTGTGGCAACAATAAGGTATTTATAGCTTTTTATATTCATTATCTTAATTTGTAGGAAATCATTACGCCGCCGCGGTACGGAATCCACTCGCCGCTGCGGTTCCAGCCCGTCAGCTCGTCATATCGTATCCCCAGTTCTTCGTGGTATCCCCTGTACAGGCTTTGTGCATTTCCGCCGGCAACAAAGAGGTCAATATTCCATTTTTCCGAAAGCTGAAACTGGTAACCTGCAACAGCCCCTATTAAAACGGCGTAACCGTCCTGATACAGGTCCGATTTGTTATAGATTGGTGAGTCGGGAGTTAGCTGATAAGGTCCTTCTCCCCAGTAATTTGGCTTTTGAGCAATAAACCGGAGTGCGCTGATGTTCAAGCCCACGTACCAGCGCCGGAAAGCACGGTCAAAATAATATCTGCCGTCCATCCCTAACATGTAAAGCTGTGCCTGGTGACCGGAAAAGGATTTCCAGGGAGAAACTAAAGCATCCGCCTGCAAGGTGAATTTATTATGAAGCTGATATTCTGCGCCCACATTCAGTACCCCAACAGGTAGCAGCACAGCATTTCCTTTTACGTACAGGGATTTGGAATCCTCAGTATCCTGCGCAGAAGCAAATATCACCGTAAAGCATAGGAGGGCAAAACAAAGTCTCTTCAAATGTATTAGTTTAATTCGGTAAGTAACTTCTCGGCCGCACTGCTGTCGACACCTCTTTGTTTGGCTAATCGTACAGCGGCCTCAGCATACATTCTGGCTTCCGCATTCTTACCGGATTTCTGGTAAAGTTTAGCCAGGATATAGCTGTTCTCCGGCGTTTCACGCATCTGCACGGAGCGTTCGGCCCATTGCTGAGCAGTTCTCAGCGCATTTTGGTCCGTGGCTTTTTCAGAGAATATCCAGGCGGCTTTCAGCTGTTCTGTGGGATCAGCCTTTTCGTTGAGTTTAAAATAGGCCAGCGCCGCAGCCTGATAGGCCGGGAAATTTTCGGTCTGTTCGTAGAAGTCCAGCTTACGGCGGTTTAGTACCTTCTCAGCCTCTTCTTTTCCGATCATCACTTCAGCCTGACTTAGAAACTGAGTGTCATTTACTGTTTTGGCTTTCAGGTTAACCGAAGTATCCCAGAGTTTCTGGATCTTCAGCTGATTATCAAACTGTTCAAATGTCTGCGCTGGAAAGTGCTGCGTCAACGCTTTTTCATTTTTTTTGAAGATGCTGTAATTGGCATCATCCACACTTTTAATTGCGAACAAAAGATAGCCTACCTCTTCCTTGGTAAACTCTGAAGTCTTTTTGTTTTTGAAATATCTTTCAGAGGCCTGCTTAGCAAAATCATAATCAGACTCCGCATGAAGTTTAATAATGCTGATGAGGAAGTCAGGGTCTTTTTCGCCCTTTTCAAAACGGCTTTTCATGGAGCCCATGTTTTTCACGGCCGCGTATGCTTCTTTACCCAGTTCCAGAAATGTACTTTCCGGCATATATCCCATATTGCGGGAAACCAACTGCCCGTCACCGTTGATGAAAAGGTAAGTAGGATAAGAGCGCACACCGTAGCGTGCCGCCAGCTCCAGGCCTTCGCCCTTTTCCATGTCAAATTTTCCGTTGATGAAATTGGCGTTGTAAAAATCGGCCACCGGTTTTAGGCTGAAGACGTTTTTATCCATTAGTTTGCACGGTCCGCACCACACAGCCATGGCATCGATAAAAATAAGTTTAT
The DNA here is from genome assembly GCF_014041915.1 of Marnyiella aurantia. Lineage (NCBI taxonomy): Bacteria > Pseudomonadati > Bacteroidota > Flavobacteriia > Flavobacteriales > Weeksellaceae > Marnyiella > Marnyiella aurantia. The sequence goes on along the minus strand of NZ_CP059472.1, from coordinate 473,791 downwards.
TTTCTTTTTTGGCTTTCTCCAGCATTTCGCCGAAGTTGTTTTTCTGAAACTGTATGCCGTCCTGCGCGACTACAATTATGGACATGAGCAGCGCAAAAGCTGCAAATATATTTTTCATTCTTTAATCTAAAGGTTTGGAGAGCGAAGATAATTAATATTTTTTGTACAGCCATGTAAGTGAATCTCAACTTATATACCGGCAGGGATATAATTTACAGTCCCCTGCCTGTCTTTTTATGCAGGATTATTTAAGTTGCAGCACATTTACCACACGCTTAAGATTTTTTGTTTGCTGAAACTGATGCAGTTCATATTAAAAGAAAGTTCCAACTCTGGAAGATGTATACTTTAACTCTTATCATTCCTAATTACTTAGTGTTTTAAAGACGGTTTTTTATTTTTGAATATTATTTAATAAAAGTGGCTTTAAAATAAAAGAAAAATGTTAATGATTTCATATGAATGAAAAGTGATTAAAAAATAAATATATATTTTATTAAAATACTAATATGTGGCATCATTATAGTTTACCTTTGCCTGTTCGGTAGACTCATATCGGGCTAAAAATAAAAAAATGAATAAATTATTACTTTTGGCAGTTACGGTTGCCTCGATGTTCGGTTACCAGGCTAGCGCCCAGGCACCAGTACTTGGAGCAGTTTCGAATTTTGCCGTGTTTTCAACCACAGGAGCGGTAACGAATACAGGCTTATCTATTATTACGGGAGATGTGGGCACCAATAATGGCGGACTTACCGGTTTCGGAAATGTGGATGGAGTGATGCATAATGGTGATCTGGCAACCGCCGCCGCCGCGGCGTCACTTACCATCGCTTACAACCAGCTGAATTCTGCTGTTCCTACTCAGTTTCCGGCTGCATTACTTGGGAATGGACAGACGCTTACTGCCGGAATCTACTCCATTGGGCAAAGTGCTACGATCAATGGAATGCTGACTCTTGACGGTGGAGGAAACGCTAACTCTGTCTTCATATTTAAGATTCAGGGATCTCTCTCTTCGGGTGCTGCCGCTCAGGTGGTGCTTACCAATGGCGCTCTTGCCTGCAATGTCTTCTGGAAAGTAGAAGGGCTTGTGGACCTTGCGACAAATACGGCGATGAGGGGAACAATCGTTGCCAACAACGCAGCTATCGTCCTTAATACGGGTGTAACGCTGGAGGGCCGTGCGCTATCCACTACCGGTGCTGTGTCAGTATCAGGCGTTACTATTGCTAAACCTCTGGGATGTGGTTCTCAAACACTTACGGGGCCACTGCCACCGCAGTTAAACAGCGTTGCCTGTTATGCTGTGTTTTCCGGAAACGGAGGGGTTGCCAATGCAGGAGTTTCAACTCTTACCGGTGATGTGGGTACCAATGTAGGGCTAACTACAGGTTTTCAGGCTGGTAATGTGAACGGTACAATACATCCGAGTCCGGATAGCTCTACTGCACAAGCTGCAGCAGACCTTAGTCTGGTGTACACTTACCTGAACATACTTCCTACCGATATTGAACTTCTTTACCCAGCCGCATTTGGTCAGGGTCTGGTACTTACGCCGCATACCTACCAACTGAACGGTGCCACGGTACTTACAGGAAATGTGTACCTGAATGCACAGGGAAATGCTGATGCTGTATTTGTAATCAAAATTAACGGAGCTTTATCTACGAGCACTTACGCTAAAGTTATTTTACAGAACGGTGCACAGGCGAAAAATGTTTTCTGGAAAGTAGACGGAGCTACAGATCTAAGTGATTATGCAGAGTTCAAGGGAACAGTCATTGGGAACAATGGCGCAGTAAACCTTGCCACAGGCGTAGCAGTAGATGGTCGTATGCTTACCACCAGCGGTGCTGTAACTACTGCCGCAGTTGATGTTCAAATGACGGCGGGATGTGGTGTCCTGGCAACAAGTTCTGCTAACGCTGTTAGCCTGAACGCTAAGCTGTATCCTAATCCCTTCAACTCGGTTTTAAATGTAACTCTGGAAGGGGTGGATAACGGATCAAACCTTAAGCTGTATAACGCGGCTGGTTCAATGGTAATGGATGTGCGTCTGTCACGCATGACAACTGCACTGCCTGTAAGTCTTCCGGCTGGTGTTTACTTTTACCAACTTACCGGTAAGAACGGTAAGCAGCAGGGTGGTAAGCTGATTTCAAAGCCATAATATCATATCATTAATTACCAATGCCCTGCTTTTTGCGGGGCATTTTTTGTTATGGCGCTTCCGGTGAAGAAACCCTTTTTCACCCACGCTTCCTGATGAAATATGGAAAAATCTTGTTGGACAATGCTCAGGATTTTGGCTCCGCCAATTAATTATCTCCTCCAGTCAACAAAATTCCGTAAACAACAGTAAATTATCAATAAAACACTTTATTTTTGAGCGTGCCTGGGAGCGGGAAGCTTACAATGGATTAAACTGTCCTTTGGGTAAAAGATTATATAAAGTTTGCATTAATTTCTCCTACAGAACCTAAACACAAATGATTTTTAAAGATATATTGGGATAAGGAAGTAATTAGATTGCGCGGCACCTCTTATATTACGCTAAATTTAAATAAAAATGAAAATTAACGAATTGTTCTACGAGTATGATTATTTCGGGGTTAATAATGAATTGAGAGACGGAATTACACTAACTCCTTATGAATCAAAAACACTCTTACATGAAGACTTGGAAGTTGTAAAGAATCTTATTAAGGACTCCCTTAATGCAATTGAAAGTAAGAAAGAAAACGATATTGTAATAATTTTTTACACTACTACTGATGGCGATACGAGCACAGAATGTGGACCTATATTCTGGAACAGTGGCAGCCGTTGATAGAAAATGAGATCCTTAGTAACAAATTTGAAATGCTTTACCAATCTGAAATGTTTGTTTATAGAAGGGATGAGATCCTATACAATGAAAATAAAGTTGTTGAGTCATGGAACGACATTATTGAAAACTTCAGATCATTTCAGGAAATAGATAATTTGGAACCATCACGGGTCCTGCAGTATTACAGGTCATTTTTTCACTGGTATTATTGGCCAGAAGAAGGTTTATTTGCTCCAAGTAAGTTCTTAGGATATAAAAATTCCACTATAGGTTCTTATGATTCCTCAGGGACAGGTGGAGTGACACAAAAAGTCTTAGCAAAATATTTTAACAAACTTGACAGAACCTCAGAGGAGTTTAAAAAGCTTTTTACTGAGTTATCCCAGATATCGAAAAACAATTTTGGCAAAGATCTAAATGATAAAGTTCTGAACGGCACTGGGGGTATTTATGTGCCTAAACAATAACAATCTCAATGAATGAAGTAGTAATTCACAGCCTGGTAGATCGGTACCTTACAATTATAAGTGTAGTTGGAGAACCGAATGAGTTATATAAATATGATGCGATAAACTATTTTCAGGAGAATTGGAATTTGGAAGATCCAAATTTTGCCGAAATGATCAAAACTTCTTTTAGTCGTGCAGGCAATCTCTTATACCAGAATTCCTGGGATTTCATATACAAGACTGCAAAAGAATTTCCAGAGGAAGTACGTGAAATGTTTGATAGCTTATATGATGAACGTCTACCAATAGATAGCCGAATATTAAATTTTCAAATAGCCTCCGATCAGATTTTGGTTAAAATGCGGCAGGTTCTTCAAAAAGAGAATTTTAATGCTCAACAAGATGAAAGGACACTCAGCGCTTATCTCAGCTTCCGATATCCTGAGAAATACAGTTTATACAAATATTCCTTCTTCAAACGATTCAGCAAAGAATTTAAAATAAATAATAGTACATCTCAAAATGGATTTCTTTTAACATACTATTCATTACTGCCAGTGTTTCGCAAGGTCATATCAGAGCGCGCTGACTTTGCGAAGATATATAGATCTTACTATAAGCAACCTCAGTGGGATGACATGAATTTAATGATTCAAAATATACTTTTTGTTAATTACCGAAGTGACTTAACAGGTTTGTATAATGACGTTCTGCAACCTTTCAGTAAAGGCAATTTAATAGCTTATTTCAATTATCTAGATCAGTTGATTATTGAACACGGAATAATCCAAGGGACGCAAAAGTGTGTGTTTAGTTGTTCTGATAAACAAATCAATTTTATAGTGGGCCAGAAATATGTATGGTCTCTCAAATCGTCAACTCATGGAGAAACTTTTAAGGTTATAGGAGAAGGAATGTTTGGAATACATTCAGAAAAATTTCAAAGTTCAGAAAATTCCTTTCTTAACCATATTACGGATACAAAGCTACTTGAAAAACATAAGAAAGGTATAGATCGAGCAATAGTTGAAGTTTTTAATAAAACTATCCGATCGGGCTACTTAAAGAATAATGATGGTTTTATCGAAAGATTGGCATTTGATAAGGATTTTCGATCTAAAGTCATCGGGGGAGAATTTTCACCTTATTCTAATAAAGGTGAAAATTATTGGCTATTCCAAGGAAATCCCGACTATTATGACGTTGTGAGTGCGTTAACCGATTCCTCTATCACAAGTTGGAAAGTAGCAGCACATAAGGATAAGATTAAAGTTGGTGATAAGATAATACTATGGCTTAGTGGTAACAATTCAGGAGTTTATGGATTAGGAGAAGTTACCTCAAGTGTAGGTAAAAACCCCGTCATAGAAGAGGAGCTTAAGTATTACAAGAGTGCATATGACCCTAATGAAGATCGTGTTGACATAATTATTACTCACAATTTTGCAAAGAATCCTGTTTTGTCAAAAATAATAAGGGAAAACAATAAATTAAATTCACTTAAGGGTGGAAATCAAGGAACCAATTTCTCTGCTACGAGAGAACAATACGAGGAACTTATACGAATCTCAAATCTACAGACAACTACAATGAATTATCCTCTCAATCAAATTCTCTTCGGCTGCCCAGGATCAGGGAAGACATATTCAACTAAAAAACTTGCGGTTGAAATTATTGAAGATCGTATGTTTGGAAATACTAAAGATGATCGGGACGAAATTCTGCGACTATATGACCATTACTCCAATGGAAATCAGATTAGGTTTACCACCTTCCATCAAAGCATGGGTTATGAGGACTTTATAGAGGGAATTAAGCCAAAGACAGTTGATAACAAAGTCTTGTATGAGGTGGAAGATGGAATATTTACAAAAATTGCGTCTAAGGCGCAGGATAATTGGTTGAACGCCCAGTCTGCCCGACAGAATAGTATTCCATTTGAGGATGCACTCCTGAGATTAAAAAGTGAATGGGAAGAAGATAATTCTATTAAATTTCCACTAAAAACTCAGGGTAGTGATTTCACCATCATTTCTTTTAATGAGAAAAACTTAAGATTTAGAAAGTCGAGCGGAGGTACTGGTCATACCTTAAGTTTTAAAACAATGAAGGAACTGTTTTATGGCGAAAGAGTTTATTCACATCAGGGTCTGGGGATTTATTACCCATCCATAATTGATAAACTTATTTCGTACACTAACGATTCCAGTTCATCAAAAAGTCTTGACCGCTTTGTGCTTATCATGGATGAAATAAACCGCGGGAATATCTCTTCAATTTTCGGTGAACTGATCACACTTATTGAAGATGATAAACGCTTGGGGAGTAGGGAGTCTATAGAAGTAACTCTACCTTACAGTAAGGAAGGTTTTGGAGTACCACCTAACTTGTACCTTCTGGGTACCATGAATACTGCAGACCGTAGTGTTGAAAGTCTGGATACTGCCTTAAGACGCAGATTTTCTTTTACTGAAATGAAATCTGATCCGCAAGTTTTAGTGTATGGACATGAATACTCTGGCAAAATTCCAAATACCAATATTGATTTGATTGTTTTGCTTGAAACCATCAATAAACGTATCGAACTCTTAGTAGATAAAGATCACCAAATAGGCCATTCTTATTTTATTGGGGTTAATACAGTAGAGGAGCTTAAAAGGACCTTTAAAAACAAAATTATACCACTGTTGGAAGAGTACTTCTACGGAGACTTCGGAAAGATAGGCTTGGTGTTGGGAGATCGTTTTGTATTTTCTTCAAGTACACAGGATAACAAGAAGATACTTGCAAAATTTAAAGGATACGATGATGTTGAGTTTCTTACAGAAAAAAAGATCTACACCTTCGCTGATGTTGATACATTAAGTGTCTCAGATTTTATATCAATATATCAGGACAACGCAGAATAATCTAATGGATCGCAAGAATTTCCTGCAGGTATTTGAATACCAAAAGCTAAGAATTGGTGAAGGGGGTTTTTCTCAGAATCACCTTACTTCACTTGTGAAATTCAATGAGAGGAATGGTAATAAGTATTTCACTCCTATTTTTAATGGCGTTCAGTTCAATAGTTATGTTGGCGTTTTACAGGTAGATGGGTTAACGATAGAGATTCTCCCGAAAGCCGACAGTTCAGAATATCCGAACAAACAACTTTGGCAAAGTGTGTTGCTAAATATGCTCAGGGTCTGCAAAAAGATTCAGGTGGATACCGTATCTGAAACAGGGTTGAAAAGAAAGAATAATTCTATCCTTGATGTTTACTTTGAAATTTTCCTTACGGAAGTTGAACAGTTGGTGAAGAAAGGTTTAATTAAAAAATACAGGCGCATACAAAACAATCAGCTGGCACTAAAAGGAAAATTGGTTTTTTCTAGAGATATACAGAAAAATTTAATTCACAAGGAAAAGTTTTATTGTGAGCATCAGGTCTACGATAAAGATCATCAAATTCATCAGATCATCTTTCAGGCTCTCTCAATAGTCGATTCATTGGTAAATACCAATCTTAGTGACAAGGTAAAAAGGTTGTTATATGAATTTAGCGATTATGAAAGAAAGAGTTTCACGGCAAAACAATTTCACGACCTGAAGCTGGATCGAAAAACCCAGTCTTATAAGCGATCGCTGGATATTTCTAAGATGTTAATTTTGAATTATTCTCCCAATCTAAATTCAGGTGAAGAGCAGATGCTTTCCCTACTGTTTGATATGAATAAGCTGTGGGAGGAGTACGTATATCGTATTTTACGGAAACATACTGATTCCGATTATTATGAAATCAATGCACAGGCACAGGATAAATTTTGGGAGCATAAAACCATTAGGCCCGATATAGTAATCAGAGATCTCAGTAGCATGCAAACCTATGTTATAGATACCAAATGGAAAATTGTGGACAGTAACAATCCCGCAGATGATGATCTAAAACAAATGTTTGCCTACAACCTGCACTGGAAAGCTACTAAAAGTATTCTATTGTATCCTTATGTCGGTCAGAAAGACTCCAAATTCGGACGATATTACCATGAACCATACCTTGAGTTGGAAGATGGCTTTATAGCCGTAGAAAACTATTGCAAAGTAGGATTTCTATCGGTCGTTAACGATGGCGTATATACGGATACTAGATTATTGTCAGATGAAATATTTTTAAAGTTTGATTTGAAGTAAACTCCACCATTACGGTCAATCAAATACAGCTTTATTTTTTTATTTCAAACCGTAAGGTTCCGTATTATCCTACGCGTCTTACACCAAGTAAAGCACGAGCTATCCTAGCACAGTTGGCAAGAATTTTTCAAAATCCTCCTAATACAAAAAATCACCTACAAAATTAATTGTAAGTGATTGATTTAAAGTGGTTTCTCCAGGGATCGAACCAGGGACACATGGATTTTCAATCCATTGCTCTACCAACTGAGCTAAGAAACCGTTAACTTCTGTTGTTTTAAGTGCTGCAAAAATAGAATCTTTTTCCATGCGGCGCAAGTATTTTCGCGCTTTTTATCATGTTTTTTCTAAAGTGCCTGATTCTCAGTTTTATTATTTTCCTGCTCCTTGCGCATTTCTTCGCTCATCTCTTCCAAAACCGGCTTTATGGTACTGGCCGGAAGGTCGCTGATGCGGATATACATGAGTCCGTCTATGGCATCATTGAAATTTGGGTCCACATTGAAGGCCACAACTTTCGCATTTTGCTTGATATATTTCTTAATCAGGACAGGAAGCCTGAGCTCCGGTTCCAGGTCATCGATTATTTTGTCCAGCTTATTAAGGTCCGATTCCACTTCGTCCAGAAAAAGGTGCTTGTCGCGGTCCCTCAGCTTGATCTTGAACTCATGCTTGGGATGTATGTACTGTGCCACCGCAGAGTCGTAATAATTGGAGCGCATAAATTCTATGATCAGCGATTTCGAGAAATCGGAGAACTTGTCGGAGATGCTTACACCGCCCATCAGGAACTTATGGTCCGGATTGCGCAGACAAACATGCACGATACCCCGCCAAAGCAGGAAGAGGGGTAGCGGCTTCATCTGATACTCCTGCAGGATGTAGGCGCGACCCATTTCTATGACCTTGCGGAAGAAAGGATGGATTTCCTGGTCAAATTCAAATAGGGAATTGGTGTAGAAGCCTCCCACACCATGTTTTTTCATTATTTCCCGGCCCAGACCCATGCGGTAAGCACCCGCGATTTTCTTCGCCTCACTGTCCCAAAGGAAAAGGTGATAGTAATGCTGGTCGAATTCGTCCAGGTCATAAGGGAGGTTGCAGCCTTCGCCAATAGCCCGAAAGGTAAGCTCGCGCTGGCGGCCTATCTCACGCATAATGGACGGGATTTCGTCATAGCCGGCAAAATAGACCTCGTAATTACCGTTACTGAAGAACATCTTGTCGTTGGCGCGCAGCGTTTCAATCTCCTTTACGATATCTTCAGTCGGAGTTTCGTCTATGATATTCTGAATAATGTTTTCCTCCTTCAGCAGCAGCGGAAACTTAATATTCAGATTGGGCAGTTTCAGGATGTCCGGCAGCGATTTCCGTCGCTCATAATAGGACTTAAGCATATAGACCTTACGTTTCAGGAATTCGCCGAGTTCCTCCGCATCTTCCTGCTCGTCTATTACCTTTACAGAAATAGGCTTTCCTATCCGCATACGGATGGGCTTGTCGCGCTGATGCATCATTTCCGATGGCAGCAACAAAGTTTGCAAATTGGGGTGCATCTTTGCCAGCCGGTAAAAGACAGTGCTGTTTTTAGCGTGGAAGTACATTGGAACGACCGGAACTTTCGCCTTGCGTATGAGTTTAATGGCGGGCTTCTCCCATTCCTTATCCAGGATTTCGGCAAAAGGATTGTTTTTGTTGGAGACTTCACCGGCGGGAAATATCCCGACACAACCGCCTTCAGCCAGATGTCGCAGGGTTTCCCGCATTCCGCCTGAGCTGCTGTGAAGCTCTTTACGTTTTTCAAAGGGGTTTACCGATATCACATAAGGTTCCATAGGTTTGATCCGTGACAGCAGGAAATTGCCCATGATCTTAAAATCGGGACGGATTTCGGACAGGATCTTGGTCATCAGGATGCCGTCTATGGCGCCCAGCGGATGATTGGCTACGAGGATAAAGGGTCCTGTTTTCGGGATTTTCGCTAAATCTTCGGCAAAGACAATGTATTTAAGGTTCCGTTCGCGTACGAAAGCATCAAAAAACTCCTTGCCCTGCTTATCTTTTACTTTGTCGTAAAGGTTGTTCACCCGATCAATTTTGGTCAGGCGCATAATGGCTGCTGACAGTGGATTTTTAATGAAACCCAATCTGTTCATGCCCGATGCATTTATTAAATCCTGTCTGGAAATTAAGCTCATGTTTTTTGGAATGGGTTATTAGTTATTCAATCACCATCTGAACCGTATTCCGTGAAATCTGTTCAAGAAGTATCTGCCTGTCCGCGCAGTATCGGTTTATTTCGTTCTGCTCCACATTCCTTACGGTGAAAAGTGATACGCCGCCGCGCAGATCTATTTTGAATTCAGCACTCAGTTCTTTGTTGAATTCCTCAAGGTTGCCGTATTTGTCTTCCAAGCAGAGGGCCAGGGAGATGGCCGTATTCTGCATCAGGGATACCTTTATTTTGTGTTTCGCCAGCACATTAAAGATCTGACTTATGTGTTCTTCGGCAATAAAGGAAAAGTCACGCGTGGAAATATGCGCCAGGTGCTGATTTTCCTTAAGAATAAAAGAAGGTAATTTGCTGCTGCCCGCGGTACTACTCACCTTTGTTCCAGGTTGTTCCGGCTCAAGAAATGATTTTACATAAAAGGGTATATTTTTTTTCTGGAGTGGCTGCAGTGTCTTGGGATGAATTACCGACGCTCCGAAATAGGCCATTTCAATAGCCTCTTCATAGGAAATAGTGTCCAGGAGCTGCACTTCACTGAATTTCCGCGGGTCTCCGGTCATTACACCCGGCACATCCTTCCAGATGGTCAGTGCATCGGCATCCAGTCCATATGCGAAAATGGCTGCACTGTAATCCGAACCTTCACGGCCCAGGGTAGTGGTGAAATTATTGTTATCTGAGCCTATAAAGCCCTGAGTGACATAATTTTCATCTTTATCGAGTCTCCGTATATTGTCTACAGTCGTTTCCCAGTTCACGGTACCTTCCCGGTACAGTCCGTCTGTTTTAATAAATTCGCGGGCGTCCAGCCATTTGTTGGAATATCCACAGGAATTGAGGTATTCGCTTACTATTTTGCTTGACAGTAGCTCGCCTGTACTTACAACCTGATCATAAACATAACTGTAATCAGGCGATTTGTTCTTTTTTAGAAAATCCAGCAAGTCAATCAAAATCGCCTGCAGTTCCTGTAAAATTGCCGCATCACCTTCAAAAAGCTCCCGTGCCGTATCCAGATGGTTTTTCGCAACGGCATTTGCCGCCGTGTGGTAATCACCTTTATTAAAGTATAAACTGATGGCATTCTCAAGCGCGTTTGTTGTTTTACCCATGGCTGATACGACCAGCAGACAGGCATCTGTGCCCTGACTGTTCAGGACCGTGGCAACATTTCTAACTCCGTTTGCGTCCTTTACAGATGCGCCTCCAAATTTAAATACTTTCATTTAATATACTGGTAATCAGTTGGATAATTTGTGGATTGTGGTAGTGTGCAGGTGGGGGAAATAATTTCCAAAAATAGTGTTTTTGACTGAAAAATGAAAATGACCACCGATTATGCCTGGCCATCCATATCAGGGTGAATCATTTTCTGCGATATACCTTTAATATTCAAAGAAATTTCCGAAATTTGTTGCAAACTCAAAAACCCACAAATGTCAGAAAACGCATTACAGACCCTCGGCGAATTTATAATTGATAAGCAGGACGATTTTCAGTATTCCACCGGCGAATTTTCCCGCCTTCTAAGTGCCATCAGGCTTGCATCCAAAGTGGTGAACCGTGATGTAAATAAGGCTGGTATCGCAGATATAGTTGGTCATGCAGGTATGACAAATATCCAGGGGGAACAGCAGCAGAAACTGGATGTGCTGGCAAATGACATCTTCATCACTGCTTTGTCTCAGCGTGAGGTGGTTTGTGGAATTGCTTCTGAAGAAAGCGATGATTTCATTGATATTAAATGTGGCCCAAACGGACATTTAAGTAAATACGTTGTTCTTATTGATCCTCTGGACGGTTCGTCAAATATTGATGTGAATGTTTCAGTAGGCACCATTTTCTCCATCTATCGCCGTGTAACTGAGCCGGGAACTCCCGTTCAGCTTGAAGATTTCCTTCAGAAAGGGGTAGATCAGGTAGCTGCTGGTTATGTGGTTTACGGTTCTTCCACAATGATCGTCTACACTACCGGAAACGGCGTGAACGGATTTACACTGGACCCGAGCCTGGGAACGTATTACCTTTCCCATCCTAATATGAGATTTCCTGAGAAAGGAAAAATATACTCTATAAACGAAGGAAACTATTCAAAATTTCCGCAGGGAGTTAAAAATTACCTGAAGTACTGCCAGATGATGGAGGGCGACAGGCCGTACACTTCCAGATATATCGGATCTTTGGTTTCGGATTTCCACAGGAATATGATAAAGGGGGGGATTTATATCTATCCATCTTATGCAAACGCGCCCACGGGTAAACTTCGTCTGTTATACGAATGTAATCCAATGGCATTCCTGGCCGAGCAGGCCGGGGGCAAGGCCTCCGACGGTTTCAACCGTATTATGGAGCTTGAACCAACTGAGCTTCACCAGCGTACGCCTTTCTTCTGCGGTAATACCGAAATGGTGGAAAAAGCGGAAGAGTTTATGCGCATTGATGTGGTAAAAGATTAATAAACTGATTTAATGAATACTGGAAGGCGCGAAATTTCGCGTCTTTCTTTTTAAACAGAATCTTATGAAAAAGGCTGAATACTTTAAATATATTTTAGAATTTGAGACTCCCGGCGGTACTTCACGCGGTGTATTGCATACCAAGGAAACCTTTATCCTTACAATTACTGAAGACGGTAAAACGGGAGTGGGAGAGTGTGGGATATTCCGCGGACTCAGCTATGATGATGTGCCCGATTACGAAGAAAAACTGAAGTGGCTCGTTGAACACATCAATGAAAATGAAGAATTTCTGAAGGATGAACTGCTGCATTATCCTTCTATTTGGTTCGGTTATGAACAGGTGGTCCGAAATCTGGAATTTGGAGGAAATATTTACTTTCCGTCTGAATTTACGCAGGATTCAGCCCCGATCCGAATAAACGGTTTGATCTGGATGGGTAACGCCGAACATATGCGAAAACAGATCTCAGATAAACTGCAGAAAGGTTTCAAATGTTTAAAGTTAAAAATAGGTATTGACTGGCCTTCCGAAAGAGAAATCCTAAGACAGTTGCGGTCGGAGTTTCCGGGAAACCAGCTGGAAATCAGGGTTGATGCCAACGGTGCCCTTTCATTTGAACAGGCCAAAACGGTATTGCGTGAACTGGCGGAGCTGGATATTCATTCCATTGAGCAGCCCATAAAGGCCGGTAATATTTCGCAGATGGCTGAACTTTGCCGCATAACTCCCACACCCGTCGCGCTGGATGAAGAACTGATTGGAATTGTTGACAGTATTGAAAGAGAAGAACTTTTAAATCAAATAAAACCGCAGTTTATTATCCTGAAACCGTCTCTTATCGGAGGGTTTTCGGGCTCCGACGAGTGGATTAATACTGCTGAAAAATTAGGTATAGATTACTGGATAACTTCAGCGCTGGAAAGTAATATCGGACTTAACGCAATAGCGCAGTACACGTATACGAAGCAAAATCCGCTGCCTCAGGGCTTAGGTACCGGTGGGCTTTTCACTAATAATTTTGAAAGCGCGTTGGTTTTAAATGGTGATTTACTTCGGTTTAATGCTTCTGCAGGCGTTATAAAACTCCCTGAGTAACGGGCAGCAAATGTGAATCCTTCTACTTAGTTACTTCAGGTATTTTAAAACAGGCTGAATAAAACGATCGAAAACCTCAATATGTGGTGAATGTCCCACATTCTCAAGTTCAACCAATGTTGATCCTTTTATTTTCTTCTGGGTTTCTTTGCCCAGAATGTGGTAAAGGCCCATTTGCGGCTGAAGCTCTTTAGGTGCATTTGCCTTTCCAATTGCGGTGCGGTCTCTTGTACCGATAATGAGCAGGGTGGGTGATTTTATCTTTTCAAAATCATCTACTACGGGTTGCGTGTAAATCATGTCCGTGGTTAAAGCCGCATTCCAGGCGGTGACTGGGAAATCTTTGTGTATGGTCCATCCGGCCAGTAAATTCAGCCATTTATCATATTCTGGCTTCCATTTCCCGTCATAATAGAACTTCAGCTGATAATCCCTGTAACTTTCGTAAGTGTTTTTAAGTTCAGCTGCATATAGTTTATCAATACTTTGATAAGGCGAAAAATTACGGTAATCTTCCAGGCCTATCGGGTTGGCCAGAATGAGTTTTTCTACCCGGTCCGGATACATTACCGCCATCTTTGTAGCCAGCATTCCACCCATTGAGTGACCAAGGACTGCAAATTTGTCAATTCTAAGCTCATCCATAATGGCTTTTGTGTTTTCGGCTAACTGTTGGAAACTGAACTGATACTGTTTTGGTTTTGATGATTTCCCAAATCCTATCTGGTCCGGCATGACAACCCTGTAACCTTCTTTCTGAAGCGACCTGGCAGTTTCCTCAAAATAATAGCCGTTAAAGTTTTTTCCGTGCACAAGTACAACTGTTTGCCGTTAGCTTTTTCGGGTTTAACATCCATATAAGCCATGTTAAGATTCTGCCCCTGAGTTTTCAGTTCTTTATACTGAACCGGAAAAGGATAGGTAACTGTACTGAGTTCCGCATCCAAAGGCTTTAGAGCAGATAAAACCTGCGCCTTAAAGAAGACTGACAAAAATGTAAGTAAAGAAAATAACAGTATTCTGATATTCATGGGGAAACTTTTTTCAAAAATACGTACAAATATCAATTTGGCCTATTTGCGCTTAATATATCAAACTGACTTTCTGCGGATCATATTAAAAAGACTGCTGCCGAAAAGAACCGCAGCACAAATCATTGCACATATATAAATGGTTGATGAACTTTCACTGTTAGCCTGCGCTATTGCCATAAAAGCCCAGGTCCCCACAATTGCGAATAAAGGCGAGTTTTTTCGCCATGTCATCATCAAATGAATCACGGTGGCAACAGCAATTAGGATGACAGTCCATAACTCGCCGGATATTCCCAGGCCATCCCAGCCAATTTTGCCCAGCCAGGCAGCAGTAGCTACGATGAGTGCTACACTCATCCAACCTGCATAAATCTGGAAAGGAACATTAACGAACCATTTTTTTGCAGGAGTTTCGCCAAAATTTAAAGTTTCAAGGAGTATTTTAGTCAAAGAAATCATGGCAATGACCAGGATTACGACGGACAGGCCGCTCCAGCCGTTCAGCCACACTACAATCCAAACACAGTTGGCTATGCAGGAAACCACAAACCACCAACCCACTCGTTCAATGATGCCGTCTGCATCGTTTTTATCCGGCTTAAACAGACTTCTGCCGGTATAGATCACAAAAGCAAAAAGCAGCACGTATATTAGTCCCCAGATGGAAAATGCATAGCCGGCGGGAGTTATTGATGTATTGTACTGATCGGAAACATCACCAATAGTTTTCCCGTCAAATATGCCGGTGTTACTTAGATAGTTGAAGATAATGGTGAAGACCAGCGCAACGCCGTTTGCAATCTGTAGTGTTCTTTTCATGAGCCGTATTTTAAATACATCCCGGCTGGTTATCCTAACGAACCCGAATGGTTTCCAACAGGCAGAAAAAATCATTCCAAATGCTTATTCATAGGCTTCCCACCACTTCTTGTATACTCTGGCATCGTCCTGCCAAAGAACCTTGTCGCCAATTTCAGGTGTGATGATCCTTAAATTTTCGGTGTTCAGTTCCGTAATCCTGACCAACGGTTCGCTCCAGGAATGCACCGCTAAGGCAAATTTTGAATTGTGAACAGGTATCATCCGTTTGGCGTTGAGTTCTTTCATTGCCTTAATATTCTCTCCGGGCAGAAAATGAATATAACGCCAGTCTCTGTTATATTGACCATTCTCCAGAATAGCAAGGTCGAAACTGCCGTATTTAGCGCCAATCTTTTTATAATGGTCGTCGTAACCGCTGTCACCGCCGATGTATATTCTCTGTGTAGGTCCCTGTACAACGAAACTTGCCCACAGGGCCTGGTCCCGCTTCAGGCCACGACCGGAAAAATGTCTTGCCGGCTCACAGTGGATGCTGAATCCATTTCCCAACTCAGCATCTTCAAACCAATCCAGTTCGGTAATGATTTCCGGATCGAATCCCCAATATTCAAGATGTTCCGCAGTTCCAAGGCCTGTGGCCACTCGCCGTGTTTTGTGCTGAAGTTCCCTGACCGTTTGATAGTCGAGATGGTCCCAATGGTCGTGAGTGATGATAAGCAGGTCCAACTCCGGTATGTCGTCTGCTGTATAAAGGTCGCTTCCTTCAAAGGCTTTTGTGGTGAATGTAAAAGGTGATGCGTTACCGCTAAAAACCGGATCCACCAGTATTTTCAGGCCATCCATCTGCATGTAATATGATGAATGCCCCATCCATATAAAGACATTTTCGTCAGTAGGCAATGCCTTCAGATTCGTTTTTTTCATAGTGAATCTTCGGGCCGGTTTCAGCTGGTCCTTTTTTCCAAAAAGGAACCGGAACATCACCTCCGGCATCGATGTGTCTTCAGCAAGCTGTGGCGTATTATTCAGATTGTCGAACCTGCCGTTTTTATAATGCGGCGACTTTTGGATGCGCTCCAGGCGGGCACCCGACGGTATCTTCCCAAATTTCGGCTGATTAATAATGATGAAGGCTGCTGCTACCAAACCGGCGGTTATTACCAATATACTTATCATGATTTTGCTTAGGGTCTTCATTTATTTGAGTTGGTTTGCCGGAATGAGACAAGTGTCACACTGTGAACCTGCAAAAGTAATTCAAACAGACCAACAATTCATTAACTGATCCAACCTCTTTCTTAATTACGGTTTTGCAAAAAAAAGCGGGTGCAATTTGCTGCACGCCGCTCAATAACTTTAACAGTTTCTTAATCGTGTTTTACCCAAATAAGATCTTCAGTTTGGTACCCTATACTTTTGGCTTTAGCCAGAAATCTCTGTTTTATATCGTCCGGAATGGTTTTTTCTCTGGAGAGGATCCACATATTATCCAGACTGTCACCAATAACCAGGGCATATCTGTAATCTTCGAGGTCAATCACATTATACCCAGCCCAGAATGGTTTGAAGAAGGCTACTTTAAGACTGCCCACCGTAGCGTCACCAACCGGCTTTGCTTCGCCTTCAGATTCTTTCCACTTGTCCTTTTTATAGTCATATCCGCGGTTAAGGACACTTATATTTCCGTTGTCTTTGGTGCCATATTCAGCGGTTACATTATTCAGGTTTTTTTCCCACGTAAAATCCAGTCTGGCAATTTCGTACCACTTACCCAGATACCGCTCTTTGTCAAAGTTCCTTACAGGCTCCGCACCTGCAGGTATTTTAGCTTTGCATGAGTTAAAGACAAATAATCCAATCAAGCCAAGAGAAAGGGGAATCAATATTTTCTTTGAATTCATAATTTTTATATTAAACCTCAAGCTTTCCTTCTACACCTCCATCTTCCATTTTAGCACCTGTAGCTGCTACGAACAGCATCTTCGCCATTGCAACAACTTTATTGTCCTTGGTTTCGTAATAGTAGGAGTCCACAGGCTTCACTTTAATTATGGTAACTCGTGGATCATCTTTACCGTCAAACCATGCATTGGCGAAGGAAGTCCAGTATTTGTCAATAAGTTCTTTGTCTTTGTGGATGGTAGCAGTGCCTAAAACATAAAGGTATTCATAACTGCTGTTATTCTGAAAGTAAAGCTGCACTCTGGCATCATCGGATATCTCTTCATTTTTTAAGCTTTCAGAGGAACTGATAAACCACAGATTTCCCTGATCGCAAACTTCCTGCAGCGCCATCGGGCGGGTATGAGGCGTTGATTCATTAATCTTCGTGGTAAAAAAACAATTGCCGGCACCTTCGGCCAGCTCTTTTAATTTTTTAATCGCTTCTTCGTTGGATAAATTCTCTTTCGGTGAAATAGCATCTGACATAATCGTGATTTTTATTGTTAAAATGATTTGGTTGAGGCTTTCGGAACAATTTATATTCCTTTTGCCAGCTAAAAAGCTGACAAATGGTAATTTTATAAATGGCACAGGAAATTATACAAACTTATTACATCTCAAAAATAAGTTCTTCGGTAAAGGGTATACAGTTAAAGTCGCCGCAGCTTTTAGTATCCAAACCGGTAAATTTGCTGAAAGCCGGTAGTACAAGCTGCCTGTCGGTGTAGCGGAAGCACGGTAGACTAACATATTTATTCCTTTCAAGTTTCACAGTTACACCAGGATGCAGGTGCCCGGAAATTGTGAAATAATCTTCGTCCTCATTCGGAACATGAATAAAATTGAAGGGTTCGATGATCAGATGGTCTTCGTGGATTTCTGCAGGCAGTTGGGACATGAATTCGGATTTTATATCGTCATGATTTCCCTTAATTATAATGATCTTAAGATGCGCAAATTCCTGAAGCCAGGTCTCGAAAATCTGAAAATCGGCATTTCGTCCTACATGAAGGAAATCGCCAACAATAATAAGCTCTGCAGCCTCATAATGAATAAGTAATGCACCTAAACGCGTAAGGTCATCTGTAAGGATACCGGAAGGAACTGCAATACCATTTTTGCGGAAATAGGAGGTTTTCCCAATATGAAGGTCACTTATAATGAGTGCCCGCTTTTCAACCCAGAAAAGTGCTCTCTGGTTTGTGAATATCAGTGTTTGGCTGTTGATGGTTTTAGTCAGGGATTTCAGCGTCATTTCCTCATCCTTTTTTTCATGGATTCCGCCTTAAGCCTCAAAATTCTTGCCGACAGGTCTTCGCTGCTTAAACTTTGACGCAAACTGTCCACTTTTATTGGAAAACTCAGTGGCGTGAAGGCATTTGACTCCTTTAAAATGATTTCGCTTTCATGAATACGGTTAAACGCAGTGGCCAGACGTGCTTCATCAATCTGCTGGAAGAAAACTTCGGCGTAGGCCTGTTTTAGAAGCAGGTTCTCCGGGTCATAGTCTTCCAGAACATTAAAGATCAATCCGGCAGAGGCCTGCAGGTTCTTGTTGTTCTTTTGCTGTCCGGGATAATTTCGGATCACCATTCCCGAAATCACAGCGATGTCACGAAATTTCCGTCTCGCCATCTCGGTGGAATTTACGGAACTGAGGACGTCCTGAATGAGGTTTTCTTTGCTGAGGATATCATGAATGTTGTTTTCATCCACAGGAATTTCCAGTTTTGAAAAAAGTTCAAAGCCGTAATCATTCATGGCCATGGAGAAGGATATCGGCGATATTCTGGAAATCCTGTAGGCAACCAGAGCGCTCATGATCTCGTGCATCAGCCGGCCTTCAAAAGGATACATGAAGAGGTGGAAACCTTCGCGGGTCTTTATTTTTTCAACAAGAAATTCATGCTCATTGGGAATGTGCGAGTTCTCCTGCTGACTAACCAGCAAAGGATGCAGAAAAATAAGTTCCTTTTCTGACGATTTGGCATTCAGTGATTCGGACAGTTTTTCCCGCAGAAATCCACTTAAATAAGAGGACAAAGGCAGCCTGCCACCCAAATAACTTGGAACAATTGCTTTGCCGGATGAATTTTTAACATACACCGTCATTTCTTTGATGTGCGAAACCTCTAAAACGCGGCCGGCCAACACGAATTTATCGTTTTTGTTGAGTTTCGAAATGAAATATTCTTCAATCATCCCGATATAACCGCCTCCAAAAAACTTAACCTTCATCATGGAGTCGCTCACGATGGCGCCAATATTTATCCGGTGTAGCATGGCAATCCTTCTGGAAGTCACTTTGTAAAGACCGTCCTGAATGACCACCTTATGGTATTCCTCATAGTTTTTAAGTTTGCCGCCTACGGTGATGAATGAAAGGAGCCAGGACCAGTCGTCGCGGGTGAACTCCCGGTAAGCATGCGTCTGCGAAATCTGACGGTAAGTTTCCTGTTCCTCAAAACCGGTGCCTACCGCCAGCGTCATTACATATTGAATCAGGACATCATAGCACAGTACAAGAGGTTCACGCGGTTCTACCTGTTTCTGTTTGACAGCCTCTTTCAGTGCTGCCACTTCAATCAGTTCCAGTGAATGTGTGGGAACGAAGTAGATTTTTGAGGTTTCAAAAGGAGAGTGGCCGCTGCGACCAGCACGCTGTAGAAAACGTGCAATACCTTTACTGGAACCGATCTGAATTACGGTGTCCACCGGCTTAAAGTCTACTCCTAAATCCAGAGAAGATGTGGAAATCGCCGCTTTCAGATAGCCTGACGAGAGATTTTCCTCTATCCAGATACGGATATCACGGTCCACAGAACTGTGATGGATAGCCAGCTGTCCTGCAAACTCTGGATTTGCCGTAAGCAGAACCTGATACCACATTTCTGCCTGGCTGCGGGTATTGGTAAAGATCAGTGTAGTTTTACTTGCGAGAATGATGGGGATGATCTTATCCACGAGTTTTGTTCCCAGGTGACCTGCCCATGGAAGTACCTCTACATCATCAGGAAAAACAGAATGGATTTCGATTTTCTTTTTTTCGCGGGCAACTACTTTGGTTTTTTTCAGGTCGTAGGGTATAAGCACCTCCATCGCCTGATCCAGGTTGCCGATTGTAGCTGTAATCCCCCAAATCCGAAGTTTTGGACTGTAACCTGTAATCCGGCTAAGCGCCAGCTCCGTCATAACCCCACGTTTTGAGCTGAGCAGTTCGTGCCACTCGTCCACTACGATACAGTTGAGGTTTTTGAAAAAATTAGGATGATTTTTCTGAGCTAAAAGCAGGTGCAGACTTTCAGGAGTGATAATGAGCACATCGGGCATTTTTTTTGTCTGCCGGGCGCGTACGTCTTTTGGTGTGTCGCCATTCCTTACGTCCACTTCCCAGTCTAATCCAATATCTTCCAGCGCTTCTGTCATTGCTTTTGCAATATCCTTGGCTAAGGCGCGCAGTGGTGTAATCCACAGAAGCTTCATGCCTGAGTGGTACTGATCCGGACGGTTCATAAAATCAATAACTACAGCCAGAAAGACGGAAAAGGTTTTACCAAAACCAGTTGGCGCGACAACCATACCCGAGTATTTTTGCGAGTATTTATACCAGGTTTCTGCCTGAAAGGTGAAAGGTTCCATGTCGCGGGACTCCATCCACCGTTTTATAATCTGGTAACCGTCGCTGTTCCTGAATTTCTCTGTCATCTGTAGCCGGATTTGCCGGTTGCTGTTATTGGATCAGTTTCTTAATTTCTTCAATATCGTCAATTTCGTCCACTGTTTTGTCGCGGCGCCAGCGTACAATCCTCGGAAACCTGAGTGCAACTCCGCTTTTATGCCTGTTGCTGAACCCAATTCCCTCAAAGGCGATTTCAAAAACAAGTTCGGCCTTCACGGTGCGAACAGGTCCAAATTTTTCCACTGCATTTTTATTGACAAATTTAGAAACCTCCATTATTTCTTTGTCAGTAAGTCCGGAATAGGCCTTGGCGATGGTTACGATTGAATCGCCGCTCTTCACGCCAAACGTATAATCGGTATAGTAGCTGCTGCGCCTTCCGGAGCCTTTTTGTGCATAAATCAATACTGCATCAATTGTAAGCGGACTCACTTTCCATTTCCACCAGTCTCCTTTCTTACGCCCGGCGTGATATTGTGATTCCTTTTCCTTCAGCATTAACCCTTCGGAATTATTATCACGTGAACTTTCACGAACTTCGGCCAGTTCTTCCCATGTGGTGGCTTCCAAAACCTCAGAAAGGTGAATACTTCCCGTAGGATTGTTCATGATGAGGCCTTCCAGTATAACGCGTCTGTCTACCAGCCGTTTTTCGCGGAGGTCTTCGTATTCCAGTTCCAGAATGTCATATACAAAGATCTGAACCGGCAGTTCTTCAAGCATTTTCTTTGAAATGGTTTTTCTGTTCAGTCGCTTCTGCAGTTCGTTGAAGTTAAGGACTTTATCGTCTTTTACTACTAAAATTTCTCCGTCAATCACAAAGTTGCCGGTCATTTCCCGAAGTGCTGATACCACTTCAGGAAACTGCTCCGTAACCAACTCTTCACCAC
The DNA here is from genome assembly GCF_014041915.1 of Marnyiella aurantia. NCBI lineage: Bacteria > Pseudomonadati > Bacteroidota > Flavobacteriia > Flavobacteriales > Weeksellaceae > Marnyiella > Marnyiella aurantia. Next base: position 452,179 of record NZ_CP059472.1, on the reverse strand, counting down.
GTGACCAGATAAATATTTCGTCATTTCGTTTGATAAACTGCCCGCGGATACCGTCCCATTTAAACTCGGCCTGCCACCTTTCGCGTTCTCCCAGGTCCTGTGGTTCCTTTTCGAGCGGATAGGCCAGGCAAAAAGGGTAAGGTTTTGATTCGTCCGGGTTGATATCAGTTCCCTGTATCAGGTTTTCAAAATCAACTTCATCAATATTCCATTTGCCCATAATGCTGTGCATCAAAATATTTGCTTCAATTCCGGAGTATTTCGCCAACGCGTTGATAAGCAGTTTTTTGGATACTCCGATCCGGAAACTGCCGCCAATAAGTTTGTTAAATATAAACCGCTCAAGATGATTAAGACCATTCCAGGATTCAATGACGTAGGTTTTTTTCTCTTCTTCTGTAAAATCTTTAAGGGCAATCAGTTCGACCATCCACTGTGTCAGTGATTTTTCGATGCTTTCGGCAGGATTGGGAAGTATGAGTGAAAGCGTTTCACCCAAATCTCCCACGGACGAATAGGCTTCTACGAAGAGCCATTCCGGCAGCCCGGTTAGTTCCAGGGCCCACTGCCGAAGAAGATTGGTATTGACTGGACGCTTCGGCCTTTTACCAGTGAAAAGTGCGAGAAACCATAATCTGTCACTGGAATCGGCTGTCTGGAGGTAATGTACCATTGCATCGATTTTTGCATTGGTCTTGTTAGTGCTGTCCAGTGTGTTTATAAGAAAAGCAAAATCCTTCATCAGCTTTCTTCTTTAGTTATGATTTCCTTTTCTTCCATTTCTTCATCGCCGAAAATCGTCTGCAGTTCCACTGCATCAATTCCAAGTTCGCGCAGGTATTTTGAGAAAACGGCAGTCTGCCCGTGGGTAACATATACTTTTTCGGCCTCTGTGGCTTTTACAGTCTTCAGCAAACCGGTCCAGTCGGCATGATCGGAAATGGAGAAGCCCGCATCAGCCGAACGCCATCTTCTGGATCCCCGTACCTGCATCCATCCCGAACAGATGGAGGTAGCACGGTCCGGAATTTTCTTTATGACATTGGAATCCAGCAATGCAGGTGGCAGAATCACAATCTCGCCTTTCACAGCTTTTGCACCTTCGACAAAGTCAATGGTTTCGTAATCGGGAAGCTTAATATCCACTGACTCCATTGCCTCGTTAAGTCTGGCGATGGACTGATGAACATATATTTTACCGCTGCCTTCAACTGATTTCATAATACGCTGGGCTTTACCTAAAGAGTATCCTATAAACACAGATGTTTTTCCGTTTTGTCTGTTTTGGTCCACCCACGTCTGCATAAGGTCTGCATAATCTGCAGGTGGCAGCCAGTTATAGATGGGAAGGCCAAAAGTACTTTCCGTAATGAATTCATTACATCTTACCAGTTCAAAAGGTGTTGAGAGGCCGTCGTCATCGGTTTTATAGTCACCGGAAAAAACTATGACATAACCTTTGTAAACCATTTTAATCTGTGCGGAACCCACAATATGTCCGGCTGGATGAAAAGAAACAGTCACACCATTTATATTTATTTCTTCGCCATAACCAAGACTCTGGATCTCAATATCAGGTCCAATCCTGTGCTTAAGAATGGGTTTGCTGAAGTGGTGGCAAAGGTATTTTTTCATTCCCCATCTTGCATGGTCGCCGTGGCCGTGGGAAATTACCGCCATATCCACAGGTTTCCAGGGATCGAGGTAAAATTTGCCGGGCACACAGTAAATTCCTTTGTCGGTAAAGCGGATGAAGGTTTTCCTGCTCATCTGAATTTAAAATAGTTTATTTTTTTAAAGCTGCAAAGGAATGAGCAAAATCTGAACCTTTCACAAAATCACGTATAATTTCTGCCCAAAAATATTCGTTATATTTGAACGATTCAATCAAAGTTATATTCAAATGAAAAAAATAAGTATAGGCCTTTTGGCTTTGTCCGGAGTAGTGTTTCTTAATTCATGTACTGCCACAAAGACAGCAGAAGCACCTGCTGCTGAAACTGTTGCACCGGCGCAGCCTGCATCCGTAAAAGAGGAAGGTCTCAACCTGTCGTATATGGATACGACAGTAAGACCACAGGATGATTTCTTCAGCTATGTGAACGGAAACTGGGTGAAAACAGCAGAAATTCCGTCCGATAAAGCAAGCTGGGGAAGTTTTAATGCACTTAGGGAAGATGTAGATGTAGCTTCACTCGGCATTTTAAATCAAATTCTGAATGACAACTTTGCCCCGGGTTCCGAAGGCCAGAAAATACAGGCGCTGTACGGAACGTTTATGGATTGGCACAAGCGCAATGCCGACGGTATCAATCCAATTAAAAATGATCTGGCCAGGATTGACGGTCTTAAATCAATTGCCGATCTTCAGAAATTTCTCATTGAAGCTACCAAGACCGGTGATAACCCGTTTTATGCCTGGAGAGTAGGTGCGGATCTGAAGAACTCGAACATGAACGCAGTATATTTCGGCGGACCAAGCTTGGGTCTGGGCCGTGATTATTATCAAAAAGAAAGCGAGTCCAACACCAAGACGCTTGCTGAATACAAGAACTATATATCCCAGCTGCTCACTGAAACCGGTCATAAAAACGCCGTACAGACCGCAAACCAGGTGGTTGATTTTGAAAAAAAACTGGCTCAGAATCTCCTTACCAATGAGCAGAACCGCGACGCAAACCTTCGCTATAACCCCAAGACGGTTGCAGAACTTCCGAAACTTGTAAAGAACATTAACCTTGCAGACTATCTGAATAAGGCAGGTGTAAAGACCGATAAAGTAATCGTCTCTGAACTGAAGTACTACCAGAACATGGACTCTTGGATGACGGCAAAAAACCTTCCGCTGATCAAGGAATATATGAAAGCCAGACTTGTAGCCGGAAACGCCGGTAACCTTAACAAAAAACTGGACGATATCAACTTTAATTTCTACTCCAAATACCTTCAGGGCCAAAAGGAACAGCGTTCTATGGACAAGCGTGGATTAGGAGTTGTAAACGGTACCTTGGGTGAAGCCTTCGGAAAACTTTATGTTGAAAAGTACTTCCCGGCAGAAGCCAAAGCCCAGATGGAAACCTATATCTCCTACCTGAAGAAAGCTTTCCAGCAACACATCAGCAACCTGGACTGGATGTCTCCTGAAACCAAAGTAAAAGCGCAGGAAAAACTGTCCAAGTTCAGCGTGAAGATTGCCTATCCTGATACCTGGAAGGACTATTCCAAACTGCAGCTAACGGCCAGCAACGACGGCGGCAGCTATTATGGGAACCTTCAAAAGGTAACTGAATGGAACTATGCAAAGAATTTGAATAAGGTAGGTAAACCGGTTGATAAAACGGAGTGGGGAATGGCTCCGCAGACCGTAAACGCTTATTACAGCGGGTCAAATAACGAAATCGTATTCCCTGCAGCCATCCTGCAGCCGCCCTTCTTTAATTTCAAAGCCGATCCGGCAGTGAATTTTGGTGGAATTGGTGCGGTAATCGGACACGAAATCTCACACGGTTTTGATGATTCCGGTTCCAGATTTGACGGCGACGGTAACTTAAACAATTGGTGGACAGATGCCGACCTTAAGAATTTTGAAAACAAGGTAAATCAACTGGCCGATCAGTACAGCAAATACGAGCCTGTGAAAGGGACTTTCATAAATGGTAAGTTTACCAGCGGCGAGAATATCGGCGACCTTGGTGGAGTAGCAGTGGCGTACACGGCACTTCAGATGTATCTGAAAGACCACGGCAATCCGGGACTAATCAGTGGTTTCACGCAGGATCAGCGCTTCTTTATGAGCTGGGCTACCGTATGGCGTACAAAATCTACAGAGCAGTATATGGTAAATCAGGTGAAGACCGATCCGCATTCTCCAGGCTATTTCCGGGCTTTCGGACCATTGGTAAATCAGGATTCCTTCTATAAAGCATTTGATGTGAAGCCTGGCGACAAGCTTTACAGGGCACCGGAAGAAAGGATTAAGATTTGGTAAATAAGACAGTCACTCAGTTTAACTGGGTGATTTTTTTTGGGCGTGACCCTGGCAGCGGCGGCTTCGCCGCCGCTGCGTGACGCATCGGGAATTCCCTGCTCCAACCATCTACATTTGCACGAAATTTGAAATGAAAATCACTTTTAACTCTCATGAAAATCAATATTCAGAAAAACGTCATCATTAAAAATCCGCAGACCCAGGATTTCCTCGCCGATGCCTGTTATCCGGAGACCACTGACAAACTTCCGCTGGTCATTTTTGCCCACGGCTACAAAGGTTATAAAGACTGGGGTGCCTGGGACTTAATGGCCGAAAAAATAGCGCAAGCCGGATTTTATTTCGTAAAATTCAATTTCTCGCATAACGGCACCACGCTGGATAACCCAACTGAGTTTGCCGACCTCGAAGCTTTTGCAAACAATAATTTCAGTAAGGAAATGCTGGATTATGAGGCGGTCATTGAACATTTCGTACGTAAGCCCGAAATCAATCCGGAAAAAGTAGCTCTTGTCGGCCACAGCCGTGGTGCCGGAATTTCCGTCATTAAAGCTTTTGAAGACGAACGTGTAAAAGCATTGGTTTCACTGGCCGGTGTAAGCCATTTCGGCTACCGTTTCCCCTCCGGAGACCGACTTACAAACTGGCAGGAGAGCGGCGTCATGTATTCAGAGAATGCCCGCACCAGGCAGCAGATGCCACATTATTTTCAGTTTTACGAAGATTATAAGCAGAACGAAGACCGTTTTTCGGTCCAGTACAGCGCTCAGCATCTGGAGAAGCCAATGCTTATAATTCAGGGCACAGATGATGCAGCGGTGAAGGATAAAGAAGCATATCTGCTGAACGAGTGGTGCAAAGGCTCAGAACTTATTATTCTGGACGGTGCCAATCACACATTTGGAGCCACCGAACCCTGGACGCAGGCAACTTTGCCATCGGATCTGCAGACGTCGACTGATAAAATAATTGAATTTTTAAAAAATAAATTATAATTCGCCTCCATCATTGGTTATTTTTGCACCAAACTATTAATATATGGAATTGTTCTCGCTTCTTGAATTACCTAATTTCGCCGATCCCCAAATATGGGTCAGTCTGCTTACCTTAACGTTTCTTGAAATCGTTTTGGGGGTAGATAATATTATATTTATCTCCATTATAGCAGATAAACTGCCTAAGGAAAAACAGCGCTTCGCCCGAAACCTCGGTTTGGCCTTTGCCATGATATTCCGCATAATCCTACTGCTGATGATCAGTTGGATTATCGGTCTTAAAGAACCTGTACTCAATTTAGGCTGGTTCAATGAACCCGGCACCGATTTACCGCTGGCGCTCAGCTGGAAAGATATTATCCTGCTTGCCGGCGGTATATTCCTGATCGGTAAAAGTACGATGGAAATTCATGCAAAGATGCGTGGCCATGATGACGTGCCAAAACCAAAGTCCAGCGCTTCCAGCTTAATGACGCTTATTATTCTGCAGATTATCCTGATTGACATGGTTTTCTCGCTGGATTCCATACTCACAGCTATTGGTTTGGTGGATAATGTGATGCTTATGATTATCGCTGTGGTAATTTCGATCGGTATTATGATGGCTTTTGCTGGGCCGATCTCAGCCCTTATCAACAAGTATCCAAGCCTCCAGATGCTGGCACTCTCGTTCCTGGTGGTTATTGGCGTGATGTTGGTGGCAGAAGGGATCCATCAGCATGTAAGCAAGAACATCATTTACTCATGTCTGGCTTTCAGTCTTATTGTGGAAGTCTTGAACATCCGTTTCAGGGATAACCAGAAAGAGAAATACCTGAAACTTAATCCGGACCTTAACAAGGATCTCAGCATCCGGGAAAATGAGGAGTAATTAATTTCATAAAAAAAGCCGCTTTCGAGATGAAAACGGCTTTTTTATTATTGTTTTAAAAGGTCCCAGGCCTCTGATATTTTGCTTTCTTTAAGCAGGGTTTGAGCCCTTGTATGAACTTCCTCATCGGCAGAATAGTCGCCATCCGGCAGCCCCTCAGTGTTGGCCAGCATTCCCAGATCGTTTCCGGTGAAAATGCTGCTGTGCTTTAACGCATCCGGAAGTCTGTCGAAGCCAATCCCTTTGGTAACTAATGGTTTTGGAACCTCAAAAAGGTTGGTTTCATTGTTGCGGGAATACCAGTTTCCGCCTAACCGCGCCACTAGATCCAGCTTAATCTGGTCCAGGTTGCCTTCTTCATTCAGATACTCCTCACGTACGTGGATCTTGATAACCTCGCAGATCACCAGGTTTCCGGCACCGCCCTCAGTTCCCAAATGCTTAACCTCAAGTACTTTACATTCCAGGTTTACAGGACATTCTGCAATAAGCTTAGGCTGCACCAAATCTGCCTCCTTCATCGTAAGACCTGCCTTTACAAACTCATTGACTTCCTTTTCATATTCAGTTGAAGCAAGCGAAATCTGCTGTACAATGTTGAAATTCACAATACCAATGACCACTTCAGGAACCTGCAGAACATTTTCCAGTGTATGTTTCGTGGTATTGTCGCGCACCCTTCTAGCGGGTGAGAAAATCACCACCGGCGGGTTGGAACTGAAAATATTGAAAAAGCTGAATGGACTTAAGTTCACCTGCCCATCACTGTCAATAGTGGAAGCCAATGCAATCGGACGCGGCGCAATGGCCGTTTGCAGAAGTGTCTGTAGTTGAACGCCGTTTAGCTCGTGCGGAGTGATACTTTTCATTAATAACTTTCTAATAAGATTTACTACTGTATTTAAACTGCGGGAAGAATCTTTCCTGCTACCTCACCAAAACCAACCCTTACGCCGTCTTTTTCGGCGTAGCCACGCATAATTACAGTGTCGTTGTCCTGGATGAACTTCCTTTCTTCACTGTTTTCCAATTCCAGGGGATTTTGCCCGCGCCATGTAAGTTCCAGCATAGAGCCGAAAGAACGCGGATTTTCGCCTGAAATGGTTCCGGAGGCATACATGTCACCAACTTCCACGTTACAGCCGTTTACGGTATGGTGTGCCAGCTGTTGAGCCATATTCCAGTACATATATTTGTAGTTGCTTTGCGAAATCAGGGTTTCAGTTCCGTTTTCGGGCTGGAGGTAAACTTCGAGGTTTATATCGTAGTTTTTGTCTCCGTCAAATTTCAGATAGTCCAGAACTTCAGGTTCCTGAACGGGTGATGCAGTGCGGAAACGGTTAAGCGCTTCCAGCGTTACTACCCATGGCGAAACCGATGATCCGAAATTCTTTCCTAAAAATGGTCCGAGCGGCACGTATTCCCAGCTTTGGATATCCCTGGCCGACCAGTCATTAAAAATGACCATCCCAAAAATGGCATCTTCAGCCTGAGCCGTGGTAATGCTTTCGCCCATTTCTGTGTTCTTATTAACGATGAAAGCCATCTCCAGTTCAAAATCGAGTTGCTTACAGGGTCCAAAAACAGGCATATCTGCGTCGGCAGGCTTCATCTGACCTTTCGGACGGATAATGTCTGTACCCGAAACTACAATAGAGGAGGCACGCCCATGGTAGCCCACCGGCAGATGCTTCCAGTTAGGCAGGAGTGCGTTGGCAGGATCGCGGAACATTTTCCCAACATTGGTGGCGTGCTCGATGCTGCTATAGAAATCGGTGTAATTAGGTACGTGTACCGGCATCATCATCTTTACATGATCCAATGCATAAAAGCATTCTTCTATACTTTTGGTGTCGGCAGAAAGTGCTGAACCCTCGAGAAGGAGCTCCTGAAGTCTCAGTCTTACAGCAGAGGTAACCGGCTTTCCAAGTTCTATGAATTCGTTAAGTGTGTAGGCTTCAAATATATTATCTGTAAGTCCTTCAATATCATTAAAATATCCAAAATCATAAAGTGTAGCCAGATCAATAACCATATCGCCGATCCTAGTGGCACAGGCAATATACTCCTGACCGAAAACAGCTACTCCAAACGGAATATTATAGATAGAAAAGTCCGAACTTTCGGCGTATTTTATAAAAGATTGCATAGTGTATCAGTTAAGGAAAAGGTTCCAAGTAATAAATTTCTTCATACTTCGGAACCTTTATGTTTTAAATTATTTTATTTTTTGTTGGAACCGGTATCTTCAGTCCAGTAGTCTCCAGTATGAATGTCCTTAAGGTAAAGGGCCTTATCACGAATGACCAGTTGCAACGTCTTGGTAACCGGCAGACCGATTCTTTCACCTTCCAGTTTGTCTGCTCGCAACGAGATCATATTATGAGTCGTTCGTACAACATCGCCGGAAAAAACATTGGATGAAGACTGACCGGTTGCCTTATCATCAAAAACTTCAACAAAGGTCAGCTGGTCTCCGCTTATCGAGATGAAATTACGCTCCGTATGATCCGCAAAATCTTTAATCAGGACAAACTTTTTGCCGTCCACTTTAATTTTACTCAGATCTTTATTGGCGCTGCGGCGCTCAGCGGTACGGTCCAGAATTTTATTCATAGTTGAAAACTGTGCATGCACGGAAACCGCAAACAGCAAAGTAACCGCGATAAACAGTCTGAACATTCCTGAAGTCTTATGATACAGCATAAAGATTAAAGATTTCCTCTTCTTTCCTGCTCCTTTTCAAGGGCTTCAAAAAGGGCTTTGAAGTTTCCGGCACCAAAACTCTGGGCTCCGTGTCTTTCGATGATCTCAAAGAAAAGGGTTGGACGGTCTTCAACCGGCTTGGTGAAAATCTGAAGCAGATAACCCTCTTCATCACAATCAATAAGGATACCGAGTTCTGAGAGTTTTTTAATGTCCTCGTCAATGGTTCCAACTCTTTCCGGCACCATATCGTAGTAAGCATCGGGAGGCGCAGGGAGGAATTCGATACCGCGGGCTTTCAGTTCCGTAACAGTATGGATAATATCCTTGGTGGCCACAGCGATGTGCTGTACGCCTTCACCTTCATAGAAATCAAGATATTCCTCTACCTGAGACTTTCTCTTGCCTTCAGCAGGCTCGTTGATCGGGAATTTTGCAAAACCGTTACCGTTACTCATCACCTTAGACATAAGAGCGGAGTATTCAGTATTGATCTGCTTATCATCAAAGCTAAGGATATTCACAAATCCCATCACCTTCTCGTACCATTCCACAGTGGGAACCATACGGTTCCAGTCTACATTACCCACGCAGTGATCTACATACAGCAAACCGACCTCTGAAGGATTGTATACGCTTTCCCACTTTTGGTATCCCGGCATAAAGGCACCGTTATAGTTCTTACGTTCTACAAACATATGCACAGTTTCGCCATAGGTATAGATACCGGACATACGGACCTCACCAAACTCATCAGTCAGTGTTTGCGGTTCCATATAAGGTTTTGCACCTCTTTTTGTTGTTTCTTCGAATGCGGAATAGGCATCATCAACCCAAAGAGCAAGTACTTTTACACCGTCGCCGTGCTTTTTCTGATGTTCACAGATAGGAGATTCAGAGCTGAGGCCGGAGGTAAGCACCAAACGGATTTTCCCCTGCTGGATTACATATGAAGACCTGTCGCGAACCCCGGTTTCAGGTCCTGCATAAGCAACCGACTGAAAACCAAAGGCTGTTTTATAGAAATGTGCTGCCTGCTTCGCATTTCCAACATAGAATTCGATATAATCGGTTCCGTTAATCGGCAGGAAATTCTCTGCCTGCGCTATTTTTTCCGCAAAAGTAAGTGTTGACATGTTATCTGATTTTTGAAATGCCAATTTACGAAAATTTAAAATGCTACAAAAATTACAGTTATAAGCCTGGATTAAAGATGTTACTGAATGACGCTGCCTGGAAAGTAAAATCCCGCATTAAACGGGATTAGTCAGTATTTAAAGACATTTAAAACGTTCAAAAGTCGCTCGTTCCAGCATTTCCCGGTCGTCCGGATGAGAGATTTCGATCAATGCCTTCGCCCGCTGTCTCAGGCTCTTACCATACAGGTAAGCGGTTCCGAATTCTGTTACCACAAAATGGATATGTCCGCGGGTGGTTACCACGCCGGCACCCTGTTTCAGGTAAGGGACAATTCGCGGCACTCCCTTTTTTGTACGGGAAGATATGGCGATGATAGGTTTTCCTCCCGGCGACAGGGCTGCACCACGCATGAAATCCATCTGTCCGCCAATCCCGCTGAACTGGAACGTACCGATGGAATCTGCACAAACCTGGCCGGTCAGGTCAATTTCTATTGCAGAGTTTATAGCCACCATTTTTTTGTTCTTCATGATGTTGATGGGGTAGTTCACATGTTCCACATCCATGAAAGCGAAGGAAGGATTATCGTCTATATAATCATAAAGCTTACGGGTCCCGAAAGCGAAACTTGTGATAGTCCTGTTCAGGTGTGTACCTTTATATTTATTGTTAATTATATCATTGGCTACCAAATCTACAATTCCGTCACTGATCATTTCGGTATGTACACCCAGGTCTTTGTGGTTATGAAGACACTTCAGCACCGCATCCGGAATGGTACCGATTCCCATCTGAAGGGTAGAGCGGTCGTCTATAAGTTCAGCTACATTTTTTCCGATTAAAAGCTCTTCATTTCCCACCTTTGAACCGTAGTCTACTGTAAGCAGTTCCTCCTCATGCCAAACCATTTTATGAATTTTGCTGAAATGAATCATCCCGTCGCCATGAGTTCTGGGCATCCTGGGATTCACCTGGGCGATGATGATTTTTGCAGTATCCACAGCGCTTCTGGCAACATCGACAGAAGTACCTAAAGTGCAGTATCCGTGCTGGTCGGGTGGCGAAACGGTTACCATGGCAACATCCAGAGGCAGGTGACCGTTCTTAAAAAGAATTGGAATTTCGCTGAGGAAAACCGGAACAAAATCTCCCTGATCGGAATTAACTGCCTGACGCACCGGCGTCGATACGAAAAGTGAATTTATATAAAAACTGTCTTTATATTCGGGTTTGGCAATTTCAACTTTACCCTGCTGCGTGATGGAGACAAATTCCACATCCTTTAGGCGGGAGGCCTGTTTTGCCAGTTCGTCTATAAGATGATTGGGAGTACATGCACTTCCGTGGGAAAAAATTCTGTCGCCGCTCCGGACAAGTGATACCGCTTCTTCAGCGCTTACATATTGGACCATACTTTAATGTTATGTTGCTGTGAATATTGCTCAAATTTACTCCTTTAAGCGCAGACTCAAAATGAGTAAACTCAGTTTTCAGGTTATTTTAGGAATTTTCTTGAAGTGACCAATTTACCATTTGAAATGAAAACATCAATCAATTATGCAGGAATAGTTGAAATATTATCAGACAGATCCTATATTCCTACGTAAAACCCAGACATTAAAAAGGCAAACTTAAGCAGTTTGCCTTCAGTGTTGTTACTCCTGGCTTCGGTCTTCCAAATGGTTCTCTTCAGTCTCCAACCAGGAGGTCAGGTAGGAGGGATCTTCCACTTTCAGGGCCTCTTCCGTAAGCTGTAGTGGACGGAATGGATCGACCATTACCGCATACTCTTCAGTGAATTTTTTGCCGATGCTTCTCTCCATAGCACCGGGGTGTGGTCCGTGAACAATGCCGCCGGGATGGAGTGTAAAGTCCATAAGGTCAATATGGTTACGGCTCATAAAATCTCCTTCGGTATAGAAAAGAACTTCGTCCGAATCAATATTGGAGTGATTATACGGCGCAGGTACGGCCAGCGGATGGTAGTCATACATTCTGGCCACAAAAGAGCAGATTACAAAATTATGAGCTTCAAAATTCTGATGGATCGGCGGCGGAAGATGAATCCTCCCCGTAATAGGTTCAAAGTTTTTGATGTTGAATTTATAGGGATAGAAATATCCGTCCCAGCCTACCACATCAAAAGGGTGCGTGGCATAAATGAAATCCCAGATCTGGTTTTCTTTTTTTACTTTGATAAGGAATTCGCCTTTTTCATCTGTGGGTGCTACAAAAGTTGGCGCAACAATGTCACGCTCGCAGAATGGTGAGTGTTCCAGCAGCTGACCGAATTCATTCCTGTATCTTTTAGGTGTATAAATAGGAGAGTGGCTTTCGACTACCATAAAAACGGTTTCCTCGCTATGCAGCTCTACCTGATAAATGGTCCCGCGCGGAATGATGAGATAATCTCCGGCTTCAAAATCAATGTTCCCGATAAAGGTTTTTAGTATACCCGTTCCGTTATGCACATAGAGCATTTCGTCGCACTCAGCATTTTTATAGAAATACCCGGTTGATTTTCTCGGCTTTGAAAGACCCATTTTCAGGTCATTATTCAGCATCAAAATCTTACGGCTGTCCAGAAAATCATCTTCAGGAGTTACGTTCATCCCCTTGAACATTCTGGGGGTAACGTTTTTTTGAACGGCTATCTTTGGGGTAACATCTTTTGGAGTCCCGATGCGTTTAATCTGGGTCGGCCGGTGTATATGATATAATAAGGACGAGATGCCATGGAAACCTTCGGTTCCGAAAAGCTGTTCATAATAAAATTTTCCTTCACCGGATTTGAAAACCGTGTGTCTCTTCGAAGGTATATTACCCGACTGAATATATCTCATGGCTGCTTTTTTTGATTTCCGTAAATTTACGAATATTTCCCAAAAACCGTTGCACCCAGAGTACCCGCCGTTCTGTTCAGAAAATTAAAAACAGGTGAACCTCTAATTTTTAAGGTTCAAAACTCTCAAATTTGCCGCTTTCGTAGAACAGCACAATACGCTTTACCTTATCCGATTCATTATCAGTGTTTTGTAACAGGCCCTTTTCTGCGGTCACCGCTAATCGCTGAGAATCGCCTAAAATTTCTGAAGCGGGTCTTTGTGCGGAAATTCGGGATTCTGAAGGCGCCTGCAAATTTTGCTCAGCGCCGGGCTCAATCCTGTCTTCACTTTCTGTGGAACCTAAATAATCTCCTTCAATCATATTAAAGAGATCCGGAAGGGAAGTGGTGCGGGGTTTCTCTTCCGATTCCGGTAATTCATCAGATTGCAGCTTTTTCAGCATTTCACCTTCACCTTTAATGATCCAGTCCCACTGCAGTTCCGGAAAACGTTCTTTTACCTTGATCAGGAAGTCAAGAGATGGTTTATTCCGCCCCGCAGTGATGTGGGAGATTGATGACCGCTGCACATCTACAGTTTCTGCAAACTCTGAAGCCGTGTAGCCGGAGTATTCAATTATCTTCGAAATCCTTTCGTTTAGCTCAGTCATCAGGTATAATTTACAATTACAAATGTAATAAATAAGTTTACAATTATAAAATACAAATGTAAATCCAAAACTCCAAAATTATTTTACAAAAGTAAAAACCAACCCTTACGAGTTGGTTTTACAATGATTACAGTTTTTAGTTGTAAATTAGTGTCTCTGATGGTCATCATGCTCAGGATCATATTTTAATTTTCTTTCTTTTTTCTTCTCCGGAAACAGTAGCGAAGCACCAATGCTTATTGCAAGGATTGAAACAATTATTAACAGGGAATGAGAGGTCTCAAATCCCCAGCCTTCAAGGAAGCTGTGGAAAATCATCTTTAAACCGATAAACGTCAGTAACGCCGAAAGACCTATTTTCAGGAATCTGAACTTATCTAAAATACCAGCCAGCAGGAAGAACATGGAACGCAGTCCGATGATGGCAAAAATATTTGAGAAGAATACGATATATGGATCCTTTGTAACAGAAAATATTGCCGGTATACTGTCTACAGCAAAGATAAGGTCGGTAGCTTCTACAATAAGCAGTACAATGAACAGTGGAGTCATCTTGCGAACTCCATCTACTGTAACCCAAAACCGGCTTCCTACAAACTGGTTATGCACCTTGAAATAACGGTTGGCAAACTTAACGATAGGGTGGTTCTGCGTATCAATCTGTTCGTCCTTGTCTTTCTCGAGAAACATCTTAATACCTGTAATAATCAGGAAGGCACCAAATACGTACATTATCCAGCTGAACTTGGCAATTAGTGCGGCTCCCACGAATATAAATATAAACCGCATTACAATGGCCCCCAGGATTCCCCAGAATAATACGCGGTGATAATTTTTGGGTGCAACACCAAACGCGGTAAATATCAGGATCATCACAAATATATTATCAACCGATAAGGCATATTCCACAATATATCCGGTTAAATACTCCAGACCCAGATTCTGGTTATAGAGCTGTATTGAATGCTCCAGGTCTTGCGGAATTATTTTTACAGGATGATTGTGACGACTGATTACGGACTGAAGTTTCTCCATACTGTCTATACCATGCAGTAGGTGGCCGTAGGTGATCAGTACAAAGTAAAAGCACATGGAAAGCGCCACTACGAAAAAACTCATGAGTCCAGCTTTTTTCATAGTTACTACTCCGCCGGATTTTCGGCCCATGCTAAGGTCAATGGCAAGGATGATCAGTATAAAGACCAGGAATCCTGCAAGAAATAAAGTTTCGTTACTCATATAAAAATTTAAGCGTCAAATATAGCGAAAAACTGAAATTCAAAATAGTTTACATCTGTGTATTCTAATTCCGACTATAGGCTTTTCAACAATTTACATGTTTGACATTTTTATGCATTATCCACTAAATAAGCGCCCTTTATCACTTAAAGTACATCTCAATTTTAAGTTCATGTAAATTTTTTTACAACCTGATTTTCAATATATTACAATATTTAAATATTAATTATTCAATTAACATTTTTATCAACAGACAAACTGGCAATTGACAGTGTTTAATGTTTTTACAAATGTAAACGTGTTGTTTTGAGCAGAAAATAATTATTTTTGAGAATTGTAAACTTTTTGCTGAATGAAATTCTTAGATGCGTACCGCAGGAACCCCAATTTCCCAAACCGTTATATTCCGCCTGCAGGGCTGGCAGAATTTCTACAGGACAATCTCAGCGATTACAGCAGGATAATCGGTAAATCGGTTAGGGGTAGGCCTATTTATTTGACCTCCTTCGGAAAGGGACCTATAAGAATTCTGGCTTGGTCTCAGATGCATGGTAACGAAAGCAACTCCACACATGCCATGCTGGACATGCTGGAGACCTTTAAACATCATCCCCTACTCCACAGTAAACTGTATAGCCAGATATCGCTTGATTTCATTTTTATGCTCAATCCCGACGGCTCTGAAACCTGGGAACGGCGAAATGCGCAGGACCTCGATATGAACCGAGATTTTCTGAAGCTGGAAACGGCGGAACTGCCCTTGTTGAAAGACATCGCCTTGACCGGTAACTATGATTATGCGCTGAACCTACATGAGCAAAGAACAATTTTCACTACAGACGGAACGAACCCGGCCACGCTTTCCTTCCTTTCGCCATCGGTAAGTACCAATAGGGAAATTACAGATGTACGCAGGAAGTCTATGGCTGTTATCGCGGCTGTTTACAGCCAACTCAATATTGATTTACCAAACCAAATAGGAAGATATACAGACGAGTTCTATCCCTCCTCTGTGGGAGATAACCTTAGCAAAGCCGGACTGCCCACCATTCTTTTTGAGGGCGGCTATTATCCTGACGATCCCCTTCGCCAGGTAAGCAGGAAATATTACACTGTAGCACTTTATGAGGCCTTATCTGCCATTGCCCGGCTCAATGGTGCAGTAGATGGATTCGAAAAGTATTTTGAAATCCCTGAAAACAGAGAAACCCACTATGACCATATTTACCGTAATGTGCGCTTAAATACTCCTTTTGAATGTATACTGGATATTGCCGTGCAGAACAGGGAGATTTACCGCACAGGCGATGATGAAATTTCTTTTGTCCCTATAGTTGCAGCGGTAGGTGACTGTAAAGGAAAGAAAGGCTGGAAAGAAACAGACTGCAGTGGAAGAGAGTTCCGTTCTGCTTCTGTTTATCCAAAGGTTGATGAGGAAGTTCAGTTTGAAATTGTATAGACATCAGGAATTATATTTTTTCCTGGATGCCTTAATTTAATTCTGCAGTCGGTCTTCATTTAATTCTATATTTACCTGTTTAAAACCAGGAAAACCAAATGAAGAAAAAACTGAAACTTTGGGACGGTATCATGCTCGTTATGGGTTCCATGATTGGCAGCGGTATATTTATAGTGAGTTCAGACATGATGCGGAATCTGGGTTCCGGTTACTGGCTCGTGGTGGTGTGGGTTATTACAGGAATCATGACAGTAGCTGCAGCAATTTCTTATGGCGAACTGTCTGCCATTTACCCCAAAGCCGGAGGTCAGTATACCTATATTTCTGAAATTTTTGGCAAAATGCCCGGCTTTCTGTACGGATGGGGTCTCTTTACAGTGATTCAAACGGGAACTATCGCCGCAGTTGCCATGGCCTTCGGCAAGTTTGCAGCGTATTTAATTCCGTGGCTTAATGATTCTGAGCCTATTTTCCAAAATGGCGGATTCAGGATAACCTGGGTACAGATTCTAGCCATCGTCATTATTCTTCTGCTTACCTATATTAATACACGTGGAGTAAAAAATGGAAAGCTTCTGCAGAATGTCTTTACCGGATCCAAGATTTTAGCCCTTCTCGGACTTATTATTTTTGGCTTTATGCTGATAAAAGATTCACAGTGGACAGCCAATATGAGTTTCGGATGGGCGGCCTTTCAGGATCTCGGCAAAGAGGTCGGCAATAACCTGCTTCCGACCGGATGGACAGAAATAGGAGGAATGGCCCTGATGGGCGGTATCGCTGCGGCCATGGTGGGATCGGTTTTCAGCTCAGTGGCCTGGGAGAATGTAACCTTTATGTCCGGCGAAATGGAAAATCCTAAAAAGAACGTGGTCCGGTCAATGGTTTTGGGAACCGCAGCCGTTATGATTCTTTATATGCTCGTTAATTTCGTTTACCTGAATGCGTTGGACCGGGACGGGATTGCTTTTGCTGATAAAAACCGCCCTGCAGTTGCGGCTTCGGAGGTGATATTTGGAAGTGTTGGAACTGTAATTATGGCAGTATTGGTTATGATTTCCACATTCGGGTGTATAAACGGCCTCGTTCTGGCTGGCGCACGGGTTTACCAAACCATGGCGAAGGATGGGCTTTTCTTTAAAAGCGCTATTGAAAACAACCGGTTTGATGTACCGGCTAAATCACTTTGGATGCAGGGAATCTGGGCATCGGTGTTGGCACTTTCCGGACAGTACGGCGATCTTTTGGATATGATTTCTTTTGTTATCGTACTCTTTTATATGATTACCGTTTTTGGCGTAATCTGGTTAAGGTTTAAGCAACCCAACCTTGAGCGTCCGTACAAGACTTGGCTGTACCCCGTTACGCCTCTGATTTACCTCCTGATCGGTGCCATGTTCTGTGTATTGCTTATCATTTACAAGCCGCAATATACATGGCCGGGTTTCCTTCTGATCCTGATTGGAGTGCCCGTGTACTGGTTTATTAACAAAGGAAAAAAGGGAACTGCAGAATAATCTTAAAAGGTTTCAGTTCAAATTATCTATTTTTGAGCTGAAAACTGACTGAATAATGAAGCAGATATTGTCTTTACTTATGGCTATGGCCATAATTATCTCGTGTGGTACCGCCAAAAAGCCTGTAAAAAGACCTGATCCTTACGTAAAACCGGTGACAAAAGCTGCTGAACTCCGTTCCCTGATGTCAAAGTATAACGGTAAGACCACCAGGGAAGTGGAGGAACTGCTGAAGGATGCAGAAAAATATTTGGGTGCCCCTTATAAATATGCCGGAAACACATCATCCGGCTTCGACTGCTCAGGTTTGGTCTGCAAGGTTTTTGACGAAAACTCCATGAAACTTCCACGCCGTTCGGAAGACCAGGGAAAGGAAGGAAAAGAGGTTGATATTTCAAAAGTGCAGCCCGGGGACTTATTGTTTTTCGCGACATCAGGTGGAAGCCGCATCTCGCATGTAGGGATTGTACACCGTATCCTGAATGACGGTGAGATCAACTTTATACATTCATCCACATCCAAAGGCGTGATTATCTCTTCATTGAACGAGAAGTACTGGAACCAGGCATATCTCTTTGCCCGCAGGGTTCTTTAATAGAAAAGTAGTATGAAAAAGTACAGAACGAAATATGGCCTGGAACTGATTGCGTTCATCTTCCTCGTTTTTGCCTCATTTATTTTTGTGCCGCACGAAAATGCTGCGGACTTGGATCTCCTCTTGATTCCTGTTATTTTATTTTTTCTCTTCGTTTTTTTGGGCATTAAATATTCGGTGGATGAAAAAGATGTTACAGTTCACAGTTCCTTTTTTTCAAGAACCAAAATTCCTGTTTCAGCCATCCGTAAAATCAGGGAAACCAACAATCCGCTTAGTTCACCCGCCGCATCTCTGGACAGACTTGAAATTTTCTACAACAAATTCGACAGCATAATTATTTCGCCGGTGCGAACAGAAGAGTTCCTGAAGGATCTGCTCGCAATCAATCCAAAGATTGAAGTGATCCGTAAGCCAAAGCGGAACATCTTCTCAAAACTTGCGCTTTGAATTCATTAATGCAGATTCAATTTGTATTTTTGCAGATATAAATATTAAACTAAGATATGTCACTACAACAGAAGATAGAGGAAATTTGGGAGAACAGGGAACTGCTGGAAAATGAAGACAGCAAAGCGGCCATCCGTGAGGTGGTTTCGCAACTGGATTTAGGTAAGCTGCGCGTAGCAGAACCTGCACCAAACGGCTGGACTGTAAACGAATGGGTGAAGAAAGCGGTAGTGATGTACTTTCCCATCCAGAAGATGGAAACCATAGAGGTGGGACCATTTGAGTTTCATGATAAAATCCCGTTGAAGACCAATTATGCTGAAAAAGGAGTGCGCGTAGTACCGCATGCCATTGCCAGACACGGCAGCTACGTGGCCAGCGGCGTAATTTTGATGCCATCCTATGTAAATATCGGCGCTTACGTAGATTCCGGGACTATGGTAGATACCTGGGCAACGGTGGGAAGCTGCGCGCAGATCGGCAAAAATGTACACCTGAGTGGTGGCGTAGGAATCGGAGGAGTGCTGGAACCGCTTCAGGCTGCGCCGGTGATCATTGAAGACGACTGTTTCATCGGTTCCCGCTGTATCGTTGTGGAGGGTGTCCATGTAGAAAAAGAAGCTGTTTTGGGTGCTAATGTGGTACTTACAGCATCAACAAAAATAATTGATGTTACCGGCCCGGAGCCCGTTGAGATTAAAGGCAGAGTTCCGGCCCGCTCGGTAGTGATTCCGGGAAGTTATACAAAGCAGTACCCTGCAGGCGAATATCAGGTTCCGTGTGCGCTGATCATTGGTCAAAGAAAGGAAAGCACGGACAAGAAAACCTCGCTGAATGATGCTTTAAGGGATAACAGCGTAGCCGTTTAACCGCCAAGATATTTATGCCAATTCCTAAAAATATTTTTCAGACCTTTAAAACGGGTGATCTTCCGTGGATCACCCGGTTTTACATTTCCCGGATGAGGAAGAAAAATCCGGGCTGGAATTATCATTTTTACGATGATAAACGCATTCTTGGCTTTTTTGAAGAGGAATTCCCACCGAGATATCTGAAGGCCTATAAAAGCCTGACTATTGGTGCAGCCAAGGCCGATTTTTTCCGCTACGCTGTGCTTTACCGATATGGCGGTGTCTATCTGGATATCGACAGTTACGTGAAAACTCCATTTGATAAATTTCTGCAGGAAGACGATGACTTCATCATTACTCACGAGGGAAATCCGGGACTTTACTGCCAGTGGGGACTCATTTCGGCCAAAGATCATCCATTCCTGAAGAGAACCCTGGAGAAGGTGGTGGACAATATTGAAACTCACCGTTATCCCAACGATGTGCACCGGACTACCGGTCCAACAGTCTACACCGAAGCAATCAATGAGGTGCTGGAAGAAAAACCGGACACGCCGCACCGGCTGCTCGGAACGGATTTTAACGGCCACCTGAAATTCAAGTATAAGTTGGGACGAATTTTTCTGTATGGTAAGAAATCGGAACACTGGAAGAAAAAGCAGATGTCTCAGGACATTATAAAACCCTCAGGCGAATGAAAATTGCCTATGATGCCAAACGTTTTTTCCATAATTCTTCAGGTTTGGGTAACTATTCCCGCGATCTGGTGCGGATTTTAGCTGCTCATCATCCCGAAAACAGTTATCTGCTGCTGGATTCAGCGCCAACGGAAAAGGGAAGTGAAATCACGGCTTTACAGGGAGTTTCTGTGGTACAGACAAAAAAAAGTTTCCTTTCCAGGCAGCTTAAAATGGGCCTGGAAGCTCAGCAGGCCGGTGCAGAAATTTTTCACGGACTTTCCGGTGAATTACCTCTCAAGTGGAGTTCTGATTCAACTATAAAAAAGGTAGTGACCATCCACGACCTTATTTTTCTGCGCTATCCCAATTACTATTCCTGGACGGACCGTAAGATCCATTTCTGGAAATTTAAAAAAGCGGCAGAAAATGCTGACCTCGTCATCGCGATTTCCGAACAGACCAAACGTGACATCATCAAATACCTTAAAATTCCTTCAGAAAAAATTAAGGTGGTTTATCAGGGTTGCCACGAGGCTTTTAAGTCGAAGCCTGATGAAGATTTACAAAGCTCATTAAGAACGAAACATCAGCTGCCTGAACGTTTTATGCTGAGTGTCGGTACCATAGAGGCCAGGAAGAACCTGCTCAATACCATAAAAGCGGTAGTAGGCACGGGTATTCCTTTGGTGGTTTTGGGAAAGACAACATCATACTACAAAAAAGTAGAAAAATTCATCAGGAAAAATAAAATGCAGGATCAGGTTCAGTTTCTGGAAGGACTGACTATGGCCGAACTGGCTGAACTCTATAAAATGGCCGATATATTTGTTTATCCCAGTTTATTCGAAGGCTTCGGAATCCCGGTAATTGAAGCTCTTTTTTCAGGTACCGCCGTCATTACGAGCAATACCAGTTCACTCCCTGAAGCCGGCGGTCCCGATTCAATGTATGTAGACCCACTAAATGTCCCGGACCTGAAGTCTAAAATTACTTTCCTATGGAACAGTGAAGCCGAGCGCGAACGCAGAGCTGAAAAAGGGCAGAAATATGCACAGCGGTACACCGACAGTCGTGTGGCAGAAGATCTGATAAACGCTTACGAAAGCCTTCTAAACAAAAAATCCTGAGCGTAACTCAGGATTTTTGATTTATCTTTTAATCATTATTTTTTTTGAAGAACTCTGACCGTCGGTCTGCAGTTTTCCAACATAAACTCCGGTCGGTATTCCGGAAACATCAATCTTTTTGGAATCCTGAACGCGAAGTACGGATTTGCCGCTCATATCGGTAAGCTCAAAAGTCATCTTACCGGATTCTGAACCGGACGCTTTAATTTCAAAATAATCCCTCGCCGGATTTGGGTAGACGGTCCAGTCGCTGGCTGCATGCTCTACACCCGGTTCCGATACTGAAAGTGTGGTTGAGGCTATAGCGAAATGCTGGACTGCTCCCAGGGCTGCCTTGGTTACATTGAACAGAAATACAGGATCCATATTGGCAATAATATCACCGGAGGTGTGAGGATAGGGGTTATTGTCACCATAACCTTCGTAAAGCCCGGTAATCACTTCACCGTTGTTCTGGAAAGGTATGTAATCTGAGGAGTAGGCCGGAGCAACGCCGGTGTTGGTCTGCAGCGTAGAATATAAGGCCACACAGTTTTTAAGCTGCTGGGTAACCGATGCTGAAGACGCGTTATTAGCTGCCGGTGAATTGTTGGTGTCTTGCTCACAGAAAATCGTGTTGTGCGTCTGACCAGAGGTTCCGCCCACCTGATCCAGGTTGAAAACAAGCCTGATGTTCATTTTTGGACTGGTAGCGTTCACTACATTATTCACATAATGCTGACTTCCGTACAAACCCTGCTCCTCACCGGAAAAGTGAATGAATTTTATGGAGTATTCCGTAGGAACGTCTTTCATAATACGCGCCATTTCCAGGAGAGCATTAGTACCGCTGCCGTTATCATTGGCGCCCACACCGTTTATGGTATCAAAATGAGCAATCACCAGCACGAAGGTATTGGGATAAAGCGTACCTGTTTTGGTAACCTCCAGATTTTTGGATGTAACGCTGCCGATATTGAAAGGATGTTCGATCACCTGAGAGGTGGAGTAGCCGAAGGCGGCATATTTACTTTTCAGCCAGTTCAGTGCGTTGGCATTATTGGTACTGCCTGTGGTCTTGGTTCCAAAGCTCACAAAGTCCTGAAGTCCGGAATTGATATTGCTCTGTGAAACCTGGCTTACACGTGCACCGTAGGCCGGTATAAAAGTTTGTGCCTGTGCCAGTGTAACACACAGAAATACAAATAGATACTGAAGTTTTTTCATGAAAGAAATTGTGAGGCAAAAATATAAAAAAATCCCGAACAAAGTCCGGGATCAGATATTGATAACAAAATTTTACATTATTTAATTTGATCTACAACAGCTTTGAACGCTTCAGGGTGATTCATTGCTAAATCGGCTAAAACTTTTCTGTTCAATTCGATGTTGTTTTTCTTAAGAGCTCCCATAAACTGAGAATAAGTCAGTCCGTGTTCTCTTGCACCAGCGTTAATTCTGGTAATCCAAAGTGCTCTGAAGTTTCTTTTCTTCTCTTTTCTGCCACGGTATGCATACTGCATCGCCTTTTCCACGGCATTCTTAGCTACAGTCCAAACGTTTTTTCTTCTTCCGAAGAAACCTTTGGCCAACTTCATTACTTTTTTTCTGCGGGCTCTGGAAGCCACCGCGTTTACTGATCTTGGCATAATTTAAATGTTTTTTTTTGAAAAGGGCGTCCGCCGCGGCAGATCTTAGGTGCACCGTTTCAGGGTTAAATTTTGTTGAATTTGTTAATTCTTATAAACCGCTTTGATTTATAAAAACTACTTTAACGCTAATTGGCGAAGTACGCTTTTCTTGTCCACCTCGGCCACGTAAGAAGTTTGCGTAAGATTTCTCTTTTGCTTGGTCTCTTTTTTGGTCAGAATGTGGCTTTTGTAAGCACCTTTTCTTTTAATCTTCCCGGTTCCGGTAAGCTTAAAACGCTTCTTAGCACCTGATTTAGTTTTTAATTTTGGCATTTTGCTTAATTTTATCTGTTTGTTATCAATATCTGTTTGGTCTTCATCCCGCACTTGCCTGAGCAAAGCACAGTTTTCAGACTGCAAAAGTACGACTTTCTATGCAATTACAAAGCATTTACTTAGTTTGATTCCTGATTAGAGTTCGTTTTTGGGCGTGTCGCTTCAGTCGCGCACTGCGCTGCGCTGCGTTTGCTCCTTCGCGCCGGGCTCTGCACTCATACTCCTCGTCCCGGGCGCCTGGCGGCGCCCGGGCCTGCGGGGTAACCGTTGCGATCCCTCACGCGGAGAGATTAATACATCCATAAGCTATCCGGAGGTAGTGAAACTTTGTATATTTGAATTCTAACAAACTCTGACCATCAACACATAAGCAACCGTGAAGACCTGCCAATGACCGTATTTTCCTATCATCTTGTAAAACTCCCAACTATTGCAGCAATTAAAATGCTGTTTTTTCCCATCAAGCCAGCAGATACCAAAGGGCTTATTCATGCGGAAGTAATGTCCGAAATGGTTTTAGGGTCCCGCTTGCTTTCAAAGTCAAGATTCTTTAACCGAAAAATTATAGTGTTTGCACAGTGGGAAAATGAAACCTTCCTGGATGATTTTCTCCGCTTAAATGAGAGAGGAAATCAGATTGCAGAGGGCTGGCACATTCGTTTAGAGTATCTCAGAAAATGGGGAAGCATTTCAGGATTTCAAGTACCCGATATGCAGAAAATAATTAATGAAGATAATCCCATGGTTGCGGTGACTATTGCCAGGATGAAGTACAGGCAGATTCCCAGGTTTCTGAAGTGGGGCAGACCAGTGGAAAAGCAGGTTCGGGATAATGCTAATACAACCTTATCTTTAGCTTCGATCCGGTATCCAAATCTAATTTCTACATTTTCAATTTGGAAAACGCAAAAGTATATGACGGATATGGTTAGTGGGCACAGCAACATGTCACGTCCCAAAGCACATCTACACGCAATGAAGGAGCGGGAAAGAAAAGACTTCCATTTTGAGTTTACCACAATGCGTTTCAGGCCAATATCTGAACATGGAGAATGGGATGGTCATTCATCCTATATTCCAAAGAGCTGAGACAAATGAATGTAGCATATCGTATGCAGAAATTCCAGGACTGGATTACTCAACAATGGGTGATCAGCTTCGGGCGCAGAGTTAACCCTTCGCAGAATTTATGGCTTATGGGTCCCTTTGGAGAAATAAATGGTATCGGTGAGAAATTTATTGAGCAATTGACAGAAAGAGAAAACTTAGAAATTGTAAAAGACTTCGAATCTGCGGGATTGCTGGATTCAATTAACAATTTAAATTTATCTGTACACGAGATTTCTAGCTTGTCTAAAAATGTGATTGATTTTTATGAGAACACCTCTGCATATAGATTAAAGTTCAAAGTAAAGTGGAATCCGGTTTTCAAACTATTTGGTTACTCAGTAAACCGACTCTTCAGTCAAAGAATTAACCAGTTGAATATTCCCGTAAATAGAATCCATAAGTCTGAAGATCTTACAAGTGAAATAATAAAATTGGTTTGCAGGGAAACCGGAGAATTAAAATATACGCTGTGGTTGCGTAAATTCAGGTTAACAGGGAAAATTATTTATTCAGGGATTTACAGTACGTGCAAAGTACCGTCCGGTAATACTTGTGTTAAAGCTGTTTTTCCTCTCCCAAAAGGAAATGCGACGGTAATTTTACAACCATCAGTAGGGGATAGTGGCGAACCCATTTTAAACTCATCCGGGGAGCGCTTTGGCGATGCGGGATTTTACTTTTTGCTGAATGATTCTAAGGGAAATTTCTGGAGCAAATATATACCATCATTCACAGACAAACTGACTGTAACGGAAAATAAAGGAAAGCTAAGGGCGGTACAAACTCTAAAATTATGGAATATAACCGTGTCAACTTTTGAATACGATTTGGAAAAATACCATTATGGAAGATGATGGTGAAACTGTTTAACATCCACATCAATCAGTCGCTAGAAAATTGGAAGAATAGGAAGACGATCCTATTTGAGAAATTGAAAATGTAATTAAATAGGCAGGCGAGGGTAGTAGCTTCGGTAAGTGATCCCCAAGGTTTTATAGCAAACAAAAAAAAGAGACTCCTTCAAGTCTCTTTTTTATATCTTCGATGTAAAAGCAAATTATCACATCTTAAAATTATCTAATTATTTCGCCGGCTTCTTAGGGCTCATCATCATAATCATACGCTTGCCTTCAAGTTTTGGCAGTTGGTCTACTTTGCCTACGTGTTCCAGTTCCTGGGCCAGTTTCAGCAACAAGATTTCTCCCTGATCCTTAAAGATGATAGAACGGCCTTTGAAGAAAACATAGGTTTTCAGCTTTGATCCTTCTTCCAGAAACTTCTCGGCGTGCTTTTTCTTGAATTCGTAATCGTGGTCATCTGTTTGCGGACCGAAACGGATTTCCTTAACCACCACTTTTACCTGCTTGGCTTTAAGTTCCTTGGTCTTTTTCTTCTGCTCGTAAAGGAATTTTTTATAATCCAGAATCCGCGAGATATACGGTTCTGCCTTGTCCGAAATTACAACAAGATCAAGTTCCTGTTCCTTAGCAATTTCCAGTGCTTTTGCCAGCGGATAAACCCCCGGTTCCACGTTATCGCCCACCAAACGGACTTCACGAGCCCGAATTTTTTCGTTGATCTGATGCAAATCTTCCTGCACCCTTCTTTGTGGGCCTCTACCTCGGTAATTAAATTTCTGTGCTATTGTTTTAAATTTTAAGTTATTCTTTATTCAAATATCCGGAATTACGCTCCGAACTCAGCGTTGAGTGCCGAGGCATTCTTAAAGTAAGCGGTGAACTCCTCAATGGTCATCGTCCCCAGGTCACCCTCGCCACGTCTCCTTACAGATACTGTGCCGGACTGTTCTTCATTTTCTCCTACGATAAGCATGAACGGATATTTGTTGATCTCCGCATCCCGGATCTTTTTTCCGGTCTTTTCATTACGGTCGTCAATCAAGCCGCTAATATCGTCATTTTCCAATAAATGTGAAACTTTTTTAGAATATTCTAAATATTTTTCTGAAATAGGAAGGATAATAAACTGATCCGGTGCCAGCCAAAGAGGAAAATCTCCAGCCGTATTTTCAAGCAGTATGGCAATGAAACGTTCCATGGAGCCAAAAGGTGCACGGTGAATCATTACGGGCCGGTGTTTTTCACCATCGCTGCCTATATAAGTAAGGTCGAAACGTTCCGGCAGGTTATAGTCCACCTGAATGGTTCCTAACTGCCATTTTCTGCCTAAAGCGTCCTTCACCATAAAGTCCAGTTTCGGACCATAGAAAGCGGCTTCACCGTATTCGACAATGGTGTTCAAACCTTTGTTTTTAGCGGCCGTTATTATTGCGTTCTCCGCTTTTTCCCAGTTTTCATCGCTGCCGATATATTTTTCTCTGTTCTCCGGGTCTCTAAGCGAAACCTGGGTTACAAAATCTTCGAAACCAAGGTTCCGGAAAACATACATTACAAGGTCTATCACGCCTTCAAACTCGGTCATCAGTTGGTCGGGTGTACAGAACAGGTGAGCATCATCCTGGGTAAATCCGCGCACTCTGGTAAGACCGTGAAGTTCTCCGGACTGCTCGTAACGGTACACCGTTCCGAATTCAGCAAAACGCTTTGGCAGGTCGCGGTAAGACCACTGACCTACTTTATAGATTTCGCAATGGTGAGGGCAGTTCATTGGCTTCAGCATAAACTCTTCGCCTTCATTTGGAGTTTTTATTGGCTGAAAACTGTCGGCACCGTACTTATCCCAGTGACCGGACGTCACGTAAAGTTCCTTGGAACCGATATGCGGTGAGATTACAAATTCGTAACCTGCTTTTTTCTGTGCGTCGGAAAGGAAGTTCTCCAGTTTTTTTCTGAGGGCGGCACCTTTTGGAAGCCAAAGCGGCAAACCGGCACCTACTTTGTCAGAAAAAGCAAAAATACCAAGTTCTTTTCCAAGTTTTCTGTGGTCGCGGCGCTTGGCCTCTTCCAGCCTTTCCATATATTCGGTAAGGTCCTTCTGTTTTGGGAAGGAAATTCCGTAAACTCTTGTAAGTTGCGGGTTTTTCTCATCACCTCTCCAGTAAGCTCCGGCAGCGTTCAGCACTTTTACAGCCTTCACGATTCCAGTGGACGGCAAATGTCCGCCACGGCAAAGGTCAGTGAAATTATCATGGCTGCAGAAGGTAATCTGACCGTCTTCCAGATTTGATATAAGTTCGGTTTTGTAAGGGTTGTCTGCATATTCTTTCAGCGCGTCGGCTTTGGAAACAGGATAGAGGCTGAAGGTGGAGTTCTTTTTTGCGTTCTCCAGCATTTTTTTCTCAATCTTCTCAAAATCCTTTTCACTCAGGGTTTCATCACCAAAATCAACGTCATAGTAGAAACCATTTTCAATGGCAGGACCAATGGTGAGCTTTGCGGCCGGGTAATAATCAAGTATGGCTTGGGCCAACAGGTGAGCAGAGGAGTGCCAGAAGGCTTTTTTGCCAAGATCATCATTCCAGGTAAGCAGCTGAACCGTGGCATCGGCATCTATGGTTGTTGAAACTTCAACCTGTGTACCGTTTACCACCGCGGAAATTGTGTTTCTTGCCAAACCTTCCGAAATAGATTTTGCCACCTCGAGCGGTGTTACCGCATTCTCAAATTCTCTGATGCTTCCGTCCGGAAGAGTGATCTTTACCATATACTTTAGACAAAATTAAGATGCAAAAATACGAAAATCCGCATCAACTGCACAGCAGCACGCGGATAAATTCCGTCCTGAAATATGGGCTCTAAAACTGCATATTACGTGACCAAAAAAAGCGGAAATCAATTTCCGCTGTGTTCATCATTATTGTGGGTTTTCCCGTCTTTATGTGTTTTTGAGGTCTCCCGTACTTCCTTTTTCATACTGCCGCCGCTTTTTACTTTTTCGGATGAAGCAGGCACGTTTTGATAATCCTGGTTTTCCTTCTTTACGTCTGATTTTCCGTCTTTGGATCCGCCAACATTTTTTTCTTTTTCCATGGTAGTAAATTTATTGATCAGAAGTCTGAAAATTCAGTGCCAATCTATCTGCGATTGCAAATTTTCATTATAATTTAGACAGGTCCGAAAGGTCCAGCGTTCGGGTTTCATCTTCAATGGTGTAGTCCAAAGCCTTTGCGAGTACAAAAATACTGTTCAGATTATCCATCAGCTGCTTCCGGCCTTCGCTGCGCAGCCTGTTTTGGTCTACGCGCTTGTAAGCATCATCTTTAGCGGCTTTTGTAACCTTTTTGATTTGCACATCATCAATCCTGTTGAAGAAGGAATCGTCCATAGACTGTATTTCCACTACAGGGGTAATCCGGATATCGGCCGGCGGAATTTCCTTAATGATCAGCTTCCTGTTCACAGAATCCACTTCCATCACCAGTTTGTTCAAATTATAGGAAACCTGGGCATTGGTCTTGGTAAATGCCATTATCTCATTCTCGGACATTTTTCTGCCAAAGACTTCAAAGGCCACCTTGGTTTTCTGCATTGTTGAGAAATCCTGCTCCATGACTACCATTTTATTCATTTTGGTAATCTGGTTTTTCAGAATGTAATAATCGTTACGTGTTTTTTCCTCCACTACTTTGGTGCAGCGACGGAACATGAGAAAAATGATCAGCATGGCGGCAGCGCCAATCAGGATTCCTTTTATGACATTTGTATTCTTCAATATATAAATCTGTTACCTATTTACCTTTCAAAATCTGCAGCAGGTCACGTTCAAGATAACCGGATAACGGGGATTCTGTAATTCGACCCAGCTCCTGAGCATCTTTGCTGAGGATAACTGTGGGTACCTTCTCCACTTTGAAGATGGCATGTTCGCCGCCCGGAGTCTGTTTCTTTCTGTCGGTCGCAATGATTGTCAGTTTTTCTACCGGAAAGTTAATCTCATTCAGGATTTTAATGAGCCGTGGAAATTCGCGGTGACTGTCGGAGCACCAGGTACCTACAAAAACGGTCATGTTTATATTGTTCCAGTTATGATTCCGCAGTTCAGCAATGGATTTACTGTCCAAGGCATATTCAAGATATTCTTTGCCGAACCAGTCATTATAAGGTGCGTTATCGAACTGGGTCAGCATTTGGGGACCAAGAAGCATCTTACCGTCGCCTTCGGTTACGGTTTCCACATTTAGTTTGGCCTCCGTCTGGGCTTTACATGCCTGGAAATTCAGGAAAAGCGCACCTGTTATAAGAATGGAGGTAATTATTCTGTTCATTTTAATTTTCTAAGATTGTTTTAAGGTCTGCGGGAGAGTAGTGTACACTTTTCAGCACTTTATTGTCCGATTTACGGTGTACGTTGAATTTATCACCGGATTTTTCATAAAAGCTTTCTTCTCCTTTGTCTTTGTAATACTTTACGGTTTCCAATGCCTGTTCTTCATCTGCACAAGCCTTGGACATATTTGAGCGCTGCACCTCGGCAAAAAGCTCCGGAAATTTCTCTCCCAAACCAAATTCCAAAACCGCGCCACTAAGTACATATTGCAGATCGCAAAGTGCATCGGCAATCTCAACCAAATCATTATCTTCAATAGCCTGCTTCAGTTCGTTGAGTTCCTCCTGCAGTAAGGCGACGCGCAAATCACATCTTTCCCTGGGCGGTATCTGTGGCCTGTCCAGCACAGGTGCATTAAATGTATTGTGAAACTCAGCTACCATATTCAGACTGTCAATTTTTTCCATTCAGTAAAATTTTGCCAAAGGTAAAGATTCTGTTCAGGTACCTGAAATAATTTGACTGCCTTTTAGGATTTCTGTTTTGGCCGGAATAAAAATGATTAAGGTTTCATTCACAGAGTTGCATTGGAAAAACCCGTCCGTCAGTATTATACATTGTTCCCGTGTAACAGCCGTCCTGACCGGATTCCAGAACACATTTCGCGCTCAGAACACCTTTGGTGTATTCATTAAGGTGTAATTCATTTTGGTTTAGTGTCCCTCTGAGGTCATAGATTTTTTGCGGTCGAGCATTATAATAGTATGAGCCGGCTACCGAACTATTATTAAATGTTAATGTAAATACCGCCTGCATTTTACCCACCGTGCCGTTCAGGATTTTTTCGACCTTCTGCGCGCGGAGGGCAACAGCGGATTTTACTTCCTCTCTATTGCCTTCAGCCGATAAATTTCCGGTTTTAAGTGCGTATATCAGGCCACCGACAGCAGTGATAAGTGTGGCAACTGCAGTAATTGTGGCTGCTAATGAGGGTTTGCCGGAAATATTTTCAGTCGCCATGGCATTTGCTTTTAAGATATAAATGTAATAAATATTTGAAATTTAAAATCATCCCTTATTTTTAAAATTTCAGACATTATTTTCAAGCAGAATTTGTGAGCCAGAAACATTCACTTTCCGCATTATTTCCAATAGTATCCAACAAAAAAAGCACCTCTGCGAGGTGCCTGAATAAATTGTTTGCTGTGTTTATTTGGATATTTCTCTGCCGATCACCAGTTTCTGGATTTCGGAAGTTCCTTCGCCAATAGTACAAAGTTTTGAATCTCTGTAGTATTTTTCTGCAGGGAAATCCTTTGTATAACCGTAGCCGCCAAAGATCTGTACCGCGTTATTGGCAATACGTACACATGCTTCAGAAGCGTAAAGTTTTGCCATCGCCCCTTCCTTAGTCATCGGTTTCTTTGCGTTTTTAAGGTTGGAAGCACGCTGGATAAGAAGTTCTGCCGCGTCAATTTCTGTAGCCATATCAGCAAGCATGAAATTGATAGACTGAAAACTGTTGATCGGCTTACCGAACTGATGTCTTTCCAATGAATATTTAAGGGCTGCTTTGTAAGCACCGCGCGCTATACCAAGGCTTAATGCTGCGATGGAGATACGTCCGCCATCCAGGATTTTCATTGCCTGCTTGAAGCCTGAACCAACTTCGCCAAGACGGTTAGCATCCGGTACACGAACGCTGTCAAAGATGAGTTCCGCGGTTTCAGACGCTCTCATGCCCAGTTTGTTTTCTTTCTTTCCTGAAGTGAATCCAGCCATTCCTTTTTCCAGGACAAATGCCGTAGAATTGTTTTTGGCTCCTTTTTCACCTGTGCGGGTCATTACTACTGCAATGTCACCGGAGATTGCGTGGGTGATGAAGTTTTTAGCTCCGCTGATGATCCAGTCGTCACCGTCTTTTACCGCAGTTGTGCTCATTCCACCGGAGTCTGATCCTGTATTGTGTTCGGTAAGACCCCAGGCGCCGATAACCTGACCTGAAGCCAGTTTTGGAAGCCACTTGTGGCGTTGCTCTTCCGTCCCGAATTCGTAAATATGATTGGTGCATAAAGAATTGTGAGCCGCAACGGAAAGGCCGATAGATGGGTCAACCTGAGATATTTCGTCCAGTATAGTTACATATTCATGATAGCCAAGACCGGAACCGCCGTACTCCTCGGGAATTACGATACCCATGAATCCCATTTCACCAAGCTGGTGAAAAAGTTCGACAGGGAATGTCTGACTTTCGTCCCATTCCATGATATTTGGTCTAATATTTTTTTCAGCAAAATCTCTTGCAGTTTCTGCTACCATTTTGATGTTGTCTTGCATCTGGATATCCATAAAATTGTTTTGTCGCCAAATATACTTAAAATGTAGCCGAATCGGAAAAAATATTTAGCGTTTATCCGGTATTAGGCTGTAGCCAGGCTTTAAAGATCAGATGTGGGCGCATATGCTGACGACAGTTTCAGATTTTCACCTCCATATATTTGAAATTCTTACTTTTACACTTTAAATCCAGATGAATAAACTTGCCTTTTTAACCAGTTTTATGCCAGCTGTACTTTTCTCACAGGTGCCGCCAGGTTACTATAACGGAACTGCTGCGCTGTCGGGTTATGCACTCAAGACCAAACTGCACGAAATCATCGCCAGAAATTATAACTGGAATTATGGTGATTTGCCAGCCTACTACGGTCTTACCGACCTGGACCGTTATGATGATCATGACATCACAAATACCGATATATTACTTGATATTTATTCTGAAGTTCCCGGTGGCCCGGATGTCTATGAATATACTGTAAGCCAGCTGATCGGTTCAGCATCAGCCGAAGGGAATGGCTACAACCGGGAGCATATTATTCCGCAAAGTACATTCGACAGTTATT
Source organism: Marnyiella aurantia (assembly GCF_014041915.1). Taxonomy (NCBI): domain Bacteria; kingdom Pseudomonadati; phylum Bacteroidota; class Flavobacteriia; order Flavobacteriales; family Weeksellaceae; genus Marnyiella; species Marnyiella aurantia. The sequence goes on along the minus strand of NZ_CP059472.1, from coordinate 419,923 downwards.
ATCCTATGTATTCAGATTTACATTTCGTGGTTCCTACGGATGCCCGCATTAACCAGTTGAGGAGTAACTATCCGCACGCCATAGGAGGAGGTACAACTTTCTACACCTTTACAAATTCATCAAAGATTCAGAATGATAATACGCCGGCCTATGCCTACACGGGTAGGGTATATGAGCTTGTGGACGCTTATAAAGGTGATGTGGCCCGCATGATACTGTACTTTTCTGTAAGATATGAATCGAAGTTAAAGTCATTTAATTATGCTACCGGTTCGGGACCGGCAAATGATACCAGCGTATTAAACGGTACTGCAGAATACGCATTTGATCCCGGTTATCTTGAGATGCTGAAACAATGGCACAATAATGACCCGGTTTCTACGCGGGAAATAGAGCGGAACGAGGCAGTTTACAGTATCCAGAAAAACAGAAATCCCTTTATTGACCAGCCCGGCTGGGTAGATTTAATTTGGTCTGAGACTCCGGACAGTATTCCGCCACAAGCACCGTCCAACCTTACGGTGACAGGCACAGGAGCACATTTTGTGAGTTTGAGCTGGACTCCGGGTCCCGACACAGATGTTTTAGGCTATCATGTATATGTAAACGGGAATCCCGTCCCCACAACAAGTACCAAATCCACCACTGTTACACTTGACCGACTGACTGCTGAAACGACATATTCTTTTACTGTTAAGTCATATGATAAGGCTTACCTGGAATCGCCACACACCAATCAGATTTCTGCCACTACACTATACAGCGATTCTTTTGCCAAAGACCTGATGATCACCAAGTTTATTGACGGCAGCGGATTTAATAATGCGGTAGAAATTACCAATAACACCGGTCACGAAGTGAACCTTAACAATTATAATTTAAGAATCCAGTTTTATAATTCTGTAAACGGTAACTACTATTTTTCTGAAGCGTTTCAGCTGGAAGGAAAGGCTGCGGCGGGGGAAACGTTCGTTGTCCGTAATCCACGGGCGACCTTCAACTGCTACAGCAATGAACAGGCTAAATTTGTCACTGCTTCAGATCCCTTAACATATACTGGGACGCAGTATGTGGAGTTGGCATACAATGGTAACGCGACGGTTGATGCGATTGGTTCCAAAGATGTCTTTAACAGTTTGGGAGATGTATCACTGTACAGGCAATACACAACTCAGCCGAATACCGTTTTCACACCGTCAGAATGGCAAAGCTATCCTACGGATTACTGTCAGAACCTGGGGACATTGGCGGCTTCTGAGGAAGGCTATACTACGGCCGGGCAAGATATTGTTATTTACCCAAACCCTGTAGCCGATGTGCTGTATTTCGCAGGGCAGGATATAAATAATGCGTCAGAAGCACAAATTTTGGATTTTTCCGGTAAGCTTTTACAGACCGTAACACTTACCGCAAACAAGGTTAGAAGAATTGACGTCACATTCCTTCAACCGGGTGTCTATATTCTGAAGCTGGGTGACCAATCTTTCCGGTTTATCAAGAGGTAGGAAGCTGGCTTAAGGAGGCAGCCTGCTGTCTTATTTTTTAGCCGACAGTCTGTTGAACCTTACTACAAGCATCACTGCCGAAATGGTGAGTCCAAGACCCAGGGCAATCCACATTCCGAACGCACCCATTTCCAACGTTATGCAAAGGAAATATCCGAGAGGGATGGTGATAATCCAGTAGGCAATAAATGTAAGTATGCTTGGGATCTTAACATCCTGAATACCCCGAAGTATTCCAAGCGCTGTTACCTGTACTCCGTCTGAAAGTTGAAATAAGGCGGCAATAATTAACAGTTGGGACGCAAGCAGGATAACTTCTACATCTTCTTTCCTGGTAAAAAATGTTGGCAGAATTTCCCTGCCGAAAATAAAGAACAGACCGCACACCGTCATAAAAATAAAGGACAGCTTAAGGTTGTTAATACCCAGCCGGCGCAGTTCTACAAAGTTCTTTTCTCCCATTTTGCGGCCTACCATAACCGTGGAGGCCACACTGAAACCGATACATAAGTTAAATGTAAAGGAGGCCATACTTAATGCGATCTGATGTGAGGCTATATCGCGGGCACTCACCAGACCGCAGATAAATGCAGCTCCGGCAAATGCGGTTACTTCAAAAAACATCTGCAATGCAGTAGGTAAACCCAGTTTCAGCATTCGGCTGAACATTTTAATCCGCAATTCATTTATCTTAAGCGTAAATGCTGTGATATAGCGTCGGGTGGTCTCATGCCTGCGCAAGATGAAATAAAGCATAACCAACATAAAGATCCTGGCAACAAGTGTGGCAATGGCCGAACCTTTTACTCCCATAGGCGGGAAGCCGAACATGCCTTTTATCAAAATGTAGTTAAGGCCAATATTTACAATATTGGCAATAATTGTTGCGACTGTAACACCCACGGTATACCCTAAGCCTTCGGATACTTCTCTCAGGGTTTGAAATGCCATAAACGGCAATACGCTAAGTGCCATCATGAATAAGTAATCCTGGGTGTCGGGTATGATTTCAGGAGGCTGATTCAGGTAAGGAAGAATGGGGATAAAGCCCAGTAATAAAAGCATTAACAGTATTCCTACGCATAGATTCAACACAAAACCGTGACGGAATACGGAGTTGATCCGCTGGTGTTTTTTTTGGGCATGTGCCTCAGATATAAGCGGTGGAATTGCAAATGAGATTCCCAGTCCAAAAACAAATACGGAAAAGAATACGGCATTGCCCAGTGAAACAGCGGCAAGTGCCTTGGCACCGAGCAGGTTGCCCACAATTATATTGTCAAAAAGCTGTACCGAAACCTGCCCAAGCTGAGTGAGCATTACCGGTACTGCAAGTATAAGCGCTTCTTTGGTGTATTTTCGGTTAAGGAGCATTAAAAAAAGTTTGCAGTAAAATTACTGCAAACTATGATTATAACGTTGTGTGTAATTGAAAATTATTTTCGTACGAATGCGGCTACATCTTCTGCCGTTACTGTATTGCCGCCCAGGATAATAAGTCGCTCTACAATATTACGAAGCTCACGGATGTTCCCGGTCCAGGAGAAGCTTTCAAGACTTTTCAGTGCACCTTCTTCAAAGAATTTTGGAGCAGTTCCCTGTTCATCGGCCAGCGCTTTGGCAAAATAATCAACCAAAAGTTTGATATCTTCTTTTCTGTCGTCCAATGGCGGAACATAAATTTCTATAACTGAGAGACGATGATAAAGGTCTTCCCTGAATCTGCCTGCTTCAATTTCTTTCTGCATGTTTTTGTTTGTAGCAGCAAGGACACGGACGTCTACTTTAATTTCCTTGTCGCTACCTACTGGTGAAACCTTGCTCTCCTGGAGCGCGCGAAGGACTTTAGCCTGCGCGATAAGACTCATATCGCCAATTTCATCCAGAAATATGGTTCCGTTGTGAGCAAGTTCAAATTTCCCCTGCTTATCTTTTATAGCACCGGTAAAAGATCCTTTTACATGTCCGAAAAGTTCACTCTCAATCAGTTCAGACGGAATGGCGGCGCAGTTTACCTCCACCATGGGTCCGCGGCTTCTTTCGCTTTGTGAATGTATGGCGTGAGCAACCAGTTCCTTTCCTGCACCATTGGGACCGGTAATCAGGACCCTTGCGTCGGATGAAGCCACTTTCGCAATCATGTCGTGTATTTTCTTCAGGGCAGGGCTTTCACCAATCATCTGGTATTTCTTGCTCACCTTTTTCTTAAGCGTTGAATTTTCCTTCTGCAGCGTTTTATTCTCTTTTGCGAGTTTTTCCTTGTTCAGGGCGTTTTTAACACTTGTAATAAGACGGTTGATGTCAATTGGCTTCGAGATAAAATCATATGCACCTTCCTTAAGGCAATCCACAGCGGTATCAATATCCGCATGACCCGAAATCATAACAAACGTGGACTCAGGTTTTACCTGCAGGGCTTGCTTCAGCAATTCTGTACCAGAAACCTTGGGCATCTTAATATCTGAAATGATAAGGTCAAAATCCTCTTTCTCAATATATTTAAAGCCTTCAAGCCCGTCGGCGGCTATAATAAATTCATGTGTTGGTAATTCGTCTGAAAGAATACTTTGAAGCACACTTGAAATAGCGGTTTCATCTTCTACGATAAGGATTTTCTGCATAAGAGCTAGATTGAATTATTTTAATGTTAAGTTTGGATGTGTAACAAAAACCGTTCCTATTGGGTAAGGAGCTTCCTGTGAATATTTTCCAGTGTGATTAGTTGCTGTAATCCCGATCGCCACATATGGCAGAACCCACACGCACGGAATTGGAGCCGCATTCTATGGCCAGCCTGTAATCGCTGCTCATACCCATTGAAAGAGTCTGCAGTGGATGCCGAACTGACAGTTGATCGAAAAGTTGTTTCAGGGTGCTGAATTCCCTTCTGATAACGGACTGATTGTCGGTAAAGGTAGCCATCCCCATCAGGCCGCAAATTTCCACGTTCGGAAAATGCCCTTGCGTCCATTTCTGGAAAAGTTCTTTGGCTTCAGAAATTTCCAGTCCAAATTTAGTGTCTTCGGAGGCAATCCGTACCTGTAGCAGAACATTGATTTTCCTGTCATTCTTTTCTGCCTGCCTGTCTATTTCCTGCAGAAGTTTTTCACTGTCCACACTTTCAATCAGATGGATGAAGCCTGCAATCTGCTTTACTTTGTTGGTTTGAAGATGTCCAATGAGGTGCCATTGAATATCTGCCGGCAACACCTCTTGTTTAGAAATCAATTCCTGCACCTTGTTTTCACCGAAGCTGCGGTGTCCGAATGAATATAGTTCCTGTAAGGTTTCCGCGGGATGGGTCTTTGTAACTACAATAAGTTTGACTTCCGGAGGTAATTGTGTCCGAAAAAAGGTATATCGGTCACGAATTGAGGCAGAATTCATAAAAAAGGTGTTTTTCCTGTTTTGTAAACCTCAAATATACCATAAATTTGTTTGAACACTAAAACACAAATGATGGGTAATTTACAGGATCACCTCCTCACACTGCAGGAGGAACATCAACTTGTTGCGACATACAAGGAAAATAATTATGCGCTGATTAATGCTGAACGGCCTGAAGATGCACCGGACACCCTGGAATGCAGTTTTGAACTGAGTGTTGTGCAGAGTTTTCTGGACTATGTAAAATCTCATGCGGAGCATCAGGGAATTTCCGACGTGAGGATCACGGTTTGTTTTGGTCAGTACCCGGTGAGTAATTTCAGCTCCCGCCTCAATACAAAGTATAATGGTCAGCAGACAGTCTTTCTGCGCGGTGACGACGGCTCGCAGCCCAACTGGACCCGAATTGAAGGCATAGACGCCCTGGATTACTCAAACATTTGCCCACCAAATTTCTAGCTACTTACTATGGATCTGATCAAAGATTTCGGTGGTACGGTGATAAACCTGCTGTACCTTTCAATCATTATTTTAATGCTTTATTACCGTAAGCATCTGGGCAAACACATCGGTATTGTGATTGCCGCGATGACTGTAACATTACTCACAGAAACAACAACTGTTGTATTGCAGCGAATGCATATCATTAAGTTTACTACACCGTATTATGTGGTAGGTATTATCGGTATTGTCTACCTGCTTTTCCTGCTTTATTTTTATAAACTTATGCAGAACCCCCAGCTGAAGAAAATACAGTTGGGAATTGTAGCTGCACATATAATTAACTTTTCTGTTTCGGCTGTACTGAACGAAAACTTTTTTAATGTTTTTCCTGATATCACCAATTTTACAAGTATTTTCCTGATTTTGGTTTCACTTTTTATCTTTCTGAATGACACTTTTAATTCAGATAAGATACTGCTGATTAAAGCCTTCTTTCCGTTCTTTGTGGCTGTGAGCCTGACTTTTATCTATGTTGGTCTTGTGCCTATTCTATTTTTCAGTAACAGGATTATTCTGGAAACTGAGAAACTGATTTTCTACATTATGCTGTATTCCATCAATATAATAGGTTATTCAATTATGCTGGCGGGAATTTTTTTTGCCAAGAATCAAAAAAAAAAGCATAATTTAATAGTATGAAATTTGAAGGTGCAGAATTACTGATTATTTTTTCTTCATTAATAATCCTCATGGTGCTCATCATGATGGTTCTCATCTATGTGGGTTTCCTGAGAAAGAAGTCCGAAATGATACTTCAGGAACAGGAGAAGGAACTGAAATTTGCACAGGAACTGGCTCTTTCGCAAATAGAAATGCGGGAGCAGACGCTTCGGTATGTGGGCCAGGAACTGCATGATGATATCGGGCAGAAACTTTCCGTAGCCAAACTTCTAAACAATAAACTGAGCTCCCAACTGCAGCTTTCCGAGCGCGAATTCCTGAAGGAAATAAATGACCTTCTTGGCGAGTGCATCAGCGATATCAGAAATCTTTCCAAAACTTTTATATCACATCACATCGAGCATATAGGGTTAATTGAGTCTATAGAGCGCGAAGTGAGGAGAATTAAAAAACTGGATTTTATAACGGTAAACTATATCCACAACGTTAAGGAGATAAATATTGACCCAAAGCATTCCCTGATTCTTTTCCGGATCATACAGGAATGCGTAAATAATGTTTTGAAGCATTCGCGCTCCAAAAAGCTGGACATTGTACTGGACGACTGCATAAAAACACTTGAAATCCGAATCATTGATCAGGGAATAGGAATTCCTGAAAACTCCGGTGAGGACGGCAGCGGCCTTAGAAATATTACAAACCGTGCGCAGGTTATAAACGCCGACTTCACAATTGATACGGTGAAGGACCAGGGCACAGAAGTTAAAATTGTTTACCCGAAAATCTGACAATATGTACAGAATTAAAATTGCAATCGTTGATGACCACAAGATGGTCTCCAAAGCTATTGAAGATATGATTTCCGCAAATCCTAAATATGAAGTGGTTTATAACTGCTGTAACGGAGACGATTTTATTGCAAGCCTTACTAAACGAAATATGGATCCGGATGTGGTGCTGATGGATATTAATATGCCATTTCGTGACGGTGTGGAAACAACGGCCTGGCTTCACCGCGAAAAACCTAAGGTAAAGGTAGTTGCGCTCACGATGGAGGATAATGAACATACCATAATCCGAATGATGCGTGCCGGTGCCAAAGGTTATCTTCTGAAAGATATGTCGCCGGAACTTCTTTTTGAGGCTATTGAAACTGTTTACAGTAAAGGCAGTTTTTACACCGATTATCTTACGCAGCGTCTTATGAAAGTGAAAAATGAGGAAGATACTGCCCGGAATATTCTGGATGAACTTAAGGCGAAAGAAAAAGAGTTCCTCAGGCTGGCGTGCACGGAAATCACCTACAAGGAGATTGCAGATAAAATGTGTATGAGCCCGAAAACTATAGACGGTTACCGGGACAGCGTATTTGCCAAGATGGATGTAAAAAGCAGGGTAGGACTTGTGCTCTTCGCACTAAAACATAATATGATTTAAAAAGTAAAGTGTATTCGGGTGTTTTACCTCTTTCTTATTCTGGAAGTTTGGATTAAATTTGAAAACAGAACACCAAAACACAAATGATGATTTGAGGCCGGCTTTAGCCGGCTTCTTTTCGTTTAGTCAACCTGCGCTAATTACGTATTTTTCGTAGTCTTGGCAGAAGGAGGCGCATACCTTCGGTGGCGGTGGTGCGATAGAAATTATCGGCATTTGTTATATTAAGCGTTAAATGAGGATCTATGACGAAAAGTTCGCAGTCGCCGGGAATATAATGAAGCAGGCCGGCTGCAGGGTACACCTGCAGTGAGGTTCCAATCAGAAGAAACAGGTCGGCCAGTTCTACAATTTTTTCAGCCGCAGCCATCTCGGGAACTTCTTCGCCAAACCAGACAATATGCGGTCTTAATTGATTTCCCCGCGAATCTGTATCTCCAATATTCAAATCCGCTGTCCACTCCATCGGTTCGCTGCCTGGCAGTACGGACCTTACTTTTTTCAATTCCCCATGCAGGTGCAGCACATTACTTGAGCCGGCACGTTCATGAAGGTCATCAACATTCTGAGTTATAATCCGCACATTAAAATCCTGCTCAAGTTCGGCTAATAACCTGTGTGCTTCATTAGGTTGAACGGCGTTCAGCTGTCGCCGCCTTTCATTATAAAAGTCAAGGACAAGTTGTGGGTTACGTTCAAAACCTTCAGGTGAAGCAACATCTTCAACGCGGTGATTTTCCCACAAACCGTTACTGTCACGAAAAGTCCGGACTCCGCTTTCGGCTGAAATCCCAGCACCTGAGAGTACAACCAGATTCTTTTTCACTGTAATAAGTTATTTAGGTGAAGAGCATTCTTTAACGCTGCAGTTCCCCACGTATTGTTGAAAAAAACATAGAATTCACGGCCACTGGCTTTAACATTCTGTAGAATATCAGAAAGGAAATCTTCGCTGTATTCAGACTTAAACATTATTGGGACTCCGTGTAACCTGTAATAAGCCATATTCGGATGAACAGTGATCACATCATCAGGAATTTTACCGGGATAGCTTACACCGGCAAACACGATTCCGCGGTCTGCAAGAATTTTTGCTGCATCGCTGTTCCACCAAGATTCATGACGAAACTCCACTACACTGATAAATCCTGCAGGTATACCCTGCAGGATTAAATCGAGATTTTGTTTATTGTAATGGAAACCTGGCGGGAACTGGTACAGGAAGCCCGCTAACTTTTCGCGGATTCCGTCCGTAATATAATTGCAGAAATCCAACGTATCCGGCGCCGTTTCAACCATTCTCCTGATATGGGTAAAATCTTTCGGAATCTTTATGAAAAACTTAAACCCGTCATTCGTCCGGTTATACCAATTCTCAAGTGTTGTTCCACGGGGTTTACGGTAAAATGTGGAATTGATTTCTACTGCGTTAAACCTTGACGAATAATAAGTAAGTTCATCTTTGCCTGCCAAACCTTCCGGAAAGAAGAATCCTTTCCAGTCTCGTCCGGTAAAGCCGGCGCAGCCGACGAAAACATTATTTATCATTTTTAATCAACCCTGCTGTGAACGAACTCCACTGGAATTCGCTGGCAATGAACATCCCGCCAACAGCAACCAGCCCATTTCTAATTTTATCCAGCAAGCTGGCATTTTCCATATTTGGCGTTTCATTACGGCCATGAACTTCGGCACCTACAGTGTTACCTTCACGCCAGATGAGAAAATTTGATGTTGCTTCTTTATCAAAAAAATGAGCGGTGGAATTTTCCGGAACAGTGGGATTCGCCACCGGGCGAACTCTTATGTAAGCGCAGTCGCGGTTGTCGGTGGCTTCATTTTCAATTTCCTCAATCTGTACCCAGTCATAACCGTCGGGCCCGGTATTATGAAGTCCCGGCACCTTTATAGTCATATAATCTCCTGTCTCAGGTGACCTCAATAAAAGCTCTCCTTTGGAATCGCGCAAAGCAAATTCAGCTTTTTCCTCACCGGCAAACAGTTCCCAGGAATTAATGTCCAGAAAACGCTTCTTTACGGTTATAAAATGCTTTTGCGCCATGACAGGAGTATCAAAGGTAACCTCAGAACTGGTATCTGTTTTGGCTCCTTTTCTTTGTGGTGGAATCTTCTCGTGCATGATGCTGAATTAGTATTTATTTAGCGAATTCCTGAACAATCCTCTCATTAAAAGCGGGAAGATCATCCGGTTTCCGGCTTGTGGTAAGATTTCCGTCTGTTACCACTTCCTCATCAACCCAATTTGCACCTGCATTAATAAGGTCTTTGGAGATGGCATTATACGAAGTCATTTTGCGTCCTTTCACTTCCTCCGCATTAATAATGGTTTGAGGTCCATGGCAGATCGCTGCCACAGGTTTATTCTGCGTAAAGAAATCCTTCACAAACTTTACCGCATCCTGGTCTGCCCTCAAACTGTCGGGATTTATTACGCCGCCCGGTAGTAGCAATGCATTAAAATCATCAGCCTTAACATCTTTTACCATATGATCTACATTGACAGATGTGCTCCATTCGTGGTCTTTCATCGCCTTAATCTTCCCTGATTTAAGGGAAATGATTTTAACCTCAGCGCCGGCAGATCTAAGTGCTTCTACGGGGCTGTCCAGTTCGGACTGCTCATAACCGTCTGTCGCTAATACTGCAATCTTTTTGTTTTCTAAATTTGACATAGGTTTTCTTTTCAGTTAATATTTTGATATACTTGGTTATGTTGGGCTAGTTTATTTTGCCTTTAGGTTTATCTCGGATTTTGCCAGTTTAGTCAGGTCCTTATCACAGGCTTTTTCTTCCCTCAAAGTAGTAAGCATAAGCTCCATTACTTCTTTATTTCCGAGAAGTTTGGCGTAAGTGGCCAACGTGCCATAGGACGCGATTTCGTAGTGTTCCACTTTTTGAGCTGCTGCAATGATACCTGCGTCACGTACTGCACCAGGTTCGGTTTCCTCCAAAATACCAGCTGCTTCCTTTATAAGGCCGTCCATTGCGTCGCATTTTACAGCTTCAGGCTTCAATTTTAAAGCCTTAAATGCTGCTTCCAGCCTGTTTACCTGCTCCCTGGTTTCTTCCAGGTGTAGGTTGATTGCATCTTTCAGTTTTTTCGAGGTGGCATTTTTTGCCATTTTCGGTAGGTTTTTTACCAAAGCTTTCTCAGCCCAGTAAAGGTCTTTCATGCCGTCTACCATAAAATCTTTTAGTTTGTCTGCCGCATCAGCTTTTGCAGCTACTTTTCCATTGGTTGTTTTCTTAGCCATAATATTCTTAATATTTAGTGTTTCGGTATATCAGTTAGGACTTTTTTATATTGATATCAACAGAATTTAACCTTAATGAATTTAAAATAACGGATACTGAACTTAAGCTCATTGCCGCAGCTGCGATCATTGGACTCAATAAAATACCGAAGAAGGGATAAAGTAATCCCGCTGCAATCGGGATGCCAAAAATATTGTATACAAAAGCGAAAAATAGGTTTTGCCTGATGTTTTTAAGGAGCTGTTCACTTAAGATCCGGGCTTTTGCCACGCCCAGGATGTCGCCTTTCAGCAGTGTGATTTCAGCACTTTCTATTGCCACGTCGGTTCCGGTGCCCATGGCAATGCCAACATCCGACTGTGCAAGTGCCGGGGCATCATTGATTCCGTCACCAGTCATTGCCACCACTTTTCCGCTTTCCTGAAGTTTTTTAATATAATTAAGTTTATCCCCGGGCAATTGCGCTCCGTGATGTTCTGCGATGCCAAGCTCATTCGCTACGGCCTGTGCAGTATGTTCATTATCGCCCGTCAGCATAATGACTTTAATTCCGTGCTGCTGCAGATAGTTCACAGCATCTGGTGAAGCAGGTTTAATCCGGTCTGAAAAACTCAGGACTCCTAAGACTTCAATACCTTTTGCCAGGAAAGAAACCGTTTTTGCCTGTCGCTGATGTTCAGCAGCGTAGTCAGATGCCTGCTTCGGTAAAGTCACACCAAATTGCTGTAGAAGGGCAGCGTTTCCAAGGAGAACAACCTCGCTGTTTATTTCAGCCTTCAGACCCTTGCCGGCAATATTCTCAAAATGTTGAACTGAAGTGGCTTCTAATTCCGCTGCTTGCCCATCTTTGTGCGCCCTAAGGACCGCTGCGGCCAATGGATGTTCGGAATTGCTGTTAAGTGCAGCAGCAAATTTCAGGATTTCCTCCCTGCTGTATTTATTTACTGCAAAGATTCCGTCTACGCTCGGTTTTCCTTCAGTTAGAGTGCCTGTTTTATCAGTGATCAGAACCTCAACTTTTTGCATCTGCTCCAGGGCCTCCGCATTTCTGATCAGGATACCGTTCTTCGCGCCTTTACCAATACCTACCATTAGGCTCATCGGCGTGGCCAGTCCCAATGCACAGGGACATGCAACAATGAGCACGGCTACGGAATTCAGAAAAGCCATGGTAATTCTGTTTTCGCCTCCCCAGATCAGCCAGCATATAAAGGTAAGTACAGAAATCGCAATTACAGTGGGAACAAACACACGGGAAACCTTATCTACAAGTTTCTGGATTGGAGCCCGACTGCGGCTTGCATCATGAACCATCTTTATGATTTGCGCCAGAAGCGTTTCATCTCCAACTTTTTCGGCCTCCATTATGAATACGCCGTTACCGTTGATGGTGCCGGAATTTACGCGGTCGCCCTCATTCTTTTCAACAGGTATCGGTTCGCCGGAAATCATGCTTTCATCAATGCTTGAAGCACCTTCAGTTACTTTTCCGTCAACAGGAATTTTTTCACCCGGCTTCACCTTCAGCAAATCTCCAATTTTAACATCGGCAAGTGATACATTTGTTTCCTGGCCATTCAACATCAGGGTAGCTTGATCAGGAGACAGGTTCATCAGTTCTTTAATAGCACTGCCGGTTTTTTTATGCGCCCCCGCCTCCAGCAGCTGACCCAAAATCACAAGTGTAAGAATGACACATACAGCTTCAAAATAAAGTGGGATACTTCCGCTATGCGTCATCTCATGAGGAAAGATTCCGGGTGTAGCCAGTGCAACCAAACTGAACAGGAAAGCCGCAGCTATTCCAAGTGCGATCAAACTGAACATATTAAGGTTCCATGTTTTGAAGGAAACCCAGCCACGCTTCATAAGGAACCATCCTGAATAGAAGAGGACCGGCAGGGTTAATAACAGCTCCAATATGGCCTGCACCCGGTGCGAAAATGGAAAACTGATCAACATGCCGCCCATTGACAGAATAAAAACAGGTACGGTGAAGACCAGTGAGGTAATAAACTTCTTCTTTAAAGTTTCGTATGTTTTGTCCTCTCCTCCCACCGCAGCCCCCGGAATCTGCACGAGGTCCATGCCACAAACGGGACATCCCACGTTGCTGTCATACAGTTTATCGCCCTCACAAAACATTGGACAGTAGTATTTCCCCGCATTGCCGGCATTAGGTACCGTAGATTCAGCACGATGATCCGTATTTGCCGAATTATGGTCAATTATGCTTCCTGCGGCATTTTGTAGTAAATCAGCTGTAATTTTCTCTAGGTGCATATGGCAGACCGGGCATCCAACATCTGAACCATAGGTTTTGTCTGTTTCGCAAAACATCGGACAGAAATACTCCCCAACTTTTTCACTGAAACTTTCCGGAAGGTTGGTTTTAGAAAATGTTTGTGGCTTATCCCGGTAATCGGCACGTTCTTCTATAGGTACCAGGAACATATTGCAGACCGGACAGCGTTTCCCGGGGGAAAAGTAAACTTTTTCGCCCTCACATTCCATAGGACAATAATAGACGGAACTGGGTGATATTCTTTCTGAGGGATGAATATGATTTTGCTTTTTATGTTGATTTTCCATTTTGGCTGTTTAAAAACCAAAGATGCTGAAATCCACATAAAAACAGTTACAAGCACGTAGTTTAAGCTTATAAAATTCAGATTTTATCCAAAGGTATGCGCTGTGGAAGGTCTTTTGACTTAAAAGCTGTTGGACTGTATCCTGTTATATTTCTGAACTGGGAAGAAAGATGCTGCACACTCCTGTAACCTAATCTGTTGGAAATTTCAGTAAGCGTCAGCTCATTATATATCAGCAGTTCCTTCACTTTTTCTATTTTCTGATGGATAAAGTACTGCTCCAGTGTCATGTTTTCCTGCTGGGAGAATGTTTTTGAAATGACGGTATAGTGTTTATGGAACTGCGCTGCAAGGAATTCAGAAAGGACAAAATCTTCCCGAATATCCAGTCCCGCAATCAGCAGAATAATCTCGTTTTTTATCTGCTCTGTGAGTTTTTCTGCATTGGTCTTCAGAAGTCCAAAACCCTGCATTTCCAGTTGCTGTTGCAGAGCGGTCAGTTCAGATTCATCCAGGTCTGCAGCAGTTTCTGCACTTCCCAGATGAATATGTTCCACCGGAATAGTAAGGTCATCAAAAATACTTTGCACTGCTGCGATACAGCGGTCACAAACCATGTTTTTAATGAATATCTGCATTATAATTTATCCTTGAGTCTGTCGGAAATAAATTCAATCTTAGTTTTTCCGTGCCTGGTTGGTTTCCCGTCTTCGTTTACGCCCACAAAAGTAATCCTGTCTATGGTAATGATCGTTTGGCGTGTCATCATATTCCTTACATGGCAGGCCAGCGTAATAGAAGTATGGCCAAAACTGGTGGCCTCTATCCCAATCTCAATGATATCACCCTGGCGGGCAGAACTTATAAAGTTGATTTCGGAAATGTATTTGGTAACACAACGCGGCGTTTCCAGCTGTACAATAGCATAAAGTGCGGCTTCCTCGTCTATCCACTGCAGAAGTTTTCCGCCGAACAGCGTATGATTTGGGTTCAGGTCTTCGGGTTTAATCCACTTTCTTGTATGATAATTCACTTTTGTCTGGTTTTATTATTTAATAAATATTGAAAAGCGGTTGCAACTTTGGTTAGTCTTTACCTGATAATAATTTTATGCGAAAACTTTTGCCCGTCTGAAATAAATACCATCATATAAACTCCTGCAGGGATATTCAGTCTGTAACTGTTTTTTCCTTTCTGAACTACCGCGGAATGTATCAGCCGGGCCTGAAAGATCTGTAATATTCATATTTCCGGCAGCGGCAGATTCAAAAACAAAATTACCGTCACTCGGATTGGGATAAAGTGATGTCTTAACTGCCTGTGTTTCGGAAACTTTAAGTACCGCACAGTTAAAGGGTGAATAAATTACAGGACCCAGCGCCGGATCATCTGCCTGATGTGAAATCACACTTTCAACCATCATATCTGTAGAAAGTTCAGTCTCGCGCCAGCAGTTAAATTTGGCCTGTATAGTATTTGGTGTGTTGTTGAACAGTGCATATGTATTTCCACCGTTCCCGTTATCCTTAAAGATATTAAGTCCCGGATTCACATTTCCGGGAGTATCACTTCCCAGGTTTACACTGGCATTGGACAGCAGGGTGATGCCCCACAGATTTCTTCGGATTTGGTTTTGAGTTATGTAGAGCTGATCCGTTGTAGCAGTTAGCGAAATACCACTTCCGCCACTGTTGGGAAGGTTTTGCGAATCGTTATCCTCAATAATATTTCCTTTTATTATACCGGCAGAACTGCTGCCTGCGACTGTAATTCCGTAACGGTTGTCTTTTATTGTGTTGTTAATGATCTTAATCCTGTTGGTGCCTCCGATAAGCGCTGAGGCAGAAATCCCGCCCACCATTGTAAGAGCGCGGTTGCCCAATATTGTATTATTTACGATTTTAATGGAATCTGTACCGCCCGGACCCATGTTGATCTGAGGTCTGTTGGTGTTGAGTTTAGAATTGCCGAAAAGATAATTATTTTGGAAAACTGCAGAAACTGTAGCATTGGCAGCCGACGAAAAAGCAGGATAATCATTTGTAAGAAACTGTGAGTTCTGCACCACAGGGCTTCCGGTAGAGAAAGACATCGTACCGCTTGTAACCAGACCGGCTTTGAAATCCCTTACGATGCAGTTGTCCATGAGGAAATTACCTGTGGAAACACGAATTCCGCCACCGTATTCCAGCGTTGTGTTTCTCATAGCTACAGTGGAGCCGGCATCGAACTGAATACCGTTAAACACCGAGGTAGGTGTGCCCGAAGTTATTATCAGGTTGGTCGCTGTAGTGTTATAGGTTCCTGTGACTGTCAATTTTATACCCGGATTTATGGTAAGTGTGGTGTTTTCATCCATCAATAAAGTATCTCCGCCTGCGATAGTCACATTTGCAGTCATTGTGTACGAAGTGCCATTATTAGTAAGAACAGTTGGTGCTGCTGCAGAAAGGCTGGTTAGGGTATAGGTAATTCCCGTTCCCGGACTGGTGAACTGTGCATTCAGGATCAGCGAAAGGCAAATTGTAAGTAGTAGAGAAATTCTTTTCATAACGATAAGTTTTAAATGACCGAAATAAGAAAATGAAGCGAACTAAATAAGAGGATAATCAAACTAAATCTGCGTAGTCAGCTGCAAAAAAATCAGGTAATAAAGGTAATGATTTCCGGCGAATAAATATTTCGCTTTATATTTCCACAGCGAAACGCTGTTGCAGGATAAATCAGCTTTCTACTTAACCTTAATCAGCATGAACGCATCCGTGAAATAATATCGGTTTGGGTTGGCCCCGTCACAGGAAAGGTTTAAAAATATTACTTTGATCTGATATTTTTTAAAATCCGCGATGGTTGAGATTTCTCCTACGGCAATGCGCTCCGTGTGTGCAGGATACTGAGCTATCTTATTTTTTATAAATGGCAGAAGATCGAAGGTTTCATCGCCGTTTACCTTCAGTTCCAGAATCTGGTTTTTTCTGTCCTGACTGTTGGAAAAAATTATCCGGTCACCATTAACAGATAAAGAATTGTCCTCATGGGGATTTTCGAAACTGTTTAGTTTGACAACATATTGATAACCTTCAGTTGAGTATGCCTTAACAGGTGAGTAAATCTCCCGGCGTTTATCTGTGCTTATTTCGGGTGCTACATTTTTAAAAAATCCTGACACCATTCCGTTAATATTTCTGAACGGTTGGCTTTCTTCGCTTCGTTCTAAAGAACTGAGCTGTGATTTATCCATATAATGATATAGTAGAGTGCGGTTGCCCCTCTGGTAGAGAAAGTTAAACTTATCGGCGATCTCGCTTACTGTCTTGGAAGGTATTTTTTTGCTGAAGTCAATCTTGCCGTTCACCAATAAATTATTGGTTGCCAAAAGACCGGTAAGCTCATTTTGCTGGCTCCTTTTAGATACAGCCAGTGCATTGAAATAAGGCAGGACAAGGGAAAAGAGACCTAATGTGAAAAGTGATACAGGAATAAACCGGATACTTCCGTTCTTAAAAATGATATAATAAATGACTACTATTGTAAGCCAAACAGCGATAAGCAGCACATAGTAACGGGGTTCCGTATAACCGTACTCCAGAATCCGGGTGAAAACAGCTGTGAAAAGCAGGATGATGAGTGGAGCCAGAGTATAATAGAAGGCCCTGCTGAAACCTTTAACCCAGGACTTCTTGCCGTCCTCTTTTAGCGGGAATACCAACAGAAGGGCAAATATGCCGATAACAGAATAAGCAATGATGAGGTAGGAAACCCATCCCCGGGGAAGTTCCCAATTGATAAGGATCTTTGCGGAATAGAAATAAAGGATAATCACATAAATGAAGAGCAGCGGAATAAGTACATACTGTGTAAAGAATTTAAGGATTTGCGGATATTTATCATCTCTTTCCAGTTGAGATAAACCGCGACCATTAAACAGCAGGAATATAAAGCAGCTGCCTGTAATAGACAAAACAGCTAAGGTTTTTGGATAGAGCAGTTCATCAAGCGCAAGATCAAAAAGTTGGTCTACAGCAAGTATGGCCAGCATCACACCACCCGTAAGGACACCGGTAAAGACAGCGGTTTGAAAAAGATTGATAAAAAGATTCTTATTGTATTGCCAGAAGTTCAATTCCTTACTTTTCCTTATAAAGGGAATAAAAGAGACAAGCAAATGACTCAGGATAAATGTCGGGATCAGGATAAAGGCATACATCTCTGTAAAGTCCTTCTCCTTTGCAGGCAGAAAAAAATAAAAGCCTGTCAGAAAAACCAAAACTGCAGTTTCCAGCACCAAACCTTTCCCAATCCGCTGAGCCAGCATCTTTGCACCAAACAGCAGAGAAATACCCAAACAGGAAGTAATTATGAGCTTAGTAACCCAGAAACTGTTTTCCGGACCTCCATGTTCAATTGCCGTCACCGCTGATACTGCTGCAATAACAGCCATTGTAATAATCAGTGGATACCGGAAAAGGGTGTCACCGGCCAGGCCCCAAATTTGTATTAATTTTTGTTTCATTAGTAGATTGTCTGGGTCCAATTACTTTTTCTTTTTCTTTTTCTTCTTTGCCGATTTCAGGATTTCATCGGCAATCTTAAAGCGTTGCTTCTTTTTTTTCTTCTCAGGTGTCGAAACTGGTTTTACTTTAGATTTCACTACTTGTGGCTGCAGCATTTTTTCGTCCTCAAGCAAGCCAATCAATTCTTCTGTTGAGTTGTTACAGAACTGCTTCAGGAAATTCCTCAGTACGAAACTCCGGTAATCCTCATAAGGAATGACCACGGAGTATTTAAAGATCCTTCCTTCTTTTTCAGTTGTGAGATAACCCTTTTCAACCAGTATTTTTAGATAGGTGGAAACCGTGTTCTGATGAGGTTTAGGCTCAGGATGTTCCTCCATTACATTCTTCATATAAAAAGAGTTTAGTTTCCACAGTACGGTCATCAGTTTTTCTTCGGCGGTAGTCAGGCTGTTTATGTTCATTAGATTGGCTTCATTGTTATACACCCGCATTCAGCAGGTTGTCGGTATAAAGATAGGCAAAAGATGCCGTGAGAGCCAACGCAGTACCCATCAGGACTTCGCTGACGGTATGTCTCTTCAGGACTACCCGTGTAATTCCCACCAGAATGGCAATTCCGCACCAAATGAGTCCTACAGGTGAATCAAACGTATAAAAGAGTGCAGCAGCGTAAAAGTTCAGGGCAGTATGCATGGAGCTTTTAATATAAAAATTGCTTATCTGCATCATGATCAGGAGTACAAAAAGGAAGAGTATGGTAAGATCAATCTGTCCGTCCATAAGGTAATTTATTGCAACATAAAGGAGCAGCGCCAGCGCGATAATCATATAAAGGCTCTTCCGCTGATTGCGGTTGGATACATCCATATTGGTGTAATTTCCTTTCTTAACATTCCAGTAAATCCAGATGGTTATGGGCAGGATTAAAATGAAGAGGATAGGCAGAAACTCCAGGAGTGCCTGCTGCCAGCCGTAATGCAGATAACTGTAATATACATAATACAGGAACAGTGAGGTGAGCGGATTAAAAAAATTGGATATGAACCTGGAAATGAGGATCAGCGGCGATGAGTTTGTGGTAGGTGGGGTCATAAAATAGAACTGCGTAGTCAAAACTAACTATTTTACGCTGAATCTAATGTTATGCCGAGCCAAAGATTTTTCCTATTTTTGCCTGATAATTTTCGCTTAAAATGAAAGAATTTTCGAAAGAAGTTTACCTGCAGTGGTACAATGATATGACCATGTGGAGAAGGTTTGAGGACAAATGCCGCTCGCTCTATCTAAAACAGAAAATCAGAGGGTTTTTA
The DNA here is from genome assembly GCF_014041915.1 of Marnyiella aurantia. Taxonomy (NCBI): domain Bacteria; kingdom Pseudomonadati; phylum Bacteroidota; class Flavobacteriia; order Flavobacteriales; family Weeksellaceae; genus Marnyiella; species Marnyiella aurantia. The sequence continues at coordinate 400,775 of NZ_CP059472.1, read as the reverse complement.
CATCTATACAATGGTCAGGAAGCAATTCCTGCCGGTTTTGCACATGCAATGGACCTTACTAAGGACAGTATGATCACCGCGTACAGATGTCACATACATCCAATGGCTATGGGTGTGGATCCTAAACGGATTATGGCCGAACTTTGCGGTAAGGCTACAGGAACTTCCGGGGGTATGGGTGGATCTATGCACATCTTCAGTAAGGAGCACCGTTTTTATGGCGGCCACGGAATCGTAGGCGGTCAGATCCCATTAGGAGCCGGAATCGCTTTTGCGGATAAATATTTCGACCGTAAGGCCGTAAATATCTGTTTCTTTGGCGATGGTGCTGCCAGACAGGGTTCGCTGCATGAAACTTTTAACATGGCGATGAACTGGAAACTGCCTGTAGTATTTGTTGTAGAGAACAACCAGTATGCAATGGGTACTTCAGTAAAAAGAACTGCCAACCACGAAGATATTTATAAATTGGGTCTTGGTTACGAGATGCCATGTATGGCCGTAGATGCCATGGATCCTGAAAAAGTAGCCGAAATTGCTTACGAAGCCATCGAAAGAGCCAGAAGAGGCGACGGGCCTACGTTTATTGAAGCACGTACTTACCGATTCAGAGGTCACTCCATGTCAGATGCCGAGCATTACAGAAGCAAGGACGAGGTTGAGCTTCACAAGCAGGATGACCCAATCCAACTTATTAAGCAGCGAATTCTGGAGAAAAGCTGGGCTACCGAGGCAGAACTTGAAGATATTGATACCAAGTCCCGCGCTTTCGTGGAGGACTGTATAGAGTTTATGGAAAATTCACCGTACCCGGATCCTGAAAAGATCTACGAATACGTGTATGCTCAGGAAGATTACCCATTCCTGGACAAGGTGGAAAATAACTAGATTAATCCAATAAGTGATGCTCTGCTGAAATTTGACCGCAGGGCATTCACTTTCAACACATATCACATAAATAATTATGGCAGAAGTAATTACAATGCCCCGTCTGTCCGATACCATGACGGAAGGTAAAGTTGCAAAATGGAACCTGAAACTCAACGATCCCGTAAACGAGGGTGATGTTTTAGCAGAAATTGAAACAGATAAAGCCGTTCAGGATTTTGAATCTGAGGTGAAGGGAGTACTTCTTTACATTGGTGTAGAGGAAGGACAGGCCGCACCGGTAGATTCTGTACTTGCCATTATTGGGGAGCCTGGCGAGGATATTTCTTCATTAACTGGCAAAGGAAGCACTGGCGCAACTTCGGAAAAGCCTGAATCTGGTTCGGCATCAGGAATTCCCGAAGATTTTAAAACTGAAAATGAAAATACCGCAGTAGAAACTACTGAGCCTGTCGAGAAAGAAGGCGGATCTTCAAATGAAGGAACTTCTTCAGCTTCGGCTGAAATTCCAAAAGGTGTAGAAGTGATTACAGTACCCCGCCTGTCGGATACCATGACTGAAGGGAAGGTGGCCAAGTGGCATAAAAATGTAGGCGATGAGGTAAAGGAAGGCGATATTCTGGCTGAAATTGAAACCGATAAGGCTGTACAGGATTTCGAATCCGAATTTAACGGCACACTTCTGCACCAGGGTGTTGCTGAAGGTAACGGTGGTCCTGTAGATTCTGTTTTGGCGATCATCGGACCTGTGGGAGCAGATGTGTCGGCAATTCTTTCGGGAGGGACCACAAAATCTGAAAATAAAGCAGCTGCTGAAAAACCAAAAGAAATTAAAGAGGATACGGCAACAGCGGAAGTATCACAAAGTAATGATGGCGAGCGTCTTGCTATTTCACCCCTCGCCAAAAAAATGGCAGCGGAAAAAGGAATAGACGTTAACCAGCTTCAGGGTTCAGGCGAAAACGGCAGGATCGTGAAAAAGGATGTCGAATCTTATACTCCTGCTAAGCAATCTTCTTCTGCAGATCAGGCGAAAGCAACTCAACAGGCTTCTCCTGCTACGAAAGTGGCTGCTGATTTCGTTTCAGGTGAAACTACCGAGACACCTAACTCACAGGTACGGAATATAATCGCAAAACGTCTTGCTGAAAGTAAATTCTCGGCTCCTCATTACTACCTGATGGTGGAGATCAATATGGATAAGGCAATTGAGGCCCGTAAAGAGATCAATTCACTGCCGGATACAAAGATTTCATTTAACGATATGATCATCAAGGCCACGGCTATGGCATTGCGCAAGCATCCACAGGTGAACTCTTCCTGGGCAGGCGATAAAATCATTCACCATGGCGACATCAACGTTGGGGTAGCCGTAGCAATTCCGGACGGTCTTGTGGTTCCTGTGCTCCGCAACACGGATCGTATGAACTACCTGGAGATATCTTCCGCTGTTAAGGATATGGCTTCAAGAGCAAAATCAAAAGGACTGAAGGCAAACGAAATGGAAGGTTCTACCTTCTCTGTCTCAAACCTGGGAATGTTCGGTATCGAAACTTTTACCTCCATCATCAACCAGCCGAACTCAGCAATTCTGTCCGTTGGGGCAATTATTGAGAAACCGGTGGTTAAGGACGGACAGATTGTAGTGGGCAATACCATGAAACTGTCCTTGGCATGTGACCATAGGGTAGTTGACGGTGCAACCGGAGCCCAGTTCCTGCAAACGCTGAGAACTTATCTGGAACAGCCGCTCACTTTATTGCTGTAACAGTAATTTTAGATAAACTGATAAACCCTCCCTGATTCCTTATCTAGGAGGGTTTTTTAACAAAGATTCCAAAAAATATAAGTACTTTTGAGACCATGATCAGAGCAAAAAATATTCATAAATCCTACGGCGACCTGGAAGTTTTGAAGGGAGTCGATATCCATATAAAAGAAGGAGAGGTTGTATCTATTGTGGGCGAGTCCGGTGCCGGAAAATCTACTTTGCTCCAAATCCTTGGAACGCTGGACCTTCCTTCAAATCCAGATAAATATGGAACCCAGATCGCTCTGGACGGTCAGTCTTATATCAACATGAATGACCGCGAACTTTCGCGTTTTCGGAATCAGAATATCGGTTTCGTTTTTCAGTTCCACCAGCTCCTGCCCGAGTTTACAGCGCTGGAAAATGTGCTGCTGCCTACACGCATTTCGGGCCGTAATGAAAAGGAGAGCCTCGAAAAAGCATACAGACTTTTTGAAGACCTTCATATTGCAGACCGAATTCACCATAAGCCCAGTGAAATGTCGGGTGGCGAGGCGCAGCGGGCCGCTGTTGCACGTGCCCTGATCAATTCGCCGAAGATTATTTATGCCGATGAGCCTACAGGAAACCTGGACTCCAAAAATGCGGATGACCTGCACCGGCTGTTCTTTGACCTTCGGGACAAGTACAACCAGACCTTTGTAATTGTGACGCATAACCCTAACTTGGCGGAAATTACAGACCGGAAACTGGTCATGAAAGACGGACAGATTCTATATTAAAATTGCAGCTTTACGCAAAGCTTACTTAAATTTGATAACTTTATATCTTTAATAATTAAGTTACAGGATTCAACAAAATGTCTCTTAAACACCTTGCCGAAGACGACAGGCCCCGCGAGAAGTTCTTGATGAAAGGCAAAAACGCCCTGTCTGATGCTGAACTTTTGGCCATTATAATGGGCAGCGGCAACCGCGAGGAAAGTGCTGTGGATCTTGCCAGACGCATCCTGAAATCTGTGGGTGAAAACTGGCACGACCTGAGCCGACTGAGCATTGCTGATCTTTGCAAATTCAATGGGGTGGGTGAGGCTAAAGCCATTTCAATCTCTGCAGCGCTTGAAATAGGACGAAGGCGTGCGGCACAGGAAGTGCCGGACCGTAAACAGCTGGTAAGCAGCCACGAGGCTTTCCTTTTTCTTAAACCCTACCTTGGCGATCTTCAGACCGAGGAATTCTGGGCAGTCTTTGTTAACCAAAATAACAAAGTGCTTCATTTCTGCCAGCTTACAAGTGGCGGTATCAATTATTCCGTGGTGGATGTGCGGATTCTTTTTAAGACAGCTTTGGAGCAGTTTGCCACAGGAATCTTCATCGCACATAATCATCCATCCGGTAATCTGAGGCCAAGTGAAGAAGACAAAAAAATTACCAAACAGGTGGTGGAGGCCGGCAAACTTCTGAATGTGACATTAATCGACCATCTGATTATCAACCAAAATTCTTATTTCAGTTTCTCAGACGAGGGTATATTATGATAAAACACCTTACATACCCTGAAATTGATTTCGTTAAATATGAAGTATGTCTCGCAAATGCCAAGCAGAAAAATGTTTTTGCGCGAAAGGAAATCCTTGATTTTTTATGCGAAAGCTGGGAACTGCTTGTGTTTAATGACTACGATTATGTAATGCCGCTTCCGTTCAGAAGACGTTTGAGGCAGAAGTTCGTTACTTGTCCGATTTTTTGTCAGCAGCTAGGAATTTTTGGTCAGGATGATAATTCTAGAGTTAATGAAGAGTTCCTGCAGTTTACCCTCAAGAAATTCAGCACTTATCTGTATTCCTTCAACGCCGAAAACACTTTTAACAGAGCGTTAATTCTGAGAAAAAACTACTCTATACCCAGCGGACCCTATGATGTACAGCGCCGGAAATATTCAAAAGGCAGAAAATCCGCAGTTAAGTCCGCGGGCCACCTACAGTTTAAAAAGGTTGAATTTAACAGTGATAGCCTTAATTTTGTAAGTCAGTTTCATAAAGGGCTGGCCAAGCAGTCGGATCTGGAGACAATGATCAGTTTAATGACTTTTCTGGTGAAAAAAAATATGCTTAGGCTGTATGGTGCTTTTCTGGAGGGTAAACTGCTGACGGTTGCGGCGATAATTGACGACGGAACGGCGATTTATTTATTGGCCCTGGTGAGCGATGAAAAGTTTAGGAAGGAAAATCCAGCCTCATTTTTGGTGGATAAAATCCTTGAGAAGTATATTGAAAACCGTAGTTTCAGCTTTATGGGCAGTAACGTGCGAAGTATCGGCATCTTTAACAGCAGTTTCGGTGCGGACCTCCAGGAGTATCCGGTAATTCAATTTTCAAAAAAAGAACTGGCAGCTTCGTGGCTCAAATCGCTGGTGAAATAAATTTGGCCAGTCAAGACAAATTTAATGATGATTAAATCTTTATATCAGAAAATATTTTCGGAGAAAACCCGCTACAATTTCCATATCAATCTGCGGAAAGCCAAAGCATTTTTTCTTTCAGGAAACAGCTTTTACTGTCCCTGTTGCAGTAAGTCGGCCCATAGGTTTCTGGAGAAGGGCAACGGTATTGAAATTCGCAGTAACGCCGTTTGTCCGCACTGTGGCTCCCTGGAAAGGACACGTTTGCTTTTCCTTTATCTAAAAGACAATACCCAAATCTTTGAAAATAACCCGCATGTACTCCATTTTGCGCCGGAAGATGCTCTGAAAAAATATTTTACAACCAATCCAAATTATATTGATGCAGACCTGAACCCAAATCTTGCCACGCATCAAATGGACATTACGGAAATTAGCTTTCCTGATAATTATTTTGATTTTATCATCTGTTCGCACGTACTGGGTCATGTACCAAACGAGCAGAAGGCACTGCAGGAACTCTACCGGGTCCTGAAAAGTGGCGGAAGTTTGTTTCTCCTTTCACTTATGAATTTGGATGCGGAACACACGCTGGAAAACCCGGATTTCAATTCTCCTGAACAGAAAGTTCGTCATTACGGTGAAAAAGACCTGGAGAGACTCTATGGGAATGATTTTGCCGACAGGATTAAAGCTGATATTGTCCGGATTGATAGAATTGATTACCGCAGAGAATTCAGCGAAGAAGATCGACAGAGGATGGCCCTGGGCAACGGCCGCAGAGAACTGATCTACCTGGTTACAAAGAGTTGAGCAGAAGCGTCACCATTGATAATTGAGGCTGGGTTTCATTCCTCAAAAGCATCTGGTAAAATCTGCCTTTTATTTATTACTTTTGCAGTCTCAAATTTTATGGATGTTCAACTTCAGCAGTTATATTAATTCACCGTATTTTCCCTACCTGTTTGCGGTGGTGCTGGCTATACCTTTTCTCGTTCTGCTAAGGCAGTTCGTGTTCGAGTATATTAAGATGAAGAACCAGGAACTCAAGATGCTTTCAGTAAAAGGCAATGCCCAGAACAAGAGCCAGGCCTACGAGCGAATGGTTCTGTTTCTGGAAAGGCTGAAACCTGCCAACCTGGTTACGAAATTTGACAGCGATCTGGCCAAGCACGAATACCTTTACCTGCTGGAAAAATCCATAAATGAAGAGTTTGAGTACAATGCTTCACAGCAGATTTACATTACATCAAACTCCTGGCGGGACACGGTGGAGTCCAAAAATGCGATGCTGAAGATGCTGCACGATACCTACGAAAGTTTAGGCGAAAATGCTGACCTGTCGGATTTTAAGACCATCTTCCTCATGAACTACATGAACGGTCCCGATTTTATTTCAGAAAACATAGATGCACTTAGAAGAGAAGTTCTTCTGGTGACCTGATACTATTTTAACATTCAAATGATAATGATACCAAATTTTAAAGCACATCCCTGGCATGGCATCTCTGCCGGTGCCGACGCTCCAAACGTTGTAAACGTTTTTGTAGAGATTGTTCCAAGTGATACCATAAAATATGAGGTCGATAAGGCCAGCGGTTACCTTAAAGTAGACCGTCCGCAGCAGTTTTCGAACATTATTCCCGCACTTTATGGTTTTGTACCAAGGACGTATTGTCATAATGAAGTGTTGAAGCTTGCACTGGAAAGTGGGGCTGAAGATGTAACCATGGGCGATCATGACCCTTTGGATATCTGCGTACTTAGCTCACACAATATCCATTCCGGCGGTATGCTGATGGAGGCCATCCCAATCGGCGGTTTCAAGATGATTGATAAAGGTGAAGCTGATGATAAGATTGTAGCTGTAATGGTGGGCGACCATGCTTTCGGGCATTTCCGCGATATTGCAGAGTTGCCTCAGGCCGAGGTGAAACGTCTGATGCACTACTTCCTTACCTACAAAAACCTTCCGGATGAACCTGCGAAATGCAGGATTCAGGAAGTGTATGGTGCTGCTCATGCCAAAGAAGTTGTGGAAGCTTCCAGAAGAGATTACGCCAGCAAATTCGGCGGGTAGTATTTTATGATCCAATATATTGAAGACAGGTTTTTTGCCTGTCTTTTTTTTTGGCAGTCCATAACATATATTTTTCGAAACCTACCGCTGTTATCATGTTTTTATTATCTTTAATTCTTATTAACCAAACATTAAAAATATAAACTATGATGGATTTGTTTTATTTGGTGCCCATATTCGGCATCATTGCCCTGATTTACACTTTTGTTCAGAGTGCCTGGGTGAGCAAGCAGGATGCCGGCAATGAGCGTATGCGAACGATCAGCGGCCACATCGCAGATGGGGCCATGGCCTTTTTGCATGCCGAGTACAGGATCTTAACCTATTTCGTAATTGTTGTAGCCATCCTTCTGGCACTGATGGGATTTTCCAACAGTAATTCCCACTGGACCATCGGAATCTCATTTATTTTCGGTGCGGTGCTCAGCGCTGCTGCGGGATACATCGGGATGAAGATCGCTACAAAAGCAAACGTAAGGACTGCCGAAGCTGCCAAAACCAGCCTTGCAAAAGCACTTAAGGTTTCCTTTACCGGCGGTTCGGTAATGGGAATGGGTGTGGCCGGGCTTGCCGTTTTAGGTTTAGGTACCCTTTTTATTATATTAAAACAGATATTCGCACCCGATTCGGGCGTGGACAGCCACGAGATGGAACGTACCATCGAGATCCTTACAGGTTTCTCCCTGGGTGCCGAAAGTATTGCACTCTTTGCCAGGGTAGGCGGTGGTATTTACACCAAAGCTGCCGACGTGGGCGCCGACCTTGTAGGTAAGGTGGAAGCTGGAATTCCCGAAGACGATCCGCGTAACCCAGCCACGATTGCCGATAACGTAGGCGATAATGTAGGCGATGTTGCCGGTATGGGTGCCGACCTTTTCGGCTCCTACGTAGCCACGGTGCTTGCGACTATGGTTTTGGGCCGCGAAACATTCTCTCAGGATGCCTTTGGTGGTTTTGCACCGATCTTACTTCCTATGCTTATCGCCGGTACTGGTGTCATCTTCTCAATGATTGGAACTTTGTTCGTAAAAATAAACGATAACGACGGTGCATCTACCTCCAACGTTCAGAGTGCACTTAACCTGGGTAACTACGGAAGTATTGTTATTACGGCAATATCTTCCTATTTCCTTGTTAATTACCTGCTTCCGGAAACCATGGTTCTCCGCGGACACGAGTTTACGAAGATGGGCGTCTTTGGTGCCATCATCGTAGGTTTGGTGGTAGGTACGCTGATGAGCATCATCACAGAGTATTATACCGCCATGGGCAAGCGCCCGGTGAGCAGTATCGTAAGGCAATCCTCCACCGGGCATGCAACCAATATTATCGGAGGTCTTAGCGTAGGTATGGAAAGTACACTGTTGCCCATCCTTGTTTTGGCCGGTGGTATTTACGGCTCATTCCTTTGTGCCGGACTTTACGGTGTAGCTATTGCAGCTGCCGGTATGATGGCGACAACAGCGATGCAGCTGGCTATTGACGCGTTCGGACCAATTGCTGATAATGCCGGTGGTATCGCCGAGATGAGTGACCTTCCCAAAGAAGTTCGTGAAAGGACGGATATCCTGGATGCCGTAGGGAACACAACTGCCGCTACGGGTAAAGGTTTTGCAATTGCGTCTGCCGCGCTTACCGCACTTGCACTTTTCGCAGCCTTTGTAGGTATTGCGGGAATTGACGGCATTGATATTTACCGTGCAGACGTACTTGCCGGTCTGTTTGTAGGCGCTATGATTCCATTTATATTCTCGTCACTTGCCATTACAGCCGTAGGACAGGCCGCTATGGCAATGGTGGAGGAAGTTCGCCGCCAGTTCCGCGAAATTCCGGGAATCCTGGAAGGTACCAGCGAGCCGGAGTATGAGAAGTGTGTAGCTATCTCTACTGATGCATCCATTAAGAAGATGATGCTTCCGGGAGCCATCGCAATTGTTTCACCACTACTGGTAGGTTTTATTTTCGGGCCTGAGGTCCTGGGTGGCTTCCTGGCGGGCGCCACGGTTTCCGGAGTACTTATGGGAATGTTCCAGAACAATGCCGGTGGCGCGTGGGACAATGCCAAGAAATCATTTGAGAAAGGCGTTGATATTAACGGTAAGACTTTCTACAAAGGTTCCGAACCGCACAAAGCTTCCGTAACCGGGGATACCGTGGGTGATCCGTTCAAAGACACGTCCGGACCGTCCATGAACATTCTTATCAAACTGATGTCTATTGTTTCGCTGGTTATAGCACCTACACTGGCCATTATGCATGCAGATCAGATTCGCGATAACCGCGCAGCTAAATTAGAGGCACTGCAACTGGCCTCCAACGGTACTGCTGTAAACGGCGCACACGTTGCGGCACCTGCCGTACCGGGAGCACCGGGCGTAGTTGCCGTAATGCCTGAGCCTACAGGAATGCTTAATGCCGATGGTGATTTTGTGTATGATACGGGAAACATCACACCGGTAACCTTACCAAACGGACAGGTGATTAATTTGGGTGAAAACAGCCGGTTGAACTATTTCGCACAGGGTCTTTCACAGAATGACCAAACCTTGCTGGATGAAAACCGTTGGTTTACCGTAGAAAACCTGTATTTCGTAAGCGGCAGTAGTGATTTGAAACCCGAATCTCAAGAGGCCATTGAGAATATCTTCAAGATGATGGAAGCCTACCCTAATCTGAAAATCAAGATGGGTGGTTACACCGACAATACCGGCAATGAAGACACCAATATGAGACTGTCTAAACTCCGTGCCGATACTGCAAAGTTGAAGCTGATGGAATTAGGTATTGCTGCCGACCGTATTGAAACAGAAGGTTACGGACCTCAGTTCCCGGTTTGTTCCACAGACGAAAGCGACGAATGTAAGGCGATGAACCGCAGGGTAGATATCAGGGCTCTGGCACTTTAAACTACCGGAATATTGTATAATTAGCGTCACCGATTGGTGACGCTTTTTTTTGATCATTGCTGGAAAAATTTTTAGCTGTTCGGCCGCCTTTATCAGCGTTTCATGCTGCTTGGCAAAACCTTCGATGATTCAAAATAAATGTTTATATTCATTCCGTGTAAATATTCGGTCAGTCACATTGCGAAACTGATAAATAACCATGTTGTTTATATCACATTTCAGTGACGGATCCCGCGGTAGCGGGCAATTGAGAATGGCTCAAAGTTAGGAGACTTTGCGCAGCGGGTGACCATCAACCTTTACGATAAAACGTCAAATATTTTTATGAATTATTCGAATAAACAAATAATATGAACTACGAACTTTTAATAATGATTGGCGCAGGCTTTATAATGCTTGCCTTCATAATCTACTACGAAACGTTGATTTCAAAGGCAAAGTCACCAGAAAGCCGAAAACTGATAAATTACTACGAACTTGAAAATGCGCCCTCAACATTTGTTACTATCGGTCTTTTGGGTACTTGTGCCGGAATTTTCCTTGGGCTTCTAAATTTCAATACTGATGCTGGTCAAATCAAGTCTAGCGTAAAAGATCTTCTTTCAGGATTACGCTTTGCATTTTTAGTAACAATTATCGGTCTAATATTTTCACTTTTTTATAAGCAAAGAGTAAACAGAATTCTCAATATATATGGAGATATACAACCACCTGCCTCCCCGGAACTAGAGGAAATGCAAAAATCAAATATGCTTTTAGCAGATTTAAGCCGAGGAATTTCAACATTGAACAGAGCATTTTCTGACGATCTAATTTCCAAAATTCAAGAGTCAAATAAAAAATTGGCTGATAATCTTTCAAAATTTGGAGAAAATTTGGCTACTTCAAATCATGATGCTTTGATTGAAGCATTACAAGAAGTTTGTGAAGATTTAAACTCCGGTTTTAGAGATACTTTAGGACTGCTAGTAAAACAGAATTTCTCGGAATTAACTAACTCTATTGAAAGTCTTAATAATTGGCAAAAAGAAAACAAGGCATATATCGAAAATTTTGCAGAGCGATATGAAAAAATTGTTCAGCACACTAACGACATTAACACTAATTTAGAGAAAATTGTAAACACTAACGCAAATCTTTTATCTCAAAACAGTTCCCTCTACGACATTGTAAATGCTTTAAATTCTGTCATGGTTAAGGATGAAAAATTTGTCCAAATAACTTCTAATCTTAATGAGGCCTCCGCTACGATAAAAAGTAGTGTAATTGAATTTAACTCCGAACTTCAAACTACTAGAACCCAGCTGCAGGCTATAGCCAATCTGCGTGTTAATATTGAACTTCTGATTGCAAAATTAGCAGAGTTAAAACATATTGATGCAGAGGAAGAAAGATTATACATGACGGGTATTTCGCAAACGATGGCATCGATGGATGAAATGTTTAAACGTCACTATGAGGCAATTCCAAGATTGATCGACCAAAACTTAAAAGCAGTAGCAAATGGCTAGACCGCGTTCTAAAGGAGATTATAACTTCATCGCCTATTCTGATATCATGACGGGATTGGCTATTATCTTTTTATTCATTGCAGTAGCCTACATTTTGGAAGGTATATCAGACAAAATAGTAAAAGATGATATTTATAATGCTATTGGAGAGGATCTAAAAAAAGATTTCAAAAGTAAAAATGTGGAACTTGATAAAGATATGTCCCTTAAATTTTTGCAAGATAACATCAATAAAACGGATGAGTTATTTCAAATTGGTTCTGCTGAAATGACACCGTCATTCAAATCTAAAGTGGCTGATATTTGGCCAAAATACCAACAGATTCTTTTGAATAAAGACAATTTGCCATACATAAGTGAAATTAGAATTGAAGGTCACACAGATACGATTGCACCGAAGAAGGATCAAACAGAAAGTTACTTGTACAACTTAAATTTATCATCTGCCCGGGCACAATCTGTTCTTTCCTATATCCGTTCGTTGGAGAGTTACAACTCTTTGCCTCCTGCACAAAAAGAAAAACTGGATTTTCTACTTACTGCAAATGGTATGTCTTATTCTAGGGCATTAAATTCAGAAGGCGAAATTTCGGCATTAAGTAAGACAGATCAGTCAATTGATTTAAATAAATCTAGAAGAGTTGAGTTTAGAATCAATACATCAAACGAAGAACTTCAAAAAAATCTATCTACGAAATGATCTACGATTTTAGAAAAGGGCATTCCGCACAGTATTTTTCAAAACTGCTCACAATTAATTACGACTTTGATGTAGAAGAAATTACATTATCACGAGAGCAGTTGCAACAAGATGAAATTGGTTATTTCAAAAGAACTAAAAACAATGGCATGGTACGTCTTGGAGCATTTCTACCTCAATATAAAGATATCACCTACGCATCCACCCCGGCACTACATATCTATCAATGTGAAACAACTGAGGAAAAAGGTTTTAAAATGCAAATAGCAAATTCCTCACGAAACAATTATTGGTCCAGGGACAGGAGTAAACACGTTCAGGCGGAACTTCAGATTTGTAAGGTGTGTGCAAAACACCTTCGCAACCACTATAAAATTTCAATGGGTACTAATACCTTCAATAATTTTATCTTAGCATTAGAAGAAAGTAGCAGAACAAAACAAACGTTGGTAGATTCTTCAGGTTACATTATAAATTGGCGCCAGGTCTCCCATTGTTTTCGGGATTTGAAAAGATTTACATGCGAGAAATGCGGTTATAAAGCCAACAATGAACAACATTATAAGTATCTGCATACTCATCATATTAGTGGTGTTAAAACAGACAATCAGCGCAGTAACCTCCAGTGCCTTTGCGTAAAATGCCATTCAGAAGTTGACGATCATCATCAAAAGAAATTTGCTCTAGAAGGATTATCACAACTATTGGAGTTTGAACAAATCCGCGCAAACATAAATTAAAAATAGTTCTAGCGAAACTCTAGAATAAAAAATATGAAACTATCATTACCATTTCTACAAGAACTTCAAAACCGCTTAAAAGTTGGTAATAGATTATCTACCCACCTTAACGCCTTGCCAAAAAAATCTGGTTACAAACTTGATTTTAATATTTTATCAGTTATTGATGAAAATATACCTTCGGAATTTTTAGAGAAATTGCTTACAAAGGCAAAATTTAATTTTGAAATCTCTTGGAAGGATAAGGAAATAGACTTGTTCAATTTAAGTACCGGCGAACAGAAAAAGTTTACAACCATTAGTAAAACTTTTACCAATCTCTTTAACCAGGTTAAAGTTATTAAACAGGAAAAAGGTGTCGAAACCTTTGGTTTTGGATTTCCTTTATTAATCCGGAAAGATCGAAAGGATAAGAAGTTAACAGTAGCGCCTCTCATTATTTGGAAACTTACTTTGCAACGTTCCAAAAAAAATGATTCCTGGATTATCATAAAAGATGAAGATGCTACAATCTATTTAAATGAGGTGTTAATCAACCACCTTCAGGCAGATTCTGAAATCTTATTAGATCCGCTAAGCGCTGAAATGCTAGAAGATGGGATAATTTCAAGGCAAGAGTTATTGAAGGTTTGTAAAGATGTTTTAATAGCAACAAACATTTCTAAAATCGCAGATATTGATCAAAAGTTAGACGAAATTTTTTCTACAATTACGTCAATTCCCACAGAAGAACATTGTGAAAACCTTGCCTTAAATGATACGAACAGTATTTTATCTTGTTCCGGCTTGTTTTCATATTTTGAAATACAAAAACATAGTATTATTAAGGATTATGAAGAGTTGCTAAAATTGGCAGGTACAGAGATTGTTCAAGACCCTCTGGAAGATAACATTTTTCAATCTGTAACATCCATCAAAACAGATCCATCTCAGCAATCATTTCTTAACTCATTGGCTACTGTTAGAAATACAGTTATTCAGGGGCCTCCTGGTACAGGAAAAAGCCAGACGCTTACAGCCCTACTTATAAATGCTTTGGAAAATGGCAAAAAAAGTATTGTAGTTTGCGAAAAGCACACAGCATTAGATGTACTTCAGAAATCATTGGAAAAGGTTGGTTTATCTAATCACACCGCAATGATAGTAGATGCTTCGAAGGCTCGGCAATCTATTGTTTCCTCTCTCCGCAATAAGATTCCTCATCTGCGGCAACTTGCCAATGCAAGTCCTAATGCACCATTTCGCTATAAAGCGTCACTTAATCTAATCAATAAAATTATTGAGGAAATTAATGTACAACATGAAAGTATTGGTCAGGAGTTATTAGCGAAATATAATTGGACGCATATAGTAGGTAAATATTTACAGAACCATCGCCATAGTGGTAATGATTCACTTAAAATACGATCAGTAGCGCCGTTTAAATTCGACTATGAAGAATATATTCATTGGAGAGAAATCCTGCAAAATGGTCAGGAGATTTACCGTGATTACTTAGAGAATGGAAAAATTACAATCATTAACAAGGAAAAGTATTTGTCTACAAACTCTTATAAATTCATTGCTGATCTAACCGAAATATTAGATTCGTATGAAGAAAAACTGGAAAATTTATCTTTTTTAAAAAATTCTTTGTTTGAGCAGTTTGTTAGGGACAGAAATCAAACTGTATTCGCACAAAAAGACAGCATTGAATCCTCTATAAAAAATCTGCGAGCATCTAAACTAGAATTACCTGCCTTACTTCAAAATCTTAAAGATGAATATATTGCAAAAGAAAGAAATGATTTTGATTTAGATATTTCGCGATTTAGCAATTTGGTTCACAAACTCTATGATGTAGCGATTCGTAATCAAAACAATCAAGATTTTCTTGATGAAAATAAACAAAAGTCAATTTTTTACAAAATTGGTAGCGTGTTCTCGCAAGAAAAAAAACAAACCCTTGCTGATACAAAATTTTTTAATGAAGGATTTAGAACTTTGGTTAATTCTGTTGCATCATCCCCAAATTTTGAACCGTTTTATAACAGTAGAGAACTTCAAACTAACCTGAATTCGCTGTACGCTTTTAAGAGAATTTTTGATAGTAAAATAGCGGAATTTAATAGAAATGCTGAACAGAATTTTAATTCTTTAGACTTAAATTATCTACTTACTTTTAACAGTTCAGCAAGCATTGCAGAGCATATTGATTTACTAAAACAACGTAAATTTTTATCTACAAATCAGCATAATATTTTAGATAGTCTATCGGTAAGCATTAATAATTTTTTCTCTGATAGATGTATAAAGTGGGCAGATGTCAAACAAAAATTAGATAATGCTCCTGATTTTAATTTTGATTTTAGTTATGATGCCTCACATCTTGATATAGAAACTTCGTTATGCAGAATAGAAAAACGTTTGGCTATTGTTGTAGAATCAATCACAACTACGGTTGAATATGAATTTCTAAACGGAGATATACTAAAAGATAAACATTTGTTTTCCCACCTAGAATCTTACCAAGATTTACAGGATAAACTAAATTCGCTTTCTAGCAGTATTGCGAGCGATAATTATCTGTATAATTTTCAACCGTCTGCAAATCTTAACGCTTATGTTGAGTATGTATCACAACGACTAAAAGAGGTCAAGGAGATTAATGCTAAATATCCTAATGCGTTTACAAGTGCATACAAATGGTTTAATTTTTTTGAAAAACGTTCAAAAGAGGAACAAGAGATTTTCAAGCAAATTCTAAATGAGGAGAATTGGGAATATTATTTCTTGTCATACTATTTTGACAGGCTATTGAAAGAAAAGGCTTCCGATACCTTACCTACAGAGGAGTCTCAATTGAAAAAGTATATTAAATCGTCAAATGATTTTAGTGCTTCACAAATTGAAAATATTAATAATATTTGGTATGGAAGACAGCAGAATACTGTAAAATTGTTTAATTCTAAATCTCCTGATTTTCAAGTAAATAATTTATTTAATCTGCGTGGTTCTGCAGGTAATAGAAGATATTCTCTCCGTTACATCATTGAAAAAGACATTGATCTTTTTACAGAATTGAACCCAATCATTCTTACAACCCCTGATGTTGCATCAAACTTATTTCATAATAAAAATGGTTACTTTGATTTTGTTGTATTTGATGAAGCCAGTCAGTTACGTTTAGAAGATAATTTACCTGCAATTTTGAAGGGTAAACAAATTATAATTGCAGGAGATGAACATCAGATGCCACCCTCATCTTTTTTTGATAAAAAACTAATTGCAGGGGAACTCGATAGCGAAGAAGATGATGAGGAACAACAGTTTGCAAATAAGGATAAGACATCAGTTGAGTCTGCTCTTTTATCTTCGATATCTCTCCTTGATGCTGTTACAGAACTAAATTTCCAAAATAAACATCTCAATTTTCATTATCGTTCACAGCATCCGTATTTAATTGATTTCAGTAACTATGCATTTTATGCCCAAAAATTAGTTTCACTACCTATTTCAAGTCATTATACACCAATTACTTATGTAAATGTCCATGGGGTTTATGAATCTAATACTAATGAGAAGGAAGCGGAAACCGTACTCTCAATTTTAAAAAATAATATTCACAAAAATTCCGTGGGCAAATATCCGTCAGTCGGAATTGCCACTTTCAACATCAAACAGAGAGACTTAATACAAACCAAAATTTTACAGATTAAGCAAGTTGGCAAGGATAAAGATTTTATAAAAAAATTAGATGAATTTGAGAAGGACGGTATGTTCATAAAAAATCTTGAGAACATACAGGGAGATGAAAGGGATATAATAATTATGTCCACCACCTATGGCACTACTTCTGAAGGAAGGTTTACAAGAATGTTTGGACAATTGAATAACCAAAAAGGCTATAAATTACTGAACGTAATTGTGACCAGGGCAAAATACAAAAATTACATTATTACATCGATTCCTGAAGATCACATTCTGAATTACAAATCAGATTTAGCAACTGCTGGCACTAACCACGGCAAGGCTCCGCTCATGGCATATTTGGCCTATGCAAAAGCAGTATCAGAAAAAGACGATAATGCACGTATCTCAGTGTTACAAGCGCTTGCTCATAATAATCCTGCATCTTCAGATAGCATTTCATCGCAGGAAGATAAATTAGAATCATATTTCGAGGAAGAAGTTTACAACCGATTATTAGAAACGGAGTTTAAAGACTTTATTAAATTACAACACAAAATCGGCGGTTTTAGAATCGACATGATTATTGATTTTAAAATCTCAGGAATACCTGTTATTGCCATCGAGTGTGACGGAGCAAAATTCCACTCTAGTAATGAAGCATATCTTTATGATTTCCATCGTCAAAAAATTCTAGAATCTCATGGTTTTAAATTCCACAGAATATGGAGCACAAATTGGTGGCGTAATCCAGAGTACGAATTGCAGAAATTAATTGATTTCATTAATGAGGTAAGGAGTCCGAAACCAATAGATATGTTTGCCCAAGGATCAGATTCGGAAAAACCTTTTACAGATGACATTATCGTAGAAACTGATGATGACAATTCTCCGGAAGTAGAACCTCAATTACCGCAGGAAAGTATTGATTCATTATTTCCTGAAGAGGATATTATTTTAAAGGAAGAGAGCAAATCAGTTGTTGAAATTAATTCAACCGTAAAAGTGAAATACAACAATAAAGCCGAGGTCTATGTATTTAAAATAGTTTCTCCACAAACCATGTCAACAAATCAAAAAAGTGGTATACGCGAAGTTTTATTTACACAACCATTAGCAAAATCAATAATGGGCAAATCGATCGGCGATATTGCAAGCATCGAGGGAGTTGATAATTTTGTGGAAATTTTAGGTATCGAATAATTTTCACTAAATCGCATTGACTCCTGCAAATACTTTTTATTTTTAGTGAAGAAATTTTACAAATTAATTAATAAGCAATTATAAATAAATAGAAAATGATCTTATCATATTCCCAATACCTATATTTCGACGGAGAAACCGAAAATCCTTTTACAAGTGCTGAACATAGAGAGAGAAGAATGGATATATTTTGGTTTTATGAAAGGCAACATTTTAATGCCAGTAAACTTGATCCAAATATATACACTGTCAAAAGTTATATTAAAAATATTTTAGTTCATTCTTTGGATGAGGATAAGCCAGAGTTACCACATTATCAGATGTATTTGTCAAACTCGCCAAAAAACAAACCAGAACTTGGCTTCTAATTCAGTTGTTAAGACCATATTAGTTATATTCAATATTATTTAGCATCTGAACCGGCATTCAGGTATTTTACATAGAAACCAGCTTTGAGAATCAATTAGGCAAGGGAATAGTCTCGTCTCCAAAAAAACAAAGTGCAGAATACGATAGAAAAGGCGGAAGAGGGCGGAAATAATTTACACGGCACCACTACGAAAATCCCTGCTGCAAAATCCCAAGTCCCAAGTCCCCAAGTGCCCTCATTTTAAGCCCATTTACTTATCTATTGTTGCCTTATAAAATTAACTGACCTTTCTAATCCGCGCTACCGCGCGATTCCAATCGCGTGACTAAAATAGTAATCCAAGATTATTTAAAATCAACCCTTCCGAATCTGCTGGGAACAGGTAGGCAAACTTGCTCCATCGGCCATGTCACCGTCTGTTGAAGATTTTTTGTTCTCAAACCGTTTCGGTGCTTAAATTCTTCGCGAAAAATTCTTTCAACTGTTCTGCTGCCCGGATCAGCGTCTCATCCTTTTTTGCAAAGCAAAACCGTAACTGTCCCGTGTCCCTGCCGTCATGATAAAAAGCGGAGTAGGGTACACAGGCCACCTTTGCCTCACGGATCAGCAATTCGGCAAACTCACGGTCGGTGTAAGGAAATGTCTGCCGGCAAAAGCTTAAGGTCTGAAAGTAACCGCCTTCGGCTTTTTGTAGAATTTCAAGAGGTAATCCTGTAAACAGTTCACAAAACAAATCGCGCTTGGCCCGGAACAATTCCCTGTTCTGATTTACGTCGAAAACCTGTAGAAAATTCCCCAGCGCAAACTGCGCATGGGCATTCACCGTGAATGTGAGGTATTGGTGAATCTTTCTGAACGCTGCGGTGTACTCCGGCGGCGCGATGATATAACTGGCTTTCCACCCGGAAATATGAAACATTTTTTCGAAGGAGTAAATGCAGAAGCACCGCTGCGCGATTTCCGGATGGTGGCTGGCACTCAGGAATTCGCAACCGTCATAACATAAGAGGTCATACACTTCATCAGAAATTACAATGATATCCGTATCCTTAATGAGCTCCCAAAGGAGATCCCAGTCGGTCGGATCCCAAACCTTACCGGTCGGATTATTAGGTGAATTGACGATGATGGCTTTTGTACGGGGAGTGATGGCTTGCTGTATAAGCTCCCAGGGAATTTCTGAATTGGGCATCTGTACAAAAACCGGCTGCGCGCGCCTGATTTCCACTGCCGGAACGTAGGTATTGTAACAGGGTTCAATAATGATCACCTCATCGCCGGGTTCCAGAAAGCTTGCAAAGGCCACATACATTCCGTAGGTGGCTCCCGGAACCAGCGTTACTTCATCTTCGGTAACAGAAATTGGTTTTGGCCTGTTCAGATTAAACCTGATCAGCTTTTCCTGCATAAGGGGCAGTACGCAGGCTGAAGCATAGGCATTCATATCATGGTGGATGGCCTGCTGCAAAAATTCAGTCAGCCTGCTGTCCGGAGCATAATCAGGCGAACCCTGCGCCAGATTAATGGCCCCGTACTGTTCTGCTTTCGCGGCTAGCTCCGAGAAAATATTCAGATCATTACCCGAATGCCGGTCCTTAAATTCAATGGCCAAAGTAAATTTTTTTTTTATTACTTATAAAAGTACTGATTATTATGACTTGAAGAGGATTTAACTTCATATAACCGACTGAAATTCAGTAATAAAGTTATGCCGTGCATCGCACATACATATCGGATAATTTTCTATCTTTAGAAAAATTTAAAAAGAATGAACAGAGCTTTTACCGCAATTGCTGCCGCATTTATACTTACCTCCTGTGCCAGTTCGAATCTATCTTATGATGGACGCGCCTTCAAAACCAGTTCTGAGAGTATAACTGAGGCGGATTTAAAACGACATCTTTATGTTATTGCATCAGACGAGATGGAAGGCCGCGAAACAGGTTCTGAAGGTCAGAAAAAAGCCGGGAGGTATATGATAGCAGAGTATAGGAAAATGGGTGTGTCTCATCCAGAGGTGCTGAAGGATTATTACCAGAAAGTTCCGAAAGAGGCACTGAACAGCCGCCGCGGTACATTGCCGGATTCTGAAAATATCCTGGCATTTATAAAAGGCAGTGAAAAACCGGAAGAGATCATCGTGATCTCCGCACATTATGACCATGTAGGCATCAAGAACGGCCAGATTTACAACGGTGCCGATGACGACGGCAGCGGTACAGTGGCTTTAATGGAAATTGCTGAAGCCTTTAAAAAAGCGCAGAAAATGGGCAAATCTCCGAAACGGTCGGTGCTGTTCCTGCATGTTACCGGCGAGGAGCATGGCCTTTTAGGTTCGAAATATTATGCTGACAATCCTGTATACCCTTTGGCAAACACGGTGGTGAACCTCAATATCGATATGATCGGTCGCAGCGATCCCGAAAATGAAGGTAAGGATTATTTGTACGTCATTGGCTCCGAAATGCTGTCCAGTCAGCTGAAGGTGATTAACGAGGCCGCCAACAATGCCACCCAAAAACTTGAACTTAACTATAAATATGACGACCCTAATGATCCGCAGCGTTTGTATTACCGCTCCGACCATTATAATTTCGCAAAAAACGGGATTCCTGTAGCTTTCTTCTTTGATGGTGTGCATGCAGATTACCATCAGCCTACTGATGATCCCGAGAAGATAGATTACAAATTGCTGCGTAAACGTGCCCAACTCGTATACGCTACGGCCTGGGAACTGGCCAACCGCGAGGCCAGGATTGTGGTGGATAAGTAGGCTTCCGCGAAACTAAATAATAGAACATAACAAAGCCGTTTCAGCATATGAAACGGCTTTCGTTGTAAGTAGCCTCACCAGGAATCGAACCTGGATCTAAAGTTTAGGAAACTTCTATTCTATCCGTTGAACTATGAGGCCTTTTGGTGCGCAAATTTACAAAAGTTTTGAAAAAATTACCGCGAAAAATATTCAAATCTTCTGGGGACTAAATTGGTAGCTGCCAATTCACCAGGCGATTACTTATTCAAAAAAGAATCCGCTCTTTAGGAACGGATTCAGCAGATAAAGACATCTCATTTTTTAATTAGACAACAAAAAAAGAGAAGCCGACGGTGCTTCTCTCAAAATATAGTAAGTTTAATAGTTTCAGTCCGGGATGTGGCACTTGTCCTCATATCGTATTTAATTTACTGTAAATGTAGGATTTAAATCAATACGGAATATGAACCCAATGTTAAAATTCACATTTTACCAACATATTTTTGTGGATAAGTGCCAGTCAGTAAGGTTAATAGCGGGGAGAATTTACTTTTTTGTAATCTCAAATTCCTCTTTAAGAAGTTTGATCAGTTCCTGCTCTGTCAGGCCTTTTTCAGATTTGAAATAAAAATGGACAAGTTCATTGTCCAAAACTTTATGCCCTTTACCAATAGTCAGTTCTACAAGAGTCTGTAAATCAGTATTTGTTGCCTCAATCATCAGTATTTTTTCGTCAACAGTTTTTTGATGTGTAATTGTTGTACTGCTGCTTTCCTTACAAAACAGACCTTCAACCCGAAGTTCGTAATCACCGTTTTTTTGGTTGATATACTCAATATTTTCGTGTAAAAGATAAGGAACAGTGATTACTACAAAATTAAAACAGGCATGGAATAAAATAGCCCAAAAGAATCCCAACCGCAGACGTATATAACCCATAAATAGTCCACCAATGGACTGCGATAAGATAATAATTGGCAACAAAACCAGGAAAAGGGCATTCCACTCGTTTTTATAGTTAAAAGAATGCACAAAGCCAAACAGTATAGCCACCAGATAAAAAATCACTGCGAAATTCCGTTTCCAAAAATTAAAAAATACCGGCTTGCCTGCAATTTTGTCAAGAACACGGAGTACATAATTTCTTTCATACTTCAGTGGAAGCCTGAATAGAATTTCTTCCAAAATCGGTGCAGCAACGACCGCCATAAAGAGCATCATGCCGATGGAAAAGTTGCGCAGCAGGCCCGCCGCTTCAATTTTCATGATGTATTCGTGTACGAAGCCTAATAAAGGCACTATAAAAAGAGCATTTAAAAGTAGTATGGTAAAAAACAGCACCGTGAAGATCCTGTAGCGGTCGTTTGTACTTATCTTTTCAGAAAAGCGGTCCCTCGGACTTTTTAAAAAATGTAAGAAGTCCTTTAATGTTTGGCTAATATCATTTATCATTCTACAGTTTTTCCTTCAGAAACCTTGCGGTATGGGATTTTTTGTCTTTTACAAGGTCTTCCGGTGTGCCGGCGAAAACCACTTCACCACCGTGCTTGCCCGCATCGGGACCAATGTCAATGATATAATCTGCCGACTTTATAATATCGGGTTGGTGTTCTATGACGATCACGGAATGTCCCAATTCAATTAAAGCCTGAAGAGAAACCAGCAGTTTATTGATATCGTGGAAATGCAGTCCGGTGGAAGGTTCATCAAAGATAAAAAGGGTTTTATCGGTTGTGAATCCTTTCACCAGGAAAGACGCCAGCTTAATCCGCTGTGCCTCACCACCGGACAGGGTGGAGGAGCTTTGTCCCAGCTGGAGGTAACCCAAACCTACATCTTGTAGCGGCTGTATCTTGGTTACAATCTTTGTTTCTTTATTATCGGAGAAGAATTCCAGTGCCTCATCCACAGTCATGTGCAGGATATCGGAAATATTCTTGTCGTCAAACTTCACTTCCAGAATTTCACTTCGGAACCGTGTACCGTTGCAACTCTCGCACAGCAGTTCAATATCGGCCATAAACTGCATGGATACATTGATCACACCTTCACCTTTGCATTCTTCACAACGGCCGCCGTCCACATTGAACGAGAAATGTTTTGCTTTGTAACCCATCATTTTCGAAAGCTTCTGCTTTGTGAAAAGCTCCCTAATGTCGTCATAGGCTTTCAGGTAGGTAACAGGATTGGAGCGTGACGATTTACCGATTGGATTCTGGTCAATGAGTTCGATGTTTTTAATGAGCTTTTTTGGGAAGTCTACACTGTCATAGTCGCCTTTTTTACCACCCATTCCCAATTGGATCTGGATCTCATTGGTCAGGATTTCCTTCATCAGGGTGGATTTCCCTGAGCCGGAAACGCCAGAAATTACAACGAGACCTTCCAGCGGAACCGAAACATCAATGTTTTTCAGGTTATTTTCACGAGCGCCTTTTATCTCGATAAATTCCTTTGCTTTACGGCGCTTCTTAGGTGTTTTTATTTCCAGCTTTCCGGTTAGGTATTGAGCCGTAAGTGAGTCTGATGACTGAAGTTCGTCAAAATGACCGGCAAAAACAAGTTCACCACCCAAATAACCTGCTTCAGGACCAATATCAATAATATAATCGGCCGCGCGCATGACATCTTCGTCGTGTTCTACAACAATAACGGTATTTCCCAAATCCCTTAAATTCTTAAGTACACCAATCAGGTTTTCAGTGTCTTTACTGTGCAGACCGATCGAGGGCTCGTCCAGGATATAAATGGATCCCACCAGTGAACTTCCCAGACTGGTTGCCAGGTTAATACGCTGGCTTTCACCACCCGAAAGCGTGTTGGAGGTACGGTTCAGGCTTAGGTAACCCAAACCTACTTTCTCCAGGAATTCCAGTCTGGTCGTAATTTCATACAGCAGTCTTTTTGCAATTTCGGCATCGTGTGCACTTAATTTCAGCGATTTTACCAGCGGCAGAAGCTCATCCAGCGGCAGTTCAATCATTGACTGGATATTGTGTCCGTCAATTTTTACCCATTGGGTTTCCTCTCGAAGCCTGAGTCCTTCACAGGTAGGGCAGAGGGTTTTACCTCGGTACCGTGAAAGCATCACCCGGTACTGGATCTTGTAAAGATTGCCTTCCACCATTTTGAAAAAGGCGTTCAGCGAGGGGAAATTGGCCGAACCGTCGCCCTTCCAAAGAAGGTTGCGCTGCTCTTTGGTTAGCTGGAAATAGGGTTTGTGAATCGGGAATTCGCCGCCCACCCATTTAATGAATGATTTTTTCCATTCGCCCATACTTTCTCCTTTCCAGGCTGCCACAGCATCCTCAAAAACCGACAGATTTTTATTTGGAATTACAAGGTCTTCGTCAATGCCGATCACTTTTCCATAACCCTCACACTGCGGACAGGCACCGTAGGGATTATTAAAGCTGAAGAAATGAACATTGGGCTCCATAAATTCCATTCCGTCCAACTCGAATTTATTTGAAAATTCGTGTACTTCACCGGTCTCAATATTTTTAAGCGAACTGTATCCGTGACCTTCGTAAAAAGCCATTTGTATAGAGTCGGCGAGTCTTTGCAGGAAATGCTCATCATCCTCATAAACGAACCGGTCTATTACGAGATGGATTTCCATTCCTTTTTCGGGAGTAAAGCCGAAACTCTCAAGATCTTCTATTCCCGCCACATTCCCGTTTACCTCCAGTCTTGTAAAACCGGTGACCTTAAGGGAGTTTAGAGTCTGGGTAAAGGTGTCCGGACTGAACTGCAGCGGTGCACGAAGCAGAAAAGCGGTTCCTTCAGCCTGTTTTATAAAGTTGATGACATCAGTAACGCTGTCTTTGCGGACTTCCCGCCCAGAAACCGGCGAAAATGTATGTCCTATTCTGGCAAAGAGCAGTTTTATATAATCGTAAATTTCGGTTGATGTACCTACTGTAGAACGCGGATTGGACGATATAACTTTCTGCTGAATGGCGATGGACGGTGCCAGCCCTTTTATACTGTCAATTTTGGGTTTCTCCAGTTTGCCCAGGAACTGCCTGGCGTAGGAACTCAGACTTTCCACATACCTGCGCTGGCCTTCGGCATAAATGGTATCGAAGGCCAGGGAGGATTTCCCGCTGCCCGAGACTCCGGTAATGACTACAAGTTTGTTTTTCGGAATGCGTACATCTATGTTCTTAAGATTGTTAAGATGCGCATTCTTAACAAAAATTTCTTTCTTTATATCTATGTTTTCGGATGTATCCATGTATGAATTTGAGGACTACAAAAATACATAAAATTTAAGTGTAAACCTTCCGGACTTTAGGCAACAGAAAAGGGTAAACCGTCGCAGGAACGGTATCCAATTCGGTGGGAATTAGTACTGTTAAATTTATATCTGCGGTATTTCCTGTGTTCAGGATCACCCAACTTTATTTATCTTTGCCGCTTCCAATTCAGGGCTGTTCCGCAGGTAAAGATGCGGAATCTGTCACTATATTATCAATGCAGGTGTAAAATGAGGTTAAAATATTTTGGATTTCTGTGCCTCGGTATGATAAGCCAGATTTCAGCCCAAACCGGAGAATCTGAAATAAGTGAAGTTTTCATCCACGGCAAGTTCCTGGATCTTCCGGTTACAAAGGTGAGTGAGAACATTACTGTAATTAACAGAGAAGAAATACGCAGTTCTCCAGCTACAAGTGTGGAAGAAGTTCTGGCTCAAATCACAGGTTTCGATATCAGAAGGAGAGGCGGTAACGGTGTGCAGGCAGATATTTCACTGCGTGGCAGCAGCTTTGAACAGGTATTGATCCTCGTAAATGGTGTGCGGATGAACGATTCCCAAACGGGGCATAACTCCATGAGTGTTCCCTTCGATCTGGCATCTGTAGAAAGGATAGAAGTGATTAAGGGACCGGCAGCGAGGCGCTTTGGCCAAAACGCTTATGCCGGAGTAATCAATATCGTTACAAAACCTGCTGCTGAAGATACGACCACAGTTTCTGCGAGTGGCGGCGATTTTGGCACTTATTCACTGGGCCTTGGCACCCACATGAGCACTGAAAAAGTCGCGCATTTCGTACAGCTTAACTCATCCAGTTCCGAAGGCTACCGGTACAACACCGATTATAAAATCAACAATATATTTTATCAGAATCAATTCCGCGTTGCCTCCGCAAATGTGCGCTTTCAGGCAGGAATCCAGGAGAAGAAATTTGGCGCCAACGGTTTCTATGCTACGGCGGCAGCTACAGACCAGTACGAAGAAACCCAGGCTTCTGTTGTAAGCTTAAGTGCCGACCGAAAATGGGACAGCTGGACCTTTAACTCCAATATTTACTGGCGCCGCGGACAGGATATTTACGAATATGTGCGCGGCAGGCCCGAACTGTACCGTAATATCCACATCGGCAATAATATCGGTGGTGAGATTAATACTACCTTGAATTCGGCATTGGGAAGAACGGGACTTGGCGTTGAGATCCGAAAGGAGTTTCTGGCTAGTAATAATCTGGGCCGTCGTGAACGTTTCATTACCCAACTGTTTCTGGAGCATCATTTTTCTTTTTTTGACGACAGGATGGATATCGCGCCGGGTATTTCATGGTCCGCGTACGACCGCGAAGGTAATTTCCTTTATCCCGGAGTGGATGTTGGTTATAACCTGAGCCCAAATCATAAAATTTATGGAAACGCAGCAAAAGTTAGCCGAATTCCTACCTTCACCGACCTTTATTATCTGAGTAAAACCGAGGCGGGGAACCCGTTTCTGCAGCCCGAGCACGCTTTTTCGGCAGAAGTAGGTTACCGTTACCACAGGAATGGTCTGGAGCTGAAAGCCAGTGGTTTCCTGCGGGATACAGACAATTCCATTGACTGGGTTAAAGCCAGCGAAAACGAACTTTGGCGCGCCGAAAACATCGGAAGTATTTATACGCAGGGAATTGAACTGGAACTCCGCCAGCAACTTAATTCATTCGTTCAGTCCTGGTCGTTGGGTTACACTTTCCTGGACAGCAGGGCAGAGAAACTGGAAAACCTGTGGTCCCGCTATATAATGGAAAACCTGAAGCATCAGGTTGTGGCGAAAATGGAGAATAAACTTTACAAAGAGCTAACCGCTCAGTGGGTTTACCGCTATAATGAAAGAGTCACAACGGGAAGTTATCACCTTCTGGATTTAAAACTGAACTGGCAGTATAATGACCTTCAGCTGTTTCTACTTATAAATAACCTTACATCAACCCGGTATACAGAGACCTTTGGTGTACCTATGCCGGGCAGATGGTTTCAGCTTGGATTTAATTACCGTATCGGTTTATAAGCGGACTGCTATTTAAAATCAGTATTTCTCCTTGAGATAGAGGTAGGCCTTCAGATACTTGTTAAGTCTCTTCATATCTTTCTCCGTTATCGGTTTGGTGAACCGTCTAAGGTCCATATTGTCGCGCAGGTCATTCAGCTTAACCGCTACGGCCAGTGGTGACCTTTCCGTTTGTTTGATGAATTCGGTATAATCCTGGTCGGAGGGAGTTTTCGTAAGGCATTCCACAGCAAAAACAATATGATTAGGGAAACCTTCCTGCAGCAGATAATCCAGACTGATTTCCGGACAGTCTTCTATCACATCGTGCAGTACGCCTACGATTTTTTCGTCGTATGTTTTGCCGTAATTCATCACCCTCATAATATGCCCTATATAAGGCGCGCCGAATTTATCGGTTTGGTTCCTGTGGGCTTTTGTCGCGATGTTTACAGCTTTGTTCAGAAGTTCCTCTTTCATCTGTTATTTAGATTTCCACATTTAGTTTTTCAATTTTCTTCCGGTTACCTACCACCCAAACGATATCGTCCAGCTGCAGTATTTCAGACGATTCGGGGTTCAGGATACGTTCATCTCCTCTTCGTATGGCAATTACAAGTCCGTCTGTCTTGTCGCGGATGCCTGATTCCTGTATGGTAAGGCCTTTCTTGGGTGAATGATGGTTAATCAGGATTTTGCCAAGTTTAATGTGGTCAATATTCTCTTCTTCAATAATTTCCTGACTGTCAAAAACCTCTTTAAAGATCTGGAACTGATCATCGGTGGCAATGATGCCTACTTTGTCATAAGGCATGAGGACCTGGTACCGGTCCGGCGTGTGAATGAGTTTACCGCCACGGCGTATATAGCCGATATTGATTCCATATTTCTCCCGCCACTGCAGGTCTACCAGACTTTTACCTATATAATCGGCCAGCGGCTTTACTTCAAGTTCAATAATGTGTACGTCCCAGGCAGCCAGACTCTCCTTTATATTGGAAGTGCCGGCAAGCGTGGCTACAGCTTCAGGGTGTCCCATCTCCGAACGGTCATTCAGGTTGGTGATAAACCTTCTTTCAATACGGCTGTAAAATTTGTTCAGCCTGTTGGAGAAGATCACCATCAGGACAATCGCCACAGGAATCGTAATGAAGAATGATATTGTTGTTGAGGCAAAACGGTCCAGGAAAAAGCCCAGGATACCGATACCAATGGAAAACCGGACAATTTCAATAATAAGCAGCGGTCCGCGGCTGTATTTGGTCTTGGTCCAGAGTTCACGGTAAGCCACCGAGTTGGGTCTCTTTACCATTAGTGCCCAAAGGAAAGGAAGTATAAAAAGTACCGGCAGCCCGTTTCCTATAATATTTTTCAGGCTGTTGCTTTCCAGGTTATCGTTGATGGCCGGAATAATAAATCTGGCAAAAAGCAGATAAATGGCCATGATAATGATTCCGTTGATCACGATGATCCTTGCATAGCTGGTAAGGATGGTCTTCCAGCTGTTTTCGGCCTGGATATTCTGCGTGTTCGAGGAATAGCGGTTGATCTTTTCAATATATTTAGGCGGAACTACCTTCACCAGCCATTTATAAAACGGTTCAGAAAGTTTGATCAGGTAAGGCGTTGTAAATGTTGTGATGGCCGAAACACCTACTGCAACCGGGAAAAGGAAGTCTGAAATTACCCCCAGCGAAAGTCCAAGTGTGGCCACAATAAAGGCAAATTCGCCAATTTGAGCCATACTCATCCCCACCTGAATGGACTGTTTCAGCGGCTGTCCCGATATTAATGCACCCAATGCCGAGCTGAACAGTTTGCCAAAAATAGTTAGGATGGTAACGATAAATATTGGCCAGGCATAAGTGATCATAGCTTCATAATCAATCATCATACCTACGGATACGAAAAACACCGCGGCAAAAAGGTCTTTTACTGACTTTAAGGTATGCTCCACCTTCTCCGCGACGGTAGTTTCAGCAATAATGGATCCCATGACGAAGGCACCAAGTTCTGCCGAAAAGCCTACTTTTACAGCAATCAAAACCATACCCAAACAAAGGCCAATGGAAAGGATAAGCAGGATTTCATCATCAACAAGAGGCTTGATTTTCTTGAGCAGGGTAGGTACCAGAAATATACCAAGCAGGAACCATAAAATAAGAAAGAAAAGCAGCTTTACAACGGTAAACAGGATCTGTGTACCTTCAAATTCTTTAGTTACAGCAATGGTGGAAAGCAGTACCATAAGCAGAATCACCACGATATCTTCAACCACAAGAACACCAAAAACCGTCTTTGCAAAGCTTTTTGTCTTGACCCCAAGCTCGTCAAACGCCCTGATAATGATGGTTGTAGACGAGCTTGCCAACATACCGCCGAGGAACATACTGTCCATGATGCTCCAGCCGAGCCATCGCCCGGTAAAATAACCTGCGATCGTTATGAAGATGATTTCAACAAAGGCCGTGACCGAAGCCGAACCGCCCACATTCATAAGTTTCTTGAAACTGAATTCGAGTCCGAGACTGAACAGGAGAAATATCACACCGATCTCTGCCAGGGTCTTAATATTGGCACTGTCCACAACCGAAGGGAAGATGTTCAGGTTAGGGCTCACCAGGAAACCCGCGATAATATATCCCAGTACAAGAGGCTGCTTGATTTTTCTGAAAATAATAACGACAAAAGCCGCCACTATCAATATCAATGCTAAATCCTCTATCAACTTTGGTAGGTGTCCCATTTTGCGTAAATCTGTATTTTCCCAAAAGTAAGGAAATGCTTAAGTTTTTCAAAGGAATAATTCATCAAAATTGCATTATGTGCAACTCCATTAAATTCCGTCGTTTTTATGTTGAAGGGCAGTACACCAATCATCCGGCACATGAAGCAGAGACCTTACGGAGCCCTCCCAAAATCCAGCTATTTTTTTGCTGATGATATGTTTCATATTGACTGACGACGAAAAAGTGTTTAACTTTAGTCTGTAATAATCCACAAAAAGTTTACACCATGGAAAACCACATTTTAACTAACGAGTTTCCTGAGTATGTGCAGAAAATCGCAGAGCTGAAAACCAACGACGATGCATTCCGTAAGATGTACGTCAACTATGAGGAGGTGAATGCCCTCATTCAGCATTATGAAGACGGCGAAGTTAATCACACCACGGATGAGCACCTTACTGAACTTCGCAGGAAGAGGCTGCATCTAAAGGATAGTATTTATTCTTATCTGCACTCCAACTGATTTCCGGATTACAATTACCGTGGCGGCTTCTAAAGGCCGCTTTTTTTTGTCCCGGAGAAATACCTTAAAATGACTCCTGAAAATGAGCCTTTATTCCTGAATCATCAGGTACGATAATACTTACCTGAACCACCTGGTGGGGTGCGTGACACCTGCTGGTTTTTTAAATTCAGGTTTTGTAGTTCATAATATTTCGCTTATTTTTGACCCCATGGAAAACTTCGTTGTTTCAGCCCGAAAATACCGTCCGCAGGAGTTTGATACTGTTGTGGGGCAGGCGCATATTACGGATACGCTGGAGCACGCTATTGAGGAAAACCAACTTGCCCAGGCGCTGCTTTTTTGCGGTCCTCGTGGGGTAGGAAAAACCACCTGCGCCAGGATTCTGGCCCGCAAGATCAATGAACGGGACGGCGCAACTTCCGAAGATGGATTTACCTATAATATTCACGAACTTGATGCTGCTTCCAATAACTCCGTGGATGATATCCGTGACCTTATAGACCAGGTTCGCTTTGCTCCTCAGGTAGGAACTTACAAAGTTTATATTATAGACGAGGTACACATGCTTTCGTCAGCAGCTTTCAATGCCTTCCTCAAAACCCTGGAGGAGCCGCCCGCACACGCCATCTTTATCCTGGCAACAACGGAGAAGCATAAGATCATCCCGACCATTCTTTCCAGATGTCAGATCTATGATTTTAAAAGGATAACAATTGAAGATATTCAGCAGCATCTTCGCAAGATCGCCGAAGCCGAGAATATACGATATGACGATGATGCGCTTTATCTTGTAGCTCAAAAGGCTGACGGCGCATTACGGGATGCCCTTTCGATATTTGACAGACTTTCCACATTTACCCAGAAAAATATTACACTGCAGAAAGCAGCAGAAGTTCTGAATATCCTGGATTACGACCAGTACCTGAACATCGCTGATCTTGCGCACGAAAATAAGATTCCCGAAATCCTTACAGCTTTCAACGAGATTGTAAAGAAAGGATTTGACCCGCATCTTTTCATTGCCGGTCTCGGAAGTCATTTCCGCGATCTTATGATGGCACAGAATCCAACCACGCTATCACTTATTGAGGTAGGCGAAAAAACCAAAGAGCGTTTCGGCGAGCAGAGTCGGAAATGGTCTCCACAGCAACTGGTGGACAGTATTGAGATCTGTAACCATGCGGATATCAACTATAAGAATTCTAAAAATCCGCGGCTGATGGTTGAAATTGCACTTATGCAGTTAGCCAGCCTTACCGCAGCGAATGCTCCCGTCAAAAAAAAAAATTCCTGATTTTAGCCCCGCGGGTTGAGAGAGAAGTCACGCAGGTTCAGGAAAAACCAAAAGAGGTACTACCTGAACCGGAAATACCTGTTATTCAAAAAGCGGAAAAACCTGTAATAAAGGCTAAACCTGCTACACCGTCCAGATTCAGCATCACCCGAAAGCTGACAGTTGAAGAAGAAGAGGAGAAAAAGACGATGGTCCAAAGTCCGACAGAGGAGTTGCCCAACAGTCATTTTACTGAAACTGACCTTCAGACCGAATGGAAATGGTTTTTGGACCAAATTCAGCAAAAAGATATTGTAATTTACAATGCGATAAGCGGTTTTAAAGTCCATAAGGAAGATGAAGACCTTATCCGTATCTTTTATCCCTCGGATACGGCAAAATCTGAATTCGACAAAGTATCCCACGATTTCCTGAATCACTTTCGGCACAAAGTCCATAACTACAGATTCCGCGTGGAATATAAAATGGATGCTGTAAACCTGAAGAAAGAAATAGTAACCAAACGCAGCCTCTTCGAAAAATATGTACAGATCAATCCGGTACTGAAAGAACTTGATGACCTGTTTAAACTTGACCTTAGTTAATAACCACTTTTACAAATAGATGCAGTTAACCGATATAAAAAACGACTGGATTTCTCAGTTTAACCACCCGCTGGTGATTGCAGGTCCCTGCAGTGCCGAGAGCGAGACGCAGATGTTGGAAACGGCAGCCCGGATGAAAGAAGCCGGTGCAGCCGTACCGGTGTTCCGTGCCGGAATCTGGAAACCACGCACCAAGCCTAACGGTTTCGAAGGAGTGGGCAGCATGGGTTTGGGATGGCTCCGAAAGGTGAAGCAGGAATTCGGTTATAAAACAGCAACTGAAGTGGCCAATATGCACCATGTACAGGCAGCTTTGGAAGCAGACGTTGATGTTTTATGGATTGGTGCCAGAACTACTGTGAACCCTTTTGCCGTGCAGGAAATCGCAAATGCGCTGCAGGGTACAGACAGGATTGTGCTTGTAAAGAATCCTGTTAATCCTGATCTTGCACTTTGGATCGGTGCTCTGGAAAGACTTGCAGGTGCCGATATCCATAATTTAGGCGCGATACACCGTGGATTTTCAACCTACAGGAAAACAAACTACCGCAATATTCCCAACTGGCAAATCGCGCTCGACTTTAAGAATCAGTTGCCGAATATACCGTTGATCATCGATCCGTCCCACATCTGCGGGAACCGCACCGGACTATCATCAGTAGCTCAGGAGGCTCTGAATTTAGGCTATCAGGGTGTGATGATTGAGACCCACTGCAATCCGGATGAAGCCTGGAGTGACGCCAGACAGCAAATTACACCGGAAACTCTTGCTTCATTACTGAGCGGACTTGTAGTTCGGAATGAAGAATGCGCAGGTTTTGACGAAGAACTTGAAAGGTACCGCACACTTATTTCCGATGTAGACTATCAGGTGATTGACCTTCTGTCACAGCGGATGAAACTTTCAGAAAAGATAGGTATGCTGAAAAGTGACAATAACCTCACGGTTTTCCAGCCGGACCGGTGGAAAGCCGTTACAGAATACGCTAAAAGGAAAGCTGAAGAAACCGGAATGTCCCAGGAATTTATTGAAAGTATTTTTAAGACCATTCATGAACAGTCTGTGGTGGTGCAAAACGACATCATGAAAAGCAAATAAGCGGAAAGTATGAAAGGACTTGTTATAAAATCTACCGGCAGCTGGTATCAGGTAATGGACCATGACACCAAAGAGGTTTATGAAGCGCGGATCAGAGGGAAATTTAAGCTTATTAAAACGCGTTTAACCAATCCGCTGGCTGTGGGTGACCATGTTGAGTTTCAGCTGGAGCAGGATAATGTAGCCTGGATTACAAAGATTGAAACCCGCCGCAATTATTTGATCAGGAAGTCGGTGAACCTTTCAAAGGAAGCCCATATTATTGCTTCCAATATCGATATCGCCTGCTTTATCTATACACTCAAGTTTCCGGAGACCTCACTTGGTTTTTTAGACCGTTTCCTGGCCTGCTGTGAGGCCTACAATATTGAGCCTCTTATCCTGATGAGTAAAATGGATACCCTCAGTGAAGGTGAAGCGGAAATCATACGAAACATAGAAGAGATGTATCATACCATCGGCTATGAAACCCTTCAGGTGTCGTCCTACACAAAACTTAATCTGGATATGCTGCAGGACCGACTTAAAGACCGGGTTTCAGTAGTCTTCGGACACTCAGGAGCCGGAAAGTCCACACTGGTAAATGCTTTTCAGCCAAACCTTAACCTAAAGACAACGGAAATTTCTGAAACACATCTTAAAGGAAAGCATACAACCACTTTTGCACAAATGCATTTCTGGGATTTTGGCGGCAGTGTTATTGATACGCCTGGAGTACGCGAATTTGCAATGATTGATGTGCTGAAAGAGGAGGTGCAGCATTATTTTCCGGATATTTTCCGAAAATCAGATGAATGTAAATTCTATAACTGCCTTCACATCAATGAACCTAAGTGTGCGGTATTAGCAGGAATTGAATCGGGTGAAATTGAAGAGACCCGATATTCAACCTATATTAAGCTGATGGAGGAGGCAGACGCCCTGGAGCAGGAAGGTTTTTAGAAATAAAAAACCCAGCCGAAGCTGGGTAAAAACTAATAACCATGAAAACTCAAATTAAACATGAGAATCTGATTTTAGTGAGCAAGTTGCGTGCCAAAAGTACAGTCAGGTTTAAATAAAGTTTTTTTTCTGATGAATTGATTAAAAGCGTAAATTTGCGCTCGAAAATAAATATATAGATATATGTCAGGGATCACATTTACGATGATTAAGCCGGATGCAGTTGCAGACGGGCACATAGGCGCAATTTTAGGAAAAATTGCCGAAGCCGGATTCAAAATTAAAGCGCTGAAGCTTACCCAACTTACATTAGGCGACGCTAAGAAATTTTACGAAGTTCACAGTGAGCGTCCTTTTTACGGCGAGCTGGTGGAATTTATGAGTTCAGGTCCTATTGTTGCCGCAGTATTGGAGAAGGAAAATGCTGTTGAAGATTTCAGAACGCTTATTGGTGCTACCAACCCTGCTGATGCTGCAGAAGGTACAATCAGAAAAATGTTCGCAAGAAGTGTAGGCGAGAATGCGGTACATGGTTCAGATTCTGATGAAAATGCACTTATTGAAGCTCAGTTCCATTTTTCCGGCAGAGAAATATTCTAAGTTATAATTTAATTTAGTAAATATAAAAGCCGTACTGTTCAATTAGAAAAGTACGGCTTTTTTTGTCAATAAAAATCAGGCAAAAACGCTGAAATTTATATCGTACAGTGATCTGTTTTACAAATTATCGGTGTCTGCAGTGTCGCTTTTCATCTTGTCTTCTCTTACGGCCTCGCTTATATCTTCGCTGGCCTCAGTGCGCGATATAAAATAGTGTGCGCCATATTTACCGCTTATCCGGGCTGCCCAAATGATACCGCTAATCAAACCGAGAAGGATGCACGCTCCGAAAAGCACTGCTCCCGTTTGGCTGCGGTCCGTATAGAGATAAAGGGCTAAGCCCAGCACGGATCCAATTAGCAGAGGCGAGAGCACGATCTTGAAGAACGAATAACCTTCAATAAACTTTTCAAACATGGCAGGCGTTTATAAATAATACGCCCGCGCAAGTGATTAAGTTACAGTTTAGTATGCTCCTTCGCTTTAATCAGCTATATTTTCAGTAGCTCGATAGTCTTTTCCGGGTTTTCGCTGCTGAAAACAGCATTTCCGGCTACAAGAACGTCGGCACCGGCTTCAAACAGTCGGGAGGCGTTCTCCAAATTGACACCACCGTCCACCTGAATAAGCGCTGTTGAATTATTGTTAAGGATAAGGTCTTTGGTTTCTGAAATCTTCTTGTATGTGTTTTCAATGAATTTCTGACCGCCAAATCCGGGGTTCACACTCATCAGCAGTACGAGATCCACCTCAGAAATAATGTCTTCCAGCATCAGTACCGGGGTTGAAGGATTAAGAACCACTCCGGCTTTTGCTCCATTGTCCTGAATTAGTCTGATGGTACGGTGCAGGTGCACACATGCTTCATAATGAACGGAAACGAGGTCGGCACCGTGCGCAATAAAATCTTCCACATACTTTTCCGGCTCTACAATCATAAGGTGCACGTCCACAAACTTTTTCGCATGCTGCTGTACAGTTTTCATCACAGGAAAGCCAAATGAAATGTTCGGCACAAAGCGCCCGTCCATAACATCGATATGCAGCCAGTCTGCCTGGGAGTTGTTCAGCATGTTAATATCCCTTTCCAGGTTACCGAAATCTGCGGACAGCAGGGAAGGGGCAATCATTTTGTTCTTCATTATATATTTACTTAGCGTGATATTTCAAATTCATTTCAGGTTCAATTCGAAGCAGTGTTTCGTAGATGAGCTGGATTACATTGGCAACATCTTCTTTGGAAACCATTTCCACGGTTGTGTGCATATAGCGTAGTGGAAGTGATATCAACGCCGACGGAACACCACCATTAGAATGGGCAAAGGCGTCGGTGTCTGTACCTGTGGCACGGCTGGCAGCCGCACGCTGGAAGGGTATTTCTTTAAGTTTGGCCGTATCTACTATGAGTTGGCGAATGTTGTGATGGACACTTGGTGCATAAAACACAACAGGTCCGTCGCCGCATTTCTGGTCGCCCTCTTTTTTCTTCTCGATCATCGGGGTAGTGGTGTCATGAGTAACATCCGTAACGATGGCGATATTGGGTTTCAGTGTTTCAGCAATCATATGTGCACCGTACAGACCCACTTCTTCCTGCACCGAATTGGTAACGTAAAGGCCAAAAGGCAGTTGGTTTCCGTTTTCCTTAAGAAGGCGCGCCACTTCCGCAATCATAAAACCTCCAATTCTGTTATCCAGAGCACGGCACACGAAATAGCGGTCATTCAGTTCAAAGAACTCATCGGGGTAGGTAATCATACAGCCTACAAAAACTCCCAGCTCCTCAACCTCCTTCTTAGTAGTAGCACCACAGTCAATAAATATATTTTCAAGCTTAGGGACCG
The DNA here is from genome assembly GCF_014041915.1 of Marnyiella aurantia. NCBI lineage: Bacteria > Pseudomonadati > Bacteroidota > Flavobacteriia > Flavobacteriales > Weeksellaceae > Marnyiella > Marnyiella aurantia. Next base: position 363,905 of record NZ_CP059472.1, on the reverse strand, counting down.
GTTCATCTGAACTTATACCTCTGGTATGGATAGCAGGCCAGCCGAAGACTCCTTTCACAATTCCTTTTTCACCATGAATATGTACCACTTTCGAAGGTGCGATCATTTGGTCGGAACCGCCGTTACGGATCACATAAATCAGGCCGTCGTCCGTGATGTAATTTACGTACCATGAAATCTCATCTGCATGAGCTTCAATTACCACCTTGAAGGGTGCTTCAGGATTTACAATTCCGTAACAGGTCCCATAATGGTCAAATTCAACTTTATCAACATACGGTCGAATATAATCCATCCATATTTTCTGGCCGTCGTGTTCGTAACCGGTTGGAGATGAAGTATTTAAATATGATTCTAAAAACTTAATTGATTTCTTGCTGAAATTCATGGAAAGGGAATAATATTTGCGTTAGTTTGTGGATTTTTGAGACTGTAAAAATAATGAAAATATATCAGACCCTTTTGGTCTTTCTCCTGTTTGTAACGGTGTCCGTAAAGGCGCAGGACACGATAATGGTAAAATCTCTGAGTGAATATCCCCAAGATCAACTAAAGGTGGATGAATTTGGTCAGAAGTACTTCTACGATGAAGATCAGAAAGCAAAAATTTATGAAATCAATGGTGAGACTGTTGTAATTATGGATGAATTGGTGCTTAAGAAAGGCCCTGTCTTTAATAATCAGCTGGACCGCAATTATTATTTTTTCCTTAATAAAAAGCTGGCCCGTGTTTACCCGCTTTTTGTAGCTGCACTTGCGCAGTACAATGGAATCCAAGCTGATATCGCGACCATGGACCGAAATACACAAAAGAAATATATTAGAGAACGTCAGGCAAATCTGGCTAATCAGTACGAAAAACAATTGCGTGATTTAACAACAACTGAAGGTCGTGTCTTTGCTAAACTGATGCACCGCGGAACTGGCAAAACAGTATTCGAGATTATCCGGGAGTTACGTGGTGGCTGGAGCGCCTTTTGGTGGAATGTAAAGGGAAATATTGCCGAAGTTGACATCAAGGAACCTTACGATCCCTACCGCAACCGCACGGACCTTTATATAGAGTCGCTTCTTCAGTCCAACTGGAACTATGGTTACCTGCAGCCCTATCCTGGCGCGCAGAACTACAGAGTCACAAAGTGATTATCCGGCTAACCTTTCTTTAAGCTTGTCAAAAGCTATCCTATCTACAGGGAGTGGAAAATTATTTTCCGGTGTATCAACTGGCAGCCATTCTACTTTTTCAATGCAGGGGTCCATTATAAGGAAGTCGGTTTCATCTAAAATTTCTACCATATAATAAATGGTAAGAAGCTGTTCGTTTTCCCGGAAGCGTGAAACTTCAAAATTTTCCTGAGTATACAGATGTCCGATAACGCGTATCTTCGCATTCAGTTCCTCTTCAAACTCACGGTGCAGGCAGTCCAGTACGCCTTCGCCATATTCCAGCCCGCCACCGGGAAACTTCATAAGGTGTTCACCTGCATATTCTTCATGAAGCACCAGTACGCTCCCGTTTTTTATAGCGCACGCATAAATCCGAACGTTCGTCTTATTGATCATTAACTATAGTTTGGTCTAAAAGTACATTATTTTTTGGTTTCGGTCAATTTTTTCCAGGCGATGAGCATCTCGCGTTTTCCCGGTGGTCCTGCCTTTTTCTCCACTTCAAAATCCAGTGATTTCAGATTCCGGCGTACCGATCCTTTACTGGAGTAGGTTGTAAGCAATCCGCCGGCGCTCATTTTATTGGCTACAGCAGCAAAAAGGGGCAGCTCCCATAGGTCTGGCTGTACCCGCGCACCAAAACAGTCATAATATACCAGGTTAATTTTTCTGAGTTCTATAGTTGGCAGGTCGTGAAAATCGCATCTTATCTTTTTGAGGGTAAAGTTGGGCAATATTTCTACCTCCGCCTCCCAGTCTGCCTCATGGATTTTTTTATAAAACTGCTTTAACTCGTCACGCTCAAAAAGTGTATTATAGCCCAAATCTTCAACCTCAGACATTGTTACGGGATACTTTTCAAGCGCGAAATAGTTAATTTTATGATTTTTATCAGTTTTTAAAAACTCATTAATAGTTACTAAAACATTCAAACCTGTTCCAAAACCCAGTTCTAAAATATTAATTTCGTAATCATCAATCAGTTTTAATCCATTATCTATAAATACATGTTTGGCTTCCTGAAGGGCACCATGATGCGAATGGTAACTTTCATTTAAATCATTGATATGCAATGTTTTACTGCCGTCACTGGTGACTTTTACTTCTCTTTTCAACTTATTTTTTTCCAAATTTAAACTAAAATATGTATATTTAAAAAATTATTTAGAGTTGTAAAACACGTTTAAAAAAATTAAGAAATGATAATCCAAAAAACCGAAAATTCAAGGATTTCTTCCTTTGATCCAGAAAACTACTCATTCGGAGACCACTTCACAGACCATATGATTATATGTGAGTATGAAAACGGTGCCTGGGGTGAGGCAAAGTTAATGCCTTACGGACCTCTTCCATTTTCTCCGTCCAATATGGCTTTCAATTATGGCCAAGCCTGTTTTGAAGGTATGAAGGCGTATAAAGACAGTAGTGATGAAGTATACCTTTTCCGTGTAAATAAAAATTTCGAGAGGATCAATAAATCCGCTAAGCGTCTTGCAATGCCTGAAATTCCTGAAGAGGTTTTCGTAGGCGGTCTGAAAGCGCTTATGGATATAGACCGAGCATGGATTCCTACAGGAGAAGGAAAATCACTTTACATCCGTCCGCTTATATTTGCTACTGAGGAAGGTTTGAAGGCCAGGGTATCCAATAAATACATGTTCGCAATCGTAGCTGCACCGGCTACAAGTTATTACAGCGCACCGGTTTCTGTTAAGATCTCAGATTATTATTCCCGTGCGGCCAGCGGCGGCGTTGGATTTGCAAAAGCGGCCGGCAACTATGCAGCATCTTTCTATCCTACACAACTTGCTAACGACGAAGGTTACGAGCAGATTATCTGGACTGACGACAGTACGCACGAGTATTTTGAAGAAAGCGGTACGATGAACGTGTTTGTAAGAATAGGCAATACTATATATACACCTCCAACTTCTGAAAAGATTCTGGACGGCGTTACAAGAGACAGTTTCATTACACTGGCTAAGCATAAAGGCATTGACGTAAGGGTAGAACCTATTGCAGTAAAAGATGTTCTGGCAGCTCAGAAAGACGGAAGCCTTAAGGAAATTTGGGGTGTAGGAACCGCGGTTGTAACTACAGCTTTTAAATCTTACGGGTATCAGGGCGAGAATTTTGAACTTCCTGTACTTTCGGAAGAGGAAAGCTTTGCGCTTTCGCTGAAGAAAGCTCTTGTGGACATTCAGACCAATGCGGCTGAAGATCCTTTCGGCTGGAGAGAGAAGGTTGAAAAAGATGTACTTCAGACTGTATAATTAATATACTTTTAAGATCAGGGTCAGGCATTCTTGCCTGACTTTTTGTTTTATTATTTGGGCCGAATTCCGTATTTTCGCCATGCTTTTAGCATTAACTTTAATAAAACAGGAATGTTCAGGAAATATACAATTTTGGCAATAGCGGGATTAACGCTATTTAGCTGCACACCAATATATAAAAAGATGAATGTAGACAAACAAACGTACGAAGGTTTGAATGACGGGCTTTATGCTCACCTCCAAACCACCAAGGGTAACATGATCGTAAAACTGGAAGATGTGAAATCGCCGGTTACAGTGGCTAACTTTGTAGGGCTTGCCGAGGGAACTATTGCTAACAAATCCAAATCAAAGGGAATTCCATTTTACGACGGTACTATCTTTCACCGTGTGATCTCGGATTTCATGATCCAGGGTGGCGACCCCCAGGGAACAGGTATGGGCGATCCGGGCTACAAGTTTGCTGATGAGAAAAACGACCTTAAGCATGATGTGAAAGGGGTACTTTCCATGGCGAACTCCGGTCCAAACACCAACGGATCCCAGTTTTTCATCACTCAGATACCGACACCATGGCTGGACGGAAAACATACAGTTTTTGGAAAAGTGGTAAACGGTGTGGACGTTATCGATACCATTGCAGCAGTAGAAAAAGGGCCTCAGGATAAGCCTAAAACGGACATCGTTCTGGAGAAGGTTTCAATTTTCAGCAAAGGCGACAGATACAAGAACTACGATGCTACAAAGCTTTTCGAAGAGGGTAAAGGTAAGATTCAGGAAAATAACAAGACGTTTCTTTCCAGAATGGAAGAAGAGAAGGCAAAAAAAGAAGCTGAATTCAAAGCCAATCAGCAGAGACTGGTAGATGAAATGGCCGCTGGTATGCAGAAAACTGCATCCGGTCTTTATTATAAGATTACAAAAACCGTTGCGGGTAAAGAGCCTAAAGCAGGTGATATGGTTGCTGTACATTATGCAGGCCGCCTGATTGACGGAATGGAGTTCGACAGCTCATACAAAAGAGGTGAGCCTCTGGAGTTTCCGGTAGGAACAGGACGCGTAATCAAAGGATGGGACGAAGGTATCCTGATGCTGAAAGAAGGCGAAACCGCTACTTTGCTTATTCCTTCTGACCTTGCTTACGGTCCAAACGGTGCCGGCGGAATTATCCCACCAAATGCGTGGTTGGTTTTCGATGTGGAATTGGTTAAAATTAATTAATCAAATCAATTAATATAAACAGGCTGTCTCTTTCGGGACAGCCTGTTTTATTTTTGTTACCACCCGGAAAACTATAATATGGTTTTTTCATTACCAGTTTTGGTCTATCATATAAACCATCTGTGCCATAGCCACGGCGCCCAGGTTAAGTTCACGTTTGTTTACTTTGTCAAAAGTGTCCTGGCTGGTATGATGGATGTCGAAGTAGCGCTGCATATCCGGAACAAGTTCTGCCAGAGGCACTCCCAGTTTTTTGAGGGGCGCTATATCCTGTCCGGAAGTTTCCTGGGAGAAATCGTACACTCCGTAAGGCAGGAAAAGGTTTTTCCATGCAAATACGAGCCGCCGTCGCTGCGGAATCATATCCAGTGAAATCCCGCGTGGCGAATAGCCACCGGCATCGCTTTCTATGGCGAAAATATGTTTCTCACCGGATTTTTTTACGCCAGCTGCATAGGTTTCGCCGCCATGTACGCCGTTTTCTTCATTGGCAAAAAGAACAAAACGCAAAGTATGCCTGTTTTTGATTTCCAGTTTTTTAAAGACCCGCAGTACTTCAAGAACCTGCACCACGCCGGCACCATTATCATGTGCCCCCTCAGAAATATCCCAGGAATCCAAATGGGCTCCGATTACGATTACACTGTTGTCCTTATTCCCCGGAATCTCAGCAATCACATTATGGTTGACCTTTTCACCTTTGGTTGCAGAAGTTGTGTTAATTTTAACTGTGACGGTCTGCTTCTTCAGCAACTGTTCCAGTTCATCTGCACTGCGGGCACCGATGGACAGAGCTGGAATCTTGTTCTTGTCCAGTACGTCATAATATACACTTCCTGTATGCGGCACATCGTCTGAAGCCGACGTTGCCGAGCGCGTAAGCACAGCTTTTGCCCCTTTCCTGCTGGCCAGGGAAGGTGTAGACCAACGGTATTTTCCCGCAATAAGATAGGCTTCATTTGGGTTAATGATGGTTTGGTCAAAGCCGTAATTGAAGAAAACAATCTTATCCTTCACATCACTCGGAAACATTTTGGCAAATTCAGCCAGGTCTTTGGCGAAAATAATTTCGCCTGTGAGGTCTTTACCGGCGGTGCCTTCAGATGTTCCTAAAGCCAGCGCCGGCAAACTTTTCCAGCTGCCACCGGCTGTCTTTATCTGTACGCTTTCGCGGCCACGTTCCCAGATGGGGACCATAACATCCTGCCTCCGGACAGTGGAAGCACCATTCTCCGCAAATTTTTTCTCTGCCCAGATAACTGCTTTGTCATATGCCGGGGTTGCGGCAAAACGGGGACCGATGCCCTTCACCAATTCGCGCAGGTTTTCGTAAGCATTGCTGTTCAGCATAACTTCATCGGAAATCCTGCGGAATTCACCTGCGAAATCTACCCTGGGCTGTGGAGCAGGTTTACGCTGGGAAAGTAAAATTCCACCCAAAAAGAGTGGAATGATAAATATGGTTTTTTTCATTTTTTTCCTTTCAGGAACCAAAAATAAGAAATTTACTTCATGTCATACATGACCAAAGCAGTAATGAGCTTCGGTTCAATATAAGTACATTTGGGCGGCATGCTAATCCTGTTGTCCGAAATCTTAAGCATCTCATTGAAACTCACAGGATAGACACCAAAACCAATCTGCCCTTCGTCCAGGTCAGCCTCAGCCTTCATTTTGCGGATACCTTCCACAGTTGAATTTCCTTTAACGTATTTTATTCGGTCTGAGCTGTCTGTATTTTCAATTGCAAGGATATCCTTCAGGACATATTTATCCAGCAGGTGATGGTCCAAATTATCTTTGGAGACATCAGCATTACGCAGACTGTGCTTTACGTGCAGTGAATAAAATTTCCCATCCATGTACATTGAGATGTGGAATTTCTGTGAGGGATAATAAGGTTCTTCGCCTTTATCATGTATATCGAAATACCGGTCCAGTTTCTCCAGGATCTGTTCGCTGGTAAGTCCGTTCCTGTCCTTTACAATCCGGTTATAATCGTGGATCTTAATAGACTGATTGGAAACAATGAAGCTAAAGACATAATTATAGGCTTCAGTACCTTTATGCTTTTTGTTTTTCTCCTTATGATTTTTCGCGTTCAGAGCTGTAGACCCGATCCTGTGATGTCCATCGGCAATATAAAAAGAGTCAATTTGCTCCAAAACTTCCTTGAACTGCTGCATTTTCAGACGGTTGTCAATTTTCCACACCTTGTGGCGGATGCCTTGACTGTCATAGTAATTAAGCAGAGGTACATTTTTCTCCTCATGGTTCATCAGCAGCTCCACTTTGGAGTTGGCCGGATAAGTTAGAAGTACAGGTTCGGCCTGCAGGCTCACTTTATCAAGGTACTGCGCTAATTTTTCCTTTTTCTGCGGGATAGTACTTTCATGCCTTTTTATTTTTCCGTCCCAGAAATCCTCCACAGAGACAAGGCCGAGCAGGCCGCGGAAAACGGTTTTATCGGGCTTAATCTGTTCATATAGATAGTAGGATGAGGCGTCCTGAATCAGTTTCTTTTCATCCAGAAGTTCTTCAAAATTCGTCCTTATCTTTCTGAGGTTACGGTCAATATCTTTGGATTTGCTTACAACATACGGCTTGATCATCTGTACATAGGAGTAGTCCTCCTGCGCTTTCCTGTTGATCTCTTCCTGCGTAAAATTATCCAGCGGATGTGTGGGAAAAACATCCAGAAAGTCTTCGTGCGGACGGATGCCGCGAAATGGTTTGAATATAGGCATCGTTACGCAATTGAGTTCTTAATTGCGATGATCTGCTCAGCCAGCTCAGTGCCAATCTTTTCCTGCGCATCCAGCGTGTTACCGCCAAGGTGCGGAGTAAGCGAAAGATTGGGATTCATAAGTAAAGGCAGTTCGGGAGTCGGTTCATTTTCAAAAACGTCCAGTGCCGCACCGGCAATCTTGCCCGATTCAATGAAATCGAGAAGCGTTACTTCGTTTACAACACCGCCTCTGGCCGTATTCACGATATAAACACCATCCTTCATCATCCCGAACTGAGGTGTATCTAAAACATAGCCCTCAGTTTTAGGTGTGTTAATGCTGATGAAATCTGTATCCTTCAGAAACTCTGCATAGTCAGTAGTGGAAGTAATATCAAAACTTACTGTTTGGCCGTCAAAAAAGTTCAGGCTAAGTGTTTCAGTCCGTGGTTTTCGGGTAAGCACTTTCACCTTCATCCCCAGTGAAATTCCCATCTTAACCACCTCCTGGCCTATGCCGCCAAAACCAATCACACCCAGCGTCTTGGCTTCAAGTTCGGAGGCATTGCTGTAAGATTTTTTGAGTGCGTTAAACTGTGTATCGCCTTCCAGCGGCATCATACGGTTGGATTCGTGCAGAAATCTTGCGAGGCTGAAGAAATGAGCAAAAACCAATTCGGCTACAGATCGTGAAGAAGCATTTGGTGTATTTATGACATAAAGACCTTTTTCAATTGCGTATTCAACATCAATATTATCCATGCCCACGCCGCCGCGTCCTATAATTTTCAGTGTAGGACAGGCATCAATGAGATCTTGTCTAACTTTAGTGGCGCTGCGTACAAGCAGCACGTCTACTTTATTATCGTTAATGAAACCGATCAGATGTTCCTGTGATACTTTTGCGTCCACAAGTTCAATGCCGCCTTCTTTAAGTTTATTTTCTCCTGCTTTGGAAATTCCGTCGTTAGCTAAAACTTTCATAAATTTTGGAATATAGAGGGTAAGTTTTATTATTCGTTTACAAGGATTTCATTACATTAACAAGAACCTCTACACTTTCCAGTGGCAGTGCATTGTACATACTGGCGCGGTAGCCACCCAGACTTCGGTGTCCGTTAAGTCCGCTGATTCCCGCAGCTTTCCAGGCGCTTTCGAATGCTTCTTTTTTGGACTCATCCAGAAGTTTAAAGGAGATATTCATCACGGAACGGTCTTCCGGAACGCAGAAGGTTTCAAAAAGGGGGTTTCTGTCGATTTCTCCGTACAGCAGTGCTGCTTTTGCAGTGTTTCTTGCCTCAGCCGCGGCAATTCCGCCATTATTTTCCAGGTGCTGCAGTGTAAGCAAAGTGGCATATACCGGAAATACCGGAGGGGTGTTGTACATCGATTCTTTAGAGATATGCTGCTCATAATCCAGGATGGAAGGTATGTCGCGACCCGTCTGGCCCAAAATACTTTTCTTTACCACTACCAGGGTTACACCTGCGGGGCCCATGTTTTTCTGCGCACCTGCGTAGATCAGGTCAAATTGGGAGTAATCTACCACGCGTGAGAAAATATCGGAGCTCATATCGCACACCATCAGTGTATCAACCTTTGGGAATTCCTTCATCTGCGTGCCGTAGATTGTATTGTTGGATGTGCAGTGGAAATAATCGTAGCTGCTGTCCGCGGTGTACTCTTTTGGAATAAATGAGTAGTTAGATTCTTGAGAAGATCCCAGGATATCTACCGTACCGAATTTCTTTGCTTCCTTGATTGCGCCTGCCGCCCATGTGCCTGTATCGAGGTAAGCAGCCTTACCGTTTTCAGATTTCATAAGGTTAAAAGGAACCATAGCAAACTGAAGGCTTGCGCCTCCACCCAAGTAGAGCACCTCATAATCGTCGCCAAGGTTCATAAGTCTTTTTACAATAGCACGTGCTTCATCCATTACGGCTACAAAATCTTTACTGCGGTGAGAAATTTCAAGCAGTGAAAGTCCGCTGCCGTTGAAATCCAGAATTGCTTCGGCAGATTTGGTAAAAACTTCCTGAGGTAAGATGCAGGGTCCTGCGCTAAAGTTGTGTTTTTTCATCATTTAATATTTTTGTTGTGTATTTTGTGTACTGTCAGATGGACAAGGCGAAAAAAAAGCCCACCAAAAATGAGCGGGCTTAAAATTATTCTCCGTGTAAGAAGGCTTTTTTCTCCAGTAAACTTTCAGGGGATTCCACATGATCCTCATCCGGTACGCAGCAGTCCACCGGACAAACAGCCGCACATTGAGGCTCCTCGTGGAAGCCGATGCACTCGGTACATTTATCGGTTACAATAAAGTAAACATCGTCGCTCACGGGTTCCTGCGGCGCATCTGCATCCACAGTAAGACCCGACTTCATAACCACACGTCCGGAAAGCGCTGTTCCTTCGGAAGCTTTCCAGTCCACAGCTCCTTCGTAGATTGCATTATTAGGGCATTCCGGTTCGCAGGCACCACAGTTTATACATTCATCTGTTATTTTGATAGCCATAGCTACTTCTTATTTTAAATTTGGTGCAAAGTTACGAAAAATAGTGCATCCAAAAGCGTAAAACCGTACTGTACAACTGATTTTTCACCAGTAAAATCACCGGTTTTAATCAAGCTCTGTAATCTAAAGTGAAATGGAAGCCCCTCTTCCGTTCCGTTCGGCCTAAATTGGTTAATTTTGCACCTGTATGGGTTGTAACATTCGGCCCGCAATTAATTTATATGAATCAAGAAAACCAGATTGCAGGACTGTGTGAAGTTAGCGCGTTTATACAGAATTTTCTGGCTAAGGAACCGGCGGACTATAACGAAACAGACCTGGATTTTAAAGCCGTTTTGAAGAAATCAGAGAACGAAAATCCATGGTTTACTCAGGAAAATCAGCGTTTTGCATTGAAGCAGTGGAGCAGCCTGCTTACCGAACAGAATTTAAAAGAGTGGCTTTCGGATTACAGGACGGCTGAGCAATCCAAAAGAGTAGGACTTATCCTGGCCGGGAATATACCGATGGTTGGTTTCCATGATGTTCTGGCCGTGGTGCTGAGCAATCATATTCCGGTAATCAAACTATCGTCCAAGGACAGGCATATGCTGCCGTTCCTATTGGAAATGTGGAATGAAAAGTCAGGAGGGACTGTTCCGTTTGAAACTGTAGAAAGGTTGCAGGATTTCAATGCTGTAATAGCCACAGGCAGTAATAATACGGCGCGATACCTCGAATTCTACTTCAGAGAACATTTAAGCATCATACGCAAGAACAGAACTTCTGTTGCTGTGCTGAGAGGTGACGAAACACCCGAAGAACTGCAGCTTTTGGCTGAAGACATTTTTCGCTATTACGGACTTGGCTGCCGTAATGTTACGCGGATCCTGATGCCGGATGATTTTCTGGTTGACAGGCTTTTTGAGAACTTCATAGGTTTCAAAGATGTCATTAACCATAACAAATACGCTAATAATTACGAATACAACCGTGCGGTTTATCTGCTTAATCTTGAGCAGTTCTGGGACAATAACTTTGTGATGCTTAAAGAGGATGATAAACTTTTCTCACCGCTTTCCGTTATCAATGTTTCGCGCTACACTGATTTGGATGATGTAAAAAAATTCCTGGCCAAAAATGAGCAGGATATTCAAACCGTCGTTGCAAAGTCAGAACTTGGACTTAACTCGATAGGCTTTGGTGAGGCTCAGAATCCCGGTCTGGACACCTATGCCGATAACGTGGATACTATGCGCTTCCTCGAGGTTATATAAGGTTTAATACCTGTAACTGTAAATAAAAAAGGACCTCAGCTTAGCTGAAGTCCTTTTCTGTTCTAAACCGAAAAGTTATTTGTCGATGGAGCCCATTACTTTCTGGGCAAAGCTGTTTAGTGCGTCTTTCTCGCTCATGCCATTTTTTACATTGGCATGCGCCTCCAGAGCACCGCAGATATTGGTGATTAGTTCTCCCACCACATTCAGATCTTCTTCTGTAGTACCTCTGAATTCTGAAAAAGATTCCAGTACCTCCAGCGTGGCCTCCAGATTTTCCGGGGTTTGATTTTGGTAAAACTGTCTTATAACAGGTAATTTCATTATACTAGCTCTTTAAAAAGGTTAATAAGGCTGTCCTGCTGATTGGTTTGTACCTGGTTAAGCAGTTCGCCATCTTTGAACACTGCAAAAGTTGGCAGATTGTCCACCTTCGCCAGCTTTCTGCTTTCCGGTAACTTTTCCGCATCTACATAATAGAATGGGATATCATCGTTTTCGGCAGCCAGCTTTTTGAACTTAGGCTTCATAATCCTGCAGTTTCCGCACCATGTGGCGCCGTACTGTACTACAACTTTTCCGTGTTCTGCAATTTTTTCCTGAAGGATGTCTTCAGTCAGTTCTGTATACATATCTTCAAAAAGTTTAAATGTTAGTTCTGATGTTTGGCAAGGTATTCTGCTGTAGACTCGCGGTTAGCGTTCATAGCATCTTTTCCTTCTTCCCAGTTGGCAGGGCAAACCTCACCATGCTTCTGTACGTGGGTATAAGCATCAATAAGTCTTAGATATTCCTTAACGTTTCTGCCAAGAGGCATATCGTTTACAGACTCATGGAAAATTTTACCGGTCTCATCAACAAGATAAGTAGCTCTGTAAGTTACATTGGAACCTGTAAAGGTTTCGTTGCCTTCTTCATCGTACTCAAAATCCTGATCTACGATTCCTAAAGTGTTGGCTAACTGACGGTGTGTATCTGCAAGGATAGGATAAGTTACGCCTTCAATACCTCCGTTTTCTTTAGCTGTGTTAAGCCATGCGAAGTGCACCTCGTTAGTATCGCAGGAAGCACCGATTACTTTTGTATTTCTTTTTTCAAATTCGCCTAAAGCTTCCTGGAAAGCGTGAAGTTCTGTTGGGCATACAAAGGTAAAATCCTTTGGGTACCAGAAAAGCAGAATTTTCTCATTGTTCTTAGTTGCCTCCTCGAAAATGTTAATTTTCAGATCATCACCCATTTCAGACATTGCATCTACTGTAATGCTTGGAAATTTTCTTCCTACTAATGACATAATTTTAATTATTTATTGTTGTTAATTTCGTAATACAAATGTACGGAGTTCCGTCTATTAAAACAACAGGTTTCAATTTATAAAAACTATCAGGATGATTAGAACGCATTTATTTCATCTACTGAACCAATTACAGATTCCTGCAGGCACTTTTTTATTCTGCGCACGGCCTCTCTAAGGTCAGCTTCAGAAGCTGCATAAGAAAATCTTAGGCATTCAGGGCTGCCGAAAGACACTCCGCCCACGGATCCTACATGAGCATTTTCCAATAGATACATGGCCAGATCATCTGAATTTTCAATTTCCTGCCCATTCAGCGTTTTTCCGATATAATAGGAGATGTCCGGAAATAGATAGAAAGCCGACTTCGGCAGCAGAACTTTGAATCCCGGAATGTCCTTCATCAGATCGTAAAAAATATCTCTTCTTTTCCGAAATTCTTCAATCATATATCTGAATTCTGCAGGATCGGTATTAAGTGCGGCTAAGGAAGCGCGCTGGGCTACGGTATTGGCGCCACTCGTCATTTGTCCCTGAATTTTCTCGCAGGCCTTGGCCAGCCAGTCAGGACATGCGGAATAACCTATACGCCATCCAGTCATAGCGAAGCCTTTGGACATACCGTTGATGACCGCTACCTGATCGTAAATTTCATCAAAGGCGGCAATGGATTTTGTTGTAGTTTCGTAGTTGATATATTCGTAAATCTCATCAGAAATTACGGTTATATGAGGATGTTTGGCGATGACCTCAGCCAGAGACTTTAATTCGTCATAAGTATAATAGCTGCCTGACGGATTGCAGGGCGAACTGTACAGCAGTACTTTGGTCCGCGGAGTTATAGCTTCTTCCAGCTGTTCTGCGGTAATCTTGAAATCATTTTCGTAGGACGTATTAATGACGACCGATGTCCCGTCCATCATTTTCACCATTTCGTCGTAGCTTACCCAAAAAGGCGCTGGCAGGATCACCTCGTCGCCTTCATTCAGTACGGCTGCCAGTACATTAAGGATGGCCTGCTTAGCACCGTTGGATACACAGATCTGCGTGGGCTTGTAATTTAAACCGTTATCGCGTTTAAGTTTTGCTGCAATGGCTTCGCGTAGCTCCAGAAAACCCGGCACCGGCGAATAATGACTGTAATTCTGGTCTATGGCATCATGCGCGGCCTGTTTTACCTTTTCAGGCACATCAAAATCGGGTTCACCCAGCGTAAGGCTTATAACGTCGGCTCCGTTTGCACGCATCTCACGCGCCTTATTACTCATTACAAATGTTTGGGAATAGCCCAGGCGTTTTAACCGGTTTGATAGTCTGTCCATAGATGAATTGTGATTCATACAAAGATAGGGTTTGTAAATTATTTTGCCGGGCGCAAAAGGAAAAGTATTTTTGTGCGAAGAATACTAAAAATGTCTGCAGATCTAATTTTAAAATATTTTCCTGAACTCACGGAAACCCAGAAAAAACAGTTTGATGCGCTGGAAGGCCTTTATGCAGACTGGAACGAGAAAATCAATGTCATCTCCAGAAAAGACACAGAATCGCTATATGAAAAACATGTACTGCATTCGCTGGGAATCGCTCAGATCATGGAGTTCGCACCGGGCACCAAAGTCCTGGATATCGGTACTGGCGGTGGCTTTCCAGGCATTCCGCTGGCAATTCTGTTTCCCGGCACACAATTCACGCTTATTGACAGCATCGGTAAAAAAATAACTGTAGTTCGGGCAGTTGCAGAAGCTCTGGAACTTCAGAACGTGACTGCGATCCATGAACGTGCCGAGAAACTGAAGGAAAAGTTTCATTTCGTGGTGAGCCGTGCAGTAACGCAGATGCCGGAATTCCTTAGATGGCTCCGCGGGAAGTTTGAAAAAGAACAGTTTAACGAAAAACATAACGGTGTGCTCTATTTAAAAGGAGGTGATTTGGGTGAGGAACTTGCCGGCCTGCGTTGTGAAGTTCATTTGCTGAAAGATCATTTTGAAGAGGAATTTTTTGAGACCAAAAAAGTGGTATATTTATCCAAAGGGAATTTTGCTTCCTGATTTTACATCAAACTCATATGCGCTTTTTAGATAAGATTTTTACAGAACTTCTTAAACAAAACCCTGATTTATCAGGGTTTAATATTGTACTGCCGGGTAAGAGACCTATTGTTTTCATCAAAAGGATTCTAATGGAAAAGGGCTACTCCGGATTTCTGCCCACTTTTCATACTGTAGAAGACCTGATCCTGGAAATCTCCGGAAAACAGAGACTGCAGGGCATCGGCCTCTGGCTTTTTGCTTTTGAAGTTTACAGTGAGCTGAATCTGCTGCCGAAAGATGATTTTTCAGGATTTGTAAAATGGTTTCCTACGGTGTTGAAAGACTGGGACGATATCCTGAAATTTGCCGACAGTGATTCCGCGGTTCTGGAGTATATGTTTGATGAAGAGCGTATAAAAGCCTGGGCTCAGGATCTTGGTGAGCAGGAAGATATGCCTCGCAGGAAATACCTGACCTTCTGGCGTAATATGAACATTTTCTTACCAGCACTGAAGCAAAAGCTCCGTGAGAAAAACTGGGCTACCTCCGGGATGATCCATGAGGAGGTGAAACATAAAATTGAGTCCTTTGCAAAGGAAACGGAGAAGATATTTGTGTTCTGTGGCTTCAATGCATTTACAAAAGTAGAGGAACAGCTTGTACGCAGTCTCTTGCAGTGGGACAGTGCGCAGGTATTTTTTCAGGGCGACAGTTATTATGTGGATGACGAAAGACAGGAAGCCGGAAAGTTCCTGCGCGAGCACCGAAAATGGAAAGAGTTCAATAACGTCCGCGATTTCCGTTGGATTGAAAACGATTTCCAAAAGCCAAAAAATATTAAAGTATACGAAGTTTCAGGGAATATCTCGCAGACAAAGATCCTTCCGGGTATCCTGGACGGCATGAAGCAAGCAACACCTGATCTGTCTGATACCGCTATTGTTCTGCTGGACGAAAATCTTCTGCCAGCAACGCTGGATGCATTGTCTGAAGTTGAAATTCTGAATATAACGATGGGCTTCCCGCTGCGTAATCTGGGATTCAGTAATGCGGTAAAACATCTTTTTCATCTGCATAAACAACTGGAAACCAAGTCGGGCTCATACTATTATAACGACTTGTTTTCTATTCTGGAGGAACTGCCACACTCCGGCAGAGATCTTGAAATCATAACAGAATTCAAATCCTTTATTGAGTCCAGAAATATTGTTTATCTGTCCGAACGGCTGCTTCGGGAGCATTTAAGTGAGCTGTCTTACTTCAGTCTTTTCCTGCCACCAGCGGATGTACAGTCATTCCTGGATTTGATTATCGATTTCTGCTTCAACCTGAAGTTTAATGATTTGGATGATATTCAGTACGAGAACATTTCGCATTTTGAAAAGTCGTTCCGAGTGATACGAAACCAACTTGCTCCATACCGCTTTCCCGTAAAAATGGAAACTCTGGAAGTTTTGGTGAACCAGCTGGTCAATTCTGAAGCTATCGATTTTCAGGGCGAGCCGCTGCAGGGCTTACAGGTAATGGGGCTGCTGGAAACGCGTTTACTCAATTTCCGGAATATAATTCTGCTTTCAGTAAATGAAGGCAAACTTCCTTTGGGCAATACCCAGAACTCTTACCTTCCGTTTGATGTAAGAACGCATTTCGATCTTCATACTTTTCTGGAAAATGACAGCATTTATGCCTACCACTTCTACCGCTTGCTGCAGGATGCGGAGAATGTCCACCTTCTATTCAACGCGCTTAGCTCCGGCGTGAATACGGGTGAAAAGAGCCGGTTTATTACCCAGTTGGAATTTGAGGATCAGTTCCACTCAATAGAACATGTAGTTATTGAAAATGCTTCCGAACCTATGAGTAAACGACCTGTTGTTATAGAAAAAACGACGGCTGTAATGGAGCAGCTGGACATTTGGAAATCACGGGTTTCGGCAACACATCTTACAGGTTATCTTTATAATCCGCTTGACTTTTATCTTACCAAAGTGCTTAAAACCAAAGAAGCCAGCCAGATTGAAGAAGAGCTTTCAGTGATGAACTACGGTAACCTTGTTCATTACGCCCTTCAGATTATTTACGAAGGTGTTGGCAATGAGATACTCAAAGAACAGGATCTGACTTTTACTGATGACCAGCTACTGGAGGTGATTAACAAATCTATTGAGAATCTGAATCATCAACCTGAGTTTTATGACAAAGGCATGAACTATATTCATAAGAATGTAGCATTTCGGGCGGTAAAAAAAGTAGTGCAGCATGACCGGGAGCTGATTGAGAGTGGACACAAACTGCGGATTATAGCATTGGAGCATGAATTTCAGGATGTTGATTTTTACCTTGATGAAAACCACAGCAATAAAGTTTCCTTCTACGGTTTTATAGACAGGATAGACGAACTGGACGGCACACTGAGGATCATTGACTATAAAACCGGAAAAACCAGGGAACTGAAAGTTTCTCTAGACGACAAAAACCGTGAAGATTTCTTCTTTAATGATTCCAAAAAACAGGCGCTTCAGCTCTGTATCTATAATTATGTAATTAATAACCTTCCACAATTTGAAGGACGAAACGTGCAGACTGGAATCTGGAGTTTTGCGGAAGTAAGCAAAGGAGTGGTCCCGCTTCAGTTTGCAAAAGGGGAGTTACAGGACGCAATGGTCTCGATAAAAAACCTGATACTTGAAATCCTGGATCCGGAAATTCCTTTCACGGAAGCCGTACATGAAATCCTGGATCTTTAATCTACTTTTTAATCAGTTTTTCAGAATAGTGAGACTTAGCAGTCTTTATGTTAAGGTAATAAATGCCGGGACGCAGGCTGCCAACTTCAAGAGTGTTATCCACAGGAAGTTTTCTGCGGATTAGTCTGCCGGCTGGATCGTAGATCTCGATTTTCTCGATTTTTTCAGACGTTTGGAAAAGTACCCGGTCCCGCGCAGGGTTTGGGTACATGCGGAATGTTACCAAAGTGGTAGATTGGGTAGACAGATACTGTTGCAATGCATTGCCGAAATTCAGTATTCCGTAGCCCATCTGCGGATTCGTCCCTGGAAAAAGAGATGCAGTTTGCCTCAGTAAAGATCTCAGATATTCGCGCGAAGTTCCCGGCGCAGTTGCCTGCAACAGACAGGCAATA
Organism: Marnyiella aurantia; assembly: GCF_014041915.1. Taxonomy (NCBI): domain Bacteria; kingdom Pseudomonadati; phylum Bacteroidota; class Flavobacteriia; order Flavobacteriales; family Weeksellaceae; genus Marnyiella; species Marnyiella aurantia. Next base: position 346,278 of record NZ_CP059472.1, on the reverse strand, counting down.
CCTCCCGCTGCCAGCGGTGAAGCCAATGAAGTGCCGCTAGCCGATACAGTATTGTTATTAAATACTGTGGCTGTTGTGGTGCCGCGCGCGCTTGCATCAGGTTTCACCACGCCTGCCGAATTTGGCCCGTAAGAGGAGAAGTCCGAAGGATTTCCGCTGGAGTCTACGGAACCGATTGTAAAAACCTTTTGGTTGTCGGCCGGTGTGCTGATATAGTGCCAGGTCAGTGCCCCGGAGTTTCCCGCTGCGGAAACAACAAAAATACCTTTCTCCGCTGCAATTTGTGCTCCCCGGGCGATGAAGGAAGTAGTGCCGTTCATATCAGTATAGGTATAATTGTAGCGGGAGTCGTCAAAAGTGGTGTATCCCAGTGAAGAATTTATCACGTCTACACCTTTCCGGTCGGCTTCCTCCGCGGCCATGATCCAGTAAATCTCTTCCTGCGGAATCTCCACTGAAGCATCTTCGGTGGCATAGAGATAAAGGTCCGCATCCGGTGCAGTACCTACAAAGGACTGGTCAATATAGCCACTTATTGCACCAAGCACATAGGACCCATGAGGATTGAAAGAAGTGTTGTAGATATCGGTATTCTTGCTGATGAAGTTGTAGCCGCCTTTTATCTGACTGTTGTTCCACAGCCGCTGATAAGCGGAACCTATATCTACCGTAGGGAATCCCGTGTCCAGCACCGCAATGGTTATCCCGGCACCCGTGTACCCGGCGAGATGCAAACTTTTCAGATTAATCTGTTCTGTCTGCGCCAGCGCCGTACCGTAATTAAAGACAACAGCAGGCCCCTTGGCTGTACTGGGGAATTTATTCTGCGAAGCAGGTCCTTTAACTATTGCATTGGAGTTTCTGGCAAAACTCTCAACAGACTGTACAAAAGGCTGATTCTGAAGCTGTAGTATCTGGTTTGCGTTAGCCATTACTGCTACACCGTTCAGCCATTTTGAATAATCTGCGACCTGGAAACCCATATTTTGGATATTCTGCAGGTAGGTGGGTTCAACAGGCGCGTCCTGGTCGTTCAGCGGAATGCCCTGCGCGATCCGGCGGCTCAGTGATTTCTGTGTAAGTTCGGACAGCGGGTTGGCGTAAAAAGCAGACTTGTTTGGTTTGTCGGCAAAGTATACAAAAACAAGTTCGGACTGTGCATAAATGCTGGCCGAAAGTAGCAGGAGCAGGGTACAGCTAAACTTTTTCATAAATTTCTTTAGATATATAAATATATGTAAATTTACACCATATTGTATTTAGTATGAAGAAAATTCAGATGGTAGATCTGCAAACGCAGTATTTCAAGATAAAAAGCGATGTAGACAATGCAGTCCTCAATGTGCTGGAATCTGCCGCATTTATAAACGGACCCGAGGTTAAATCCTTTCAGTCCGAACTGGAAAGCTATCTGGATGTGAAACATGTTATTCCCTGTGCCAACGGAACCGATGCACTTCAGATTGCACTTATGGCACTTGGCCTGGAGGAAGGTGATGAAGTGATTACCGCAGATTTTACCTTTGCCGCCACTGTTGAAGTCATTCACCTGCTGAAACTGAAAGCTGTACTTATTGACGTTGATTACGATACGTTCACAATGGACACGGAAAAGCTGAAGGCAGCTATTACACCACGGACAAAAGTGATTATTCCGGTACATCTTTTTGGTCAGTGCGCAAATATGCAGGATATTCTTAAGATTGCCGAAGCGAATAAGCTGGAGGTTATTGAAGATAATGCTCAGGCTATCGGTGCCGAGTTTACCTTTGCCGGAGGGCGCGCACATAAGGCCGGGACTATGGGTACAATGGGTACAACATCATTTTTTCCGTCTAAAAATTTAGGCTGTTATGGCGACGGAGGAGCTATCTTCACCAACAGTGACGAGCTGGCGCATAAACTGCGCGGAATAGTGAATCACGGTATGTACGAACGGTATTATCATGACGAAGTGGGCGTAAATTCCCGACTGGACAGTGTTCAGGCTACCGTTCTGCGGAAAAAACTGCCTCTGTTAGACGGTTATAATGAAGCCCGCAGAAAAGCGGCCGATTATTACGATGAGGCATTTGCGGATCAGCCTGATCTTCTTACACCGGTGCGGGCAGACTATTCTACACATGTTTTTCATCAATATACTTTAAGGATTCTAAACGGTAAGCGAAATGAACTTCAGAAGTTTCTGGCTGAAAAAGAGATTCCTGCCATGATTTACTATCCGGTCGCATTGCGGAAACAGAAAGCTTATTTTCAGGACAGTGACCCCGCCGACTTTAAAAATACAGATCTGTTACTGGATCAGGTACTTTCGCTGCCCATGCATACAGAGTTGGAAGAAGAGCAATTGAAATACATTACGGACTCCGTTCTGGAATTTATGACAGCCCAACAGCATTAAATATTCTTCAAATTTTCTCATGCGCCCAGCCACAGGTACGCCTGACTATTACGGCTTAGCCATCCATACCTCACAATTTATATATGAAGCAATTTCCCCTTCCAGCAAATGAAGAGGCAAGGTTGAATAAACTGGCCTATTACGATCTGGTAAATTTGGCCGAAGATCAGGATCTTGATGTTTTTTCTGAAGCCGCCAGCCTTATTACGGACTGTCCTGTTGCTCTGATCGGGGTGATGGAGCGCGATGCGCAAACGGTACAGAGTTGCATTGGTCTGGACTTTGAGCGGGTGGACCGGGGGGATACGGTTTGTCAGTATACTGTTGAAAGCGGTAAAACACTTGTTATCAAGGACACACTGCGGGACGAACGTACGTCTTCCAATGAACTTATCCTGGCTGGAGGTATTAGGTTTTATGCGGGTATTCCTCTTTTGGATGATGAGGGTCTTGTACTCGGGACACTTTGCGTAATTGATTTTAACCCGCGCACGCTAACTTCACAACAGGTTGCAGCACTGGAAAAAATAGGGGAAGCAGTTGCAAGACAGCTAATGACCAAACGCAGGCTGGCAAATGCCGAATATTTTGAGCAGTTATTTTCCGTCACTAATAACCTTATCTGTGTTTTGGATAATAATTTTAGGGTCAAAAAAGTCAATTCTGCATTTAGAGATACCTATGAATTTAAAGACGAGGTCTCAGGAATAAATTTTCTTGAGATCTTAAATGAAAACAGTGAAGAATTGGCACTGAATGAGCAGCAGCTGGACAGTAACGGCGAGTACTCCTTTGTCAGCCGTATTGCTTCCGGCATAGGTGAAACCTTAGTGATTGACTGGTTTTTCAAGCGTAATCAAAGCGGCACTGAAATATTTTGCTTTGGCCGGAATATAACGCAGCTGGTGGAGGATAGACAGCGGTTGCAAAGGTCTGAAAAAAGGTTTCGCAGCTTCTTTGAAAATGCCATCGGTTTAATGAGTATGCATGATGTGGAAGGCAATATACTGGCCGTGAACGAAAAAGGACGGGAAATGCTCCAGTATACCTCAGAAGAAGCCAGAGAACTAAACCTGCGTGACCTTGTACCTCAGAGCCGTTGGTTTGAACTTAATGAATACCTGCAGAGAATTACACAGAATGGTGAAGATTCCGGCTATATGGTGTTGCATTCACGGGACGGTCAGGAATTTGTCTGGATGTACCATAACATGGTAGAGATGAATGAGGTGGGTGAACCTTATGTGCTGAGCACCGCTCTGAACGTTACCGACAAAATGGCACTTGAAAAAGACCTGGTCTACACCAAGAAGATCCTGGAGCAGACCAGTGCTGCCGCAAGGGTAGGTGGCTGGGAAGTAAATCTGATTACACAGAAAACGTATTGGTCCGATACCACCCGTGAAATTCACATGATGGCACCTGGTTACCAACCGGACCTTAATTCGGCGCTTGGGTTTTATACCGAAGAAAGCAGGGAAAAGGTGACTGATCTTTTCAACCGTGCCATCGGAATGGGAGAACCTTATGATGAAGAGCTGGAAATGATCCTGCCAGATGGCAAGCGCATCTGGGTACGGTCTATTGGTATCCCCGAATTTGAGAACGGTGTATGCCGCAAGGTTTTCGGAATTATTCAGGATATTGACGATGCCAAAAGGACTTATTTGGAACTGGAAAAGAAGGAGGCTATGCTGCAGTCGTTCATCAGTGACGTTCCGGTTGCTGTGGCCATGTTTGACCAGGAACTTAAATATCTTTCTGTAAGCCGTTGCTGGACCGAGGAGTTCTCCATGGACGTAGAGGCTATTACAGGCCGGAATATATTTGAAGTTTCACCTAATATACCTGCACAGCGTGTGAAAATATATATGGACGCACTGTCTGGTAAATCGTATAAAAACGAAAATCTGGTAGTACCAGTGTCAAACAAAAGCGAACCGCAAAATTACAGTCTGGAGGTAGGACCATGGTACCTGGCCAATGAGGTAATAGGAGGCGTTATTGTAACAGTGCAGAATGTTACCGAAAGGGAAAGAACTACAAGAGAGCTGAGGACAGCTAAGGAAGCTGCAGTAATTGCAAGTAAAGCAAAATCTGAATTCCTGGCTAATATGAGCCACGAGATCCGTACACCTCTTAATGGGGTAATCGGATTTTCAGATCTATTGCTTAGAACTCCGCTTAACGAGATGCAGACTCAGTACCTCAACTACATAAATGAATCCGGCGAAAGCCTTCTTTCAATCATCAATGACATTCTCGATTTTTCTAAAATCGAATCAGGTAAGTTAGAACTGATGATTGAGCGCACTCATGTGTACGACATGGTGGGTCAGGTAATGAATGTTATTCTTTTCCAGTCACAGAAGAAAGATCTGGAACTTCTCCTCAATATTGAGCCCGGAATTCCGGAAATACTGCTAATGGATGAATCCCGGATTCGTCAGATACTTATTAATCTTCTGGGAAATGCGGTTAAATTCACTTCCAAAGGTGAAATTGAGCTGAAAGTGCAGAAATTGCATATTGAATCAGATCACATTACCCTACGATTTGCGGTGCGCGATACGGGCATTGGAATTCCTGATGATAAGCAGCAGCGAATTTTTGATGCTTTTACACAGGAAGACAGTTCTGTAAGTAAAAAGTATGGCGGTACGGGCTTAGGGCTTACCATTTCAAACAATATATTAAAGTACATGGGAACATCGCTTTCATTAAAAAGTACTTTAGGAGAAGGTTCGGAGTTTTATTTTGATATAGAAGTACCTTATGAAGAGGGCAACGCCGAGGAGGATGAGGATATCGCTGAACTTGGTATTAAAAGCGTGCTCATTGTGGATGACAACGAGAATAACAGGATTATCCTGCAGCATATGCTGGCCTATAAAGGTATTGATTCCCGATTGGCCGCAAATGGAATGGAAGCGCTGCAAATCCTGATGGCAGGTGACCGTTTTGATATTATTTTAATGGATTATCATATGCCGGTCATTTCCGGACTGGAGACGATTACGAAAATCCGTGAGCTGTTTAAGGAACAGTCCGAGGTTTCTCCGCTGGTCGTTCTCCATACTTCATCCGAAGAGCATGAAGTCATCAACTCTTTCCGACAGAATGAGAACAGCTTCTGTCTTCTGAAACCTATCAAATCAAAAGACCTGTACAATACGCTGAAACAGGCTGTAAGACATTCAGATGAACACACCGCTGCTCCTCAGCCCGAAACAAATGATGCCCTATTGACCGGTCTGAAGGTTCTGTTGGTTGATGACAATCCTGTAAATATGGTTCTTAACAACCGGATGATGCAGTCCCTGGTTCCTGAGGCCACATTTATTGAGGCTACTGATGGGAAACAGGCACTGGATTATTGCCGTGACCAAATATTTGACCTGATTCTTATGGATGTTCAGATGCCTGTGATGGATGGTATTGAATCCACGAAGATGATTCGCCTATTGCCGGACCAGAAGCCCGTAATCATTGGTGTTACCGCAGGCAATGTATTGGGTGAAAAGGAAAAGTGTCTGGCTGCCGGCATGGATGATTTCCTTACAAAACCGCTGCGCCAGGGCGAACTTCTGGAAGCCCTCAAAACTCACATTTACGGGAAATCTGATGAGGATAACGCAACAGTCACTGCTGAACTTCATCTGGATATGAAGCATCTGGAAGAGCAGATGGGCGAGGATGAAGATTTCCGGAATATGTTTCTTAATTTGGTGGTTCAGGAAACCGAAGCCTCAGGAACTGCTCTCGCAGAAGCCTGCCAAAAAGGAAGTGTTGAAGAAATTAAAAAAGTTCTGCATAAGTTAAAGGGAACTGCAGGTACTGCCGGACTTTTCAGCCTGGCAGAGATTGCCGCACGATGGGAAAATACCGTAGAGCGCAATCCAGACTATGCCACTTTAGAGACCGAAATCCGTTCCGGCATCATGTCTGGCCTGGAAACTATAAAAAGATTAATAAAATAAAAAGAGAATATGCCGATTTTAATTGCTGAAGATGATGAACTGATTTTGAAAACAATCGAACATAAACTGATGAAGGAAGGATATGAGGTTATTCTGACCCGAAACGGTAAAGAAGCTATTGATACAATTCTGTCTACGGATGTAGATCTGGTTATCACTGATATCATGATGCCCTTCGCTTCGGGTGTGGAAATTCTTTCGGCTATAAAATCTGCAGGAAAAAAAGTTCCTGTAATTATGCTTTCGAGCATGGGACAGGAAGATGTCATTCTGAATGCTTTTGATCTTGGCGCGGCCGATTTTATCGTTAAGCCTTTCAGTCCAAGTGAATTAATGCTGCGGGTTAAGCGGATAACAGGATCCTGATATGTTGCTCAGTATTTCCCTGCATTTTCTTGTAATAGCTTTTATCATACTTCTTGGCGTGGTTTTTCTTTTAATTTTGGCAGTTCTTGTTTATGGTTTACTTCAATACAGGAGGCAGGTTAGCATTCAGTCCTGGACCGCAGCCATTGATTCCGAAATTGCCGATGCCATCGTGAATAGTGGTGATGTAGCCAGGCATTCCAAAATATCAGACGCCACGCATAAATCCGGTTTTCGGCGGGTTTTTCTTGAAAAACTGGTGAGTGCAGAAAAAAAGTTTTCCGGTGGTGCAGGTCATGTAATCCGATCCCTTTTTGAGGTGTACGGTCTTGAAAAAGAAAGTTTATGCAAACTAAAGAAGAAGCGGCCTTATATGATTGCGGGCGGAATTCAGGAATTAACTGCCATGAAAGTGGAAAAAGCGCTTCCTGCAATTTCACAGCTTCTTCAGCATGAATCGCCTCAGGTGTATCAGGAGGCACAGTATTCTGTTGTACGATTTGAAGGTTTTGATGGTTTGACGTTTCTGAACGATGCGCAGGGAATACTTTCAGAATGGCAGCAACTGCGGTTGCTTAATTCAATTCCAGCCGTTCCGCAGGATGCCGACAGTAAAATTCGCCAATGGCTGCAAAGCGAAAATTCGTCAGTTATCATTTTTGTTCTTCGTCTGATCCGTAAATATCAGTTACTCAACATGTATACCGATGTGTTACAGTTATTAAGTCATAGGGAAACAGAAGTCCGCAATCAGTCAGTACAGAGCCTGCAGGCGTTGGAAAACAGCGATACCCTGCGGCATCTTGAGACCTCCTACGACCTGCAGCCCGAACCGGTTCGGATAGAAATTATGAAAGCTGTGATCAAAATGGGAGACCGACGCGCTGCTGAGTTTTATACAGAAAAATTGCTTAGTAGTGCTTCCGCAGGTGTAAAAATTCTGGCTGCACAGGGACTGTGCGATTTAGGAATGACCGAACAGCTTATCAGTATGAGTTCCCAAGCAGATATTTCAGCTGAGCTGAGTTCAATTATAAAGCACGCCTTACAGGAAAAGATATGACAGAGTTTTCCCACATTGTATATGAAGCTGTAATATGGTTTTTCCTGCTTTACGCGACTGGTGTACTGCTGGTGTACAGTTGGATGGGTATCTATGCGCTGGGAGCAATTCTTCAGTATAAACGCGAAAATACCTTTACAGACTACAGCATCATTGCCTCCAACCCGAACGCGCCTATATTCAGCCTCATTGCACCGGCATACAATGAAGGGATGACAATTGTGGAAAATGTACGTTCACTGCTTTCACTGTTTTACCATAATCTGGAGATTATCATTGTTAATGACGGAAGTAAGGATGATTCCATTCAGAAACTGATTGAAGCCTATGAACTGGAATGCATATCCTTTTTCATACAGGGAGATATTCCAACAGCTGAAGTTCGCGGTGTTTATAAAAGTAAAAACCCCGCTTTCAAGAAACTTATTGTAGTTGACAAAGCAAATGGTGGTAAGGCAGATGCACTGAATGTGGGTGTAAACATTTCCGGTGGCGACTATCTTGTCTGTATTGATGTAGACTGTATTCTGGAGCAGGATGCTATACTGAAACTTGCTAAACCTTTCCTGCAACAAACGGATAAAAAACTCATTGCATGCGGAGGTGTGATCCGTCTGGCCAATAACTGCCGGATTGAGAACGGTAAAGTTGTCGAAGTAAATTTGCCCCGCACTTTGTTGGGCAGGACTCAGGTTCTGGAATACATCCGCGCATTTGTACTGGGCCGGATGGCCTGGTCGCGCGCCTCGGGATTAATTCTCATTTCGGGTGCTTTCGGTGTCTTCGACAGGAAAATTGTGTTGGCCTGCGGTGGTTATGATAAGAATACGGTAGGTGAGGATATGGAATTGGTGGTCCGCATGCGCCAATACATGGAAGAACGCAATGAAGCTTACGAAGTGATTACCATTCCGGACCCGCTTTGCTGGACGGAAGCTCCTGAATCCAAAGAAATTCTTGTAAAGCAGCGTAACCGCTGGATGCGTGGTACTATGGAGACCCTATGGAAACACCGGAAGATGATGTTTAACCCAAAGTACGGAAAACTGGGCACGGTAAGTTTACCTTACTGGTTCACTTTTGAATTTCTGGGACCTCTTATTGAATTTGCAGGATACTTCTTCTTTATCCTTTTTTTAATTCTCGGAATTATTAACTGGTCATTCTTTCTGGTCCTTTGTGCGCTGGTCATTTCTGCAGGATTTTTGTATTCTTTTTACGCCATTCTGGTAGATCTGGTAAGCCGACAGGTCTATACCAAACGCAAAGATTTCCTGTCCCTGATAAGCACAGCACTCCTGGAGCCCTTTTATTTCCATCCCATCGTAGTTAAGGCCGGTGTGAAAGGGTTCGTAGATTATTTCAAGAAGTCACATTCCTGGGGCGAGATGACCAGGCAGGGTTTTAACCAGGAGGTTAAGAATTTGCCCTGGGGTAAAAGAATGCTTGCCATCCTCAAATTCGGACTTCAGTCCTGGGGAGCAGTTTCGTCAGTATTTATTATTTTCTTTTTACTTACAGTTGGAGCCGAATGGGTCTGGTACCATTATGCGTTCGATACTTTTAAAACAGAACTCATCGCTCTTCCGCTGCTGCTGGACAATTTGCTTTTTGCTTTCCGGATACTGTTAGGTTTGGGAGTTGGGTATCTGCTGCTGAATTTTGTGAAAGCAGGTTGGGCCAGGAATTTCGCCCTTATTCTTTTCAGTGCCATGATCATATTCCAATTTGTGCTCTTCATCTATTTCTCGGAATCAGGGAGTATGCTGGGCGCCGATATTCAGTTCTATACCAAAGCGGAAATAATGCAGACACTGGAATCAGGCGGCATGCTGAGTTTAAAGAACATGCTGATTATGCTGATTCTGGCTGTTACAGCTATTATACCCTTTTACTTTGCCGGCAGAACTTCTTTTAAAACGCCAGTGGCCGGGATAACAATCCTGTCATTGGGAATTCTGTCCTTTTTTATACCGCGGCCGCTGGGTATGACTTCGGAGTTTAATGAATTCGGGCAGATGGCCGCAAAAAGCAAATGGGAAAATTTTTTCAGCTCCAACAGTAATAATTACCTTAACCGTCCGGAAATCGCGGGTCTTTTGGGTCAGTCGGGAAAGTTTAATCCTCATGCAGAAATGCTGGACAAAGATTACCCTTTCTGGAAAAAAGAGGATACACCTGACTTCCTGGGACCGCTCCTTACCAAATCAGATAAGACTCCTAATCTCGTACTTATCGTTATGGAGGGCTTCGGTCATGCTTACACCTCACATGACGGTTATATTGGTAACTTCGCACCTTTCCTGGATTCGCTTTCGGGCAAAGGTCTGGTTTGGGATCAGGCGCTGAGCTCTTCCGGACGAACTTTCGGGGCACTGCCAACGCTTACGGGATCACTCCCGTTTGGTCAAAGCGGATTTCTCGAAATTGATAAAACTCCGCCTCACTTCAATCTTTTCAATGTCCTGAAAAAGAACGGTTTTACTACGGGCTTTTACTATGGTGGGCAAGGTCAGTTTGATAAAATGGACCGTTTTGTTAAGTTCAGCGGCGCTGACAATCTTATTGACCAGACTTCATTTTCAAAAGGCTACTCCAAATTACCGTCTAAAAATGGTGAGAGTTGGGGCTATGAAGATCAGGCGGTTTTCAGCAAAATGCTTGATACTCAGCCTGTGCAGAACCGACCCTATTTCAACACGGTTTTCACCCTGTCTACTCACAGTCCTTTCCTCATTAACAGTGCAGGTTACTACGGGAAAAAATTCAATGCTGCCCTGAAATCACCTAAACTTAATAAGCAGCAGCGCGACTTGGCGGCAGAGCATAAAAAGCAGTTAACGGCAATGCTGAATGCAGATGATGCCCTGAGAGAGTTGTTTGCGAACTACAGAAAACGTGCAGATTTTGCCAATACCATCTTTGTGATAACAGGCGACCACAGTATGCCGGAGGTTATCCTCCAGTCCAAGATTGACCGGTTCCGGGTGCCGTTGGTTATCTATTCAGATATGGTTAAACAGCCGAAACGCTTTAACTCTATGGTCAGTCATTTTGATGTGGCACCCACGCTTCTGGCTTATTACCGGAATAATTATAATCTGAGCACGCCTAAAACCGTAGCCTGGATTGGTGACGGTCTGAAAGGCTCCGCAAACAAGGCGGGAAGTGGCATACCGATCATGAAAAGCAAAGACCAGCTCCAGAATTTCGTTTTCGCAAACTACCACCTGCAGGACAAGCAGGTCTTTCGCCTTACAGATATGCAGGAGGACCCTGTATCTGATCTAAAAGAGCGTAAAAAAGTACTGAGTTACTTTAATAATTTCCGGGGGATGAACAACAGCTTCACCTCATCAAACAAACTGATACCGGACAGCACAGTGGTGAATTTCTTCCGAAGCCGTTAAACAATCAGATAGTAAAGAATATTCAGCAGTAAAAATCTAAAACCGTTTCGTATAAGCCAAAGTGACATCTACCTGATTCCCGCGTGTATTGGGTCTGTACTCCTGATTGAAATACATAGCGCCTAAGGAAAACAGGTTCGTTGTTTTAACCGAAAAATTATATTCTGCGCCAATTTTATAGGTTTTCAGTTTATAGCTTTCGTTTTCCAGCAGGTTACTGCGGTTATCGACCGGACTGATTCCTGTTCCTGCCTGAAAAGAGATATAATCGGCTGCACCTTTGGTATAGTAACGTACAGTACCGGTGTAGGAGTGAGAAATATTATTGTCGCCCGGTGTGATATACGTTCTCAGGTTGAACCAGAAATTCTTATAATATTTACCCACCGCGGCCGTGTAAAGCCAGATATTATCGGAAAAATAAAGCTGGCGGTAACCTAATTCAGCCTCAAAACTTTTTGGGAGATTGGCGTTTAATGACACGCCTGTTCTGTATTTGGGGAAGATCCCGACATCACTGGAGTATCCTGCCCCCAAATAGAGATAGAACATATCTGAAAGCTTTGGATAGGCTTCAAGTTCTGCCTGCGTACCTGTTTCGCCAAATTTGTTGGCAATATTTCCTTTCAGTATCACCGATCCTATTGGTGTTACGCGCTTGTAACTTATTCCCACGGTGTGCCAGTCCTGGGCGAACTGTTTGTCGAAGTGTGTATAGCTGTATGTAATTCCGACAGCGTTTTTGGAGGTAATCTCGTTAAGCCTCACCAGTAATTCCCGGGCCTCGGTATTTTCAGGGTTAATCTGCAGAACTCTGTTGGCAGCTTCTTCAGCCTCAAGATGTTGATCCGAGCTGTTTTGAACCTTTGCTTTCAGAAGCCATAAAGCCTCCGAATCCGGATTTTGAGTGGTTCCCTTGTCCAGAATCTCCAGGGCCTTAGTGTTGTCATCATTCCAGTATTCCAAAGAGGCATAAGCCAGGTAGAAATCGGCATCTGTTACCTGTTTTTTATCCAGATCGGTAAACACTTTGCGCGCATCGGCCGGGTTGTCATTCCATGTATACAGTCGGCCCAGAAAAACAGCGATATCTGTATAGTCGGGCGATTTTTCCAGTGCCTGCTCAGCAAGCGCAATAGCTTTCGGATAATCTTTATTTTCAAATGCGGTTGTGCGTGCCTGCGTGAACAGTCCGTCCGAACTGACCTCCTGCTGTGCAAATGTGCTTAAAGGTAACAGGCAGAAAGCAGCTGCGGCGACTGTTTTTGCAGGAGAAGAAATAAAGGAAATATGATCTGAATTCATGAAGATGTTTTGCGGAACAAATATATTGAACTTTTAGGTTAATAAAGTCCCTTTGGTATACCATAACGATATTCGCGCCCGGTACGGTTTATAATGTTACTTTTGCGCCTTAGCAAATTAAATGAAAATCTTTTATGTTCTTATATTCCTGTTTCTGATGCCGGGCGATTCAGCAGCACAGAAATCCTCACTGGACGTTGTGAAAGGGGGAAAATCGGATTACGTACTACTTGTACCTTCAGAAGCTACCGAAAATGAAAAGAAAGCCGCTGAAATTCTGCAGCATTATTTCAGGAAAGTTACCGGCGCGGCACTTCCGGCTTCCAAAGATGCGGGAGACAGGCCTGCCATCAGTATTGGCAGGACAGCTTATGTGCCTCAAGCTTTATCAAGCGATTCATTTACTGTTTCGGATAAGGGCAAACATATAATTTTGGCGGGAGATGGCCACCGAAGTATACTGTTTGCGGTTTATCATTTCATTGAAAACTATCTGAACTGCCGGAAGTGGGCACCGAACGAACCAGCGGAATGTCCGCAGACCCGTAATCTCCGTATCAGCCTGCCGTTAGCCGTTAGCCAAAGTGCTTCATTCCCGTACCGCGAGGTATATTCAACAGCGGAAACAGATCAGGAATATATGGACTGGTATAAGCTTCAGAGTCTGGATGACTACTGGGGTTTATGGGGTCATTCTTTTTCTGTGCTGGTTCCGGCCGAGAATTTTAGATCTAATCCCGAATATTTTGCTATATCAAAGGGAAAAAGGACTTCACAGCAGCTCTGCCTGTCTAACCCCAAAGTACTGGAACTTACCCTTCAGAAACTTGAGGTATTATTTGCGGATGACCCAAATAAGAAATTCTGGTCAGTGAGCCCAAACGATAACGGCAGTCATTGCGAATGCGACCGCTGCAGCGCAGTTAACTCAATTGAGGGCGGTCCGCAGGGTTCCCTGATTCGGTTTGTAAATAAAATTGCGGTCCGTTATCCGGAAAGAACGTTCACCACACTGGCTTATGGTGCTACGGTAAAACCACCACTTCAGACCAAACCCGAAAATAATGTAATTATTCTGCTCAGCAGCATAGAAATTTTCCGAAATAGTCCGGTAGCTACTGAAAAATCTGCGGCAGGTTTCAGAAATAATCTTGAAGGCTGGCTGGCTAAAACCCCTAATGTGTTTGTTTGGGACTATCATACACAGTTCACCAATTACCTGGCACCGTTTCCCGATGTTTTGAATTCAGGCGGGAATTTGGATTATTACAGTAAAAGAAAGGTTCAGGGTGTATTTGCTCAGTTGGGGGGCCGCAACTACGTTGATCAGGGTGAACTGAAAACTTATATTCTTGCACGGAAACTCTGGAATGCTCAACTGAATGAAGAACGATTAACCGACGAATTTTTGAGCGGTTATTACGGCAAGGCGGCTCCCTTTGTAAAAGATTATCTTCTACATTTAAAATCAAACCTGGATCAGTCCGGACGCAATCTTGATATTTACGGAAATCCGGTTAGTGAACATAATTCCTATCTCGCACCTGAAAAGCTAAAGGAATACTATCTTATACTGAAAGACGCCGGTAGAGCAGCCGGTACGGAAATTATCCGGAAGCGCCTCAGGAAATTAAGTCTTTCATTGGACTATACCGTTCTTCAGCAGGCGAAATTATTTGGCAAAGAAGCGCACGGAATATATACGGAACGCAAACCCGGTGAATGGGTGGTAAGAGAAAGTCTGAAGAAGAAAATTCGGATGTTCGGAAAAAATCTGAAAGCCTATGGTATCCGGGAACTCTCTGAGAACGGCCAAACTCCTGAGTGGTATGTAAAAGAATGGGCTGAAACAGTTAATAAAGAGTTGCCGTCCACGATCGCGACCGGTGCTGTGGTCCGCTTTGAAAAACCCTGGATTTCTGACTATCCTGCAAAAGGTGCAGCTACTTTAACCGATGGGATGTACGGAATGCGTGATTTCAGTTTAAACTGGTTGCTCTTCGACGGTGGTAATACGATAACCATCGATTTGCTGAAAGAAACTACCGTTTCAACCATTTCTTCTACTTTTCTGGAAGACCAGAGGCACTGGATTATCATGCCGAAAACAGTACGGGTGGCCGTCTCTGCAGACGGCTCGCTCTATAAGGAATTTCCGGCATTTAATTTTGCGGCTTCTGAAAGCCCGGGCGCTTCAATACATCCGGTGAATATCACTGTTGATCAAAAAATAAGGTATATCAGAGTGTCCTTCGATACCTTAGAACATTTACCGGATTGGATGAGTCATCCTACCAAAAAACCTCTGGTTGGCATCGATGAAATTTGGGTGAACTAGCAACTGTGTTTGCCCAGGTTCTTAATCTGAGGTAATGTATTGGCAGATGGAAGCGTTGGCAAAACATATATGTTACAATAACACAGGTAGAAAAACTGCAGGCCTTGTACCAAACAGCGAAACTTTACGAAATTATCAGCTACGGAGGCATAAATGTTATAAATATTTCATCAAACAGTACCGTTTTTCAGCTTTAATTGTTAAATTTAACTATGCAAAGTGGTACAATTGTTACCCATAAATACCCGAATTCCAGATGGCAGCCATCCTTTGGCGCGCTGCTTATACTGTTTATTCTGTGCTGGCAGTCCGGCAATGCGCAATATGCTTCCGTAATTGAAAATATTACGGAAAATGAAGGGCTGCCAACCAATTATATTTTCAATATTACACAGGATCACAATGGTTTTCTTTGGTTAGGTTCGGACAAAGGATTAATTAAATACTCCAACGGCAAATTTCTGACTTACGACGCCGACAATAGTGGCCTGCCAGGAAATTATATCCATCATGCTGTGGCTGATGGGAAATCGGGGATGTTCATTTGTGCGGCAGGAAAAGATCTGGTATTTTTCGATACCAATAGAACGCGGGTTACACACAGGTACCATAACCTTGGCCGGAAAGGCTTGACTTATGGATTATACCGGTCTGATGTACATCCGGACTTTACAGTATTTGCAAGTGAAAGTGAGCCATTTATTTATGCGATTAACAGAAACCGTTTAACAGAAATAATTAAAATCTTTGCCCAAAAGCAAACGGATGGCAAAGGTGCGGAACAGTATTTCAGCCTGATAGACGGCCGCAGAGTCCTGGTGGCTACCGGCAGGTTCAAAAATGAAAAAACGCACGTGATGCAGAGCGGTATTAAGTACAGCCCAAAATTTGGTGTCGGGATTGTGCGCTCAGCCAAAGGAAATGTTCTGGATACTATAAGTGAGAAAAACGGACTTGAAAGCCATATGCTTACGGACTTTCACAGAACAGCGGATGGTCACCTTTATTTCTCTTCGCTTGGCGGGGGATTTTCCTTTATAAGAAACGAAGGGCACCGAAAAGCCTACCCTCTGGAGAACGGAAAGGTGAGAGCTATAGGCTTTCACAATAATAAATATTACGTTCTGTCCCGCGGAAGTGTTTTTGTACTAAACTCCAGAAAAATTGAATCCAGGCTATCGCTGGGCCGTGACGCACTGACGCTGTTTATTGATAAGGACCTGCTGTATGCAGGAACATTTAAAGGATTGGTCATTTACAGATTAGGTGAAAAGGACATCAGGCTCTTAAAAAGCATACCCTTTACCGACGGAATATCCAGGATATTCAAAACCGCTGACGGGAAAACAGCATTCTCTTCCTACGGAAACGGAATGTTCATTCAGGAAGGTGAGGAATTCCGGAATATCCGGCTTCCGGTTTTCAACAATATTGAAAATTTATTCAAAGGGCAAAAAGGAAATTATTTTGCCACATCTTATGAGTCCGGCTATACTGAACTGAACAGTGATCTGCAGGCCGTCAAAAGTTACAGCAGGGAAAACGGCCTGAACTCCAATAATATAAACTACCTCTTCAGCGAGAAGGATACTTTGTGGGTAGGTTCTCCAACAGGTCTTTCGGGCAGATTAAATAATAAACAATTCCAGAGCCTAAGTGCTGAGCAGGGTTTCTCCGGCCACCAGGTAAAGTGTATCTTCCGCTGCAAACAGGGAAGGTTATGGATCGTAACCAACAGGATGATTATGGAGAAGGTGAAAGAAGAACTGCGGCCATTTGGTTCATTCAGCGGCTATGGCGGTAACAGTCCTTACATCACCTATGCACATTATATCCCCGAAAAAGATGAACTGCTGATTGCTACAAAGAACAGACTTTCTGTTTTTGCAATGCGTGAAATGGAACCTAACAGAAAAGTTGAAACACCAGTATTAAAGCATATTGAGGCAGACGGAAAAGTAATAACCCCCTCAAACCATGTGGAGCTGCAACACGATAATCTGCTTACTGTTTTTAGTTTCCGGACGGTGGATAAGGATTTTCTGGATTATTCTAAACTGTATTATAAGCTGGGTGGTGCAGACTGGCTTCCGTTCACAGACGGTAATCTACTGAAAATTACGCACCAGAGTTCCGGCCGGCACCTGCTTCAGGTGAAGAGCAGAAACCAGGATGGCTATGAGAAAATGTATCCGGCTGACATTCAGATCTGGGTACAGCCGCCTTTCTACAGGAGTTGGTGGTTTGTCCTGAGTGCGATTCTCACCCTTGTAGGCGTGAGTAGTTTTGTAGTTTATCAGTATTACCGTTCAAAATACGAAAGCAAACTGCATGAATCCAAATTAAATGAAGAGATTGAAGATGAGCGCCGCCGTATAAGCCGCGACCTGCACGATAATATAGGTGCCTATACCACCAGCCTGATTATGCGGATAGAAAATCTTGAGCAAAAGCATGGCGACCGTATTGGGGATCTAAAAGATATCCGTGAAATCTCCTATCAGATTATGAGTCTGCTGAGACAGACCATTTGGGTGCTCAAGATGCGTGAAACCACAGTAGAGAACTGCTACGAGGGTTTATTAAGCTACAGCACACGTTATTTTAAAACCGTGCCGGACATTCAGTTAAATATTACCGAAAATATTGCTGTAAACCGCAGCATGGAATCTTCCAAATCCATCAGCGTGTTCCGTATCGTTCAGGAAGCTTTGCACAATATTGTAAAACACTCGGGTGCTGATAGGGTAGATATCCATTTTGAGAGTACCGATAAACTCCGTCTTACCGTGCGTGACAACGGTAAGGGATTCAGTGATAATGAAAAGTCGAACGGATTCGGAATAAGCAATATGAAAGCCAGGGCCAATGAGATGGGATTTGAACTTAAAATGAAGACCGGACCGGAAGGAACCGAAATTACTATTGAAGAACAATAGCAGAACCGGTACAAACAGTATATTAGCACTATAAAACACAGATATGATAAAAGTTGCAATTGTAGACGATAATGCACTGAACCGTAACACTATAAGGGAAAAGATTACAAACACCAATATTGTAGTGGATTTTGAAGCCAGGAACGGTGATGATTTCTTTGGGCAACTGGAACGGATTCCAGCGGCAGATTATCCGCAGGTGGTTTTAATGGATCTGGAGATGCCTGTATTGGACGGCATCGCAGCGATTTCGAGCGCCGTGATCCGGTATCCCGGAATCAAATTTATCGTCCTCACTATTTTTGAAGATAACGAAAAGATTTTTGAAGCCATAAAAGCCGGTGCCAGCGGTTATCTCCTTAAAGAAGACAAAGGAGTGAACATTATAGAGGCCATCCGCAATGTAGTGGAGCATGACGGGATTCCTATGAGTCCGGCCATCGCGCGGCGCGCCATGAAACTGCTTAGTGACGGTGTGCAGCCGGAGCAGGCTGTGCAGACACCCAAAGATTATCAGCTCAGCGACAGGGAAACCGAAATCCTGACTGAAATCGTAAAGGGACTTTCGCCGGTGCAGATTGCCGAAAGGCTGTTTATAAGCCCTAATACGGTGCGGACCCATGTAAACAATATCTACAAAAAACTGCATCTTAACTCGCGGAGCCAGATCATCAATCTGGCCTATAAGAATAAATGGATTTAACTGTGTTGATATTAAGAAATAAAAAAAATTACGTAACTATACGTATTGGATGAAATAATTCCAGATGATACATTTGTCCTAACCAATCAGATAGATAACCCTTTTGGGTGAGTAATTTTTTTTCAATTTTTTTATTTTTGGAGAAGTGTCCTGAATTTTTCGGGGCACTTCTTTTTGTATATTTGCCCAAAGCACAATTTTTATGACAATTCTTGTAACGGGCGGCCTTGGCTATATCGGTTCGCATACTGTAGTGGAACTTCTGAACAGCAATTTTGAGGTCGTGATCGTAGATGATCTTTCCAATTCTGAAAGGTTTATACTGAACAATATTGAGGAGATCACCGGAAAGAAACCCATTTTCTATCCCTTTGACCTCAAGAGAAAAGAATTGCTCAATCAGGTTTTCGATGCCCACCAGATAGACGGCTGCATCAATTTCGCTGCCTATAAAGCGGTAGGCGAGAGCCAGGAAAAACCGCTGGACTATTACGAGAACAATCTTTTTACGCTTATCAATATCCTGCAGGAATTTAAAGTCCGGAATATCTCGAATTTCATTTTCAGTTCGTCGTGTACCGTGTACGGTCAGGCCGATGTTCAGCCTATTGACGAAAGCACCCCGATGAAAACGCCCGAATCATCTTATGGCAAGACCAAACAGATGGGCGAGGAGATCCTTAAAGATTTTGCTGAGGCTCACCACCGAAAAGTATCCCTTCTGCGTTATTTCAATCCGATTGGTGCCCATCCCTCTGCAAAACTGGGTGAACTTCCTTTGGGTATACCAAATAACCTTGTGCCTTACGTGACCCAAACGGCCTCGGGAATCCGTGAGAAACTGAATATCTGGGGAAACGATTATCCCACCGAAGACGGGACCGCCGTCCGTGATTATATCTATGTAGTCGATTTGGCTAAGGCCCATGTTCAGGCGCTTCAAAAACTTATCTCATCGGGTGAGGAGAAGGTCATCGACATATACAATCTGGGCACCGGTAAAGGATCCTCAGTTCTGGAAGTCGTGCAGGCCTATGAACGTGCCAATGGTGTAGAAGTTCCCTACCAGATCTGTGACCGCCGAGCGGGCGACATCACAATCGCCTATGCCAATGCCAACAAAGCAGAGCGGGAACTTGGCTGGAAGGCCGATACTCCGCTGGAAGAAGCTCTGAGAACGACCTGGCAGTGGCAGAAGTATCTGGAAAGTAGAGAAGTGTAGCGGGGAGGCGTAAAGCTGCAAAATCGAGAAGGCGTACAATGGTAAGAAGTTTATTTGCGGTAAGCAATCTGAATCTAACCACAGAGGGCACAGAGGCTTCACAGGGAACACAGAGTAAATCTGGAACCGTTCGTTACTTCTTTATCCTTGCGTCTAATCTAACCACAGAGGCACAGAGGCTTCACAGAGGACACAGAGTAAATCTGGAACCGTTCGTTGGTTCTTTATCCTTGCGTCTAATCTAACCACAGAGGTACAGAGGCTTTACAGAGGGCGCAGAGTCAATCTGGAACCGTTCGTTACTTTTTATCCTTGCGTATAATCTAACCACAGAGGCACGGAGGCTTCGCAAAGGGCGCGGAGTAAATCTGGCATCGTTCGTTGGTTCATTTTTCGTTTTAAAGTCTTTACTCTTAGTTCTTTGTTCTCGCTCATCTAACCACAGTATAGAAGTTAGAGGTTAGAGGTTCGAAGGTTAGAATAACCCCGAAGGGGTGTAATAATTATAGATTTAAGTATCGTTCCAGCATTGAAACCCCGAAGGGGTGAAATTATTCTTCTCAAATACCGGGGCAGTCCTGTCAGGGAGCGGACGAAGGTAGGGACGCGGCAAATCCAAAATTGGTGTTGAGGAAACGTGAGAGGGTTTAACCCGTGAGTGAACAAATTAAGGATAATCACGTCACATTTTTTTCTTCAACTATGCGGGCTTCAATTGCGTTCAGCTACCCAAATAGCGTTGTAGAGGTGTCGGTGCTCCGGGATTAAGAGGCTGCTATTTGAAGTTCACCGGCACGAAGTGAGGACACTTCGCGCAGCGTGCTTCTGAGAACACTTCGCGCAGCGTGGTTCTGAGAACCGTGTCAAGTTTTAAACCAAGATACGGTTAGTTTGAGTAAAAAGAAAAACAAGACCACAACGGTTGATCATATCATCCTTAATTATGCGGGTGTATGTTCCATAGGAACATTATCTGTGTAGCGGTTGAGATCAGGATGTTTTGGCGTGCCGTAGGTACGCTATAATCGAATAACCCCGTAGGTTGGCTTAATCTCCGCGCAACTTTACAATGCCATCGTTCCAATTGCGACTGCGCGAGCTATTTGGGCAATCTCAATGTGGGTTTTGAGAGCCGTGTCAAGGTTTAAAACTTTGACACGCCCCATAGGTGGAGGTTAATGTGCGGATGCGGACGCGGAATGTCTGATGGTTGATTCCTATTGTTGTCGGCAGGCGTACTATAGACGTAAGACCCATGTATACCCGGGGAGGATACGGGTTATCAGTGAAGTATCCGGCTGGTATGTATGCTGCAACTACGGTGCAAGGTGTGGGAAGTCTTTAGGGAAAGGGGCTGGAGAGAAATTAATGAGTTAAAACATGCAAATTTCCGAAGGAGAGAATATATCGGTCCATTAAAATCTGCAGCAGGATTAAATGTAGTAAATATTTGGCATTTAAGTCAATACTTTCTGTAAATTTATGCTGTTTTGTATTAATACGTCTTAGCTATGGGAAAGTTTCATACCCTGTTTAAAATTAGCGGAAAGGTGGGCGGGTACGTTTATTATGTGCTAAACGGAAAGCAGGTAGTAAGGAAAGCCGCGGGAAAAAGGAAAGGTGCAAAGACCAAAGGGGAAGAGGAAAGGGTTCTTTACAATACTGAATTCGGCCGGGCTTCAGCAGCTGGAAAAGTCCTGAGGCAGGCTGTGGCGGAAGAGCTTCTGAAACTCAATGACCGGTATCTGTACCAGCGGGTAAACAGGCTGATGCTGCAGCTGCGGAGTTTTGACCCATGCGCGCCGGGTGAAAGGACGGTAGCCGGCGGACTGGATACAATAGACGGACAGGCGCTGTTGGCCGGTTTTCATTTCCATAAAAAACACGCTGCATTTCCGAAGTTACTTAGCGCAAAGCGGAAGGGCACGCAAATAAGGATTGAGGTTTCGGAGGTAAGCCACAGACCCATGGAACTGCTGGAAGTTCAGATCAATTTTAACAAAGGTGTTTTCAGAAAGCATTCTCACTCGTATCCGGACGGGATTGCAGAGCGCGAAGTAATTGTTAAAAGACAGTTCAGAAGCAGAAAAGGATTTACGGATCTTGTTATGATTTCTGGCGATGGTTTTTTGCAGGGGGCAGTAATCTTAGAATCATATTAATAAGTACAGTTATTTGTAAGGATTATAACCACTCTAATTAAAAGATAACAAAAGATAATTCCGGCAAACCTATGTCCCTCCCGTTTACGCTGCACCGACAATTTCTTTAAAATGTAAAAGTCGACAGGCAGATCGTCCGGAAGGCATGGGCGGTCAATGAAACGCTTTCAGTGAAATTTGCCTTTGGATACTATTCTTACATATACAAAACATTAGTCCGAACCAACCCCAGATTATGACCAAAGTGGATTTTGTATATATTTGCTTTTGATCAAGGAAGACGATTGCTGCTGTGGGGAGCAAATAACAATCCTCTTTTACAAAAACAGAATTTTAGTAAACAGCATTTGTGACCCCTGATAAAAGCAGTTCTGTCGTATCCATGGGACAAAACAAAAAAAATACAGAAAAACTTATGAAGTAAATTGAAATTGCGGGCCAAAAATGAGCTTAAGCGCAGTACATACCTTATATTTACAAGGACTTATAATAATACCCCCTGCAGACTGAAATCATAAGCAGGGGCTCAATAAAAAAATTATGAAGCATTTATTTGCGTTACTATTCATCTGTACAGTTCAGGTTTTCCCTGCACAAACCAATAATAAAGAGTTTCAGTTTTATGCTTTGTATGAGGATTATTTAACCGGTAATGCAATGCAGCCAGGCATTGCCGGCGAAATAAAAGAAATCAGTGATCAATACATACAATTTTCAGATTACAGATACATTGACAATAATAAGAAAGCAAAAGCTGCAGCATCTGCCTGGGCATTATCAGACGGCAAAAATTTATATTTTAATATGATGAACGCAGGTGTTATTTACAGGAACAATGTTTTCGCTAAATTCGACTTCATCAATGACAGGTATATGGTCGTATTGCTGGATGAAACGAAAGAGAGCAAAGCAATCGGGTATAATAACCCGTATGGAGGAGGTTTACTTGGCGCGGCATTAAACATAAAACCCAAAAGCACATGGAAGGATACTAAAGGTAATTCTTATAAAATACTTTTAGTTGATAAAAAGAATCCGTACCCACTAAAAGGTAATATGGCTCACAGAATGATTGTTCCAATTGTAGATACCGGAAAGATACTTGAATTATCTAATAATGAACCTGCCATTATGGAAAAACTTAAAAAGAACTCCTTTTTAACAGAGGACTTCATTGAGTTAATCAGCCGTTAGTCCGGATTAAGATTCTAACTTTCAGTTTCAAAACAGAAGACAACAGCCGCAGCAGTTTCAGTCTTATTCAAGGTTTTTTACTTTAATAATGCTGGCCAGTTTTTCCGAAAGGCGGGTCAGAATCTCATCCATCACCGTAAGTTCTTGTGAGCTTAGCCTACCCACCAGGTCAGAGTACCGCAAATGGGAGTCAATATGTTTGTGGAAATCCTGGCCGATCCTGCCAAACAAATATTCCAGCTCGTTCAGAGAGGGGACTGCAAAGAGACAGAGTTGCCAGGTATCCCAAGCGGAGGTCCATTTGGGCAGGTAGGCATAGAGTGAACTGTAGGTAATGAGCCTAAGCAGCCGCAGATAACCCTGTGCGAAAAGGTGAAACAGGCCTTCACTGTTATCACCCTGCATATGTGACCGCAGGTGGAAGTACTGTGCAAGGTGTTGTTTAACTCCCCTGTGATACAGCTCAGATCACCATAAGTAGCTTCATAAGGAACTTCCCAGTGAAGTTCAGGAAGCATGTCCGATGAGGAAAAAATCCTGTTGGCAGGCGACATGATCTGCTGTATAAACTGCTGATGGAAAACAAAGGTTTTCCTGAACGGTGATGCGACGGTGCGCCAGAATAACCACAGAAACATTATTCTGAGTACGTGCCGCCACCGCCTGCTGTATACTTTGAATGCTCGTGTTTCCTATGCGCTGCCCTATGACAAAAAGATAATAAACGGTGGCGGGAACGTGGGCATTTATCTGAAAGGTTTCCGCTTTGTGAAATAGAAAGACTTCTTCGGGTGCCGCTATTTTTATCAGGATGTCCCTCACGATGATAAGCTGCGGATCGTCCAGCTGTTCTTCCCGGGCTGGGGAAATCACCGCTGTCGGTCCGGGTTCTTTCCGAACGGCAGATTTGAGTTCTATATACCGGGCGGCTACCCGGTTATACAGTTGCCGCTCTACAATTTTAATGGACTCATATAGGGCAGTGTTGATGTAGGTTTCGTCATTGTGCGCTACTTCGATTGCAGCTTGCAGCTTGTTGATCAGATAGTAGTTGGTTCCGTTTTGGCGGACAAAGAGTTTCTGCAGCTCCGGTATATAAGGAATCAGGATGGTTATTCTGGTGTGCAGGCTTTCATCCGGATAGAAATCACCCGCATACAGCTTTTCCAGATACCGCAGGTCATGTTCAAAGATCGTAATATAAGTCAGGTAGGTACTGATGGGTGAATTGAGGTTATAAAACCGCCCAGCTTCCGAGAGAAGCATATCGCGGTCGTCATAATAGGATTCCTTAAAGGAAGAGAATTTCTTCTTGAAAGCTTTGCCGCCGGCGTAATTGCTGAAGAGCCCCGCGAACCTCTCCTGACACCAAACAAGGAACGAAGGTCGGTAGTAGCAGTATGCAAAAGGATTTCCAACTTCAAAAAACCGTTCAGCACGGTGGAGGCTGCTGATACTGACAGGCGAATGGTCGGCCGTCTTCAGCACCCATTTGGCAGTGCGCAGTGCGTCGGCGGCGGCTTCTGTCTCTGTAATTAAAAGCAGGCGTTCGCTGCCCGGTATACCATGAGGAACCCGGTAAACCGCTAATAAACAACCGTCGCGGGCCGCCTGCTTTAACCGGTTAATCAGGACTTCATCATGGAGTCCTGCAAAATTTGAGTGAGCTGATTTTTCCATCATCATTTGTTTTAAGATTAGTAAACAAATTTGAGAGGGTGCGTGCAGGTATTCAAGTTAGTGGCGGAATAAAATATCCCCTGGCGTGCACGGCAACAATTTAAAGATTGATTAGATGCTGTACTATCCGCCGTTAGAGAAAATCTTTACCACCGTTTCGATGCGAGGATAATACAGATTCGTAATTCCATGGTGAGATTAATCAGACCGGAGCAACGACTATCCTGCAAATTTCGATTTAAAAGCGGGCAAGGGATCTGCAAGAGCAGTGGGTGAAAGGGGCTGTCAGACCGGTGGTTCCCCAAAATTTAGAGTTTAGGTTTATTCTTTTTCGTTTTCCATGACTCCAATTATTATGAATACGATGTATAAAGTGCCGCAGGATCATTTATCCGAAGAAGGGATAAATTATACGTCAGAATAGTATAATTCCCGGATGATTTTTCAATTTGAATTTAGACTTTAAAGGTAATAACCTTATCTTTAGGCTCAGAAAACTATAGTCATGGAACAGAAAATACATCAGGGACGCAACGTAAAAAGATTCAGAGAAATGCTGGGCATTAAGCAGGAGGCGTTGGCCTTCGACCTGGGTGAGGACTGGAACCAGAACAAAATATCTCTGCTCGAACAAAAGGATGTGATCGAAGATCCGTTATTAAAGAAAATATCGGAAGTGCTGAAAATCCCGGTGGAGGCTTTTCAGAATTTTGATGAGCAAGCTGCGATTAATATTATTGCAAATACAATTAATAACAATGATAATTCGGTAATGCATTCTTTATATATAAAAGATGCCACTATCAATCCAATCGATAAATTAGTTGAGTTGCACGAGGAAAAGATTGCGTTGTACGAAAGGATGCTGAAGGAGAAGGATGAGATGATGGAGCGACTTGAGAAACTTCTAAAATAATAACAATCCTGAGGCCTCTCAGGATTTATTTTGTGATTAGCCTTTCTAAGCAGACATAATCACCCGCAGAAAATTATATTCTTCTTGTCTAATGGCTGCACGGCAATGGAATCTTACAAATGCCAGCAGGAGCACACTTAACATTAGTCATAAAGTCCCAGAGATTCAACCTCAGGCTGAACTGATGACATCACGGGCAGCAGCTGCCTTTGGTGGGCAGAAACGTGTCAAGGGCCTGGAGGTTAGTGCAGGTACAGTTCCGGTCATGTAATCTGTGATCGGTATAGGGTACCATTTGGGAATTGGAGGATTTGGCCAAAATATCCAACTCTACGATGTTGGCCGTCGTCATACTGATTGCCTGTACCGTGTGTGAATGTTCAAAATCTGCCATGCCTGCGCCAAATTTAAGTTCGCTCAGCTGGTTCTGTTACTGGGAGTGCTAAAGACATTTTTTTAAGGCGTTTAATCCGTACTTTAGACTGACCGCAAAAGGGACAAATGTACAGGTACAAGACCACTTCGTCCCGCGGACATCACTTCAATCGGGCACGAAGTGAGAACACTTTGTGTAGCGGGGAGCCGGAAGGCGGTGGCTCCTGAGGGCTTGCCCGAAGGAAAGGAAAGCATTTTACATAATTTCCAATTATAGGCACTATGGTGCTGGTTTGCACGTAACGTAACGCAGCGAAGCGGAGAGAAGGGCAACGTTATTGCGGCTGGCCTGTGCCTATAATTGTCATTATGTTACTTGCTGCGGCTGGGCGGGGGTTTAAATTTCGAGGATATATTTTTTTATTATGTCATTAATTGATTGTGAATTGATTCCTCCATTAGGATTTTCTTCTGTAATGATTAGTATCTTTTCGTTTGTTTCATTAGATTCTTCAAATAAAACAAAACCTTCCTCTTTATACGCTTTTAGTTTTTGTAGCCATTTTTCTCGATAAACTTCATTTGACATCATCCCCAAATGCTCCCAATAAAACCGTTTACCTGTAGTCAGATTATCAATCGTAAAATCAGGTTTTATCACTCTATCTGGTTTAGTTAGGACAAGTTTGTCTTCGTAGGCATAAGTAAGATTATCGTTATATTTATGAAGACAGTTCGCGATAATTACTTCATTTTTACTTATCATTGGCTCCCCCCGTTCACTGATATTAATGTATCGAGCATCATACCATTTTTTTTCAATTTGCTTAATGTCTGGCAAATTAAATAAATCCGTAAATCTCTTTGCAGTTGCTGAAGCTTCTGTGGAAACAAGCTTAATAAAATCTCGGAAATCCCCCTGATGAAAAATGATTATTTTATCTTCCTGTCTTGTCAAAGCTGTATAAAGTAATTCTTTACTCATTATCGCGCCTTTTGAAGGCATAACAAAGAAGACCTTCTTGAAACCACTCCCCTGGGATTTATGTACGGTAATAGCATAGGCCAATTCAAATGAATATTTACTTTCCGGGCCCAAATCTTTTTCTTTAAAAACATAACTATAGCCAGGCTGTGTCGAAAACGCTATCTCAATTTTAAAATCTCCTTTTTTAACACTGCTTACTCCCCGATATTCACCCGTAAGAATTCCGATCTCCCCGTTGGCTATGTAATTTAACGCCTCGTTTTTTGAAGAATACGGATTTATTTGCTGCCAATTCTCCCAAGTTGTATTCTTTAGATTTATGACTTTATCACCATACACAATGTTATCATCCAAGACAGGCTTTGCAATTTTTCTTTTTTGGAAAAAACCGTTTGCTCCGTTTTGAATATTCAGTGCGTCAGCAATATAGGAACTCCTATATTTTTTTTGAAAAAATTTATTGATTTCCTTTACACCATATCCGTAACCATTTACAGGTGATAAAACCTGCCATTGTTCGATTGCTTTTTCAGATATGCCAGCTTTAAAGTAAACCTTATTATTATAAAGGGTTCCGCCGATTTTTTGGTTAAAAGAGTTTTCAATATCTTCTGGATTAAGTTCGAGTTCTTCAGTTACCGCACTTTCGAACTTTTCCCTAAAATCCTTGCTATCATACCATTTAACCAACCTAATATGTTTGGAAGATATTTTACCAGAAGATACTGCATGGAATACTTCCAAATCCTCTTTTGTCGGGTTATCGCCAAAACATCTGCTTAATTCCACGTCCCATCTTCTATCTTCAACTGTCGTCTGACGGCGGATTTTCTTTAATTCAGCGTACGCATCTGCTGAAAATATATTTTTTTGGGGGAAGTTTTCCGGTTTGATCTGGTTGATAATATCAACAAACGGACGTCCCGTTCCGATTGGTGGTAATTGTCTATAATCCCCAACAAGAATTATTCTGTCAACGGGTCCTAAGGAATCAAAAAGCGCTGCTAATTGCTCCTCGGTCAACATTGAAGCTTCATCTATAATTACATTTTTATAATTTGAGGATCTTAATATCCCAGGGTTAATATGATAATTACCTGATGCGGCATCATAACGGTGAGGATGAAGAAATTGGGCCAAAGTTTTAGCATTTGAGCCTAATTTCACCCTGGCTTTTCCGGTAGGAGCCAACTTAAGCAGTCCACCATTTTTTATTTCAGGCAACTGTTCAAAAATTTCTAATAACGTAGTTTTACCTGAACCCGCCGGACCAATCAATACGGAGAAAGAATAGTTCGTAAGTATTTTCAGCGCTTGAGCTTTTTCTTCACGAGCTAGTTTTTCATCCTCTTCATCTTGATCGGATTTTTTTAATTCATTGAAAGGAAGATGATTATTTACAATTTGTAACCAATCCTTATCTATATTATACGGTTTAGTTTTAATTTTATTAATATTTATACGCTGTCTAATTACTTCCTTCATCTGCTGCAATCTGTTCAATTTTAGAAAATGAATATGGTTGTCTTTAGAAGGAAGAATGCTCAAAACTTCCTGCCGAAAAAATTCTTCTTCCGCTATTGCAGTTAAAATGTCGGTACTAATTGGAAAGCTGTCGTTAACAGTCTTTTCTTTTATTCTCTCGATTACATTGTTGATAGGCAAGAGGGAATGTCCTTCTAAGGAAGAGTTTTCTAAAATAGATACGGTTAATGCACGCATCCTTCTGAGATCAAGATCATCAGTTAGCGCGCTTTCTGTTGGTAAAGGAAAAGCCTGCCTTATTTTTTCCGGGGGCAAAAGTGCTTTGTCAATTTGATTAAAAGTAAAATTTAAGCCTTTTTTTCGAAAAATTTCATAAATAAGATAAAGGTTGTTCTTAATGTCTTCAACCGACGCAGAATATGCATTTGGTTCAATAATATTTTTTGCCTGATCATTATTCAGCTGACATCTGCTGAGAAGTTTATACAATTCTTTTTTTGAAGCGGAAATATATTTCCAAACCTTTTGGGCAGTTGGTGTAAATAATGTAGCACCTTTTTTTCCAAAGTATTTTTCCGGATCCAAAATGCTTTCCTCAAAAACCATCCATGGATTGGTGGTTAGGATATTACCATCTTTCTTATTAATGTGATTTTCTATTTCCCAAGCAATTGTATTTCCATTTTCAAATTGCAAGGCAGTTAAGATTGAGCCCATTCCAGGAAATCCACCACGCATATCCCATATTTGTGAAATCTGTTCATCAATCCAATCTAATTCTGATGTGAAAGACTTCCCGAGAAGCTCTTGAGATTTTCTTAGACTTTCTGCAATATTTAATAAAGTATCAATGGCAGTATCGTGTTCTACTAATTCAGACGCATAAGAGAATTGAAAATGATCGCCAGCAAAAGCAACATAGTCGCGTAAGTCAATATCCGGGTTGTTTTTGTTTGCAAATTCTAATATTTCGTGGTAAGGCAACAGAAAACCATCGGGCTGTTTATCAGTTAATGTATGTTCAACGCATCTGTCCCAAGGATAACTCTTGTGGCCATTATATCCGGGTGGATATTCATACTCTAAAATATTCGACGGATTATTACGTACTTTAGCAACTCCCACAACGACGCGTTCATTCGGTTCGGATAAGGGCGTTTCTTTGCTATAAAAAAACACCAATGATTTTTCTTTTTTCAGGCAACCGAAAAAAGCATCAAGCAACACTTTTTGGTTATGAGGATGCTGCACCCATGTATTGCCATCAAATCCTAATTTAGAATCCACTTCCTTTTCAAGATCAACATCATAATCCAACTCATATAATCCGGCTTTATCAGAATAGTGAGGCCTTTCCGCAGATCCTTTCTTTTTCATCATCCAAAGAAAGGGAACTGCATTGAATGAGAAAGGCTTGTGAAAATATTTCATTGGAAGGAATTCTTTAAACAAAGAATTAAAATGTGACCAACTGTGACTCACTTCCCTTGAGAAAGGATGCGGCGATAGAAAAGTTCCTTTTTCAGCGACACAAGGCGGCATATTAGTACCATCAATAAGTTGGTCTTCTATTTCTATTGCAGCATCTTTTTTATTATCAATTAGCGGAAGGATACGACAAAACGAATTATCTAAAACATTGCAACATGTTTTTCCATTCCATTTATTATCGTGCCATGGAACTCTAGCTGAAATGTGGCGCGTTGGTAAAGTTTTATTGATCATTTTATTTATTTCATTTGTTACGTTTAAATGATGCACTTATATAAAGAATTATCATCACTTCTTTCAGATTTAAAAATTCAATTGAAAATCAATTGCAGTGGAAGCCTTTTTAATGTAATATTTCCATGTAGTATTATTAAAAACATTTATGTCGTCGTGTGTGGTGACATAAGAGTTTTTCTCAATAAAATTTACATTTTTAAACAGTAATTTTTCCACCGCGTCACAAGTAAGACATATGGCCTCTCGACGGTTTTCATTTTCATGAATTTCCATTAGACTATTAAGATGCGTGTTTTGGGTAATATCTTCAAATGGAGCAATCATTACTAAGTAATCTTCCGCTCTACTTATGGCTACATTATAGATGTACTGCTTTGTAAGAAGTGATTTTTCATGACCTGTATAATAGTAATTGTTGGGATTTACCACGAAGAAAACGATTTCGCATTGATCTCCTTGAAAACCATGAACAGTATCGGCAGTAATTTTCAGATTTTTTGAGAGATTGAAGTTTTCTTTCAATCGATTTATCAGAATAGCCTGAGCCTTGTAAGGAGTTATAATGCCGATGGTCCACACTTTGTCATCTTCCCGGTGATCGTCTAAGAATTTCAGAATCTCACATGTCAGTATGCAGGAATATAGATGGTACGAACTATAAATTAATCTATTGACCTTGTAAAGGTCATTATTTTGGTTTACGGGAATATTTACCAGATTAAATGTATCGCGCAGTATTTTTTTCCATTGCTCGGGAATTTTCTTTTGACTATCAGTAAGACGTTCATTATTAATATTTCCACCATAAGAGTAGTGGTTAAAGAGATTTCCAATTTCCGGAATACTTCTGTACTGAATATCGAGATAGGTTACTTTATCTATCTGACGAACTTCCTCATTCTGTTTATTTTTATCGAAGCTTTTAAGACCCATCATCTTGTAAATGTTCTCCTCCACAATATCTAATTCATCCAGGATACTATCATTAACTTCCGGTACAGGAGGAATTTGCATAGGATCGCCCGCAACCAATATTTTAGCTTGTGGGTTGCTTTCCGAAAGTTTCAGAAGTGCAAAAACCAAATACGGTAAGTTTACCATTGACGCTTCGTCCACCACAATGTAATCCCAGTGATTTTTAAAATTATGTAATCTTTCATTAGATTCGCCATCGAATAAGTCGTAGTAAGGCAAACGATGAATTGTGGAAATCAAAACCTTATTGTCATCCAGATCATCTTCAAACAATTTGTTTGTGTAATATTCTTCCGGTAGGTTTAAAGAGGTTTGACCACTTAAACGGAGGAAGCTGGTAAAACCATTCTTCAGTAGACGTTCAGCGATTACGTCAGCTGCCTTGTTCGTAGGAGTCATTATAAAAAAAGTTGCGGATGCGTTTTCTTTATTTTCTGAAATAATTCTTTGGCAAATATTGTGCGTTTTCCCAGTTCCCGGAGGGCCATACACATATTCAAGTGAAGGCAAAACTTCTTTAATATCTTCCCAATGCTTTAATTTTTCAAAAGCGATGGTTAATTTTTCCAACAGATCAGTTATTGGAGCGTACTCAATTTCCAGTTGGAAAACATTTCTGAATTTTTCCTCCGACAACTTCTCGCTCGTTTGAATTATAAGGTTCTGATGCTGTTTTGAGATGGAAACAAGGTTCAAAATTTCTTTTGTACCATCTTTGAAAACCATTTTGAAGGAAGGCTTATCAACATCATCAATACTGTCTGAGAGATAAGAGCTGTTGCCTGACAAGAGGTAAAATTTGTCTTTACCAGTGGTTTCAATGGCATTAAATGATATTTTTCTAAGCGGACGGTTGCTTGATTTTTCGTTAAAAGTTCCAAGTAATTTTAAATAAGTGTAGAACCACAGATATGAATATCTGACCAATCCTTCTTCATTATTATTCAAAGAAGCAATAAGCTGCTGTCGTTCTTCTTTCACGCCTTGCTGTTCAATGAACTTCTTTAACTGTACAATATTGTCGTCCTCAAGATTGTTAAGATTAATCTGCGACAATGAGTGAACAATGTTTGTAATAAAATCTTTCTTAATTTTTGATAATTCTTCAAGATCAGGAATAATATCACCATACTTTGCTTCTTTTTTTAACTGCTCAATGACATAATCTAAAGTATAATTTTTATCTATGTAAACTGTAAATGATATAAAACCATAATCCGAATGATTAATAATATTAACATAATAATCATCAATGTTCCTTGTGGCAAAACCAAGCCATTTGGGAAAGATTGGAATATCATAATTCACCGTAATTTTGTCGCAATATTTAACAGAAACAGCTTCTGCAGGTCTCCATTTTTCAGTAATAATTTTATCCTCTTCCTGACATTCTATTTCTTTTGAAATGGAATCATGAAGATACACTTCCTCAGAACTTTTATAATTTAATTGCGACAATTTTGGATATACTATACGATCTTCTTCAAAAAGTTCGTCTGAAGCATAAATGTTAAGATCATCAATGATAAAATCCTTATTAGCAATTTTTAAAACATGGTTTTGAGCAAAATCGAGTTTTAAAGTATCTCTGGAGGCATATACTAAAGAATATATGTATGTGTAATCTTGATTATGTACTATTCGAAGTATTTCGCACAAACAATCGATTTTTGATTTTTGCGTGACCAAGGAAAGATGATTGTAACTATAAGCGCAATGGGTGAAAAATAAATTTTTTAAGAACTTCATTAATAAATCCGGATGTATATCTTTTAATCGACTGATATCAAATTCATCAGTTTTTTTTGACTTGAAGAAATGTTTTAATTCTGACAAAGAACTTTCTTCTTCAGACAACCCTATCGCTCTTAATAAAGCTATTTTGTCATCATTATCCTTTAACCATTTGTTATATGCAGCTGGGAAAAGATCGTCGTTAAAGGTGCATCCCGAGTATGCATAGAACATTGGAGCAACGTTCCCTAAAAACTGTTTCCAATTATCAAAATAGAAATTTTCAGTAAAACTCTTACGCAAATTTAAAGGCAACTCCCGCCAGCCGGTGTACAAATACTCAATCCTTTCCATTTCGCTTTCAGATATCTTATCCGCAAACTTGTATGTGTAGGATAAATCTTTAATTAAAACATTAGGATCTGCACCATTTGTGAGCAGGAAAGTTGTAGAAATACTATCTTCCTTTTGCGGACCATAATTAAGAATGCTACTTGTACTTAGATGCAAGAGTTCAACTAATTCTGAAAATTTTTCATGGAGTATAAATTGCGGCTCAATAAACTTAGCGTTTTGATCTCCATGGAAATAATATTGACCTGATAATTTTTGCCACTCATTATTTGCGTTAAAAATATAAAATTGCGTTATCTCTTTTGTGGTGAAAACCTTTGAAAATAAGAGAAAAGCTAACTGATGGCTATTTTCGATTCTATAGGATGGGATGCTTTTGCAAAATACTTCTTTGAGCATTTCGTTATTAGATTCGCTTGTAATCTTAAAAAGTTTTTCAGAGGATTTCGCAGATATTATTCCCTCTGTTGCCGTTTTTCGATGGAAATCTGAGATGCGTTGAAACCAGATGTCTGAATCGATTCCCAATATGTTTGACTTGGATAATGCTATATCATTATTGTTAAGATCCTTAATGATTACTGTACTGGTGACACTATCAACATATTTTAAACTGATTTCTTCATCGCCATGTTTGAGTTTAATTTTAGCACTGATTTTATCTAATTCCTCGTCTGAATAGTTACCCGAAAACAGATCACCCAGTACGGCCACGTAATCATTCATCAGATCGGATTCAATACCGTCAATATGTATAATAATGTGGGGTATTGACTCCAGAAATGTCTTTTTTGATGACAGAGAAGCAAATTTCAATACGCTAAACAAGTCATTCCGACGTAATCCGGAATCGGTAAAATTTGAAATTATATGGCCCGCAATTTTTTGTTCGTTATATGCAACATCGTTTGAAAAGTCAACAAATTCAGAAGGTAGTAAAACAAAGGAATTCTTCAAATTCGACTTATTTACCGCCTCTAGAATTAGAGGATGGGAAACAAAAAATTGATGCAGCGAATTTCTAGATGAAATTGTGAATGAGTCTCTTTCTTTACTAATCGTATTGACATCGAAGAAACTTAATTCTAAGATTTTGAAGAATGCCAGTACTATTTTTATTTCCTCCTCAGATAGGTTTTCTTTATTTAATCTCGTTGGTATTTCCTGGTCTTCTAAATTAAATGAGCCTGCAGTGACAAATTTTAAATTTTCAATATCTGGAAGATAAGTATCAAAGTACTTAAGTAAAATGTCCTGATATTCCGTGTACTTTTCCGCAGCAAATTTCAGAAAAGCACTATTGTATAGAACAGGTTCAGCTTCAATTATTTCATTCTTATATTTAATGCATTTTACTTCTACCAGTGATGATTGTTCTTTTTCTTCCCACTTACTTAGGCTGTAAAGATCAGCTATATCTTTTGATATTGCATCAGTCAGCATATTATTCGATGCTAACCCATTAAATATTTTTTTCCAATAAGTGTAAATAATATTCTGATAAATATCTTCTTTTGATGTGATCAGAAATTGCCTGTATTCATCGAAATATTTATCTTTCTGTACCATATATGGTTCCAGCCATTGATAATCTGTTGATGCAAGAATATTCTTGAATTTTTTAGGTTTTCCTGTGTTATCAGAAAGAAGTTTAAGTTCTTTAATACGAGTGGTTATATTATCATCCTGAAACTTTCGGAAAGCGGTAAAAATTTGAAATTTCTCTTCCTCATTTAATCTGATTAAGAATTCATCGGCAATATGCCTAGAAAAAAATCTCGTCAGATCCGTATGGCCTCTTAACTGACTGTCTTTTTTCTGTTTGTAATTAAAAAATCTTTCAAACCTAAATTCGTCGATATTAGCAACGGAAATTTTGAGATTTGAACGTTCAAGTAAATGTCGGATCTCCTTAAGATTTTTATAAATTAGAAAGTAACCTTCTGATTCACGGTCTTCAAACTCATTCAAAGACATGAATGATTTATCTGAAAAATGAAGGAGGTCAATATTAAAAAGATTTGACTTTAAGAGGTCACTTTTTATCTCATCATCTGACAATAAAGCAACTTCTCTAAGAAAGGTTTTAGTTTTTTCATCATTATTATCCAGCCAACTGTTAATTCGTTGGTACTCAACCTTTGATACAGTGAGTAAATTATAAATCGTAAAATCTTTCAGTGCAAGTTTCTGGGAAGCTTTTATACAGATGTCTTCATAATTTTCATTATCCCAATAGAACCAATATTTATCACCATCTATATTATTAAAATCTACATCAAGATTAGTTTTTTTAATGAAAACGTCATCAGGTCTGTCGATGACCATATATCCTTCATCCCGATTATTTTTTTTAACCGGTATATATTTTAATAACAGACTATCGAGTTTATCCACAAAAGGTCGGTCGATCCATCTTCTCGTATTTGTAAAGCTTCTGCCCGAAGTTAATAGCGCTGCATAAAAATGCAGAAACTTTTTACTGTCCGCGGCATTGTCAGATTTCGAAAGCCGGGAAAGTGTATCATCTATCTTTTCTATTATAACTTCAAATAACCGTTCATTGATGCCCCCTTCATTTTTAGTTCCCTCATGTAAAAAAGTTCTGGATGCGCCCTGATAAAAGGCATTACAGTGTAAAATAAAATTAAAATTATGAACTTCTTCGGATAGCGGAAAATATAAATAAAAATTTGGAGCACCTTTAAAGTAATTACCAATACTATCGTATGGTCTAAAGCCAAAAAGTATTTCTATATCCGCATTTTCACTGAATTTGTTCTGCTGTTCTTTTGTTAAATCTGAATATTTATTGATACCGAATTTCGCGTATGAGAATTCATCCTGATCTAATTCTTTGGAAACGACTAAATTAATGTACTCCAGTTCAGGAAATGTGATTTCATCCTCATTATTAATTTTAACCGTGTTAAGAATTTTTTTTCTTTTCTTTTCCTCGTCATTTTCAGTTTCTTTAAGAACTGCCAGAGAAAACTTTATGCCCTCGCGCAAATTGTTCTGACCTAAGTGCGTATGTTTACCTTTACCCAATTTAATGAAGAAAATAGATCCTTCTTTGTATTGCTTTTCTGACAGGATATTTTGATGTTTCTTCAGCCATCTAGCAAAGGTTGAAAACTCCTCTTCTGAAAAAGGACTGGTGGTGCTTAAATCACCCTGAACTGATCGTGGTAACTCGCTGCGGTCTGCATTATGAGGTGCGCAGGGAAAACAAGCCACCAAAATTTTAAATAGCCAAGGATCATTAATTTGCAAATCTATATTCTCTACATTATAGTAGTTTTTGAACGCTTCAACTGTTTCAATTGGATCATTATCAATTATATTTTGAATCTCATAATTCTTCCAACTAAAAAGTACCGGTCCTGATTGTTCACCTATCAACTCTTCCAGACCATTATCTTTTCCAACAAGCCGATGCGCCAATTTGAATCCTATCCCAAACTGCCCTATGGTATCGTTGTCAGAAGATTTTGTGGAAGATCCGACATTTAATATTGACCGGACATTTTCGACCGAAAACATACTGCCATTATTCGCCACTAATAAATAATAATTACCATCGACTTCATCTTTCTCCCATACCATTGTAAAATGGCTGCTGCCTGCATCAACCGCATTTTGCAGGAATTCGTAAACCGCCTGTGTGTCCCTGGCCATTTCAAGGAAACTTTTCAGGAAGTTTTCTACCCCTTCCCGGGGAGTACTAAAACCATCTCTGTCACCATAGTACATCGTAAACCAGCCATACTTTTTAGAGCCGTTCTTGTCAACGTAATAATTTCCAACGAAATCCTCATCAAGTTCATCTGCAACCGGCCGAATTGATTTGTAATATCTTCGGTAATCTTTAATGTCAATTATTTTCATTTGTAGTGTTGAGTTAAGGTAGAAGTAATAACAATATCTTTCATCATTGTGTATGTTTTGTATTAAGTGTTCTTTTAATTGTGTATTATAAAATCAAGGCGACAATATAAAGGGTGTTATAGTCGCGCCAGTGCTTCGACATCCCTGTTTTTTCTACTAATTATGGTATGCAAAGGTTTTATCATTTTAAATTTCAGGCTTTTATGTAAATAAAGTACGGATCCATCACACTGCGTTCATGTAAATCAGTAATAAGGTTGACTGATACAAAAGATTCTTCAAACAATTTTGCCGATATGTCTGAACTGGGGGTAAATGATTCGTTCAATACATATATACCCATCTTTGGTCTGCGCAGCAGCCCGGCCTGGATAAACATCGGGACGACACTGTAAAGGCCGTTTTCCGTTGCCCTGTTTCCACCATATGTTGCAGATAGTGTGCGAAGGACTGTTTCTGTGCTTACCATTTCCTGGACAGAGAGGTACTTGCCAAATATCTGTAAAACATGGAATGAAAAGGGAAAGGCAGCATTGAGCAAGGAAATTAAGATTAAATTGCGGTCGTCTTTCTTTTTTAAAGCCAAAAGGATTTCTTCGTTTTTTTCCTGCAGCATTTTCTGCATTGGGTTATCGGTAATGATTTTACCTATTATCCGTAAAGCTTTCCGTATGCGGTTTTCTCCTTTAAATTCCAGTCGCAGCTGTTCCAGCATATAGTTTTCATGATAATTACCTGTGAGGTAGCCATGCAATGCGACTGCAAGAATCTCTAAGGGGATTCTCTGGTTAATATCTACCGATTTACTTTTCATTGCTGATCTTTACAAATGGAATTAAAACTTCAAGAATATGTGCACCGCCATGTGTCACCAGTGAAGATGCTGACGAAAAACTGAAGTTGTTTTTAAAATAAAGTGACTGATTTTCCTTAATTACGTTTTCTGTTAATCCAGGATTGTCCGATAACAGCTGATCTATCAGCCATTGATCGGTGTATTCCAGGTGACGCTGGCTTCTGCTGCCGGATTTATTTGTTCCGAGTTTTTCCCGCCCCGTTAAATTGCGCCAGCCCTGTGCCTGAATATTGCCATGATCAGAAGTGAGAAAAACTGTAAAACCGTTTGCCAGTAACTTTTGAACATCGTTTCTTATGTTGCTTCTCTGAATCCAATTTTCCGTCAGGCCTTTCAAATCATGATAGTCTGTTGATGCGTGCATCTTATCATCCAAATCTTTGTAAACGAGTGCCAATTTGGATAATACGTGTAAGCGGTCTTCCTGGAAGTTCTGATGGAGGTACGCAATTTCAAATTCGTTTGTTCCCTTTGATTTCCAGAAGTCTTTCCAAAGCTTTTCCTCACTCTGTGGACTCTGTTTATATTCCGGAAGCGGAGTACATCCTCTGAAAATTGCCTGTCGTGAAAGCTGTGTAATGGAGGGAATCCAGGAAAAAATTACATCATCAGTAATTTTAGCAGGCAAAACTTCCTTCAACATCATGTACTGCCACCATGACAAACCATCAATGACTATTAACGCTACTTTTTCATCCTGATAACTGAACGCCAAATGCTCAAGAATTTTGGATACAATCTTAGGTTTTTTTACCGCACTTGCGTTTTTAATCTGACTGTAGCCAATTGCGAGATAGTCCTGGAATGCATTATTGATTTCAGTGACGGAATTAATAACTGCAGTAAATTCTTCTGTACCTATTGTGTCTCTGACCGCCTCTGCAGTTCTCCTAATTACTACCCCCCAGTTGATAATTTCTTCGCTTAAATCCTGCTTTACCTGATACTCAAAACTTGCAAGGTCAAAAGGTTTGGCATATGGTGCTAAGGACTGCAGTTCTGCAATAAGCTGTTCGGTTTCACGGCGGCTGTGTTTTTTAAAAATCTGTTTTACAAATATTTTCTCCAAAATATCCAGTGGCTCGTTTATGACGGATGGGATGTGAATGTTCTTAAGATAATACGCAAGGTTCCATTCCAAAGGGAAAGATTTTAATTTTATATCCTCAAGGTATGATGTATTATCCTGTGAAAGGAGTAGGAGCCGATCCTCTGGTTCTCTTAATTCAAAATCAATGCGGTGTTTGAGGTTTGAACCTATTGAAACAGAAAATCCGGATTCTTTTAAGGCTGTCTGCACCTCTTTCCGGTACAAAAACCTGTCATTATTTTCCACGCACAAAACAGAAGACCCGTGGTCTTTAAAATCTTTAACGATATTTTCAATCAGTGAATTACCCATCAATGCGAACTATTATTAAGTTTTTCATTCCTGGAATTATTTTCTGGTTACTTTCAAAATCTCTCAGCCAGTCCTGATATTCTTTTTCCAGACGATTCATTTTTGAATTCCTGATATTTTCAATCCCTATTTTCTGCACCCTTAATTTCTGTGCTAAAAACGCTTTCTTCCGGTTTTCTTTTTTAACTTCTGCTGCTACCTTCATCTCAGCTACGGCCCGCTGAAACACTTCATGCAGAGCTACACCACTCACCTCAAGTAAATGCTGGGTCTGCAAGTTTTTCTCAACGGTAATGAAACGAAAAGCGGAATCCGGATCTAAGAGTCTATTCCAAATATCGTTTGCATAAACCGCATACTGCCTGCCGTTATCTGCGTGAAAGAAGCTCTGGTAATGGATACTCTGTTCCATGCTGTTGCGTGCAGAAACCTGCCACAAACTCCAATAGCCTGGTGTATCTTCTCCGTTTTCTGATCTTATCACGGGAATACCGGCAGCTGTATCAAAATCTGTCAACTGATTCAGGATGCTTTTAATCCAACCGTTTTGCAGGGTTAGATGCTCGACCTCGGGGTTGTTGACGGCAATTTCTGCATCGTAGGTTACTTTTTTGTTCTCATTCTTCAGGGTGATATCCGTATAGCCCTGCTCACTTTTCTGAAGTGAACCCTTATTCAAAATCACATTCTGGGTAACCAGAGCTTCCAGCCAGTATGGTAAAGGACTGTGTTTTATTTCTGCTGCTTTTCTACAATTGATGTCCTTCTCCTGTATCTGAGGAAGAATACCCTCGGTACTTTTAAATTCCTTAAGCTTTTTGCGTATCTCGTGTAACCACCTGTCGCCTGCAAATTCAAACTTTTCAGGATCGAGCAAGCTCTGAAGGTAGAGGCCATTTACTTTTTTCATGTCGATGGCAGAGTCCAAAACATCTGATGTTTTATCAATGCCGAGCTGGTGCAGTATGTTACTAAGTTTTTCTTCAATTACTTCATATACGCGGGCATCGACACTGTTATCTGTCAACATATTAAATGCAAGAACCGGCGACTTCTGTCCAATACGGTCCACGCGGCCAATCCGCTGTTCAATCATCATGGGGTTCCAAGGCAAATCATAATTGAAAACAATATGGCAAAACTGCATGTTCAGTGATTCTCCTGCTGCGTCTGTGGCAATCAACAGCTGGCTTTTCTGCCTGAAATCTGACAGTGCTCTCTTTCTCTCATCAAGATCCTGACTTCCATGAATGTGACTGACGATGTATCCTCTGTTGCGGAAGAAAGTAACCAGCATTTTCTGTGTGGAACGGAACTCTGTAAAAACGAGGATTTTAAGATTCCTGTCGTTTTCGAGTTGCTGCAGTTCCTCCAATTTCTTCAATAGGGATTCTGTTTTTGCATCGGTCTCGGTGTTCAGGCAATCCTGTGCCTGATCAATCAACTTCTGTAACTGTTCCTCTTCATCTTCCCATTCCTGATGATCCCTTTGGTATATGCCCTCGAGGTTCAGTGTGTCCCAGTCTTCAAAATCTGAAGCTTGATCCGCATCGATTTCAAAATCTCCGGGTTGTGACTGTTCCCCCGCCTGAAGCCGGTTCAGCCTTCCCTGCATCGCAGAAAGGATTGCCTGTGTGGAACTGCTGACCAGACGCTGAAACAGTATCATGATAAGGCCTGTGGCTTTATTGGAAGTGCGTTTTGAAGCGTTGAACCCCTGCCGTACATATTCTGTTACCGCCTGATAGAGCTGCATCTGTTTCTGATGGCGTTTTATATCCAGAAACACATCAAATCTGTTTGTTGTGCGGTGATTAAAAAGTCTGTTTCCTTCATAATCCAC
Organism: Marnyiella aurantia; assembly: GCF_014041915.1. NCBI lineage: Bacteria > Pseudomonadati > Bacteroidota > Flavobacteriia > Flavobacteriales > Weeksellaceae > Marnyiella > Marnyiella aurantia. Next base: position 304,968 of record NZ_CP059472.1, on the reverse strand, counting down.
TGCCAGTCTTTTTTCGGTACGGATTACATAAGGTTCGAGCTCAGAAATTTCAGGGAGACCTTCACCGGCAAAAGCATCGGGATCCAACAGCTGCAATATCCGCCGGAAATGATCTGATTTTCCCCTGTGGGGAGTTGCGGTGAGCAAAAGGACATTGGGAACCGTGTTGCACAGTTCCTGTGCCAGGACATATCGTGACACGAGGCTGTTCGCTCCGCCCATCTTGTGGGCTTCGTCAATGATCACCAAATCGAAATCAGCGTCCAGAACAGCGTCCATCCTATACCGGTTGTACTCATCAATACGTTCCTGAGGCCAGCCCTGTCTGCGTTCCAGTGGCTTTAATGCATCGGTGGATACAATGATCTGGTTGTGCTGCTTCCAAAAATTGTATTCTTCGTCGGCATTGATGTTTGCAAATGTGCGCGCCATAGAAGTAATCATTTCGGAATCATAGAGATGAAACACTTCGTTGAAATGTTCTTTCAGTTCGCTCTGCCACTGCATCATTGAAGATTTCGGAACGATGACCAAGATCCGTTTTATCTCATCGCGGATTTTCAGTTCCTTTAGAATAAGGCCTGTTTCTATGGTCTTTCCCATGCCCACTTCATCAGCCAGCAGGAAACGGTTGTGACCTGACTTAATTACTTTTTCCAGTACAAGAATCTGATGCGGCAAAGGAATAAGACTGCTTTCGTAGGGCGCCAGAATATTTTTCCTGGCCATTTCATCTTTGATTTTAGCAGCAATTGCCACATACTGAATAAACGGCATGGAACAGGCGATCTGGCGGTCTTCCACCTCCTCAAGCGGAACCTCGCGAAATTCGCCGGAATCCAATAACCGTATCCAGGCAATCTGCTGTCCGAATACTTCTTTCTGCCCAATGATTTCACAGGGATTATCTTTGTACCACATCCCTTTACTTTAGGTTTAATAAAGTTTTGCCAATCTCATTGCGCAGAGAAGGAGTAACTTTGGTTTTGTCTGCAAAGGTTTTCCATTGGCTCACCACATCTGTTATTTCATCAATAATAGCTTCTGATTTTTTAGATTTTATTGATTCGCCCACTGTAATCAGATCTTGTTTTGTAAAGCCCTGTCTTTTTCCGTTAATGCTTAAAGCATGTTGACTTACCCACTTGCTATCAGGGCGATAAGCATGGCAAATGTCATATGCAGGAGCTAGTTCCCAATTAGCTCCCTCCCTAAGCAAGAATGAGAAATTTTTAGTATGATCGTCACAATTTCGTGCAATGACATTAAACACCATCCTTCTATACATCTGTTCGGCATCAGCATAAGACAGTTTTAATTCGCGCATGCACTGAAACAGCTGCTCGTAACTGAAACTGCTGACCAGATTATAATCATAGTGTTTCAGCGCACAAAAAGTCTGGACATGATGTTTTATGTTATTGCCTTCTCTGTCAAATCTTTTGGTCATAAAATGCGCCCGTCCATTTTCTTCAAACAATCGCGACGGCATCATTTCTATTCCACATGCGGTCGCCATTTCATAATATGCCATTTCGACACGACCATAGTCTGTACTGCTTCCCAACTGCACATCACTTACGCCATCAAGTTTTATGAGCCAGTGCTCAAATCCTTTTGGTGCTTTTGTCTGACCTGACTTTACAACACCCGTTTTTTCGTTCCAAGCTATGACCGCTTTTGGTCTTGCTCCTCCTGCTGATGTACCAATTTTTAAAATTTCAGCGACAGCCTGCTCTTCCTGTTTATTCAGATTTGTGGAAAACTCTTCCCGACGGTCGAGCATTTTTTTAGCAGTGGAAACCAAACTATCAAGTTCTATGTTAAATGTCTGTTTTGAGGTTACAAGCGAAGCTGGTTCAAATTCCAGTGCACCCATGCCCCTAGTTCCAATAAAACAGAGCATTTCTACCGGATTCATACTATCCTGGGGGCGGCCCTGTTGCGCCAGCCAAAGATTAATCAGTTGGTTTCCGTATCTATCAGGCAGTGCGTCTGCCAACAAACCCGGCAAACCTTTGAATGTGTCATGCTCTGCATTTTTACTCTTCCTTAATTCCGGAAAAGAAAACTGACTCCGAGGATTCTTCACTGACATTTTAAGGGGTGCCAGTTCCCAGCCCAATTTTTTAAATTCTGGGTCATATTCAAAAGTACTCAGTTCTGTTTCTGTGTCCCAAGCCACCGCTCCGACCAATTTTCCCCAAATTTTAATCTCCGCTACTTTCATTACCAATCTGTCTGTTCTGTATTTCCGTCATTATGCAATGTCCCCCTTGCGCGCTGGCGCTTTTCTTTTTGCAATTTTGCTAACGCTAAGGGGCTTACTGTCTGTTCTATCTGAAAAACATTCAGAACATGTAACTGATCCAAAATCCGCAATACCTGTATCAATGTGGCAAGGGTAACAGTATTACCCCGTTCCAATAAACTTAAGGTTGAGCGGCTGATACCGGCGGCAGTTGCCAGGTCGTCCTGTGTTTTGTTCTGTTGCAAACGCTGGTGCTTCACAAATGCGCCTATGAACTGCAAAAGCGCACTGTCGCTCCAGGATTCTAAATTTTTGATTGATTTATCATTCATAAAGCCGGATTTCTTAATATAACGATTGATTTATCATACAAATATAACAAATTATTTCGTTGCTGTATGTGTAGTAAATCATTCATTAATGCGTTTATCATCGTTTACCGAATGATTTATTCGTCGTTATACTCTTGAAACCGCTATATCGTAAAACTGGAGCAGGACTTCGTCTTCCATGAGGAGGTTATTCGGAATACGATCGCCTACTGTTACGATGGTGGTGAAGTCCTTGTCCTGGTAACACTGTTTGAAACCTGCGCGAAGGGCTTCGACGCGGACTTCCTTGAGTTTGCCTTTCGGTTTTGAAGCTTCGGCTCTGTAATCTTCAAAAATCTTCATCAGGCGTCTGTTACGCAGTTTCTCCAGATCGGCTTCATTCTCTGCGTCGGGAACGTACCACTTTCCTGCATCGTCTTTTAAGAAGTTTTCTTCAAGGATGGTACGCATTTCCGGGAGATTATCTCCTTTGCGCATGTTTGTGGCCACCTCTTTCATCCATAATGGGTGCAGATCCTGCTCAGTTTTTGGAGCCTTATCCAAAATATTACGGAGCCAGTAGATGGCATCCTGCTCACTGGCTACAAATATGCTTAGCTGGATAAAGTTGGGAACTTCCGCTTTCTTTTTTTCATATTCTGCAGCCTGTTCATGGGTGAAAAACATGCCGTCGCGTTCTATAAAACGCTCCCGGAGACCCTGCTGAAATTTACCCGCATCGATTGGAACCGGGAGCGAGCGCTGTACATAGAAGGAAATTAATCTGTCGAAAAGAATTTTTGGACTGCGTTCGATAATGGCGGTGGTTGAATTGTGCAGGGATAAGTATATAGGAAGATGATTTAAGTGTTCTAAAATAAAAGACCAAACATCTTGTTTCTTATAAATTTCAGCAACCAATTTTGTTGAGGGCTTATAGCACGTAATTACTAAATCCTGTTTTACTGCAACAGGACCTAACATGGCATGTAACCCACCTCTTGTTTTATTAAGAGCATCAACTTTTGCAACAATAAAACCAACTCTATTAATTCCATTTTGGATTATGTTCCAAATAGCAGATGATGTGTTCGAGAATTCAATGGTCATCCATGCATTTGGTTTCATAATACGATATAATTCACCAAATGATTTTACCATTAAATTATCATACTCAAATTTACCTTTGTTTTGACCTTTACTTTCTATAGCCTCTTCTTTATTATTTGTTAATACTTGAAGCCAAGCTTCTGAAATATTATTTAATTCTGAGTACATAATATTTGCGCCGAACGGAGGATCAATAAAAACGTAATCAATTGAATCGTTTTTAATATTAGATAGATCAGTGGCTGATTGTTGAGAAACTGTCTGTCTTGAGCAGACTTCCAATGCTTTGGTAATCTTTTTAAACTGAAATTCCATCTGATCAATGAAGTTGTTTTCAACGAATAGGGGCGGCAGATACAAGGTGTTTGCCATTGGGCCTACAAGGGCTCTACTTCCATGTTGAGGCATATACCTATTTAGCTTTGTTAACTTTGGAAGAATCGCAGTTAGCAAAAATAAGAAGTGATTTTTATGGTCGAAGTCTTGAATAAATTTTAAATATTCAGATATAAAACCTAATGTTCTACTGGTGTAAAAATGGTGAACATGTGTATACCCATATTTATCATTTCTCCTTGTTTCAACCCCTTCAATTAATGAAGCATTAGGTACAAATTTTTTATCAATAAAATCAGCCTCAGATCTTTTTATATCATTAGTGGAAGGTGCTTTTGTAAATCTCTTTTTGTTATTAGAATAATTTATAAGAATTGGTTTATAACATATTTGGTTTATTGCATCCCCTGTAATAGGATCAATTTTAGTCTTGTAAAGCGGCGTTAATTTACTCTTCTGTTCTTCATAACTACAATGAGGACATTTAGTTTTTTCTCTTAATTCATTATCACTCACATAAGCTGCAATATAAAAATCAAATTCTGTTTGGCATTGATTACAAGTGTACAGTTGTGAGTAAACAGTGTAATTAATTGTACCTTTTGCATTATGGTGTTCAACCTCGAAATACTCTTTAAATTGCTCTAAATGAGATTTCAGTTTTGAATAATAATGTAAAAAAGAATTCTTATCAAAATCTGAGTTATAAATATTTGAAATATGGGATGCGACAGAGGATAAATCAATATTGATTACCTTTCTTTTTCCTATAGCTATCTCTTTCTTAAATGTAGCGAAATCACTTTTGATTCTCGTAATTGCTTCTTGTTCTTGTGTAATATTTTCGCAAAATGATCCACCAACTCCTGTCATACCTGTTCCAGCGAATGTATCGATAATTATGTCTCCAGGTTGAGAATAGTAAAACAAAAATTTTGTTGTGATTTCGTGTGGTACTTTAGTATGATAAGAATGTGCATTGTAGATAGCGTGATTTTTGCCGGATTTTATGTCCTCTGGATATGGTGCATTAACTTCAAACTCTGCAGACCGCAGGCCCTGCTTTTCCATTTCTTTTTTCTCTTCTTCCCACTCAGCAATCAAATCGTTTAACCAGGGATTGGGGCAGGCAGTATAGTACGGCGGATCTGATAAGTTGATAATGTCCTCATCTTCGCCAATGGGGAAGCCTTCCATTTGTTTGAGTTCAGGCAGTTTTTTCCTGAGTTCTTCGCGAAAGTAAGTGCGGCGTTCATCTTCGGAGCCGAAAGTTTTGCCGAGTACGGTTATCGGTTTATTTTCAGTTTTATTGGAGGGGAAGAGATTTTCAGTCATGGCTATTTTTTTAAATATAAAAAATCCGGCTTTGGAACCGGATCTGTGATCTGTTGTTTCTTTACGGTTTCTGCTTCAGCAGTTTCACTGGGGAGACCACGGGAATGATAATATTAGGCAGCTTTGCAGCGTTCATTTTCTCGAGGAGAATCCCGCGTGAAGTGGATAAAGCAATCCCAAGGACTGTTGCCAGGATCATCGCTTTGAAGATGGGGGTTCCATCTTCTTTCAGGTCGTAAAACTGTTCCAGCTTTTCGACGCGGAAATGATAATCTGTGGTGAGGAAAAGCAATTCGTTACCCGCTTCATCTTTAAAGGACAATGCGAGTTCAATCTTCAGTTTTTCGTCTTTCAGATTATACGCCAGTTTGTGGGCTACTTCGAGCAAGCGCTTTTCTGTATTGCGAAATTCCTCTGCGTTCAGTCTGAACTCTGTGGTGTCCACAAGGAGCAGGTGTATTTCTTCAGCAACGATCTGCGGCTGTTTTTTTTCCATGTTTATAATGCAATTTCGTAGACTTCGCTCTGCACACTCTCTTTATAGGCCTGGGCTTTTGCGATATGTTCCTGAGTACCCGTCACTGCCCCGAGAAATACATATTCGTATTCCTTCACCGCCTCTGTATGAATGAGTTCTATCCCTAAAGCGGTTTCCATCTTCACGATGCTTTTTAGGGTTAGATTGTGCATGCCTGTCAGCCATTTGGATACTTCGGAGGGGGATTTTCCCATAGCGGCTGCAAGATCTGCAGCTTTCCATCCTTTTGCTTCGAGGGCAAGGCGGACTTTTTCGGTTACCTGCAGGTTCTTATCTATGAATTTTTCAATTTCCGGGTCGCCATATTTATCTAACCAATCTGTAATTGGAGTTCCTAACTTTTTCATATTATATTTTATTCCCATTCCAATAAAAAATCATCGTCGACTTCAATTTCAGCATCATCATTTATCCAACGAATGTTTTTTTCCCGGAACGCATTATTAATTAATTCAGACAATTTATTGGCCAATTTGAAATGGCCTCTTACGTTATCACAGTCCTTAGCCTTATCCGCTAATTTAATATCACCATTAAAAAGAAACACTACCGATCTATTTGCTCTCAGGCAATACAATCTTAAATTATTGGGTTTATTCTCATAAGTTTCTGCTTCTTCATTGTACTCTACATAGCCGGGCTCTCTATCAACGCCTTTGGGAGGTAAGGCGCCAGCATCAGCTGTCTTAGCCTCGTTTCTAAAATATTGGGTATCTGCGCCGTATTTATTACCAATTAATTTAATCCAGCTAAAAATGTGACTAAATTTTTCTTTATTTTTTACATTATGTGTGTCTCTAAACTGTATAAATAAAGGGTCCCCGCCATTTATTGACAGTGTGTAAAAGATGACTTTTCGAAACCTTTGAACCTCAATTATTTCTGCAAAGTTATTCACTTTTAAGTTAATTTTATATAGGTAAGCTATTTCAGGATAATGCGGATCTTCTCGCGTTCCTTTCCCTTTGTGATTACGTCTATGTATTCTTTGAATACCTGTACTGCGTCATCCGGAGTAAGTGGTCTGTTGAAGGTATTTTTAATCGCTTCAAAATCCAGTTCCACTTTTTCCAGTCCTTTGTGGAGATCCATTACTGCATTTCTTATCTGTAATGCATTGTCTTTTGACAGTTTGGTTTTCCCTGACTGGAAATCTGCCAGCAATTCCCGATCGTCCTGATCCAAGAGGCTGAATTTTCTTTTTACCATTGGATCCTCCATTGTTTCCAACAGGACATCTGTCCATTGTGTAAGGATCTCTGAAAGCTGGTGTTTCATTGATTCGACGGAAATTACCTGTCCGCCGGTGTATTCCAGAGGGTTGAAATCCTGGTATGGCACAGCAAGTACAGCGGCTTTATTAACTTTGGTGTCCGCCACTTTCAGCTGGTGCATGCTTGTGTTCCAGGCATAATACTGACCCGCGGAAAGAAAATCTGCATCCTTAAGAATTGTGCACACTGCAAGATTCTCAGAATTCAGGAGTGCCTGTTTCTGCGTATCATCACGTTCGCTTATCCTGTATTTGAGATACAGCGACAGGTACCATTCTGCATATTCATTTTTTAATTTACTGAGTTCACTCCTGAACTTTTCCATTTCTTTTTTACTGCCGGATTCTACTACCGCAGGAAGCTGCGCAACCGTATGGTCTATTTTTGCTTTAAATTCGGGATCCGTGACATATTGGCGCGCCTGCTGCAGATAAGAAAGATCTTCGTTCAGGAGGCCGAGTTCTGCCAGCTGATTCTCCAAGGATTCCACCGTGGTTTTTACCGGGAGGAGTCTGTTTAAGTCCTCTACTGTATAGGCAAAGTTTTTAATTTTTGCTTCAGATGTATAGCCAGCGAGTTTGTCACAGAGGCCGGAGAACGCGGTGAAGTGAATCCGGTAATCCGAAGCCTGGAGGGGAGAAATAATTTCAATCCCCTTGAACATATATCCCCCCTGAATTTTACTTAATAAAGAAACGGTGCGTTTTGCCCAGTCGGTTGCGGAGCCGACCAATGCCGTGTACGTGGAAGGATCCTTAAGATGGGCACTCAAATCCCTGCCGAGGAGATTGGTGAACAAGAGTTTCAGTGCTGCCAGATTGAGCCCTTTGGGCTGTTTGATATGAGTAAACGAATAGAAATCCTGAGGAAGCAAATCTTTGAGATCACTAAGGTTTGTTGAATTGATGCTTTTTCCGGAATTGAGTGTAATTTCAATTTCACCCAGTGCGGCCAATGCACTCATCACTACGAACTGCAGTTCCGCTTCGATGTGGTAATCTTTGGTGAGCCACAAGTTATTGCTTCGTTCTACGAACTCCATCATTTCGTCTTTGTTGAGGACCATACCATCACCTTTCGCCCTGAGCATCTGCAACAGACTCTGTGCATAGGGTGAATTGTCGTAACTGAGCATTCCGGGAATCCATAATCCTAAGCCCGACAGGATCCCCTCGCCATCACGGTTTGACTGCTCTGGATTTGCAATTTTAAGCAGCGCCTGTTTTACCAGCCGTATGTAATTGTCTTTAGTAACGGGTGTATTTAGCTGGGTAAATTTTGGATAATCCGGTCTTTCATTATCAAACCATTCCTCAAAGACCAATGAAGCCACTTCGGAAAAGACCTGTTCTTTTGAAGCCCCTGCCCCTGGTAAGGGGTAGCCACTCAAGGGAAGCTCTTTTCCCATATAGTCTACACTGGTGATCTGAACATATTCCTGATTGAAGAGATCACGGGCTTTCTTGTTCAGTTCATCAATTTTCTGCCGATAGATTGGTTTCTGGGAACTGTCTGCCCTTACTTCCAATGACAGGGCCGCCCCGTAGAGCGTCACTGCATTTTTAAACTCCGCAGAAAGGTTATCGAAAATAAAATATACTTCGTCCTCATCATGATTCCGAAGTTTCTTCTGAGCATCAAATATTGGCATGAAATACATGTAGAAATGCTGCCGCGGATGCGTTGTCGATTTCTCATTTGGATTTCCAAAGAAGATATATCCTTCGCGGTAGGTTTTGTGTGATTTCCACTCTACGGTGTGCTCCCAAATACGGAAACCTGTACGGTAGGTGTCATAGTCTAAAGGAAGATTAATTTCAAGGAATTTAAAGAAGTATTCATCTTTCTGAGCATCTGCCATCGTCGCGGCATAGTCTTTAATTTTCTGGTCAAAATTGATTCCTCCTTCAATCCTTAAGTGGTATTCGGCATTATCCGCATTCTTATCGAAATACTGGCCAGAAGTGGCAGTGATAATCTGTTGTGCGGCTGTATCAATTACATCAATAAGAAAATCCCTGTCTGAAGCCAATTTGTCCGTTAAGCATAAATCGTCGACTAGATGCTCTGCATTTGTGCCGTTCTGCTTCTGAAGCTCCTGCTGCAGCACCTTAATTGCACATGCATTTGTAATCCTTTTTGCCACTTCGATTTTCGATGCCCTTGCACCGGTAAAGTAGGTGTCAATTTTATCTCTTACTGTATCTGTTATTTCTTTTACTTTTCTGATATCAGGTTCCGACATTAAGGACTGATCCTTCTGCATATCCTCCCAATACCTGTCATAAGTCAGTATGCCTGGATTGTCTTTGGGAATTTCCATCTCCAATATTTCCTCGAACTGACCGGATAAAGTTTTCAGAATCTCGCGCTGACTTTTTGCAATCTTAATCTTTTCAAAATTCTCAAAGTATGTGGGATGAACCGGGAACAGCTCAATATAGTCCTGCGTCCTTGCATGCATATCGGTAAAAAGCTTGAGAAAGGGATCCAAGTGATCCTTTACCATTTGTTTCTGATGCTCATCTTTACGGAGAAGCCTGTTTTTAACAATGAAAGCTACGTCATCTTTTGTGATTTTTATGTCCTTGTATCTGTCTTTTACTTTGCGCAACATTTCAGAGGCAAACTGGAATTCAGGAGCATGATAAATCATTTCCTGGACGCCAAAAACAAATTTAAATTTTGAGCGGTCACATGCCTGACCCAGCGCCTGGAGGACGGTTAAGTCATCACTCAGCTTATCCGCAGTACCCCGGCTTTTTAAGTAAGCCAACATCTCATCAATAACCAACATTAAACCTTTATCCGGATATTTCTCCTCAAACTCAGCCATCATCAGCATGAGTTTTTCAAAGTAAGATTTTGGGCCGTGGCCGTCGAAAGAAAAATCAACGCCCACTGATTTAAGATAATTTGTTAACTGAAAAGTTATCACATCCCACAGACTTTCCCTGTTTCCCAATTCAAAACGCAATACCTTAAATTTTCCTGCAATGGGTTGTATTTTCGATTTAACACCATCATCGCTTACGAGATTTAGCAAGGTTTCATCTTCAGCGATCAGTGAAATCAATGACATTAAATGTGATTTACCTGTCCCGTAATTACCCACTACCTGAAGACCAAATATTTCGTTGGAGCCGTTAAAATCGAGATTACTGACCATTAACGGTACCAAATAATCTTTAAAAGTATCTGAAAATACGAATGATTTGATCAGTGCTTCCTGGTATTCTCTATCTGTAGTCCTACTAAACTTAACTACTTCGGTAATCGGTTCAAAACTTATAATGTCCTTATATTTCATATTGTGGTATAACTGAGGTTATTGATGTTTAGTTTAATTCCTTTCTCTTTGGTTAGGAAGAATAAATTGCCTTTTTCTATGATACCTTCCCATTTTATGAACAATATATTGTTTTGTGAAAATCTATCCACTATTTTAGGTATATCGAGATTAAGCTCCTTCTCAAAAAGTATCCCGATGTTTTTCAAAGCTAAATAATAAGTCTGATCATCCATTTGTAGGGTGTGTTGACTAAAGAGCAGCTCTAATTTGTGAAGTGCCAAGTTTGAGATGTCTTTTTTATCCTGAATATTTTGTAATGCTAAGGAAATTGCAGCGCCGAGATCCAGAAAAATCAAGTTTTCCGGTTCTTCTGTGAGTACAATAATCTTATTCCTTGATCGTTGCCCTAAATTCATATTTTTACATATACTGATAAAGATTCATCACTAAGAAATAGCAATAGCGCAATTTAATGAAAAAGAATGAAGTGTAAAAAGGGAGTAAGGACGTAAGCAAACTTTAGCAAAAGAAAATATTTATTTTTTAGTTCAAAAATTTACCTATTAATCTTAGGAAGTGGAATGCAGCACAATGAAATGGGTGTTTTAGTTTGCTTCGGAAGTTGTATTATTCATATGTTTTTTTTCAAGAAAAAATAAAAAAAAGTTTTTTGCCCAAAAGTGGTTACTGCCCTTACTGCCATAAAATAAAGAAAAGCAGTGCTTTTGGCACTGCTTTTAAAGGCTGTAAATTTTATGGCTGCTTTTAAAGAAAATGATTATTAATTCGGAAATCTGTACGGCAACTTTCCGACCTCGGAATTATCGGTTTCAATATGTTCTTTTTTCCGCGCTCTTCTGTCTACTTCATCAACATCCAGAACATTTACGACGTAGAAGTAGCTTTTATTTCTTACTATTCGTGTAAAGCCATGTTTTTTTAATGCTTTGCCCAATTTATTGACAGTTCCGTCTGTCACATTTATATTCGCAACCGTTGCCAGGCGGACCCCAATTTGAGAAGCATTCAGGAAAGCGTTTCCTGTTTCTCTTGTAGCAGGTTCAAACCAAGTCAGTAACAGTTCTTCTTCCGGGCTCATTAATTGGTACTGCTCGTTGTTCGCGTTAATGTCTTTGATTTCTTCCTGGTTGAACCAATGGCGGAAGCCTTTCTGGTAGAGTTTATATGCCTGAGCATAGCACAGGTTTATATCTACTTGATGCTGATATTCAATATGCTCGAGCTCGAAGCAGAGGAAGCGACGGGAGCCGGTGGTGTCGTTAAGGAACTGGGCAGTATTTACGCTGCCGGCGAAGCTGGCACGGCGTGGCATGTTGTCGTTGTTGTGGCCGTAGGCTTTTCTCATACGGATATGGGTTTTGGTGATGAGTTCTTTGAGGGAACCGATTTCAGTACGGTTAAGGTTTTCGAGCTCGTCCAGGTTGATGAGCATGCATTCTGCCAAATGGATTAGAGTGTCTTTATTATTAGGGTTTACGGTTCCAGAGAAGATATACTGTTTGAGTTGCCGGGGCATTAGTTTTTCTATCCAGGTTGTTTTTCCGAGTCCCTGTTTGCCTGAAAAGACGATTACGGCCTGGTTGATTTGCTTTTCGTCCAGAACACAGGCAACCATCGCCACAAACCATTTTTTGAAACATTCCTTCCAGAGGTCGGGTTTAGTAGTGGTAATCGTTAAGGCCAATTCTTCGATGTGGTCTTTATCACCCGTATATTCCGGCAAATTTTCGAAGTAATCTTTGAACGGATCGTACATTTCGCAGAAGTCGGAGTGCAGCAGGTTCCGGAGGGAGTTGATGCTGCAGCGGACCTTTGCTTTCTGGATTTCGCGAAGGATTGAATTTTCTTTGAAGTCGGAGATGTATTTCCAAAAAGCGACAACTCAATTATATTTATCAAATACCAAAAAAAAATCAGGACTTTCGTCCTGATCTGTGTTACATTGGGCCCTGCATGTCGTCGTCGCCCGAGGAGTTGTTGTTGATGTCCTTTTTGCGTTTTGGCTGTTCCACTTTCTCACCCTGCTTGAACCGGTAGGTGAAGGAGAGGTTGAAGGTGCGGGGATTCCAGCGCATCATAGACTCTCTTTCGAAGCCGGTACCAAAATTGGTAGATTCCCGTCCGCGGGTTCCCAGGATGTCCTGGATGTTGAAGGCCAAAGTGCCATTGCCGTCCAGCACCGTTTTGTTGGCACCAAAGTTAAGCACGTACATGGGCTTGGTGATGCTGGACGCGGTTTCCTGACCCCCTCTGTAGAAGCCCTGAAGCTGCATATTCAGGGTTTTGTCTACCTTAAATGTATTCGTAAGCCTGAATCTGGTAGAGAAACCTGAACCGTCAAAAGGTAATGGTTTGGCCATCGTGGTGGCGTCATAGTATTCACCTTCCGACTGATAACCGAAAAGATCGGCGCTGGCCATGATCTTCCACCAGGGCAGTAAATCTGCCGTAGCGTTCAGGTCCAGTCCATACTGATATTCATTTCCGATATTAAAAGGTTTTGTTATAAGAATTTTTGATCCCGGAGATTCACTCATTACCACAAACCTCGTTTCGTCCTTGGTTGAACGGTAGTATAAAGTGGGGTTGATTGTAATCTTACGCTTCTGGATGGCATAACCCAATTCGAATGAATCTATATACTCGGGGTTCAGGTCTTCGTTACCGCGGAAGAGGTTCTGGCGGTTGGCCAGGGAAGTCGGGTAGGGAATAAGGAACCATGAGCGGGGTCTGTTGATCCTTCTGGAATAGTTCAGTAACAGCTGGTTGTTGGTGCTGCCCAAATCATAGCTCAGGAAGGCACTTGGGAAAAATCCGATATAATTCTTGTCCTTGCTGGACGCATCTCCACTCAGGCTCAGGTAATCGATACCAATGTCTGAATGCTCAGCACGAAGACCTAACTGATAGCCCAATTTGTTCACCTTACTTTTGAACTGTGCGTAAGCCGCGTTAATCGTTTCACTGTAACCCGTGTTCCCGCTGAAACCATTCACAGTTTGCATTATAAATTGGTCATTGGTTTCACGGTTCAGGAAGTCGTAGTCATTGTTATTACTGTCAAAACGGTATCCGGCTTCGATTTTGGAAACCTCACCCACAGGCAGTTCATAGTCAATTTTACCGATCACCGCTTTATTGACGGTGTGGTTGTTTCCCTGAGACTCATAACGAGGTACCAGGTTATCCAGTTCTGTGGATTTCTCATTGGACCTGTTGTCGCTTTGCTGAACACTTAAGCTCAGGTAAATATTGTGACCGTTGTCATTAAATTTATGATCCAGTCCGGCATCGCCCTGAATGGTGAAGTTCCTGCTGTTACCAAGGGCATTGGTCTGTGTAAAATCATCCACGATACGTGCGGCATTGTAAGTGATATTGTCTACATTATTATCGCTGAAGCTTTTATAAGCTCTACCCATACCTGACAGGTTAAAGGAGGTACGGTCCGTAATATCTACAGAAAATCCGGCGGTAGCATTGTAGTTATCGTTCTCACTTTTGTTAAGTGAGTTTTGCTCGTAATAGGATGTGGTAGCGCCGGTAACCGGATCGAAGAAACGGGTGTTATTTTCATTACGGCCCTCGCCCTCGCGATAGCCACCACCGCCGTTCAGGAACCAGGTCCAGCTTCCTTTACGCCAGCTCAGGTTGGTATTCAGGTTGGTGGTGGGCAAGTAGCCTATACTGCCTGTCACACTTCCGTTGAAACCCATTCCTTTGGAATTTTTCAGGATGATGTTCAGGATACCCGCTGTACCGCTGGCTTCGAATTTAGAGGAAGGGTTGGTGATTACCTCAATACGCTCAATCTGGTCGGCAGGAATGGACTGAAGCGCGTTGGCACCGCTGTCGATTCCGAGAAGGGCAGAAGGTTTTCCGTTGATGAGGAAACGGACGTTAGAGTTACCACGCATGGAAACGGTACCGTCGGTTTCTACAGAAACTGAAGGTACATTGGTAAGTACATCCTGTAGATTTCCGCCTTTTGAGATGATATCTGTGGAAGGATCGTATACTTTTTTGTCGAGCTCTACGCGGTAAGGCCTTGTAGCCTGTACGGTAAGCGTAACGCCTTCAATTTCCTGAGTGGGTGCCACTACCGAACCGGTTTCCTCTTCTTCAATTGAAATGGTCTCCATTGTTCCGCCGGTCGTGATCTGTCTTGCAACGGTCGATTTCTTGAAATTAATGGCTTCTACAGTAACATCGTAATTTCCGGGTACAAGCTGCAAAGTATAGAATCCCTTGTCATCTGCAAGAGCAGCGTCGCTGAAAGCAGGATTTGCTTTATTTGTAAATGTCACCGAGGCGTAAGGCACAGGAGTATTTTCCCGGTCCACTACAGTGGATGTTATTGTAATTTTTTCCTGGGCAAATGCAAAAGCTGCCGCCGAGAGTACGAAGGTAAGTCCGAGGACTTTTCTGGTGAGAATCTGATTAATTTCTGTTTTTACCATTTTGTAAAATAATTTGCATGGGCAAAACTCTGATTATAGTGCCCGTTCGTTTTTTTTATATTCAAAAAAAATAATGTATTTCTGTGCGGATTTGAAAATCCGGTTAACCAATAAGACGCTCTAAAGTTAATTTTGTTAAAGCGTATTGCTGTTAATCTTTGTTAAAAGCTATTTTATTTCGCGGGAATTAAGCCAGGCCTGATAATCACGGGCGTTTTTCACATGCTCGGCATCGCTGGCTGTGAAGCGGTGGAAGCCAAAACGGTCCGGATCTGCAGCCATGAAAATGTAATTGTTATTTTCCGCATGCAGCACGGCATCCACTGAATTTTTATCGGTAATGCAGATGGGTCCGGGTGGTATGCCGGCGTTGGCATATGTATTATATGGCGAAGGGTGCCTGAGGTGCTTGTAAAGGACCCGGCGGATGGGCGTAGTGAAATTGGATTCTTTGTTAATGGCATAAATTACCGTAGGGTCACTCTGCAGTTTCATTCCTTTGCGGTAGCGGTTCAGATAGAGGCCGGCAATGGTTTTCTGCTCGTCGGGTTTCCCGCCGGACTCTTTATAAACGATGGAGGCCAGGGCATAAATCTGGTCTCGCGTCAGTCCGCTTTGTTTTTCTTTCTGAATCCGTTCGGCTGTCCAGAAGTCTTTGTACTGGTCATCAAATTTCTTAAAGAATTCTTCAGGTTTCACGGTCCAGAAAAACTGGTAGGTATCGATGAAGAAGTATTTCTTGAGGTCCTCGGCATTCCTGTAGCCTTTCTGAACGGCAATTTTATTAAGTTCGGTAACGAATTTCAGTGAATCGACCTCTGTTTTTCTGGATACACGCCCAACCATTTGGTAAACATCACCAAAATCACCAATCCGAAACGTATTTTCAGTCTGATTACCGGCTTTAATCATGTTTACAAGGTCCGTGTTACTGGTGCCGTTTTGCACGCGGTACCGTCCGGCGTGGAAAAAGCGGTCCATGCTTTTGTCTTTGGCTACATCAACAAAAGCTTCCCTGTTTTCAAGGTATGGAGCTATGGAATCCAGGATCTGGTTAAAATTGGCACCGGTAGGGATATGGAAGTAACCTTCTTTGGCTACATTATCGGCGAAGTATTTATTGTAGAAACGGATGCCGAAGAAGCCTCCTACGATTATAACGGCGATAATTAGAATTGCTGCTGTTTTTTTCATTTAGCTGGAATTTTGCTGAGTTTATACAACGAGAATTTGCGAGTGCAAAAATGCGGTATTTTTTGTTAGTGGAAGGCTTTATTCACTTCGATTCCGTCTATTTATTTAATCAGGATGTCACCTGCTGCGGGATTGGATTAACCAAGCTCCGGTGTTGTCCTTGTTTGCATTTTTAGTCCGGTAAGCGAATTTTGTGCCGTGGTGGCAACACCATGATTCATCAGAATAGAGGAACGAATATGCCAGCCGAGAGAAGAGTCTTTGTGACAGTTGACAGGTAATTAACGATCAGCCGGTCATTCCTTCGGAATGCAGACGATGAAAATAATCCAGGTCAGACTGAACGCAGTTGCCGGCCATTGCGAACAAGTTTCCAAAAGGTTTGGGAATCTGTGGGCTGCAGGATATCCTTTACATCCACTTCAGCAAAATCAAGGGACGGTAGAGCGGATACTTCAGAATATAAGACAGCCATCACATAGTCCAGCAGATCTTCAGCCGTAAATATGGTGCGGTAGTCATCGCGGATCGCGGGGCTTCGGGCGAAGCAGACGTTACCTTCGGGTTCATTTTCGGCTACAAATTCAAGACCTACTACTGCGGACCATTCATGAACTGCCGCAGAGTTAAGGCGAATGAGCGACTGAATATGCCGGCGGACCGCATCCCGTTTTTCTTTATCAGGAAAATTATGAGGAAGTTCCATTATCTAATAACTCGCTAACCAACGAAACCGGCTACGTTGGTATGACTAAATTGAGATCTTGCCGCTGAAAACCTGAACCGCAGGTCCTTCAAGCCAGATATCGGTGAACGAAGATCCGTGTTGTTCGGCGTAGATCTTCAAATTTCCGCCTAAAACTTTCACATTGACTGAACGAATATCTTTATCCTGCATCAGAACCAAGGCTGAGGCCGTGGCGCCGGTGCCGCAGCTGTAGGTTTCATCTTCCACACCGCGCTCATAAGTACGCACGAAAATGGAACTGTCCGAAAGTTTTTCAACAAAATTAACGTTGATGCCTTCGGCACAGTAAGCTGGACTGTTACGTATTTCATGTCCTTTGGTAAACACCGGAAAGTCCGGGACAGAATTCACGAACTGCACGAAGTGAGGGGAGCCGGTATTCAGGACTGAACTGTCGCCGTCTTTTTTGATTTCATCTACATCAATCATTTTCAGTTTTACGTTTCCGTTGCTAATTGCAGCTTCATGTAGACCATCGACAGCTATAAAGGTAGTTTTCTCTTCAAACAGATCCAGAAAATGAGCAAAAGCCACCAGGCAGCGTCCGCCGTTACCGCACATTGTACTTTCATTTCCGTCGGCATTATAGTACACCATTTTGAAATCGGCCTGCGGGTCATTTTCCAGAAGGATGAGTCCGTCGCCACCAATTCCAAACCTGCGGTCGCAAAGGTGTTTTATACGTTCACTGTTTTTGGGAAACTGAAGGTCACGGTTGTCTATAATCACGAAATCGTTTCCGGTACCCTGGTATTTATAAAACTGAACTGTATTCTGCATATAATAGATGAATTAAGCTAAGTGAAAGACTGTGCAATATACTCAATTCAGGATCTATTCGGATGATGATTTATGTGGAATGTCTGCGCGGACAGCGCCGTTTTTCCACTCCAGATAGCCGATGTAAGCCATTACCGTAAAGACCAGATACTGTACCGATGTTATTCCGAGGCCTTTATAAAGCATCATGGGAACGCAGATCAGGTCGCCAATGATCCAGAAAATCCAGTTTTCAATCTTGCGTTTGGCCATCAGCCACATGCCCACCAGGAAAATGGCGGTTGTAAGGACATCGAGCCAGTTGGCCCAGTCCAGATGCTGAAGTCCGGCGGCAGGATTTTCAGAAACTTCGTCGAGCAAAGGTTTATAGTAGTAGACTACTGTAATCAGAAAAAGACTTACTGCAAAAAGAACCGCCGAAAAGAGCCATTCCTTTTTTGCAGTCCATGAAACATTTACATGAATATGGTCTTCTGAACTTTTGGCCCAGAGAATCCAGCCGTATACACTCATAATGCTGTAATATACGTTGATGAGCATATCGCCCCACAGTCCGAACTGATGGAGAATATAAACGTAAAGCACAGTTGAGATGATGCCGGTGGGGTAGACCCAGATGTTTTTGCGAACCGAGAAGAAAACACTCAGCAGCCCAAACAGGGCGGCAGCGGCCTCCAGAACAATCTGGGAGGTTTCGTAACTCTCATACGGCTTGAGGAAAAGATCATGGAGATTCATGCGGGCCAAAGATAAAAATTCCGGAAGATAATCCGCACATAAGTGTTTGGTATCAATTGGATTATCGGCAGAAGAAATTGTAGTGGAGATATTTTTTGAAATTGAAGTCTGCATTAAAAAGCATATAAAATGTTAATTACTGCAAAATTTTTATACTTTCGTAAATTCTTAAAAAATTTGAAATGTCAAACCTCTGGAAAACAAAATCTCTAAGTCAGCTGCTCAGAACAGCGGAAGATTCGGAAAAAGGACTTCGAAGAACCTTAAGCGCCAGCTCACTTGTAGCGTTGGGAATCGGAGCCATAATCGGTGCCGGACTTTTCTCGCTTACGGGTATCGCTGCAGCCGATAATGCCGGGCCTGCGGTAGTATACTCGTTTATATTAGCGGCTCTGGGCTGCGCATTTGCCGGTCTCTGTTATGCTGAATTTGCTTCCATGATTCCGGTGGCAGGGAGTGCCTATACGTATTCCTACGCAACGATGGGTGAATTTATTGCCTGGATCATCGGCTGGGATCTTGTGCTGGAGTATGCGTTAGGTGCTGCTACCGTAGCTGCCTCGTGGTCGCAATATGTGGCCAAATTCCTCTTAACCTTCGGGATAGAAATTCCCAATGCTTTGCTGCACGGGCCCTGGGACGAAACACCGGGAATGCTGAATCTGCCCGCTATAATGATTGTCTGCCTGCTGTCCTTACTACTGATTAAAGGCACCAAAGAATCAGCGCTGATTAACAATGTACTTGTTATCCTTAAAGTGACCGTTGTATTGGTGTTCATCGTACTTGGCTGGGGCTTTATCAATCCTGATAACCACAGTCCGTTCATTCCGGTGAATGAAGGTGAGCAACTGGTTAGTCAGGGGTCAATGGGCTTCTTCGACTTTTTCCAGAGTGATTATTTCGGTCAGTATGGCTGGAGTGGGATTCTGCGGGGAGCGGGTGTGGTGTTCTTCGCGTTTATCGGTTTTGATGCGGTAAGTACCGCAGCACAGGAAGCAAAGAATCCGCAGAAAGGAATGCCTATAGGTATTATTGGCTCATTGGTTGTGTGCACTATTTTATATGTACTCTTCTCCTATGTGTTAACAGGGCTTGAAAATTATGTGAATTTCAGAGGTGATGCCAGTCCGGTTACTACCGCTTTTGCACGTACGGGATATACCTTCATCAACTCTGCACTTACCATTGCCATCATCGCGGGTTATACCTCTGTAATGTTAGTGATGCTGATGGGTCAGAGCCGTGTTTTCTACAGTATGAGTGTGGACGGGCTCCTGCCAAAGTTTTTCTCTGACCTTCATAAGAAGAGCCAGACCCCGTGGAAAACGAATATCATCTTCATGATCTTTGTAAGCCTTTTTGCAGGATTTGTACCTGTATCCGACCTGGGGCATATGGTGAGCATCGGAACCCTGTTCGCATTCTCACTTGTATGTATAGGCGTAATCGTGATGCGTAAGACGAATCCCGACGCTGTGCGCGGATTCCGAGTACCACTGGTACCGTTAGTACCTATTTTAGGCGTTATTATCTGCGTAACCTTAATGATAGGACTGCCGGGTGAAAGCTGGGAACGTCTGGCCATCTGGCTGGCCTTAGGTTTTGTTATCTACTTCCTGTACGGACGGAAACATTCTAAAGTAAATAATCCTGATTAATATTTGTCCCACCTTACGGTGGGATTTTTTATTTTTATACCATGCTAAAGAAATCAATAGTAATCCTTTTCATTATATCTGTCTTCTGTGTGAACGGGCAGCAGGTAAAAACTGAGATCCTGCTTGAAGATAAAATTTCCATCCGCGCACTGGAGATCTGGGACCATAAAGTTTGGTATTCCGGTACCGAATCCAAATTCGGTTATGTGAGTCTGGTAGATGCAAGGGATAAAAAGCAAAAGGTATTAACTGATGAAAAACTTCAGTTCCGCACGCTGGGCCAGAATAAAACAGATTTTTATGCCATTACTATCGAAAGTCCGGCATTGATGTTCAAGATAAATAAAAGGACACTGGCAAAACAGGTTGTATTACGGGACACTGCAAAAACCGCATTTTATGACGCACTGCATTTCGTAAATGATGATCTGGGATACGCCTTCAGTGATCCGGATACTGACCTGAATCTGAAACTCGCGGTCTCTAACCGCAAAGGTAAAAACCAGTGGTACATCACTGACCAAAAAGGCAAACCGAAAATGAATAAAGGCGAAGCCGCATTCGCCGCCAGCAATTCCAATATGGCATCGTCCAAAAACTACCTGTGGATTGCTAGCGGTGGTGCGACTTCGAGAATTTTCAGGCTAGACCTAAGAAATGAAAGTTGGTCCGTATTTAACACACCCTTTATCCAGGGAAGTTCCTCCCAAGGTATTTATGCCATCGATTTTTATAAAGACAAGTTCGGTATTGCCGTTGGTGGTGATTACACGAAACAATCCGAAAACATTAACAATATAGCAACCACCATAGACGGGGGGCAGACCTGGACGGTTCAGGCGTCAGGAAAAAACAGAGGTTACAAAAGCTGCGTTAAAATCCGGCCGCGCTCCGGGGGAAAAGATATTATAGCTGTAGGCGACCAAAACGTGGAACTATCCAGAGACTTTGGCAAGACATGGACTACCATATCCAATGAAAAGGGTCTGTATGTTTGCGAGTGGACTGACAGGAATACAATAATTTTTGCCGGAAAAGGCCGAATTTTGAAAATGAACTTGAAGCTGTAGCCTGCCAAATCTCATCAGCGTTAATTTCTCACCCGTAACTTATTTCGTATTTTTGCAGTCTGAAATCGGCAGCGACTGTACAGACATTTTTCATCAAAAAACTTCCAATGAATTCACTAATCGATAAATATAATATTCCGGGACCGCGTTATACTTCATATCCAACAGTTCCTTTTTGGGATGAAGAAGCATTTACGCCGGAACAATGGCAGAATTCGGTAATCCGCTCTTTTGGCGAATCCAATGATGCTGAAGGAATCTCGATCTACATCCACCTGCCGTTCTGCGAGCAGCTTTGCACCTTCTGCGCCTGCCACAAAAGGATTACTAAACAACACTCGGTAGAAACTCCTTACCTGGAAAGTGTGCTGAAGGAATGGGATCTTTATCTGGAACTTTTAGCCTCTGACAAGTCATCGCCGGACGCAAAACCGAAAATAAAGGAACTCCATCTGGGTGGCGGTACGCCGACTTTCTTTTCGCCGCAGAACTTAAAAACTCTGCTGGAAGGTATTTTTGCCAAAGCTGAAATTGCTGAGCATCCTGAATTTTCCTTTGAAGGTCATCCAAACAATACTTCACGCGAACATCTGCAGACCCTTTACGACCTGGGCTTCCGTCGCTGCAGTTTTGGTGTTCAGGATTATGATCCTCAGGTACAGAAAGCCATTAACCGCATCCAACCCTTTGAAAATGTAGAAAGGGTGACCAACTGGGCGCGCGAAATCGGCTATACCAGTGTGTCCCATGACCTGGTATTCGGACTGCCGTTCCATACTTGGGAGAAAATGGAATATACGATCCACCGGACCCTGGAACTGAAGCCGGACCGTCTGGCTTTCTATTCTTACGCTCACGTGCCGTGGATTAAAGGTGTTGGTCAGCGCGGATTTGATGAAAATGACCTGCCAAGTGGAGAAGAAAAGCGTAAACTGTATGAAAACGGCAAAAGATTGCTCGAAGAACTCGGATACATCGAGATTGGGATGGACCATTTCGCTCTACCGCACGACGATCTTTACCAGTCTATGGTTTCAGGCAACATCCACCGGAATTTCATGGGCTATTCATCCGGTAAGACTCAGCTGATGATTGGCTTGGGTATGAGCGCAATTTCTGATTCGTGGTATGCCTTTGCGCAGAATGAAAAGACTGTGGAGGATTATCA
Organism: Marnyiella aurantia; assembly: GCF_014041915.1. Classification (NCBI taxonomy): domain Bacteria; kingdom Pseudomonadati; phylum Bacteroidota; class Flavobacteriia; order Flavobacteriales; family Weeksellaceae; genus Marnyiella; species Marnyiella aurantia. The sequence continues at coordinate 282,681 of NZ_CP059472.1, read as the reverse complement.
GAAACGTGTAGACGAAGGTAGGATTCCGGTATTCCGCGGACATATCCTGAATGAAGAAGACCTTAACATCCGCCAGCACATCCTGAACATCATGTGCCGACTGGAGACGTCGTGGAACTGGCAGAGCACTTTCCCCGAACTTCCAAACGCACTGGAAGCACTGCAGGAAATGCAGGATGACGGATTGGTGGAGCTCTCCGAAAATGCAATTAAAATCACGGAGAAGGGCCGGGCATTCACAAGGAATGTAGCCATGACCTTTGATTTACGGATGATGCGGAACAAACCGGAAACCCGGATTTTTTCGATGACGATTTAATTTGGGAATCCAATATAGAAATGAAAAAGCGACTTGTAAAAGTTGCTTTTTTTATTGAAATTGATATTTAATAAAGTAAATTTGAAATGTTCAATTTTCAGTAAAAACGTAAATAACTCTATGAAAAAAGCAATATCACTTATCATTGTATTTGTAAGTTTTAATTTCTATGGTCAGACTTTAGAGCAAAAAGCGGCGGAAAAAGCTTGCGAATGTGTCAAAAAAATAAGGACCTTAAATGATGAGAATTACATAGAATGTATCTCCAAATCATTGACAGAATCTTTAATAGAAACTGATCGTAAAGAGAATTTTAAGAAAATTTCGACTGTTGATGGGATGAAGAATACTTTATCTGAAGTTGACTCAATTGTAAAATTAATTTGCAGTATTGATCAAAATGCTCTACTTGAAGAAAAGACCAAACTGTATTATCGGTATTCCGAAAATTTAAATGCAACAAATTCCTATAAAATTGGGAAAGATTTTATGGATGCAGAAAATTATAAATTAGCAATTGAAGCTTTTCAATTAGCGTTAAAAAATGATTCTAATTTCGTCTTAGCTTTAGATGATATTGCAATGTCATATAGGAAAATCGATCAATATGAAGAGGCTATTCAATTTTATCAAAAATCCTTAGACATTTTTCCGGAAGGAGATTTTGCGTTAATGAATATTGCAGTAGTGTATAATCTAAAACACGACTACAAAACCTCAGGTGAGTATTATAAAAAGTTGATAAAATTTCATCCAAATTATGCTGAAGGATACTATGGTTTAGGGAGAAGTTTTGCGTTCTTAGAAGATTACGAAAATGCACTAACTAATATTATTAAAGCACATAAAATTTACGTAAAAGAGGGTTCACAGTACACAAAAGATTCACAACAAATGATACAAATTATTTTTAATGAAATGAAGAAAGGGGAGAAAGAGAAAGATTTTTATAGGATTGCTAAAGAAAATGACGTGAACACTAACCATTTTTAATCAATCTTACAGGTGATTCTTATCATGCGCTTAATGTGTCGACTGGCAGACTGCGTTTCGGAAGCTACCGACTGCGCTTGACGCACAGACCTAAATGCAGGACGACGGTTTGGTGGAGATTAAGGATAACAACATCAAAATCATGGAGAAGGCGCCCGCGAAAGATAACAACAGAGCCCGAGCAATTATAATACAATAATTTCTTATTTCACCATCAACTTTTCCGTAAACACCTTCACATTATCCGCGTAAATATTTACAAAGTAGATTCCCGGAACCAAACGCGAAATATCAACACTGCCGCCCTCGTTAAGTTTCGTTCTATGCACCATTCGGCCTTCAGCATTGGTAAAATCTGCTGTCCGATCTGTCCCGGTTACACCTTGTACGGATATTATTCCCGAGGCCGGATTCGGATATATTTTAACTCCACCAGCCACGTTTTCCTGAGTGCCGAGGGTGGTAGTCGTAACTTTATAAATTTTTCCGTTATTGATGGACCCCACATAAAGTTCTTTCTGTGCATCCTGACCGAAGGTAGAAAAGTTGTTTCCGCTGAAAGCCGTTGTCCATGTGACTGTATTGTCCGGACTCATCATTCCAATTTGAGCTGAGCAGTAATCAGCGAAGAAATATTTACCCGTAAATGCCGGATATAGTGCTCCCCGGTACACATAACCGCCGGTTATTGAGCATTTACCTCCCGAATGGTTATAGGTGGCTACCGGAAAGGTCATTGTGGAAGCTGCAGCACATCCGGCAGCATTATACGTTGAATTTCCTTCATAACACCGCCAGCCATAGTTAATTCCGGGCTGGGTGACCGGCATCCTGTTAATTTCTTCGATCTGGTTTTGGCCCACGTCGGCAAGCATAATATTGCCTGCCACATGGTCAAAGGAGAATTTCCAGGCATTTCGAAGGCCGTAGGCCCAGACTTCATCGGCGCCGTCCACTCCTATAAATGGATTACCTGCCGGAATATTATAAGGTCCTGTGGCGTTTACGTCAATCCTTAAAAGTTTGGCCAGCAAGGCGTTCTTATTCTGGCCGTTGTTATTAGGATCTCCGCCGCTGCCGCCATCACCGGTGGATATATACAGGAAACCGTCGGCACCAAAGTGAATACTGCCGCCATTGTGGTTGCTGAATGGTTTTGGGATATTCAGAAGTATCTTTTCCGATGTCGGATTAGCCATATTGGGATCGCCAGCGTTCACACTGTAACGTGAGACAGTAATATTGCCCGAAAGGTCATTATAGTATACAAAAAAGTACCCATTGGTACTGTACTGGGGGTGGAAGGCCAGTCCCAGCAGACCGCGTTCGCCGCCATAGGTAATTTTGCTGCTGATGTCCAGAAAGTTGCCGGCGTTTACAGCACCGGTAGACTGTACAATCTTTATCTGTCCGGTTTGCTGCACCACGAAAAGGCGTGTGTCATTGGCGTGAGTAATCTCGACCGGGGCTGTAAAACCCGTGCTGAATTCCTGAAGAGTAACGGTTTGAGAATGAATCAGGATACTGATCAGGAAAATACTGAGGTAGGAGAATTTTCGCATAATAACATCATTTATAATTATTTATGAATTTACAGCGATGTTCAGCAGATGATTTTACAATAAAATATTTAAAATTAATATAATGCACATTTTCTTGAAAGTCCTTCAAAAAACCGTAAAATAAAGAAGTGTAAATGTTAAAATAATGTGAAAAGTGCTAATAAAAACATTATATTTGCCGACTAAATTTTAATGTTGTATTATAATGCAAGGAAAAGGATTTATTACGCTTATAGCGGTTATTCTAGGCTTAATCTGCATCAACGAGCTGCTGCCCACGTGGTATACCAGTAAGGTTGAAAAGCAGGCTACAGAAATTTCGGCAGGTGATCCTGTGAAGTACCAAAAGGAGCTGGACCGGCTTTCCAAAGACACTCTTAATCTTGGGTTTACGAAACTCCACTACTCGGGTGCCAAGGAAAAAGAGATGAAACTTGGTTTGGACCTTAAGGGCGGGATTAATGTTCTTTTGGAAATCAACCAAAGGGACCTTATCAGCAACCTGACCAATTACTCTGAAAATCCAATCCTTATTGAGGCGCTGAACCGTACAGATGAAGTACAGAAGAATTCAACCCGCTCTTATATCGATAACTTTTTCGTTGAGTTTGATGCTGTAAATAAGCAGAAAGGTGCTAATCTTAAACTTGCAGACCCTGAAATCTTCGGTAATCCTAACCTTACAGAAATCAGGTTCAATACCAATGACGAGGAGGTTAAGAAAATCGTGCGCAACAGAATTGAGCTTTCTACCGGAACAGCTTACGAGGTTATCCGTACGCGTATAGACAAGATGGGCGTAACTCAACCAAATGTGCAGCGTGTACCCGGAACAGGGCGTATCTCTGTGGAGATGCCGGGTGTGAAGGACATCGACCGTGTAAAGAAAATGCTTCAGACTTCCGCAAAACTACAGTTCTGGGAAGTGCAGCAGCTTCAGGAGGTTGCTCCTTATTTTGAGCAGCTTTCCCAAATCATCGCCGTAAAAGGAGACTCGATCGGAGTTCCGAAAACGACGAACCTGATGAACCTGCTCCAGCTTAATACTATGGCTGCAAACGGAGTTGGTAACATTAAACTGAGCGACACAGCTACCATTAATAAAATATTAAACAGCCAGATTGCTAAGGATGCAAGGCCGGCAAATATTAAATACACAAATTTCTTCTGGGGTTACAAACCTGATGCAGGAAACGAGAATAACCTTGTCCTTTACGCTATCCGCAGCAACGCTTCACAAAAAGCACCTGTAGACGGTGCGGTAGAATCTGCAAACATCGGATATGATGATTTGGGCAGAGTAGTGGTGGACATGCAGATGGATTCCAAAGGTGCCAAGGACTGGAAAACTATGACCGAGAAAAACGTTGGAAAGCCGGTAGCTGTTACCCTGGATAACGTTGTATATACAGCGCCAAATGTAAACGAAGCTATTCCCAGCGGAAGAACACAGATTTCCGGAAACTTTTCTCAGGAAGAGGCTCAGGATCTCGTAAATGTACTTGGCGCGGGTAAACTTCCTGCCGGTGCAAAGATCGTGCAGGCTGAAGTGGTAGGGCCATCCCTGGGTGCTGAATCTATTCAGTCCGGTATGTGGTCATTCATTATTGCGTTCCTGATTATTGTGGTGTACCTGATTTTCTATTACGGTGGAGCGGGTGTTTACGCGGTTATTGCTATGGTCTTTAACCTGTTTTTCCTGATTGGAATTATGGATTCAGTAGATGCTACACTTACGCTTCCGGGTATTGCCGGTATTGTGCTTTCGATGGCCATGGCTATTGATGCCAACGTGATCGTCTATGAAAGAACGAAAGAGGAACTCTTCCTGGGCAAAAATATCAAGGAGGCCTATAAAGAAGGTTTCAACTTCTCATTATCTGCCATTATTGACGGAAACATTACTTCGTTGCTTACTGCAATTGTACTTTATGTATTCGGAACGGGTCCTATTAAAGGTTTTGCGGTAACCCTGGGTATCGGTATCCTGATGTCAATGTTTACCTGTGTACTTTTAACAAGGGTAATGATCTTCAACCGTCTTGAAAAAGGCAAAGGTCTTTCCGTTTGGACACCAATGACTAAAAACCTTTTCCGTAATACATGGATTAATTTCATCGGAAAGAGAAAGTTTGCCTATATCTTCTCAGCAATACTTACTGTTATCTGTTTGCTATCAATCTTTACCCAAGGATTTAAATTTGGTGTAGACTTTAACGGTGGGCGGAGTTATGTAGTGCGTTTCGACAAATCTGTTAATCCTGTGGAAGCTGATGAAAGTCTGCAGAAGATATTCGTTGCCAAGGACGGTGATCAGAACGCTGTTGATGTAAAGACCTTCGGTACGGACAACCAACTCAAGATCACTACCGATTATATGATCAATGAGGAATCTGTAGAAGCTGATATGGCTGTAGAACAAAAGCTGTTCGAGGGTCTTAAGCAGTTTCTGCCCGCGGACGCTTCTGTCAGGAACTTTAAAGGTGGTGAAGACACTACGTACGGGATCATCAGTTCAGTAAAAGTAGGACCTACCGTTGCCGACGATATTAAGTCCGGTGGCGCTATGGCGCTGTTAATAGCGCTTGTGGGTATCTTCCTGTATATTCTCTTACGATTTAAGAGATGGCAGTTCTCCACAGGCGCGATTGCCTCTCTGGTCCATGATGCTATCGTAATCCTGGGTGCTTATTCTATCCTGAGAAATATAATGCCTTTCAGTATGGAGATCAATCAGGACTTTATTGCGGCACTGCTTACAGTATTGGGGTACTCCATCAACGATACGGTAATCATCTTTGACAGAATCCGGGAATATTTAAAGGATAAAAAATCCCTTACTCTGGAGAATCTGTTTAACGATTCAATCTCCAGTACCCTGGGACGTACCTTTAACACCGCCTTTGCTACCTTCCTTGTAATCCTGGCCATCTTCATTTTTGGCGGCGAAAATTTAAGAGGGTTTATGTTTGCACTTCTAATCGGTGTAGGATTCGGAACGTATTCCACGTGGTTTATTGCTTCAGCCGTATCTTACGACCTTCTTAAGAAAAAGGGTACCAAGGCAATCGCTGAGGATCCCATAGTAGAAGATGTAGCCGGCACAACACGCAATTAATTTCATTTTATATATAGTGAATATCCCCATTTATGGGGATATTTTTTTTGCGTAAACTTGATCCGGACCACTTTAATTTCAGTTTCCGGAAGCTGATCTGGTTTCTGCAGTTTTAGATTAATTCTTACCTTCGCACCTGTGAAAAAAAATAATAAATCGGCAGCCATTGGGTTTATATTCATTACCCTTTTGGTTGATATTACCGGCTGGGGAATTGTTATTCCCGTAGTTCCGTCGCTGATAAAAGAACTGATACATGACGCAGATTTAAGCGTAGCCTCGCAGTATGGCGGCTGGCTGAGTTTCGCCTATGCCTTTATGCAGTTCCTCTTTGCGCCGGTACTAGGCAATCTGAGTGACAAGTACGGACGGCGGCCGGTCATATTATTTGCGCTGCTTGGTTTTGCACTTAATTTTTTCATCCAGGCCTGGGCGCCAACCATATTCTGGCTTTTTGTTGGCCGGATATTCTCGGGAGTTACCGGCGCAAGTATAACAACAGCGAGCGCCTATATTGCTGATATCTCTGATGACAGCAACCGTTCAAAGAATTTCGGGATGATTGGCGCAGCCTTCGGACTTGGATTTATCCTGGGACCGGTAATCGGCGGACTTCTGGGCCAGTTCGGTCCACGCGTGCCATTTATCGCTGCGGGTATCCTCTGTTTACTCAACTTCCTCTATGGAATCTTTGTATTGCCTGAAAGTCTGGGAAAAGAAAACCGGCGTAACTTCAGCTGGAGACGGGCTAACCCTGTGGGTACACTGCTAAATATCCGGCGGTATCCGGCCATACTGTATCTTATGATGGCCTGGTTCCTTGTTTATATTGCGGCACATGCTGTACAGACCAACTGGGCGTTCTTCACCATGTACCGCTTCAGCTGGGACGAGAAGATGGTGGGAATTTCGCTGGGTGTAATGGGAGCTGTCACCGCCGTGGTGCAGGGTTTCCTTATCCGCAAAGTCCATCCGAGGTTCGGTACTGAACGGAGCATACTTTACGGTATAATGTTATACAGCGTGGGAATGTTTCTGTTCGCATTCGCCTATGAGGAGTGGATGATGTTTGCCATACTGCTTCTGTATTGCCTGGGTGGTATAGCCGGTCCGGCCCTGCAGTCTGTCATATCTTCCAAGGTACCGGCTAATGAACAGGGCGATATTCAGGGGGCACTAACTTCTGTGGTTAGTATCACATCCATCATTGGACCGCCACTTATGACCAATGTTTTCTATTATTTCACTCATGACCAGGCCCCGTTTCAGTTTGCGGGTGCTCCGTTCTTTTTAGGTTTTCTGTTAATGGCTGCAAGTGCCGGATTTGTTTACTATGTTTTCCACCGAAAAAAAGCCCGTAAATCATAAAAAGTGCCGGTCTTTAGGGGTATCTCGGGCACAATGTGATTTCACCGAAGGAAACTGTAAGGCCAGGGTCTAAATTGTTAACCTTCCGGAATTTTCCTTTAATGTGTTGAGATTTGTTTTTGTATTTTTGCGCCATGGAATTAGGTTTCTCTGAAATTATCGTAGTTATACTCGCAATTATTGTTCTGTTCGGTCCGGATAAAATTCCGTCCATCGCACGCGACCTGGGCCTTGGAGTCCGCAAGATGAAGGGTGCAATGGAGGATATAAAGACCGAAATATTGAAGGAGACCGATAATCCCGTTGCTGAGATAAAGCGTGAGATTGAAAAGGTTAAGGAAGCCGCCAAGGAATACGATCCAACCCACGAACTGAGACGGGATCTGGACCTTACAGCTAAGAGCAAGACCGATCAGCTTTCCGATTCCCACCAAGGACCCGTAAGCCGCTAGCCCAATGCAGGAGTTAATAGCATTAGATAAGGAGATTTTTCTGTTTCTGAATGGTCTTGGAAATCACACCTTCGATAATTTCTGGCTGATGATCTCCGAAAAGTGGATATGGATTCCACTGTATATGGTGTTTCTTATTGTGCTTCTGCGCACTTATGGCTGGCGGGCTCTTATCTATATGCTGGTCTTCATCGCATTGGGCGTCGCAGTTTCAGATCAGCTGGCAGGTATTTTTAAGGTTGGGATTGCCAGACTGCGGCCATGTCATGATCCGATTCTGGAAAACCTAATGCGTGAGGTGGAGTGTGGCGGAAGTTTTGGCTTCTATTCGGCGCACGCGTCCAATACATTTTTTATTGCTAACTTTATGACGGTCATGCTGAAGAAGAAGTTCGGGTGGTTTCCACTCTTCCTTTTCCTTTGGGCCGCTATAGTTTCCTACAGCCGCATTTATCTGGGCGTTCACTTTCCACTGGATGTTCTTATGGGAGGTGGAGTAGGTTACCTTTTAGGCGGACTCTTTGCAGCATTAAGCCTTAAAGTGATCAACAAAAAACTCATTTGATGCGATGAAAAAAATCTCTACTTTTCTTACCCTTGCAATAGCTATAATGGGCTCAGCACAGCTGCAGGATTCCAAAGCGGCTGACGAATGCTTTAAAAAAGCCGATTACAAATGTGCAGAAGCTGGCTATGCTTCGCTTGCCGATAAGGAGCGGATAGGCAAACTGAAAGCGCAGTACTATAATAATCTGGGGACTTCCCAGCGCCGGCTCGGCAACCGCCAGCAGGCATTTGCTTCCTACCAGAATGCACTGAAAGCGGACCCCAATATTTTGGAGACCTATATCAACTTAAGTTCTATGCATGCGCAGTGGGGTAATAAGCAGAATGCTTTGGATTTTGCCGCGAAAGGTCTCTTACTGGACAGCGAAAATGCGGAACTGTTCCTGACACGTGCTAAGGTTTATGAAGACCTGAAGAAAAATGATCTGGCCGAAAAGGATTATCAGTACCTGATTTCCATTGCGCCCGAAAACCTTATTGCCCGAACCAACTATGCGACCTTCAAGATGAATTCCGGGAAGCTTGATGCGGCACTTAAGGATTATAATACGCTCATTTCTGAAAAGCCGGAAAGTCTGCTTTATAATAACAGGGCCGCCGTTTATCTGGCCATGAAAAAACATAAGGAAGCCACTGCTGATGTGGACAGGGCTATCAAGCTGGATCCAAAATTCTCACTGTCCTATGTAACAAAAGCCCGTATCCAGTTTGAGACCAACCGTGCTACAGATGCCTGCATAAACCTTGAAAAAGCACTGAAAACCGGTTTTGAGAAATATCTGATCAACGACCTGCTGAAAAAGTGCGAGGTTAAATAGGGCCGGATTGTCAGTCGTTGTGGTAAGGTTTACCCTGCAGGATCTGATCTGCCCTGTACAGTTGTTCCACAAAGAAAAGCCGTATCATCTGATGCGTAAATGTCATTTTGGAAAGTGAAAGCGTACCGCCCGTACTCTGATGAAGCTCCGGGGCAAAACCGTAGGCACCACCGATAAGGAAATTGATTTTCTTTACTGAAGAATTCATCCAGACATCCATTTTTCCCGCAAATTCACGACTTGTAAACTGTTTACCATTTTCGTCCAACAAAACCGTAATATCCGAAGATTCTATATAGTTCAGAAAAAGTTTGGCTTCCTCTTTTTTCAGCAAGTCAGGGGAGAAGTTTCCGGCGTTTTTAACATCAGGAATTTCAATAAGTTCAAAGTTCCAATGTCTGGGCAGACGGGTCATATAATAATCAATAAGGCCCTTTATTTCGGTGCTCGACGTCTTGCCTATACACAGTAAATTGATTCGCATTGCTTATATTTGTGCTGCAAATATAGTTGAATGACTTTTAGAACCCCACACTTCATAAGAAAAATTCATCAGTTCCTGGACGGCATCCATATTCCTTTTCTGGGCGTATCACTGTGGAAAATGTTCGATATTTATATTCAGGGGGTTTTCAAAAACAAAATTGGCCGGACTGCCGGCGCGATATCGTGGAATTTCGTCTTTTCACTGTTTCCCTTTATCCTCTTTCTGCTTTCCATAATGCCTTATCTGCCGTATTATGATAGATTGCAGTTTTACATATTTGATGTGCTTATGCACCGAATATTCCCCGGAAGGATTGAAGCAGATGTAATTGGGTATATAAAGAATACAATTATTCCAAACACAACTTCCATAAGTAAAATCACCATTATTCTGGCATTGTTTTTTGCAACCAACGGAACCTTTGCCCTTATTGATGGATTCAACGAAAATACGGACGAGAAACACCATGACGTAAAAGAGTTCATCACCGCATTCTTTATTACCATAGCTTTTATCAGCGTTATATTTCTGGCTCTCTTTGGGGTATACTATGCCGAACTTGTACTCAAGTGGTTTAAGCCGGCATATGATATATCATGGTTTGTAGATAACCTTTCCAAAATAATCGGGTTTATCTCGTTTCCCCTGTTCTATTTCTTCCTGCTGGCCTTGTTTTACTGGGTAGGCACTGTGAAAATTACCCGGTTTAAACAGGCCGTGCCGGGCGCCCTGCTTACAACCGTTCTTTTTGTACTCACTACCTATCTGTTTGCTATTTACGCCCGTAATTTTGCCACTTACAATGTACTTTACGGTTCTATCGGCACCATGATCCTGCTTATGGTATGGGTAAACGTGAATGTATATTTACTGCTGTTCGGCAATGAACTGAACCTGGCCATCCGGCGTGTGAGACTGGACAAACTGATTGCCGATGAACTGCAGAAGGAAATTCCAAAACCCATTATACATTTTGATAATGGTGAAGTAAATCAAGAACACCAGATTATACTTGAAACGCCAACGGACAATCATCCCAAGCTCTGAAATCAGGTTGTTTTTTTTCGTCCTGCCTGTCTCAGAATGAAATAACCTGAAACTCCGGAAATGGCCGAAGCTACCAAAATGGCAAATTTGGCTTCTTCCTGAATCTCCAGATGACCTTTATAAGAAAGCAGTGCGATAAAAATGGACATCGTGAATCCAATTCCTGCCAGCAGTGCTGTTCCAATCATCTGAGTCCAGTTACTGTCGGCCGGAAGTGAACTTAACTTTGTGCGGATAGCAATTCCTGAAAACAGAGTGATTCCAATCAGTTTTCCAGCTACAAGACCCAGGATAATCCCGTAACCCAGGGTAGAGAAAAGTCCCTCTACCATACCGCTTTTAAAAAGGATATTGGTATTGGCCAGGGCAAATAAGGGCATTATCAGAAAATTCACCGGAGTGTGCAGGCGGTGTTCCAGTTTCTCCAGCGGTGAAATTTCAGTATGAGATGCATTGGTTGGTATGGTAAAGGCAAGGATTACACCGGCAATAGTGGCATGGATTCCGGAGTGATGCATAAAATACCACAGGAATATCCCGGGAATAAGATAATAGATATGACGTGTAACCTTAAATCGGTTCAGAAAAATCAATAAAATTATGACCAGAGCAGTGAAAAGAAGGTAGATCCAGTGTATCTGCTCTGTGTAGAAAATTGCAATCACCATAATCGCACCTAAATCATCCACTATAGCCAGGGCAGCAAGAAAAATCTTAATAGAGGCCGGAACCCTGCTACCCAGCATAGCCACGATGGCAAGCGAGAATGCGATATCTGTAGCCATCGGAATTCCCCAGCCATTAGCATATTCTGTGCCTGAGTTAAAGAATGCAAATATAAGCGCAGGAACTACCATGCCTCCAATTGCTGCAAAAATGGGCAAAGAAGCATTCTTAAAACTTGAAAGTTCACCTTCCACAATTTCCCTTTTAATTTCCAAACCTACCAGCAGGAAAAATATAGCCATCAGGCCGTCATTAATCCATACGGAAGTACTGTATGGTCCTAATTGATACTGAAGAATGTCGGCAAAAGATGAACCGGCGCCGGAATTTGCTATAAGTAGTGAAATAATTACGCAGCCCAGCAATAAAATGCCTGATGACTGGCTACTTTGGAAAAATTTTTGAAAATAGGTGGTTAACTTCATTAAATCTGATTCTATATTCGTTGTACTTTAGAAATTCCGCTGATATTTTTAAGCTGCTTGAATGTTTCTTCTAGTTGGCTTCGGTTTTTGACTTCCAGATTGATGCTGCCGGTAAAAATACCGTCGTTGGATGCGATGGTCATACTCTTCATATCAATACTCATAGAGTTACTGATGACCTGAGTAATGTCATTGATCATACCCATCCTGTCCAGACCTTCAATCTCGATCTTAATACGGTTCTTGAAACTTTCGGCATTAACCCATTTGGCCTCCATCACACGGTAGTCATACTGTGCCCGCAGATTGATGGCATTCGGACAGTTGTCACTGTGAATTTTGATTCCTTCGGAAATGGTGATAAAACCGAAAATCTTATCTCCGGGAATCACATTGCAGCATTTTGCAAAAGTGTAATTCAGTTTCTCTTCATCCTTGCCGAAAACAATCATATCAAGATTGGTTTGCGCCGGCTCTTCGAAAGCAAGATTTTTAACAGGTGACTTTCGAAAACGATTCAGCAGATTATTGAAGACACTTTTACTTTCAATGTATTTTCTAAGATCGCCTGTGTCCAGCGTTCCATCCTGGAAAAAGAGGAAGAGCTCCTGCGACGTTTTCAGGTTGAAGAATTTCTGCATTCGGTTGATTTCTTCATCATTAAAAGCAATTTTTGCATGTCGCAGCTTACGCTGCAAAATCTCTTTCCCTTCGCTAACCAGGTGGTTTTTCGTCGAATTCAGGTAGCTCTTGATTTTTGATTTTGCTTTGGAGGTAACTACAAAATCCAGCCAGTCGGACTTGGGTTTTTGGTTTTGTGAGGAGAGGATATCCACCTGATCACCGTTCTGCAGCACATGTGATATAGGAACCAGTTTTCCGTTCACCTTTGCTCCCAGGCACCGTGTTCCAAGGTCGGAATGCACTGAGAATGCAAAATCGAGTGCCGTAGATCCTACGGGAAGAATCTTAATTTCGCCCTGAGGGGTAAACACAAATACCTCCTTGGAGTAGAGGTTGAGTTTAATATTATCCAGTAACTCTGTCGTTGTGAGATGCTGTTGTGTTTCCAGAACTTCACGGATAGTGGTCACCCACTTTTCAAAATTTTTCTCATCAGAATTCGGCCGGTATCCCTCCTTGTACTTATAATGCGCAGCCACACCTTTCTCGGCAATATCGTCCATTCTTTCGGACCGGATCTGAACTTCAATCCATTTTTTATCCGGACCCAATACGGTGAGATGCAGACTTTCATACCCGGTGGAACGTGGCTGTGTGATCCAGTCGCGCATCCGCTGCGGATTACTGTGATAGAGATCGGTTACGATGGAGTATATTTTCCATGCCAGGAACTTCTCATTCCTTGCATCCGATTTGTAAATGATGCGTATCGCATAGTTATCATAAACCTCCTCAAAAAGCACACTTTGCTTTACCATTTTTCGGTAGATGGACGATATTGCCTTTGCTCTCCCTTTAATTGTAAAACTCAGGTTTTCCTCCTTCAGGCGTTCTGAGACTTCATTGGTAAACTCATCTACATATTTGTGCCTTTGCTCATTAGCCAGTTCCAGTTTATGATCGATTTCCGCATATACTTCAGGGTTATTGTATTTAAGCGAAAGATCCTCCAGTTCCGACTTTATATTGTAAAGGCCCAGTCTGTGGGCGAGAGGTGCATAAATATAAACTGTTTCCGATGCTATCTTCTTCTGTTTGTCCGGACGCATGCTTTCCAGTGTACGCATATTGTGCAGCCGGTCCGCAATTTTAATCAGGATTACGCGGAAATCTTCAGAGAGTGTAAGAAGCAGTTTCCTGTAGTTTTCGGACTGAATGGAAATATTTTGGTGATTCATTATCGAAATCTTCGTAAGTCCATTTACGATTTTCGCTATCTTCTCCCCAAAAAGTTTCTCCAGGTCTTCATGCGTGTATTCAGAATCCTCAATAACATCGTGCAGCAGGGCACATGCGATTGATGTGGCGCCAAGTCCAATTTCATTGGCAACAATCTTTGCTACTTCTATTGGATGATAAATGTAAGGCTCACCGGACTTGCGCCGCTGGTCCTTGTGCGCGTCCAGTGCAATATCAAAAGCCTTCCGGATCAGTTTGTTCTGCTCCTCATCCAGAGTACGGTACGTATTGGAAATGAGGTCCTTGTACCGCGCCAGAATTTCCTGTTTCTCCTGTTCTAAGTCATATACCATCGTTGCCCATCTTTAGCAGACGAAAGTACAAAATTCTTACCTAACCAGCGTCAGCTAAAGCATTGGCGATAAAAAAACCTGCGCGGCAGCACAGGTTGTAAGATCATTCATTATGGAAGGACTGAATTTCGGCATTCATACCTTCATGGAAATGTTTATGCGCTCCGCTGCCTTTCGGCGAGTAGATTTGCTGCCGGGAATGGATTGAAATAATACGTCTGAGCTCGTCGGCATTATCTATCCTACCGCTAATCTCGTCCACATGGGTTACGCCGTAAAATTTAAAGATATTGGATGCCATCTGAAGGTCATATTCATCATTTAGCTTTACGGAAAGCATCAGAGGATAATCCTCTGAATCCTGTGCAATCAGTGCTTCAGGTTTAAAACCTGCGACACCGAAACTGTTTACTGCCTTCAGCAGAACATCGCGCCGCTGGAAAAATCCAATATAATTCGTAGAAGTCATCTCATAGTATTTAATTGGTTTACACAAAGTTTACATAAAATCAGCGTAATTTCCAAACTTTTATATCATAAATATTTTTATATTTTTCCAGTATCTGCTGACAATTCAGTAATTGTAACAGTTTATGTACTAATTATTTGCCCGGTTTTTTCTTTTTGTGATGAATATCTTCCTGCGTACTGAATTTAATGAAGGACAGTTGCCCTTCACCCTCCACAAATGCCTCCTTAACCTGGGAAATATCTTCGATGCCGTTTTCACGCAAGCCCGCCATTAGCTCATCTTTCGTCAGTAATTCTTTCCGCATGTTGCGGTAAAGAAGTTTTCCGTTCTGTACCACAGGAAGTGGCGACTGCTCAAACAGCTTGCGAAAAAAAACAGTTCGGTAAGTGAGCTGATTTACAATATAATTTATGAGTATAAAAACAGTAAGCATCACCAGTCCGTCACCCAATGTTGTGAAATCGCCCAATGCGTGAGAAGCACTTTCAGTGATAAGTAAGATAAAGACAAGGTCCATGGCTCCCAGTTCACCGGTAGTCCGTCTGGGGAGGAAACGCAAAACAAGAAGAATGAAAAAATAAAGAATTGCAGCCCTTGCAAAGGTTTCAAACAGTGGCATTTCCGGCATAAAAATACTTTGCCAGTCATTTGGAATCCATTCCATATCTGAATATTTTAGATTTATACCAACAGATAAGCATGAAGTTTGCATCTTATCGGGAAAACAACATCAATTAAAAGGCCAGCGCAGGCTAAACTTAATCTGCGCCATTCGGACCATATACTAAAAAACACTTTACATAATTTGTGTAATTGGTAATAATTCACTATATTACACTCTTAATCAAAAACAAATATTATATGTCGCAAACCACTTTAAGAAAATTCCTTAGGGAAAACATCAGTACAACAGACAATGTGAACCTTCTATGCTATGATGAGTTGAAGAAGATGTTTAAAGTCAGTGAAAACGTAATCAAAGAGGAGATTAAAATTATTCAGAATGCTGAAATCGCGAGATGCAGAAGGATGTTTAAAACCGAATTTTATCTTTACAAATGTCCGCGTCTTACAAGAATCGATTCGGAAACTTCCGGGCGCCGCAATTCTGTGAATTCTTAATGGAAACATTTATTAGAGCGAAGCCTCTTATTCCCCATTGGGGCACTGATTTTCCGTCTGTTAAAAAAAGCTGTCAAACTCTCTGTGCGGGCAGCTTTTTTCATTTCTCCAAGACAGAAAGGGATTCAGGAGCGAGGGCAACTATTTTAGAATAACCGCCCGTTCTTCCGGCGGCATATTGCTTTGGAAAAGCGTCTCAAAATCCATACCTTTACCGCAAATTATACCGATGAATACAGACTGGACCACCGTAAAGGAATACGATGACATCACTTATAAAAAAAGAGCAGGTGTAGCAAGGATTGCTATCAACAGACCGGAAGTGCGTAATGCTTTCCGACCTAAAACCACTTCAGAACTTTATGATGCATTCTATCATGTTTCCGAGGATTCCTCCGTTGGTGTAGTTCTTCTTACAGGTGAAGGCCCGAGTCCGAAGGATGGCGGTCATGCCTTCTGCAGTGGCGGCGACCAAAAAGCACGTGGCGAGAAAGGGTATGTGGGCGATGACGGGCGTCACCGTCTTAACATCCTGGAAGTTCAGCGCCTGATCCGTTTTATGCCTAAAGTGGTTATCGCTGTGGTAAACGGTTGGGCTGTAGGTGGCGGACATTCCTTACATGTAGTGTGCGACCTTACTCTGGCAAGTGAAGAACACGCGATTTTTAAACAGACCGATGCCGATGTAACAAGTTTCGACGGTGGTTACGGCTCTGCTTATCTGGCTAAAATGGTAGGGCAGAAAAAAGCACGTGAAATCTTTTTCCTGGGAAGGAACTACAGTGCCCGCGAAGCTGAAGCGATGGGAATGGTGAACGCCGTGATTCCACACGCGGAACTGGAGGATACTTCTTACGAATGGGCTCAGGAAATCCTGGGCAAATCCCCGATGTCCATCCGTATGCTGAAGTTTGCTATGAACCTGACCGACGACGGTATGGTGGGCCAGCAGGTATTTGCCGGAGAAGCTACAAGACTTGCCTATATGACAGAAGAAGCAAAGGAAGGCCGCAACGCGTTCCTGGAGAAAAGAAAGCCTGATTTTGGTGAAAACCAGTGGATTTCTTAACAGCATCAAATATTGACAATGTCCGAATTTAAAAATGATAAGGTGCTGGATCATGACCTGCCAAGGTTTGAGGAGGTGGAACTGACGCCTGTTTCTCCAAAATACCTGCAGGTGATTATCGTGAACAGCATTATCTTCTCACTGATAGTCATGGGGGCTGCCGCAACAGGATATTTTTTTCTGAAAGAAGTCCTTGCTGACTATATCTGGATGTTCCTCAGCATAATTCTGGGACTTGTACTCTTTAACTTTGGCTACCAGATCCTGGCATTTGGCCAGCGGAAATATGCCTTCCGCGAGCGGGACGTTATCTATCAGTACGGACTCATCAGCAAAAGCATCATCATTATACCCTTTAACAGAATACAGCACACTGCCCTGGAAGAAGGCTGGCTCTCACGTTCCCTGGGACTGAAATCTCTGACGGTATTTACCGCAGGTGGGGGTGGTTCGGACCTCTCCATTAACGGTCTTCCCAAAGGCATAGCCGAAAGCTTCAACCAACTTATTTTAACTAAAATTGACAGTGAGAAGGCTTTAAGTGATTCTTTAACAAATGATAATTTATCTGCAGTAAATCAGGATTATACTCACGATAGATCCACCCTTAACAGCAGTCCGCATGACGAACATCCCGTTTAGCATTCCCCGCCGGCAGTCTAAGATCGGAATCCTTCTGCTTACGCTCATCAACTTCGGGAAATTCCTGAAGGCCGCATGGCCTTTATATGTACTTTTCTTCATCCGTGATAAAAATCCGGGCAGCCTCGTTTTTTATATAGCGGGTACAATTACCGTTTTTCTGGTGATGTCGCTGGTGGCTTATCTTCAGTACAGAAATTTTTCTTACTTCATCAATGAGAAGAGCGGTGAGCTGGTTATCAGCAGCGGCATTATCAACCGGAAAAAAGTCAGCATTGAAAAAAATAAGATTCAGGAAGTTAATATCAATCAACCTTTAATTCACCGCCTGCTGAATATTTATAAGCTGGAGGTGGACAGTCCGGGAAGTGATAAAAAAGAGGTTACCGTAAATGCTATTTCACTTGAAAATGCGCGTGAACTGAAGGAATACCTTATGGATCACCAAACAGCTACTTTATTGAGCACTGAACCTGCGCCGGGAGCTGTTTTTAATAAAAAGGTGACCGAACGCATTACCATATCAATGGCATCCCTGATCAAGTACGGACTGACCGCTAATTATCTTAAAAGTTTCCTTGGCCTTGTAGGTATTGCCATCTATGTTGGTCAGAACGCTTTGGAGTTTATACGTGAGCAGTCAATTGAAGAGTACATCGTTAACAACGGAGCAGATCATGTAAAGACGGCTTTACTTCATCAGGTCCCGGTGCTTGGAATTTTTATGCTGGTTGCTGTTTTTTTTATACTGGGTATCATTGTAAACCTTGTGGTGAACCTGGTCATTTATTTCGGCATGAGAATCACCAAAGGTGAAGAGCGTCTATCACTTGAATATGGCTTACTGAGTACTAAAAATGCACTTATCAGCAGAAGTAAAGTACAGATGGTCACTGAAATACAGAACTTTCTGCAGAAAAAAGTAAATGTTCTGCAACTTCGGATCAGTCAGATATCGGGCGATGAAAATAATAAAGACAGTTATAACACCATTCCGGGCTGCAGCAGCAGGGAAAAGGAGGATATCCTCAACTTTGTCTGGACCCGGATTCCACATTTCAGCAACTCACTGAAGCCTGATTTCCGTAAGCTTATAGGGGGAAACCTGAGTTTTGTTGTAATACCGATAACTCTGCTATTTATGACGGGACGACTGGACGAATCTTATATAGGTCTTGTGGCCATTTATGCCGTGGTCGCAGAAGTATTGCTGATTATGGCTTTCCGGAACAGCCGGCTGTATTACAACGAGGACTTTATTTCGGTACAGTCCGGGATATGGGATATTCAGAAAAAAACGATTGAAACCGAGAAAATTCAGGCAATAAAGCTGAAGCAGTATTTCTGGCAGAACAAAAGTGATCTGGGATCTGCAACGTTCTTTACAGCGGGCGGAAAAGTAACTTTCCGCAGTGCGGGTTACAGTAAACTTCGCAAACTGGTTAATCACAGCCTGTATAAGGTAGAAAGTTCTGAAAAAAGCTGGATGTGATTCCGAAAAATAGTAATTAGAATTAAAGATAGTATATGACTGACTGGATAAAAGCCGCGAG
Source organism: Marnyiella aurantia (assembly GCF_014041915.1). NCBI lineage: Bacteria > Pseudomonadati > Bacteroidota > Flavobacteriia > Flavobacteriales > Weeksellaceae > Marnyiella > Marnyiella aurantia. The sequence continues at coordinate 263,725 of NZ_CP059472.1, read as the reverse complement.
GCTCCGTACACTGCCACTTTCGATGAGCGGGATTATTGTAGGCTCATTCATCGCCAGATGGCGGATTCTGGAGCAGGGAGGTACCTGGGACTGGCGGATTTTTGCTTTGGCAATGCTGGTAACCCTATTGTATCAGGTCCTTTCCAATTTTGCCAATGATTATGGCGACGGCATAAAAGGTACTGATGCACTTCGTGCCGATGAAGCTGAGCAGCGGGCAGTAGCTTCCGGCCGGATAACCGCGCAGCAAATGCGGAATGCAGTGATCCTTTTCGCCGTACTTTCCTTGTCTGCAACTGTGGTGCTTCTATATCTGGCCTTCTTCAGGGAGAATCTGATGAATGAATTCTACATCTTTGTAGCTCTCGGAATTACCTGTATTCTGGCAGCTGTAGGATATACAGTCGGCAGGAAACCTTATGGCTATCTGGGTCTAGGCGACCTGTTCGTGTTTGTTTTCTTTGGACTCGTGGCAGTATGCGGAAGTTACTTCCTGTTTACCAAAACCTTCCACTGGGACATGCTTCTGCCGGCCACAGCCATCGGAATGCTGAGCGCGGCCGTGCTTAACCTGAACAATATGCGCGATATGGAAAGTGACGCGTTAAGCGGTAAGAAAACACTGGCACTAAGGATGGGTTTCAGATACGCCATGGTATATGAGATCATCCTGCTGCAACTGCCTTTACTGCTTGTTTTAGTATTTATGATGATGAACGAACTGCAGAACCGTGGTAATTATTATGCTTATATATTCTTTATCCTGATGTTCCCCATGATGGCGCTGAGGAGAAGAATAATGCAGGTAAAAGACCCCAAGGAACTGGATCCGTTCCTTAAACAGATCGGAATCCTTACGCTGGTCATGAGTATTCTGATCGCATTCGGACTTAATTATTTTTAAGCGCAATAAAGATAAATAAAATGCTTGAGATCAAGCGTTATAATCACAAATGACGTCTTGTAGCAACAGTATCTTTGCAGCTGCAGATAAAAAGTTAAGTAGGGCACTCCGTAGGAGCGCTACCTTAGTAGCAGCGGGGAAATATGATGCAACGCGTTCCGTAGGAACGCTATCTGTGTAGCGGGAGAAACATGGTAAGATGCGGGGCGCTCCGTAGGAGCGCCCCCTAATTAAAAGATATACCGATAAAATTTTATTAACCAAACTACAAAACATATAGAAATGAAAATTCAGTACCTCGGACAGAACTGTTTTCTGTTCAGCCACAAAGGCAAGAATATCCTGAGCGACCCTTTTTACAATTTCGGCAAAGCTGAATCCGGCTTCGATTTGGAAGCACAGACCATCGACTACGTATTAATCACGCATGCCCATGGCGATCACACAGCCGATGTGAAGGAGGTTCTTCATCATCACCCGGACGCAAAACTTATTGGGCAACCTGAAATCTGTGCTTATTATGAGCATCCGCAATCCATCGACATGAATTTCGGCGGAACTACAAAAATTGAAGATCTTGAAATTTCTATGGTTCCGGCCAGTCACACCAGTTCTTTCCCCGACGGAAGATATGGTGGCGAACCGGCAGGTTATATGCTGAAAACATCAGATATAACAATCTATTTTGCCGGCGATACAGGCATTTCTGCTGAAATGGAAATCCTGCCGAGGTTTTTTGGTAAAATCGATCTGGCTGTCCTGCCCATCGGTGGCCACTATACAGTGTGTGCAGAAAAAGCAGCCTTTGCAGCCGCTGAATTGATTAAAACACCAAAGGTGATCGGATGTCATTTCGACACTTTTGAACCTATCAAAATTGACCATAAGGCCGCTGATATGAAGTTTAAGGAAAGGGGAGTGGAGTTGGTACTGCCAAAACTTGGCGAAATCCTTGAAATCAGGAAATAAAAAAATGGCAAGCGATCTACATCACACCGCTACAACCGTTTACCTTTGCTGCGTTCCCACCCTGGAGGATTCACAGGAGCTGGTTGTGTAGGACTTGCCGGTGCAAATATACAAATTTTTACAAAACTTCAAACTTTAATTCAATTTATGTCCAAAAATCCTGTTACCCTGGGTATCATTCTCTACGTTATCACCATGTTGATTTTCTTCGCCATTTACTTTATTAGCGGAGTAGACTACTTTAACAACAGCCTCATAGCCAATGCGTTTGTACTTCCGTTGCTGTACTGTGTCTTTGCTTATCTGTCGGTGAACAGCTACTGGAAATCGAAAGGCATAATTTCTTTTAAAGATGCCTTCAGCAAAGCTTTTACACCCATGTTTGTGGGCGGATTTCTGTCTGTAGTATCTATGTTTGTATTCCTGAACTTTGTAGATAGCGATGCCAAAGACCTTTTGAACTATCAGTACGTGGAACGCCAGAAAGCTGAACTGAACAAAGAATATGAGTCTGCCAAACAGGTGTTGGCAAAGAAGGAAGACATTGAAGAACTGGAGATTAAGTACCGACAGCGAATCCAGAGTTTTGAACCGGAACGCGTAAAGGATAAAGACATGCTTACCTTCAGGCTATTTTCGTCCTACTTTGCGGCAATCCTTATTTTTTACTTAATTTTATCGCTGTTTTTCGGAGCATTTTTCCGGGGCAGAACCACTAAATAATATATTCCATTTTATTCAACCCAATGAATTTATCCATCATCATCCCCTTACTAAATGAAGAGGAATCCCTGGAAGAACTTTTTTCCAGAATTGATACAGTATGCAGAGGCGCGAACCTGACCTATGAAGTTTGGTTTGTAGACGATGGCAGTACCGACCTGTCCTGGAGCATTATAGAAAACCTGAAAGTACAGCATCCCCAGATCAATGCAATCCGGTTTTCGCGTAATTACGGCAAATCCCAGGCGCTGCACGCCGCCTTCGAAAGAGCTCACGGCGACGTGATCATCACCATGGATGCGGATCTGCAGGATTTCCCGGAGGAGATTCCCGAGCTTTATCAGATGGTGAAAGAGGAGGATTACGATATAGTTTCAGGCTGGAAAAAGAAAAGGTTTGACAATGTGATGACCAAAAATCTGCCTTCTAAACTTTTCAATTCAGCTGCCAGAAAAGTTTCCGGCGTAGAGCTTCACGATTTTAACTGCGGCCTTAAAGCGTATAAAAAGCAGGTTGTAAAATCCATTGACGTTTATGGCGATATGCACCGCTATATCCCGGTGCTGGCCGCTAATGCGGGTTTCCGCAGGATCACGGAGAAAGAAGTTCAGCACCAGGCCAGACCTTATGGCACCTCCAAGTTCGGGACTGAACGTTTCGTACGCGGCTTTCTGGATTTGATTACCCTTTGGTTCGTAAGCCGTTTCGGCGGCAGACCAATGCACTTCTTCGGTGCGGTAGGTACCGTAATGTTCATCATCGGATTCCTGTCCGCTCTGTGGCTGGGAGTTTCCAAACTTATTGATGTGTCACGCGGAATTTACGGTCATCTTCTGACTGACAATGCGTGGTTCTTTATCGCACTTACAATGATGATTATGGGCTCACTGCTGTTTATCGCGGGCTTCCTGGGCGAAATGATTATAAGAACTACGCGCGACAATAAACATTATCATATAGACGAAGTATTGTAATGTACTGTAAAAGAAACCTGTAAAATGAAACACTGTTTTTTTATACTTTTGCTGCTCGGCCTGCTTTCCTGTGGAAAGATTTCGCCAAAAGGGGATATTGAAAGCCGTGATATTAAGGTGGAAGAGTTCACAAGATTAGAACTGAAGGGGAAGTTTCGGGTGTTCTATCTTCGGTCGCCGGATAATTTTGTGAATGTGGAAACCTATCCGAATATCCTGGACAATCTGCGAATCAACGTAAAAGATAAGACGCTTTTCATCGAGGAGAAAAGGGAGACTCAGGGAGTGGATTTTTACAATATAAACATTTACTCCAAATACAGCCCGGAGAAAATCGCAATTGCAGATTCTGCTGAAATGACCCTTTCCAGCGAGATTAAAACCGACAATTTCCGGCTTAACCTAAAAGATAATGCTAAATTTATCGGCTCTGTAAATACCCGCCGCGCTGAAATTGATTTGCGGAATACCAGCCGCGCCAATTTTCAGGGTAAAACGCGCGACGCGGTGATAAAAATTGCTGATACAGCCAATCTGATCGCCCCATACTGGATGATTACAAACCTGAATATTGACTCGCGGAACGGAAATTATGCTGAAGTAAATGTTAAGGATTCGCTGAAAGGAAAAATAGGCCATACAGCCAAGTTTCTTTACTATAACGATCCTATCCGTGCATTTAAAATTGACAAAACGGCAAATGTGCAGAATAAAGTGCTGGAGTAGAATGGAGCAAGGAAGATGGAAGTAGAGAGAAGGAAGAAAATAACGGTCTAACCTTAAACCATGAGTTTTAAATTTGACAAATTAATTATTTGGCAGAAAACAATGGATTTAGGAGAAGAAATCAATCAGCTGTAGGAAGCTTTACCCAAAAAAGAAATCTATAATCTGTCATCTCAAATATGCACCGCGGCAGATTCTATTGCTTTAAATATTTCCGATGGTTCTATTTTACAGTCGGCGGCTGAATTCCGAAAGTTTTTAGGATGTGCCATACGTTCGCTTGGTGAAGTGCTAACCTGTCTCTATAAAGCAAATAGGAGAACGTATATAAATGACGAAAAATTTATTAATTTATACAATCAAATTTTTAACCTGATGAACCAAATTGTAGCATTCAGAAACCAACTGAAATAGGGGTGTAGTTTTCGGGTAGGAAATGAATCCCGACTTCCCGCTTCCATCTTCCAGCCTTCAACTCTCATCATTCATAACCATAAACACAAAAAATAATGACCACATTAGAAAAAGCACAGCTCTGGCTTACCGATACTTTTGACGACGATACCAAATCAATCATTAAACAGTGGATTGCCGGAAATCCGGACGAACTTGAAGACTCCTTTTACCGCGAACTCGAATTCGGGACCGGTGGCATGCGCGGTATTATGGGTGTGGGCACCAACCGTTTGAACCGTTATACGCTTGGTCAGGCCACGCAGGGACTTGCCAATTATCTTAATTCACAGTTTGCAGGTGAGGAAATAAAAGTCGCAATCGCCTATGATGTGCGCAATAATTCCAAAGAATTCGGAAAGATGTGCGCCGATGTACTCACGGCCAACGGTATCAAAGTTCTGCTTTTTAAAGAACACCGCCCGACACCCGAACTTTCGTTCACGGTGCGCGATAAAAAATGCAATGCCGGAATCGTACTCACTGCCTCACACAATCCACCGGAGTATAACGGTTATAAAGTGTACTGGAACGACGGTGCGCAGATTGTTCCACCACATGATGCGGCCATTATCAAAGAAGTTTACGCAGTGAAATTTGAGGAGATTAAGTTTACCGGAAATGATGAACTTATTGAGTGGATAGGAGAGGAGCAGGATGCTGTCTATATCGACGCCTGTATTGAAAACTCGCTTTACCAGGAGGATAAAACAGGTTACGATAATCTGAATATCGTTTTCACCTCCATCCATGGCACCACGTATACCACTGTTCCTCAAGCTTTGAAGAAGGCCGGATTCACCAAAATTGACCTTGTAAAGGAACAGATGATACCAAGCGGAAACTTCCCCACAGTGGCTTCCCCGAATCCGGAAGAACCTGCGGCACTCGAAATGGCAATGGACCTGGCGCGCATCACCAACGGCGATATCGTGATCGGTACCGATCCGGATGGCGACAGACTTGGCATCGCGGTCCGCAACCTGGACGGCGAGATGCAGCTGCTGAACGGAAATCAGTGTAATACTATCCTGACCTATTACATCCTTGATCAATGGCAGAAAGCGGGCAGGATCACAGGTAAGGAATTCATCGGTTCCACCATCGTAACTTCAGATGTCTTTTTTGATGTAGCCGAAAAATTCGGTGTAGACTGCAAAGTAGGACTTACCGGTTTCAAGTGGATAGGCAAGATGATCCGTGATTTTGAAGGTCAGGAGAAATTTATATGTGGTGGCGAGGAAAGTTTCGGTTTTATGACCGGAGATTTCGTGCGGGACAAGGATTCCTGCGGCTCCATTTTGCTGGCATGCGAAATTGCTGCCTGGTGCAAAGCCAACGGCAAAACAATGTACCAGTACATGATCGAGATCTATAAAGAGATCGGGATGTACTATGAGGGGCTCATCAACGTGGTGAAAAGAGGCCGAACCGGGGCCGAAGAAATCGTGGAAATGATGCGTGAATTCCGCGAGAATCCGCCAAAGTCTATTGCCGGCTCGCCGGTTGCCGAAATCAAGGATTTCCAGGAGCAGTCCATGGTCAACGTGGCTACAGATATGAAATCCGTCATGGATGATATTCCAAAATCAAATGTCCTGATTTGGTATACGGAGGATGGGACAAAAGTTTGCGTTCGCCCGTCGGGGACTGAGCCAAAGATTAAGTTTTATGTCTCTGTAAAGGATTCCGTAAATTCAGAAGCGGAGTTCAGTTTAAAACTGAAGCAGCTGGAGCACAAAATTGTGCAGGTAAAAGCGGATCTGAAGCTTTAAGTGAATGAACCACGGCACAGAAAAAATATAAAACTTAACGTTAAAAGTTTACCCTGATGAAAATTATTGCCGTAATACCCGCCCGCTATGAAGCCAGCCGCTTTCCCGGAAAACTGATGCAGTTGCTGGGCGACAAAACTGTGATTTCTACCACCTACGGAAATGTAATTTCCACCGGTCTTTTTGATGAAGTTTTTGTGGCTACTGATTCAGAAATCATTTATAACGAAATATCAGCAATTGGTGGTAAGGCGGTGATAACGGGCATGCACGAAACAGGCAGTGACCGTATTGCAGAGGCTGTTCAGAATATAGACTGTGATATTGTAGTCAATGTTCAGGGCGATGAGCCTTTCCTTAAACTTGAACCTTTAAAACAGCTCATTGACGTATTTAAAAATGACCCGCTGTACCAGATTTCACTTGCGTCACTGAAAATCAGACTTTCGGACACGGAGGAAATTGAGAATCCGAATAATGTAAAAGTTATAACCGACCTGAACGGATTTGCAATGTATTTCAGCAGGTCTGTCATTCCGTATGCGCGCGAAAGATCTTTCGCCACAGAATATTATAAGCATATCGGCGTTTATGCCTTCAGAAAGTCGGCGCTGCTTCAGTTTGCACGTTTGCCCATTAGTCCGCTGGAATCTGCCGAGAAAATAGAGTGCATACGCTACCTGGAACATGGCATGAAGATCAAAATGATTGAAACTGATTTTATAGGCGTTGGAATTGATGTTCCCGAAGATCTTGAAAAGGCCAAACTAATCCTGAAAAGCCAGCAGATCGGTGAATAAATAATAGTATATATTTGAAAAATATTTGACTGACTGAATGAGAAAGATAATTGTAGTGCTGATGGTAATGGTGTGCGGAATGGTATCGGCACAAACCGCAAAGGAGATCATTGACAAAAATATAGAACTGACAGGCGGGCTGACCAACTGGAAACTCCTGAATACCGTAATGCTTCAGGGCAGAGTAACCCTCGGAATTAATGACGAATACCCTATTAAAATTTACCAGCAGCGACCTAATCTTACAAAGACTTCTATAATAGTCGGAAAGAAAGAAACCGCAATTGAAGGGTACGACGGTAAAAAAGGGTACGCCATGAATTACGCCAATAACAAACTCCAGGAGTATCCGAATTATATGGCTGCAAGCTTCGACAATGATTTCATAGACTGGGAAAGCAAAGGTTTTGAGGCGAAATATCTTGGAAAGGAGAAAGTGGGTAACATCTATTGCCACAAAGTAGAACTTACCAAAAATGTAAATACCTCCCTGTATTATTTCGATACAAAAAATTACCAGTTGCTGAAGGAAGTGAAGAAAGACGAAAGCCTGGTGTACAGCGATTATAAGAAAATCGGCAGTCTGATGATGCCTTTCAGGATTGAATCTTCATCCGCAAAAAAGGACAGCGATTATGTGATCCTGATCAATAAAATTGAGACAAACAAAGTCTTCCCGGACAACACTTTTAAATTCTGACACAATTAATCATGAAAAAAATATTCATCTTCCTTCTCGCTACAGGTGCGTTTTTGCAGAGCTGCACCAATATGAAAAAGGAACAGTCACCGGAAACATCAAATGCTATGAAAAGTATATACGATTACAAAGTGGAAAGCCTGGACGGCGGACAGATTGATCTCGCCGATTATAAGGGCAAGAAAATCCTGATTGTCAACACGGCTTCAGAATGTGGATTCACCTCACAGTATGCTGATCTGGAAGAACTTTCAAACACTTACAAGGATAAGCTGGTGGTGATAGGGTTCCCGGCCAATAATTTCGGCGGACAGGAACCGGGAACAAACGAAGAAATAGGTGCCTTTTGCCAGAAAAACTTCGGGGTTACCTTTCCGATGGCGGCTAAGGTTTCAGTAAAAGGAGATGATGCCGCGCCATTATTCCAGTTCCTGACCCAAAAAGAACTGAACGGTGTAAAAAACACCACCATCCTTTGGAACTTCACGAAGTTTCTTGTTGATGAAAACGGTAAGCTTATAGATTCGTACATCAGTACAACCAAACCAACCGACGGCGCCATTACAAAGCACCTTAAATAATACACAGAACGGCAATCAGCCGTTCTTTTTTGCTGCAAAACTGAAAATATTGCCCAGTTTGATCTTGGAATAACCGTTGGATTTTATCCGTGCCGCATTGATCATAGCTTTAGCCAGCACGGGAGTTGGCAAAGGTTTCTGCTGTTCCAGGATGCCCAGTTTATTGGCAAATTTAATGATCTTGCCGCCCAGCACTTCGCCTGTACGTTCCGAATCATGTCGGTCCAGCATGCCGGGGCTGAAGATGGTCAGTTTATTGAAATGCAGCTTTTTTATTTCCTCCTCCAGCTCACCCTTCATTCGGGAATAAAAGATCTTTGATTTTGGGCTCGCGCCATAGGCAGACACCAGAATAAAATCGTCCACACCGTTTTCTTTCGCGCTTTTGGCAAAGTTCAGTTGGTAATCATAATCCACTTTGCGCTGCGCCTCTTTGCTGCCAGCGTCCTTCAGTGTGGTACCCATACAGGAAAAGGCGACATCGCCCTTCACCAGATCTTTCCATTCGTTTGGTTTATCAAAATCGACAATATGTACGCTAAGTTTTGGATGCTGGAGTGTCAGGGGTTTTCTCACAAAAACAACCACCCGAGTGAATTCGCTGTCCTGCAGCAGTTGATTTACCAAATCTTTTCCGGTGGCGCCGGTGGCTCCTATAATGAGTGCTTTCATAAATTCTGATCTGCAGTTCTTAGTTCTTATGACTGAAATTTACGGAATTTTAATTAATATTGATGTGCAAGACCACATTATGGAAATTGACGAAATACTGGCATATTGTAATGCCAAAAAAGGAGTGAAAGAAACATTCCCCTTCGATAAGGAGACTTTGGTGCTTAAAGTAGGCGGCAAAATGTTCCTCCTGATCCCGCTGGAGCAGCAGCCACTGACTATTTCCGTAAAAACCGACCCGGAATGGAGCGCCGATCTGCGAGCCCAGCATCCTCAGATTACGGGTGCGTACCACATGAACAAGACTCACTGGAACTCGGTGGTGTGCGAAGGCCTGAAAAAGGAATTGATCCTACAGTTGATCGATCAGTCGTATGAACTTATCTTTAAATCATTGACAAAGAAAAAGCAGACAGAGGTACAGGGATCTTAAAAAGTGAATTTTTCAGTCAGTAGCTTATCCTCATCCAGTCTTTCAATCAGCTTTTCCAGGGATTCAAACTTAATTTCATCGTGCAGAAAGGAACGGAAGTTCACTGAAATTTCTTCACCGTAGATATCCTCATTAAAATCCAGGATATAAACTTCGGTGGACAGGGAAGTGCCGTTGACGGTAGGGTTGGTGCCGATGCTCAGCATTCCTTTGTATTTTTGGTTTTTTACAAAGACTTCCACGATATAAGCACCTTTTTTTGGCAAAAGCTTTAAGGGATCGGTCTCAATATTTGCCGTAGGATAACCGATGGTACGTCCTATCTTTCTTCCATTGACCACTGTTCCTGAGACCGAAAATACATAGCCGAGCATATCGTTGGCCTCCGTTACATTACCCGCCGCCAGTGCATTTCTGATCTGGGTGGAACTGATGTTTTTGGCGTGGTAATTCACAGCTTGCACCTGCTGGACTTCAAAGCCACATTCGGCAGACATTTCCTTCAAGAGATTAAAATCACCGCTTTTGTTCTTGCCGAAGGTATGGTCGTGACCAATGATCAGATGCTTTACATTCAGCTTTTCTACAAGGATTTGCTTTACAAATTCGGCACCGCTGAGATTGCGGAAATGTTCGTCAAATTCTTTCAGGAAAAGATGCTCCACACCGTTCTTTTCAAGTAGATAGATCTTCTCGTCGATGGTGTTCAGCAGTTTCAGGTCATCCTTCGGGTTGAATACCGTACGCGGATGCGGCCAAAAGGTGAGGATGGCCGACTGCAAACCCTTTTCATGTCCAATAGTATTGAGCTGGTTTATGATGGTCTGATGGCCGCGGTGCACCCCGTCGAACATACCTATAGACAGTGCCAGCGGTGTTTTTTCCTGGTATTCATATAAGTTTCGGACGATATTCAAAAGGGTGAAATTTAAGTGTTGCAAATATGATAAAAATCTTCTTTTGAACCAATTGCAGATTAGGGAACTTTGATTATATTTGCACAACGAAAAAATTTAGCAATGGCAAACCAAATTAAAGGAAAAATTTCTCAAATTATCGGTCCGGTTCTCGACGTCGTTTTCAGGGGAGCGGAGGAACTGCCGAATATTTACGACGCACTGGAAATAACCAAAACAGACGGCAGCAAGGTAGTTTTAGAAGTAGAACAACATATAGGTGAAGATACAGTAAGATGTATCGCAATGGATGCTACAGATGGACTTCAGAGAGGTCAGGAAGTGGTAGGATTGGGCAAGCAGATTACCATGCCAACAGGTGAAGGCGTATATGGAAGACTGTTTAATGTTGTTGGAGATGCCATTGACGGAATCCAGGAGGTTTCCAAAGAAGGAGGATTGCCAATCCACAGAGATGCGCCAAAATTTGACCAACTTTCCACATCAGCCGAGGTTCTTTATACCGGAATTAAGGTAATTGACCTTATTGAGCCTTATGCGAAAGGAGGTAAGATTGGTTTGTTCGGTGGAGCAGGTGTTGGTAAAACGGTACTGATCCAGGAATTGATTAACAATATTGCAAAAGGTCACGGTGGTCTTTCGGTTTTTGCCGGGGTAGGTGAAAGAACCAGAGAAGGAAACGACCTTTTGAGAGAGATGCTGGAATCCGGCATTATCAAATACGGCGACGAGTTCATGCACTCCATGGAAAATGGAGGTTGGGACCTGTCCAAAATTGATCTTGAAGAAATGAAAGATTCCAAGTGTACTTTCGTATTCGGACAGATGAACGAACCACCGGGAGCAAGAGCACGTGTTGCACTTTCCGGTCTTACCATTGCTGAATATTTCCGTGACGGTGATGGGCAGGGACAGGGAAGAGACGTTCTTTTCTTTGTTGATAACATCTTCCGTTTCACCCAGGCAGGTTCTGAGGTATCTGCACTTCTTGGCCGTATGCCTTCTGCGGTAGGTTACCAGCCAACGCTAGCGTCAGAGATGGGTGCGATGCAGGAAAGAATTACATCTACCAAGAACGGTTCCATTACATCTGTACAGGCGGTTTACGTACCTGCGGATGACCTTACCGACCCGGCTCCGGCAACTACATTTGCCCACCTGGATGCTACAACGGTACTGGACAGAAAAATTGCTTCCCTTGGTATTTATCCTGCGGTTGATCCATTGGCTTCAACTTCAAGAATCCTTACACCTGAGATCCTTGGAGATGAGCACTACGATACAGCACAGAGAGTGAAAGAAATTCTTCAGCGTTACAAAGCGCTTCAGGATATCATCGCCATCCTTGGTATGGAAGAACTTTCTGAAGAAGATAAACTGGTTGTTTACCGTGCAAGAAAAGTACAGCGTTTCCTTTCTCAGCCTTTCCACGTAGCGGAACAGTTTACAGGTCTGAAAGGAGCACTGGTTGACATTAAAGATACCATCAAAGGTTTCAACATGATCATCGACGGTGAACTGGATCAGTATCCTGAAGCAGCCTTCAACCTGAAAGGAACCATTGAAGAAGCTATTGAAGCAGGACAGAAAATGTTGGCGGAAAACGCTTAATCAGACACAAGATATCAGATCTCAGACCTTAGACTTTCTGAAATCTGAAATCTGAAATCTTCAAATCTAGATTGACATGAACATAAAAATTTTAACTCCGGAATTTGTAGTCTTTGAAGGCGAAGTGAAATCCGTTTTGCTTCCCGGAAAGAACGGTGATTTCCATATCAAGAAGGACCATGCTGCCATTGTTGCCTCTCTGATAAACGGAAAGATCAGAATCTTTACAGATTCCATCGGAGAAAAGTATGCGGAGAAATTTGTTCGCGAGAACGAAAAGGAGAACGTTTACTCTTTCAAAGTGAAGAGCGGGGTTATTGAATTCAACAATAACCAGGGCATCATTCTAGCAGAATGACTGAATCCTGAATCCGAATAAAACAGAAGCTCCAGAAATGGAGCTTTTTTTATGCCTGACTCTCGCCGATCTGAAAGTAGCGGTCGTGTTTTTTATGTAGATTCCTGTGTGCTATAAGTTCTTCGTGTTCGCCTCTCAGCGTAGCAAAAATATCGCGCTGCACCTCCGAACTGGTGAGATAACCCCAGTGGTCTGCAATATCTTGCAGCTTGCTTCCAAGATCATTTCTAGTGTGCGAACAGTCTACAATTACTACGTTATCCGGCAGGTTTTTTATGCCCACCGGTCCGTATTTGCCAAGTCTGGGCGAGAGGATGTTTTTGGATAGGGTAGAGATGGAAAGAACATCATCGCTTTTATGGATATATACCGAAATCCGGTTGGCCAGTTTGGTAAGTTTGTAAAGTGACTCATCTTCTTTGTCAAATGAATTTACTGAAATGTCGGAGTTCAGCAAAAGCACCTGGTCCAGGACTTTCATAATACCACTGGTTTTCATGCAGATTAAAGCGCTCCTCAGCAGCCGGTTTCCCATGGAATGCGCCATCAGATGGATGCGCTGCCCACAGAAATCGAGTTCGGGATCGGCCAGCACCTGTTTGATGAATTCATTGTATTTCAGCATCATCTTGTAAAATACCATTCCCGCGTCTATAGAGTTTCTCTTGTCGTCGATATAGGTATAGGGAAAAAGTGATTTTGAACCCGGCCAGCTCAGCAAAAGCAGGTTCTGCACCGGTGATTCGGGATTGTCAATGTACTGTCGTTTAAGGGTTTCAATGGCTTCCAACTCATCGCTGAACGTATACGAATACCCATGAATGAACACGAGCAGATCCCCTCGCTTACCTGATTTTGTTTCCAGCATGGTACTGTAGAACTCATAAAACATCCGCTGGCTGCCGCGTAACCGGTTCAGTTTGTCCTGTGAGGCCTTACCTTTGTGTTTGAGTTCCAGAAGAACTTCCTTCACCGGTAGGTAATCATAGTCAAAGTAATCAGACAGTATCTCATGTGAACTGTCAGAATGTGTTTTCAGGAGATTTTTATATTCCTTCTTGCTTATGCCATCGGCCAATGGCGGCTTAAAGCCCATAAATTTGGCGATGCGGAAACTGGAGGTGCCTGTCTGGCTTTCGAAACAGAATTTGGATACGGTTTTTGTTCCTTCCTTAACCTGAGAGATTTCCCGGTTGCTGATGATAAATACGGCCATGGTAAAAAGTTTTTGACGGTCAAACTAAGTTATACCAAAAAGAGGATATCAGCAATACGCTGGTTGTATCAGTTTATACGCTTTGTTTTCGGACCGGTTTAGAGCCAAAAAAACCGCCTTACTGGGTGTAAGACGGTTCCATAAATTTTTTATGAGGACTAATCTGCTTTAAAAGACAAACCCTGTTCCTCCAGTAGTTTCTTCTCCTGTTCTTTATACACACCGGAAGTCAATTTGTCATGGATCGCATCAAATGCATCCAGTGTTTCGTTGATTTCAGCATCTGTGTGCGATGCGGTTGGAATAAGTCTCAGCAGGATCATTCCTTTTGGTATCACCGGATAGATCACCACTGAAGTAAAGATACCGTAGTTTTCACGAAGGTCCTTCACAAGCATGGTAGCTTCTACTGTGGATCCCTGCATCATCACCGGCGTAACGCAGGTATTGGTATTACCCAGGTTAAAGCCTCGTTCAGCCAGACCATTTTGCAGCTTGTTCACATTTTCCCAAAGTTTCTCCTTAATCTCAGGTCTGGTGCGCAAAAGTTCCAACCTTTTCAACCCACCGATTACCATAGGCATTGTCAAAGATTTTGCAAAAACCTGAGAACGGAGGTTATATTTCAGTATTCTGATGATCTCTTTGTCGCCCGCAATAAATGCTCCGAATCCTGCCATTGATTTGGCAAAAGTGGAGAAGTAAATATCGATCTGGTCCTGGCAGCCCTGTTCTTCACCGGCACCGGCACCTGTTTTACCTAATGTACCGAAACCATGGGCATCATCAACCAAAAGACGGAAGTTGAACTTGGATTTAAGGTCGCAAATTTCTTTAATTTTACCCTGCATACCGCGCATCCCGAAAACACCTTCGGTAATCACCAGGATTCCACCACCGTTTTCCTCGGCTACTTTGGTGGCACGTGCCAGGTTTTTCTCCAGACTGGCCATGTCGTTATGCTTGAAGGTAAAACTTTTACCCATATGCAAACGCACACCGTCTACTATACAGGCGTGAGAATCTGCATCATAAACAATTACATCATGACGGGAAACCAAGGCATCAATTGTGGAAACCATTCCCTGATACCCGAAGTTCAGCAGGTAGGCAGCTTCTTTTTCAACAAATTCAGCCAGTTCGTTTTCCAGTTGCTGGTGTTGGGCAGTCTCGCCGGACATTGCACGGGCACCCATCGGATAAAACATTCCATATTCTGCAGCTGCTTTTGCATCGGCTTCCAGAACTTCAGGGTGGTTGCAGAGTCCCAGGTAGTCATTGGCACTCCAAAAAACAACCTCACGTCCCTGAAACTGCATACGGGGTCCTATAGGTCCTTCCAGTTTAGGAAATACAAAATAACCTTCTGCGTAATCTGCAAACTGTCCCAGTGGTCCGGGATTCTGTTTGATCCGTTCAAAAATATCTACCATTTAATTTGGGTTTATTGTAAAAATATTGGCTGCAAAGTTAGCTAAAATGCAACGTAAAAAAAAGCCTTTTGCACAAGGCAAAAGGCTGTATAAAAGAGATGTTTTATTTGATGTATTCGGTTTTGAAAACCTCGTCGTAATTGTGCACGCAGTTGTTCACGAATCCCTGTTGAGCCATCCACTCATCACTGTACACCTTGGTGATATATCTGGACCCATGATCCGGGAAGATAAGGACTACCAAATCGTCAGGACCGAAATTATTTGCTGCTGCATACTGAATAAGTCCCTGGGTTACGGCACCACACGTGTAACCACCCATAATAGCCTCTTTTAAGGCGATCTCTCTTGTCCGGTAGGCCGACATTTCGTCGTTAACCTTAACAAACTGGTCAATCTGATCAAACAGCAATGCCGAAGGGAGCAGATTCTTACCCATACCTTCAATCTGATAGGGCTTGATATCCAATGGGTTAATCTTACCGGTTTCATGGTAACCTTTAAGTATTGAACCATCCGCATCTACACCGATAATCTTAATATTTGGATTTTTCTCCTTAAGATATTTCGCTGATCCGGAGAGCGTACCACCTGTTCCTGTACATGCAAACAAATGAGTCACTTTACCTTCCGTCTGCTCCCATATTTCCGGACCTGTAGTCTGGTAATGGGCATCAATATTAAGTTCGTTGAAGTACTGATTGATATATACGGAATTCGGTGTTTCAGCTGCAATCCTTTTCGCGACCTCATAATAGGAGCGTGGATCGTCCGCGGGAACATTGGCCGGGCACACATAAACCTGAGCACCTAACGCTTTCAGATAAGCAATTTTCTCTGCCTTTGTCTTGTCGCTTACGGCCAGAATGCATTTATAACCCTTTACGATTGAAACCATGGCCACCGAGAACCCGGTATTGCCGGAGGTCGTTTCCACAATCACCGAATCCGGTGTCAAAATTCCCTTTTCCTCGGCTTTTTCTATGATATGCAGGGCAATCCGGTCTTTTGTAGAATGTCCGGGATTGCAGGACTCCAGTTTAGCATACACCTTTGCTGGGATCTCCCTGGTAACCGCATTAAGTTTTACCATGGGAGTATTTCCGATTAAGCCAAGAATATTATCGTAAACATTACTCATTAAAATATATTTTTTCTCTAAAAAACCATCGACAAAATTACAAAAAAAAAGTATTATGAAATAATTTCCTGCTGCTTTTAAAGCTGCTAAAATCTTTTAAAGGCGGCTGATTGCAGACAAATACTGCGCCACCACTTAATATTATCTTAAACGCAGGATAAATGGCGGAAAAATACTATTTTCGCATGATTTGTAAATTGTTATGAAAAACTGGACTTTTAAAAAATGGAATACCGTACTGGGCTGGGTAATATTCGGTATTGCCTTCGTTACGTATCTTTCTACAATAGAGCCTAATCTTAGTTTCTGGGATGCCGGAGAATATATCGCATCTGCTGTAAAACTTGAGGTAACTCACGCACCGGGTGCTGCTCTGTTTCAGCTCGTAGGTGCCGTAGCCGGATTATTTGCCTTCGGTAACGGTGCCAATTATTCGCTTATCATCAATTCTATGTCTGCACTTTTCAGTGCTTTCACCATCCTGTTTCTGTTCTGGACAATCACGCATCTTGTGCGCCGTTTGCTGAATAAAGATTTTGAAGAAGTGACCGTGCACGAGGAGATTTCAATTCTTTTTGCCGGCGCCATAGGCGCCCTTTGCTTTACATTTTCAGATACTTTCTGGTTTTCTGCCGTGGAGGGCGAGGTTTACTCTATGACCTCTATGTTTATTGCGCTTATAGTCTGGCTGATAACTAAATGGGAGAATGAATATGACCAGGCAGACAGTCAGAGATGGATTATCCTGATATTCTTTGTTGTAGGTCTTTCTGTGGGTGTTCACATGATGGCCATGCTGGCTATTCCCGCAGTTTGTCTTATTTATTATGCACGTAACTATGAGTTCAGCTGGAAAAACTTTGCAGTTGCAAACGTACTTACACTCATAGTCCTGATCCTTGTTTTCAAGATCATTTTCCCGGTAATTATGACCGTGTTCGGTAAGCTGGAAATTTTCTTTGTGAACGGTATCGGACTGCCTTTCCATTCGGGAACGGTGGCTGCGTTCATACTTATGGCCGCGTTATGCTACTTCGTACTTAATTACAGCAATAAGTCGGGGAACAGAATCCTTCAGACCGCTTCATTATCCTTAGTATTTATGATCATAGGATTCTCCTGCTGGCTTGTTATTCCAATACGTGCCAATGCAAACCCACCTATGAACCTTAACAATCCTGATACCGCCATCGGTATGCTGGATTATTACAACCGTGAGCAGTATGGTGACTGGCCTACCTTCTACGGTCAGAACTATACCGCCAGTCTGGACGCCAACGGTATCCTGAAAAATGAGGACGGAAGTTTCAAAAGCAAAAAGACCGGCGATATTTATGAGAAAGACGAACAGTCCGGCAGCTACCGTATCGTGGGCGAGCGTTTTAATTATGTTTACTCGCCAAATCATGTTGGTTTTATGCCGAGGATGTTCAACGATGATAAAAATGTAATGGCCAATTACATCAGTATGTATGGTGCACCTGATTTTTCCTTTAATTATGACAACCCAGACATTGCCGACAGTCCTGAGGCACGCAAAATATTTGACGAGCTGCGTGCAAAATATGAAGACGGCTCCATAAGCGTATCGGATTACCTGGAAGTACGTCCCTACAATCTGATTAATGTCCAGAAGCCCTCGCTGGCGCAAAACCTCGATTATTTCTTCAGTTTTCAGAATAATTATTATTTCTTCAGATACCTGATGTGGAATTTTGTCGGAAGGCAGAATGACCTGGAAGGCAATATGGAAAACACGAACGGAAACTGGATTTCCGGCATCTCTTTCATTGATGATGCCCTCCTGGGAGACCAGTCCAGATTACCTGCTAAATTCAAAAATGACAGTACCGTAGCTTTCTATTTCCTGCCGTTTATCCTGGCGATTATCGGATTTTTCTTTCATCTCAACCGTGATTTCGGACGTTTCTATGCCCTGCTTTCCCTGTTTGTTTTAACAAGTGTCGGAATTATTTTCTACACCGGTGTAAAACCCTTTGAGCCAAGGGAAAGGGATTATGCAATGGTGGGATCCTTTTATGCTTTGGCTATTTGGATTGGTTTGGGTGCCGCTGCTATTCTGTGGTATCTGCAGTCCAAGGTAAAATCCAATGCTGCTAACATTGTTGTAGGAATCCTCCTGCTTGGAATTCCGTTTATGATGGGTTTCCAGAACTATGTTCCGCATGACCGCAGCGAGCGGTATTCTGCTTATGATTATGCCCAGTCGGTTCTGAAATCTTTACCGAAAGACAATATCCTGTTCGTTTATGGCGATAATGATACTTACCCTGTATGGGGTCTGCAGGAAACAGAAGGCTTCCGCGATGATGTAAAGGTGGTGAACTTTACACTGCTTTCAACTCCATGGAATATTGACCAGGTGAAACGCCGTACCTACAATTCCAGCGCTGTGCCTGGAACCCTGAAACATGATGATTACCGCGACGGGACCAATGACCAGATTGTTGTTTTTGATGCGGAAAACCTTCAGGGTTTCATCCAGAATCAACTGCAGAACGGGGCCCCCGAAAGCATATTTGCGCCATTTACCAAATACATCACCCAGGATTCCATGACCGTAAAGGAGGCGGTGGAATTTGTAAAGATGAAAAGTCCGGAAAAGGATGAAATGCTGAAGATGCTCTTCGGACAGGAAAAATATGAGAAGTTCAATTTCATCCCTGTCTCCCGTTTCGTCATTCCGGTAAATAAAGCAAATGCTGTAAAATCCGGGGCTATAAAAGCTTCTGATTTGCCTTCAACAGTGGATAATATTACTGTTGAATACAGACGTGGAACCATGTTCAAGAATAACCTGATCCTGTTGGATATCCTGGCTAATTTCGACTGGAACCGTACAATTAACTTTTCCAACGGAGGGGTGTATGACAGTGAGAATATCTTTTATCTGGATGATTACCTGCAGTACGACGGATTCAGCTACAGACTTGTTCCAATTAAAACTTCAGTTAGGGAAGATGGCGAGATGGGCCGTGTAGACCCCGAATCACTTTATAATGTGGTGAAGAACTTCAAGTGGGGTAATTTTAAGAATACAGATGTTCACTTCGATCAGACATCAACCTCAAATATCATTGGCTACCGAAATTCAGCCGGAAGAGCTGCTGAAGCACTGGCACTTGCCGGACAGAAGGGGAAAGCACTGGAAATACTGGACCTCGCATCCCGTGAAATCCCGGTTTCAAAATACAGTGATCCGCGTTCACTTAGTTCCATTGCCTATGCCTATATAGTTGCAGGCGAAGAACAGAAAGGTCTTAAACTGGCAGAGCAGCTTAAGAAAGGAATTTTTGCGGAATATGACTATTATAACAGTCTGACTCCTGAGCAGCAGAAATTTGTGGGCCGTCAGATGCGTACCAACACAATGGAATACTCCATGGTGGTGGCCGCAGTGAGCGATGCCTATAACAAGAGCGGACAGCGCGATAAAGGTTATGCTTATCTGGTAAAATCTCTGGAACCTGTGGACAAACGATTCAACACCTTCATCAAAAATCTGGAGCAGATGGGTAAGGAAAAAGCATTCCGCGAAAGTTCCAAGATACAGCGTATTACGCCTTTCTACAGTTATCTTTTTGATGTGATGAAGCCATACGATTCCACGTATGCCAGCGAGAAAGAAGATCAGATTACCAGAGCAATGATGCAGGTAACCCAATAACAGAACACAGTTTAATTATTAGCGGACTTTTGTCCGCTTTTTTTATTGGTTATATTTGTACTTAAATCCTAAAAACAAGCTGTGTGAAATACTGTGCTTTTTTGCGCGGAGTGAATGTAAACGGAACTTCCATGAAAATGGCAGAAGTTTGCAGCGTATTTGAATCAGTGGGCATGGAGCAGGTAACTTCTGTACTTGCTTCCGGTAACATTCTTTTTTCATCAGAAAGAAGACCGGAAGTGCTTAAAACTGAACTTGAAAAAGCCATGTCTGCTCATTTCAATTATGACGCTTTTATGTTTCTTCGGAGTGAGGATGAAATTACAGCGATGCTGTCCAACAATCCTTTTGAAGCTGTAGCCGATTTTCACACCTATATATTTATCGGACAGAAAGACATCGAAAAAGAACTGCTCAGCATCTTCAGCAATTCGGCAAAAAGTAAAGATGAAAAAGGGCAGGTGGTAAACAGCACCTTCTATTGGCAGGTTCCCAAAGGAAATACCTTGCACAGTGCTTTTGGAAAGGTGCTTGGTCGGAAGTCGCTGAAGGATAAGATTACTTCAAGAAATATCAATACTTTTGATAAAATAATTAATAAACTGAAATGAAAAAAATCTTTATTGGGGCCATACTGTTTTGCAGTTCTCTATATTTTTCTCAGACTGTAAAAGAGCTGAACTTCAATACCAATGTTCCGGATTCAGAAAATAATTATGTAGCCGTTCCGCGCGAAGAAGAGGGCGGGGGATATGGTTTTGGGTATGTCTATTTTGATGAATATGCTGGATATACGTACAAAATTATTGGCAGTTTGAAGGAAGAAAACGGTAGATTAAAAGTAATTGAAAGCTATGACCAGAAGGTGGGATCACAAATTCAAAGAATCGAAAATCTTGGATATAAAACAGCCATAATACCAGCTTCAATGGTAAAACTTTTCGGTTATCCTGCCGAACCCAACTGGTTGCATAACTATAAATCAAACGCATCTGAAAATGAAAAGTCACTAAGACGGGCCAGCGTAATGAATGGTGCGAGATTTTCACAATTGGCACTTCCAAAATTATTAAAATTATATGATGCTAACTACAGGACACCCGAGTTGTTTTTTGAGTTGGCTTTTGCGTATAATGTTCTGAAAGATTTCGTCAAAGCAGAGAAAATCACGGCCGAAGCTATTAAAGCTGAGGCTGCGAACGATTTGGTACTAAAGGAGCACGTGTTTGCTTTATTAAATCAATCCAAAATTTCAGATGCCGAGAAGTTTATTGAAAGTAATTTAAAAAATTATACAACCGATTCATATAAAGCGGAGTCTTTAATGAACCTGATAGCATACAGCAATCACCTGAATCAGAAAAGTGTAGCTAAAAAATGGTTGGGGATCATCAAGCAGGAAATTAAATCACCGCAGTTTCAACAGAATATTCAAAAATTAGAACAACATATCAACTCCAATGATTCAACATCTAAATAACATCCATCATTCAGACTCTACAAACTTTTTCCTAATCGCGGGACCGTGTATCATTGAAGGTGAAGACATGGCTCTCAGAATTGCCGAGAAAGTGATTACCATTACCGATAAATATAAAATTCCTTACATATTCAAAGGGAGCTTCAAGAAAGCAAACCGCAGCAGGGTAGACAGTTTCACGACCATTGGCGAAGAAAAATCACTGGAAATCCTGAAAAAAGTAGGGGAGACTTTCAATATTCCAACTACCACAGACATTCACGAAAACGAACATGCAGCACTGGCGGCGCGGTATGTAGATGTTCTCCAGATTCCTGCTTTTCTGGTAAGGCAAACCGACCTTTTGGTGGCCGCCGCCAAAACAGGTAAATGCGTAACGCTGAAAAAAGGACAGTTTCTTTCCCCCGAAGCCATGAAGTTTGCAGTGGAGAAAATTACGGATTCAGGTAATACCAAAACAGCGATTATAGAAAGAGGAAACTCATTTGGATATTCAGACCTGGTGGTGGACTTCCGCGGCATCCCGACTATGCAGCAATATGCACCTGTAATCCTGGATGTAACGCATTCCCTTCAGCAGCCCAACCAGAGTTCCGGAGTTACCGGTGGCCGCCCGGAACTTATAGAAACAATAGCAAAAGCCGGAATCGCCGTAGGTGCCGACGGTCTTTTCATCGAAACCCATCCGGACCCCAGCTGTGCGCTTTCGGACGGTGCCAATATGCTCAAACTGGACCAGTTGGAAGCTCTCCTGCAGAAACTTACACGCATACGCGAAGCCATTCTGTAATTCAGTTAAATTTTTATAAATTTAGTTCCTAAAATTCGCGACTTGAGAAGACAGATTTTCCTTGCAGCCTCCATCCTGCCAATAATGTTTTATTCCCAAAAGGAAGATACACTACGTACACAGACCATTGAAGAAGTAGTTTTCCAGAGAAAAGGAAATGTAACTCAGGACGTTACCAATGTAAGCATTAATGCACGGCAGGCTGGCCAGATAGCCTCGGTTTCCGGCGGCATAGAAGGTCTGATTAAAACACTTCCTTCAGTAAACTCCAATACGGAGCTTTCTTCTCAGTATATGGTCCGGGGCGGCAACTACGATGAAAATTTGATCTACATTAACGATATTGAAATCTACAGGCCATTCCTTATCCGCAATTCCATGCAGGAGGGAATGAGCATCATCAACCCCGATATGGTTTCCACGGTAAACTTCTCGGCTGGTGGATTTGAGGCGAAGTACGGCGATAAAATGTCCTCCGCACTGAATATCTATTACCGGGAGCCTGAAAAATTTGAGATTTCCGGTGAAGCCAGTATGATAGGAGGGAGGCTTTCCACTGGTTTTGCTACCGGGAACAAAAAACTTACGGCCTTGGTTTCCGGAAGGTACAGGAATACCAATCTTATCCTGAATACCCTGAATGAGGAAACGGATTTCAATCCCCGGTATATGGATTTTCAGTCTTTTCTGAATTATCATATAAGCCCGAAATTCTCGATGTCGTTTATCGGATATTATTCCCAAAACGATTATGAGATGATTCCGAAAGCCAAGGAAGTTGAGTTTGGCAGTGTGAACCAGCCTATAAAAGTCAGCGTTTTCTATGACGGCCGCGAGGACGACAGATATAAAAACATGATGGGAACCTTTTCCCTGAATTACAGGCCAAACGAAAAATGGAGAATCCTGCTGGATAATTTCGCTTATCAGAACCGTGAGCGCGAATATTACAGTATTGCCTCTGCTTATGTTCTTGAAAGTTTTGATCCTGTAACGGGTGATCCTGTTACCTCGTACGATGTAGGCGGCCAGATCGATCATGCGAGGAATGACCTGATGGTCAGAACGTACGGCACTCAATTGCGGACACGTTTCTCGCCAAATATAAACTCCAATCTTGAAGTAGGTTTTAAGTTCGAAAAAGAAAACCTTCGCGACCTCACCAACGAATGGAGACTCGTTGATTCCCTTGGCTACAGCGTACCGCGTGATCAGGTTCTGCCGGGCGTACTGGATCCGTCCTCCATGGAACTCTACTACCATATTGCCGGCGATAATGCTGTAGAACCTACGCGGATGTCGGCTTACGCGCAGTATTCCAACAAATTTTACTGGGGTCGCAGCCGTGCTTATTTCAATGCAGGAGCCCGCGTAGCCAATTGGTCTTTCAATAAGGAAACCATTTTCTCACCGCGCGCGCAATTTGCAATTAAGCCGGACTGGGAATCTGATATGCTGTTCCGTGTAGCCGGCGGAATTTACTACCAGCAGCCTTTTTATAAAGAAATTAAGGACCTGGACGGCAGTTTCAATTCCGACATCAAATCACAGCGCTCCATGCAGCTTATTTTGGGTAACGATTACGAATTCTCCATGTACGACAGGCCGTTCAAACTTACAACGGAACTCTATTACAAGAAGATGGACGACCTCATACCGTATTTTATGGATAATGTGAGGATTCGATATTCAGGAAAAAACAATGCAGACGGCTATGCCTACGGTATTGATACGCGGCTTTTCGGCGAATTTGTACCGGGAATAGATTCCTGGCTGTCTGCAAGTTATGCGCGGACATTCGAAAATATTGACGGCCGGGGAGACATTGCCCGGGCAACTGACCAAAGATTCAGGTTTGCCATATTTTACCAGGATTATATGCCGAAGTTTCCAAAAATGCGTGTAAACCTGACCGGTATTTATGCTATGGGATTGCCTACAGGTGCTCCTATTATGTTTGATAATAACGGTTTACCAAGCCTGGAAACCCGTTACGATTACCAAAAAACACTACCTTCTTACAAAAGAGTTGACATCGGACTTTCCTACGTGTTTATAGATCCAAAGGAAAAAAACAAGTCCTGGGGCTTCTGGGAAAATTTTGAGGAACTCACGTTGGGTGTTCAGGTTTTCAATGCTTTCAATATTTATAATACTGTGGCCAACCAGTGGGTTACGGATGTTAGCAATAACTATATTTACCCCGTTCCTGTAAATCTTACAGGCCGTTTTTTCAATGCGAAGCTGGAATTCCGCATAAAATAATTATTTGCGGATGCCCAGGATTGAACTCAGCACCGAAATCAGCTCTTCAGTTCAAATCTGTTTTGATCTTTCACGCAGTGTGGACCTGCACAAACTCTCAACAGCAAAGACAGACGAAGAAGCTGTTGCCGGAAAAACCGGCGGACTTTTGGATCTGAATGAAACCGTAACCTGGAGAGCCACACATTTTTTTATACGTCAAAACCTGACTACAAAAATTACAGCACTGCAAAGCCCGATATATTTTGTTGACGAGCAACTTAACGGAATATTCAAATCGCTCCGGCATCAGCATATATTTACTCAGGACGGAGACAAAGTTATTATGACTGATATCTTCGATTTTGAGTCGCCGGCGGGAATTCTTGGTCAATTATTTAACAGGCTGATGCTCACAAGTTATATGCGGAAATTTCTGATGGAGAGAAATCAGATTATAAAACAATTTGCAGAATCTGATCGGTGGACAGAGGTGATGGATCCAAAGAATTATAAATAAGTATGGATTCTGATTTTTTCCGGGGTTTTTACTGCTATATTTTACTGCGTCCAGTTACAATTTAACATAATATAAATTATAGGCATTTTGTAGCACTGGGTAATTAGAGGCTACCAAGTAACTCTCTTCACCAAAATTATCCAAATAATGATGGAGACTGTATTTTTAAATAAGTGTTCTCATAAACAAAAATCCCCGGAAACAAACGCTCCGGAGATTTCAGTCAAAATAATGTAGAATTATAAAATCTTACTGCAGTTAATGGACTGCTGACCCTGAGTTAGTTTTAAACCCGTCACTTTACCTGATTTATCACGATCAAACTGAAGATTCGCGCTATTGTCAAACGAATAAAACTCATTCTCACCGATTCTTTTCAGCAATGCTGTTCGGCTCTGCTTGCCTTCCGATGCTTTGGAATACATGGACAGGAATAAATGATTCTTTCCGGCCTTACTGATACGGAATTTACCTACCGAGATAATGCCGCCAAGTTTAGCATTATATACGCCTTCATAAATATGGGTTGGCGCTGCGTTTTTATCTGTGTACGTCGTAAAATCCAGTTCTTTATAATTTTTACCGTAATATTTGGAAACAACAGCCACCACAATATCATTCAGTTTTACATTAGTACCGTTTGCCAGTACTGCCACAGTAAATTTATCTTCGGGAATATGCGCCAGGCCCGCATGAAATTCATCAATCCTGCCTGTATGGCCAAAACCGGCTTTTCCGAAAATCGGTGTACGGAAAAGTCCGTAACCTATGTGTGTTTGTGGGTTTGTTTGCTTCATAAGATCTACGGTCTTCATAGAAACAAGTTTACCGCTGAAGAGCGCCTTCATCATTTTGGCCAGATCCTCAGTAGTTGACACGATATTACCCGCGGAATATGTAAAACTTGGATGAGTATCGGCCTCGTGCGACCATTTTTCGCCGTCGAACTTGTAGGATGCTGCCCTTTTGGAGTACTGGGATGGATCAGTTTCGCTGTACGTATTGTACAGACCCACTTTATCCAGGATCCGTGTTTTCAGATTTTCCTGATAAGATTTTCCTGTAACCTGTTCTATAATATATCCCAACAGCAGATAGCCGGAATTACTGTACATGCTGTCTTTGCCCGGCTTAAAGTCAGGTTTGCCCTGCTGTATAATCTTCAGCATTGCTTCTTTTGTAAACACCTTGTCTTTACTGTCGTAATACTCATCCCACTCCAGGTAGTTAAACATACCGCTGGTATGGTTCAGCATTTGAGCAATGGTAATGCGGTCGGCATTTTTCACAGTAGGAAAATACGTGTTTAGTGTTGAACCGAGTTTCAGTTTGCCCTCCTCAACCAGCTGGAATATCATGACTGAGGTAAAGATCTTAGTAATTGATCCTATACGGTATTTTTCTTTTTCGCCCGGGAAGTTATTGAACTCTCCTTTATAGATAGTCTCTCCGTTTTTCTGAAGCAGGATAGATCCGGAAAATGCATTGTTTTTCTGATAATGGGTTAGCATACTGTCCAGAGAAGCTTTGAAGTCTGTTTTTTGTGCCGTAGTCGCGCCTGCTATTAGAAGACCGCTAATGAGAAATATTCTTTTCATAGTTTTTTTATGTAAATATCTGTGCAAACCACCTCGAAGCACTATTTTTTTTGACAAACTGTGCGAAAGTATGGACAAAAATTTCCATGGTCCAGAAGAGATGTTTTCGTCCCTACATTTTATAGGTTGATACAAATATTTTGGTACCCCAAGCCCAAAATATCTATTTTTACTGCATCAGACAACAAAGACATGCAATTAAACAGGGCGAATGAATTATCAAGGTTTTTTCTGAACCTGATTTTTTTCGGATTCATTCTCTTTACAAGTATAGACAACAGTCCGCATGAGGTATCTAATGCATTCATAATTATTTATACCTTTCTGCTTTTCGTACCAGCATGGCTGAATAATTTCCTGCTCCTTCCCTATCTCAGGCGTACGAGAAAAAGCAACCAATATCTGATTCTGCTTCTTATTTCATTTCTGATATCAGTTTTCCTGGGTGGATCTGTCCTGCGGTGGATATACAGACAATCGGGGACGTGCGGTTTAGGGAATTTCACTTCAATAGCTGTAACTTCCTCTGCGCCGGAGGGGTATCAAATATACCAGCCGTTTTTCGATATATTTCCGGGCATGCTTATCATCATGTTCGCTTTAGGCGCCGCTTATGCCGTGAAGGAATATATACTTACGCTTAGGAAAAATGAGATAATCAGTTCCGAACATACGCTGGCTGAACTTAATCTGCTGAAATCCCAGGTGAGTCCGCACTTTCTGTTCAATGTGCTTAACAGTCTGTACGCCCTGTCGTTAAAGATGTCGCCTGAAACCCCTGAGGTAATCCTTAAACTTTCTACTATTCTGCGCTATTCTCTGTACGATTCGCAGACGCGGGAAACTCCTTTATCTAAGGAAATTCATATTTTAGAAACTTATATCGGAATTGAAAATTTAAGATTACCTGCAACCGCAACAGTAACATTTGATCATAAGCTGCTTGATCCCTCGGCCAGAGTTGCACCTATGCTGATGCTGCCTCTTGTTGAAAATGCGTTTAAACACGGTATAGATTCAACAGTTGATGCTTCATTTATTGAGATAAATCTGCTTTGCAGTGATGGCTTTCTTAAATTTACAGTTAAGAATAATTACAAACCGGGACAGTCGGCAGGTTATGGGGGAATAGGGATTGAAAACATCCGCAAAAGACTCCAACTGCTGTATTCGGGGCGCCACTCGCTGGATCTGCTGCAGGATGCACAAACCTTTACTGCAACTCTGGAAATAAATCTTTAGTAAATGAAAATTAAATGTCTGGTTGTCGATGATGAAAAACTTGCACAGGAAGTTTTGGTACATCATATATCTAAATTCAGCAATCTTCAGTTGGAAGGCATATGCAATAATGTTATCGAGTTAATTCAGTTTCTGAACAAGCACACGGACATTGACCTTATTTTCCTGGATATCAAGATGCCTGAGATCAGCGGTACCGATTTCATTTCCATCTACAATAATCCGCCGGCAATCATTTATACAACAGCCTATGACCAGTATGCGCTTGATGCTTTCACCCAGAATGCCATTGACTATCTACTGAAACCAATCTCGCTGGACAGATTTGCAAAAAGTGTTCAGAAAGCATCAAAATTTATTCTCAGGGATAAAATTGCCACTCCTGTGGTGAACTCGGCCACAGAAAGTTTCTATGTAAAAAGTGACAAAAGGCTTGTAAAAATTAACGGTCCGGAAATGATTTTGATTGAAGGAATGCGCAACTATTTCTGCATACATACGGAGACAGACACTATTATGGTACACGGTACTCTTTCAACCATCGAGGAAAATCTGCAGCATCTTCCCTATATCTGCCGCGTACACAAATCTTTTTTTATTAATCTAAACCAGATCAGTTATGTGGAACAGCATGTAGTTTTGCTGAAGAACAGGAAATCTGTACCAATAGGGTTAAGTTACCGCGAACAGGTCTATCAGAAACTTAATATAATGTAAAACTGCAGGTATTAATCAATTCTAAAAAACGTGCTTAAGAGTAATATCCACCTTTATTCTTCCCGTACACTTAAGGGGTCCGAAAATTTTTTTCTATTTTAGCTTTAAGTTTTACAATTATGAAGAAAGTACTTTTAATACTGGGTTTTGCAGCCGTAGCTGTGGCCTGCGGGAAGAAAACGGAAAACAAGATCAATGACGTGTCCAACCGGGATTCTCTTGCCGTAAACGAAAGTGATATTCAGATAGATGAAATTCCGGAAAACTGTTATATGGAAACCACAGGTAAAGACTCTCTTTTTGTTAGAATAAGCGATAACCTGGGTACTGTAACCGGTAAAATGCATTACAAAAATTTTGAGAAAGACAGTTCATTTGGTCACCTTGTAGGTATGGCAGATGGTGACACCTTAAAACTGGAGTATAATTTCCAGGCCGAAGGCGCAACCTCTACACGTGAAATCTGGTTCCTTAAAAAAGACGGCAACCTGATTGAAGGCATCGGCGAATACAACGAAACCGGTGAGCAGTATAAAGACCCGAAACTCTTTAGATTCACCGGCGGACATACCCTCAAATCAGCTGATTGTAAAAGTATCGAGCGGAAATTGAAATAGATAAATTTTTAAAGAAGGATTTACACCAGCGTTTGCCATAATCTTCTGAAATTTACCAGGTGATGGTCTCTTGTACCCTTCACCTTTAGTTCCGTATTCATAACCATAACCGATCTTTATGGCTTTTTTAGGTCTGATATTTGTATAAAAACAGTAATCAAACAAAAAAAAGCAACATTATGAAAAAGACGACTGATGCCGGCAACGGTCAGGGAACACGTAAGGTGGAAGCAAAATCCTCCGCTGCCGAGGGACTAAAGGAGTTATTTATAGACGGTCTGAAAGACATTGTCTATGCTGAAAGAGCATTGCTGAAAGCCTTGCCAAAAATGATGAATAATGCTAGTGAACCTAAACTTAAAGCAGCTATTGAAGATCATATTGCAGTTACCGAAGGACAGGTGCAGAGACTTGAGCAGGTTTTTGAAATCCTGGGAGAATCTAACAGAGGTAAGAAATGCGAAGCCATTGAAGGCCTTATTAAGGAAGGCGAAAGTATAATGGAAGAAACTGAAGTTGGTCCGGTTAGAGATGCAGGTATCATCGCTGCTTCGCAGAAGATCGAGCATTACGAAATCGCTTCTTACGGCACTCTGGCAGCGTTTGCAAATACATTAGGTGAAACAGAGATTGTTGCCCTTCTGGAAGCAACACTGGCGGAGGAAAAAGAAGCTGACGCACTACTAACAGAATCTGCCTACAATTCGATAAACTTCGAAGCTGCGGAAGAAGATGAGAACTAATTAGTAAGGCTGCCCTTCGCAGCCTTTTTTTTAATCCCAAATCTGACTTATGAAAAATATAAACATGAAACTACGGTCTCTAACATTAGCCGCAGCGACATACCTGGTGATGTTAAGTTGCGACGAGCAAAAAATTGTAAAGCCGGCTGAACTTCCGGCCGAGGTAACTTCATATATTACAACCCACTTTCCCGGAACTAACATCGCTCAGGCAAGCACGGAACGCGACGGTCTGGGCAAGAATTACGACATCACACTTACAGACGGTACCCATGTTGAGTTTAACGGTAAGAGTGAAGTGACCGATTTAACGAGCACTAACGCTTTACCGCTGGCAGTTGTTCCTGCAAAAATACAGCAATATGTAACTGCAAACTATCCCGGCAGCTATATTACGGGCTGGGAATCAGACGGCAACATGCAGCAGGCGAAACTTGACAATGGTATAAAACTGGAGTTCGATAAGGCTGGCGGATTCAAACGAATTGATCAGTGATATATCCTCATTAACACAGGAGCCACCAGATAGCGGGTGGCTCTTTTATTTATGTTCATTACTAAATATCCAGGCTAAAATTTTAAAATCATCGGCTAAAACTGAGGAGCAAAGCGTTTAGGAATAATAAGCAACGGAATCCCGATCTTGGCAGCGTGCCGCGCTGCGTAACTTCCAAATATGAACCTGTCCAGAAAGCCACGGTTCTCGTGCCCCATCACCAGCATATCTAAATCTTCTTTTTTCAGATTTTCCAAGCCACTGTCTATGTTATCACTTTCAATTGATTTGAAGCTGACCTTGCCTTCAAGGTCTTGCATAAAGGTTTTCTGACGGGTATGATACTCCCGCGAATCAATCATCTCCACGAAGTTCGGAATGTGGGCAATCAACAGTTCGGCATCGAAAGAGGCGGCAAAATCAGCCAGGCTTTGTGCTGTACGTTTATCATCTTCCGTCATTTCGCAGGAGTAGGCAATTTTATTAAGAGTTCCGAATTTATAAGTGTAAGGAATAATAAGCAGCGGCAGTTTAGTGCGTTTAATCATATGGAGGGTGCTGTTGCCAAAAGCAAGCCTGTTAAGTTTTCCTGCGCCAGTCCTGCCCATAACAATCATTGGTATATCCTTGCCTTCTGCAGCGGCCAGCACCACGGCCGAAATATCACCAAAATCACATCCCCCGGCTATAACAGGCTTATAGTCACCAGTACTTTGAGCCAAAATATGTTCTGATTCAGTTTCCAGTATTGATATAAGCTGCTTCAGTTTGGTTTCACATATCTCCCGCATCTCAGGGAAATTTTTAACAGCTTGGGATATACCCCCTAAAGATGGATCAGGTCCTTCGGGCCGGAGCGCGTGGCAAAGATATATGTTGGCATTCGTATAAAAGGCGAGATTAAGTGCGTACAGCGCCGCATTCTCAGCAGGCTCCGAAAAATCGGTAGGAACTATAATAGTTTTCATCATCGGTAATTCTGTGTTGTTCAAATTTCACTTCCTTTCCTATCAAAGTTATGAAAACCAATATCGAAATCCACAGTATGGTTCATGATATATCTTGGTTTTATGTGTGAAATGAGTATACCACTACTCCACCTGCAATCCACAGCATTTTCAATAATGCTGATTTCAGTTTGACTGTGCGTTAAGGCTTCATTCTCATTCACAGCTAAGTGAGTTCATAAAAAATCATAAAAAAAGGAAACTAAGGCAATGGCGGTCTTGGTTTTGATGCAACTTTGATAATCACCATTAAAAATATTTACTATGTTAGCAATGAACTTTCGCGGGCCATTCCGCGTGCGCGCAGACCGCAATATGCCTGAACCGAAGATCGAACATCCGGAAGATGCAATCGTAAAGGTTTTACGATCCTGTATTTGCGGATCGGATCTTCATCTTTACCATGGTCTGGTGCCTGACACACGTACAGGCTCCACTTTTGGACATGAATTTATCGGCGAAGTTGTAGAAGTAGGTTCCTCTGTTCAAAAACTTAAAGTTGGCGACCGTGTAATGGTTCCGTTTAATATTGCCTGTGGCAAGTGTGCTTTCTGCAAGCAGGAGCTCTATGGCAACTGTCATGAATCCAACCCTATGGCTACCGCAGTTGGAGGTATCTTTGGATATTCACATACTGCGGGCGGATTCCAGGGTGGTCAGGCCGAGTATGCCCGGGTACCTTATGCGGATGTGGGTCCAACGGTAATTCCTGACTGGATGGATCCCGATGATGCTGTACTTCTTACCGACGTAGTTCCAACAGGTTACCAGGCGGCCGAAATGGGAGGCATCCAAAAGGGCGACACCGTAGTGGTTTTCGGTGCCGGACCCATTGGTATTATGGCGGCCAAAAGCGCCTGGCTGTTTGGTGCAGGAAGAGTAATTATAATAGATGAGCTGGAATACAGGCTTGACTTTGCGGCGAAATATGCACAGTGTGAAGCCTATAATTTTAACAGCATCGGTGACCCTGTAGTCTTCATTAAAACTCAGACAGATTCATTGGGTGCTGATGTTTGTATTGATGCTGTGGGGTGTGAGGCGAAGGGTAATATGATGAACACACTTCTGGGTATAAAGCTTCTTTTACAGGGTGGTTCCACTACCGCACTGCATTGGGCGATCAATTCTGTGAAAAAAGGCGGAATTGTTTCAATAGTGGGTGTTTACGGCCCTATTGATGCCTTGGTACCTATCGGAAACGTAGTCAATAAAGGTATTACAATCCGTGCTAACCAAGCTGCCGTGAAGCGTAACTTGCCAAAACTGATTGAGCACGTGAAAAATGGAATCCTGGATCCAAAACAAATCATTACGCACCGTATCCCAATGGAAGAGGTAGCAGATGCTTACCACATTTTTTCCAGAAAGCTGGACGGCTGTATAAAAACAGTACTGATTCCGCCAACAGCGTAAAAGTTCATTTAAACCTTAAAAATTACAAAAATGCTTACAGACGAAACAAAGCCATCAGACTTAAAAAAAAGTGAAGAGGCAGATTATAGCCATATAAAAGGTTGGGGAATAGATGCCGATCCTGAAAATGATCCGGTTTATCCCATGAAAAACCGCACAAACGAGGAACATGACGGATATGCCTGGGAAAGACCGGAGCAGCAAAATGACAATGTTGAAATGTTAAAATCAGTGGAGCGCCCGAATCTGACAGCTGTTTTCGGAACGGCGTCACCGCCCGAAGGTCTCAACGGTAAACTCAGACGGTTTGCTTTTAAATACAGTGAGTCCAGTTACGGAAGATGGTTGCCACTGGTGCTTGCCGACCGTGTAGGTGAAGTGGAAGGGATAATTGACGACCTCAAGAAGGGGCATGTGCCTAACATTTTTGCCGAACGCGGATGGGGCTCAGAATGGAAGCACAACAGAACCAGTTTTCTGCTGAAGATAGCTGCTGTGGCCGCAGTTGCTGCTGTAGCTGTCGCTGTCCTGTCCTCAGACAAAGACAAAGATGAAGACAATGACGATGGGCTTTAGCCAGCACAGTAATTAGGTGATGAATTCTTGAATAGAGAATATCGCACTTTTTTATAAATCAAATGAAAAATCCCGGATGTGAGTCCGGGATTTTTTGGCTTAAAACTTATTCTCAGTGAAGTCCTTCTTCCAGGATTTCTTTTTGCTGATATTCCTGGACCAAGTCAATCGCGTTTGATATTACATCACTTAACGCTGTTATAAAAGTTCCTTCTTCGGCAAGACTCATGGCATGTTTAAGTGCCTCAATCTCTTTAGGAATAATCTCAAAGCTTGGATTTTTGCCCGCCGACTGGATTCCGTCAATTACAAGACCGCAGATTTCATCTTCTGTCCGTCCGCGTAGGTGCTTCTCGTTACGTATAATAATATGGTCAAACATTCTGCCTGCAATTTTACCGCATTCACGGATATCTTCATCACGGCGGTCTCCAACACCGGAAATAATACCGATTTTTTTTGGACTGTCCACATTTGCCAGGAAATCCTCAATTGCTTCATAACCTGCAGCGTTATGTGCAAAGTCGATCATCACCTTAAAATTCTTGAAATTGAATATATTCAGCCGTCCCGGAGTGAGCTGTGCACTTGGGATAAATGTTCGGAGCGAATTTGCGATATCTTCAATCTCAAAACCATGAAGGTAGGTCGCCAAACTGGCAGCCAGAACATTTGCAATCATGAATTTGGCTTTGCCTTCCATTGTAATTGGAATGTTGTTCACCTTTGCAATCCTGATTTTCCAGTCACCTTTCTTAATCGTTACATATCCTTCTTCATAAACACAGCTCACCTTTCCTTCCTTGGCATACTTGCGCATATGAGGATTGTCCTCGTCCATACTGAAAAGTGCAACTCTTGCAGGAAGGTCATTCAGCAACCTCATGGAATATTCATCGTCCGCATTAAGGATGCACCAGCCATTCTTCTTCACACTGTCCAGCACTACCCTCTTCACACGGGTAAGGTCGCGAAGGCTGTGGATATCATCCATGCCCAGATGGTCCTCCTTTATATTAGTTAAAACTCCGATATCTGCCTGGCTGTAGCCCAAACCGGAACGCAGGATTCCGCCACGGGCAGTTTCCAGTACCGCAAACTCTACTGTGGGATCTTTAAGGATAAACTCGGCTGACATCGGTCCAGTGGTGTCACCTTTAGCCAGCATTGTATTCTGAATATAAATTCCGTCTGATGTTGTGAATCCTACACGGTAACCGTTATTTTTTACAATATGCGATATGAGTCTGGTTGTTGTAGTCTTCCCGTTGGTACCCGTAACCGAAATAATTGGTATGGTAAAAGGCTTGCCGGGTGGATAAAGCATGTCTACAACAGGTGCTGCTACATTTCTAGGCAATCCTTCACTTGGAGCCAGGTGCATGCGGAATCCCGGCGCAGCGTTTACTTCCAGAATGGCTCCGCCGCTTTCCTTTAATGGCTGAGTAAGGTTTTCGGCCATGATATCAATCCCGCAAACGTCCAGACCTATAATTTTGGAAACACGTTCGCACATCGTGATATTCTCAGGATGAACCATGTCTGTAACATCAATAGATGTACCGCCGGTGGAGAGATTTGCTGTGGATTTCAGATAAACGATTTCGCCTTTCTGAGGAACTGTCTCCAAAGTGTAACCGAGGCGGTCCAGAAGTTCGGTGGTATCCTTATCAACCGCTATTTCTGTAAGCACATTTTCATGTCCGTATCCTCGGCGCGGGTCCTGATTTTCCTTTTCAATAAGTTCTGAAATATTCATTTCACCGTCGCCTACCACATGCGCCGGCACCCGTCTGGCAGCGGCAACCATCTTATGGTTTATTACCAGAATCCGGAAATCGAAGCCTGTAACATATTTTTCAACAATAACTTTTGTTGAAACCGTTTTTGCATGCTCAAGTCCCAACACGGCAGCGTCCCAATCGCGAACATTGATGGACTGACCCCGACCGTGATTTCCGCTTAAGGGTTTCAGAACAATAGGATAACCTATCTTATCAATAATTTTGCGCAAATCCTCTACTTCCACAGCGATATCTCCGGATGGAACGGGAATGGCTGATTCCTCCAGCATCTTTTTGGTAGCTTCTTTATTACAGGCAATTTCAACCGCAATAGAACTGGTTTTGCCGGTAATTGTAGCCTGAAATCTCTGCTGATTGACACCGTATCCTAACTGTACTAACGAGTTTCTGCCCAGTCGGATCCATGGAATGCGGCGGGAAACAGCTTCTTCCACTATACTTCCGGTGGAAGGTCCCAGCCGTACACGCTCACGGATCTCACGCAGACTCTGTATACAGGCTTCAAGATCGTATTCGCTGCCGTCAACCAGAGCTTCAGCAATTTTAACTGATTCTTCAGCTGCAAAAAGTCCTGCACTCTCTTCCAGATAACTGAAAACTACGTTATAAATACCGGGAGTCTTTGTTTCACGTGTGCGTCCAAAACCGGTATTCATTCCAGCAAGGGTCTGTATCTCCAGGGCAATGTGTTCAATTACGTGACCCATCCAGGTACCCATTTCAATGCGGTGAAAAAAGCCACCCTCGTGACCTTCAGAACATCTGTGAGTTATCAGGGATGGCATAAGTTTTTCAATACGTTCGCGGAATCCCGGAACTTTATTGGTAGGAAAATTTTCAAGCTCCTCCAGATTAAGGCGCATCTGAATAAGTTTTTTTCTGCGGATGCTCCAAATGTTTGGTCCGCGAAGGGCCTGTATTTTTTCGATTTTCATGTGAATTAACGCTAACGTTTATTTATTTTTGAATGCTTTCAATATCAAAGATAATTGAAATCCGCGAAAACTTGCTCTGCTGGCTAAAATTTTTGTGGTTTTAAGGCCTACTGTTCAATTGCTCTTATCGTCCACGCAGTCGGGCGTAGGACTCAAATGTATCATCGGATAGGAACATAATCAGATTTTCAGATTAAGCAGAGCAGCTATAATTTTATATAAATTTGCACGGTATGAAGCCTGTAGGAAAATTAATGATCATCGGAGGAGCTGTAAATAAAGGCAGTTTTACAGAATCCGAGTACGAACAAAGTGTAGAGAAAAACCTGAATTTTTTTGAACGGGGCATCCTGCGAAAAATAATCAATGAAAGCAGGAATAAGGTAGATTCTGTAATTGAGGTCATCACCACCGCTTCGCAGATTCCTCAAATTGTGGGACCTGAATATAAGAAAGCTTTTGAATTTCTTGGCGCAAAACATGTAAATATCCTGGATATACAAACCCGTGAGCAGGCTAATTCGGATGCAATTGTAGCGCGTGCCAACAGTGCCGATGTGGTTATGTTTACGGGTGGTGACCAATTGCGTCTTACTTCTATTCTGGGAGGAACAAGATTTCACGATGCCATACTTACGAAATATCAGGAAACCGATTTTCTTTATTGCGGTACTTCTGCAGGAGCTGCTGCTGCCTCAGAGAATATGATCTATCAGGGCTCGAGTAGCGAAGCCTTGCTTAAGGGTGAGATTAAAACTACCCAGGGATTAGGTTTCATCGACAATGTAATTGTTGATACTCATTTCGTTCAGCGCGGCAGGATTGGCAGGCTTTTTCAGGCTGTCGTGAGCAACCCCAGAACATTGGGAATCGGTCTGGGTGAAGATACAGGTCTTTTCATCCAGGATGACTGTATGACCGCGGTCGGTTCCGGCCTTGTGATTCTGGTTGACGGCCGTTTTATCAAAGATACCAATCTTACCAATGTTAATCTGGGGGAACCTGTGTCCATAGACAACCTGATTGTACATGTAATGTCTGTGAACGACAGATTTAACCTGAAAACAAAAGAACTTACAATAGAGAATACTCAATACAGCCCAATTCCTACATAAGATTTTCGCTGGCAATAAATTATCCCCAATCCTAAAATATAATTTATGAAGATAATTATCCATGGCGGCTTCTTTTCTGAAAGCAGCCAATCTGAAGAAACGAAGATTGCCAAACAGCAGTCCCTGAAAAATATTATTGAAAACAGTTGGGAATATCTTCAGGATCACAATGCTGTGGAGACAGCTGTTTACGCGGTTTCACTGCTGGAGGATGATGAACTTTATAATGCAGGTACCGGCTCCCAGATCCAAAGTGACGGTAAAATACGGATGAGTGCTTCGTTAATGAACGGTGAAACCCAAAAATTTTCCGGCGTTATTAATATTGAATCTGTTAAGAATCCGATTAAGGTTGCAGAAGTACTTACTAAGGAAGAAGACAGGGTTTTGGGTGGAGAAGGTGCAAAGAAATATGCTGCAAAGCATGGTTTTGAAGATTATTCAACCGAAATTCCACAGCGGCGTGCGGAGTACGAAGAGAAACTTAAAAACGGCGGCTTGGGCACTGTGGGCTGCGTAGTTCTGGACAATGATGGAAAACTGGCGGCTGCAACATCGACCGGCGGGAAAGGCTTTGAACTTGTAGGACGCATTTCAGACTCAGCCACAGTAGCAGGAAACTATGCAAACAAATTCTGTGCGGTGAGCTGTACCGGCGTGGGTGAAGATATCGTAAGCAATGCCACAGCAGCTAAGATTGTAACACGGGTGACGGATAGGATACCGATTAACGAGGCTTTCAGCAGGACATTCCAGGAGTTGGCCGAAATTGATGGTTTTGCGGGAGCAATCGCTATTGACAGTGACGGCAATATTTTCCACCTGGAAAGTCATCCAACAATGGTATTTGCATCATTCGATGGAAAGATGTACGAACAGTTCAGCTAATAGTTAAAGTATAATTCTC
Organism: Marnyiella aurantia; assembly: GCF_014041915.1. Classification (NCBI taxonomy): domain Bacteria; kingdom Pseudomonadati; phylum Bacteroidota; class Flavobacteriia; order Flavobacteriales; family Weeksellaceae; genus Marnyiella; species Marnyiella aurantia. Next base: position 225,443 of record NZ_CP059472.1, on the reverse strand, counting down.
CTGTTTTTTCAGAAATGGTTTTAATACAATTTTAAGAGATTGTAAAGTTCCTTTGGCATAGATTTTACAGTCAGTTGGGTAACATTTATTATTAACAAACAAATATTAAAACTATGAGCACTAGAAGAAATGGATTATTAGCACTTTTGGGCCTTGGAGCGTTTGCATTCTGGAAATACAAAAACTCTACACCAGAAGAGCAGCAAGCGGTTAAGGATAAATTTAACACCGCTAAAGACAACTTGGGTAAATTAGGTAACGACCTGAAGAGCAAAGCTTCTGATATGGCGTCTCAGGTTCAGAGTAAGGCAGGTGAGTACGCGAACAAAGCTGAAAATAAAGCCGATGAAGTTAGATCTGACGTAAACAGCAGCAGTCTTTAACTTCCAGAAAAATATTTTAGTAACTGTCTTCATTTTGAAGGCAGTTTTTTATTGCCGTAAGTGAAAAGACATGCGGGACTTTATTTCCGAACTGCGGAATTCTGTATTTGGCGGGACTAAATTCTTCATTATGCCTGAAGCACGGATATGGCGACCAGTCATACTCCCGGAACGAGGACAGCTGAAGTCCGTTTTTAAGAAGAGCTGTTAAAACTTCGGAAGTTGGATGATTCCAGGTAACTGATTTCTGAAACAAATCTGCAGACTGATCAGCATAAGTTCCGTGTTCCAACTCTACAATCATTTCCTCGTTGAAATAGCTGTATTTCACATGGCTGAAATCATCATCATACATCCAGATAAAAGGATGAAATTCCACAAAGACCAGTTTACCGCCGGGTTTCAAAAAATGCGAAATCACTGACGCCCATTTGTCAAGGTCCGGCAGCCAGCCAATGGTACCATAGCTTGTGTACACAATGTCAAACTTCTTATCCAGAACTTCCGGCAGTGCATAAATATCCGAAACCACAAACCGGGTATCTGAATTTGTCTTTGCCGACAGGTCGCGGGCTGCATCAATGGCTTTGTCCGAAAGATCAACCCCTGTAACCTTCGAACCCATGCGTGAAAGAGAGATGGAGTCCTGTCCGAAATGGCACTGCAGGTGAAGGATTTCCCGGCTGGAAACATCGCCTAAAATTTCAAGCTCTATAGAGTTTAGCGACGTCCGGCCAGCCAGAAATTCATCTACAAAATAAAAGTCTGACTTTAGATGATGCTCCACTTTAGCATTCCAGCTGTTGCGGTTTATGTCCAGATAATTATCCATAAATGAAAGTATTTCGACCTACGGAACAGGATTATCCAGAAGCCATATTGTTATTAAACAAGAAATTCGCGCAGTGCAACGGTCTGCTGCTCTCCGCTTAAGAGATGTTTCACCGTGATTTTGCTGTTTGAAATTTCCTCGCCACCATAGAAAACCAGATTTGGAATACCCTTCTTTTCAGCGTATGTAAACTGTTTCTTCAGTTTTGCTGATTCGGGATATAGTTCTGCCGAAATTCCTTTCAGCCTTAACTGAGCAATTACTTTTACAGCTTCCAACGCCTCCGCTTCGCCATAGTTTGCAAAAAGATACTGTACGCCTGTATTTTCATCAGCAGAAAAGAGGTTCATTTCCTCCATTACCAGATAAATACGGTCCAGGCCAAATGAAATACCGATTCCGGGGATATTTTTAACGCCAAAAACTTCTGTAAGGTTATCATATCTGCCGCCACCACCGATGGATCCCATTTCAACATCTTTGGCTTTTACTTCGAAAATTGCACCGGTATAGTAGTCAAGACCACGGGCCAGGGTAATGTCAAATTTCAGCTGTTCCGAAACAATACCCAGTTCAAGGCATTTGGTAAGCACAAACTCAAGCTCTTCCACACCCTTAAGACCGGACTCAATTCCCTGAAACTTCGTTTTCAGTTGCTGAACATTTTCCAGAGCATCATCACTTTGAGCGAACAGGAAGTCCAGTTTATCAATGGAAGCCTGATCAATATTCTTCTGAAGAAGTTCATTTACAACGCCCTCCTTCCCTATTTTGTCCAGTTTGTCCAGGGCAACGGTAAAATCAATCAGCTGATCCGCGATGCCGGCATACTCAGCCAGGCCAGTAAGCACTTTACGGTTGTTGAGGTGAATGGTCACAGGAATCTTAAGTTCCGAAAACGATTTAATATAAAGCTGTACCAGTTCAACCTCCTGCCAAAGGCTCTCGGAACCTACTACATCAGCATCACACTGATAAAACTCCCTGAATCTGCCTTTTTGCGGCCTGTCGGCACGCCAAACGGGTTGGATCTGGTATCGCTTGAAGGGAAATACCATCTGACCGTGATTCATGGCTACATATCTGGCAAAAGGTACTGTAAGGTCGTAGCGAAGGGCTTTTTCAGAAATTTGTGAAATTAGTTTTTGCGAATTCTTAGTATTCCAGTCTTCGTCTTTGGTTTTGGAAGCATAATCTCCGGAATTAAGGATCTTAAAAATTAAACGGTCACCTTCTTCGCCGTACTTACCAGTTAGAGTGGACAGGTTTTCGAAACTGGGCGTTTCCAAAGGCTGGAAACCGAAAAGTTCAAAATTCTTTTGAAGTATATTGATAATCTGTCTTCTCCTGATGACTTCTCCGGCGCTGAAATCGCGGGTTCCTTTCGCTAAACTTGGCTTCATTATTAATCTTTAGGTTATGGTTGCAGAAAATTATACTTCTGCCAAATGCAAAAATAATGATTTGTAAGCGATTGGCAGGTGAGTCCTCCTGAATTAACTTAGAAAACCTTTTCCATTGAAAATCGTAGGCATAATTTCTTCCAAAATAAGCGGTTCGACAGGTGTTTTGCAGGTGGAAAGGTTAAAAGGGTTCGGACAACGAACTTGTGCTTTAAACGGTTTCTACAAGACTGATAATTTCCTCGCCGTAATTCTCAATTTTATGTTTGCCAAAACCTTTAATATCCTGAAGCTCTTCTTTTTTGGCTGGTTTATATTTCGCTATTGAAAGCAGTTCCTTATTTGTGGCAATAAAATAGGAAGGCAGGTTTTGGTCTTTGGCTTTTTCATTTCGCCAAAGCCGCAGTGCATCCAGGATTTTCACTTCGTCAGTGTTAAGTTCGGTCTCAGTGGGCGCACTGTATTTTCTGGCCTGCTCTTCATTCAGGATAGGCTTTTTCTCCTCAAAATAAAGGATAACGGACCAGCATTCTGATTCTTTAATAAAAGCTGATTCGAACTTTAAAATCTGATGCTCTGCCAGAAACTTGTCCAGCTTTTGCTGGTCGGTGCGGATGAAGGCATCATCAATCCGGACCTTTAATACTTTAACTTTCATGACTTGGTGTTTTTAGTGGTTTTATTCTTTTTAAAACTGATCATGAAGCCGGATCACTATGCAGTCATCCGGCTTCACAATCGTTTATTTGCTTCCCAGGAGCACAAGTTCTTCTACGCGAATTTCGGTGATGTACATCTTCTGACCATCTTTGTCGTAGGAGCGGTACATTAGCTTGCCTTCTACTGCGATCTCCTTACCTTTCTGGACATATTTCTGCATGATTTCGGCAGTTTTTCCAAAGGCTACCAATGAATGCCATTGGGTCTCCTCTACTTTCTCGCCCATGGCGTTGGTGTAAAAATCATTTGTTGCGAGTGATACACTTGCCTTCATTCCTTTTTCAAAGTTGATAACTTCTACTTCTTTTCCTGTGTGACCGATTAGGGTTACTCTGTTTCTTAGTGACATGACTTTAAAATTTTATTGTTAGACATAGATAAGAGACTCACTGTTTTTCTCAAATCTCTGTTGCAAAGATTCAACGGCGAAGAAAATTTATTCGGTTAAAAAATATTTATTATCGTTTGTAGTCGTTTGAAAATGGATAAGTAACTGCTTTACAATGTTTTTAAGAAATCTAGTTTTACTGTTAAATATAAATTTAATAGTGAAAATTGGAGACCTGCAGGTTCTTAATGATCTACAGTCCTAATTTCATCGCTGTTTCACACCATTATTTTCCGTAACTTTCCCCATTAAATTATAAAATAATTAACCGCCGAAATGTTAAAAGCACACCAGGTTAAAAAGTCTTATGATGCGGGACGGAAAACCGCGCTTCAGGACTTCAGCATAGACGTTCCGACAGGCAGTATCTACGGACTGCTTGGCCCGAACGGAGCCGGAAAAACTACTTTCATCCGTATCATCAACCAAATTACCCAGGCCGACAGCGGTGAAGTTTTCATCAACGGTGAAAAACTGAACCCAAGCCACATTCGCGATATAGGATATATGCCCGAAGAGCGGGGTCTATACAAGAATATGACGGTAGGCGACCAGCTGCTTTATTTCGGTGAACTTAAGGGTATGAGCAAAAGTGAGGCTCTGTATGAAGCTAAATATTGGTTCGAACAGCTGAACATAGACCAGTGGTGGAAAAAGAAACTCAGCGAACTCTCCAAAGGGATGGCGCAAAAGATACAGTTTGTAGTCACGGTACTGCACAAACCCAAACTGCTAATACTGGATGAACCTTTTTCAGGCTTTGACCCCGTGAACGCAAATCTTATTAAAGACCAGATACTGGCTTTAAAGGAACGTGGCACCACTATTATCCTTTCCACACACCGTATGGAAAGTGTGGAGGAAATGTGCGATTATGTGGCACTTATTCACAATTCAAGAAAGATACTGGACGGAAAAGTATTCGATGTTCGGGAGCAGTTTAAGAAAAATATTTTTGGAGTTACCATTTCGGATGTTGATAAGCAGCAGTTTGAAAATTTCCGTACAGGTCATAGGATAGATAATTTCTCGATGGCAAATGAACTTGTTTCATTTGAAATAAGCAATAACGGAAACCAGAATCACCTTATCTCAGAACTTGTAAGAATAGGAAAAGTCCGTTCCTTCGATGAGAAGATTCCGAGCATGAACGAGGTCTTCATCACGGCGGTGCGTGATGGCCATACTGCCGATGCACCCGTTTCGTCCACAATCATTTAAGCCTGCAACACGCACATAACTTCAATATGAAGAATATTTTTTTAATCACCAAACGTGAATACCTTACACAGGTAAAGAAGAAATCCTTTATCATCCTCACCATTCTGGCTCCTATAATTATGATTGCATTCGGCGCTTTTATCGCGGTAATGCTGAAAGCCAATGAAACACAGTATACCGTAAATGTCATAGACAAAGGAGGGCTTTTCGCCGGCAAGCTGAAGTCAGATAACAAACTTAAGTATGTTTATGTGAATCCGGCCTCTGAAAGTCAGCTTGTACACGGACTGAAAGATATGGAGGAAACTAACGGTCTGTTGATCCTGGCACCGCTGGAAGAAGGCAGATTTAACCTTCTGGAAAAGAATTCCAAACTGCTTGTCAATGATAAGATCGGTTTTGAAACCAAGCAGCGTATTGTTGATGATCTTTCAGCAGTACTGCGTGAGGTAAAGATTAAACAGCTCAATATAGATGAAGAGAAGATTGTTCAGCTGGATAGAAATTTCGAACTGAAAAGCAGTAATGTAAACGATAAAAGCCAGGTGGACACAGACATGGATTTCGGTGTAAAGTATGGCCTTGGTATGGTGCTGATGTATGCCGTTTTTATGTTTATCATCATTTACGGCGTTCGTGTAATGAGAAGTGTGCTGGAAGAAAAAAACAACCGCGTTGTTGAAATCCTGATTTCATCTGTAAAACCATTTGAGCTGATGATGGGCAAGATCCTGGGTGTTACCCTGGTGGCGCTTACACAGTTCAGCGTGTGGATTACGATGGCGATTCTGGGCGCTGTATTTTTGAATACCGGTTTTGCCGCTATGAAAAACAACCTGCCTGCCGGAAGTGAGCAGGTAGTGGACAAGGTGGATTTTACCCAGATTGCAGGCGAAGTATCACATATCCTGCTGGAGATGAATGTGCCGCTTGTAATAGCTGTGTTTCTTTTCTTCTTCCTTTTCGGTTACATATTTTACAGTTCCATGTATGCTGCCATCGGATCTGCTGTAGATAATGAGACGGAAACGCAGCAATTCACGCTTTTCGCCATCATCCCGCTGATGATAGGCATGTACGGAAGCATTACCATCATTAATAACCCGAACGGTCCGCTCGGTTTCTGGCTGTCCATCATTCCGTTTACCTCACCTGTGGCGATGGTGGCGCGTATACCTTTTGGAGTACCTGTTTGGGAAATCGCGTTGTCTATGTTTCTGCTGATTCTGAGCACCTTTCTCATGGTATTTATTGCAGCCAAGGTTTACCGCGTGGGCATTTTAATGTACGGAAATAAAGCTACGATGAAGGAACTCTGGAAGTGGATCAGAAACTGATGATTTTACGAAATATTCATGATTTAGGTAATAAAAAAACTGCTTGATTTCTCAGCAGTTTTTTTGTTAGTACGGTTTATTGTTGAACCTTTTCAGGATCGTCATAATTCACCATCCAGTTAATGCCGAATTTGTCCGTCCACATTCCGAAATAAGCTCCCCAGAAGGTTTCGGCGTTTGCCATTGTCACCACTCCACCTTCCGAAAGCGCAGTTGCCAGACGGTCGGCCTCTTCGCGCGAATCGGTGTTTAGTGATAATGCGAAGTTATTTCCCTGCAGAAAACCGGACGACCATTCGCCACCTGTATCACTTCCCATAAGCATTGTTTCCTGGGAGATTGGTAAGGATACATGCATAATGCGGTTCTTTTCTATATCCGACATTTTTTCATTTCCTTCGGAAGGCATATCTCCAAATCTCCCGATGTAAGGAAATTCCCCACCAAACACTGATTTATAGAAGTTAAAAGCTTCCTCGCAGTTACCGTTGAAAGTTAAATACACATTTACTGTTGCCATAGTTTCTATATTTAATTTGATTACTTGTTTGTGATAAAGTCTTGCTATATAAAGGTATCTAACGTTCTTCGGATAGTACCTTCAACTTCTGCAGACCTGAGGTAAAATCGGGTCCCACCTGATCTTCCAGGTCCATAAAAAGCTTCATTGGGCTGAAAGGGAATGGAATTTCTGAGGTGAATCCCCTTATAACTTTGCTTCCGGACCCATTTGGCTGCACAATGATATACTCCATTGCTTCACTTTCATAAGGAGTTAAAAACTTCATTTCAATATCAATCCTTTTCGCCACAGAATCTACTTTCAGTACTTTAATACAACCCTTGCCAACAGCATCATTTCCTTCCCAGCACTGCTGCTCACCCGATTGACCTGTGCTGCCGGACCAAACTTTTTTCACATTCGGATCTTTTTCCTGCCATGGACTCCACGAATCCATAGCTCTCAGGGTATTTGTATTCTGCCATACCTTTTCCACCGATGCTTTTATGGCTGTTGATTTCTCAAACCTGCAGTCACCGGATATCAAGGTTGCTGCAATAAGCCAGAAAACAACTAATGCAGCTGCGATGTAGGCAGTAATTTTAAGGATTCTCATTGATTATTTAAATTTAACGGTGCTGGTCAAACATGATTAGATTTCCGTCTGGATCCTGTAATATGAAATGCTCCGGTCCTGAGGTAGTTTCATCAGCTTCCTTATCAAGTGATAAACCGGCTGATTTCAGTAGTTTTTGAATTTCCCGTACATCCTGAAAATTTTCAAGATTAGCGGCATTCTGGTCCCAGCCCGGATTGAAGGTTAAGATATTCTTTTCAAACATACCCTGAAAAAGACCGAGTACTGTGCTTCCATTACGTAAAATCAGCCATTTCTGGTCTATATTTCCGCCCATTTGTTCAAAACCCAGTTTTTTATAAAATTCATACGATTGCTGAATGTCCCGTACATTCAGGCTTACAGAAAATGCTCCCAGATCCATATCAGTTTTTTATTGGTTTTGAATTATCAGCCAGCCTGTAGCCTACCAACACGAGTGACCATACCAAAATACCTGCTAACCATAACCAGGCTGGTGTTGGCATTATATACATCATGTAAATGGATTGCAGCAGAAATATGAGACCGCAGATTACCGCATAAATCATCTTTCCGTCAGCCGTAACTTTAGTTGAAATATAGCCCGAAAGGAGCGCACCCACGGCGTAGGCCAAAACCACAAAGAAAAGTGCCATAAAAGGTGCGGTAGAAACGTAGGATGCCATAGCATCCATATCATTAGGATCCATACCTGCTGGTAGCGGGTAAAGTTTGTGTCCAAGAGTCTCTGTTAAGTAGATACCCAATCCGCCGGCCAGAACACCTGCCGGAACAGCTATAATTTTTTTGATCATGGTTATTTGTTTTTCCAGTTAGTTTTAAAAAGAAGTGTGGCGTCGCGACTCTGCCAACTACCACTAAATGAAGTCTGATGATCTCCGGTTGGATTACCCAAATCATTGACTGCGATGAAACCTGTTAAATCACCTTTGAATGCACCCGAATGTCTGCCGGCACCCTCTTCGGAAAGGCTGTAGTGTCCGGTGATAATCACTTCCGATTTTGTTTTCTTCTGCCCCGTTATTGTTATCACTCCGTTAAATGGCGTAGCGTTGGTTCTGACAGTTGAATATCCCGCAACATTGTAGACAAGATCAGCTTCTGTGCTTTGAGACGAGTGCGTAATATATAACTTAAGGTCTGTGCCGGTATTGATCTTTCCCTCATAATATTGCCCCCCGTTTATCCATACGGCTGAAAGATCAACACTTTGTGAGAAACTCAAACTGCAAATAAATAAAAGCAGTAAGGAAATCTTGTCTTTGAAGTTATTTTGAGCTAACATGATGCAAAATATTAAACACCAAACTGTTGCAAATGATGATTAAGATGTTTTGCCAGCATATTATTCCACTCCTGAGCAGTAAGTTTTCCGAAACTGGAGTTCTCCTTACCTTCAAACGCCTCGCGACCCAACTGCTGCACACGCTGGATATTACCAATCAGTTTCTTCTTCTCCGCTTCAAAATCACGTTCGCCGGAGATAATAAAAACTGGACTGGTAGGAATGCTTTGCTTATAAGGAATATCATTTACCACCTTCGGCTTCACAAAATTCTTAAGCAGAAATTTTGCGATCATCCCTGTTTTTTTCTGTTTATCGGCTTCGAAGATGAATGAATAAGGAACATTCATATGTGCCAAAACCTGATCTACCGTCATTTTACCCCATTGCCTTTCTGAATCCGGAGTAAGTTTGTTAATCCTTTCAATATAATTCTGAGCGTCCTTTGCGCTAAACACATCTTCCATAGTTTATTTAGTTTTTATATGGACAAATTTAAACCAATAAAGGGAATTTCATATCCAATACATAAAAAAACCGCCTCATAACTGATGAAGCGGTGCCTGTATGATCACAGAATGTTTCTTAGCAGATTAGAAAGTCACTTTTAGTCCTGCAAGGAATTGTGCGCCAAGAACCCGGTAAGCATTGTGGCTTTCATAACTGTTGTTCAGAAGGTTATTACCCATAACGAAAACACTTACATTGCGGTGCGCTTTATATTCTGCAGACAGATTCAGATCTGCGAAACCTTTTACTTTACCGTCCATAAATTCTGTAACTTCAAAATTGTCTGGCACCAGAGGATCCTGCTCAACAGCAAAGTAGTTTGTCTTCTGCTCACCTGCAAATAAACCCTTGAAACCCAGTAACAGTTTTTTGTCTAGAAGCGTGTATTTAGCACCCAACTCTGCACGGATCAATGGCTTATTCAGGATATCCTCGAAATTATTCAGTCGGTAGAAGTTATAGTTCACATTGCCATCCAGTACCAGGTTTTCCAGCGGAAAGTACTGCAACGATGCTTTTACCTCATTTACAGACCCATTATCATAGGTTGCGGAAAAAGTATTGGCAAAATCATAAGCAGGACGGTTCAGGGTATTTTCGGGTGTAAACAGACCATTGCTTCTGTAGAAAAGAATATCGTTTACCTTCGCAAAGCCCGCGGACACGTCGTACTTCAAATCCTGGCTGATATCACCACGGATTCCGAAATAGACTCTATACTTTGTTTCGGTCGGTCGGATGACCTGATCTGAAACCAGGTAAGGATTTTCCTGAAGCATAGAGGCATACGAGTTGTGTTGAAGTCCGCCGTCTACACCCAGATAGAGATTGGCCATCTCCGAGCCTGCAAAAAAAATCTCAGCCCTGGGAAACCAATAGGTTTTACTTCGGGAGGTAGATTCGGCCAGCAGGTTGTTCTGTGTTTTCGAATTAAGAAAACTGAAACCTGAGCCAATCATCAGGTAACTTTTCCCCCGGTAAAACGATAATTTCGGTTCCGCATATCCTTCAATGAAATTTGAGTTGTTCTGGCTAAGTAACTCAAAAGCAGTATCAAGTGTTTCCAGTCCAAGGCCCAGGTCTGCATGCAGTTTCACACCCTCCAGCGGGAAATTCATACCGTGCTTGGACAGATTCAGATCCAAACCACCATATGTTTCCTTCGCATCAAATTTATCAGAAAGGAAAGAGGTTTTCAGCCTGATATCGTTCAGGATTTCATTGGAATAATGGTCGTAGTAACCGTTAAGGGTTATATTCTGAACCTGCTGTTTCAGGTTGGTATTTGCATCAGGCTGCAGCGCATAAATACCGTAGTAATTATAATCATGTGAGCCAAAACCCGCAGTTGCGTTGAATTTTCCTTTTTCGCCATAAGAATTCAGGAATGCGCCCAAATCCACCCGACTGGAATTGCTGTCCCACGGATAGTCACCTTTTAGACCGCTTGTAGAAAGTACATGCGCATCTGTACCAACTTCGGTTTTACTTTCCAGGATGTAGGAAACACTACCGTCGAAAAGTACTTTCCCAAAATTTCCCATTCCGAACTGCAGATAGTTGTCCTGATAATCGGAACCTAATTGTGGGGAGATATCTTCGCCCTCAATAGTAGAAGTCGCAAAATCTGACGCGGCAGGCACGTTAGTCAGGTTATAGTTGACGGGATTCTGGGATTTTTCCTCCGGCGGATAGTTTTTAATGGTTTCTACAGAAGTTTTCTTCTTCTCTATCTTTCTGACTTCCGGCTCGCGTTTGCGGTCCAGAATTAGTTTTTCCTCTTTGATCTGAGAGAAAGCGACCTGTGAGATTCCCAAAAACAAAAGGGATATAATTTGAACTTTCTTATTCATAATTTTCAGTTTAACTGCCTGCGCATACATCCGGTGAAGGATGCGCTATATCGTTTTAATGGAAATTTCTATTTAATGAGTTTTTTAACTTCACGGGCTTCGGCTACAATCTCAGGCAAATCCTGGTAGTTGGCAATGATTTGGTCTACTGTATAACTTGCCTGATAATTATCTTTAAGACCTATATAGTTACGGGCCATCAGGACAAGCGCCTTAGCTCCCCAATATTCTTCTGCCGCATAATTGTTGGCCAGTTTGAAGATAGTTTCGTTAGAAGATTTATAAGACTTGACTTTGTTCTGATAGAAAGCCTTTGCATACAGTGCCTCAGCCGCCACTGCAGGATTGGAAGATTTTTCCAGCGCTGCATAAGCAGATTGCGCATCCTTGCCGCCGTTCATCAGGCTTCTGGCCTTTATCACCCTCGCGCTTTCAAGTACTGCCGGTGCATTTTTGTTGTTGGCAAGTACCAAATCTGCCAATCGTTCTGCCTCTTTAAAGTTTTTCTCGGATGCAAAAATCGTCATTAGTTCTACAATCGCAAAATTCCTGATATTCACGTTTTCGGAAGACATTAGTGGATTCAGATACTTTTTGGCTTCAGTAACATCACCCTGTGAAATGTAAATCTGTGCAATCCTTGTCTGTGCATCTTCCTGATAATCATTTTGAACCGATGCGACATCCTGAAGAGTAAGCAATGCTTTTGTGATATTGGAAGTTTGATAGTAGCTCTCGCCCAATTCGTATTGTGCCTGATATAAGCCTTCGCCTGTCGGATTCTGACTCAGGTACTTTTCATATAACGGAACGGCACGCGCGTATTCTTTTTTCAGGTAATGCTGCTTAGCTGTAGCCAGGTTAATTTCATCAAGTTCAGCCGCTTCTATCCTTACACCAAGCTGCTGTGCAAATGTCTGATAGCCGCTTATATCTCCGTTTTTCATATAGAGAGGACGTGAGGCCTGTACCACTTTGGACGCAAAAGCTGTTCCGCGGTATTGGGTACCCAGTTGCTGAAATTCAGCCAGCGCTTTAGCATCATCATTGCCGTCTATATAATTCTGCGCTCTGTAAATCTGTGCATTTGCCACAAGATCACGGTCCGGACTTTCTTTTACTACTCTGCCGAAATAGTCATTAGAGCTTGTATAATCACCATCGGTGGAATAAGCCACTCCTATTTCATACTGCGCATCATCCACATATTCCGAATTGGCATACTGGGAAATAAGCCCTTTCAGAACAGTAATTTTTTCTGCATTTTTGCCCTGGAAACCAAGTGCCAGACCTTTTTGGAAAACGGTATAGTCATTCACATTGGCCGCACTGTCATAAATAGCAATAGCATCTGCCAATTCGTTGTTGGCATAATGCGTATCTGCAAGTCTCAGTTCGGCATCGTTCCTAAATTCTGGATCAGGATTTTTCAGGTAATCTGCAAAATATTGCTTTGCTTTAGTGAAATCTCTCGATTTAAAGTAGGCATATCCCAAATCGTAAGAAAGCTGCCTTTTTTCCGGAAATGCCGGACCTGTAAGGACGTTTTCATAATGGCTGATTGCTGATGAATAATTGCCTTTCTGATAATAGGTCTGACCCAGCCAGTAATGTGCACGGCTGTTAAATTCTTTATTGATGTTGAATTCCAGGCTTCTTAAGAAATACTGTTCGGCAGCATCATAATTCCCTTTGTTGAATTCTTCAGTACCCAGCAGGTATGAAACTTCCTGATCAATTTTATCAGTTTCCGGGCTTGAGTTCTGAAGCTTATCTATAGCGGCCAGAGTTTCTTTATAATCTCCGGAATAGAGGTAGGATTTAACCAAAAGTCTCTTTAATTCAGGTGTTTTGGCATCAGAAGGATATTTATCGATATAATTCTGAATCACCTTTGGTGCAGCCTCAAACGGGTTACCTACGTCGTAACTTAATTTGGCATACTGTTCATGTGCCAGCTTCTGTACGGAACTGTCATAATCCATCTGATGTGCGGAACGGTAGGCCGAAAGTGCTTCCTGCTTCCTGCCGGTTTGGAGGTAAGCGTTTCCTAACTGGTAATATGCGTTTTGAGACAGGGCAGAATTACTGTTTATGAGCTTGTTATAATACGAAACTGCATCTTCATATTTCTGAAGCTCTGCCGCCACAAATCCCATCTGATAAAGGTCGCTTTCGCTTGGGTTGGATTTGCTTTCCACAAAACTTTTCAGGTGCGGGTACGCAGCGGAATAGTCCTTTTTCATAAAATAACTCTCCCCTATGATCTTGTGGACTTCAGCTTTGTAGGCTTCGGAAATAGAAGGATCGTCCAGCAAAGTTGTTCCTTCGGCAATGGCCTGGTCGTACTGCTTCTCATTGTAGTACATCTGCACATAATAAGGACGCACCAGTTTGGCGAACTTTTCGTCAGACTTCACACTGTCAAAATACTGAAAGGCTTTATTGTGCTGGCGGTCTGCATAATACAGGTGACCCAGCATATAAGCGATTTCCATTTTATTTTCTGTGCCGCCATTTTCATAAGCTTCCTCCAGCGCACGGATTGCGCCCGGGCTGTCGCCGGTCATGAATTTGGCATAACCAAGTTTGAGGATATAATCGGCGTTTTCCTGACGGGAAAGCTGATACTGATTCACATTCTGGAGGGTTTCGAGGGCCTTGTCAAAATCTTTTTGGGCAAGATAATAGTCCGCCAGTGGCAGGTTGGCCTGAGCAAAAAATGCAGATTCCGGATATTCTTTCATGAAGGCGGCAAGGCCTTTTTCAGCATGATTTTTCTGAAGTATGACCCCAATTACGTTGTCAAAGAACTGCGCAGCTTCTTTTTTGGAGGCAGTAAGATTATGGTTATAAAAATATTGCTGGGCATATTCGTATTGAGACGCGTTAAAAACCCTTGTTTGGTAAAGGTTTTCGGCCAAATTGTAGGTATAAGAACCGCGGTCACTGAAATATCTGGAGTGCTGAGCTTCGGCTAATCCAAAATAAAAAACGGCGCCGGCCAGTATCATTTTCTTCGAATTCATTTTTCAGTTTTAGGAAGGTTATTTTATCAACGAAAATATCGATTAGTTATTACCCTCACAAGTGTTATCGTTATTGTGGATATGTGGATAACGTTAAAGTAGCATAAAAATCCGGTGACTAAAATGATTAATATAAGGCTGATCCAGTTTCACACTTTGTTATGTAAGTATAATAAACGCTATTTGGTTAAGTAAAAATGAACTTAAAAGATTCTCCTAAAATACAAACTATGAATTCTCTGGTAGCTCTATTTCTTATGTTTAACATATTCACTTACACTCAACATAAAGTTTATGCAGTAACACCAGATCAACTGGCTTTTAAAATCCAATCTGGCGACAAACCAAGTATTGTTCAGTTCTGGGTTCCCAATTGTGAGAATAATATTGAAATCGTAGAAGGGTACAAAAATTTAATGGAAAATTATGGTAAGGCTATCAATTTTTAATTTGTTGGCATTACCAATAAGGAGGATTTAGTTCAGGAATTGATGACCAAAACAAATTACCCATTCGATTTTTACATCATCGATAAAAGTATTTCTCCGGAAAACTTGTATTTACGGAAGGAAACCTTCAATAAAACATTTACAGAAAAAATTTCTGCAAAAAAAAAGACTTTGTTACTGGATATTCTAGAAGAAAAAACAGCAATTTTTTATTAACCCGCAGTATTAAGGTTCGGAAATCAAGAATTAAACAGCTAAAATTTAATTAGTTTTAGTAAATGCTGACAACTTTGAGAAAAACCGCTTCCCGCAAGCGGTTTTTCTGTTATTTCATTACATTTGTTAACATCAAATAAACTTATGAACCAACTTTTCAGGAGAAAACACTACACCGAAGCCGACCATTCAACCGGTCTGAACCGCGTGCTTGGTGTTTGGGACATCGTATTTTTCGGACTGGCTGCCATCATCGGCGCGGGCAGTTTCAGCAGTTTGGGCGAAGCCATTTTCCGTGGTGGACCCGGCGTTATTTCGCTTTATATAATTTGTGGAATTGCCTGCGGTTTTACGGCTCTCTCCTATGCCGAATTTGCCAGCCGGATTCCCGTTGCTGGTTCCGCTTATACCTATGCCTACGCCAGTTTTGGCGAACTGATGGCCTGGATCATTGGCTGGGCGCTCATAATGGAATATTCGTTCGGGAATATTTATGTAGCCTTTTCGTGGAGTGATTATTTTACGGGATTTCTGGAGCGGCTTGGAGTGTTTGTGCCCGATTATCTGTCTACCAGCTATCCGGAAGCCAGGAAAGCCTTTGAAAACGGTTCCGAAAACAGGAATCTGATTAATGCCTGGACCAGCGCCCCTATCGTGGCAGGCTGGAAGTTCATTGTAGATATTCCTGCGATCCTTATTAATATCGCTATTACCGCTCTGGTATATATAGGCGTTAAAGAAAGTAAGAATTTCAACAATATGCTTGTAATACTGAAGATTGCAGTTATCATCCTTATTATATGCGTAGGCGTTTTTTATATTGATTCTGATAACTGGACACCGGTGGGTAAGGACGGTACCACCAGCTTCATGCCTAACGGTTTTTCAGGAGTGATGGCAGCTGTTTCCGGAGTTTTCTTTGCCTATATCGGTTTTGATGCGCTGAGTGTTCTTTCTGAAGAAACCAAAAATCCCCAAAAGAATTTGCCCCGCGGAATGATTATTTCGCTGGTGGTAAGTACTCTGATTTATATTGCACTGACATTAATCCTGACCGGATTTGTGGATTACCGCAAATTTGAAGGTGTGGGCGACCCGCTGTCCTTCATCTTCGCACCGGAAAACGGGAACATTCCGTGGATGGAATTTGTAGTTTCTGTTACAGCAATCATTGCCATTACTTCTGTACTTCTGGTGTTCCAAATGGGCCAGCCAAGGATCTGGTATGCCATGAGCCGCGACGGTCTGTTACCGAAAAAGTTTTCCACCATTCACGAAAAATACAGAACACCTGGCTTTGCTACCATAATTACCGGCATCGCAGTGGGATTACCCATCCTGTTTACCGACAAGTCATTTATACTTGATTTCACAAGTATAGGAACCATTTTCGCGTTTGTTCTGGTGAACGGAGGAATACTGCTTATGCCACGAAAAGAAAAGCTTAAAGGCCGGTTCCACATGCCTTATGTGAACTCCAGGTATATTTTTCCGATATTGTTTTTAGGCAGTCTTTCGGGGTTCTACTATTGGCAACCGGAATTTTTTGCCGATCTGCTGAAATGGAGCGACCCTGTAAACGGTGAATTCAGGATATCAGTAACCATTTATATCATCATCAATTTTATTCTGGTATATCTTTCGTTTACCCGTAACCTAAGCCTGATTCCTCTTCTGGGACTTACGTGCTGTTTATATCTGCTGACGGGGATGACGCATAATAACTGGTTCTGGTTTGGTCTTTGGTTTGCAGTGGGACTCATTATTTACTTCATGTACGGCATGAAGAACAGCAAACTGCAGCGTGACCTGAACGGTGATCTGAACTGACAGAAACACTGGTAAGTCGTGGCAGGTACCTACAGACGCAAAAACTTATGGGAAAACAAAAAATGACTTACGGCGAATTTTACGGATATTATCTTAGTCAGCATCAGAAACCCATGAACAGGGTGTTTCATTTTTTAGGAATTTTCTTCACGTTCTGGATTCTTATCTACATCATATATTCCGGGCAGGAACGCTTTTTTTGGTATCTACCACTTACGTTGCTGGCTTTACCAGCCTTTGGGCATGTATTCGAAAAGAATACGCCTACGGGAATTAAAGCGCCGGTGCGCACACTGATGAGTGACTTCCGGTTTTTCTTTGAACTGATTAGCGGAAAGGAGAAATTCCGTCCGAAAAACGATAATATTATCAGATAAATTTCTGAACAGGTTTTACAGACGGATCTGTGAACCCAGCCAAACAGCCAGCAATCCCAAGAGGATGCTGGCTGTTGTGTATAGGGCCAGTATTGTATAATTTTGATTTTGCCAAAGGGCAAGACCTTCCAGTGAGAAGGCAGAAAAGGTAGTGAAGCCCCCGCAAAAACCCGCGATAAGCAGTAACCTAAGTTCATTAAATTCTTTAGGGATTGCGGAGGATAATATTCCGATAAGCAGGCATCCCAGCATATTTACAGCAAAAGTTCCCAAAGGGAAACC
The DNA here is from genome assembly GCF_014041915.1 of Marnyiella aurantia. NCBI lineage: Bacteria > Pseudomonadati > Bacteroidota > Flavobacteriia > Flavobacteriales > Weeksellaceae > Marnyiella > Marnyiella aurantia. The sequence continues at coordinate 208,207 of NZ_CP059472.1, read as the reverse complement.
ACCCATATTCCAGAGTGACTGTGTACTTCTGGAAATAAGAAAGCGGAGTACGCTGCCCGCTCCTCCGCCTAAAAATATGATCAGGAGATATTTCATTTTATCCTGCCAGCGTGTTTACAATGTTTAGTGAAGTTCTGCAAGATATTTTTCGGCATCCATCGCAGCCATACAGCCACTACCGGCAGCCGTAATTGCCTGTCTGTAGATATGGTCCTGAACATCTCCGGCAGCAAAAACGCCTGGCAGGTTAGTATGTGTAGACCCCGAAACAGTTTTAATGTATCCGTTTTCGTCCAGAGAAATCTGTCTTGCAAAGATATCTGTATTAGGTTTGTGTCCGATAGCTATAAAAATCCCGTGAACATCAATTTTAGAAGTCTCCTGGGTGATATTGTTAATCACAACTGCTCTCTCCACAAGCGAATTCTCACCTTCAATAGCGATGAGTTCATGATTGAATTTCACTTCTATGTTAGGAGTGTTTTCCACACGGTGAATCATTGCTTTGGAAGCACGGAAGGTATCCTTACGTACCAGCATCGTTACTTTATTGGTAAGCTTTGCCAGATAGGTAGCTTCTTCTGCAGCGGTATCACCAGCACCAACTACGATAACATCCTTACCCTTGTAAAAGAATCCGTCGCAGGTAGCACACGCCGAAACCCCGCCGCCGGCATATTTTTTCTCATCGTCCAGACCGAGGTATTTTGCCGTAGCTCCGGTAGAAATAATCACCGTCTTTGCCAGAATTTCCCTTGTGCCAGCCCAAAGTTTATGGATGCCGCCAACTTCAGTCGCGAATTCAACTTTAGTGATAAGCTCATAATGAACTTTTGTGTCGAATCTTTCAGCCTGCTTCTGCAAGTCCATCATCATCTGCGGCCCTGTAACCCCATCTGCATAACCGGGAAAATTATCAACCTCTGTTGTAGTTGTAAGCTGTCCGCCAGGCTCCAGACCCGTAAAAAGTTCCGGCTTCAGATCGGCACGCGCTGCATAGATAGCAGCTGTAAAGCCTGAAGGTCCTGATCCGATGATTACACAGTCTAAAATATTCTGTTCCATTATTTCTCTTTACGTTTTTAGTTAATTTTAAAAATCAAAATTCGACATTTAAAAATGAAGAATCCCGCACAACCGATCTATTCTGTCGATCCTTTTGGCAAATTTATGTCTGCTTTCAAACTATTTCGCTGGTAAGGCCGCGTTCGGTCAGCTGTTCATGCATCGGCTTCAGCAAATCCATCGAACCTGTTTTTACTGTACATTTCCCTTTGTAATGCACCAGGATGGTACATTGCTGAGCCTGTTCCGCGGTGTGCTTGCAAACAGTTATAAGCGATTCTATAACGAAATCGAAGGTGTTCACATCGTCATTCCAAAGAATGAGTTTGTTGATCTCGTCTTCCTTTTCAAGCAGAAGTACATCTTCTTCATACTGTCGCTGCGGATTTTCGTAGTCTCTTACTGAATGGATGGTCTCCAACATGACTTTGCTATTTATAATTCGCCCAATTCTTCAGAAAGTTCATCCAGTACACTTTTTTCATCGTACACCAGTTCCACCATCTCCACACTTTTATTATTCATCTTCAAAATCTTGAAGTGATAGCTGTTCATTTTAAACTCCTGGTTTTCCTCCGGGATATCCTCCAGCTCATGAAGAATATATCCTGCCAGTGTGTTGAACTCACCTTCCTCGGAAAGCGGAAACTTTTTGGGAACAAACTCATTGATCTCATCTAAAGGCTGTGTAGCCTGCACCCAATACGTGTTTTCGCCCACCTGGTCCACTACCTTTTCCTCATCGTCCTCTTCATCCTGAATTTCGCCTACAAGTTCCTCCAAAATATCTTCCAGTGTAATAATACCTTCGGTACCGCCAAATTCATCTATAACAACAGCAAGATGCTGCTTTTTCTGCTGAAAAATCTTCATCAGGTCCGAGATTTTCTTACTGCCAACCACGAAGAAAGCTTCCCGCATCAAGCGCTCCAAATCCAGGTGCGTAATATTCCCTTTGCTTCTCACATATTCCCTGATGATTTCCTTAGTGTAGAAAATCCCGATCACATTATCAATAGAATCTTTATACACCGGAATCCTGGAATAACCGCTGTCCATAATCTGATTGATTACCTCTTCAATAGGATCTTCAATATCAATTGAAAGAATATTCTGACGCGGCACCATGATCTGCTTGGCAGAGTGGTCTGTAAAATCAAAAGCATTCTTAATAATTTCATAGTTTTCCTCCTGAATCTCACCCGAATCCGCGGACTGCTTCACCAGGAGCTGAAGTTCCTCCGTAGAATGGATCTCATGTTCCGAAGCAGGATGTATTTTCATCAGTCTCAGCACCGCATTGGACATATGATTCATGGTCCAGATAAACGGTTTGAATACGGTATAGAATACGCGAAGCGGCACAGCAATCGCCATTGTAGTAGCTTCGGCCTTACGGATCGCAATTGACTTCGGTATAAGTTCACCGAAAACAATATGCATTACGGTAATGATTAAAAAGCTTATGACCAGTGAAACGGTAGTTATTGTACTCTGCTCCGCTGCAATTTCGAAGTAGATAAACATTTTCTCGATGATATGGTGCATGGCACTTTCGCCCACCCAACCTAATGCAAGGGAGGCAAGCGTAATTCCGAGTTGTGTTGCAGAGAGATATTCATCAAGACGCTTGATGATGAATTCGGCCTGTTTCGCCATTGAGTTTCCCTCGGCGGCCTTAAGTTGAATCTGTGAGTAACGAACTTTAACAATTGAGAATTCTGCTGCTACAAAAAAGCCATTCAATAATACTAAGAATAAAGCCAGGAGCAGCTTAATTATGTCCGAATCCATTTATAAAATAAAATTTATGTCTGCAAAGGTATGTAAATTTTATAAATCATAAACTTGAAAGGCGTGCCAATGCCATTGATCAATTGTTCAACTTTGGCGGAGTATCTGGAATAAAAAAAACCACCTCATTACTGAAGTGGTTAATTATGTTTAATGTGAAATCTTACTTTGATTTCAATGCCTCCGCACCGGATACGATTTCAAGTATTTCATTCGTAATCGCTGCCTGACGGGCCTTGTTATAAGTGATAACAAGATCATTTTTAAGTGCCTGTGCATTGTCCGTAGCTTTGTGCATGGCCGTCATTCTGGCACCGTGCTCTGCAGCAACGGAATCAAGAATGGCTTTATACACCTGAGTCTTAATGGACTTTGGAATAAGACCTTCCAGAATTTCTCTGGCGCTGGGTTCAAAAATATAATCTGTATTTACATCTGAGCTCTTTTCAGGCAGTGCGATAGGTAAAACCTGCTCCGTACGAACTTCCTGCGTTGCTGCATTGATGAATTTATTGTAGATAACAAATACCTTGTCGAATCTGCCTTCGGAATAGTCCTTCATCACTTGCTCTGTAAAGCTGGCTACAACATCAAAACTCAACTGGTCAAAAACGGAACTGTGGTTCCCGTAAACGGTACGGCTTCTGCGCACAGCATCGAAAGCTTTTTTACCTACAGTAAGTATTTCCACTTCATGATTTACATTGCCAAGCAAAACGTTCAGTTCCTTTGTTACCGAGGAGTTAAATGCACCGGCAAGACCTCTGTTGGAAGTCACCACAATATAGAGTGCTTTTTTAACCTCACGCTCCGCCGTAAAGGTAGACACCTCTTCCAGCTCGGTTCCTGCACTTACGTTTTCAATAAGCTCAGTAAGCTTTTCGGAATAAGGTCTCAGCATAACGATTGCGTCCTGAGCTTTCTTCAGCTTAGCAGCAGCAACCATTTTCATTGCGCTGGTAATCTGCATCGTAGAACCGATTGAAGTAATCCGGCCGCGTATTTCCTTTAAGTTTGCCATTCTTTTATAAACTCAATTTTAAGAATCCTGATCTGCAGTTTACAAAACTGCAAATCAGGCACTTTCACTATTAATTATATTTTCCTACAAGGTCTGCAGCTGCACTTTTCAGTACGTCTGTAACCGCTCCGTCAATCTTTCCAGCTTTTATGGCTGCCATAGTTTCAGGATGCTTCGATCTAAGGAAATCTGTGTATTCCTTCATAAAAGCTTTCACCTTGTTCACAGGAACATTTCTCATCAGGTTCTCAGTACCGGCGTACACCATCGCTACCTGATTTTCTACAGTAAGCGGAGAATTTACAGGTTGCTTCAGGATCTCTACGTTCCTTTCACCCTTGGAGATTACGCTCATTGTTGCAGCATCCAGGTCAGAACCGAACTTTGCAAATGCTTCCAATTCCTTGTATTGTGCCTGGTCCAACTTAAGCGTTCCGGACACCTTCTTCATGGATTTGATCTGGGCGTTACCACCTACCCTGGATACGGAGATACCTACGTTAATTGCAGGACGTACACCGGAGTTGAAAAGGTCGGTTTCAAGGAAAATCTGACCGTCAGTAATAGAAATTACGTTGGTTGGGATATATGCAGAAACGTCGCCTGCCTGAGTTTCAATAATCGGAAGTGCTGTAAGGGAACCGCCACCTTTCACCATTGGCTTCAGGGAATCCGGCAAGTCGTTCATCTGAGATGCAATTGTATCATCCTTGATCACTTTTGCAGCTCTCTCCAAAAGTCTGGAGTGAAGGTAGAAAACGTCTCCAGGATATGCTTCACGGCCCGGTGGTCTTCTAAGCAAAAGGGAAAGCTCACGGTATGCAACCGCCTGCTTGGACAAATCATCATAAATGATAAGTGCAGGTCTTCCGGTATCACGGAAGAACTCACCGATAGATGCTCCGGCCATAGGTGCATATACCTGCATTGGAGTTGGGTCAGATGCATTGGCAGCTACAATCACTGTATAAGCCATAGCTCCTTTATCTTCTAATGTCTTAACGATCTGAGCTACAGTAGAACCTTTCTGACCTACAGCAACGTAGATACAGTAAACAGGCTCACCCGCATCGTAAAACTCTTTCTGGTTCAAAATGGTGTCAATGGCAACAGTAGTCTTACCAGTCTGACGGTCACCAATTATAAGTTCACGCTGACCTCTTCCGATTGGAATCATGGAGTCAATAGCCACGATACCTGTTTGCAGAGGCTCGTTTACCGGCTGTCTGAAGATTACCCCAGGTGCTTTTCTTTCCAAAGGCATTTCATAAAGGTCACCGGCAATTGGTCCTTTACCGTCTATTGGGTTACCAAGAGTGTCTACTACCCTACCCAACATTCCTTCACCTACATTAATAGATGAAATACGGTTGGTACGGTTTACAGTATCACCTTCCTTAACCATCTTGGATTCACCAAGAAGTGCAACACCAACATTATCTTCTTCCAGGTTCAGTACGATACCTTCCAGACCTGAAGAAAATTTAACCAATTCTCCATACTGCACATTTTCCAAACCGTATACACGGGCGATACCGTCACCGATCTGAAGTACGGTACCCACTTCTTCCACATTACTCTGTGTGTTGAAATTTGCTAACTGCTGCTTCAGTATCGCTGATACTTCTGCCGGATTTATTTCTGCCATTTTATGGTTGTTTTTGTCTTAATTTAATTGAAATTCTTTTCTGAGTTTCCCCAGCTTGGATCTTACCGAAGCATCAATCTGCTGATCGCCTACTCTTAGTATATATCCACCTAAAAGAGATGGATCAATCACTGTGCTGATCTCGAATTTATTGTCGTGATTAAGCAATGATGAAGATTTAAGCACCTTACTGATGTTCTCCTCAGAAAGTTGAGCTGCTGTAGTAAGCGTCACACGCTGTACCCCGTTAATCTCGTCTACTTTGTTAATGAATTCCTGAGCGATGTTCTGCATATGCTGCTCACGTCCCTGCTTGATGATAAGCTGAAGAAGGCTTTGGGTTACGGGAGAAAAATCCTTGAATATTTCCAGCGCAATGCTGATTTTCTTCTTGCCTTCAATAACCGGAGAAGCGAAAAAGTTCTGCAGTTCCTTAGATCCGGCAACTGTTTTCGCAAGGTCGCCCATTTCCGTATAAACAGAATCCGTACTACCGGCTTCCTGCGTGAAATTAAGTAGTCCCTGTGCGTAACGTTTTGCTACTTTACTTGTAAGCATCTTAGTTCAGGTTAGATTTGTTTAGGTAATTTTCAACAAGAGCGTTATGTGCACCGTCTGTACTCAGTTTGTCCTGAAGTATAGATTCTGCAATGTTTAATGACAGAGCACCAATTTGGTTCTTGATATCCGACATTGCCGCAGCTTTCTCAGCCTGGATAGACTGACGTGCCTGCTCAATCATCTTATCACCTTCAGTTTTGGCAATATCCTTAGCTTCAGTAACGATTCTTTCCTTGATCTCTCTGGCTTCTTTCAGAATGTTATCGCGCTCCATCTTAGCTTCGCGGATGATCATTTCGTTTTCAGCCTTAAGGTTCTGAACCTCTTCTTTTGCCAGCTTAGCCTGGTTCAGTGAGTCTACTATTGTAACCTCTCTTTCATTCACAGCGTCCATAATTGGCTTCCAGGCAAATTTGTGCAGTACAAAAAGCACAATTAAAAAGATCACCGACTGAATGATGAATAAGCCTGATGAAAAGTCTTCTAATAATCCCATACGAGTTATAATAAAATATTGTTCTTAATTCTTTTTCTAATTTTTTAAAAAATCACTTGCCGTAACCAACCGTTCCCGGCAAGTGAGTTGAAATTTCTTAGTTTACTGCGAACAATGCAGCAAATGCAAGACCTTCTACAAGTGCAGCAGCAATAAGCATCGCAGTTTGCAGTTTACCTGCCTGCTCTGGCTGACGAGCCATACCTTCCAAAGCAGCAGCACCGATTTTACCGATACCAAGACCTGCTCCAATTACTACTAAACCTGCTCCTACTAACTTAGGGATTTCCATAATATATAATTTAAAAAATTAGTTTAATTGTTTGTGGTATACAACTCAACGCTGCAGTACCAATTTACTTTTTACTTTTACCTTATTCCTTTGCTCTTAATCAGTGAGCTTCCTCATGGTGGTGCTCCTCATTGGCCATACCGAAGTACACTGCAGAAAGCATTGCGAAGATATAAGCCTGAAGGAAAGCTACCAGGATTTCCAGCAGATAAAGTACAAATGTAAGGAAAGGGAATGCGATACCTCCAATTATATTCTTGAAGACGTAGATCATCGCAATCAGCGACATTACTACAATGTGTCCCGCCGTCATGTTGGCGAAGAGACGGATAAGCAGTGCAAATGGCTTAATGAACATACCGATTACTTCAATAGGCATCATAACGATCTTCATAGGCCATGGCAATCCCGGCATCCAGAAAATGTGCTGCCAGTAATTTCTGTTGGCTGTAAACTGTGTAAGAAGGAACGTAATAATAGCAAGCGCTGCTGTAATAGCAAGGTTTCCGGTTACGTTAATACCGAAAGGCATCAGACCTAAAATATTCAGAAACAGAATGAAGAAAAATACCGTAAGCAAATAAGGCATGTACTTCTTGTATTTGGACCCGATGTTCGGCTTGGCGATATCGTCTCTGATAAATACGATAACAGGCTCAAAAAGTCGCGCTGCACCGGTAGGAACCAGTGAATTCTTATAACCGCGAGCAATAGAAGTGAATAGAAGTATCATTAACAGGGCAACGAAAAGTATTGCAAGGACACTTTTGGTGATGGAAAAATCCATCATCTTCGCGTTCGTCGCGTGACCATGATTGTCATAGGTTATAGTTCCTGCAGCATCGGTCTTATAAATCTTTTCATGGTATAATTTATAGTGACTGCCCTTACTTTCAACCACATTTTCGCCATGGTGAAAGGCCGAACTCATCATCGTGTGAAGACCGTTGTCATTATCGTAGAAAATTACAGGTAACGGAAACCCGATATGACGGCCGTCTCCGGTTACCATAATGTCAAAGCTGTGAGCATCCTTAACGTGATGTTGAATAAACTCCTGATTTTCTGCTTTTTCCTGCTCTGCGGCGGAAACTTCACTTACAACCTCGGTTGTGGAGTGTGCCTCCGTAGCTACAGCATCATGCTGCGCCGGCGAAAGGGAAAATGTAGACAAAAAACCAACTAAAAGGATAACTCTTTTAAGCATTACATATATCTTTTTAAAGTTGTGCAAAAATAGGATAAATAATCAGAATACAAAAAAGCAGACTACTGATTTTTTTCATCTTTTGGACTTGCCTCATAATCCACATCTTTAATGAGTTTTACGGCATACAGCGTTTCCAGAACAAGTGTCACCAGGTAAGGCACAGCAAAGTGAAGTTTATAGTTGGGTACTGAACTGAGGTCCAGCTGGTTCATTACCAGGAAAAGGCCCGTCATCTTCACCATCACCATCCCCAGAAATCCGAAACCGATATAGGTGGGATACATCCTTTTCATAATGCTCAAAACGGTAATCACCATTACAAAAAGCAGGGTAAGGAACATATAATAGCGTATGAAAACGGCTTCATGCCCTTTTTGCAGCCACTGAAAAATACCGAAATGAGTGATGAACATCAGGAAATACAGTACAATGTAAAGTGTATTACTGTTAATTTTCATTTTTCTGAATTTTATTTAACTGAGTTATTAGATTATAAAGTGCCACTGCCATGGCCGCGAACCCGATACCGACCGTAAGCAGGTTACTGCTCACTTCAAACCAGTCATTGATTTTTTTACCACCCCAGAAGCCCAGGCCCATTGTGGCCAGCATCTGGAAAACGATACCCGAATAGATTCCGTACTGTTTGAAACCTGAATGAAGGGCGCGCTCATCAGCACTGCCTTCCTTATTCGGTTGCTTCGGATCCTCCCTGTTCATTTTAAATTTCTGCAAAAGTACTGATAATTGACCGCGCGGGGAATTTACATTTTAAATATCATCAAATTTCTGTATTTTTGCACATCTTAAATAAAATACAATGTTCAACAGTTTACAGGATAAATTAGATAAAGCACTTCATAACATCTCCGGACGCGGCAAGATTACAGAAATTAATGTAGCTGAAACCGTAAAAGAGATCCGGAGAGCACTTGTTGATGCTGACGTTAACTTTAAAGTTGCCAAGGACCTTACGAAACGCGTACAGGACAAAGCACTGGGACAGAATGTCCTTACCTCGCTCACACCGGGACAGCTCATGACAAAGATTGTACATGACGAACTGGTGGAACTTATGGGAAGTACGCATGAAGGCATTAACCTATCCGGTAAACCTACTGTAATCCTTATTGCGGGTCTGCAGGGTTCGGGTAAAACTACCTTCTCGGGAAAACTCGCTCATTACCTGAAACAGAAGAAAAGCAAGAAACCATTATTGGTTGCCTGCGACGTATACAGGCCAGCAGCAATTGAACAGCTGAAAGTATTGGGAAGCCAGATTAGCGTTCCGGTTTACACCGAGGAAGGAGCGGTGAACCCATCCTCTATTGCAGAAAACGCTATCAAGTTTGCTAAAGAAAACAGTCACGACGTGGTGATTGTGGATACTGCAGGCCGTTTGGCAATTGATGAGCAGATGATGAACGAGATCAAATCCGTTCATTATTTCATAAAGCCGGACGAAACCCTTTTCGTGGTGGATTCCATGACCGGTCAGGATGCGGTAAATACTGCCAAGACCTTTAATGAAGCACTGAATTTCGACGGTGTTGTTCTTACAAAACTGGATGGTGACACCCGTGGTGGAGCCGCTCTTACGATACGTTCCGTTGTTGAAAAGCCTATTAAATTTATTTCCACAGGCGAAAAAATGGAGGCGCTGGATCTTTTCTACCCGGAAAGGATGGCCGATAGGATCCTGGGAATGGGTGATGTTGTATCCCTGGTGGAAAGAGCTCAGGAACAGTTTGATGAGGAGGAAGCCAAAAAGCTGCACAAAAAAATCGCCAAGAACGAGTTTGGTTTTGATGATTTCCTGCAGCAGATCAGTCAGATCAAGAAAATGGGTAATATGAAAGACCTTATGGGTATGATTCCTGGGGTTGGAAAAGCCATCAAGGATGTTGATATCAATGATGACGCCTTCAAACATATTGAAGCCAGCATTCATTCCATGACGCCTGACGAAAGAAGAAGACCTTCTATTATAAATACACAGAGAAAGAACAGAATCGCCAAAGGTGCCGGCAGGAAAATTGAAGATGTAAACGCACTGATGAAGCAGTTTGAGCAGATGGGCAAGATGATGAAGATGATGCAGGGGCCACAGGGCAAGCAGATGATGGAAATGATGAGCAAAGGAATGCCGAAGATGCCGGGAATGGGCGGTAACCTGTTCGGAAGGTAAAAAACCTGTTTTTACATATAAGAAAATAAAGGCTGCTCAAACGAGCAGCCTTAGTTATAAAATATTAGATAGGTAATACGAGGTTAAAATTTCCAGCCCAGTCCTACCTGAAAGAAATTCATTTTTGTTTCGGTATCGGTATCTTTCTCCAAATTGGACAAACCAATGTTATATCTGGCCTCTAGGAAAAGAGAACGGTAAACGGTATACTCTGCACCTATATGAATTCCGAAGTTTGTTTTTTCCAGGCTTCTGTCAAATTCGTTAGTAAGTTCATTTTCGTACTGGGCCAAAAGTGAGTTCAACATTGAATTCTCTTCTGCCGTAAGGTTTGGACTGTTTGCGTCTACGGTTACATTATTGCTCACAGTAAAAGCTGCATATGGTCCTGCAGTAAGACCCAGAGCAGGAGTTACGTAGTATTTTGCAGATACGGGAACAATGATCTGATCTATATTGAAACCCATATCCATTGTAAAACTCATTCCATCCTGCGCAAAACTTCCGCTATAGTTGCCACCCAGTTTCGCATATTGAAGTTCACCCTGAAGTGCAAACTTTTCAGTAAGCTGATATTCACCAAATGCACCTGCATAAAATCCGGATTTCCCTTTCTTGTCCATGCCGATACCTTCCAGCTGTGCTTCGTCAGAAGAGTTCAGAACAGAATTGGAATAACCTGCTTTCAGGCCAAAACGTGTCTGTGCATCAGTTGCCGCGAATAATGCCAGGGCAGCTGCTAAAAATACTTTTTTCATGATTTATTTTTTTTAAGTTGGCAAATATAATCCAAAAGGAGGTGAGCTGCCGGTTTTGCCTGCTGACTTTAATCATAACGCAACTGAACGCAAAAAATCCCGGATCAGAAGATCCGGGACTCTCTTTTGAAAATATTACAAATTAGAATTTGTAAACCAATCCTAATGTTACATCAGTAAAGTTAAGACCAAAGTTGAAAGTATCAACAGCTTCAGCACCTGCTACATCTTCTTTCATTGTAGAGTAGCTAAGTACACCTACAGCAGCTTCCAAAGCGAAGTTTTTGTTGATGAAATAGTTTACACCCGGAGCAATACCGAAGTTGAAACCGTTGTATTTAGTCTCAGTCGCAGCAGTGATTCCGTTGTTGTCTGTGTATTTTGCGTTAGCATAGTTCACGTTAAGTTCACCAAACAAAGAGAATCTTGAAGCCGGAGTAGTATAATATCTACCGAATACACCTGCAGTGATTGCATCAACCTCTTCAGAAACAACAACAGTTGCGAAAGTATCTTCCATTGTTCCGTTAGTGTAACCAACTCTTGCTCCAACAGCGATGTTAGGGCTTACGAAATGACCTACACTTGGAGCTACTGTGAAAGTGCTTTCTTCGAAATTGTTCTGCTTAGCAGAAGTGTAACCAATGGCACCGGTAATGAATGTATCACCTTTTACAAAACCTTCAACAGGAGTTTCTACCTGAGCGTTTACAGCTCCGAAAAGTGCTACTGCACCTACTAATAATACCTTTTTCATGTTCTTCATTTATTATTAAAAACGGTTGCAAAACTAAGTAATACTGAGCATCCGTGCGCTCTTGGAGCATATGATAAATATCAGTGTGTACAGCTGGCGCAGTGTGAAAAAATGTCTTAATATGCGCAAGCAGCCTGCAGGAAGTTTCTAATGAAGGATTTCTAAGATATTAGGAGTTTGGTCGGATTTTAGAATTTATATCCTAAGCCCGCCTGAAAAAACCCAACTTTCAATAATTCGTCTTCTAATCCACTGTTATTAAGATTTGATACGCCTATATTATATCTTGCGTCGAAGAAAGTCCGTTACCCAAATTGTACTCAGCTCCAATAAAAGGTGCAAAATTAACTGAGCCTATCTCATCATTCATATCGTCTCTTCCTGAATATGTACTCATTTCATCTGTTAAAGAGAGGTATTTAGCTGTCCATTCCTCATCCGCCGACAGAATAAAGCCCAAATTGAGACCCCCTGCAAGAGCGATGTTCTCAGAAAAATAATATTTTGCCATGAGGGGTATCTGCAGGGTTCCCAATTTTATATCTGTTTCGAAATTATAGTAAAACTCGGAAAAAAAGCCGGACATAGAATACCAGCCACCAAGAAGAGAATACAGAATCTCACCCTGCAAGGTAAATTTATTGCTTACTTTATGCTCAACCAGTCCTCCAATATAGTAGGTAGACTTACCTTTTTCTATTGTGGGCAGGTCAGATTCCTTTTGCAGCGTGGATAAGGAATATCCGCCCTTAATGCCAAATTTTGTGCTCTGGGCATTCATAACTCCGAAAAGCGCCACTGCACCCAGAAATATTATTTTCTTCATGATTTTGATCTATTATTAAAAAGGCTGCAAAACTAAGTATAAATTGTAATCGAATAATACCTTCTGAGTGTATATTAAGTTGATGGTGGGTCTGTAAATCCCATTTACGTTTTTCTTAGCGTTACTATGCAGCAGGAAACAAAATTTATAGAAAAGCCTGCTTCCATGGAAGCAGGCCTGATGTTTATATTTGGATTTCAGCTTAGAAAGTATACCCCAGACCTACAGATCCTGCTGGAAGGATTCCATTCCCTTTAAGCCCTGCAGTTGTAAAATCTTCGCCTGATTGGGTATCCGATTTATAATCGTAAAATTTATAGGATGCACCTCCGTTCAGATCCAGCGTGAAACCGGAATCAAAAACCCACTGATAGCCGGCACGAAGACCGCCACCAAATGCAGAAAAGTCTGTTTCTGAATTCACATCAGCATCAGCACCCATGTCTCCGAAGTTAAATCCGAAATCGGCTGAATTCATTTCTACCTTACCCGTGATGTAATCTCCGATTACTGCACCGTAAAAACCGGTTAGTGCTTCATCGAAATAGTACCGTCCCTGCAGTCCCCCGCCAAAACTTTCGTATTTGTAACCACCAAGTTTAAAACCACCGATACCAGCACCGATTACACCGGTAATATTATCAGAAAGTTTTCTTTCGTAAGTTACAAGATCCGAACCTCCTAATAATGCAGCCGGGTTAGCCTTGATTGAGTTTTCCTGAGCGCTTACAACGCCACAAAGTGCTACAGCACCCAAAAATAATAATTTTCTCATGTTTTTTAGTTTGTTTTTAACGGCGGTAAAATTAGAACTATTATTGACATAACAACATTCTTTTTAAAAAAATAAATAAAAAAAACCATCCCACTGGGGATGGCTGTATATCTGATGTTAAATTATCAGAATTTATAAGTAATACCAAATTTTCCGCCATTGAAAACGTTACCAACGTTTGCTTCAGCATTAAGGCCAAAGTTATTGGTAAAAAAATACCGTCCGCCAACCTGTGCAGAAAGTCCTGCTTCGCTGCGGTGAGGCTCTCTCCAGTCCTTATCGCCCGGGTGATCATAATCGAAGGTATTGAAACCTATTGTGGCTCCGGCATAGAAATCAAAATTGTTCGGTATCTGCATAATCCGGTTAAAGTGATAGTTTCCGTTGAAACCCAATCCAAACCATCTTCCATCAACGCCATAACCATAGTCTTTGGCGCCAAAACGTGCCTCAACTCCCAATGTGATGTCGTTATGGATACCGTAATCAAGTCCTGCATAAAGCCCCACATTGTCTGCATACCTGTGAGGAAATGCAAGACCTGCATTAAGCTGTAAATCCCCTTTTTGGGCCCTTTGGCCAGAAACTGATGCTGAAACTACAACAACAGCACATAATAATAGCTTTTTCATTTCTTCCGTTATTTATTATTTGATGGACAAAGATAGCAAATGCCAGCAGTTTGAGAAACGGTTACCTTAATGGTAACGGCATTATATAATAAATAAACGGCAGGATATAAGTTTGACCGTACACCAAAAAATAATCTGTGTTATTCTTCCTTGACACGCTTCTCTTCAGTTGAGTAAGCACTGATGATTTTGCGAACCACCGGATGTCGCACCACATCCTCTTCCGTTAAATGTACAAAACCAATCTCCTTTACTTCACTTAAAATCCTCATTGCCTCCTTCAACCCAGACTTCTGTCGCAATGGCAAATCTACCTGGCTTGGATCGCCGGTAATAATGAATTTGGCATTCATGCCCATACGGGTCAGGAACATTTTCATCTGCGAATGGGTCGTATTTTGGGCTTCATCTAGGATCACAAAGGCTTCGTCCAGGGTCCGTCCGCGCATAAAAGCCAGCGGTGCTACCTCAATAACCCTTTTCTCAATAAAACCTTCAAGTTTTTCATGTGGAATCATATCGCGGAGCGCATCATACAGGGGCTGCAGATACGGATCCAACTTTTCCTTAAGGTCGCCGGGCAGGAAACCCAGACTTTCACCTGCTTCCACAGCGGGACGGGTAAGGATAATCCTTTTAACTTCTTTGTCACGCAGTGCCCTTACTGCAAGTGCAACCGACGTATATGTTTTACCGGTTCCGGCCGGACCGATGGCGAAAATCATATCTTTCTTTTCACTTTCGCGCACCAGCTTTTTCAGATTTGTGGTCTTTGCTTTAATCACCTTCCCATTCAGCCCTTTTACAATGATATCTGTATCAAAGACCAACTGCTTTTCAGTTTCATCTTTTATATTAAGGATGTTCTCAACATCTTTAAGTGTTATAGAATGGTTTTGCGAAATAAAGCTTACCAGGTCGTCCAGTTTTGCACGCAGAACATCCAGAGCCTCCTGGTTACCCATCGCAAATATATGATGGTCCCGACCGGTAATTTTCAGCGTTGGAAAAGTAGATTTTATCACATTGAAGAATTGATTGTTTACTCCATAGAATATTTTTGCTTCAATGCCTTCAAGTTCATAGTTCATTTCAAACATTCAGTATATGTTATTGTGGTTAAGAATCTAAATTTAAAATTAATTTTTATAATCCCATGCTATTATTGCAACAATAAGGCCCTCTTTCTCTAATTTTTGGCTAAATTTGCCCTTCACCTGATTTTTTCCGTAGAAGCGAATGTCCTTAATTACATTAACATCTGATTATGGCTATACAGATTACCGTGTGGCTGCTATAAAAGGCAGGATCCTGTCGCTGAATCCTGAGGCCAGGATTGTAGATATATCGCATGAAATTCAAGCCTATAACCTGCAGCAGACTGCCTATATAGTGAGCAGTGCTTATCACTTTTTTCCCAAAGGAAGTATACATATTATTTCTGTAGACAGTTTTTTTCATAAGGACCGAAAATGCATTATTTACAAAGCAGATGACCATTATTTCTTAGCCGCAGACAACGGTGTGCTCAGCCTCATCTTTGCTGACATTCAGCCCGAAGCTGTGTATGAAATCACCTATAACACCCGATTCGACGATGTTGTGAATTTTACCACTCTTGATGTTTTCGCTCCGGCTGCGGTGCATCTTCAGAACGGAGGTCTTCCGGAAGTCATCGGCCGCAAATTCCTTACTCCAAAAGAACTTTCACTGCCCAAAGCGGGCAGTACAGATAACCTGATTTTCGGCGAAGTGCTTTATATAGATAATTTTGGAAACATTATCTCCAACATAAGCAAGTCCTATTTTGAGGAAAACATGAAAGGCTATGACGGGTTTACAATAAAATTCAGAAATCTGGCGCTGTCGCGGGTCTATAAAAGTTACACAGATATTGTAACCGACTGGAATCTGGAAAGCGAATCGCACGGAAAACCGGTAGCGGTATTTAACAGTGCAGGCCTGCTGGAACTCACCATTTACAAAGGAAATATAACCAATGGTGCTAAAACCCTCTTTGGACTTAAGGTGGGCGAGCGTATCTATGTCGAGTTTTACAGAGAGTAAATTACCGATTTCTTAAAATATTTGAATAATTTTATATATTTGTAAAAATCTAAATTTGAAAGATGGCAGAATATAAGTTGTTACTCCCCTCTATGGGCGAAGGCGTGATGGAAGCTACAATCATCAGTTGGTTGTTCAATGAAGGAGACACTGTAAACGAAGATGATTCTGTGGTGGAAATTGCTACAGATAAGGTAGATTCCGATGTGCCGACACCAGTTTCAGGGAAAATTGTAAAAATCCTAAAGCAAAAGGATGAAGTAGCCAAGATTGGAGAAGCCATTGCAATAATGGAAGTTTCCGGTGCGGGCGAAACTTTACAGCAACCACAGGAACCAAAATCCCATGACGAAGTATCAACACAAATCCCACAACTGTCGGATGAAGAAGTAAAGGAGCTTGAAAAACCTCTAGCCGCTTCAAACCAGGAATTTTCCGGTGACCTTTATCTTTCACCACTTGTAAAAAATATCGCTCAGCAGGAAAACATCTCCGAAAGCGAACTTAAATCTATAAAAGGAAGCGGACTGGAATCCAGAATTACAAAGGAGGATATCTTGGCCTATGTTTCCACGCGGGGTGCGGCACAACCACAGAAAGCTGAAGCGCAGCAGGCGGCCGCGCCGGCCAAAGCTGCTGCTCCAATCGCAGTTCCTGTAGCTATAGGCGCAGGCGACGAAGTTATCCAAATGGACCGTGTAAGGAAAATCATTGCTGATGCAATGGTTAATTCCAAGAGAATCTCACCGCACGTGACCTCATTCATTGAGACAGATGTGACCAATGTAGTGAAATGGAGAACCAAGCATAAGGATATCTTCGAAAAGAGAGAAGGCGAAAAACTGACCTACATGCCCATTTTTGTAAGGGCAATTGTAAAGGCGATCCAGGATTTCCCAATGATCAATGTTTCTGTAGATGGTGATAAGATCATCAAAAAGAAAAACATCAATATCGGTATGGCTACTGCCCTTCCGGACGGTAATCTGATTGTACCTGTAATCAAGAATGCTGACCAGCTTTCACTGTCAGGACTTGCCAAGGCCATTAATGACCTGGCTTACCGTGCAAGAAATAAAAAGCTTAGACCTGAAGACACTCAGGGTGCCACTTATACAATTTCCAATGTGGGTGGGTTCGGTAACCTTATGGGAACGCCTATCATTCCGCAACCACAGGTTGCAATTCTGGCTGTGGGAGCTATTGTTAAAAAACCTGCAGTTCTGGAAACAAAGGATGGAGACGTAATAGCAATCAGAAGCCTGATGTTTATGTCGCATTCTTACGACCACCGTGTAGTAGACGGTTCTCTAGGTGGCATGTTCCTGAAACATGTTCACGATTACCTTCAAAACTGGGATTTGAATACTGAGATCTAATTTTAGATATTGACAGATACTGAACCTCCGGTTATGCCGGAGGTTTTTTATTGAAAACATCCTCCGCTATCGAGCTGCCGCCCACGGCATTTCTTGTGGTCCTTTCTCATATAATTCCTACTTTTACTAATTATATACCCTGACGGTCTTAACTGTCCAAAAACTTTCTCTTTATCTATGGTGCGAACACTTATACGGTACAGCCGTGTCAGACTCAAACATATCTTTGACAATATTGAGAACCAAAGACTGAAGCGAAGCCTGCTGCAGGCCGTTCCCTTTTGGATTGCCTCTTTCCTTACAGGTGTAGCTGCGGTGATGTATGCCAAGATTTTCGAATGGGCCGAAGAGCTCCTGCAAATCATGCTGAAGTGGAATGCTTTATCCATTTTTGTGGCGGCACCCATTGCTTTTGTACTTTCCTGGTGGCTGGTTACTAAATACGCACCTTATGCCAAAGGCAGCGGTATCCCGCAGGTTATGGCGGCCGTGGATCTGGCGACGCCGGCACAACGCCATAAGCTGGGCTATCTGCTGAGTTTCAGGATCGTCCTTATAAAAGTGCTGTCAAGCACAGTTCTTGTTTTGGGCGGAGGTGCTGTAGGTCGCGAAGGCCCGACTATCCAGATAGCAGGTTCGGTATTCCGCTTTGTAAACCAGCTGCTGCCCAAATGGTGGCCCAGGATATCCATCCGGAATATGATTATGACTGGAGCCGCCGCTGGGCTTGCTGCGGCTTTTAACACACCAATGGGTGGAATTGTTTTCGCGGTGGAAGAACTTGCCAAGATTCATCTCAAATATTTTAAAACAGCCCTATTCACTGCCGTAATCATTGCCGGACTTACCGCACAGTGGCTGGCAGGATCCTATCTTTATCTTGGTTACCCAAAGACGGCGGGAGTCACTGTCTCTATTATTTTTCCGGTAATCGCCGTTTCCCTTGTTTGCGGTTTACTGAGCAGCAACCTGTCTTTGGTAATGTTACGGATCAACAAATGGAAGAAAAGACTAAAGACACCAACTCAAAACATTATGTTCCTTATTATAAGTGCCTGGATCATAGCCGCCCTTGCCTACTTTGTAAACTGGGAAGTTTTGGGTTCCGGAAAAGGAATTATGGACCGTGTTCTTTTTACAGACAATAAAACTGAAGCCTGGTATGTACCTTTCCTCAGAATGATTGGCCCTGCCCTGTCCTTTACCTCAGGAGGTGCGGGCGGAATATTTGCCCCAGCCTTAAGCGCGGGAGCCAGTTTCGGAGCTTTCTTCTCCGGCATAATGGATTTGCAGAGCAATGAAACCAATGTAGTGATTCTGGCCGGCATGGTGGCCTTTCTTACTGGTATAACCCGTGCACCTTTTACATCGGCTATTCTTGTACTTGAAATGACAGACCGGCACTCCCTGATTTTCTACCTTATGCTTGCCGGAATGGTATCATCACTTATTTCCTTACTTGTGAGCCGCCGGTCACTTTATGACAGTCTGAAGATTCTGTATCTGAATGACCTGGACAGCGAATCACAGGACGGGGTACACAGCGCATCAGGTAGGCGGAGAAAAACCTGAGGTTTCTTTGTGTATTCAATAATTTAAACTAATTTTGCACCTCGAAATAATTAATAATATTTTTAACATTATGAACAACTACGAGACTGTTTTCATTTTAACTCCCGTTCTATCTGACGCACAGGTGGAGGAAGCAGTGAAAAAATTTGAAGATCTTTTGACTTCACGCAATTGCGAAATTGTTGCCAAAGAAAATTGGGGACTTAAGAAACTGGCTTATCCTATCCAGCTGAAGAAGAATGGATTTTACACTTTAATTGAATTTAAAGGTGAAGGAGAAGTTGTGGCAGATCTGGAACTGGCGTTTAAGCGTGACGAGAGAATCATCCGTTTCCTTACTACCAAACTGGATAAGCATGCAATGGATTATGCAGTTACCAGAAGAACAAAAGTAAAAACTGCGAAAGTTTAATTTTTAACCCTCAAAATTACAGGAAATGGCAATAGACGATATGGCTAAACAAGCCTCAGCCGGAGGAGAATCAGAAGTAAAATTCCTTACCCCGCTTGATATCAATACAAAATCTCAGAAAAAATACTGTAGATTCAAAAAGTACGGAATTAAGCATGTTGATTACAAAGATGCAGACTTCCTTCTTCAGTTCGTAAACGAGCAGGGGAAAATCCTTCCAAGAAGATACACAGGAACTTCACTGAAGTACCAGAGAAAAGTTTCTTCTGCAATCAAAAGAGCAAGACACCTGGCTCTTATGCCTTACGTAGCAGATATGCTTAAATAAGACATCAGAACCCAGACAAGAGATTATAGACTTTTGAAAATCAAATTTTTACAATCTTGTTGCTGATTTAATTAATTTAATCTAACTATTTGGAATTTACATTGAAGACCCTTGTCTCCAGTCTCTGAATCTCCAATCTAAAAAGGACAACAACAATGGATATTATTCTAAAACAGGACGTTGAGAACTTAGGACTTGAGTTTGATACCGTAAGTGTAAAACCAGGTTATGCAAGAAACTTCCTTTTACCAAAAGGATATGCATTACTGGCTACACCAAAAAACAAAGCAGCTCTTGCTGAGACTCTTGAGTCCAGAAAAGAAGAGGAAGCTAAATTGGTGGCTGATGCTACAGCTAAAATTGAGCAGCTTAAGAAAACCGAACTTACCATCGCAACTAAAGTAGGTTCCGGTAATAAGCTTTTCGGTTCCATCAACAATGCTAACCTTTCTGAAGAATTGGCGAAAGCAGGTGTTACAATTGACAGAAAGTACATCAAAATTCCGGGTAACAACATTAAGAGCACAGGTAAATATTCAGCTCAGGTGAGACTTCACCGTGATGTTGAGTATACTTATGAGTTCGACGTTGTGTCTGACGCACCTCCAGCTCCTGCCGCTCCAAAACCAGAGCCAAAGAAAGTTGAAGCTGCAGCAGAAGAAACTTCTGAAGAAGCATAAAAAATACTTTTTAGTATTAATAAGACCACAGCGTTCGCGTTGTGGTTTTTTTTATTATTGAATTTTTACAGCAAAAAAGATGTTTAAAAAGTTGTAACTGTTGAAAATTATAAGTGCCTGATTCAGGCCAATTACGGCTTCCCTGTCACAGAAAGAATTACGTGGCAGGAATTTTGACACTTTTCGACAAAACATTTCCAATATTCTAAACTACGTTCCGCCCATGTTTGAGCAGATTATCATAAAACAACGCGAATTTTTCCGCACACACAAAACAAAAGATTTAGGTTTCCGCAAACATAAACTGGAGCAACTTAAAAAGCTGATTCAGAAAAATGAAGAATTACTTTATGAGGCAATAGCGAAGGATTTTGGCAAATCCAGGTTCGATACCTATACTACTGAGGTTTCATTCGTCCTAAAAGATATTGATTTTTACCTGAAGAATCTGAAGCGCTTTGCCGGTCCACGGAATGCAGGTACAAACCTTGTGAACCAGATTGCCACCAGCAGGATATACAGTGAGCCATTGGGAAATGTTCTTGTAATCGGTGCCTGGAACTATCCGTATCAGCTCTCACTCTCACCTATGGTCGCGGCTCTTGCTGCCGGGAATACCTGCATTGTTAAACCCAGCGAAATTGCTGCTAATACAATGTCCCTTATGGCCAGGCTGATTAACGAAGAATTTGCGGAGGACTATCTTTATGTAGCAGAAGGCGGAGTTGAGGAAACCACCGAAATCCTCAGCCATAAGTTCGATAAAATATTTTTTACAGGCAGCACCCGCGTAGGCAAGATCGTGTACGAAGCTGCTGCAAAGCATCTGACTCCAGTAACGCTCGAACTGGGCGGCAAATCACCGGCAATCGTTACGGCCAGCGCCGACTTTGATATAGCAGCCAAACGCATTGTATGGGGCAAATTCCTGAATGCCGGCCAGACCTGTGTTGCGCCTGATTACATTCTTGTAGATGAAAAGGTAAAAGACAAGTTCCTGGAATATCTGCGGAACTATATTACACAATTTGAATATGGTCCCCATGCCGAGCATTATACCCGCATCATTAACCTTAGGAACTTTGAAAGACTGACAGCAATGATAGATGCTGAAAAGATTTATCACGGCGGGAAAACCAATGCAGAAGATCTGTATATAGAGCCTACAATCCTGACCAGCGTGAACTGGAATGACAAAGTAATGCAAGAAGAGATATTTGGGCCCATTCTGCCCGTCCTGACCTATCAGTATTACCGGGAAGCAATAAATATGGTTTTGGAGCAGGAAAAACCACTGGCGGCTTATCTGTTTACAAATGAAAAAGATGAAAAGGAACTTTTTACGTCCCTACTTTCCTTTGGCGGTGGCTGCATAAATGATGTTATCATGCATCTGAGCAATGACAATCTTCCCTTCGGAGGTGTGGGAAATTCCGGAATGGGCAACTATCACGGGAAATATGGCTTTGATACTTTCTCGCATCAGAAGGCCGTGATGGGCCGTGTGACCTGGGGCGAACCTAACCTGAAATATCCGCCCTATACCGAAGACAAATTAAAGTGGATAAACAGGCTGATGTAGGACTCAGGCAACTCACCGGCCTTCTTTTGCTGAAAAAATTTGTCCCAGTATAATACCGGCAGCCATCGAAACATTAAGGCTTTCAGTAGCTTTAGAGTTTCCGAATCGTGGTATTGTAAGATTATGGCTGATTAAACTTTCGGTTTCCGGACGCATCCCGCTGCCTTCATTGCCGAGGATGATATTCATTCTCTCCGGAAAGGCGAAAGAATAAATGCTTTGGCCGTCCATATCTGTTCCCAGACTCATGTTTGGAGATTCCTTCAGGAATGCTGTGATATCTGTATAAATTACATTCACCCGGCTGAAGGATCCCATCGTGGACATTATTGCTTTGGGATTATAAAGGTCTACAGTATCTTCGGAACAGATAACCTGTTCAATACCAAACCAGTCTGCCAACCGGACGATTGTACCAAAATTTCCCGGATCCTGAATGCCGTCCAGCACGAGCTGCAGTCTGCAGTCCGGCACGAACTCCGTTTCAGGAATTTCAACCAGTGCCAAAGAATCACGTGGGTTCTGCAGGAAACTGATCTTCTTGAGTTCCGACTCGCCAATCGCCACCAGATTGGCATCGGGCATGTCCAGACCGCTTGGATTTATGGAAAATATTTCCCTAATTTTATAGCGTGAACTCCGCAGTTCACGTATAATTTTGTTACCTTCAACCGCAAATAAACCGTGCTTTTGCCGGTACTTTTTTCTGTCGAGGGACTGTAATATCTTTATTGTATGAGCCGTAAGCATTTAGGAAAATATCTTCAAAAATATCATATATTTTTATCTTCTGCAACCGTCATCCTCTTTCTCTATGCCTGCAGCACTACAAGCAAAGTGCCGGATGGCGAGTATCTTTTAACAAAAAACAACTTCAGATATGAGGGCGGAGAGGTTTTGGCGAATGAACTGCCGGACTATGTGAACCAGAAACCCAATAAGAAGCAACTTCTCTTCTTTCCTGCCGGTTTGTGGATGTATAACCTGGCAAATCCAAAATACGATACCATCCTGAATGAGTCATGACCTACCCTTCCGATATGAGGGACCAGAAACTTCGGGATTCGCTATTCACCAAATATGGCCACCCCGAATATGTAGGAAAAAACTTATTTCTGAACCGTTTCTTGCACAACGTTGGTCAGCCACCAGTAATTCTGGATGCCAGTAAAAGTGAAAGCAGTGCTAACTCCATCCGTAAAAGACTGGTGTACCGCGGCTATTGGGATGCCGAGACTAGATATACGCACGATCTTGATTCCGCTGCAAAAAAAGCTCAGGTCAACTATTTGATCAATCCCAAAGATGCTACACAGATCAGTGAGTATTATTATGATATTCCGGATGCACGTATAAAATCCATTTACGAGGAAGAACTTGCGGCCAGTACAATCCAATCCAAAACGATTCTGGATCAGGAAAAAATGGAATCCGAAGTGAAAAGGATCAACGATTTGATGCGCAGCCGTGGATTTTACCAGTTCAACGGTTCCGGACAGGAAATCTTCTTTATGGCCGATACTCTGACCAGCCGGAAAAACGTGCCCGTAACCATGGAAATCCACCGGGATTCTGTAGACACACCATACAAAACCGCTACCATAGGGAATATTGATGTTGCCGTCGTAGAAAATGCAAATGATTTCCCGCAAAATACGGTAAAGGATTCACTGCGGGGCATCAGGTTTCATATGCTGGACGACCAATTTAAAAGCAGCGCGCTTTGGCGTGCGGTAATCCTTAAAAACGGAGACCTTTACGACCAGAAAAACCTGGACCTGACACGCAGAAATTTTCAGGCAATGAATAATTTCAGTCTGATTAAGGCCCGGGATTCCCTGCGTCGGGGCGGCAGTACATCCCCAAATGACAGTATCATTGATGTCCTTTATCTGCTGAAACCGCTCCCTAAATACGAGTTGAAAGTCGCAGCGGACCTTAACTATTCTCAGTTACTGAATCTGGCGGCCTCACCGTCAGTAGACCTAACTACCAGAAACATTTTTGGTGGTGCTGAAAACCTGAATACGTCAGTTTCGTGGATTGCAGGCCGTGTGCGAAATTCCAAGGATCTGGACACCCGTGTTTGGGCACATGAGTTTTCAGCAAATGCAAACCTTAGCTTCCCAAGACTGCTCCTGCCCTTCAGTTATTATAAACTGATACCAAAAAGATACTCACCTTCTACATCTGTGAGTTTAGGTGCTTCGTTTCAAAAAAACATCGGTATGGACCGTGTGAATTTTAATACAGGTCTGAATTATTTTGCCAATGTGAATGACGTGATATCTCACCGGCTGACGATCTTTAATACGCAACTCAGCCTAACGCGCAACAAAGACCGCTATTATGAATATTTCCCACGTGACGGCGATGTGCGTAATTATATTTTTGAGAAATATTCACCGGCATTATATGATCAGTTTATAGCGGGTCAGATTTCCTCGGATGAATTTTCGGCCATCATCCTTAATGATCAAGGATTTGTAAATTCTCTTACTCCTGAGCAACTTAATTCCTATAATACTTTCAGGCAGTCGCTTGTAAACAAGGACAGGCAAACGCAGGATGTTCTTATTTCTTCATTCATCTATAATTTCATTTACAATGAAATCGGTAAAAAGGAATTTGACAATCCATTTTATTTCAACGGAAAGGTTGAAGTGGCAGGTAATCTTCTTAGCATGATCGCCCGCGCGGAAGCAGAGAAAGGCATAACTACCGGTCAGCAGAAGACACTTTTCAAACTTCCACTTTCTCAGTTTGTAAAATTTGACGTGGACGTCCGTAAATATCTGACATTTGGAAAACAGACCTTAGCTATGCGCCAGTTCGTGGGCCTGGGCATTCCATACGGTAACTCCAATCAAATGCCTTTTGTGAGGTCCTATTTTAACGGTGGATCAAATGACATCCGTGCCTGGCGCCCATTTGGCGGACTGGGCCCGGCAGATTCGCAACTTGATGAAAGAATCAGGACTTTTGTAATGGGCAATGTAAAACTGACGTCCAGTGTAGAATACCGCATGCCGCTTACGGAAATGTATGAAGTGGCCGTATTTACTGATGCAGGAAACATTTGGAGTCTAAAGAATACAGGATTTGGCGACCAGTTTAAATTCAACAGATTTTTGAAACAAATGGGTGTTGGCAGTGGCTTCGGACTCAGGATAAACGTAGCTTATATCACTGCACGTATTGACCTTGCTTACAAGATTTACGACCCCAATAAACCTGAGGGTGACCGCTGGAGATTTGACAAAATACAGCCGCTAAAACCTACGCTGAACTTTGCGTTTGGCTACCCTTTCTAAGGATATTACTCAGGAGATATACCCAGGATATAATGTACCACAGCTAAAACGCGCGCAAGAACTTCGCGCGACTGGTTGCGGTAGTAACTTTCGGGACGTGAGACGTCCTGAGCATCAAAACCAAGAGCATTTAAACTGTTATTCCGGGCAAAGAAAAGGGCCCTTAGGTTATGGAAACCCTGAGACACGATAATTACATCGTTCACCTTATAGACCTCTTTACAACGGGTAATGCTGCTGTGAGTGTTGAAACCTTTGGGATCTTCAATGATTATATTTTCGGGAACCCCTTCCTCATAAACAAGGAAACGTTTCATGGCTGCAGGCTCATCATAGCCTTTGCTTTTTTCGCCGCTTACTATGATCTTTTTCACTTTTCCATGATGATAAAGAAGTGCTGTAGCATCCATTCTCTTCAGGAAATAGGGATTTCCCGCACCGGATCTCATCTTGGGCGATGTACCCAGCACAAGCGCCGTCTCACGGGGCGGAACCTTTGATATCTTGGTGTAGGTCCTGCCGTTTGTCACTGAAAATACCCAAATATTTGCCAAAACCATGAGCAGAACCCCAATCTCAATAAGGGAAAAAAAAGTTCGCAGTATGTTAATGATTCTGTTCAAAGGTTGTGTTTGATTCAGTATGCTACGGTTTCAGCGTCAAAATTCAGGACAATTTTCTTACTGAGTGGTACAGCCATGCAGGCCAGTATTTTCCCCGACTGCTCTTCCTTCTCAGTCAGATATTCATTTTCCAGCAAATCTACTTCCCCTTCCTTCAGCGTACATATACAACTGCCGCAAATACCCGATTTACAGGAGTAAGGAACCGGATAACCCTGAATAAGAAGTTGCTGCAGAATGCGTAGGCGGTTATCATTAAGCGTTGTGACATAGTTTTGACGGTTCATCCGAAACTCAAGTTCAATATTTTCTACCAGTGGAAATTCCTTTTCCTGCGGATAAATGTCTTCATTATATTCCTCGAAAAGCTCAAAATGAATATTCCTTTTCAGTATTCCGTTATTGTAACATGCATTTGCAAGTGCCTTAATCATCTCGCCTTTCCCGCAAATCAGGACTTCATCCACCGCATCCCAAATAGTACTTTCCTCATCTGTATCGTCCAGATGAAGGATTTGGTTGATGATCAGTTTCAGTTTATGTTCGTCCAGCCTTCCCTTAAACAGATTATCCGCGGTTTCATCCTGCGAAAAGAAGTAGTAAACCTGAAACCTGTTTGCATGATTCTTCGCCAATGCATCCAGTTCGTCACGAAAAGCAATTTCGTCGGACCGCCGGTTGCCGTAAAAAAGGAAAAGACGCGTTCGCGGTTCCGTATGAAGGATATTTTTGAAGTGACTGAGTAAGGGCGTTATACCGATACCGCCTGCGAAACCGATGATGGTGCGGAACTCATGCGGCTTGGAAACCAGGGTAAACCTGCCCATAGGTTCGGAAACTTCGATTTCGTCGCCTACAGAATATTGCTCAAAAAGATCTTTGGTAGAACTTCCGTCCCCATTCATCTTAATGCCGAGCGACAGTTCTGCCTGATGTGGAGCAGAAGTCATTGAAAAGTCATTGATATAAGTTTGCTGCTTATGACGGTACTTTAAAGCTACGTATTGCCCGGATTGATATTCGTAATTTTTCTTCAGATGGTCCGGAATGGCAAACTCCAAAGCAAAGACAGAATTGGTCAGTTGCTGCTTTTTAGTTATTTTTAGCCGGTGAAAATCATAGTGCCTGGCGTAAGGTATTTGGTTTTCCATATTTATATCCAAAAATAGTAAAAAATTATGAAGAAGTTAGTTTTGGCGGTTGGGTTAGTTGCTGCAATATGCTCCTGTAATAAAAAGGAAACAGTAGTTGATAATACTGATTTCGCCACCGACAGTGTAACTGTACCGGAAACAAACGAACCCGCTTTAATCTATAAAGCGGTGGAATATTCACCCGCACAGATTTCAGACTTTCTGGCAGAAAAAGACAATGATACTTTATATGTGACCAATTTCTTCGCAACATGGTGTGCACCCTGCATGAGAGAGATACCGCACTTCAAAGAGAAGATGCAGGAACTGAAAGGTCAACCCGTAAAATTCACCTTTATAAGCCTGGACCAGAAAACCGACTGGGCTACAGATGTTAAGAATTTTGCAGAAATAAACGCACTTACCCAAAATGTAGTTCTACTGGACGGCAGCCTGCTGCAACCAGATTTTTTCAGTACAAATTTCAAAAATTGGGATGGTAGCGGAATTCCCTTTACTTTCATGCGAAAGCGTGGGCAAACAGATGAATATATGAGTATGATGACCAAAGAGCAGCTGGACGCAAAAATTGATTCATTTAAATAAAAAGACCTTTGGCGCAGCCTTCTTAATGCACAGTATAGCTGCCTTTCAAATATATGTCCAGTTTCAGAATCCTTTGTATAATAATAATCGCGGGCATTTTCATATCCATGCTCGTCAACCTGAACATCGGCTATATTGATCTGGCGATATCAGACTTTATCAATTCGGACTCAGACAATTCGCAGATTGCACAATTACGCGTTAACCGTGGGCTGGCTATGCTGCTGGCAGGCATTTCCATTCCAACATCTGGCTTTCTGTTACAGGAGTATTTCCAGAATCCGCTTGCAGGTCCATCAGTGCTTGGAATTACCTCTGTGGCGAGTTTGAGTGTGGCCTTCTATGTTTTTCTTTCCCGTGATTACCAGATTCCGGATTTTCTTCAGAACAGTTTCATAAGTATATCTGCAATTGCGGGCAGCCTGCTTCTGATGGTTGTACTTCTGGCATTTTCCGCAAGATTTACCGACAAATCTTTTCTGATCATTTTTGGATTTTTGATTTCCGCGCTGGCGGGTGCCGTGGTATCCGTACTTCAGCTGTATGCAGAAAATGAAAGTCTTAAAAGTTATATTCTGTGGAGTTTTGGCGCCAACAGCCAGGTATCTGCCAATCAGCTCTGGGTTCTCGCGGGCATTGTGTTAATCGGTCTGGCGTTAAGTTTCATGTCCATCAAACCGCTAATCGGAAATGCCCTGGGTATCGCTTATGCAAAAAGCTTTGGCGTTAACCTAAACCAGCTTAAACTGCTGATCATAGTAGCATCTTCCCTGCTTTCAGCATCCGTTACGGCCTTTTTAGGGCCTATCCTTTTTATTGGGATCGTTGTTCCGCATTTCAGCAGGATAATCTATAATCCTTCGCGACTGTGGCAACAGTGGATACTCAATATGATTCTGGGTGTCCTTATTATGGAAGTGTTTTCAGTTGCTTCAGAACTCACCCTGTTTCCGCTCAATGTAATTACATCACTGTTCGGAATACCTGTGATCTTAATGATGCTGATGAGTAAAAAGATGGCGGTTTGAAACAATACATTAATTAGGCAACTATGTTTCTGGAGTTACAACAAAGTACGGTAGGCTATAAAACACCATTAATTGAAGAGATAAGCACAGGCTTGGATCTTGGCGAAATTTGCCTTCTTGTAGGCAATAACGGTGTGGGCAAGACTACGCTCATCAAAAGCATACTTAACCAGACGCCATTACTTTCCGGAAGCATTTTGCTTGAAGAAAAAAGTAATATATCATTTTCTAACCGCGAACTGGCCAAAAAGATAGCGGTTGTCTTTTCCAAATCGCGGGTGCCTGCAAACTTCACACTGGCAGATCTAATTGGTTTTGGTAAATATATTCACTACCCTTATTATTTTAATTTAAGTAAAGAGGATCAAAATGAGGTTGAAGAGATTATTGAACGCCTGAACCTTACCCAGTATACGAATTTCCCTCTGCAGAAACTATCGGACGGAAACCTTCAGAAAGCTTTCATTGGAAGAGCTCTTGCACAAAATTCACCCATGATCATCCTGGATGAACCCACGACTCATCTGGACGAGGAAAATAAGATAATCATTCTTAAACTCCTTAGACATCTGGCGCGGACTAAGAATAAACTCATCCTTTTTTCGTCTCATGACTGGCGGCTGGCAAAAGAATTCGCCGATAAGATGTGGCTGGTGAATTCAGGCCGTATGGACTCCGGTATTACCGAAGAACTTCTGCTGAAACATCACGAACTGCTGAACCCTCAACTCTTTCATATGAGTTCCGGATTTATCGCCCCGCACATTTCAGCTCCCACCCTGGAGAAGGAAATGCTCTTCTCATACCTTCAGAAAAACTTCGCAAAAGATCTATCAAAATTTCAGTTTGAATATTTAGAATCATTTTGGACTGTTACAGTAGGAAATCAGCAGCAAATATGCACATCATTTGCTGAGATTGCACTTTTTATAAATAAACAAAGCTGATTCCGTACACCAAAAACCTACTTTCACGGCTTTTCCGTTATTTTTATATGTTTATCATAGGAAATAACTGACTGGTTATCAGACCTATGTCCATAAGATTAAAATATACTATGCATGCATAGTATATTTTTGTTATATTTGTGTAAACCACTTAATGGGAGATATGGAAAACAAGAATATGGAAAAAGTAGAAAATGTAGATCTCATCCTTAAATCTACCTGGCTGGCAGTTTCAAAAATGTATTCGGAGCTGGCGCATGATCATGATGCTACGGCCGTGCAGGCGCTTACACTTCTTAAAATTGATCCTAAGGAAGGCACCAGAAGTACAAATTTGGGTCCCAAGATGGCCATTGAGCCTACTTCACTGACGCGGATCATAAAACTGCTGGAAGATAATGGTTACATCTATAAGGAAAAAACCTCCAATGACAAACGGGAAGTTATAATTAAGCTTACCGAGAAAGGTCTGAACAGCCGTAACCTGTCCAAGGAAGCGGTAGTGAACTTCAACAAGGCGGTTATGGACAGGATATTACCAGAGAAAATGGATATTTTCAAAGAGGTGATGGGTGATATTCTTATGATAGCTAATAATCTGAATAATAAAAAATAAAAACTGTGAATACAGTTTCAGTTTTTTCATCAACACAAAACAATTTATAATATGAAAAGAAGAATCAAACACGTTACGGTTCTTGGCTCAGGGATCATGGGTTCCGGCATTGCCGCACATTTCGCCAATATTGGCGTGCAGGTGCTGCTGCTGGATATTGTACCTTCTGAACTAAGTGATGCCGAGCAGAAGAAAGGCTTGACCAAGGATGATAGGTCTGTCAGGAACAGGATTGCAACGGAAAATTTTGAAAAACTTAAAAAGGCCAGTCCGGCACTCCTCTATTCGCCTAAGTTTGCAGACAGGATTACCGTAGGTAATTTTGATGATGACCTTCAGAAAATTAAGAATACAGACTGGATTATTGAAGTGGTTGTTGAAAGACTGGACATCAAGAAATCGGTTTACGGGAAAATTGAACAGTTCCGGAAGCCCGGAACTTTGATATCTTCAAATACTTCCGGTATTCCAATCCATCATTTGGTGGAAGGCCGCAGCGACGATTTCAAAAAACATTTTGCAGGAACCCACTTTTTTAACCCTGTAAGATATCTTCCGCTATTGGAAGTGATCCCCACGCCGGATACCGACCCGGAAATTGTGAAATTCTATATGGATTTCGGCGCAAAGTTCCTCGGAAAAACAACTGTACTGGCAAAAGACACACCGGCATTTATCGCAAACCGCGTGGGTGTATTTTCCATGATGAACCTTCTTCATGAAGTAAAAGGACTTGGACTGTCTGTAACAGACATCGATAAACTCACAGGTCCTGTAATCGGCCGCCCGAAGTCCGCTACTTTCAGGACTGCGGATGTCGTTGGGCTTGACACTTTAGTAATGGTTGCCAACGGTGTGAGCGCCAGTGGCACCGAAGCTTCCAATTCTAACGACGTATTCAAGCTTCCCGAGTATATCCAGAAAATGGTAGACAACAAATGGCTTGGTTCGAAATCTGAACAGGGTTTTTACAAAAAGATTAAAAATGCCGAAGGCAAATCGGAAATCCATGGTCTGAATCTGGAAACCATGGAGTACGAACTTCAGGAAAAAACGAGCTTCCCTACGCTTGAGCTTACCAAAAACATTGATAAGCCTATTGACCGCTTCAAAGTTCTGATTACCGGTAAAGATAAGGCGGGCGAACTTTACAGAAAATCTTTAGGGGCACTTTTCGGTTATGTTTCTCATAAAGTTCCCGAAATTTCAGATGAAGTATATAAAATTGACGACGCTATGCGTGCAGGTTTCGGCTGGGAAAACGGACCGTTTGAAATCTGGGATGCGGTAGGTGTAGAAAAGGGAATTGACCTGGCAAAGGAAGCTGGCTACGAAGTTTCGGACTGGGTGAAAAATGTAGACACTTTCTATAAAGTTAATGAAGAAGGTCAATCCACCTATTTCGACAAAAATTCCGGTAACTATCTGAATACTCCCGGAAAGGAATCCTTTATCATCCTCGATAATATCAGGAGAAATAAAACCCTTTGGAGCAACTCAGGTTCAGCTATTCAGGATTTGGGTGACGGCATCATCAACTTCGAGATCCGTTCCAAAATGAATTCGCTTGGCGGTGAAGTTTTAGATGGTTTAAACAGAGCCATCGACCTTGCCGAAAAGGAATACGACGGTCTTGTAATCGGTAACCAAGGTGCCAATTTCTCTGTGGGAGCCAATCTTGCTATGATTTTGATGATGGCGATTGAGCAGGACTGGGATGACCTGAATATGGCGATTGCCTATTTCCAGAAATCAATGATGAGAGTTCGTTATTCCTCAATCCCTGTCGTTGTCGCGCCTCACGGAATGACTTTAGGCGGTGGTTGCGAGATGACAATGCATGCCGACCGTGTAGTTGCAGCTGCCGAAACGTATATCGGACTGGTTGAAACCGGCGTTGGCGTAATTCCAGGTGGCGGCGGAACAAAAGAGTTTGCCATCAGGACTTCACGCGAATTCCAGAAAGACGATGTAAAAAACAACAGACTCAGGGATATGTTTATGAATATCGCCATGGGTAAAGTGGCTACATCAGCTTATGAAGCATACGATATGGGCATCCTGGAGGAGCATAAGGACATCGTGGTTGTCGACAAAAACCGCCAGATCAAAACCGCCAAAATGCTCGCTTTAAGTTTAGCGGAACACGGATATACTCAACCTATCGAACAAAAAGTGCAGGTTTTAGGCAAAGATGCCCTCGGAATGTTCTTAGTAGGGACAGATCAGATGCTTACCGGAAAGTACATTTCTGAACACGACAAACTGATCGCAGATAAACTGGCAAACGTTCTTGTAGGCGGTAATCTCTCTGAACCAACCGTTGTAACCGAACAGTATTTACTCAACCTTGAAAGAGAAACCTTCCTTCAGCTTTGTGGCGAAAGAAAAACCCTGGAAAGGATACAGTACATGCTGCAGAAAGGCAAACCGCTTCGTAATTAGAAGTTAGACATTAGAAATTAGAAGTTAGATGAAAACACACCGATTACGGGATTTACTTATTTGGCAAAAGTCAATGGTTTTGGTTAAAGATATTTATTTATTAACTGAAAATATAACGGCTTCAGAGAACTATGGGTTGGTTTCGCAAATTAGAAGATCTGCTGTTTCAATCCCTTCTAATATCGCTGAAGGAGCGGGAAGAAATAATCCTAAAGAATTTTATCAATTTTTAGGAATTGCAAATGGTTCAAGCTATGAATTAGAAACTCAATTGCTTTTGTTAGTTGAATTAAATTTCAAAAGCGAGATAGAAATTCAGCCTTTACTAAATGTTTTAATGGAAATTCAAAAGATGATTTACAAATTCAAAACTAGCTTAATGAATGGTTAGATTCTAACTTCTAACTTCTCATTTCTAACATCTAAAACAAAAAAAATGAAACAAGCATATATAATTAAAGGCTTCAGAACAGCCGTAGGCAAGGCGCCAAAAGGCAGTTTGAGATTTACCAGACCCGACGTTCTGGCGGCAACCGTCATTGAAAAACTGATGGCCGCCGTACCGCAACTGGACAAAGACAGAATTGATGACCTTATCGTTGGTAATGCAATGCCTGAGGCGGAACAGGGACTCAATGTCGCGCGTTTAATTTCCCTAATGGGATTGAACACAGATAAAGTTCCCGGCGTAACCGTAAACAGATACTGCGCGTCCGGAAGTGAGGCGATCGCCATTGCTTCCGCAAAAATTCAGGCTGGTATGGCCGACTGTATTATCGCCGGGGGTACCGAATCCATGAGTTACATCCCGATGGGCGGTTATAAACCCGTTCCGGAAACCAATGTGGCGAAATCCCACCCCGATTATTACTGGGGAATGGGCTACACTGCGGAAGAGGTAGCCAATCAGTATAAGATTTCTCGTGAGGAGCAGGATCAGTTTGCATTTGAATCTCACATGAAGGCTTTAAAAGCTAATGAAGAAGGACGGTTTGCGAATCAGATTGTCTCCATTCCTGTAGAATATAATTTCCTGGATGAAAACCAGAAGATGCAGACCAAGAAATTCGATTTCAATGTAGATGAAGGCCCAAGGAAAGACACTTCTCTGGAGGGCTTGGCAAAATTGCGTCCTGTTTTCGCGAACGGAGGTTCAGTTACTGCCGGAAATTCTTCCCAGATGAGTGATGGCGCTGCTTTCGTTATCGTGATGTCCGAAGAAATGGTGAAAGAGTTAGGTCTTGAGCCGGAAGCACGTTTAGTTGCTTACGCAGCCGCGGGTCTTGAACCAAGAATCATGGGTATGGGACCGCTCTACGCAATTCCGAAAGCACTAAAACAGGCCGGACTCGATCTTAAGGATATCGACCTTATCGAGATGAACGAAGCTTTTGCATCCCAGTCAGTTGCAATTATTAAAGAACTTGATATGAACAAAGAAATCCTGAACGTGAACGGTGGCGCCATTGCCCTCGGTCATCCATTGGGTTGCACAGGTACAAAATTAACGGTGCAACTCCTGGATGAAATGCGCAAACGCGGCAACAAATACGGAATGGTCACCATGTGCGTAGGCACGGGCCAGGGAGCAGCAAGTATATTTGAACTAATCTAATAATTTTGGATTTTGAATTATAAATTTTGAATTATGCAGAGGGATAATTTGATAAGGGATAAAACTTTCAACTTCGCGTTGATGACCATACAATTATACAAAATCTGCAGAGTTCAGAATGAATATGTTCTTTCCAGACAACTGTTACGGAGCGGCACGTCAATAGGTGCAAACGTTCAGGAAGCATTGGCAGGATTTTCTGAAAAAGATTTCCTGTATAAGATGTCCGTGGCAAGCAAAGAGGCAAGTGAAACTCAATATTGGATTGAACTTTTATGCCGATCCGAACTGGTGAACTTTGATGCGCAGCCTTAAGCTGAAATTGACGGCATTGTGAAAATCCTAACCTCAATTGTTAAAACACTTCAGGAAAAACAACGAACCAAATAATTAAAAATCCAAAATCCAAAATCTAAAATTTAATATTGAAGTTATGAACTCAACCAAAAAAACACTGATCGGCGGCGATTTCCTGATTACGGAGACGCCTGCTAATGATATTTTCACACTTGAAGCACTTACGGATGAACAAAAAATGTTGCGCGACTCCGCTAAGGAATTTATAGACAGAGAAGTGGTGCCGCACCACGAACGGTTTGAAAAGAAAGATTACGCCCTGACTGAAGAAAAAATGAGGCAGATGGGTGAGATGGGCTTCCTGGGAGTTACAGTTCCTGAGCAGTACGGCGGTCTCGGTATGGGCTTTGTGACCACCATGCTGACCTGCGACTTTTTGTCCGGCGGCAACGGATCACTGGCCACGGCCTTCGGCGCTCATACCGGAATCGGCACACTGCCTATTCTGCTGTACGGTACCGAAGAACAGAAGCGAAAATATCTGCCGGACCTTGCCACAGGTACAAAATTTGGCGCCTACTGCCTTACAGAACCCGATGCGGGATCGGATGCAAACTCCGGCAAGACCAGAGCCAAACTTTCTGAAGACGGTTCACACTACATCATCAACGGACAGAAAATGTGGATTTCGAATGCAGGATTTGCTGAGATTTTCATTGTTTTTGCAAAAATTGATGACGATAAGAACATCACTGCTTTTATTGTAGAAAAAACCGGAACAGAAGGATTAAGTTTTGGCGAAGAAGAACACAAACTTGGGATCCGCTCCTCCTCTACCCGTCAGGTGTTCTTTAATGACATGAAAGTACCTGCTGAAAACCTTTTAGGTGAAAGAAACAACGGCTTCAAGATCGCACTGAATGCCCTGAACGTTGGCCGCATTAAACTGGCAGCCGCCAACCTGGACGGTCAGAGAAGAATTCTGGAACATTCAGTACGATACGCCAATGAGAGAAAACAGTTTGGCGTAGCCATTTCAACTTTTGGAGCGGTAAGAAAGAAAATTGCCGAGATGGCTACTGGAATCTTTGTTGCGGAGGCAGGATCCTACAGAGCTGCAAAGGACGTACAGGACAAGATTGATGAATTAATAGCTGGCGGAATGGACCACCAGGAAGCAGAATTGAAGGGCGTGGAGGAATTCGCAGTTGAAGCCTCAATCCTTAAAGTTTTCGTGTCCGACCTGACACAACACACAGCTGATGAAGGGATACAGATTTACGGCGGAATGGGCTTCTCCGAAGACGCTCCTATGGAAGCGGCCTGGAGAGATTCACGTATTTCCAGGATTTACGAAGGTACAAACGAGATCAACAGGCTTCTGGCCGTTGGCATGCTTATCAAGCGCGCCATGAAAGGTCAGTTGGATCTTATGACTCCGGCTATGGCCATCAGTAAAGAGCTGATGGGAATCCCGTCATTTGAAGTACCGGACTATTCAGAACTTCTGAGTGAAGAAAAAGCACTAATCGCCAACCTGAAGAAAGTGTTCCTTATGGTTTCCGGTGCTGCACTGCAGAAGTATATGATGGATATTGAAAAGCAGCAGCATCTTCTTCTTAACGCTTCCGAAATCCTCAACCAGATCTATATGGCCGAGTCGGCAGTGTTGAGAGCTGAGAAAAGTTTCGGAGCTGATTCTGTAGAAGTGGCCATGGCTCAGCTTAACCTTTACAAAGCCGCAGAAAAAATCATTATGGCTGCCAAGGAAGGCATTGTATCCTTCGCTGAAGGTGATGAGCAGCGTATGATGCTGTCCGGACTGAGAAGATTCACCAAGTACACCAACCAACCAAATGTAATCGCTTTGACCGAAAAAATCGCGGCACATTATGTGGCGAAAGGTCACTATTAGAATATCATTATGATAACACGGAGAAGTCCGTTTCCAATACATTGCGCCCCGGGAATCCGGGGCGTCTTTTTTTTAAAAGTTTATTCCACTTCAGATTCGTATCATATATGCGACCTTGTAGGCCAGTTGCTTATTATCCAGGTCTCTGAAATTGAAATCGGAAAAAATCAACTAAAAACAACGAATTTTAAAACGTGGTAGATCGGGATTTTTTATGACCTTCTAAAAATTGATTACAGGAAAAACCTCTGTCAATAACAGCAACAACTTTGTAACAGGGCAATGAAATATTATATTGTATTAAACAAAAAAACCACCCGAAATCGGGTGGTTTTGTAGCCCCATGAGGAATCGAACCTCAACCTGAAGAACCGGAATCTTCAATTCTATCCATTAAACTATGGGGCCTCTTGATCTGAACGTGTGCAAAAATAAACATTTTTACCGCAAAAACCGAATCAAATGTGAAAGGGTTTTTACTTAAAAAAAAGTTGTGGTGGTTCAAAAATCACTCACAAATAATCAGTCTTTCCAGCCCCAGGGCCTTTTATTGAATTCGATGGAATTGGTCAGGTCAAACTCGACCGAGAAAACCCGGTCGCTGCCTATCCTTCGGAGATTGTATGTGAAGGTCTTTTCGTCCATAGTTATCCACCATAGGTTCGTTGAGGCGTAAGGAATCCGGTTTGCCGTTTGCTGATCCGCCGGAAACATCTGTAGGGTTTCCATTCCCTGGTTTGAATTTTCGCCGCCGTATTGCGTAACCTTATCCTCACTACCGTCGGCGTGCCGGTGATCGTGCTTCAGCCTCAATATTGACTTTTCATTCTTAAATAAATCCCAGGTTCTGGACTGGTCGGCGCCTACATAAAACGGAATCCTGATCCGGTTGGGTTCACAGCTCAAGACCTGCATCACCAAACGCTGGCCGCTAAAGCCATCACCTTCTTTGGCCCCTGCAGTAATTTTCCCTTCGTAGGATTTTCCGCAATGTTTCTTTAAGTTATTCCAGAAAATTTCGCTTGGAGCCGTTTGATTCTGTGCATTAAATACACCAAATGCGATTGTAAAGACAAGGATAAAAAATTTGTCCATGGATCAGTTTTCTCAAATATACGGATTTAGAAAAGGCAAAAAAACCACCTCAAAAATTTGAAGCGGTTTTAATGATTAAAGTTTATCAAAGTGCAAAACTTTACGAAGTAATTTACTCAGCAATTGAAACTCTCGTTCCCATTGTATGGGCGTTCATCTGAGGTGCGTAATAATTCTGCACCGTCGTAATTCCGTTGCTAAAGGTTCCTGAGGCATTACAGATATAGTCGTACTCAAACACATACTTCCCTTTCGGCATATATTCGATATAGAAATTGGTTGATGCATCTTTTGTCGACTGATAATAACCCAATCCGTTTTTCCACTCATAACCGGAAATCACGTTTAGTGGCTCAAATCCGGCAGCGCGCATGTCCTTCAGGTGGATGAATTCCATATTCCTGTCGGTGTTCAGGATCATTCTTACGGTTACTTTATCGCCAACTTTCAGAGGTGTTGCAGCGGTTATTTTCTGAAGTTCCTCCCCATTTACGGTCTTTACTTTTTTGTAGAGTTCCTTGGTGATGGAAATATACGATTCGGACGATTTAATTTTATCAAGATCTTCATAATACTGCCAGAACAGTCCGCCCTGAACAACACCGGGGCCGGGTTTAGTAACGGTCACCGTTCCTAAGGTCTTGTCAATCTGTTCTGGCTTTACAGATGTTTTCACATAACCTGTGGCTTTGGTGTCCGGGTTTACAAGCTCCTTCCCTCCCCACACAATTGTTGCCTTATCACTTTCAGGACTTGTCCATGATTTTCCGGAATTCAGCATCGTAAAAATAACTTCAGCCGTTCCGCGCGAACTTCCCCAGGAATTCACTTCCTTCTGGGTCACGAGCCATATTTTCATTTCTTCAATGAAATCCGTATCGTTTGGAGTAAGCTTGTTAAAGGCTTCCAAAGCGCCGGCGTGGTTCACCGTTTTGGACGAATACCAACCCCAGTCGTTCAGGTTCTGTTTCCAGTACACGCCCTGAGTTTGGGTATCTGTAGAGGTTTCCTTTAAATACGTAAGGAATTTCTTCGACTCCGTTTTCATTCCAAATTTATTAAACAACAACGCCAGACGGTGTAGCCCAAAGAAGGTGAAATCAGTAATCTTCTCCGTCTTAGCTTTGGCAATCACTGCATTTTTTAAAGATGTTCCTTTTGCTTTCAGCGGATACTGAGCCTCCCAATAACTGCGGGTATCCAGATAATCCAGTACGAAATTATTCACCACAAATTTTTTGTCAATGTTCCCATACTT
Organism: Marnyiella aurantia; assembly: GCF_014041915.1. Taxonomy (NCBI): domain Bacteria; kingdom Pseudomonadati; phylum Bacteroidota; class Flavobacteriia; order Flavobacteriales; family Weeksellaceae; genus Marnyiella; species Marnyiella aurantia. Next base: position 169,272 of record NZ_CP059472.1, on the reverse strand, counting down.
ATTGACTTCCTGATCTACATAACCAATAAGTTTTAAAATCAGTTCTTTCTGTTCCGAACCCTGATAATCAGTCATGTTTCCTTTCAGCCATTCATTGATCCTTCCCAGATTTTTAAGAATATATAGTGAAGTATAATACGAACTTGGATAACCCTGATACCAGGAGAAGCCTCCGTCCGGATTCTGCAGCTGTTTCAGTTCTGCCCAATCCGTCTGAATGGAGTTCCGCATGGTATTGGCATCGAAAAGACGGGCCAGTTTCTGCATCTGCTCGGTTTCATCCTTACTGTCCAGAACCCAGGGAGTTTCCTCGAGCAATAATTGTTTCAACTCCTGATTCTTCTCAAGATTTGAAGTTAATAAACCTTTCTGCTGATATTCATCAAAAACCGTTTTAAGTTTCGGGTTGGCTTTAAAGATTTCTGCTGCCAACACATCCGCAAACCATTTGTTGAAAACCACATCCGCTGAACCGTTCTGATCGTTTTTGAGGCTTGGCAACGCAAACATGATTTCCCATATTGGGTTTGTCGTCAGCTCTAAAGTATTGGCAACGTTCGTGGCGGTTGTTGAATTGTTTTTAGCTAAATTTTCCAGCGTGAATGTTTTGGTCTGGCCTTCTTTTACGAAGATCGGAACTGCATCCGTCACCAACATTCTGTTTGGCAGAACCGCAATTGCTTTCTGCTCCCCATCAGAAAAGTTTCCGGCCTGAGCGATTACCTTAATGATAATTGAAGAAACGTCATTCGGAACTTTTAATTTCCAGTTGACAACAGAATTTCCTTTTTCAGCCAGTTCAAATGATTTCTGAGTTTCTTTTAAACTGAATTTCCCTGAAATATCTTCATTGGTAAACGCATCCAAAATCTGAAGCTGCGCCGTTCCACTAATTTTTTGATTTACCAAACTAGACAGCTTTGATTGCAAATTAAGTTCATCTCCTTCACGCAAAAATCTTGGATAGTTTGGCGTAACAGAAAATTCTTTCTGGGTAACGACTTCTTTTTCCAAAGTTGCCGCCCTTGCATCTTTCGTATGCGCCAGGAACATCAGTTTCCATTGCGTCAATGCTTCCGGTGAGGTAAATTCAAAGGTGACATTCCCGTCCTTGTCCGTCATGAGATTCGGATAGAAAAATCCGGTTTCGTTTAGGTTTTGGCGGACGGGTATTTTTGAAAGCTGACCTTCAACATTAACGGTAGATGCGGTAACCTCCTTCGGTTTAGTGATGGTCCGCGAATATCCCAAAAGAACAACTTCTTCCATATCTGCAAGTGCAGCCGAATCAGTCATGGGATTTGCATTGGGAGCTGATTCAGTTTTAGCCGCTCCCTGCACTCTCATCTCAGAAACAGCATAACGCCTTACCATCTGATTTCCATAAATTCCGCCATTAAACCATGCGAATTCAGGGATGCGGATTACATTTTGATTCAGATATGGTATCCGTTTGCTGTAATGTTCCTGCGCCAGGTTTTGGTCTATATCATAGGATATCATCCTGAAATATTTCCGGTACAGTTGCTGCCACGACCAACGGTTTACCGCAAACTGATCCAGCGACATGTCGTACATATTTGCCAAAACTTCTGCATTAATCTTCTCTTTATCATCTCCAAGAATTTTCACAGTCCATTTCTCTTTTGAATTCGGCTGAAGTTTATCGCGGAAAGTGACGGTTTCAATTCTTAAAGGTTTTTTATCGGAACTGATCTTAAGATTAATACTTTCGGTTTGTACATCATTGAATGCGACAATTTGAAACTGAACATTGACCTGATCAATACTTTCATCTTTTGGGAAAGTAAGGTCGTATTCCAAAACACCATTCCTAAGCTTCCACTGCTCAGTGATGGTTTCCCCGTTTCCATTCTGCATATATACGTTGACCAAAGCATTTGGGATGGCCGAATAAACATAAATCTTTACTTTCTCGGAACGCTTAAATTCACTTCTTGGCTGAAGTACTTTGAGGAAAGGTTTCTGGGTATCTACCAGAAATCTCTTGTCGAAAACTTCAAAGGTTTTTTCCGTTTTGATCGTGTCTTTCCCTTCAATATTGTAGAGTTCAAGACTGTATTTTCCGGCGGCGAGTTTACCCAAGTCAAGAGATTCATCAGTTTTCTGCACTCCATTCAGAATGACAGATTGAACAGCAGGTTCTTTCTCGTCAATAGAAAAGTAATCATGCGGGAATTTCTGGATGAATTCCTGTTTTGACAATTTAGGCAAATCCTGAATTTCATTTTGGAAATTACTTCTGAAGATCCTTTCAGGCGGCAGCAGCTTCGAAAGTTTAACCTGATAAGGTTTGTTCAGGTTCTGATCATTATAATTCTTAGTCTCAACCTTGACCTTAATATTCTCATCGGTGAAGCTGTCTTTAATATCATCAGCTTTAATATAATGCGACACGGAGGCGACTTTCACGTTCGTGGTTTCCGACTGGGTTTCGCCATTGATGTCGGTCACCGAAGCATTAATTTCATAATTATCCACCTGAATTCCGTCCAGGTTTTCATCCTTTTTAAGGTCGATTCTGATCGTAAATTCGCCTTTTTCATTGGTTTTTACATCACCAAGGATGGAATTCTCATTGTCGTTTCCGCGCGGATACCACCAAAAGTACATCCAGCGGATATTCTTCTTTTTGATTTCGTAGTTCACCGTAGCATTGCTAAGCGGAACTCCCGAAAACATCATAGCTTTTCCTTTGACTTCTATTGTCTGCCCATATTTATATTCATCTTTTACAGGCTCAAATGTCACCTCAAATTTGGGTCGTTTGTATTCTTCAACCTGAAAATATTTGGTTCCATCAATCAAGAAATCTGATTCTTCATTATCATTGTCAACCTCAATATAAAACTGTCCGTTCAGTTTTCCAAGCGGAAGCACGAATGAGCCGTTTACAGAGCCGAATTCATTGGTGGTGAGCTGTTGCTTACTTACTTCATCGCCATTTGCATTGTTTAGCGTTATGTTCAGTTTTGATTTTGGAACTACATTTTCTGTTTTAGATTTTCCGTTGAAAGCCGTTGCAATCACTTTAAAATAAACCGTCTGCCCGGGTCTGTAAATAGCGCGGTCCAGGAAGATTTGCGCAGTTTCGCGGTCGTTATTGTCCTCCCCACCATAATATCGGTCACCGAAAACCTGCATCAGGTTATAGTCATTGGTTTTTGGCTGCTGAACCAGATAATAGCGGTAGTATTCCTTACTTCCTGAATCAGGGAATCGGAAATTAGCAGCCTTGTCCGTATTTTGGTTGGTTGTTGTTACCGTTTTCGCACCGCTGTATTCATAGATTTTCAATCCTTCGTTGGAAATCGACTGTCCGTTTTCGCGGTTCACCAGCTTCAGCTGGTTGTCGACTAGCTTCCTGTCATCCTTTTTATCATATAAAATACGGGATTGGGTCGCAATGAAATAAAAATGTTCCTGGATGGCGCCATCCACAACGTATTCAGCCAGGTAAATTCCCGAAGGCAGAGGTTTGATTTCAAGTGAAGTTTTATGCGTTTTATAGTCTTTCAGATCCTGAAGCTCAAACATATCTTTACGAACTAAAGATTTCTTAACAGCGGCAAAAGTGTTTTTATCGTAGGAATTGCGCACATACTTCATGAAATTCTGTACATCGTCTTTTACTTCATAAATATTTAACGAAAACAGGCTTACATTCTTAGCCTCGGCAACCAGGTGTATTGGGCGGTTGGATTGGGTATGGTCCTCGAATTTGATGATTAACAAAGGATTGGTAATCTGGTTTTCGCGGTTTTTAACAGTATCGAGAAATTTAGATTTCGGATACTGTATCTTTGCAGAGTCAGCCAACTGTAAAGCCTGGGTAAACTTCTGCTCAGCCGAAAGTAAATCCATCATCTCAGCGATAACCAATACTTTGTAATCGCCATCAATGCCGGAATTTACAAGAGTCTGAAGCTGTTCAAACCGGTCTTTGCAATTCAGGAACTCACAGTTATAATTGATTTTTTGATGCCCAAAGTATAGTTTTGAATTGGTCGTGTTTTTCGCAATCAGTTCATCATAAAGAGTTATGATTTTTGCATGATTAACTTTAAGTTCATTTGGAGTAAAAAAGTTACTGTTCTTTAAAAACTCAATTTGATTCACCGTGTTCCAGTCAAACAGTGTCGGGAAGTAATCCAGATCTTCAGTGCCTTCAAAAATATCTTTGTATTTACCCAGCCGAACCTGCTGTAAAGCCGCTTTTTTGGTTTCGAGTTCAGCAAACTGTTTGGTCAGGAAATTCTTGAAATCGAGTTTGCTCCAGGTTTCAATCTGCGCGAAATCCTGATTGTTAATGTTCGTACGCTGGTTAATTTCCCATGATTCATTCTCGTAATAATCAATAAAAAATTCGCCCAAAAGCACCTCATAAAGTAATTTCTGTTCACCTTTAAGTTTATCGCCAAACGTAGAAAGTTTTGTAAAGAACTGGCTGGCCGAATCATTATTTTCATCGTCCTGTGTTTGGTTCACAATGCTGAATTCAGCTTTCAGCGAGCGTATAAGCTGGTTGGCATTGTCGTCTTTCATAGCCTGGTTCTGGATTTCTAAAATAATGGGAAGGTTGGATTTGTATTTGCCTGATTTATAGTTTTCTGATACCTTCTTCCATTGGTCGTCATAGTATTTCTGGCCGAAAAAAGATGAAAAGAAAGCGGTAAAAACGAAAAGGATAAAAACCTGGGTGAATTTATTCATATTTTGAGGATTGAATGTAAGTAGGATTGGGCAACTAATTATTGGTTAAATTTGCTCAAATGCAGTTTTTAAATTTAGCGAAAAAATACATCATTAACAGTCAACTGTACGTATCCCTGACGGGCACTGCCCTGGCGGTCTTCTTTATGCTGGAGCAGAACCTGTTACGCTGGCCCACGGTTTTGCTGATCTTCATCACCTATTTCAGCGGCTATCTGTATACCAAATACCAAAAGCACCGGCACTTTTCCAAAATCCTTGTTTTCAATATAATTTGCGGAGTTTTATCCGGGGCATTAATTTTACTGAATCACAATGAAGTCAGACTGCTGAAATGGCTCTGCATCGTCGCCTTGGGTTTACTCTACAATTCATTTTTTCTCGAGAATTTCATCCGAAAAATCCCTTTGCTTAAAGTATTTTACGTCGGATTTACGTGGGCGCTCGTTAACTCGTGGCTTATTTTACCGGAATTTAATCCTGGTATCTTCATCATCACGCTCCTTTTCATCACAGCACTCGTCTTTCCGTTTGACATCAGAGATATGAGATCCGACGATATTGTCACATTTCCGCGGCTAATTGGTGTTGGTAAGACAAAACTTTTGGCTTATACACTTACAATTGCAAGTGCGCTAACGGCATTTTTCAACCTTGAAACTGAATTCACTGCCGCCTTTCTGATAACCGCAATCGTAAGTTGTGTTCTTATTTATTTTTCCCATAACAAACGTCCGGATGCTTATTTCTCATTTGGTGTGGAAACGATGTCGGGTCTTCCGTTTTTAATTATAGTTTTAATGAAGTATTTTTGACGAATGGTTATCCAAAAACTTCAATTGATTCAATTTAAAAATCATTCCGAACAAACCTTCCAATTTTCCCCGCAGATCAACTGCTTTGTAGGCAATAACGGCGCGGGAAAGACGAATGTACTGGATGCCCTGCACTACCTGTCTGTGGGTAAAAGTTTTCTGGGCAATACCGATCTGAACAATATCCGGACGGACGAAGATTTCTTCACTGTGGAAGGCACCGTGCACGACGGCGAAAAGGAAAACATCATCAAAGTCCAGATGCCTCGTGAAGCAAAGAAAATCATCAAGAAAAACGATAAAACATATGACCGCATGGCAGATCATGTCGGATTTCTGCCCAGCGTTATCATTTCACCTTATGACTCGAACCTTATTTCCGATTCCGGCGAAAGCAGGCGCAGGTTTCTGGACGCCATGATTTCGCAAACCGATTCAGATTATCTGTTCAACCTGATCCAGTATCAAAAAACAGTTCAGCAACGGAATGCTTTGCTGAAAAGTTTTGCCAAAAACCGGTATTTTGATATGGACAGCCTGGAAATATACGATGATCCGCTAGTAAAATTCGGTACCGCAATTTTTGAAAAAAGACGCGGTTTTACTGATTCCATCCTGCCGCTTATCCAGAGCTATTATGAAATCATTTCCAAAGGAAACGAAATAGTGACTGTTGACTATGAGTCCGATCTTCGCGGAAATGACTTTAAATCGCTGTTGAATACTAATCGTGAGAAAGACCGTATTCTCACTTATACCTCACGTGGTATTCATAAGGATGACTTGATATTCAGTATGAATGGTGGTTCGCTGAAAAAGCAGGGCAGCCAGGGCCAGCAAAAATCATTTCTGATTGCACTGAAACTGTCCCAGATGAACCGTATAAAAGAGTTGACAGGCAAAACCCCCATTCTGCTTTTAGACGATATTTTTGATAAATTGGATGACACCCGCGTTTCACAACTGATAGAACTTGTAAACCGTGAGCATTTCGGGCAGATTTTCATTACAGATACTCACAAAGAAAGGACTGAAAGCGTGGTGAAGAAAATAAATGAGGAAAGCAGGATTTTTGAGATTTAACGCACTTATCAATCTCCAGCATTGAACCCCGAAACAATGAAGAAAAAAAACAGAGAATTCCAGTCCTCAGACCTGGTGAAATCATTTGCCAGGATACACGGCTTTGAAGAAAAACTGATGGCGTTTGAGGTAAAGGATTATCTGAACGAATATCTGAACGGCGATCTTTTTCAGGAAATAGAATCGGTGAATCTAAACCGTAAAGTCCTGGAAATAAAAATAAAATCACCGCTTTTAAGAAACGATTTCCGGCTTCGGAAAACCTTTTTTCTGCAAAAATTTCAGGAGAAATTCGGGAGCGACCATTTCATCGCTCTTGAGATTTCGTAGAGATTGTTTTCTCCACCATTTCCTTAGCGCGGCTGTCCAAAAATGAGCGTATGGGGAAGAAAAAGCGTAAAGGATTCTTAAGGAAATAGCGGAATATTTCTTTATAGATTTCCTTCACTTCACCAAAATTCACTTTACGCGAGCGAAAAGCAAGGACCATTGAAAGTCCGAAACTCACTGCAAAGTTGAAGAAGCCGATTAGGAACACAGTGATCACCGACATCCACAAAGTGTAGGAAGACACAGAAAACTCCATCCCATAAAGTCCCAGGGCCACATTACCTGCTGCGAATGTAATGTGACGGATGTCCAGATCCAGCCCCAGAAAAGAACCTATAGGACCAGTGGCACCCAGGCAGACACCGAACCAAAAGTTAGAAACAATGCCCGGCCAGTTTCTGGCGTAATAGCCTGAAGCTGCCTTGGCTATTTTAGGCCCCAGAACCTGAAGAATCAGTGGATTCTTGGCAATCCTTTTCGGAATCTGATAGAACACAGCGTTATTGGCAACATTGCCGGAAATTATACCTGAAATGAAGAGGTAGAAACCGGCTATACAGGCATGGAGAATAGCCTTGGAGTTAAACGGATCGTGATCGTTAAGAAGTTTGGCTGCTTTTTCGGCAGCAAAATTTTCCTGGAAAAGGACTTCAAGCCCATAGATGATGGCCAATGCAACCGGAAACGACCAGAGAACATTACCTACAAAAGCTATAAACTGCGAGCGGAATAATTTAGAAACAAGATGCGCAAAGTCGGAATAGTTTTTCTGTGTATTCTTTCCTTCGGAGAGCACCTTAGCCATGGTAGCAGCCGTCATAGCCGGCTGTTTGGTCGCCAGGGTAAACTTCATCAGGAAAATCATAATAAAGCCCATAGCATAATTCACGGAGTAAAGTACCGCATGTGCGAAATCGCTGCCCGGTATAAGTCCGTAAAAAAGCTTTAAGACCACAAGTGCTCCAACAATAACACCTCCTCCGCTGGACATCCAAAACATGCGGACATAATCCCGGAACGAGGAAGTGATGTAATGCGTGCCCGTTTGCGCGGTATGATTTGTAATAAGGTGGGACATCAGCGTACTGCTGTCTGCAACCAATTCTCTGAGATTATTTTTATGCGATTTATACTCCAGGATATTGAAAACCAAGTTTTTGGACTTTTGCAGAACATCCTTTTCATCATCAATTACCAACAAACTAAGTATATCCTGGATGCGGTTCAGTTGCTGCCTGATTTTGATAAGTGACTGGTTAATCTTGCCTGAGATTCCGTACTTCGAGGAATTCTTAAAAGCAATATCTGTAAAGTTAAGACACTGAGTAAGGTAAACCTTTACCTGTTTGTACTGCGCATCCTTTGATTTAAGTTGGAAATCAGGGTTTTCCCTGTATTCTTTGGTCAGTATATCCATTTCGTCCTGAAGTGCAAGAAAAGGATTATCAAAATTTTTATACTCCGGAGCCATATTGGAAACTTCCACGTCCAGAGCATTACCAATTACCCTCCATGCAAGTATATTCATTGCAAAGAACAGCTCACGTTTAACCGTTTTTTTAGTGATGAGTCGGGAAATTTCCAGCATTCGAAAGAACTCATCCATATCCTCTTCGTGAACGTTTCGGAAATAGGCCAGGTCATGGGATGTTCTTACAGATACATAATCGATAAGGTACCAAACGGTGTCCTCACTTTCAACCGGTGGCAGGATTTTATTGAGCATCCGTTTCCGGAATTCGGGAAAGAAAGCATTCTCCGACAGTATGTTAGCCTCTGTGAGTGACAGGTTAAAGGTTTTGCCGCTAAAAATATGATGGATGTAATATCTGAAATGCTCTAAAATCTCCGGATTCTCACGAAATTCATTTAGAACTGCACTAAAATCTGTCCTCCGCATGCTGTCCAGCAACTCGTGCAGAGGATCCAGGGATTTCGTTTCATTCCTAAAACTGAAATACTTTTTAAGTATAACAATAAACGTGTTTTTGCCTGAAGTGAAAATGCCCATCGTATGCAAAGATACTATTTCAGCGTTACATTGTTCATCTGACGCATAATCCAGCTATGCCGGTTCCGCAGGTATTTAGACGGATTATGCGGATCGTATTTCTTAGGATTTGGAAGAATGGTAGCAATCCAGGCGGCTTCACTTTTAGTAAGGTTTTTTGCATTTTTACCGTAGTAATAACGAGCCGCCGCTTCAATCCCAAACACACCGCGGCCCATTTCAATGGAGTTCAGGTAACGGTCCAGTATAACCTCTTTTCCCCATACTAACTCAATAATGAATGTATAAACGGTTTCCAGGCCTTTTCGGAACCAACTGCGTCCCTGCCACAGGAACACATTTTTAGCAGTTTGCTGAGAAATGGTGCTTCCGCCCTTAACCTTCTTGCCCTTTTCATTGTCCTTATAGGCCTTTTCGATCGCTTTGTAATCAAAACCGTTGTGGATAAAGAACTTCTGATCTTCCGCTGCTATAACGGCTTTTTTAATATAACTGCCCATTTCGCTGTAGGGAATGTAATCCCGTTCCAATTTGCCAAAGGTAATTACCCCTTCAATTTGGGTCACTGTAATGGGAGGATTTAAGAATTTACCCCAGACAATAAAGAGGATATTGGCCAGAATGAGGATGAAAATAAACTTTTTTATTTTTTTGAACATAGATTTAAAAGGGAGTTAGGGAAATATGTGGCATTCTTGTATGATTTTGCAAAAATAGGAATAATAACTACTTAAGTTCCTTGTGATAGGTTAAATCATAACCGGGAAGAAGATCTGGGTGAAAAATCCGGATATAATCTTTCAGTACCAGATCTGCCCTTACAACCCCACTTTCAAAATAATCATTAGACTTGCGACGTTCCTTCTGGGTAACCGTATAAATCTTACCGCTAGTAAAGACATTCATTTTGGAGTAGTTCAGGTTTGTACGCAGAAGATCCTGACGTGATTTGTGATTCCCCGCATTTACCCATACTTCCGCATTCTTCGACCTTGCATAAACCTCTTCAAAACTCAGTGCTTCAGATCCTTCACTTTTGCTGCCGGCATTGATATAATTGCCGTTTGCATCTTCAATTAACCCCGCAATTATACTATGTCCTCCCGGCAGATACCATTGACTGCCATACATCTCATTGGCCAGAACCGCAGGCCTGTTTTTTACTTCTGAAGCAAGTACAACCAAAGAACCATAAGAATTTTTGATTTTCTCATATTTTTTCTGTGCCTGCTCTTGCTGCCCCATAAGTTTGCCCACGACCAGCAGATATCTGGACTTGGACAAAGCATCCTTTTCCAGATATTCATCCAGGAAAATAACCGTGATGCCGTTCTTTTCCAGCAGTTCGTAAGTATTCTGGAAAACAGCTATCCTGTTGGTAAAAACAGCATCGGGTTTCAGTGCTATAATTTTTTCCACATTATATTTCTGCTCATTTCCTACATTCCGGATTTCTCCTGCATTTAGCAGCTGATGGATTTTTGGCGAATAAATATATTCCGGGCTGGATATGCCGGCAATGCTTTCCTCCATACCTAGTTCTGTAAAATAACCAACAAGACTCGCATTAAGCAAAACGACGCGTCGGTAAGGAAGTTTAGTTAGAGGCAAATTGTAAGTGGAACCTCCGGTCTCTAAAGTCAAAATATCTGAATTCTGCCTGTATTTCACCGTTTCCGATACCACTGTCCATCCTTCAGCACCCTCTACTGTCTTCTTGCTGCAGGCCAAAATGAAGAAAACTGCAATTATTTGAAAAATTTTTGCTTTCATTCTTCAAAGGAATCAAAATTTTGCTATATTTGCAAACCGAAAAACGGCCTCGTGGCGCAACTGAATAGCGCATCTGATTACGGCTCAGAAGGTTACAGGTTTGAATCCTGTCGAGGTCACTAAAGTCTGCAAGTTTTACTTCGCAGACTTTTTTTTATGCCGTATTTCGTTCAAAATAAATCTTTTTAAAAAAATTGGTACATTTGCTTCAGATACAAAAACACAGAGGCTGATAAATTTCTTAACCTCTTAAAAAAAGATAATGAGAAAAACAGTTTTACTTCTAACCACATTATTTTCAATTTCTGCATTTGCCCAGATTAAGGTTCTGAAAAATGACAACCTTATCGAGGTAGGCAAGGAAAATTCGGTAGCGCTCTATAAGAAGCAGAATAAGTATACCTTCAACTACCAGGATATCAATACAAGCAATCTGAATACTTTCAGGTCATTTTACTTTCATGACCTGAACAAAGATTTTGAACAGCTTTATAAACTGGTTTCTGACGGCTTCATAGACATGCCTATGGGCGAGATTCAGCTGGAACTGCCCAATGATATTATCGGACTCAATTTTGCGCGTAATTATGGGCAGACTACGGTGCAGTTCATACATTACATCAGCAAAAGCAAGAAGTACATTGGTAAGAGTCAGTTCCTCACAAAATCCCAGGTGGACAAAGTATTTGGCAAGGACAAAATAAAGGCCACTGCAAGAAGAGAAAGCACTGCCACCATAAAGCCTTTGTCAGGTTCTGCTGAAACAACAGCAAACACAGCCGCTGCCAAGAAGAAAAAATAATATACTATTCACTTTATTAGAAACCTGTTCTTCCCGAATGGGTTTTTACTTTCAGACTTATAAACAGTAAAAGATGTCACTAGAGATTATTAATCTGACCAAGAAATTCGGCCCACAGACAGCATTAAACAACATCAATCTTCAGATTGGCAAGAACGAAATTATAGGTTTGCTGGGTCCGAACGGTGCCGGTAAATCTACGCTGATGAAGTCCATTACCGGCGTTTTGGCTATTGAAGAAGGTGAGATACGGTTTAACGGACTGGATATTTCAGCAAACGAAATTGAAAGTAAGCGCACGATCGGTTTCCTGCCGGAAAACAATCCTCTTTACCCTGAAATGTATATTAAGGAATACCTGTCATTTGTTGCAGACCTTCATAAAATTCCTAAGCAGAGGATTGATGAGGTCATAGAACTGGTAGGACTTACACCCGAAAAATCAAAAAAGATAGCTCAGCTTTCCAAAGGTTATAAACAGCGTGTTGGCTTGGCTCAGGCTATTCTGCACTCGCCTGACCTTCTTATACTTGATGAACCTACCAACGGTCTGGACCCTAACCAGATTATTGAGATCCGAAATGTAATCAGAGAAATTGGCCGTGAAAAAACGGTTATCCTGTCTACACACATCATGCAGGAGGTAGAAGCACTGTGTTCCCGCGTAATTCTCATCCATAACGGAAACATTATCCAGGACTCACCGGTGGATGAATTTAAGGGCAAATACAACAGTCTGGAGGAAGCATTCGCAAGCTACACGTCTGAACCGGCAGCAACTTCAGTACCTGTTTCGGCAGAATAATCTAAAAATTTTTACAAAAAAAAAGAGCGGGAAAAATTTCCCGCTCTTTTTATATTTGCAACCTACATACTATGAAGAAGATGAAGGTTGATATTTATCAGATATGAATAACTTCACCATAAGCCGCAGCCGCGGCTTCCATAATTGCTTCGGAAACCGTTGGGTGCGGGTGAATGGATTTAATGATCTCATGACCTGTTGTCTCCAGCTTTCTGGCTACAACTGCTTCAGCAATCATATCAGTTACACCTTCACCAACCATATGGCATCCTAACCATTCGCCGTACTTGGCATCGAAAATCACTTTTACGAAACCGTCTGTATTTCCGTTGGCAGTTGCTTTACCGCTTGCAGAAAGTGGGAATTTACCAACCTTAAGCTCGTAACCCTGTTCCTTAGCCTGCTTTTCGGTAAGACCAACAGATGCAACTTCTGGGCTGCAGTAAGTACATCCCGGAATATTGCCGTAATCAATCTTTTCCACATGAAGACCTTTGATCTTTTCTACACAGGTAATACCTTCAGCAGAAGCTACGTGAGCCAGAGCCTGAGTAGGGAGAATATCGCCAATTGCATAGTAGCCAGGTACTGAAGTCTCGTACCATTCGTTCACAAGCACACGGCCTTTATCGGTTTGAATACCTACTTCCTCAAAACCCTGACCTTCAATGTTTGCAGCAATACCAACTGCAGAAAGAAGAATATCAGCTTCAAGCGTAATATTCCCTTTAGCCGTTTTTACGTTAGCTTTAACGCCCGCGCCGGAAGTATCAACACTCTCAACAGACGCATTGGTCATTATTTCAATACCGGCTTTTTTAAGTGATTTCTCAAGATGTTTTGATACGTCCTCATCCTCCACAGGAACGATGTTCGGCATAAACTCAACAACTGTTACTTTGGTACCCATTGAGTTATAGAAATCCGCAAACTCCACTCCGATAGCACCGGAACCAACCACAATCATTGATTTTGGCTGTTCAGGCAAATTGAGAGCCTGACGGTAGCCTATCACTTTCTTACCGTCCTGAGGCAGGTTAGGCAGTTCACGGGATCTGGCACCCGTAGCGATGATGATGTGCTCTGCCGAGTATTCTGTAGCTTTACCGTCTTTATCTGTAACGCTTACTTTTTTACCTTTCTGAACCTTAGCAGTTCCCATGATCACGTCAATTTTATTCTTCTTCATCAGGAAGGAGATCCCACCGCTCATTTTGGTGGCAACCCCACGGCTGCGCTGTATAACTTTTGAAAAATCGAAGCCTGGATTTTCAACCGCATTAAGACCGTATTCTTCTGCATGTTTCAGGTAATTGAAAACGTGAGCTGATTTCAGCAATGCTTTTGTTGGAATACAACCCCAGTTAAGGCAGATACCTCCCAGGTTTTCTTTTTCTATAATCGCAGTTTTAAAACCAAGTTGAGAAGCACGGATGGCCGTAACATAACCACCGGGACCACTACCGATGACAATAATATCGTAGTTCATGAATTAATAAATTTAATGCGAATTTAAGGAAAATTTCTCAACGGAGGATAAAGCCCTTTCAATTTAGGGTGACTCTTAAAAGTTAAAATTATAGCATCTTATTTACGCGAAAGCCATTGCTTCAGAAATTCAATTTCCTTTTGCTGGGTAGCGATAATGTTATCCGAGAGTTTCAACAGTTCAGGCTGCTTGCCGTACTTTTTATAAACTTTTGCCATCTCAACAGCACTTTGGTGATGTGGAATCATCTGCTCCGCATAGTCACGGTCCACGTCATTGTGCACCGGTAGTCCGGAATTCATCATAGGACCCATGGTTGCCATCAGTTCTCTCTGGAATTCTGCACTGTTAGCAGATTGGACTTTCAGATTATCAAACCTGTCCATCAGTTTCATTTCCTGCTGCTGAGTTTTAATTACCTGACGGCCAAAATTTTTCAGCTCCTCATCCTTACCCTTCCGGATCAGAATTTCCGACATTTCTACTGCCCCATCGTGATGATCCGACATCATTTCCGCAAAATCCTCATCATTATTTCCGGATAAGGTTTTAGAATGCATTTCGTCCATCATATCCTGCATTTCCTGCAGAATCTCATTCTGCTGTGCGGGCATATTACTGCCCGAACCGTTGTTCTGCACCTGTTCAGTTGCCGAATTGGTTTCTGTCTCTGTTTTTTTCGGATTTTCGGAGCATGCCTGAAGGATAAGTGCTGCAAATACAGTAAGTGTTGTTTTTTTCATAAGTTCTGATTTGCCAAAGCCATACAAAAATGATGCAGATTCTCAGTAAAGAACCGTTTGACCTTTTGCGCATAAAAATAGCGGACATAAATGCCCGCTCTTTTAAATTTTTATTATACCTGAATTATATTCCGGGAAATTTAGCCGGATTACTCTCGTTAAATACTCTGTAGACTTTCTCTACCATATCATCCACGCTTGGCTTACTGAAGTAGTCACCGTCGCTGGCGTAGGCCGGTCTGTGATTTTCGGCACAGATAGTTAACGGATCTGCATCAAGATATCTGAAGGCTTTCTGCTTCTCCATTACCTGCTGCATGATAAAGGCAGAGGTTCCACCTTCTACGTCCTCATCAATTACTACCAAACGGTTTGTCTTTTTAACACTTTTCGCAATTTCATGACTTAAATCGAAGGGAATCAGTGACTGTACATCAATTACTTCTGCAGAAATACCTACTTTCTCCAATTCTTCTGCAGCATCCATTACCAGTCTCCATGTAGATCCGTAGGTAACAATAGTAACATCCGAACCTTCTTTTGTAACCTCAATCTTTCCTACCGGTACTGTAAATTCGCCAAGGTTCTCAGGCTGCTTTTCCTTCAGGCGGTAACCGTTCAGACATTCCACAATTACAGCAGGCTCGTCACTCTGCAGCATCGTATTGTAGAATCCTGCCGCTTTGGTAAGGTTACGCGGAACTAATACAAGAATTCCTTTTGAAAGGTTGATGATTCCTGCCATTGGCGATCCTGAATGCCAAACACCTTCCAGTCTGTGTCCACGGGTACGGATGATTACCGGCGCTTTTTGGCCGCCACGGGTTCTGTACTGCACGGTGGCGAGGTCATCGCTCATTCCCTGCAGACAGTAAAGGATATAATCCAGATACTGAATTTCGGCTATTGGTCTCAGTCCGCGCATGGCAAGACCGATTCCCTGACCCAGAATCGTAGCTTCACGAATACCGGTATCAGCTATTCTAAGTTCACCATATTTTTCCTGAAGTCCTTCCAAACCTTGGTTTACATCGCCGATATTACCTGCATCCTCTCCAAAAACAAGGGTTTCGGGATACTTTTCAAATATTTTGTCGAAGTTGTTTCTAACTACTACACGGCCGTCTACCGTTTCGGAGTTTTCAGTAATGATTGGTGCGACCTCTTTAACATTAGTAGCTTTCCATTCGGACTGTGAGTAAAGGTGTGAGGAATAATTATCCTTTTCCACAGCAAATATTTCATTGTACTTAGTTTCAAGTGCCTGTCTTTCTGCTGAATCAGTTCCACGACTGATGAACAGAGCCTTACGTACCAAATGGAATATATCTTTTTTCGCAACTGCAATGATTTTCCCGAACTTAGCAGTTTCCGCTTCAATTTCCGAATGCTTTGTCTGAAGGGCTTCAACCAAAGGAAGTACAGTGGTCTTTAGATCAAGAATAGGTTTCTGATAGTTTTCCCATGCTTTTTTCTGACCTTCCTTCACGAACTTTTTCGCTTCGTCATCAATCATTTCCAGTTCTTCTACTGTAGCAAGCTGCTCCTCATTTCCTTCAATATCAATAGAATACTCCAGGATCCACTGGCGAAACTTACTTAAACCGTCAAACTCTCCTTCCCACTGCAGTCTTTCCTCATTTTTATATCTCTCGTGCGAACCGGATGTAGAGTGACCCTGAGGCTGCGTAACTTCTATCACATGAACAACTACCGGTACACTTTCCGTTCTGGCAAAATGCTCAGCTCTTGCGTAAGCATCCAACAATGAAGGGTAATCCCAGGCTTTTACCTGAATGATTTCACACCCCTGGTTTTCGCCGTCTTTTCTTTGGAAACCTGACAGCATTTCAGAAATATCTGCCTTAGCCCGTTGGTTATGAGTAGGTACCGAGATTCCGTAGCCATCATCCCAGATGGAGACAATCATAGGTACTTGAAGCGCACAAGCGGCATTCAATGCTTCCCAAAAGTGGCCCTCAGCAGTAGATGCATCACCAATAGTACCGAAAGCCACTTCGTTACCTTCATTGGAAAATTTTTCAGACCCTTCAAACTTTACCGATTTATATACTTTGGAAGCCAGTGCAAGCCCCAAAAGCCTTGGCATTTGTCCTGCTGTTGGAGAGATATCTGAAGAGATATTCTTCTGCTCCATCAGGTTTTTCCAGGAACCGTCTTCATTTAAACTTCTGGTGGCATAGTGACCGTTCATCTGTCTGCCCGCGGATGCAGGTTCACGTTCTATGCTTGTATCTGCGTACAGTTGAGCAAAAAAGCTTTCAACCGTAACCGCCTCAATAGCCATCGCAAAAGTCTGGTCCCTGTAGTAGCCTGACCGGAAGTCACCATTCCTGAAAACCTTGGCCATTGCCAACTGCGGCAACTCCTTTCCATCACCAAAGATTCCGAATTTCGCCTTTCCTGTTAGCACTTCGCGGCGACCCAGATACGACATCTCACGGGATATACGGCCTAATTTATAATCTTCAATAACAGACTTTTTAAAGTCCTGAAAGGATATTTGCTGAGTTTCAATATAGGTGGTTTCCATAAATATGAATTTGGACAAAGATAATAATTTTTACAAATTACAAATCATCAGAAAAAAGCAGATAATTTTAAACAGAATGTAACGCATTATGGTTTTAGCATTAAAGCCAACTATACATTATTAAGTATATAATAAAAGGCCTACTAAAATGACATTTAATATATGAATTGCATTGGATATTTCAATTTAATGTAACTGATGTATAAAACCAGACTTAAAATCAACTACGAACTTAGATTTAAAATCATGGAATCCAGGAAATTTAAAATTGTCCCAGCAGGACCTGTTAATGAGATTAAATATTTTAATTAATTATTATCTATTTTGTAAAATACTTTTGCATAACTTTATAATAGGTAAATTTTATTTCAAATTACTCAATAAAACACACTCTAAATTTTCACCCGGTAAATGTATTTTCAAAATCTGGGAGTAAGCTGAAAATCCCCATTCGAAATAGAGTAAGCACTACTAAAATTAATAGCTATGGCAAAATTAACCTTTGCAAAATTAAGGGAAGACCTTATTGCAAAAAATGCTACGTGGACTGCAATGGAAACTGCAGTTTCCAAACTCCCCGACTTGAAAAGAAAAGCACTGCTGGGCGTGGAACTTCCTGCAGGTTTCAAAATGCCTGCAGCGACAGCTTCCGTGTCCGCGGGTGCGCCGCTGGCCGGACTGCCCACAAAGGTAGATTGGCGCAACAGAAACGGAAACCATGTCACTGCTGTAAAGCAACAGGGCGGTTGTGGTAGTTGTGTATCCTTTTGCTGTGTGGCAGTTACCGAATCAATGGCATCCATAGAACATGGACAACTGCTGGATCTTTCTGAAGCCGATTCGCATTTTTGCTCTTCACACGGGGCTTCCTGCGGTGGCTGGTGGCACGACCAGTGCTTTGATCAGATTAAGAGCCGTGGTGTTTGCGACGAGGCTTACAATCCATATACTTCTGCGTTTTCTGGTAATGACATCTGGAACGGGACGCCTTCCTGCAAATCAGGTGCAGACCGAAACTCAAGAGCGGTTAAAATAACCAATATTCACACAGTCTCCACAGTACCAGCCGCAAAGCAGTACCTAGCCAATAGTGGACCTTTGGCCGCTATTATGGAAGTTTATACAGACTTCTTCAATTACAGTTCAGGTGTTTACAAAAAAGTATCAGGTGTCCTGGAAGGTTTACATTGCGTACAGGTAATAGGCTATGACGATGCTGCCCAATGCTGGATTTGCAAAAATTCATGGGGAGCCAATAATTTTGGTGAAGCTGGCTTTTTTAAAATTGCTTATGGACAATGTAAGATTGATGATTATCCCAAAATGGGCTGTACCGGTGTAAAATTACCAAAAACTAAAGGCTGGAAAGGTTATGAAAGCCTGGGGGGAAAAATTACCAGTAAACCAAATGCGGTATCCTGGGGTGCGAACCGAATTGATGTTGTGGCCCGTGGTTTAGACAGTGCTGTACACCACAGATGGTGGAACGGATCAGCCTGGCTCGGCTGGGAAAGTTTGGGCGGACTGATACACGGTGCTCCTGCAATAAGCTCGTGGGGTACAGGCAGATTAGATATTTTCGCGGTGGGAACCGATTACCAGTTATACCATAAATGGTTTCAGGGCGGCTGGAGCTCATGGGAATCCCTCGGAGGACAGCTTTCCAGTGAACCTACCGCAGTGAGTTGGGGACCAAACAGAATTGATATTTTTGCAAGAGGAACGGACTCCGCATTGTGGCACATGTGGTGGGACGGTGCCTGGCACGGCTGGGAAAGCCTGGGCGGGGTAATCACTTCTGCTCCGACAGTCTGTTCCTGGGCGAGCGGAAGACTGGATATTTTTGCGAGAGGAACTGACAATAAACTTTGGCACCGGTGGTTTGACGGTGGTTGGAGCAACTGGGAAAACATGGGTGGCGAACTCTTCGACAGTCCGGGTGCAGTGTCGTGGGGTAAAAACAGGATTGATATATTTTATCCGGGACGTTCTTACCGTATGATGCATCGCTGGTGGGACGGATCCAACTGGAGCGGTGAGGAAGATTTGGGTGGAAAACTTTCCAGCGGCGTGGGTGTAAGTTCATGGGCTGCCAACCGGCTGGACTGCTTCGTAAGCGGCATGGATTCAGCTATGCACCACAAATGGTATGACTAGAATCTCAATTTGCAGGAAGTCAGCGATGTATGGCTTCCTGCTTTATTTATTTTATATGAAAACACTTATAATTTTGACGTTTGCAGCCTTTGTGAGCTGCACACAATCAAGTAAAACGGCACAAGAGAAGCCCAGGTCAGCTACCTTTGAACAGAAAGAAAATAAAGAGATGGATGAAAATATAATCAAACTGAAAAACGGCGAATCCACAGATCTGTTTGTTCCCACCCGGGGGGCGGTTCCTGTACGTCTTGTATTCGAAATGAAACCAAAACAGATAGCTGAACTTGAAAGAACTGAATTGGCCCAGGAGAAAATGCCAAAAGACTTAAAGCCTGGCGACCCGATGCCCGCTTACTATGTACTTAGAGCAAAAGAAAAAGGCACAGGAGAACTAGAGTTCTTTGAGCAACCCTTGGGCGCTCCCGAGAGCAGCAGAAAATCGGTCAGGAAACTTGTGATTGTTATTGAATAAACTTCAACAGTACTAACTTCCTACTTTCGCACTAACAGTTCGTTTGCAAACATTTTTCATTAAAAACAGCATAAAATTTAAGTGGCGGAACAGCCAGACTACTAGAATTTTCTTTCAATCACATAGTCCAGCATTAGATGGAGTGAATGTTTGGCCTCGGAATCCGGAAATTCATTCAGAATGTTTTTCGCTTTAAGCTGGAAATCCTTCATCACACCCATTGCATAGTCCAGACCGCCTGAACTTTTAACAAACTCAATAAGTTCCTTCACACGAACTTTGTCATTGTTATAGCGTTTAATCGTGTTGAAGAAGTACTTACGGTCTTTCTCGGAGGCTGTTTTCAGAGTATGAATTAAAGGCAGAGTCATTTTCTGTTCTTTAATATCGATGCCCACCGGTTTGCCGATGAAATTGGAAGAAAGATAATCAAAAAGGTCGTCTTTAATCTGAAAGGCCATCCCGGTAAAGGTGCCGAATTCCATCATTTTTTTCGCCATATGCTCATCAGCATTATTCGAAAGTACACCTATTTCACAGCATGCCGCTATAAGTGTAGCCGTTTTCTGGCGAATTATTTCATAATAGACATCCTCGGTGATATCCAGCTTACGGGCTTTCTCCAGTTGCAGAAGTTCACCCTCACTCATTTCGCGGATAGTTCTGGCAATAACGGAAAGAAGATCAAAATCTTTGTGATCCGTGGAAAGAAGTACCGACTTGGAAAGAAGATAATCACCCACAAGCACAGCGATCTTATTTTTCCAGAGGGCATTTATGGAGAAAAAGTTTCGGCGTTTAAAGCTTTCGTCCACCACATCGTCGTGTACGAGTGTTGCAGTGTGAATCAGTTCTATCATCGATGCTCCGCGAAAGGTTTTTTCATTTACCGAGCCCACCAGCCGTGCGCACAGAAAAACAAACATAGGCCTCATCTGCTTCCCTTTTGTGGTAACTATAAAACGGGTTACTTTGTCTAGCAGTGGAACATTGCTTTGCATGGATTCATAAAACTTTTTTTCAAAAAGTTTCATCTCCTGTGCAATCGGTTTCTTAATTTCTTCTACAATATTGGCCAATTTTCTCCGGTTTGTGAATGACAGCTTTTGCTTTACAGCAAATATAATTCAATTATTAATTATATGCGGGCCATCTCCGGATTTTGTACATTTGATATACTAAAAACACAGATATGAAAACAAAAATTTTAACATTAGGACTGTTTGCTGCCCTGCAGTTTGCGGCGGCGCAAACCGGCGGCGGCGAATTTAAGTTTGAGAGTACCGAATGTCTGTCTCCAGAGGCGCGGGCCTCCATTCAGAAAATGATACAGACCAATCAAAAGAAACTTGTACAGGAAGGTAAGTTAGCATCTAAAAATGCGCTTCTAGCACCACTTTTTATCTGGCCGGTTAAGAAAAGCACCAATGCTCCCTATAATGAGGTATGGAGTATTTCCAATTATGTAGACCATAATTCAGCATATCCAAATCAGGTTCAGGATTATAACTGCGGAACCAGGACGTATGACACTGCTGGCGGATATAATCACGCAGGTATCGACATCTTTACCTGGCCGTTCGGCTGGTATCAGATGGATCATAATGAAGCGGAAGTAATAGCGGCGGCTCCCGGAGTGATTGTCGCGAAGGGTAACGGACAGTACGACAGAAACTGCGCCTTCAATAACCTTACATGGAATGCGGTGTATGTTCAGCACAGCGACGGCAGTATTGCCTGGTACGGACACCTGAAAAACAATTCCCTTACTTCCAAGAGCATTGGTCAGAGTGTAAATGCAGGCGAATATCTGGGAGTTGTGGGCAGTTCTGGTAATTCTACCGGCCCGCATCTGCATTTCGAAGTCTACAACAGCAATAGCCAACTCGTAGATCCCTATCAGGGGCCATGTAATACGTGGACTTCGGCCACACAGTCGTGGTGGCAGGTTCAGAAAAATTATAATAATCCAAAAATCAATTCCGTATCCAGCCACAGCGGCGAAGTAATTCTGAATAACGGATGTGGGGTTCAGGAATCCACTCTTTTCAAAAGCCAGTTCAGTACAGGAGAAGGAGTCTATATTTACACATTCCTTTCGGATATAGCGACTGGTTCACCCGTAAATATACAGTTATTCCGTCCCGACAATTCTGTGGCGTACAACCAAACCTTCAACATGCCTCAGTTTTACAGTGCTTCATACTGGTACTGGAACTTTATTCCAGCGACATTTAACCAGACTGGAAACTGGAAGGCACAGATTACTGCAGGCGGGTTCACACAAATGCACACGTTCAGCTATGGCGTGCTGGCAACTGCGGAACATGCTCCTAAGGGTTCTCATATAAAAATATTGAATCCGGTGAGGAATCAGGAACTGCAGATCGAATACCAGGGAAAATCCAGCCAGGAATTCACTATGGAAATCTACTCGATGGAAGGCAAGCTGGTTAAATCCGGAAAGGTATTTTTAAGAGAGGGTGTAAACAAATTGACTTTTGAAGCGCCAAAAGGAAACTATATATTCAAGATCTCCTCCGATAGCTTTGAGGAAAGTTTTAAAATCCTTAATTATTAAACCAAAAAGGCCGGAACTATTTTCCGGCTTTTATTTTTGAATGAGGCACAAAGTACAGGCCCTGTTTTACAACACCCAACGGAGTACGGAATGCTTCTGATGAAATGTAAATTCCTTGGTCATTTACTTCTACACCTTCAACCTGACCTACGGAAAAGGCTGTTCCCAGGTAGTATTTTTGAGGTTCTTTATTAAAGAAAATTCCCGGTCTGGATTCTGTGAAGATACTCAAAAACACTTCAGCCTTCTTAGTGTATCCCACCAGATAGAGCCTTTTATTATAATAAGCAGCATCGGTCACAAGAAAACCTGTTTTGTAACGCGATACTTTTTGTGCGGCCTGACCTTCATAAAATGCAGGGTCTACAATATAATGTGTTGTTGATCCCGAAGTCCACCCTTTGGTGAATATATGTAGATTTGCGTTAAGAAAGATCATTGCCTCGGCATCGAAATCATTATTGTGAAGGCGTGATCTGAAATCCGTCTGTTCAGGATAGTAAAAACCTATGGTCTTTGTGGAATCGGCAGCTTGGCTTTTGTCGTGAGGCATTTTTAATAACTTCAAATCTGTACGCGAACCCGCATTATTTCCAAAATCGCCAATATACAGATAGGTGGAATCTGTAGCTATTGCCTCCCAATCCGTATTCCCGAGTGGAGAGTTGATGATCGTTTCCACTTTTCCTGTGAAGGGATCAATGACGAAGATATCCGCGGTGTTCCCACCGTCATTCAGCGTATAAAGTTTTCCGTCATAAAATGTAAGACCAGAATTCTCCCTTAGTACATCGGCCAGCGTGCTGACTCTGTATTTACTGAGTGTCAGGAAATTAACTTTTTGGGCCTGCATGGACGCAAAAGTCACCAGCAGGATAATAGTGAATATCCCTCTCATATTTTTGGTCTCATAAGAACTAATCTAATCTTAATAAAGTCAAAAAGCAGTCCGCCCAAAAGTAAAAAACTACCCAGCAAGAGTGCCCTGAATCCCCATGAGCTGTACAGCAATCCACCTGTAACACCGCCTGCGAAGAACATCCAGATAATCGTCAGACGCAAGCGAATTGATTTCAGCAGTTTCTGCCGCCTGGATTTTCCTTTGTAGAAAAACAGCTGCGCAAATTCAATTCCCATATCCGTAAACAGACCGGTCAGGTGTGTCGTTCGGACAACTGCATTAGAAATTCTTGTAACCAAGGCATTCTGTAGTCCCATAGCAAACAGCAGCGCAAAGGCTATAATATCGGGATTTTGCTGTATCAACAGCGTACCCGACAGAGCTATTGCTCCAAGAATAAAGGCTTCGGTAAGTGCCGGAATTATATAGATGAGATTTTCGCGTCGGCGCGTATAAAATTCTACCAGCAGACTGGCGAAAAACGCACCGGCAAAGAAGAAGAAAATATATAGGCCTGTATGGAATGCCTGAACGATCTTTTGCTGGAAAGCTTCATCAACAAAGAATGCAAAATGCCCCGTAACATTGGTTGTAAGTTTCTTTACAGATAAAAATCCGACCACATTAACCAATCCTGCTACAAATCCCAGAAGTGAGGCAATAGCCAGATTGTGCTTTTCAGTACGGGCTTTACCGCGGTGGATAAACATTACTCACTGGATTTATTGGCCAACTGCCCACAGGCGGCATCAATATCTCCACCCCTGCTTCTCCGGATCAGCACGGTAATACCAGCTTTCTCCAGCTGACGCACATAATTGTCCTCGGCCTCTTTGTTACACTGGTCGTATTTGCCATCGCCAATCGGGTTGTACTGAATCAGATTGACTTTGGAAGACACCTGTTTGCAGTACCGGATCAGTGCCTTTATATCCTCATCTTTGTCGTTGATTCCTTTCCAGACGCAATATTCATAGGTAACTGTATTTCCGGTTTTCTGATACCAATATTGCAGCGCGTCCATAATGTCCGTAAGCGGGAACTTATCCGAAAACGGCATAATCTCATTTCGCTTTTCTTCGATGGCTGAATGCAGCGACAGTGCCAGTTTCACCCGTAGATCTTCATCCGCAAGCATTCTGATCATCTTCGGAATCCCGGAAGTAGAAACAGTAATACGCCGCGGCGACATACCCATTCCTTCGGGTTCAGTGATCTTTTTGATGGCTTCCACCACATTCTTGTAGTTCATCATGGGCTCGCCCATGCCCATAAAGACGATATTGGAAAGAGGTCTGTCAAAGTAGGTCTTACTTTGCTGGTCAATAAGAGCTACCTGATCTACGATTTCTGCCACTTCAAGGTTGCGCATTCTTTTCAATCTGGCCGTTGCACAGAACTCGCAGTTCAGTGAACATCCAACCTGTGAGGATACACAGGCCGTAGTACGGCTCTCAGTAGGTATAAGCACAGATTCCACCAGAAGTCCGTCATGTAGTTTCACACCGTTCTTAATGGTTCCGTCCTTCGATTTCTGCAGAAGATCTACTGAAATTGGATTAATTGTATATTCCTGCGCAATCCTTTCCCTAAGTTCGCGGGAAAGATTGGTCATTTCGTCAATGGAATGCAGGTTTTTGCTCCACAGCCAGTCGTAGACCTGTTTTGCACGGAAAGGCTTTTCGCCAAGGGTGACGAAATAGTTTTGCAGTTCTTCCAGGGATAAGGTGCGGATGTCCTTCATAATTAGCTAAGAGCCAGGTAAAAAGTTAGAAGAGCCAAGTTAAATCTTTGTATTATTTACTATTGCACCAAAAATTTTCTTGAGCTCGATGCTTTCTGTTATGAGCCTTTCTAAAGCATCATCATTATGATCAGCAAGTTCTTTGATGACCCGAAGCCAATAATTGGATTCTCTGGCTTCGCGCAGAGAAATTCTGACCTTATTTTTAAAATCTGCTCTGGATGAACCAGCCTGAGATTCTTCGTAATTCGCACCAAGTGAAGTAGCAGATTTTCCGAGTTGGAAACGTATCAGCCTGTATTCCGGATCAGATGGAAGTTTTCTACAAAACTTTAAACAGTCAATTCCGAATACAAAAGTACGCTCCAGCAAGTCATTGCCTCTCATGATTCTAAAAATTCAATTTTAAACTAAATCTCCAAAATACCACCACTGCACATGGCACCTATTACTTTTTACTTTTTCCTTTGCTCTTAAAGGATAAGCATTGCGTCGCCGTAGGAGTAGAATTTATACTCGTTTTTAATGGCTTCTTCGTATGCGTGCATCAGGAAATCTTTACCTGCGAAGGCTGCAATCATCATTAGCAAAGTAGATTTTGGCGTATGGAAGTTCGTAATCATTGCATTGGCAACACCGAACTCATGCGGTGGGAAGATGAATTTATTGGTCCATCCCTGGTACGGTCCGATCTTTTTGTTTGAAGATACGGAAGTTTCCAGAGCACGCATTGTAGTTGTACCTACGGCGCAAACTCTTCTGCCCTCTTCTACAGCCTTATTGATGATATCAGCATTAAGCTGGTCAATGATGGCTTCTTCAGATTCCATTTTGTGCTTGCTTAAATCCTCAACCTCGATTGGGTTAAAGGTTCCCAGGCCTACATGAAGTGTAACTTCAGCGAAATCGATTCCTTTAATCTCCAGCTTCTTCATCAGATGCCTGGAAAAGTGAAGACCTGCGGTTGGCGCGGCTACAGCACCTTCATGCTTGGCATAGATGGTTTGATAACGTTCGGCATCTTCCGGCTGTACTTCTCTCTTGATGTATTTTGGAAGTGGTGTTTCACCCAGTTCTTTCAGTTTTGCGCGGAACTCTTCGTAGGATCCGTCATAAAGAAATCGAAGTGTCCGGCCTCTGGAAGTTGTATTGTCTATAACTTCGGCTACCAAAGCTTCGTCTTCAGTAAAGAAAAGTTTATTACCAATCCTGATCTTTCTGGCTGGATCTACAAGTACATCCCAAACACGGGTTTCCTTATCCAGTTCTCTGAGCAGGAAAACCTCAATTTTGGCTCCTGTTTTCTCCTTGTTGCCATATAGACGTGCCGGGAAAACTTTTGTATTATTAAAAATGAACAGGTCTTTTTCATCAAAATAATCCACAACATCTTTGAACAGCTTGTGCTCGATAGTTTGCGTCTTACGGTCCAGTACCATAAGCTTGGCTTCGTCACGGTGTTCTGCAGGATGTTCTGCCAGAAGTTCTTCCGGCAAGTGGAAATTAAAGTCTGATGTCTTCATAAAATTTACGGATT
Source organism: Marnyiella aurantia (assembly GCF_014041915.1). Lineage (NCBI taxonomy): Bacteria > Pseudomonadati > Bacteroidota > Flavobacteriia > Flavobacteriales > Weeksellaceae > Marnyiella > Marnyiella aurantia. The sequence continues at coordinate 142,738 of NZ_CP059472.1, read as the reverse complement.
TTATTAAAATTTAATCTGCAAAGATACGGCGTAAAAAGGCGAAAGTCAAGTAAAATGCTTTCTACTTGATAATCAATACATTACTCCAGCTATTTTGATTGCAAACGCAGAGCCTGCGGAACCGCGAGATCAATATTAACCGGTGTACTTTTCTGTATCTTATATTCCACCACATAAGAACCTTTTCGGCGCTGTGCTTTATAACCAATAATACGGTGACAGCACGCAGCATCTTCCAATTCTGCAGTAAGCGCATTTCTTACTGCATTCTGCACCGATGGATTATCCACCGTTGTTCCAAGGTCATTATACTTCGCTTTATCCAGTTTAACCTGAAAAATATAGTCGGTTTTGGTATCCGCTGCGTGAGTATATACTTTTAATTCGTATTCCAGTGGCGCGGTTGGGGTAGCAACTGTATGCAATGCGGAAGCCGGTGCACTGGTCTGTATTGAAGTAGCAGCCGTATGGACGTAGGAATTAGCGTATTCCGCAACGGAACTGGTGTCTGTATTGTAAATGTTGAAATAATGAAGCAGTCCCGCAACCGGATCATAAAGTGATGCAATATATTTCCCGCCGGTCTTCTGAAGGGGCAATTGGTCACCGCTTATAGAATTGACGAGGCGGTATTGTTTGATAATTTCCTGTTTTTGCCGGCCCTTGCTGTGTATAATGCTGCTTTCCTGAAAAAAATCAAATGATCTGTATTGTGCCAGGGTAATTACGGGGATAGAGATCAGGCAGGAAATTAGGATTTGTTTCATTGAAGATGTTTATATAATTGAAAGTGTTTATAATTACTTCTTTTTCAGGAACGAATTTTTGTAAACCACCTTTTCAGGTACAGTTAGCATCAACTCTACCGGCCGGATAGAGGTCCGTCGGTAATGGCGAGTATACCTGCCCGAATGATGGGCAAGATCTGCAATATAGAACTTTCTGCCTGCGGGCAGCTGAGATTTCAGACGGTCCAGCAGAACTTTCATTTCACCATTATTCTGTCCTGAAACTGTACTGTAAAGCAAATCGTCCTCAGAATCCTGCAGGCAAAGCTGTATTTTTTCATTCAGTTCTGCCTTTTCATTTTTCTTTATATAAGAAATTTCGTAATCAACATCAGTAAATCTTTTCACCTGGATGGAATTCATTTTAAAAGGCGTAGCAAAATTGATCTTCAAACTGTAATCATACTGATAGTGAATGCTGTCCTGCTCATTTATAATTTTAAAATAATGAAGTTCATCGGTACGCTCATCTTTGATACGTGCTTCATTTGGATATAATATTAGTAGATAGGAAGGATCCGCAGAATTATCATAAACCCAGGTTTCAGCAGACGTGGCCGCTGTTGCCTTATCTGATGTTTCATAAACTGAGTGGTAGTTAAAATGATACTTGCGCTGCGCCGTCACGGAAATTGCCAGCAGTACAAATACAGTCGTGAAGGTTTTTCGGGCCAAAGAAATTGCTGAAAGCGAGGTTGTGAATTTAAACATAATCTTTGATGAGAGTCCACGCTTCAAGTTTTTTCTCGAATCCGATGGTATGCAATGGACTTGTGGAGGGAAGTACAAAGATAGGAAGATCATAATCTTTGCCCACCATCTTTAAAAGGTTTTTGTGCGCTTTCTGACCATTGCAGAACACAGCTTTGATATTTGGAAACTCAGCTAACAGTGCTGGAATATCATTGCTTTCCTCATTTCGGATTTCAGTATCCAGACTGCCTTTCCGTTCGCAGGTTTCAATCACATCCCACAGTGCAATTTTATTATCTGTCAAAAAATCAAGCTTTTGCGCATAATTTGGCGTAAATTCGCCGCCGAATAATTGAAAGACAATTTTCCAAAAGTGATTCTGCGGATGTGCATAGTATTCCTGTGCTTTCAGCGAACGGACTCCGGGAACAGAACCTAAAATCAATATTTCTGAAGTTTCGGATATGATGGGCGGAAATGAGGCTATTCGAATGGTCATCAATCGGTTTTTAAGCAGTTTGAACTGCCGGAATTAAGTTGGAATAATAAATGCAGCAGTAAAAATAACAAAAAGAAGAATTATGAAAAAGTTGACCCTTGTTTTCACCGTAATGAGCATGTTCCTCCTGTACAGTTGCCGCGACATCATTAATTCAGTCCTGGATGCTATTCCGCCGTTTGACGCGCCATTTTCTGCCACAGTAACCGTACCTTTTGCCGCGGTAAGCAGTACCACATACACTACTACTCCACCCATTGACATGAACATTGATCTGGACCAGAAAATCAAGGAAATTTCTCCCAGTCAATCAATTAACAATATTAAGTCGGTAAAGATGAACACTTTGGAAATGGTGTATGTAAGTTCACAGGCAGGTGCAAAGCTGGATGCCATAAAAAATGCCAGAATTTATCTGCGAGCCCCAAATCAGCCGGACGTGCTTATTGCCACTGCTTATAACAATACCAACCCCGATATCATCACTTTTACAGTGGTGGATCAGGAACTGCTTCCCTATTTTCAAACTACTCAAAACTCACTGATTGTGGAAATAATGGCCAGCGCACCAACCCTGGATCTCATAACACTCACAATGAACTCAAGTTTTAAGGCCAAGGTACAGCTGTAAGAATTAAAGCAATTCAATTAGCTGTTCTAAATTAAATAAAGTAGGCTTCCGCGATACGGAAGCCTTCTTATTTATAGTATCAATGCACTAAAGCGTCTCCTTCAGCCACTCAAAGAATTCACGCTGCCATACCAATGCGTTGTGAGGATTCAGTACCCAGTGGTTTTCATTCGGGAAATATACAAACTTGCTTTTAAGTCCATGAAGTTTTGCCGCCTGGAAGGCCTGTTGGCCCTGTTCATATCCTACGCGGTAATCCAAACCACCCTGAATGATCATAATCGGTCTGTTCCATTTGTCCACAAAATTAGACGGGTTGAATTCGTTGTAAGCTTTTGGCAAAGGACTGTCTGTAGGCGTTCCGAGGTCCCAGTTAGCAAAGAAAAGTTCCTCTGTTGTGCCGTACCAGGATTTCATATCGAACAGACCGTCGTGTGCGATGAAGGTCTTGAATCGGTTTTGATGCATACCGGCCAGCATAAATACACTGTAGCCTCCATAACTTGCCCCTACAGCACCCACCCGGTTTTCATCCACATAAGGAAGTGCATTTGCGTAGTCTGTAGCTGCCAGATAGTCCTGCATTACCTGCCCACCCCAGTCTTTGGAGATCTGCTCGTTCCATTGCGTTCCCCAGCCCGGCATTCCGCGGCGGTTTGGAGCCACTACGATATAACCGTTAGCGGCCATCAGTGCAAAATTCCAGCGCGTGCTGAAGTACTGTGTAAGTGCAGACTGTGGACCACCCTGGCAGTACAGCAGTGTCGGATATTTTTTGCTGGCGTCAAAGTTAGGCGGGTAATGAATCCATACACCCATCTCCTTGCCATCGGTGGTTTTAACCATATGAAGTTCCGACTTTCCGGGCGTAATCTTAGCATAATTTTCCTCATTGACCTTAGTAACCTGTGCCATGGCGCCGGATTTCAAGTCTACCGAAAACAGATCAGCATTATGGTTAATATCCACCTTTGAAACCAACAGGGAATTTTTGTTCTGTGCATAGATGCTGTTCACGTCATGATTTCCTTTTGTAACCTGCTGTACTTTTGAAGTTTTCGGATTCAATGAAAACAGTTGACGTGTACCGCGGTAAGCAGTCGTAAAATAAACCGTCTTTGAGTCTTTTGCCCAGAAGACCTCTCCCACTACACTTTCGTCCCAGTTTTTGGTTAGGTTGTCCGTCTTTCCGGACTTCCAGTCCATGACCTTGATATTATTTTTATCGGCCTCGTAGCCATCTCTTTCCATAGAAAGCCACAAAAGAGATTTCCCGTCCGGCGAAAATTTCGGAGCTACATCGTACCCCTTATTACCTTCCGTAAGGTTTCTGGTTACACCTGTGGCAAGATCGTAAGCGAAAATATCAGTATTGGTAGACTGTGCGTATTCGGCACCGCTTAAAGGCTTGGTCACATACAGGAGCTGCGACGAGTCCGGACTCCAGATGAAATCCTCGGCACCGCCGAAAGGCCGCTGCGGAGAATCCCATGGCTTGCCTTCAAGTAAATCTTTTGCCTGATCCGCTTTATCAGAAACATTTACTACAAAAACATGGTTGTATTTCCCTTCGCTGAAATAGTCCCAGTGACGGTGATTCAGGTCTGTGTAAATATGTGCCGTAGTTTTGGGAACATCAGAATATTTGTCTTTTCCCAATACTTTTTCCACCAGCACTTCACGGCTGAAAGCTATTTTCTTACCGTCTGGCGAGATCACTACATTGTCAGCATTTGCAAGAGTGTAAAAATCCGTCCACGTTTTGCCGGCGTCTTTGGAAGCATAGATTTTATCGCCTTCCTGAGCATAAAGACCGTTCTTATCCCACTGGATCAGGCTTTTCTTACCTAGATCCAGCGCAGTAGCAGCATTGTTGCTGATGTTGAGGAAGTAGTTGGTTTTATTGTTCTTTTCGGTTTTAAGGTCGGTTTTGCCTACACTGTAAATCAGTGAAGACTGATCCGGGGAGACAGCAGTTACGGCTAGCTTATTAAGAGTCCATAAAGTTTCGGGGGTCATCACTTGCTGTGCGTTCATAAGAAAAGGAGCGGCCAGCGCCAGTACGGTATGTTTCAGTTTCATATTCTAATTTTGAAAAAGGTAAATTTATTAATTATATCCCGAACCGAAAAAGCGCGCCGGCTTTTCTGGATAACGGTAACAGAAAACTCCTTCCTAAATGTGAGTTTATGCTAATTTAATAGGGTCACTACGCGGATTTTGCTATTTTTGAAACAAAAGAAATTTATAGAATGGCGAATCAGTTCAATCCGAGAGACATTACCTGGCTTGCCTTTAATGAGCGTGTCCTGCAGGAAGCGATGGACGGGCAGGTGCCGCTGCATCTGCGTATCCGGTTTATCGGTATATTTTCCAATAATCTGGACGAGTTTTTCCGCGTGCGTGTCGCAGGACTGAAACGGGCCATGGATTTTAAACAAAAATTCATTACCGAGTCCTTTTACCAGCCACCCAGCAAGATCCTTCAGAACATCAATGAAATTGTAATCAGGCAACAGCTGGCATTCGATAAAACCTGGAAGAAAATCCAGGCAGAAATGGAAGAGCAGAAAGTTTTTATCCGGACGCCAAAAAAGCTGACACCCCAGCAGGAAACTTTCGTCCGGGAATATTTTGATGAGGTTGTGGAGAGTAATGTAATCCCAATTCTGCTGCATGAAAATACTCCTCTGCCTTATATGCGCGACAAATCACTCTATCTGGGCATCGCAATGCGCCGTAAGGAATGGCAGTATGAATGTAAATTTGCCATGATTGAGATTCCTTCCCGCGTGCTGGGCCGGTTTGTCATCCTGCCGGGCGATGGTGAAAAGAACGTTATGCTGCTGGAAGATGTAATCACCTTTAACCTGCCGCATATCTTTTCCTATTTTGGTTATGATGATTTTGAAGCGCACTGTTTCAAGGTGACCAAAGACGCAGAGTTTGACCTTGACAATGACATCCGTACTACTCTGGCCCAAAAAATCGAAAAAGGAATTAAGTCCAGGCGCAAAGGGAAGCCTACACGTTTCAGTTTCGACCGGAGTATGGATAAAGCGCTCCTGGAATTTCTTATCAGAAAACTGAATCTGACCAAGAAGGACAGTATAATTCCGGGAGGCAAGATTCACAACTTCAAACACTTCATGGATTTTCCTGATGTGTTTGGCGCTTATAAAAAACCTGAGGAAAGGACTTCATTTGAGCATCCGCTTTTTGCCGGCGAAAGAGTTACTGATGTCATCCTGAGGACAGATGTTCTGCTTACCTTCCCATATCACAGTTATACGCCCGTTATTGACCTTCTGCGAGAATCCGCTATGGATCCGCACGTAAAATCCATTCAGATTACGGCCTACCGGCTGGCCAGCAGTTCAAAGATCATTAACGCGCTGATTAATGCAGTAAGAAACGGCAAGGAAGTTACGGTAATGCTGGAGTTGCGTGCCAGGTTTGACGAAGAATCCAACCTGAAATGGAAGGAACTGCTGGAACAGGAAGGCGTGACGGTCCTGGTAGGAATCCCCGATAAGAAAGTTCACGCCAAGCTTTGCATCATTAAAAAAAGAGTCCATAACAAGACCCTGCAGTACGGTTTTATAAGTACAGGCAACTTTAACGAAAAAACAGCCAGAATATACGGGGACCATTTACTGATGACTTCGGACCGTGCGGTTATGGCTGATATGAATAAAGTATTCAGTGTCTTGCGCAAACCGAAGGAAGATTTTGTGCCCGCACTTGAAACCTGCAAAAAGCTTCTGTTGTGTCCGGTATTTATGCGTGAAAAAATTGAACAGCATATAGACCGGGAAATAGAGGAAGCGCGGGCCGGACGCAAAGCCGAGATGATCATTAAATCCAATTCACTCAGTGACCGTGGCCTGATACAGAAACTGTATGATGCCGCTAAAGCTGGTGTGACCATAAAACTTATTATCCGCGGAATATACTGCGCTGTGAATCAGAAGGATTTTAAGAAGAAAATTCAGGCTATAAGTATTGTGGATGAATATCTGGAGCATGCACGGGTCATGTATTTTTATAATAAGGGTTCAGAAGACACTTATATCTCATCTGCTGACTGGATGACGCGGAATCTGGATTACCGTATTGAAGCGGCAGTAAAAATTACCCAGAAAAACCTTAAGAAAGAAATCAAAGATCTTCTGGATATTCAGCTGAGTGACAATATTAAAGCCCGCGTTCTGGATAAGAACCTGCGGAATGAATATGTGAAGAAAGACGGAACGGAAATCAGGTCTCAGATTGAAACCTTCCGTTACCTGAAGCAAAAAACCTACAACACCTAAAAAAATGAGAATAGCCGCTATTGACATAGGAAGCAACGCCGCGCGCCTGCTTATTAATGAAGTACTCGAAACCGCGCCTGGCAAGCCGGAATTTACCAAGCTGAACCTGCTGCGAATACCTCTCCGGTTAGGAATGGACGTATTCAGCCACGGTATAATAGGTCCGGAACGCGAGAAAATGGTGGTAGACAGTATGCGCGTCTTCAGCGATCTGATGAAGATTTATAAGGTGGAACATTACCGGGCCTGCGCCACCAGTGCCATGCGTGATGCTGCAAACGGCAGGCAGATTATTGAAGCAGTTCGCGAAAACTCAGGTATCAAGATTGAAATAATAAGCGGCGATGAAGAAGCGGCGCTGATTTACGAAAATCACGTAGCCGAAGGTCTGGCGGAAGATTCGGCCTATCTGTATATTGACGTGGGCGGAGGTTCTACAGAACTGACCTTCTACGAAAACGGGAAGATGAGGTATAAGAAATCATTTAACATCGGCACTATACGTTTGCTGAACGGTCTGGTTACCGAGGACCACTGGAAAGAGATGAAGGAGGAAATCCGCAGGAATATTAACTCCAAGGATCCTGTAGTCGCTATAGGCTCAGGAGGCAACATTAACAAGATATTTTCCATGAGTAAGACTAAGGATGGGAAGCCCATGAGCACCTCCTATCTGAAGAAATATTATAAGGAACTGAGCGAACTTACAGTGGCGGAACGGATGACGAAGTTCGGGATGCGTGAAGACCGTGCCGACGTTATTGTGCCCGCACTGGAAATCTTTAACAACATTATGCAGTGGTCGGAGATCTCAAAAATTTTTGTGCCTAAGATTTCTGTGGCCGACGGTCTAATTCATAATATTTACGACAGTCTGCTGCAAAACCGGTAACCTAATTTTGAGTTAACAGGCTTTTTTCATTATATTTAAAATTTACACCAACTTCTAAACCTACACTATGAAAAATCTAACGATTACGGGAATTATAGTTCTTACAGTACTTGGACTGATCTTTATGGTGGTCATGCTGTATGGCTACCCTACCTACCGCGTATGGTCGCAGGAAATGGAAGGAAAAGCCGAATTTGCAAAAGCCGAACAGAACCGGCGGATTAAAATTGAGGAGGCTAAAGCCAACCTGGAAGCCGAAAAACTGAATGCCATGGCCGAGGTGGAAAGAGCCAAAGGTGCCGCTGCCGCCATCAAAATTGAGAACGGTGCACTGTCTGAAAAGTATATTCAGTATCTCTGGGTAAGGCAGCAAAACAACCTGAACGATAAAACTGTAATTTACATCCCAACGGAAACCAATCTTCCTATCCTGGAAGCGGGACGTGCTCCGGCTAAAGGCTTGCCTAAAGTTTCGGAGTAAGTTTCTATTGTGAATTGTGGATTTTCAATTTTGGATTTTGGATTGTCCGGAGCGGAATTTCAGATTATGGTTTTTCAGCTCCTGATCCTTTTAAGTTTATTTCTTGGAATTGGATTAGAATGAAGTATAAGCATTTGGACTGAGTGACCTTTTTTAGGATGAACCCAGAATTCCAAATAGCAATTGTTATAAAATCTGTTGCGTAGGAACAGCTAACAGTCACTTTGTCATACCGCATGAATCTCAAGTAATTGGTTAAAAGTCTATAAGACGTGTCCTTGGACTCCCAAAAAAAACGGTAGCATGCCGCTTTCATTTTTCTTTGTTCTTGCCACTTTTCTTTAACCACAAAGAGCACAAAGCTTTACACAAAGGGCACGGAGGTGTGGTGGGCGCAAGCCACGCTGATCCGACATTATTAAGGTTCTAATTTTGAACTGCCAATCGAAATCCTCTTGCTTGGACGGAACTTTTTCAAACACCACAAGAAAAGCAGTCCTTCTAAAAAACTGCTTCTGTGCTTTAAAATGTAAAATCGACAACTCCAAAGGCTGTCAAAAAGCTGCCAGACATTCCGTTCTACGGGCTTTCATTTCTTGTCCTGCGGAAACGACGACCCGAGGTGCAGCTCAAAGAAGCCTAATTAAAACTTTGTTGTTGGCGCCAGTTTTGTTTATGTTGTCTTGTAAATATACCATCCGTTTGCAATTTCTCTAATCATAATTATTCTATTTGGATTCATTTCCGGTAAATCTTTTTTGTCTTTTATATAAAAATAACCAACAGAGTTGTCAAGCATTCCACCAATTAAAAAATTGATACAGTTACCTAATTCGTAACCACCTGTCGCCACTGAAGAAATGAAAAGTTTATTAAATTCAGGTTTAGAGGTTTCAATTAGTTCCAAACTTCTATCTTCATCTACTTTTTCTTTTTCCAATTCAATTAAAGCGAGATTTTTGAGACGGTCAAATTCTGCTTGGTTTGTCAGAAAATGGTTTATAATATTTTCGTCTAATTCAAGTGTTAATCTTGTATTTCCCAACTGAAAATTGTAATCTTCTCTTGATTTAAACATTTCAAAGTCGTCATTTTTATTCTTTTTTGACTTTTCAATTATTTCGTCCACTTGTTGTGGAGTCATATTTTCAAGTTCAATTTTTATCTGCTCAATTAGTCCTGTCATTGCTAATCCTCTGAATGCTGTCATTTTCCATGACTTATCTTTTTCAAAGTGCAAATACGTGTCAAATCCTTTTCCAATTGAGTCCAACACAGTCATTCCTACAACTGCTGTTTTGTCTGTTTGTCCAAGTAATGTAAATTTTGTAATTGAACCGTCTGGTAAATCTTTTCCGTTTGGTTTGCCTTCATATTCGCCAGCAACATAATTCTCGATATTTGGTAAAGTCACTTTTGAACATATTTTTTTTGCTAAATCCAATGGTTCATAAGTCTGTCCATAAACTGTTGTAATTGTCAGTAGTAACGTCGTGAATATTATTATTTTATGTGTCTTCATAAATTCTGACTAAATTTTTAAATTATTCTAATGATATCAGCTGAGTATCATTTCAATATCTTTGGCAGTCAGACCAAATTAAGTGATTTCCTTCTGTATTCTTTTGGCAGCGTCATTTTTTTTTCCGGCAAGAAACAGTTAATCAAACGCGGTTGGAAGGCTTTAGTTAAGGTGTGCTTCCCGGCTCTACTTCATAAGGTTCCCGGCCTTGTTCGAAGATGCGGGTCTGCTCGGTGCCTTCGGTGGTGATGCGGTCGCCAATGCGCCGAATCCAGTTGCCCTCGCGCAGGCCTACGACTTTCAGGTCATTTTGGGTCAGGAACTCCAGGATGCGGGTTTCGCGGGTTTCGCCGTTGTGCTTCAGGTCTGGACTGGGATCCAGGTAATGGGGATTGATGTTGAACGGTACCAGTCCCATACAGCTGAAGCTGGGCGGATAAACGATGGGCATATCGTTGGTGGTTTTCATATTGATGCCGCCAATATTGCTTCCTGCGCTGGAACCCAGATAAGGTTTTCCGCTTTCCACATTGTCTTTCAGGAAATGCATCAGGTTTTCTTCGTGCAGGGTCTTTACTAACAGAAAGGTGTTGCCGCCGCCAGTAAAATAGCCTTTGGCCTGGTTAATGGCTTCAGCTTTTTCTGCAAATTCGTGCAATCCGCGGACTTTTATGTTGAGTTGGGCGAAGAATTCAGCCGCTTTTGCGGTGTAGTCTTCATGCGAAATGCCGCCCGGACGTGCAAAAGGGATGAAGAGGATCTCATCTATACCCTGAAAGAGCTGTTCAATTTCGGTTTTAATGTATTCCAGGTAATTGCCGCCGTAAAGCGTGGAGGTTGAGGCAAGGAGGATGTTCATTTGGTGAGAGTTTGACTGTTTGATGATTTGATAATGTGGTTATTTGATAATGTGGTGATTGGTTGATTAGTTGATGTGAGGGTTTGAGTGTTTGAGTGTTTGAGTGATTTGGCTATGTAGTGATAATGGTTTGATGGATTAGCTGTTTAGTAGTATAGTAGGGTTTTTCACCTTTTCGCCTACACCCTATAGCTTATGGCATCTAGCCGAGAACTGACTGCTGAAAGCTAACCGCCTAACGCTACTCATGCAAATTTACCGAAATTAATTTGGCTGGTTGCTCTGCCCGCCGGAAGATTGACGGCACGGGTTCATAGCCCGGATTGCAGCGGAAATCCTTTTTTGCGCTGGCATTGGCTGGCCGGCGAAAGATTGCAGCGGAAAGCCGGACGGCAGGTTCACTGAATCCCGAATCTTGTTGCTCCTGATAAATTGGATTATCTTTGCGGAAATCAAATTAAAAGTAATGAAATTTTTTATTGACACAGCCAACCTGGACCAGATTCGCGAAGCTCAAAACCTTGGAATCCTGGACGGGGTAACTACCAATCCTACCCTGATGGCTAAGGAGGGGATTGCCGGAACCAACGCGATTATGCAGCACTACCGCACGATTTGCGATATTGTGGACGGTCCTATATCCGCCGAGGTCCTGAGCACGACCTATGATGAAATGATAAAAGAGGGCGACGAGCTGGCGGCCATCCACCCAAATATTGTTGTAAAGATTCCGATGATTAAGGACGGCGTGCGCGCGCTGAAATATTTCTCAGACAAAGGTATAAAAACCAACTGTACGCTTATATTTTCGGCCGGACAGGCGCTGCTGGCAGCTAAAGCAGGTGCGACTTACGTTTCCCCTTTCCTGGGCAGGCTGGACGACATTTCCACGGACGGAATGGCGCTTATAGACGAAATACGCACCATCTACGACAACTACAGCTACGAAACCCAAATCCTGGCTGCCTCCATTCGTCACTCCATGCACATCATAAACTGTGCGAAAATTGGCGCCGATGTAATTACTTCGCCACTTGGCCCGATACTCAGTTTGTTGAGCCATCCGCTAACCGATAAAGGTCTGGCGCAGTTTGTGGAAGACAGCAAGAAAATGGCATAATGCTTTTTATAAAATTAGAAAATCCCGGAACGTTACGTTTCGGGATTTTTTTTGATTAGGGCCTACAGATTGGACAGAACTGCACAGATAAAACTAAATATGCGTATTCTGCGAAATTGCGGTCTTAAAAAATATTCTGTGAAAATCTCTGAAATCAGTGTGAAATTTTCCGCACACAGATTGCACAGATCTGCACAGATAAAACTAAATCTGCGTAATCAGCGAAATCTGTGGGCTTAAAAAAATCTGTGAAAATCTGTGAAAATCTGCGAGAGATTTTACGCACAGATTGCACAGATCTGCACAGATAAATTAAATCTGCGGGCTCAAAAAAAATTCTGTGAAAATCTGTGAAATCAGTGTGAAATTTCCGCGCACAGATTACACAGATCTACACAGAAAAACCAATATGAGTTTGCAAGATTTGCAGATTTAAAAAAATGAATGTGAAAATCTCTAAAAGCTGCGAGAGATTTTGAACACAGATTACACATATCTTCACAGATATATATTGTCTGCAAAATCCGTGAAAACGCGCAGATTATAAGTGAGTTGTTTCTCTATTCATGCTTAAATGTACATAAGGCGTGACTTTTTCCTTCTTCTTTTGGTTGCCGGTATTTGTAGCGGTTCACACTACATAAATGCTCTACCACAGCACTGACGGTTTTCACTTTCCCATTCCCGTCCAGCCCGCTTATCTTCTCCGTGATTTGTAATTGTGAAAATAAAACCGTATATTAGTCAAATTACTTATTATATCGTATGCCGGATGAAATCGTTAATTAATAAAATTAATTAAATCCGACTTAGAGTTTATACTCATCTTCTGCAATTTGCAGAGCCTCTACAAGCACAATAATCTATTAAAAGAATGCACTTCTTAAGTTGTATTCTTATTAACTTTTTAAATATTTTACATGGACAACAAAGAAAATTTACAGAACAAACGTATTGGTATTATTGGTGCAGGACCCAGCGGTTTGGCACAGATCCGTGCTTTCGAAGCGTTAAAAGAGCGCGGCGAGAACATACCCGAAATCGTTTGTTTTGAAAAACAGAGCAATTGGGGCGGCATGTGGAACTATTCCTGGAGAACCGGGGTGGGGAAATACGGCGAACCTATTCACGGCAGTATGTACAAATATCTATGGTCGAACGGACCGAAAGAATGTCTTGAATTTTCCGACTACTCTTTTGATGATCATTTTGAAAAAGCTATTTCTTCTTATCCTCCACGACCCGTACTTTTTGATTATATAGAAGGCCGGATTAAAAAAAGCAACGCCCGCGAGTACATCCGATTTGATACGACCGTACGTTGGGTCAGCTATGATGAAGACACCCGCAAATTCACCATTGTTCTGGATGATCTGAAAATCAACAAAACCTATTCTGAAGAGTTTGACTATCTAGTGGTCGCTTCCGGTCATTTTTCCACGCCCAATATGCCTTATTTTAAAGGTATCGAAACCTTTAGCGGAAATGTGATGCACGCGCATGATTTCAGGGGTGCAGACCAGTTTAAAGACCGGAATATTTTACTGATCGGAAGCAGCTATTCTGCGGAAGACATTGGAATCCAATGCTACAAACACGGAGCGGCATCGGTTACATTGAGTTACAGAAGCAATCCAATCGGTCATGACTGGCCGCAGGGAATCAAAGAAGTTCCGTTGGTTACGCATTTTGATGGTGACACGGCTTTCTTTAAAGACGGCACCAGCGAAGATTATGATGCGGTAATTATGTGTACGGGCTATCAGCATAAATTTCCCTTCCTGCCGGACGAGCTCCGCCTGAAAACCAAAAACAATTTATACCCGGACAATCTTTACAAAGGAATATTCTACAACAATCTGCCCCAGCTTATTTATCTGGGAATGCAGGACCAGTATTATACCTTTAACATGTTCGACACCCAGGCCTGGCTGGCCAGAGACTTTATGATGGAGCGCCTGGAACTTCCTTCTGAAGGTGAAAGACGTGTGGACATCGATACATGGCTGGACAGGAACAGTAAACTGCAAAGCAGTTTTGATGATGTTGATTTCCAGACCTACTACATTAAGGACCTGCTGTCGTTCACCGATTATCCGCACTTCAATTTGGATAAGATCGCCGCAATGTTTAAAGAATGGCTGCAGGACAAAGAGGAAAATATCCTTACCTACCGCGACAAAACCTACCAGAGTGTGGTTACTGGCACCATGGCCGAAGCGCACCATACCGACTGGATGGACGAACTGGACGACAGCAAGGAACGGTATTTATACGGCGCTGAGGAAGAAGAGCTTATTCCCGAGTAACTGTAACCTGCAATTATATTAAACTACACCCCTGCGCGCACGCGCAGGGGTTTTTTGCTTTTTAAGCGCACAGAACAGTCAAAAAAACAGCACCTATCCGTTAAACCTGTGCGCGAAAAAAACGCACTGATTCCACTCAGATCACCGATCTAAAAATTGTCTGTGCATATCCGTGACAGTTCTGCGAAAAAAAAAAGCACTTATTACGCAGATCTGCACAGAAAAAATTAAATCCACGTATTTTGCGAGATCTGTGCGCTTAAAAACATCTGTGAATTCCGTGAAATCCGTACGAAATTTTGCGCACAGATTGCACAGATCTGCACAGATAAAAGTAAATCTGCGTACTCCCCCAAATCTGCGGGCTTAAAGAAATCTGTGAAAATCTGTAATATCCGTGTAAAATATTCCGCGCACAGATTGCACAGATCTGCACAGATAAAACTAAATCTGCATAATCGCCGAAATCTGTGAGCTTTAAAAAGTTCTGTGAAAATCTGTGAAATCAGTGTGAAATTTTCCGCCCAAAGATTGCACAAATCAGATAAAATTAAATCTGCGAAATCTGCTGGATTAAAAAAAGTTCTGTGAAAATCTGTAATATCCGTGTAAAATATTCCGCGCAAAGATTACAAAGATCTGCACATAAAAACCAAATCTGCAGGTTAAAAAAACAGAACGTAATGACTGTCTTTAAATCATAAAATCCCGGAGGTGTCCCGGGATATATTGTTATTTGGTAATAAGTTCAAAGCGTTAATCCTTGCATCCATCTCTGCCTTTCTTCTTGCTGTATTTTGCGCCTGTTGGTTTCTTTCTTTTTCAGCTTTCTCGAAAAATGTCAATTTCCCATGTTAGAAAATTCAATAAATGGGAGTTCTCCTATCATGCAGCTTACATAGACTTTGTAATAATGGGATATAGAATATTTCTCATACAACAACTTCGTGGAGAAACGCCAGAAATACAAAGTCAACGTAAAAAAGATTATACTCACAAAAGGGAATATGACTAAATATATTTACTTGTTTTATCTTTTTTTAAAATTTTTTTTTATTTTATTTACTTTTTAATGTATATTTACTTATAGTTTTTATTAATATTATGCAGCAAATCTATACTATTGTCACGAGGACATTTGCATAGGCAATTACAAATAAAGATAGAACACTGCTTACCATGATGAATATGACGGCGAAGGGACATACTGAACACCCACACCCTCTCATTAAGGGAAAAGTCAAAAGATTCTGCTATTTTTTGAAGAAACAGGTAATCTCAGAAAATTGCTAAGAATAGCGAATTTACTGTGTTTAGTTAAAGAGACGGTTGCTTACATGAAGAAGGCTTGTAGCAAAAACACTACCTGCAGTATTAGCTGTGATTTAAGTTCAAATTATACCCTTTATAGGTATATTGTAGCATACGCTCATTGTACTGCTGGAGGCGATGCTCCTAAAGCTACCGTTATAAGTAACAGTATAAATTAATAAACAAAATTCCCCAGTTATGTTAACATTTTTTATTTTAACCGTAATATTACTTAATTTCACAATAACTATACTAATGTTACACAATGAGAAGGAAAACAGATTATTGTGGCATTTGATAGTATGCTTTTTTCCAATATTTGGGCCACTCATTTATTTTCTTTACAGATCATTAAGAAGGAAAATAACAATTGCTAAAGAGGTCCGTTTGTTAATCTAATTATTGGGGGAAATCCGTACGAAATTTCCGCGCGCAGATTACACAGATCTGCAGAGAAAAACCAAACCTGCGTTATCAGCGACATCTGCGGGATTAGAAAACATCTGTGAAAATCTGTGAAATCAGTGAGGTAATTAGCGCACAGATTACACAGATCTGCACAGAAAAATCAAATCTGCATTATCAGCGAGATCTGCGGGCTTAGCAAAGCGCTGTAAAAATCTGTGAAATCTGCGAGAGATTTTGCGCACTGATTACACAGATCTGCACAGATAAAATTAAATTTGCGTACTCCCCAAATCTGTGGGCTTTAAAAACATCTGTGAAAATATGTGAAATCAGTGTGAAATTTTCCATCCACAGATTGCACAGATAAAGTCAGCAATGTCCGTGCGATCTGTGGTATCCAAAAACAAAAAAAGAGAACCACTTTTGTGATTCTCTCTCTGCTTAGTAGCGGGGACACGACTCGAACGTGCGACCTCCGGGTTATGAGCCCGACGAGCTACCTACTGCTCTACCCCGCGATATGACTGCAAATATATGACAAAAAAGTCAGCTTTCAAAATTTTATACGTTATCCCATAAAAAAGCCGGCTGAAACAGATCAGCCGGCCCCGAAAGAAAAACTAAGAAAAAATTTGAAACTACGGAACCGGATTCGGCTCCTTCACTTCAAAGTTCTGTTCTGCGGTATGAACCTTACCATAACGGTCAGTAGCTCTTACCTGCAGTTTATGTGTTCCCGGTGCCAGCTTTCCCGGGAAAGGTGCAACCCAAAGATGTTTGGAGTTTTCTGGATTGGAGGGTCTTCTGCCCTGCAGAAGCTCGTTGGCCGAATCCCACTTAAACACAGACTGTAGAAACGATGGGTCAAGACTCTCCGTATAGTTCATTGGTTTCCAGTCACCCCCGTCCACACGGAATTCCACCAAATCGTTCTTACTGCCCATGAAGAAATTGGCTACTATCCTGGCTGAGTTCCTGCGACTTGCAATTACCTTCGGAACATAGAGACTGATCTGAAATTCATCAGGCATACCGGCAGCTTTATACTGTATTCTGTATTTGTTATCCTTGAAATCGATGAATGAGTATCCGCGATAAGTGCCGTCGCGCATTACGGAAGCCGGAACGCCGGTGGCATCCACCGTGCCCGAATACCAGTCGCCGGAAGTGGTTCCTACATTATATTCATGTAAGTCCGCCGCTCCTTCCCAACCGTCACCTTTTGTGTAAAAAATCTGGGTCTGCTTGTGGGTATGTGCCGACATCATCAGTACGTTTTCAAACGGCCTAAGCAAATCAAAGAGTCTTTTACGGTCTGAAAGCCGGAAATGATCATCACCTTCCCTTTCCGGCATCATCTGAATATGAAATGCCAACACTACCAATTTATTCTTAGGAACGAGTTTGAGGTTATTTTCGATAAATTTAAGCTGATCTTCCCGGAAGCCGGCCCAGTAACCCTTGCCGTCACGCGGATCGGGATACAGAATGTCGTCCAGGACCATAAAATGTACATTTCCGTAATTAAAAGCATAATTTGCCGGCCCAAAATTCCTCTCAAAAGTCTCATCAGAAAGATGATCCTCCTGGGCATCAAAATTCATATCATGATTTCCGATCACGTTATACCATGGCAAACCAATCTCCTTTATTGATTCAATATAAGGCTGGTGAAGAGTAAGATCGTCGCCCACCAGATCACCCAGACTGATACCGAACACTGCTTTCTTACGGTTATTTTTAACTTCGTTAATAATCCCTCTTCTGAAATAGTCAATCTCCTTCAGCGTGTAAGGTTGTGGATCACCAAAAACCAAAATTTGAAATTCTTTGTTCTCAGCACTTTTATACAGCGGAAAATTTAATTCTGCGGGTAGTGAGCCGGTGGGTACGCTTCCCTTATATTTAAAATCAGCAGGAGAGCCGTTGGGTTTATGATGATGATAAAATTGAGGCAGATTGTTAGCATCTGTCCTTGTGCGGTAATTTTCCGGCTTAATAACAAAGATGGTCTGGTCGCCGTACAGCGGCAGTGTGTACCTGCCATTTTTGTCGGTGAGGGCCACTTCTACCCCATTGGAAACAGCCACGTTACCTATTCCCCTTTCCCGTCTTTCTTTTTGAGCATTTGCATTGGCATCCTCAAAAACAAATCCGGAAACGGAAGTCTGCGCGAAGGTTAAAGTGGAAATCAGGAGGCAAAATGCCGGTATCTTTATATTCATGTTTTATAGATTAATTAGTTGGTCGGGAATATTGGTGGTTACGAAATCAATTCCCATAGATTTTAACTTCTTATAGGTTTCAATGTCATTTACTGTCCAGCTGTTGGTCATAAGTCCCAGTTTTCGGGCCTCAGCAATCCACTCTGGATGTTTCTCAAGCAGAATTTTATAATGATAGTCCAGGCCGTCCACATTTTCAAGCTTTAGCTGCTGTGGCGACAGATCTCCGTTCAGGTAATGCACCGGGTACCTAGGTTCCCGGTTCTTTATTTCACGGCAGATATTGAGGCTGAAGGAAATAAATTCTACCTGCTCTTCCGTTTTGGTTTTGGAAACCAGCTGCAAAGCTTTTTGCACCATCATATCTTCAAGAATCTTTGTTTTAGCCGGTTTCAGTTCCACAATAAGTTTCACACCGATAACACGTTTTCCCATTTCCAGATATTGCTCCAGGGTAGGAAGTTCCTCGCCATTGGCTAACCTTGCAGTACGTAATTTGGCAAGTGACGATTCTGAAACTTCCATTCCCGCATGGTGCTCATCATGATTCACCACCAAAATGCCGTCCGCAGTCATCCTCACGTCAAATTCTGACCCGTACACTTTTAAATCCTGCGCATTTTTCAGAGCCTCCAGCGAATTTTCTGTAGTGGATGGATTGGATTGGAAAAAGCCGCGGTGGGCAATGATTTGGGTTTGGGCGTTCATAAATTCAGAGCAAACGGTTAGTATCAGTAAGAATACATATTTCATCATTTGTTCCACCACATTTTAACGTTAATATCATCTCCGCCCATGGCCGCCACCGCCGCATTATAATTCTGTGAATTCATGATCCGCGGATTAGTGGGATACATCATGCGCTGTGGCATTTTGCCGTTGTTAAGCAATCCGCCGTTGTTCGGCATTGCTGGAAATCCGGTCCTGCGCTGTTCATACCATTGCTGATGATCTACAAAAAACAGGGCAAGATATTTCTGGGTCATGATCTGTTCCAGCGAACCGTTGTAGGCTACTTTTGGACTGGCAAAATAATTCACAGGAACTGTAGCTCCCCATTGTTCCAGTGTAGCTTTTACACCACTTTCATAGAAAGTTTGGGCATTGCCGGCAATAATCCCTTTCTGTGCAAATTCTGCCAAAGTAAACTGGAGTTCTGCGTATGGGTATACAAGAACTTTCATTGGAGCTTTGGCCAAATTCTGGTTCATATTGGAAGGCTGATAGCTAAAGACCGTTCCCGGAGCATAACCTGCCGGCGCACCAAAGTAACCTATATTCGGGTTGGGTGACGTAAGGCTTTTAGCCTGGGTAAAAAACTGGCTCAGCCTTGGGTCACCGTTATCTTTAAGTGTGTTTACAAAAAGCTCCCCCGCTGCTCTGTATGCGGTAAAGTCCTGAGGTCTGGCAATAGGCGCTATAAATGGAGCTACACCAGAAATATCCAGAACGGCACCATCCGCGTTGTTCTGGAATATCGGATAGGTAGCAGGATCATTCACAATCTCCTGAATCCTGGCGTAAACATTCACCTCACCGTTACGCTTCTGTATCCTGCTCAGCAGTCGCAGGGAAAGTGAATTCGCAAACTTTTTCCACTTCACCATATTGGCCGCTGAGGCTTCCCCGCGGTAAAAAAGATCTGTTTCGGCAAGAGGTTTGGTCGTGTCGAACATTGCGTTTGCCGTCTTCAGATCATCAAGAAGACTTAAATAAATATCCTTTTGGCTGTCAAATTTAGGCTTGTCAATATTCTCTTCCAGCCGCAGCGCTTCTGAAAAAGGAATATCCCCGAAAGCATCCGTCAGATTGGCGTAAATAAAGGCGTTCAATACCAAAGCAATGGCCTGGTAATTTTTCTGATCTTCAGCCACAGCAAAAGTGTGCATTTCTTTTACCTGCTTCAGCCATTTGTAACTTGTGTTCCAATAGCCGGCGCCCGTTCCTTCGGTCACATAATACCTGCTCACTGTATTGCCTTCGTTCGGGAACGGTAGGGCTACCTGCATGATCTGAAAGGTGAAATCATCTGCACGGTTATAACCGTACGAAGCCATTTCGTACTGAATGGGCGCCAGCATACTGCCCGCGGTGGGATTGATAATCTTACTCGTATCTGTGTTGATTTCTTCAAACGTACGGCCGCAGGAGTTTAATACAAGCACTGAGCAAAAGATCAGGCTCCCTTTTATAATGATGCGTTTCATAGTAATCTGTTTGTTTAAGTTGATGAAAAAAGTAATGCTTTAGGTTAAAATTTGACATTAAGCTGAAAACCGATTGTCCTCGCAGAAGGTAACTGCCCTATTTCCACGCCGGGAGTAATAGTGCTATTGTCCATCGTTGCAACTTCCGGATCAAACATTGGATACTCCGTCCACATCCAGAGGTTTTTGCCGAAGATAGCTACCGTGAGATCATTGAGTTTTAGCGGAGCAATCATGGCCTTAGGAAAAGAATAGGCAAGCCGGGCATCTCTGAGTTTAATAAAAGAAGTATCGAAAGTGTTGGTCTCCACATTTGCGCGGCGGTAGTAGTCCCCGTAATAAGCACTGAGGCTCACCGCTTTCGTATTCGCGCTGAATGTGCCGTCTGCATTCTGCACCACGCCTGCCCCCACAATGGTTCCGTCCGGATTGTCCCGACCCATCAGGGTATGTCCCAATTTGCCCTGTTCCGACATTTTATGATGAGTTTGGGAATAGGCCATTCCGCCATACTGACCGTCTATAGAAAAGCTCAGAGTTACATTTTTATACTGGAATTCATTCTGAAAACCGGCTCTCCATTTGGCAAAGGCATTCCCTACCTTTTCTACATTTGCCGGTCTGGCAGGCAAACCATTATCACCATATACAACCTGACCATCAGGCGTTCTTAGGAGTTTAAAACCATAAAGATCACCCAGGGAGCCGCCCACAACCGCATTAAAGTATACTACGCCGGCTACCGTAGCCATAGTGTAGGGCTCAGAACCCACCGCCTCCGGCAGGCTCATGATTTCATTACGGTTCAGCGACCAGTTGCCGCCCAGTTTCCATCGGAAGTCCTGGTTTTTAACAGGCGTATAATCCAGGCTCATCTCTACACCGCGGTTACGTATTTCTCCCGCGTTAATCCACCGGTGCGCATATCCGGATTCATACAGCATCGGGATACGGATAATCTGGTTTGCGGTATTGTTCTGGTAAAGGGTGAAACTGTAATTCAGTCGGTTCCGCAGAAGACCCAAATCCATTCCTGCTTCAATATTGGTATTGATTTCCGGTCTGAGATTAGGATTTGGAAAGGTAGAAGGCGTAAGCACGCCGCCGGGAATATCATCCATTTCGTAATACTTCTCCAGCTGATAGGGAGATCCGTCTATTCCTACCTTTGCCCAGGAGGCCCGCATTTTCCAGTAACTCAATGCCGGAGATCTAAGACCCAAGAGATCCGAAAGGATAATACTTGTACTTACAGACGGGTAAAAGAAAGAACGGTTTTCGGCCGGTAGTGTACTGCTCCAGTCATTTCTACCGGTTACATCCAGAAATACTTTATTGTCCCAATCCAGGGTAACTAGCGCATAGGCACTGTTCACCTGTTCGTCATACGGTTTTGGTACTTTGGTGATGAGTGATATGGCGTTTGTAAGTGTATACTGACCCGGAACTTTTAACCCTTCAGCACGGTAATCGTTCATAATATATTCATTGTAACGCATACTGGCACCCGCCGAAGCAGAAACATTGAATTGCCCGAAATTATTCTTATAGTTAAAGAGTACATCGCTGTTGTATTCCTGATTGGTAATATGCTGCTCTCTGTAAAAGCCCTTCAGGTAATTGGCAGAACTCCACGGCCGCTGGTTAGTCCGTTCTTCATTTAAAACCTCAATACCCGAGCGCAGCATCATGCTGAAGTTAGGATGGATAGTATAGTCAACCGTCATATTTCCGCTGATGTTGCGCTTGTCCACACCGTTCAGCATTTTGTAAGCAATCAGGTAAGGATTGTCTATAAATGAACTGAAAGGATGAATTTGGTCTACATCTTCCTGACCGTTTTTCCAGATGGGCTGATACCAGGCCAGATCCACGTTGGGATTTTGGAAAATCATAAAGTAGGAAATGGACTGGTTGTTATAACCGGTTGCCGGCAGATTGTCACTTTTAGTCCGGTTATAGGCCAGTTTTGTCGATATTTTAAGCTTGTCGCTTAACTTGTGTGAAAATGAGCCGGCGAAATTAAACCGGTTGAAACCTGTATTTGGCATCATCCATTCGTTGTCCAGATAAGTAAGAGATGTACGGAAGCTGGTTCTGTCATTGGAATGTTCTACAGCAATGCTGTTGGAATAAGTAGAGCCCACTTCCCAGAAACCTTTCACGTTGTCGCGGTAGGGACGCCATAGCTGCCTTTCCTGGCTTTGTCCCTGTACGGTGGGATCGTACTGGTAATAATACTGGCCCTCGAACTTAGGACCAAAGGCACTGCTGGTACCGCCGGTGCTTACCCCGTCTGCCGACGCACCGTAGGAATAGTAAAAGTTTCCGTTTTTGTCTTTCGCAAGAGTTCCCTGACCGTATTCATACTGGAAATCAGGCCACTTAAGTACCGAATCAAAACTGGAGTAAGAATTGAAAGTCACCTGCAGCTTACCGTTCTGGCTCTTACCCGATTTTGTGGTAATCATCAGTGCACCGTTGGCAGCCCGTGATCCGTAAAGAGCTGCTGCCGAGGCTCCTTTCAGTACGGTTACACTTTCAATATCATCCGGGTTTATGCTGTTCAGTCCGTTGCCAAGATCAATGGGCAGGTCGCCGCCGGAACCGGCACCATAGGCCGGGGTTCCTGTTCCGGAGTTTACCCGCGGTCCGTCACTAATTGGAATACCGTCTACTACAATAAGCGCATAGTTGTTATCCATAAACATGGATTTTTCTCCGCGAAGCGTAATTCTGGCAGAACCAAGCGGCCCGGCACCGGCGGTCTGCACTTTCAGCCCGGCCACTTTGCCTTCCATAGACTGTACCCAGTTGTTATTCTGTGTCTCTTCAAATGTCTCAGAACCTACAGTCTCAGCTACATAACCCAGGGATTTGTCCTGTCTTTTGATCCCCAGGGCAGTAACCACAACTTCTTCAATTTTTTGTTCTTTCAAGGTGTCCTGGCGGTTCTGTGCCGCCATTTCTACAGTTACGATGCCCGTAAGTACCAGTACGAGGATTTTCTGGATGTTTCTTTTCACGATGTTTTAATTTGCTGCAAAATTAGCCAGGGCGCCACAGGAAAGCTTTAACCCAGATTTAAGGCTTTGTGAATAAATTGATCAGTTACATTTAAATCAATTTTAACAGAATCATTAAAGCATTGGCAACCAGAGGCGATACTATGTTAAGCATTGGTAACATGCATTAAGTGTAGTATCACAGGAAATCAGAAGACGGAACAAATACAGGCAGAAAGCGAGATTCCGGACCTGGGGTCCGGAATCTCTATATAAAATTGTGTTTTTTGGTGATAAGGAAGGGCATTTTGCCAGCTGAAAAACAGACTGTTACGCCTTTCCTTATCTGTACTTCAAAATTACCACTTCTTCATGTGCGATATTTTGTCCAAATTTGCCCAGATTTACACAAAACAGATGAAAAAAAGTAATTTACAGAATGATCAATAAACTGAAAGAAGAATTCGAGAAAATATACTTCAGCGACATTGCCACAACTAAGGGATTGGAAAGTCTGGCCGTCAATATGGGCGTTTCCCGAAACTCACTACGCAGGTTTCTTGGTAAAATTAAGAATGAGAGCCAACTACGCGTATCTACACTTAATTTAATAGCGGTCCGCCTGGGCTACCGTAACTTTCAGGACTTCTGCGAGCGCTCCGGATCAGCTGCGCCTACACTGGATTTTGAGTTGCTGGACATTTACTACGGAACCGTAAAAGGAAGAGGTACATCATTAAACGAAACCCGTTTCCAGAAAGCGAATTACTATTTCGCAAAAAAAATTGTTTCGCACCCGGGGAACCTTACTGAATTTGTTAAAAGATTTGCTACAAACGAGGAGGCACTGGAATATGTGTTTGCGTGGCATCCATCGTACGAACATATTGCCAACCGGAACTATCAGGAAGCCTTACTTTACCTGGCTAAAATAAGCACGAAAGCTCACGTAAAGGTTTTCGCATATTCCTTTGTTTATTTCGGTAAATTTATGTCCGAAAACCTGTCTGAAGTTGAGGCAATAGAACTTATGAGTAAGATTGAAAAGCAGGTAGTTAAAATGCGAATGGAAGAATTTGAGGTATTTCCGGAAGCCCGATACAGTACCGTTAAATGTATTCACAGTCACGTTTTTGGAGATCCAAAAAAAAATAATCATTTCCCGCTGCTGCCTCACCCCGCTTTCGGATTTATCCACAGCAGGCCACTTATCGACCAAATTATTTACACCAGTTACGTAGGGAATATGCTTACAATTCTAAAGGATTATAACACCGCTGAGATGCTCATAGGCGAAGCTCCCACTGAGAAAGCGCTCAAGATCTTTGAAGACGAAAATCCTATCTTTAGATGTCACGTGCATCTGTACCGCATTACACGTGCGCTCCTTATGTTTCATTTAGGTAAGGAAAAGGAAGCCATGTACATGTTTGACCAATTGCTGGTTAATTCCACCGATGTAATGCGCTATTCTTTCGACAGTAAAATATATTTTGAACTTCAGTACTATAACCTGGGCTGTAAACTGTATCCAAAGCGTGAAGATTTTCATCAAAAGTACCAGCTGTTACTGCAAAGAACAAAGTTCAGTTATTTAAGCACTATTTAATGATCGCACTTTTAATCACTATTCTGGGTCACCTATTTTACGGTACCACTAACGTGATGTGGAAAAATCCACGTAATGAGATGGGCACCCTTCCACTTATCATAACCCGTAGTTTTTTCTCATTCCTTATTTTTCTTATAAGCTTTTTTGCACTCACCAATTTAGACCTAATTACAATACCAAAAATCACTTTTTGGGATTTACTGAGTACCGCGGCTATATGTGCAGTTAATTATTTCGGTTTATTTTTTTATCTGAAAAGCCTGAAGCATGCGCCGGTCTCCAGTACCATTGGTTTTGGAAAAGTGAGCCTTATTATTGGCGTTTTGTCTGCATACTTTCTTTATGATGAGGAGATTTCAACAGTAAAAATAATTATGTGCATCATAGTTCTTATAGGAGTTACTTTCATTGAAAGAGCAGCCCGCATCGGATCTGCTGTAATGTCTAAAGGTTTAATGTACTCAATTCTGTGTAAGTTATTCTGGGGTACGTCTTATCTTTTTGTTCCGTTTATAGATAAGCTGGGGCCTATCCTTTTTTGCGTAGTTCTGGAATTTATAGTTTGCACACTCAGTTGCCTTCTGCTGATCGGAAGCCGCAGCAAGTTCCCTTCCCATACGGTTAGCCGAAGAACAAAATTTGAGATCGGCATCCTTGTCGTGTTGGGAACCGGAGGTACGTTCTGCCTGAATTTCGCGCTGGCCAATATCAGCATTCTCCTGTTCGCGACATTGGCTTTAATAGAACCGATTCTGGGGCTCATCATCTCCAAGATTTATCACAAGGAAAGACTGACACCTCTGCAGTACGCAGGGGTCTGGATGGGTATAGTGGCAGCTTTTGTGTTGGGATTAACCAAGTAAATCCCGGGCTACTCCTTAATAAACCGTGTGCTAACAGAATTGCCGCCTTTATCTAAAGTCTGCAGGATATAGTTGCCGGTAGGAAGGTGAGCTACTTCCAGCTTTTGCAATCCTGAATCAGCAGACTGTACCAGAATTTTCTGCCCTACATAATTGAATATAGTAAATTCCACGATGTCTGTGGCAGACCTGATGTGAAGTACATCCTTTACAGGGTTTGGGTACACAGTCATTCCCGCGTCCAGGTCCACTGATTTTACACCAAGCGCATCAACAGAATTAATGCGTATGAATGAAAAGTTACCCTGAACCACCCCGGCTGTTCCCTGCCAGCACGCCGTATAAAGCGTTCCGTAGCCGGCAGTGCTTGTCCCGGTTGAATTGGTGGAACGCGAAGAATTGATATCGTTACCGGTATGCCTGATTTCTACTACGAGATTGGTTCCGTTGTAAAGGTACGGCGTATTAAAGTTGATAACATGACTGAATGCATTTGGATCAGAGCCAGAAGTTAAAGCTCCCGCAGGGACTACCAGAGCACCGGAACGCACCTGAGTTTGAGTACCCACTACATTAGCTGTAAAATCCAGCTGACGGTTAGGTGGCTCTACTCCGTTACTTAAGTAAACTTCATAACTGGCAAAAGTAGCATCTGTAGCCGGCCAGCTGGAGGTAGCGTTACTGGGCAGCCTGAAAGCGATTGACGTTAGGTACTTACCATTTAAGGAAGTGAGCAGTGTATCATCTATAATCAACTGATAAGTCCGTGCAGAACTTGCATATACACCTGTGAAGCCGGAACTGGCAGTGAGATCAGGTACCGTAACGGAGGTTTGTGCCACGGCGCCATGTGTTCCCATAGCAAGAAAAGCTACCGCTGCAAGCAGTTTACAGATTCGCCCCGGGTGCGAAGCTTTTGCGGATGAACTATTTTTTTTGATGCGAAGTAAATGTGCTTTCATACTCTTTGGTTTTGGTAATCATAAAGTTATAAAAAAAACGCCAAGACTAGCATAGAAATTTTAAATAGTGTTCAGATGTAGATTTTAAGTGATGTCTAATGAAGTGATAAAAAATGTTCAGCTTTCGTTCTGAATCAAGATCATGAGTATTTCATGATAAAGTGTATGCATTGCCACTGCTTAATATAATGTCGGGACCAGATTCAAATCTAACAAGCACTAAATTTTCAATCAGTTCTTTAACTGTACATTTTGATTATTTACCCAATTCCAACAATAAAGCTACTTTCCGATACAAAACTTGGAAAAAATATTCCCCAAGACCTCATCATTGGTAAATTCGCCCGAGATTTCGCCCAGGTATTCCAAAGCGTACCGGAGCTCGTAGGCCAGAAGTTCGGTATGAAAACTCTGGGAAACTGCATCCTTCACCCGTCGCACGGAATCGAGGGAGCGCAAAAGAGCCTCATGGTGCCGTTGGTTGGTGATGATGACATTGTTTTCGGACTGTTTCAGTCCTTCCACATAATCGATAAGCTCATTTTTAAGCTCTTCGATGCCCACTTTCTCACGGGCAGATATGGATAACAGCGTGACGTTATTTTCAGCTTCTAAAGCCGACCGTAAATCATTGTCAAAATTCTGACCTTTTTCTGAAGACAAATCAGATTTGTTATGAAGCAGAACAACTTTCAGGTCTTCGCGATACACTTCTTTTATGAATGCAGCCACTTCCTGCGGCGTACTGTCGAACTCGTCATAAAGGTAAAGCAGGATTTTGGCCGCCGCGATCTTCTCGTGCGCTTTCTGCACCCCAATGGCTTCTATGGTGTCGGTGGTGTCGCGTATTCCTGCTGTGTCGATAAAGCGGAAGGCCGTTCCGCGGATATGGAGGACCTCTTCTATGGTGTCACGTGTGGTTCCTGCAATATCGCTCACAATAGCTCGTTCTTCTTTTAGCAGGGTATTAAGCAGAGTCGATTTTCCTGCATTGGGTTTACCGATGATAGCTACCTCTACCCCATTTTTCACAGCATTGCCATAACGGAAACTTTCAACCAGGGAGCGCAGCTTTTCTTCAATCCTGTTCAGCAACATATTGAGTGCGGTACGGTCCGCAAACTCCACATCTTCTTCAGCAAAATCAAGTTCAAGCTCTACCAGCGAAGTAAAATTTAATAAGTCACCACGCAGGACTGATATCTCGTCCGTTATCCCACCCTTCAATTGGTTCATCGCAATTTTGCGCGAGGCTTCGTTTTCGCTGGCTATAATATCGGCGATGGCTTCCGCCTGGGAAAGGTCTATCCGCCCGTTCATAAAGGCACGCATTGTAAATTCACCCCCTTTAGCCATACGCGCACCGTTTCTGGTAAGGACTTCCAGGATTTTACCGGCTATATGTGGCGACCCGTGAAATGATATCTCAGTAGAATCCTCCGTTGTAAACGTTTTTGGCGCGAGAAAAACGGATACCATCACCTCATCAATAGTTTCGTCACCATCAGTTATAAAACCATAATGCACAGTATGTGAAACTGCGGTTTCCAGATTTTTGCCTTTGAAACAGCGGTTGGTTACTGCAATCGCATCAGGACCTGAAACGCGGATAATTCCGAGAGCGCCTACACCGTTGGCAGTGGCAAGTGCGCAGATCGTGTCTTTATTCATGCAGGCAAAATTACGAATTATGAAAAGGAAATTGTGATGCAGCAAATGAAAGATGGTATAAACTGAGATAATGTAAAGAGCAGACTAAGTGTACCACAGTTCATTTTTGAATAGAGGAGCTCAGTAGAACTTTTTTCACAAACGTAAGAATGAATTTTCGGAGAGCGGTCTGCGCGCAGCAGATGTTAAATATATCAGCAGAATTAACTAGTCAGAACCTGAGAAATAATATCTAACTTTACTGATAACAAACACATTAGACCATGGCAACAATATTAATAAACCGCTATCATTTTCTGGTAGACTGGGGCGGCATCCGAACCGAGTTCCTGGAGGTTTCCGGACTTGAAATGGCAATTGAAGTCATCGCCGTCAGGGAGGGAAGTTCTAAAGTTGAATCCGAAAATAAAATTCCCGGCCTGCTGAAGTTTTCAGACGTTTCTTTTACGAGAGCCATTCAAAAAGGAGACAATGATTTTTTTAACTGGATTAACACCAGATCCTTTGGTACAGTGGAGCGCCGTGATGTGCGCATCACACTTTTGAACGAAAGGCATGAGCCGCTCATCCTCTGGAAACTTCGCAACTGCTTTCCCGTAAGGTATGCAGGACCCACACTCATAGGCAACAGCAGTAATATAGCCACAGAAACTTTGGTAATCACTCATGAGGGATTAGATATTGAGTCGCTGGCGGGAAATGAGAAAGGTTGATGTCGAATATCAGATATGAGTTAGGAATGGGAATTTAAAATTGGAAGGTATAATAATAAAGCAGGGCCTTTCGAGAAAAACCCTGCACTGTAAAATTGAAGCATTGTCCGATTAAAGCGCTCCGAATTCAGGATGAAATTCAAGTCAGTAATCAGACAGGTTTTACCTGCTCCATAAACCACTCCTTAACTTCTCCTTCAAGGTCATTTTCCAATTTTTCACGGCACCATTCGTGATAACTGTTTAGCCATTCTTTTTCCTGAGGTGTAAGCAGATCCAGATCCAGAACATTCCGGTCGAAAGGACAAATGGTAAGCGTTTCAAATTCATAAAAAGTTCCTGATTCTGTTTTCTTCCACTCCCGAACAGCCACCAGATTCTCGTGGCGGATTCCATATTGGTTCTCAAGATAAAAACCCGGTTCATTTGAGACTACCATTCCGGGCAAAAGCTCCTGGTCGTTCATATCCTTTCGGATGTTTTGCGGACCTTCGTGCACGTTCATAAAACTGCCCACACCATGTCCGGTTCCGTGGGCATAGTCTTTTCCTTCTTTCCAAAGTGCCATACGCGCGAAAGCATCCAACTGTACTCCACGGGTACCACGTGGGAATTTAACCATAGAAAGCTGCATCATACCTTTCAAAACTAAGGTACAGTCGCGGCGGAACTGATCAGTAACAGCGCCCAAAGCGAAAGTACGGGTAATATCTGTGGTCCCTTCCAGATATTGGCCACCGGAATCCACAAGGATGCTGCCGGAATTTGTCACTTCCTTACTTCCATCCTGTTTGGCCGAGTAATGAACAATGGCACCATTCCCGCCATATCCTACAATGCTGCCGAAACTTTCGCCCACAAAATTATCACCCTGTTTCCGGAATTCCAATAGTTTTCTGCCAATGGAATACTCCGTCATCGGCTCCTTACCTACATTTTGAGTGAGCCAGTACAGGAACTTAACCATGGTTACACCGTCCCGCTGCATCACCGTCCTGAAACCCTGGAGTTCTGTCTCATTTTTCTGAGCTTTCATAAGGTTTCCGGGAACAGGTGCTTTGATCATTATATTGTTTGACTGCAGTGCATCGAAAATTGACTGATTACTGTTGGGCGAGACCAAAATTTGTTCATCTTTAATCTCACTTAAATAACTGAAGAAATCGTCATAAGGTCTTACAGTCACCGCCGAATCCTCCATTAGCTTTTTAGCTTCCGGCTCAAGTTTATCAAGATCCACAAAAAGGACCGCCTCATCCTGTTTAAGCATAATATATCCCAGAAAGACCGGATTAGCTTCTACATCGCTTCCGCGGAGATTGAGTGTCCAGGCTACATCGTCCAGGCTGGAAATAATGTGTGCTGAAGCATCCAACTGTTTCATTTTCTGTCTGATCTCCTCAAGTTTCTGCGTAACCGTTTTACCGGCACGCTCCACGGGATGAACAAATACAGGATTTCTTTTTTGATCAGCAATTCTGTCTGTCCAGATTTCTTTGAGCAGAGGTCTGTCTATCACCTTAATTTTTTTGGGAGCCAGTTTTTGCTCTAAAGCAGTCCAACTGGTGTTGCTTGTAGCTAGTGCATTTACGGCAACCGTACCACCCTGGGGAAGCATGGAGATAATCCAGCTTATATAATCAGGCGTTCCCTCAACTCCATCCTTCATAAGCTGTATGCCGGAATCTTTCAGTTCAGCGGGAGCCTGTACGAAATACCTGCCGTCTGTCCAAAGCGCAGCATCATTCTGCGTAACAACCACGAAACCCGCAGATCCTGTAAAGCCCGATAACCAGGTTCTTTCCTGCCATTCTTCCGGCAAATATTCGCTCATATGAGGATCGGCGGAAAACACTACGAAAGCATCTATATTTTGGGCGGTCATCGCCTGTCTTAGCAGAGCGATCTTTTCTGTTGATGTCATATGTAAAACTTTAATTGCATAAAAATACATAAAAAATGGAATTCATTTACAAGTTACTGTAGCCACATGTGAAGGAATTGCCCTATTACCTTACGCTGCGCTCTACAGGGAAGAAGTAAAAACATCCATAATTGTATTACATATATTTTTATAATTTTTCCTAATGATCTTGCTAATTGATAATATTTTTATTATAACTTTGAGTTTACAACACAAAAAATCAGCACATTATGAAAAAACAATTATTAACTTTTGCAGCTCTGCTCCCCACTCTCTTATGGAGCCAGTACAACAACGGCCCCCTGAGCACGGGACCAACCTCAAAATCCGGAGTGGCAGCTCCCGCCGGTTATACCTGGTCTGAGGCTCAGAACAATACCGGTAATACCACGGAATCCAACACCAACTCCGGATTTGGTTGCCAGAAGGTAGGCACTTTAACCAACAATTTCTGCGCGGATGATTTCGTTGTACCAGCCGGTCAATCGTGGAGCATCACGTCCATTGCATTGTTTGCTTATGTCACCGGTTATGTGGGTAGTACGCCGCCCGGAATGAAAGCCACAGTTAAGATACTTAATGGCGCTCCTAATGTTGGAAGTCCAACCGTCGTTTTTGGTGATGATACTACTAACCGCTTTGCCAGTGCGCAGGACGCATTAATGTACCGTGTTTTTAATTCAGCGTACCCCACGGCTGTAAACCCTGTAGGAACCACGAGAAAAATATGGCGGGTAAATACCACCACGCCGGTTACCTTATCATCGGGCACCTATTGGATGCAATTTCAGATGGAAGATCAGGCCTCGATCGCTACAGTATGGACACCACCCGTGACTACAGTGGGCATACGCGGGCTGCCTACGGACAATGCACTCCAAAATACAGGAACCTGGGCGCCTATGGTTGATGCCGGTAATCCTGCTGCGGCACCGGATTACCCTCAGGACCTTCCATTCATCATTACGTATTCCGTTTTGGGAACAAATGAAGTACTTCAATACGATAACCGTGTGAAGGTGTTTCCTAATCCAACAACGGACTTCTTTACCGTGAGTCTCCCGGCACAGACAAACCGTCAGAAAGTAACAGTTTCCCTAACTGATATGTCCGGACGACTGGTAAAAGAATATCTAGGTGCCGATCGGTACGATGCACGGATGCTGGCTCCGGGAACTTACCTGGTAAAAATTCACACAGACGAAGGAATTAAGACCTCCAAACTGATCAAGAAATAAACAAGAAGCTCCTCCGGGAGCTTTTTTTCTGGCAGGCATCTTTCAAAGTACCAACCGCACCCTTCTGCTCACTTTTGTACTGCTGAGTAAAATGATTATCTTCAGCATTTCAAATTAAATTTATGAAGAACTACAGTAAGATCATGCTGATTTCTGCAGCACTGAGCTGCAGCTTTACCTGGTCGCAAACGACACGGGAAACTACAATCAACTCCATTATGACAGAAACGTATAATGATTCACAACTGGAGCGGCTGGCCTATGAATTATTAGACGGAATCGGGCCACGTCTTGTAGGTAGTCCTAAAATGCAGCAGTCCCACGACTGGGCAGTAAACCAGTTTAAAAAATGGGGCATCGAGGCAAGAAATGAGCAGTGGGGCGAGTGGAAATCCTGGGAGAGAGGCACATCGAACATTGAGATGGTATATCCTTACGCCAAGTCACTGGAAGGTATGCAGCTGGCATTCAGTCCCGCCACACCATCAAAGGGTGTTACAGCAGATGTGGTAATGCTTCCTGAGTTCAGCAGTAAGGAAGAATTTAACTCATGGCTGCCAAAGGTGAAAGGAAAACTGGTGATGGTATCGCAATATCAACCGTCCGGCCGTCCTGATTACAACTGGAAAGAATTTGCAACACCGGAGTCCTACGAAAAGATGAGAAAGGAGGCTAGCACCGCCTCAGAGCGCTGGCAAAACTCTATGAAGATAATTGGGGAAACTTCCCGAACCATGAACAAAAAACTGGAGGATGCCGGAGCCGCAGGTATTATTTCGTCCAACTGGTCCCGTGGGTTTGGAGTTAATAAAATCTTCTCGGCAGGTACAAAAAAGATTCCGGTGATAGATGTTTCCCTGGAGGACTACGGTCAGCTCTTCAGAATGATTCAGCACGGAACCACCCCCAAAGTGAAAATACAGGCAAATTCAAAAGACAGAGGTATGGCGCCCACCTTTAACACCGTAGCCGAGATAAAAGGTACCGAAAAACCGGATGAATATATTATACTTTCTGCGCACCTGGATTCCTGGGACGGTGGCACCGGCGCCACCGACAACGGTACGGGAACCATAACGATGATGGAAGTAGCCAGAATCCTTAAAAAAGTTTATCCCAATCCAAAGAGAACAATTGTCGTTGGCCTTTGGGGTAGCGAGGAACAGGGACTCAATGGTTCCCGAGCCTACGTCTCTGCTCATCAAGATCAAATGCCGAAAATTCAGGCGCTGTTCAATCAAGACAACGGGACGGGACGTGTTGCGAACATCAGCGGACAGGGATTCCTTCATTCGTATGATTATTTAAACCGTTGGCTTAATGCAGTTCCAAAAGAACTGACCAGGGACATTAAAACAACTTTTCCGGGTACTCCAGGTGCGGGCGGATCAGATCACGCATCTTTTGTAGCGGCGGGCGTACCAGCCTTTATGCTGGGATCACTGAACTGGAGTTATGGAAATTACACCTGGCATACAAACCGAGACACCTATGATAAAATTGTTTTTGACGATGTGAAAAGTAATGTAGCGCTGATTGCCATCCTAACCTATATGGCCAGTGAGGATCCGGAGAAATCTTCCGGCGAGAAAATAAACCTGCCGGTTGATGAAAGGACAGGTCAGCCGATGAAATGGCCGGAAGTTCGCGAACCAACCCGAAAGGGAGGCCTTGAATAAAACAATAATTTTACTGAATTCGAACGCTTACCGATTTGGTAGGCGTTTTTAATTGGATGCCTACCTAAAGATCAGAGTACAGATCTGAGGGACCCTTAGTTGGCGGTAATTAACCTGAACCGCTTGACTAACTTATACACTTCAAACCAAAGAACCGAAACTGCTGCCACCCCAAAAGCGGTTAGCAACTGTGCGAAATTCAACTGGGAAAGTTGAAAAAAAGATCTGACCTCATCAACATAAAGCATGGCAGCTAGAAGGAGAATTGTAGTCCCGATAACATATGCCAAAAGGATGTTCCTGTTTCGGAAACTTTCAAAAATTGAATAATGAAAGGAACGGTTTGCAAGACTCAATAAAATATTAGCAAAAATAAGTGTCGTGAAGACCATTGTTCGCACAGTCTCCTCTCCTCCACCATCTCTATAGCTCAGTTGATATACAAACAGAATACCCGCACTGATTACCAGTCCCTGAATTATACTCAAACTCAGTTCTCTCCATGTGAGAAAAGTTTCTGATAACGGCCTGGGGTTACGTGACATTGTGTCTTTCTCCATTGGCTCATTTTCGTAAACGATGGAACATGTCGGACCCATGACCAGCTCGAGGAAAATAACGTGAACAGGCGTGAAAATCTGCGGAAATGCCCATCCCAGAAACAGCGGCAGTGAAACTGCAACGATAATGGGAATATGAATGGAAATAATATACTGAACCGCTTTCTTGAGATTGCTGTATATCCGGCGGCCGGCGGCGATTCCTGTAAGCAGTTTGCCCAGATCATCATCGGTAAGGACCAGCGAAGCTGCAGCCTTGGCCATTTCTGTTCCTTTTATTCCCATTGCCACACCTATATGTGCAGCCTTAAGCGCTGGACCGTCATTAACTCCGTCGCCCAGCATGGCTACCACCTCACCGTTCTTCTTAAGCGCATTTACTACGGCGAGTTTGGCATCGGGGAACATTCTTGCAAAGAGAACTTTATCCCTGACGGTTTTCCTGAGCTCCTGCTCACTCATAGATGCAATCTCTTCACCGCTAACCATTTTGCTGTATCCTATTATTCCGGACTGTGCCGCAATGGTACGGGCGGTCTGCGCATTGTCACCAGTAATCACTTTAACCTCTATTCCGGCTTCATTAATCTGTTTAAAAACCTCACGGATACCTTTTTTAGGTGGATCGTGAAACACGACGAATCCCAGAAATTCAAACGGTAAATCCTGTTGTTTTTCCGGAAAGTTAACTCCGGTAAAGTGCGACCGTGCTACCCCTAACAGCCGATAGCCCTTTTTACCGAAATCATCGATATAGCTTCTTACTGTCAAGCGTTGGGCTGGCGACAGCTCCGAAACCTGCGCAATCGCTTCCGGCGCCCCTTTTGCAGCAATAAACCTTGATCCGGAACTGTTTTGGAACACATGGGTCATCATAGGAGGATGACCCTCCAGCGGATATTCATGTATCATTATGTATTCATTCCGCAAATCCTCAACCTGAGTATCAGCATAGATCTTGTGAAGCGTCTTTTCCATCGGGTCAAAAGGCATTGGCTCACTACTCCACATGGCGTAACTGATTATTTCGGCCAGCTCAGGCACATCAAATTCCACTTCTTCATAGGTCCGGTTATTTTTATAATTATATACCGCCTTCAGATGCATTGAATTTTCGGTAATGGTTCCTGTTTTGTCAGTACAGATTACAGTGGTACTGCCCATTGTTTCAACTACACTGCTTTTTTTGATGATGATACCCTGCTGCATCAGTTTCCAGGCTCCCAAGGCCATAAATGTTGTAAAAGCTACCGGAATTTCCTCCGGCAAAATAGACATCGCGAGCGTAAGACCATTCAACAGTGATTCTGCAAAATTTCGTGTGTAATACCAGTTCACAGCGCATACCAATAGAAATACAACAACACCCAAAACCGACATACCTTTTACAAACCTCTCTATTTGCAACTGCAATGGCGACTTCTGTTCAATAATACCAGTCATCGAATCTCCTATTTTGCCAATCCTGGTATTTACACCCACAGCTTCCACTTCAAAAACAGAAATACCGGAAACTGCTACCGTACCGCTGTAAACATAAGAGTCTTCCTGGCCACTTCCTTTTGAGACTGCAAAGCTTTCGCCAGTCAGTGAAGCTTCGTTCACAGTGAAATCATTGCTGTAAACTATGCGACCGTCCGCATTGATCATTTGACCTTCCGATGTAATGCAAAGGTCGCCCACTACAATTTCATGTGTCGGAATTTGTACAACCGTTGATTTCCGTATTACTTTGCTTAAAGGTTCATTGAGTTTCTCCAGGGCTTCGAGTGCTTTTTTACTTCGGCTGTCCTGGTAAAAAGAGATACCGGAGACCAAAATTAGGGCGACTATCATAAACAGAGCCTCTCCGTAATTCCCTACTGAAAGATAAATCACAGAGATGACCATAAGCAGGATAAGCATAGGCTCTTTTAAAATTTCCGTCAGCAGCTTCCACCAGTTGCTTTTCGGAGGTGCTGTCATTCGGTTATGCCCACTGGTCTGACGCGATTGCTCTACTTCATCTTCATTCAGGCCGGTAAGGTTCTCTGGAATTTGCAGTGACATGGTGATTTTTTTTTCTTTATCCTAAAGTTACTGAAAATCAGTACAGGATTGTAAATGAAATTTGTCACCAGTTACAGATTGCTGTACTGGCAATCCATAATTGGCAATCCAACCAAAAGACGGACAAATGATTCTCACCAGCGTCCCATGCCGATATTTGCTCCCGCAATTATCAGCTTCGTCCAAACGTTAAAAACATGAAACACTCCCTCTGCAGAACTGAATTTCCGCCGCTACTCAATATGCTGACAGCGCGGAGGGCAGAGATATTTTGTGGAAATCCCCCTCCTCCGGAGGGGTGGCAATCCACCGGAGGTGCGATTGACGGGGTAGTCTCTGTAACACACTCGGCAACCCGGTGGAAACCTAAGCTAATATTCACAATTCCACACTGTATTCCAACGTCCTGGGACATCACCTATAAAAGAATTGGCGGTATTTTCACCCCTCAAATTAATTTGCGTTTGAATAAGCAACTTCAGTCTAAACAATGTTAAGCATCCTATTTTTTACAGTACCATATCCAGGATTATTGAAATTTTCGCAATCAACTGAAGATAATAAGCTTGTAAACCGGGAGCAAACTAATTTAATCCAGTTCAATCCATACAGGCGCATGGTCACTGGATTTGTCCCAGCCGCGCACGTCCTTGTCCACGCCGGCACCTTTCAGCTGTGGCAGAACTTCGCTGGAGAGCAGGAAATGATCTATCCGCATGCCGGCATTGCGCTCGTAAGCCTTTCTGAAATAATCCCAAAAAGTATAGATGGTTTCATCCGGGTAAAGATGCCTAAGACCATCGGTCCAGCCCTGCCCTACGAGATTTTTAAATGCATCACGAACTTCGGGAAGGAATAAAGCATCTTTCGCAAATTTTTCAGGTTTATAGACATCTTTTTCGGTGGGCATCACATTGAAGTCACCGGCCAGTATTACTTTCTTATTAGAGGTAATCAGCATTTCGGCATGAGCGTCCAGACGTTCAAACCAACGCATTTTATAGTCAAACTTGGGTCCGGGTACAGGATTTCCGTTTGGAAGGTAGAGGCAGGCAATGATTAAATCTTTGATCTTCACCTCCAAATAACGGCTGGCCTCATCTTCGGGTTCACCCGGCAACCCGGTCCGGGAAATTTCCGGCATGCCTATCCGCGAAAGTACCGCCACGCCATTCCAGCTTTTCTGTCCCAGCCATACGGCCTGATATCCAGCCGCCAGAAAGTCCGCTGCCGGGAATTTTTCCTGTGGAGCTTTCAACTCCTGTAAACAGGCAACATCAGGCTTGGTTTCCTTAAGCCACCTCAGTATTACAGGCAGCCGGCCGTTCACTCCGTTCACATTATAGGTCGCGATTCTCATAGATGCACATTTATTCAAAGGTAAAAACTTCGTCTGTAATTGGACACATTTTTGATGTAGCGAAGGTAAATCTGGAATTATGAGAGCAATTTGGAATGGTGCAATCGGCTTCGGACTGGTTAATATTCCCATCAAACTTTATTCAGCCACAGGAGAAAGTAATCTTGATCTGGATATGCTGGACAAGGACGACCTTTCCAACATTAACTTTAAAAGGGTTAACGCCAGTACCGGCAAAGAAGTGAAATGGGACAATATTGTAAAAGGATACAAACTGGAGGGCAACTACGTTGTACTCACCAAAGAAGATTTTGAAGAAGTAAATCCGGAAAAATCAAAATTGCTTAACATAAAGCAGTTTGTCAATATGAATGAAATCGACAGTGCCTACTTTGAGGCGTCCTACTTCCTTGAACCTCAAAAAAACGGTGAAGAAGCTTACAAACTGCTTTTGAAGGCGTTACTTAAAACAAAGATGGCCGGAATCGGTACTTTTATTCTGCGCGAAAAAGAAATTTTATGCCTCGTAAGACCATATGAAGATAAAATTCTGATGGTTAACCGGATGAGATACCCTGAAGAACTCCGGAGCTATGAAGATCTGAAGATTCCCGGCGGCAAAAATCCCCAGGCGGACGAGCTTGAGATGGCTGAATCACTCATTAAACAGCGTGCTACCAAATTTGACCCGGCAAAATATAAGAACACTTACAATGATGATCTGATGAAAATCATTGAGGCGAAGGCCAAAGGAAAAGTTAAAAAACCTGAAACCAAAGAAAAAGTATCAGCTAAAGCCACAGACCTTATGGCTCAACTGAAAGCCAGTCTGGAAGCCGGAAAAGCCAAAGCAGGTTAGTGAGTTTTTGAAATAAATTTAATATGCCATTAGAAGAATATAATAAGAAAAGAGACTTTGAGCAGACCGCCGAACCTAAAGGTAAAACCGCAGGTGGTAAAGGCAAATTAAAATTTGTCGTACAGCGCCATGCAGCCAGCAGGCTTCATTATGACTTCCGTCTGGAGATGGATGGTGTACTAAAATCCTGGGCAGTTCCCAAAGGGCCATCTTTAAATCCTGAAGACAAACGTCTGGCCATGATGGTTGAGGATCATCCATATGCTTACCGCACCTTCGAAGGCACTATTCCAGAAGGAAACTACGGCGCCGGCGAGGTTGAAATATGGGACGAAGGAACCTATGAACCGCTGGATAAGGTAAAAGGTAAAAAGGACGATATATTAATGCAGGCCGAACTTCATCAGGGTTCATTGAAGTTCATCCTTCATGGCAAAAAACTGAAAGGCGAATTTGCACTTGTAAAGATTAAAAGCAGCGAAAGTGGAGACCCGTGGCTGCTTATAAAACACCGTGATGAATTCGCCACTGACTATTATGACGCAGAAGAAAATACTGATCCCGATTCTAAAGTCACAGCCTATCTGGCATTAAAAAAAAAAGCAAAAAAGTAAGTCCTAGGCCATTAAAAACATCTGGCTACAGAAGCCATCCACCTGCTCTGAGCAGCGAAAGGAAACTCTCAAAATTCATCACGCCGATGCTCGCCGGCACTGCCGACAAACCCTTTAACTCTCCGGATTGGGTGTTCGAAATAAAATGGGATGGCTACCGTGCTGTAGCCGATCTAAGGAAGGAGGTACAGCTTTATTCCCGAAACGGTCTTTCCTACCTCGAAAAATTCAAAAAAGTAAGCAATTCCCTGAAATTTCAGCAACATGAGATGATCCTGGATGGAGAGCTGGTAGCATATGATGACCGGGGCCAGCCCAATTTTCAGTGGTTACAGCGCATCGGCGAAAAACCAAACCTGAACGTCATCTATCAGGTATTTGACCTTCTATATTTAAACGGACATTCCACAGAAGATCTTAGTCTGCTGCAACGAAAGGAGCTGCTGAAGGACGCATTGGTCGAGACAGACTTTGTAAAATACCACGACCATGTGTCGGAAAAGGGATTAGAATTTTTCACGATGGTAGAACAAATGGGCTTGGAAGGTATGATTGCAAAACGGGCAGAAAGTACTTACGTGCCGGGTGCCAGAAACGGCGACTGGCTCAAAATTAAAAGTCAGCAGACTGAGGAGGTGCTTATCTGCGGATTTACTGCACCAAAAGGCAGCCGTAAAAAATTTGGCTCACTCGTTCTGGGAAGGTACAGCGGAGAAGACCTGGTTTTCTGCGGACACACCGGTACGGGATTCAGCGATAAAGGTTTAGATGATCTTTATAACAAAATGGAGCCGTTGATTACTGAAAAAAGTCCATTTACCAAAACTCCGAAAACCAACGGTAAAGCTACCTGGCTGAAACCTGAACTCATCGCCGAAATTAAATTTACAGAACTGACCAGTGAGCATATTTTCCGGCACCCTGTCTTTTTGCGCTTACGCGAAGATCTGAACCCACGTGACCTGAATTTTTTAAATGATGATGATGATGTTAAAGAAGAAACAGTTGCGCCCGTATCACTAAGGAAAACACTAATGAAAAGAGAAAATGAGCAGCTTAAAAAGTTTGGCAATCAGGAGGTGAAACTTACCAACCAGAATAAGATCTATTTCCCAAACGATCACGTAACGAAAGGTGATGTTATAGCCTACTATCAAAGTGTGGCCAAATATATCCTGCCACATCTGAAAGACCGTCCGCAATCCATGAACCGCTTTCCCAATGGGATTAATGGTATGAGCTTTTACCAGAAGGATGCCTCAGATGACATCCCGGACTGGATCAAAACCCAAAAAGTCCATTCGGAATCAACAGATAAATTCATCAGCTATATTCTGTGTAATGATAAAGCTACTATGGCTTACCTGAACAATCTTGGCTGCATAGAACTCAATGTGTGGACAAGCCGCGTGGAAACTACAGAAAGTCCTGACTACCTGGTTCTGGACCTCGACCCTTCTGAAAACAATACTTTTGAGGATGTGATCCTGACCGCACAGACCGTAAAAAAGATAATGGACAAAGCTAAAGTAGAAGGCTATTGTAAAACTTCGGGTAGCTCGGGCATTCACATATACATTCCTGCAGGTGCACAGTATTCTTTTGAACAGATAAAAAATTTTGCACACATAATGATGCAGATGGTTCAGCAGGAACTGCCCGACCTCACTACTTTGGAACGTGCCTTACAGAAACGCGATAAGGGGAAGATCTATCTGGATTATCTGCAAAACCGCCGGGGACAGACGCTGGCCAGTGTATACAGTATGAGGCCTAAAAACGGTGCTCCTGTATCCATGCCCATAGAGTGGAATGAACTGAAATCCGGACTGAAACCCACAGATTTTAATATCGAGAATGCGCTGCAGCGTATGGAGGAAAAAGGCGACATCTTCAAACCCGTCTTAGGCAAAGGCTTTGATATGATGGAGGCACTGTCACTGTTGGAAGGA
This sequence comes from Marnyiella aurantia, assembly GCF_014041915.1. NCBI lineage: Bacteria > Pseudomonadati > Bacteroidota > Flavobacteriia > Flavobacteriales > Weeksellaceae > Marnyiella > Marnyiella aurantia. The sequence continues at coordinate 101,416 of NZ_CP059472.1, read as the reverse complement.
ACCTAAACAAGCTTTCAAATCTCCCTGGAACTTCCAATACTGTGATTTGGTTACATTTTTGCTGAGAAAATCATATGAACAAGCAGAACTACTCTAATCACATACGCTTTTACGCACCGCACCACTTCATCTTATTGCCCCTGCTGCTCATCCACCTGGGTGTCGGGATTTGGCAGGTCTTTTCAGATGACGAGAACCAAATCCTTTGGATACTGTTTTCAACATTAATCTTTCTGATTCTGTTTCTCACCATTATGTTACGGCAGCATTACGCCCTCACGATACAGGACAGACTGCTAAGGCTGGAATTTAAACAGCGGTATTTTGAAATATATGGTAAAAGATCTGATGAAGTGGAAAAGTTACTGAGTTTCGGTCAGATGGCGGCCCTTCGATTTGCCTATGATGATGAGTTCATAATACTGTTAGAAGATGCAGTAAAAAACAAAACCTCTGCGAAGGAGATTAAAAAATCAATTAAAAACTGGAGGCCCGACCTGTTAAGGGTTTAATGGGATTGAAAATATTAAATCAATTAAAAATTACTGTTATGAAAAAATTCACATTTTTAAGTTTAGCTGTATTCGCGCTTCTTACATTAACAGGCTGCGAAGCAATTGGTACCATTTTCGAAGCCGGCATGTGGTGGGGTATCATTCTTGTGGCAGGCGTTATCGGTCTTGTTTTATGGCTCTTTACCAGGTCAAGAAAATAACTAAAATTTATTTTTATGCAGAAAGAAGCTAAAACCAAGGTCCGGCCGCCGCAAAAGCAACCAAAACCCGGACTGGAACAGAAAATGACTCCAAAACCGGACAGTACACCTGTTTCCAGCTCACTTAAGCTTGAAAACAAGGTGGCCATAATTTCTGGCGGCGACAGTGGAATCGGGAAAGCTACTGCCCTGCTTTTCGCTTCAGAGGGTGCAGATATTGTAATTCCTTATCTAAGTGAAACAGTGGATGCAAAACAAACGAAAAAGGAAATTGAGGAATTGGGCCATCAATGTCTGCTTATAAAAGGAGATCTAGGTAAAGAAAATCATTGCCAGAAGGTGATTGACAAAGCTATTTCAAAATTCGGAAAGATAGATATCCTTATCAACAATGCTGCAAACCATTGGGAAGCCGCCAGTTTGGAGGAGATCAGCACCGAACAGTTGATGACCACCTTTCATTCCAACTTTTTCTCCTTGTTCTGGCTCACAAAGTTTTCCATGAAGCACCTTAAGAAAGGAAGCAGCATTATAAACACCACATCCGTGACCGCATATCGTGGAAGCGACCATTTATTGGATTATGCCGCAACAAAAGGCGCCGTTCTGTCCTTCACGCGCAGTCTCTCGTCCAACCTTGCTGAAAAAGGAATCCGGGTGAATGCTGTTGCGCCGGGACCGATCTGGACACCATTGATTGCTTCTACGTTTTCAAAAAAGCAAGTCTCAGAATTTGGAAGTGATACACCTATGAAACGCGCTGGCGAGCCGAATGAAGTGGCAACCTGTTTTCTGTTTTTGGCTTCAGAAGATTCATCTTATATCACCGGTCAGGTATTGCACCCCAATGGGGGCGAAATTGTGAACGGTTAATCCACTAAAAAAAATGAAAACAGAAATTTCCCCGCTGGAGGACGTTAGCAGGATAAGCCCGTCCAAAATCGTAAAGATTATGAAGGATCCTGTGAAATCGGCCAAAGCCGTAAAGTTGGTGTATACCACAGACAGTGAATCAGAAGGAATTGAGCGCCGTCGCTGGGGAAAAAAGTTTCAGTATTATAAAGGAGACGAAAAAATTACAGACACAGATCAAATCCAGCGGATTAGCAAACTGGCGATTCCGCCTGCGTGGGAAAATGTTTGGATTTGTGCTTTGGAAAACGGACATCTGCAGGCAACCGGAGTGGATGCAAAAAGACGGAAGCAATACCGCTACCATCCTGTGTGGACTGCACTGCGTAATCACACCAAATTTTACCGCATGCTGCAGTTCGCCTATGCACTGCCGAAAATAAGACTACAATTAGAAAAAGATCTGGCCATCCGAAAACTGGAGAAAAGGAAAGTGCTGGCGGTAGTCGTAAGTTTAATGGAAAGGACCAACATTAGAATTGGCAACAGTGTATACGAAAAACTTTACGGTTCCTTTGGCCTTACGACGCTTAAGGATAAGCATGTTAGTGTTAAAGGTCAGAAAATCAGCTTTTCATTTAAAGGTAAAAAGGGAATCTATCATGATATCGACCTTAAAAATTCCCGACTGGCGAAAGCGGTACAGAACTGCCGCGACATTCCCGGGAAGGAACTGTTCCAGTTTTATGATGAGGAAGGCACACGCCACCCTGTCGATTCCGGAATGATAAATGAATACATTAAGGAAATCAGCGGCGATGATTTTACAGCCAAGGATTTCCGGACGTGGTCCGGCACAGTAAACGCGTTGATTGCTTTCAAGGAAATTGGTGAAGCTGAAAGTAGCTCGGCATACAAGTCTAAAATAAAGGAAGCATTGGAAAAAGTGGCTGCCAGTTTAGGTAACACTCCCAATGTTTGCAGAAAATATTATGTACATCCACTGGTTATTAATCTCTATGAAAATCAGTCCATCAAAAAATATCTGGATGAGCTTGATGAAATTGAGGTAAACGATGGCAAATCCGGACTTACGAAAGAAGAAATGGTAGTTATGAAAATGCTGGAAAATGAAAAATTATAACATTAAAAGATTAACATTATGAAAATCGAAATTCAGGAAAATGACATTACCCTGGTGAGTTTGGGCGCTACAACAGAAGAGAACAGAGTTGTAAAAAGAGAGGTAACATTTGAGATTAACGGTGAGCAGTTTACCCGCGAAATATTACTGGAGCCTAACGGCACTGGCGAGGATTATGAAGATCCTGAAAAATTCTATATGAGGAATAAGGAGATGGTCGATGCTAATCTTATTGATTTCCTGTCGGACCATCACCTTTACAACAATCAATAGTAAAAATTTTAAAAGGAAAAGAGGTCGTAATTAATTGCGACCTCTCTATTCTAGCTAAAAGCCTTCCTTCAGCGTGACCGCTCATCTGATATTAAAAGCAGTATAAGTGGGCCACGCTGAGGGAAGGCCTGTTATTTAGTTATTTACCGGCTGAATTTCTGCCTGGGACAAAGATTCAAAAATCTCCGGGAATATTGCAGCCAATATAAAATACAGTATAATTAAAAGGGCAATCGTGCCCACCGCAATCAGCACACCTTTAGGCGGCGTATTTTTCTGAGTTGTCATAAGTTTATTTATTAATAGTTTAACATCAGACTGCAAAAGTCATTCCCAATTGATTGAGAAGCGATAGGCAAAGCTTAACAAAAAACCTTAAATTTGTCTTCATTAAAAAAATACATAAAAAACTAAATAATGTCTAAAGCAAAAATCTACTACACCCTTACGGATGAAGCTCCAATGCTGGCTACCCATTCTTTTCTGCCGATTGTAAAAGCCTTTACCAAGCCGGCGGATGTAGAAATTATGGTGCCTGATATTTCACTGGCAGGCAGGATTCTGGCCAATTTCTCCGAAGTGCTTACCGAGGAGCAGAAAATCCCCGACTACCTTGCTCAACTTGGTGACCTTGCCACGCAGCCGGATGCGAACATCATCAAACTTCCAAATATTTCAGCTTCGGTTCCGCAACTGCAGGAAGCGATCACTGAACTTCAGGAACAGGGCTATGCTTTGCCAGACTTTCCCGTAGAGCCGAAGAATGCTGACGAAGAAAATATCGCGAAGAAGTATGCTAAAGTTTTAGGCAGTGCCGTGAATCCGGTGCTTAGAGAAGGAAATTCAGACCGCAGAGCACCAAAATCGGTTAAGGATTACGCAAAGGTAAACCCACACCGAATGGGGGTTTGGTCATCAGATTCAAAAACAACCGTCGCACATATGGAATCCGGTGATTTCTACGGTTCAGAAAATTCTACAACAGTAGAAAATGAAGGGAAATTCAGGATTGTATTTGCAGGAAACGACGGTTCAACGAAAATTTTAAAAGACGTATCGCCACTCAAGGCCGGCGAAGTCATTGACAGCTCAATGATGAGCATCAGTGCACTGAAATCGTTCGTGGAAAAGGCAATTACTGAAGCTAAGGAGAAAAATATACTTCTTTCTGCTCACCTAAAGGCGACGATGATGAAGATTTCTGATCCTGTCATTTTTGGAGCTATTGTAGAGACTTATTTCAAAGACGTTTTCGCTAAATATAAAACAGTCTTCGGTGAACTGGACATCAATCCAAACTTTGGACTGGCTACACTTTTCGAAAAAATAGCGGGAACGCCACAGGAAGCTGAAATCAAAGCAGACATTGAGGCTGCGATTGAAAACAGCGCACGTATCGCCATGGTAAACTCTGATCAGGGAATCACCAATTTCCATGTGTCTTCCGATGTAATTGTGGATGCTTCTATGGCAGCACTTGTACGCGGAGGAGGAAAAATGTGGAATAAAGAAGGTAAGGAAGAAGATACGGTATGCATTATTCCGGACCGTACTTACGCTGGATTTTACTCGGCTATAATTGACGATATGAAGGCCAATGGTGCTATTGACCCAACGACTTTCGGATCGGTACCAAACGTGGGACTTATGGCTCAGAAAGCCGAAGAATACGGATCGCATGACAAGACTTTCCAGGCGGCTGCTGACGGAATCATCCGTGTGGAAGACGAGAACGGCAACACACTGCTTGAACAGAAAGTGGAAAAAGATGATATCTTCAGAATGTGCCAGACTAAGGATGCACCTATCCAGGACTGGGTAAAACTTGCTGTAAACCGCGCCAGGCTTTCCAACACCCCGGCGATTTTCTGGCTGGACAAAGGCAGAGCACATGATGCTCAAATCATTGCCAAGGTGGAGAAGTATTTGAAAGACCATAACACAGAAGGTCTGGACATCCGCATTATGGATGTGAAAGACGCCATGCTGGAAACACTTAAGAGAGCCCGTGAAGGCAAAGATACAATCTCCGTTTCCGGAAATGTGCTTCGTGACTACCTTACGGATATGTTCCCTATTTTGGAGCTCGGGACTTCAGCAAAGATGCTCTCCATCGTTCCCCTGATGAATGGCGGCGGACTTTTCGAAACCGGTGCGGGCGGGTCTGCACCAAAGCATATAGAGCAGTTTATTGAGGAAGGTTACCTTAGATGGGATTCACTGGGTGAATTTTTAGCACTTCAGGCTTCTCTGGAACACCTCGCACAAACTCAGGACAATAAAAAAGCACAGGTTTTATCTGATGCCCTGGATGCAGCTAATGCAAAATTCCTGGCTAGAGATAAGTCACCAGCCAGAAAATTGGGCGGACTTGATAACCGTGGTTCGCACTTCTATCTCGCAATGTACTGGGCTGAAGCCTTAGCCAACCAAACTGCGGACGGTGAAATTGCTGAAAAGTTTACGCCGGTTGCTAAAGCACTGCAGGAAAATGAAGCAAAAATTAATGAGGAATTGATTGGTGCCCAGGGTAAGGCTCAGGAAATAGGCGGGTACTACCATGCCAATACCGACAAGACTTACGCGGCCATGCGTCCTTCGGCAACACTTAACGGAATTGTTGATTCAATCTAAAAAAGATTGCATTTCTATTTAAAAAGCTTCCTGACGAATCAGGAGGCTTTTTTTGGCTTTTCAATATTGTATTTTTGTACTATGCGTACTTCTTTTTTTAATGTAGAAACTATCTCCAGCAATAAACTGAAGACTTCGCTGAGCGATGCCATGTACCATATTTTCCTTTTTGAAGGAATAGGCAAAATATGCGTTGATTTTGTGCAATACGACTTCTCAGGAAAAACGGTCTTTTTCTGTTCGCCGTTTCAGAATATCCAATTGGAAAGTGCAGACAGTTTTCCGGTAGAGATGCTGAGTTTTCACGGAGACTTTTACTGCATTGAATTCCACAAAAAAGAAGTGGCTTGCAATGGCCTTTTGTTTAATAACATTTACCTTTTCCCACATTTCACCTTAGACGAGCAGACTTTTGGGGAGATTTCAGACTATTTTGCAAAAATCAGCAATATCAATCCCAGGGAAGAGTTCTCGGGCGCGGTACTCCGCTCCTGGTTACAGCTTATTTTGGCCATCTGCAGCAAAGTTAAAGTTCAGTATCTACCTTCAGAGCAATTCGTACAAAGTGATTTAAATGAACTGAAGGATTTTCAGAATCTCGTAGACCAGCATTTTTTAAGTGAGAAAGGTCCGGCATTTTATGCAGGCTTATTGAATTTGTCGCCCAACGCTCTAAGTAAGAAAATTAAGTCACAATTTAACAAAACACCCTCAAGGATTATCCAGGAACGCGTAATTCTGGAAGCGAAAAAACAGATTCATCTTACCCGGAAATCCATGAAGGAAATTGCTGCTGAGCTTAATTTTGAAGACGAATTCTACTTCAGCAAATACTTTAAGAAGCACACCGGCGTTTCACCTACGCAATTCAGAGAGGAAACCGGCATTTCCATTGTGGCAGATCTGTACAAATAACTGCCTGATAATTCCATTTTTCAACATTCGTTTTCAGCATAGATTTGTCTGAAAATAAATCTTATGTTAGAACTTTTAGCAAACTCGCAGAAAAATTACATCCATCTTCTGCGCATCAGCATTTTCATCGTGATGGCGTGGATTGGAGGTTTAAAAGCCTTTCAATATGAAGCGGATGGAATTATACCTTTTGTAGCCAATTCGCCATTTATGAGCTTCTTCCTGCATAGCAATGTTTCTGATACCGACAATTATAAACTTCACAAAAACCGGGAAGGCGAACTGATCCCGGAAAATATTGAATGGCACAAAGCGAACGGCACTTATGCCTTTTCATATGGTTTAGGTGCGGTGATCATTATTATCGGAATTTTGGTTTTAGCCGGCATCTGGCTCCCACGTGCCGGATTATTGGGTGGTCTGCTTACGGTCGGTATGTCTATAGTTACACTTAGTTTTCTGATTACTACTCCTGAAACATGGGTTCCAAACCTGGGAGGCCCCGACTTCGGTTTCCCCTACCTCTCCGCAGGCGGAAGACTGGTCATTAAGGATGCTATTATGCTGGGTGCGGGTTTAATTATAGCCTCGGATTGTGCGCAAAAGTTACTCCCGAAATCCTATTAACTCCAGCCATGCTGATCGCTGCAAAAGCCGTTAGTCATAACCGCTAAAGGGTTGTGTGAACAGAATAAATGGGTTACTTTTAAATGATAATATCCAAAAATTACCTTTTATGACTAAATCATGGGCCCGGATTATTTTATTTGTGCGATCATTCTTACCCAACAACTTCACCGGAAATCCCGTATTATGTAATTGGGTCAATATTACACCACTGTCCGCCTTGCTCGTGCTGGTCTTGTTGACGTCCTGCGTCTCCGTAAAGAAATTCAATGAAAAACTGTCTACACCGGTAGCTGCCGAAAAGTTAAAGGCTGATGTTGATTATGCATACGCAAGCTTGCAGGAACTGCACCCGGAACTCTATTGGTACATTTCGAAAGATAGTCTGGACAGGAAATTTGAGGCTGTTAAAAAAACTATTGATTCACCTCTGACACCGGCAGAATTCTACAGGAAATTAGCTCCGGTTGTTGCAGATGTGAGGCAGGGACACCTCCGTCTTGTGCTGCCGGACCGAAAGCTGAATGTGGATGAAAGAAAAGCTCTGAAGCTTCAGAAGGGACTGTTCAGCCGTTATAATTATGTGGTTGAGGAAGACCGGATTTTTGTGAAGGACAACGCGGACAAGATTCCTAATATGGAAGTTGGAACTGAAATATTAAAGATCAATGATGCTCCCGCAAGCGAGTTGATCAGCAGTTACCGTCAGCTTAATAACAGTGACGGTTACAACACTACATTTCTGAGATATTCCATGGCGAAACGCTGGCCATACTTCTTCACCGCTGAAAACGGTATTCTGGACTCCGTGAAAATGGAAACCAGGTTTAAGGACAGCATACAGACGTTCTGGCTCAAGCGTGAGAAAATAACTGCTGCTGAAAAGAAAACAGAAAAAGAAGCAAACCGTAAACTGACCAAAAGTGAAAAGGGAAAGACCAAAGACTACAACATTATTACAAGGAGTTTTAACCGTGACCTGCAGTTTCCCACCAAAGACAGTACGGTGGCTTATATGAAGATCAAAACATTTTCCGGCACCTTTTCAAAACGTTTTTACAGGGAAAGTTTCAGGACCATAAACAATTCGCCCGCAAATTACCTGATCATTGACATGCGGGACAACCTGGGAGGTTCATTGTCCGAAATAAACAATCTTTACTCCTACCTTACCGCAGAGAAATTCAGGTTTATCAAAGACATACAGATAACGAAACCAGGATCTATGTTTCAGGCAGATTATTTCAGGATGGTGCCCAATATCACCAAACCGATTGCGGCCGTCGCTTATCCTTTCTATCTGGCAGGCACCGCGTTTTCTATAAAAAAAACTCCCGCCGGCACCTTTCTGAGGAACAATGGAAAAACCGCAGTAAAAAAGCCCAATAAGGATCATTTTAAAGGTAAAGTTTACGTTTTAATTAACGGCAGCAGTTTTTCTGCGGCATCTATCCTGCCGGCAAAACTTAAGGACGCCAAAAGAGCCATCCTGGTTGGAGAAGAAACAGGAGGCGCAAATGACGGTACCGTAGCCGGACGCTACTCTACCCGGAAGTTAAAGAATTCCGGATTACAACTTCCCATAGGATTGATGCTTATCCAGCCGGACATTGAATTTTCAGGCAACGGAAAAGGCGTGATTCCACACCACGAGATCATTCCCGATGTGCAGCAGATTCTGCAAAAAAAAGACATCCAGCTCGAGTGGATTCTGCAGGATATCAAAAAAGATTCTGCACAATCCACAGGACCGGATGGTAAGAGTTAAGCACTTTATTAAAACTCGAAAATAAATCCAAAGTAAGGAAGCGGTGTCGAACCGTCATTTTCGCCAGTTTCCAGCTGGTAATATTGTTGATCTTGTGGCGCTGTTGGATTGGCAATTACACCATTTCCCTGTGCATCCCGCTGTAAGTTAACTACCGGCAGCGCACTTGGGCTCTTTGAACCGTAGGCATTAACGACATCGACATAAGCGGTAAGCTGCCATTTTTTGAAAATCCACTTCTTCTCACCACGAAGGTCCAGCTGATGCGAAAGATTACCGCGGGAGCTGTTAAGCAAAGCATAATTCTGTACCGGTCCGTTAGCCACATTCCAGATATTGACCAGCGAACTGCGCTGAAGGTCATAAGGAGTTTCAGGCAGTCCCGACTGCATGCGGAAACGTGCACCTACATTCCAGTTTCTTCTGAAATATTTCCCCGTGGTCACAGACAGGATATGGCGGGAATCCCAGCTTGATGGCAACAGAGTTCCCTGCGCATTAGAGAATCTGGAATAGCCATAGGTATACGCTGCAATACCGTAAAAGTCATTCAGGGTACGCTTCTGCGCAAGTAATTCAACACCGTAGGTCTCGCCAAATCCGCGGGAGTCCAGCGGTTCACTGCCCACAACTCCAAAATCTCCGCCCACATTAGCAAGTGAGATTTGGTTCCGAAGTGAGAAAGGATAATTTTTATACTTCTTATAATACCCTTCCATAGTAAATCGCAGACTGTTAGGCCCGTTATACTCTATACCGCCAACAAGGTGTGTATTCTGAATGTACTTCAGTGCGCTTTTATTTGTCAATAATCCGTTTTCGGTAAATCCAAGTGCGGTGTAAACCGGCAGCTGATAGTAAATTCCGGTATTGAAATTAAAAGCAAATCTCTCTGTAAGCTTGTAACTGGCTGAGAGACGAGGCGATATCTGTTCGAGCGGGTTATTTGTGTTTTCTGAATAGTCACTGCCATCAATCCTCAAACCTCCAGACAGTTGCAGACGGTCATCAAACAGTTTTCTGGCACCCTGCAGGTATAAGCCATACTGAAGAAGGTTGAACTCTGATGCGAGATTATCGAAATTAACGGAATTCTGCGTTACGTTCCGGCTAACCGAACTGTTGTAATATCTTGCAAAATTAACGTTGGCACCACTGCTTAGCTGATAATCTGAAATCGTGAAATTACGGTCTATACGAAGTTTGTTTTCACTCTCCTGGGATTTATAATCATAAACCAGGTTTTGTGGAAGCTCAATATTACGGTAATATTTAAGTGCCTGGTTGTCCAGCATATTGCGGCTGAGTGTAAAAAGCCAGTTTCCGTTTTCAGCAAGGTGTCTGTAGCCTGCACCTACGGTATAGTTCCACTGTGGTGACACCGGCAGCCTCTCTATAAGTGTAAGATTAGCCAGTGTGGGTTCGGCATCTTCATTAAATTTGAAATTATCTTTGGCGCCCATCCCCAGGAAATAAAGTTCGTCACCGCTCTCAAATTTCTTTGAAACCTTGAATGTAGCATCGTAATAACTTGGCAGAAACGGCAGGCCAATAGCCTTAAACAGCAACTGAAGGTTGGATTTCCTTACGCTGAAAAGTCCGGACCATGTTTGGTCTTTGGAAAGTGGACCATCGGCCATAAGCTGCAGATCATCCAGACCCAGGATTACTTTATACCCTAATTTATCTTTTCTTGCAGCTTTCAGGTTAAACTCAAACAGTGAGGAAAGCACGCCGTTACGTTTGGCCGGAAATGCGCCACTGTAGAAATCAACATCCTTGATGAAATCAACAGTAATGATTCCACGTGGTCCGCCACTGGCTCCCTGAGTCTGGAAGTGGTTGATAACCGGCACTTCAATACCGTCAATGTAAAATTTATTTTCAGCTGAACTACCACCGCGTATAAACAGGTCATTACGGAAAGTGGCTGTGCTACCGACGCCTGGAAAACTTAATATCGCCTTTGAGACATCCCGGTTGGAACCCGCATTCTTCTGAACTTCTTCGCTGGTGATATTGCGCAGAGACAGTGGACTTTCGGCTGTTGTTTTGTACGTTTTTCTAACGATCGTAACCTCTTCAATCTGATTCACAGATTTAATTAAACCTACAGAAAACGTAAGGTTTTGATTTGGCACCACATCAATATCCGTGAGTGTAGCGGGCGAAAATCCTTCAGCACTAATCTCAAAGGTGTAGGTACCGGAAGGAATACCGGTAACCGAAACATTTCCCTGGCCACTAACGGCTTCACGGTCGCTGCCCAATACCCGCACAGAGGCTGTCAGTGGTTTCTTGGTGAAATCATCAAATACATTGATGTTGATACTGCCAACCTGAGCGTAGGACAACGCTGAGATCAGGAGCAAAAGAAAAAAAATTCTGAATCTCATGGGAACAATTTTACGCAATTTACAAATAAACGCCCCTGCGAACAGGGACGCTTATCAACATTAACACTTAAAATTACTAAAAACTATGGCAATAATACTTTATCCAGTACATGAATAATTCCGTTGGAACACTGTACGTCAGTCGCAATTACGTTAGACATTCTGTTGTTGGCGTCGGTAATCTTAACTCCGCCCGTGGTGGTAACAGTAAAGGTACCTCCCTGAAAAGTCGTTACGTTCATATTGTTCATAATATCGGTAGAGGCTACATTTGCTCCGGCTACTACATGATATTTTAGAGCATTTTCCAGGGTTACGGTAGGTATGGATGCAAGTCCGGGAAGGTTTATTTCTGTAAGCAGTGAACCGAAAGCAGCATTGTTGGGCGCAAAAACTGTAAATGGAGAACCCGTACTTCCGCCCAGGATTCCCACGAAGTCAGGCATGTCATTTCTTGTAAGTGCCGAAACCAAGGTGCTGAAATTTGGGTTGGCAAGCACGTGAGTAACAACAGTTGGCAGTCCGATTACTTTGTCTACCTTGTGTATTACACCATTAGTGGCCATGAGGTCGGTTTGAGTAACTGTGGACACGCCGTTCAGTTTTACACCGGAGGCAGTGTTAACAAACATGCTCAGGTTTCGGGTAGAAGAAGCACTGCCCTTCGCCATTGTTGATACATAACCTGTAGCTACCTGTGATGCCATCATCTTGGTGCCAAGCACATGATTAAGAAGAATTTCTTTCAAAGCAGCTGTAGGCACATCATTTAAACTGGCAAAACCGTTTGCCGAAAGAAATTGTGAGAAGGCTGCATTCGAAGGTGCAAAAACAGTAAAGTTGCCGGATTGATTAAGCGTAGAAGCTAATCCTGCTTTGTCAATTGCTGCCTTAAGATTAGAAAGGTCAGGATCCGAAGCTGTCAGTTCATAAATACTGGAATAGGTTTCCATTTCAGTTGTACTGTCTTCACATGCTGTGGAGATAAATCCGAAGAGCAGCACGAGTGAAAAAATTTTGAATAGATTTTTCATAATAAAATATTTTTTTGTTAAATAAAATTAGACAACAATCATACTATTTTAAATATTTTGGTATAGTAATTTCCTATTAAGATTATTGATGAATTTATGTCGCGGTACCGAAGCACTAAAAGTTTAGAAAATACCTTAAAGAACTACACATAAATTTGGATTCTTTACCACACGATTTTTTGTTTGGCCAGTCTGATGAGAGCGCAACATTAGTCTTAAAACAAAAAAGGCTACCGTTTTTGCGAGCTCTTACATATAGAAATATGTTCTAAAGCCAAATTCTTAACAGACCTAAAGGCAAAGTAATGCACCCGTTTAGGTACCAATCTTCAGCAGTAAATTAGGATCCGGACAGTTTTCGCTGTAATAATCAAGTTCACAGATACTGCAGACGCCGGGGTAATCACCTTTTTTATTTTCGATATTTTTAATAATCTGAAAATGCAGGTGCGGTGCATAATCACCGTTCACAGGCGGTTTTCCAAGTTCGGCGATCTTCTCCCCTTTTTTTACTAGTTGGCCTACCTTTTTTCCGTTCAGACTTTCCAGACTTAAATGGCCGTACAGCGTGTAGAAAGTAATACCTTCAATTTCGTGCTCAACAATGACCGTCGGGCCATAATCACCTAGAAAGGTATTGTTTTGCAAACTGTGAATTTTCCCGTCCAAAGCGCTCAGTACGGCAGTTCCTGCTTTGATCCAAAGATCCAAACCGATGTGTATATTCCGTTCTTCTGAGTTTTCATCATTAAAATTGCTGCTCCTCTTATAAAGGTTACGCTTTTCGAGGTAACCGCCAAACGCGACTTTCGCACGATTTGCGGAAAGATGATTCTCAACAAACTCCTCAAATTTTCCTGCGTCCGTAAGGTCCAATTTGAGTTCGTCTGTATGTTGTGCTGAAAGATCGAACGCAACATAATCTTTGTAATCAATTGAAGCGTCAATTACTTTTACGGCAGTTTGTTTTTGGAGAATATCTTTGACTGTGGTCATTTTAATTGTTTAGAAAATCAAAGATAGAAAATGTGGTTAGAAACTTTTAATTTGAAAATACTCCAGACCCGTACACGACAATTTTACTCCACTCCTCATCCAAAAACGCGAAGAATTCCCCTCCTCCGGAGGGGTGGCGATCCGAAGAAGGCGAGATTGACGGGGTGGTTCCAGCATTCGCAAAAAACCTAATTTTATTTAAAATTGGTCATGCTTGAAAAACAAATAGCAACTCACATCGATGGCATCATTATTTACAGGAATTTCGTGAAAAATCTGCCATATAATCCTAAGTTGATTCCACTAACCAAACAAAAACGAAAGCAGGGAATTTTATCTGAAGTCCTGTTTTGGCAACAGGTTAGGAACAAAGGTTTTCATCAAATTGATTTTGACCGGCAGCGTATCATCGGTAACTATATCGTCGATTTTTATGTAAAAACGTTAGGGTTAATAGTAGAAATCGATGGTTTTAGTCACGACACAAAGCAGCAATATGACACTGTACGGACAGCTTTTCTGGAAAACCTGGGTTTAAAGGTTTTCCGAATCACCGACTGGGATATAAAGCAAAATCTAAGTGTGGCAATGAAGGATTTGGAGAACTTTATCATAGCGAATTATAGTGCTCCTTAAAATATAGATAGATATATATCTGAATTAACCACCCCGTCAAAAAAATCAAAGATTTTTCGCCACCCCTCCAGTGGAGGGGAATTCCGCACGTTCCAAATTCCAAATTAACTCATTATCAAATTTTCAAAATTAAAACAGACCCTCATCCACAATATTCGGCAACGTCACTTTCAGATTGGGTTCGGCCTCCATTGCTCTTTTAATTGCGAAAACAGCACCTTCATTTCTTGCCCAGCTGCGGCGCGAAATACCGTTGTTAACGTCCCAGAACAGCATAGATTTTAATCTTCTGTCGGCATCATCGCTTCCATCCAGCAGCATTCCGAAGCCACCATTGATCACTTCGCCCCAACCAACGCCGCCGCCATTGTGGATGGAAACCCAGGTGGCCCCGCGGAAACTGTCGCCAATGACATTTTGAATGGCCATGTCGGCAGTAAACCTTGAGCCATCGTAGATGTTGGACGTTTCGCGGTATGGCGAATCGGTGCCCGACACATCGTGATGATCGCGTCCCAAAACCACCGCCCCGATTTCTCCGTTTGCGATGGCTTTATTGAAGGCTTCAGCGATTTTCATCCGGCCCTCAGCATCAGCGTAAAGTATCCTGGCCTGCGATCCAACAACAAGTTTATTTTCCTGTGCACCCTTAATCCATTTTATATTATCTGCCATCTGCTGCTGTATCTCTGCCGGTGAATTCTTCATCAGTTCATCCAGTATTTGAGCAGCTATTTCATCGGTTTTCTGAAGGTCCACAGGCTCGCCGCTGGTACACACCCAACGGAAAGGACCAAATCCATAATCGAAGCACATAGGCCCCATAATATCCTGAACATAGCTCGGATAGCGGAAATCAATGCCGTTTTCGGCCATAATATCGGCGCCGGCACGGCTTGCTTCAAGTAGGAAGGCGTTTCCGTAATCAAAGAAGTAGGTGCCTTTTTCGGTGTGACGGTTAATGGCTTCCGCATGACGTCTCAGACTTTCCTGAACTTTCTCTTTAAAGAGTTCGGGATTTTCAGCCATCATAATGTTGGCATCCTCAAAGGAAATGCCTACTGGGTAATAGCCACCAGCCCAGGGATTATGAAGCGATGTCTGATCGGAACCTATATCAACAGTAAGATTCTCTTCATCAAACTTCTCCCAAACTTCTACCACGTTGCCCAAATAAGCCAGGGAAACAGTTTCGTTATCAGACTTTGCTTTTTTCACCCGTGTTACAAGTGACTCAAGATTTTCGTGAATTTCGTCTATCCATTTCTGCTCATGTCTTATCCTGGTAATCTTTGGATTCACCTCGGCGCAGACAGTGATGCATCCGGCAATATTTCCGGCTTTGGGCTGCGCGCCACTCATTCCGCCCAGTCCAGAAGTCACGAACAGGCCACCGGCAGTTGGTTTATTGATTTTTCTGAAAGCATTAAGAACTGTAATTGTGGTACCGTGCACAATTCCCTGCGGACCTATATACATATAACTTCCCGCTGTCATTTGCCCATACTGGGATACGCCCAGGGCATTGAATTTCTCCCAGTCGTCCGGCTTGGAATAATTGGGAATCATCATTCCGTTGGTCACCACCACTCGTGGAGCTTCTTTATGCGACGGAAAAAGTCCCATAGGATGTCCTGAGTACATTACTAATGTCTGTTCGTCGGTCATTTCAGACAGATATTTCATAGTGAGCAGATATTGCGCCCAGTTCTGGAATACCGCACCATTGCCACCGTAAGTAATTAACTCATGTGGGTGCTGGGCCACGGCATAATCCAGGTTATTCTGGATCATCAGCATAATGGCCTTTGCCTGCTCAGACTGCCCCGGATACTCGGAAATCGGGCGGGCTTTCATCTCATATTCCGGACGGAAGCGGTACATATGGATCCGTCCGTACGTTTCCAGTTCGGAACGGAACTCAGGCAGCAGTTCAGCGTGAAATTCAGGCTCAAAGTAACGCAGAGCATTTCTTAATGCCAGTTTTTTTTCTTCGTCGGAAAGGATTTCCTTGCGTTTAGGTGCGTGGTTGATGCCACTTTCGTATGGTTTAAGCTGAGGTAGTTGGGAGGGAATTCCCTGTTGTATCTGTTCCTGAAAAGTCATTGAATATTTGATTTCTTCAAAAATACAAAATAAAAAAATCCGCTAAAAGCGGATTCAGTATTAATTGGCCCAATGCTTAGCCCGGTTTCAACTTAAAAGTCATCTTCTGCCTGGGAATTGTGCATATTGTTTTCCCATGCATCGTTATAAGCTTTCTTTTTATCGTTCCAGGCATCGGGTGGGCAGTCATTTTTGGCTCTTGTCATAAAGCCTTCCTGGGTTGCATTCTGTTTCGTGTCCCGCATTTCGCGGCGGTACTCGCTTACATATTCGTCGTAATTCTCGAGATTTTCCGGCCTGTTTTCTATATTACGGTCAGCATTGTTTACGTCCTGCGACTTTTTGAAATTATTAGAATCCATATTTATAAATTTTGTGATTAGTGTCAGATATTGTCCTGTTGCGGCTCATCATGATTATCGCCACCCAGACTCCAGTAATTATTCTCTTCATCTTCCGAGCCCAGTTCCTGCTGGTCATCATCAAGCTCTGCGCCCGGAATATCCAGATCCGCAGCCGGATCGTCAGAAGTCAACTCGGCCACCAGTTCGCTTTCTTCCACTGGATTACCGTCGCCATCAATTGGGATATGCTCTTCGTTTTCGAAAATATCTTCTTTTGCAGGGTAATTAAGTTGCTCTATTTTCAGGTCCTGTTCGGTTTTATTGTCTTCTGCCATAATAAATAATTTATAACTCAAAGTTACCGGATCAGAGCCTTGGCGCATTACAGCATCCTAAAAAAAAATTACAGAATATAAATCAGCGGTTGGTACTGCTCAGCATTGGAACAAACTTATAGGCTCCGAATTCCTCTTTTTCAAATTCCTTCTCAGACCTTTTTGTGAACCTTGTGAGGATCTGCTCTTCAGTTTTCCCCAAAGGAATCACCATGCGGCCACCTACTTTTAACTGATGCAGAAGTTGAGTTGGCAGTACTTCCGCACCGCAGGTAACCAGTATCTTATCAAAAGGAGCAAAGGAAGGGAGTCCGGCAAAACCATCACCAAAACTCTGAAAGCTTGGTCTTAAATGCATTTCCCGCAGTTTTCGGGTGGAGAACTCGTACAGGTCTTTCTGCCTTTCCACGGTATATACCAATGCGCCCATTGTTACAAGTACGGCAGTCTGATAACCGCAACCAGTACCGATCTCCAGGACTTTTTCTTTAGCCGAAAGCTCCAGAAGTTCCGTTTGTTCGGCAACTGTAGACGGGTGAGAAATAGTTTGCTTGGCCAAAATGGGAAAGGCACGGTCTTCATAGGCAAAGTCCTCAAAAATACTTTCAAGGAAGAGGTGTCGCGGCACGGTATTCATCGCTTTGAGTACGTTCTGGTCTCCAATGCCTATTTTTTCCTGCAGATAGTTTATCAATATCTTTCGCTTTCCCTTATGTACAAATGAATCCTGCATGAGACAAACATAGGGAATTTTACTCATTTTTGCCACTACCAGTGCTCTGTACTTACAGCGAGCATGGCGTTTTAGCGGTCCGGTCACTTTCCTTATATTTACCGAAATTTATTTCTATGCTGAAAGCGGGTTTAGTGGGAGCCGGACATTTAGGTAAAATTCATCTCAGACTGCTGCAACAGTCTTCAAAATATGACCTTATAGGTTTTTATGATGCCGATCCGGAAAACGGCCAAAAACTGGAAAAGGAATTTGGCTACCGCTACTATAGTAATCTGGACGATTTACTGGCGAGGGTGGAGATGCTGGACATAGTAACTCCTACCCTTTTTCATTACAGCTATGCTAAAAAAGCCATAGAAAACGGCCTGCATTTCTTTATAGAGAAGCCTGTAACGCAAACCCTGGAGCAGGCTGAAGAAATACTGCAGCTTTGCCGCACAAACAATATTAAAGCGCAGGTAGGCCATGTGGAAAGATATAACCCGGCATTTACCGGTGCCCGAAAATACATTCAGGATCCAATGTTTATTGAGATTCACCGACTGGCCGAGTTTAATCCCCGCGGAACGGATGTTTCTGTAGTATTGGACCTTATGATCCACGATCTGGATATCCTGCTCAGTATCGTAAAATCGCCTGTAAAAAACATCCATGCATCCGGTGTTTGCGTCGTTTCCAAATCACCGGATATTACCAATGCGCGAATTGAGTTCGAAAACGGATGTGTGGCTAATCTTACCACCTCCCGGATCTCAATGAAGTCTATGAGGAAATCGAGATTTTTCCAGAAAGACGCTTATATTTCGGTAGATTTTCTTGAAAAGAAAGCTGAAGTAATCCGCATGAAGCCTGCTCCCGAATTCCCGAATGATTTTGATATGATCATTGAAAATGCCGAGGGCGAAAAAAATCAGATCATTTTCGAATATCCCAATATTCAGACCAATAATGCTATTCTGGATGAACTTGAGAGTTTTGCAGATGCTGTAACCGAAAACAAGGCGGTAGAAGTTTCACTGGAAGACGGAACTGAGGCGCTGAGGGTTGCACTGGAAATAGTAAGACTGATAAGTTAAAGGATGATGAAAGTTACATTTATTCTTAGCTTTCTCCTTTTGGCCGCCGGGATTTATGCCCAGAACTTAAAAGGTGATATAGAACGGATCATAAAAGGAAAAGATGCAACTGTAGCTGTATCTGTTCTCAAACTGGGCGAGTCCTACAATGTGGACATTAACGGCGACAAAAAACTTCCGATGCAGAGTGTTTTTAAATTTCACATTGCATTGGCAGTTCTGGATGCCGCAGACAATGGAAAACTTTCCCTGGATCAGCCAATTTTCATCAAAAAAGCGGATTTGTTGGAGAACACGTGGAGTCCCATCAGAAACAAATATCCGGAAGGTAACATTTCACTACCGCTGCAAGAAATCATCCGTTATACTCTTGCTGAAAGTGACAATAACGGCTGTGATATACTTCTTAGACTTATTGGCGGTACAGAAGCCGTTCAAAATTTTATGGATACAAAAGAAATTTCCGACTTTTCAATAAAAGCTAATGAAGAGGAAATGCACCGTGACTGGAACGTGCAGTATACGAACTATACCACTACAAATTCTATGAATACAGTGCTGAAGAAGTTTAAGGAAGGCAAAATGGTATCAGCTAAATCAACAGATTTTTTGTGGAAAGTAATGCTGGGAACCAAAACCGGCCTGAATAAAATAAAGGACCAGCTGCCGGCGGGCACTCCGGTGGCTCATAAAACAGGATCATCAGGTAAAAATTCAGCCGGGCTTACCGGTGCTGAAAATGATGCAGGCATTATTACACTGCCGAGCGGAGATCAGTACGCTCTTAGTATTTTTATTTCGGATTCCAGGGAAACTGATGCTGTGAACTGTAAAATTATATCAGACATTTCAATGAAAGTATGGCAGCATTTTAGCGGCATGACCAAATATGAAAAATAATCACTCCAGCTTGGCAGCGCAGTATTTCTGTCCCTTTATAACGAGGATTCTTCTTGCTTTTCTAATCCTTTCGTCTATAACAGCGTTTGCCCAGCAGAAATGGGATATAAAATTTTATAATGAGGTTAAAGGCCGTGAGGTTGAAATTTACGCAGACAATAATGAACATATGCCAATGTCTGCAATGTTTGATTTTAAACTGAACAATATGATTTCTACTCTGGCAAATGGTAAATCAGTGGTTATTCCTGCACGAACTAAAAAGTTCCTGCTTGCCAAAGTTAAAGTCATAAAGGCTGATTTGGGTAACAGTTTCAGCTATACCAATACTTATAATTTTGGAGATGTTACAGCATCGGCTCATGATGATAACCTTATTTACTGGCTGCCCTTCGAAAAAGGAAAAACAAAACTCATCTTTCAGGGTTACAACGGTAAGTTTTCGCATCAGAATTCTGCAGCACTGGATTTTTCACTTGAAGAGGGCGAAAAGGTTTTTACCGCCCGGGGAGGCACAGTGGTTGAGGTAGAGGAAAGCAATAACCGTAACTGCCCCGATATAAGTTGCGCACGGTTTAACAATTATATACTGATCATGCACAGCGACGGTACATTCGCAGACTACTCGCACCTGAAGCAAAACGGCAGCATAGTGAGGCCAGGCAGTAAAGTGGAACGCGGCCAACACATCGGGTACAGCGGAAGCACGGGTTTTTCCAACGGTCCGCATCTGCACTTTTCGGTCTTTAACAACAGAATCGACGGCAAGCGCAGTTATATAAAAACGAAATTCAGGACCTCTGAACAGGACGCTGTACTGCTGGAAGAAAAGAAACGATACACAAAAAATTACTAATTAAAAGATATAAAACAAACCTATGAACAAAAGAATCGTAATCATTGGCGCGGGAACTATGGGAAACGGAATTGCGCATACCTTTGCACAAACCGGTTATCAGGTAAGTCTCGTAGATGTTTCGCAGGAAGCACTGGACCGCGGACTTAAAACGATCACATCCAACCTGGACAGGATCATTGCAAAAGGCAACCTGACTGAGCAGCAAAAATCCACCACGCTTAACAACATCACTACTTTTACCACGCTGGAAGAGGCTGCAAAGGATGCGGACCTGATTGTTGAAGCAGCTACTGAAAACATAGACCTTAAGCTTAAAATATTCAGACAGATGGATGAACTGGCGCCGGAAAACTGCATCCTGGCTACCAACACTTCTTCCATTTCCATCACCAAAATTGCTTCGGTAACTTCAAGACCGGAAAAAGTGATAGGAATGCACTTCATGAATCCTGTACCGATCATGAAACTTGTTGAGATCATTAAAGGGTATTCCACATCAAAAGAGACTTTTAGTGAGATCTTTGAGTTAAGCAAAGCTTTAGGCAAAGTCCCTGTAGAGGTAAACGATTATCCGGGTTTTGTGGCGAACAGAATTTTGATGCCCATGATAAATGAAGCGATAGAAACACTGTACAACGGTGTAGCCGGAGTAGAGGAAATTGATACAGTGATGAAGTTGGGAATGGCTCATCCAATGGGACCACTGCAACTGGCAGATTTTATAGGTCTGGATGTATGTCTGGCTATTCTGAATGTAATGCACGACGGCTTCAAAAATCCAAAGTATGCTCCATGCCCACTTCTCGTAAATATGGTTACTGCCGGTAAAATGGGCGTGAAGTCAGGCGAAGGTTTCTACGATTATGCTGAATCCAAAAAAGCAGAAAAAGTGGCGGCAGCATTTCTAAAATAGCTTGCAGCGGCCTTAAATAAATGTAATGAGAAAAAGGATTCTGGAAAACAGAATACAGATTATAATGATCATCACCACTTTGGTGATGATCTTTCTTCGTTTTCTATTAAATGAAAAAGGCAGGGTGAATCCAGACTCTGTACGCTTTATGCGCAGCGCCCACCTCTTTCCGGAAATCGATAATACCACCACGCCAATGGGTTATCCGCTGGGAATCCGGTTTTTTACCTATTTCAGTTTGGACGAATTTTGGGCGAGCAAACTTCTTGGCGTCCTGGCCTTCGGCTTTATCATATGGTTTGCCTGGAAAAAGCAGTTCTATCTTCGTGAAATCATTATGACCTGTGCACTTTTCAGTCTGGTATCCCTCTTTGGCTACACAATGAGTGAAGCAATGATGCTGCCTTTTGTTTTTGTTTTCCTATTTGTTGGCCGACAGGTAATTGTGGGGCAGTTAGAGGGCTGGAAAGCTTTTTTTTGGCTAAGTTTTATGCTCATCCTATTATTCAACATACGGTATCCCGGCCTTTTTTTCATGGCTACCGCCATGCTTTTCGGTCTGATAAACCGCCGGAAAAGGTATGGACCTGCATTTATATTTTCAGGTACTGCCGGATTTGTTTTTGTCGTGATATACAAATTAACTTTCATCGATTATTTTAACGAAAAGTACGTGGATTCGTTCCTGGAGATTGGTTTACATCCTACTTCAAGGCTTTTGGTGGAATTGTATGAAGGTCTGGCTACAACATTCAATCCCTTTATACATATTGCAAATCCAGGCGGAGGAGTGATTAACTTTATGATTTACGGAATCGGAACGATCAACATAGCGCTTCTTACTGTACTCGTAATTAAAGCGGGGATATCTGAGACCGAAAAATTTCTGATGGCGTGCGGCGTTATGGGCATTGCCTGTTCTTTCTTCATCCAGTATTTTTATGGAATTACACCGCTGGATTACTGGCTTCTCGCCCCGTTCGCGCTACCCCTTTGGATGCTGTATTTCAGGAAACTGTACAGAGCTTCAGGGACATTAACGTATGCTGTCCCAATCCTGAGCCTGTTTACAGGTGCTGTATTTATCTTGTTATCCCGTGCGGATTACCTGGAAAACCGCAAAATAATCACGGAATATCTCGAAGCCGAGAACAGGTTAGATACCAACATCAATTTTTATATAAATGATGATATGGACAGCAGGGAATCGCAAATTGCTGAACTCATAAGCACTGTGAACCCAAAAGTCCGCTTTACCAAAAATCCGTTGGATACGCTCAAAAAAGAAACACTTACACCGCATCGTGCATTGACAAAAATTAAGATACACGAGAATAACTTTCAATAAATTTATTATCTTTGAGAAGTTTAAAACATTAAGAAAATGAAATTACCTAAGTTTTTATTAGCAGATAATTCCGAAATGCCGGAAGACCTTTTTGTAGTACATACAGAATACCCAAGATTCATCCTGAATGTGGAGGAAGAAGAAGTAGAATGGTTGGACGATCTGGAAGGGGACGATGAGGAATCCATGGCCGAGGAAGCTACAAAAGTGGTAGAACAGGCCTTTACGTGGTGTGATGAAGAACTCGCTAAGTACGATGACGAGGAAGACGAAGAATAAAAAAAGGAACTCAGCTGAGTTCCTTTTTTTTATTATTGTATTCTGTTGAATTTCAACAGGAGTAAGCCGTTCTGGTAAAGCTCCAGGGTGTTTCCCACAACCCGATATTTATTTACGCTGGAAAGCATATTGAAAAATGACGATTCAGAAGCCATGGAATCGCAGGCCATCTTGGTCGATCCTATTTTTGAAGCAGAAAATGCACCTGTAGTGGCTTCTGTACTAAGCTCACCAAAATAATTGTTGCAGCCTCCCGTTCCTGTAATCTTTCCGGACTGTACCTTCAGAGTTGGCACTTTTCCTTTTACATTTTCCGCCAGCTGCCACTGGGTCTCGTTTAGTGAAGGCTGATTGGCAGTGCTCAAAGGAGTATTCAATACTCCACACGAAATTACTGAGGCAGATAGTAGGGCTGTAATGATATACTTCTTCATTTCTTTATTCTTTTAAATTAATATTCAAGAGCTCCATGCAGAAGACACAATTCCGTAGGTCCGCTCCTGTTCTTTTCTATTGACTATCCACGCAACTCTGCGTTGAATTCCTTCTGAAAGCTTTTAATAAGAGAGTTCATAAGTGCAGAGATCTCTTTTTCTTCAAGAGTTTTTTCTTCACTCAGTAATTCAAAGCTCATCGCGTATGACTTTTTGCCTTCAGGCAAATTTTTACCTTCATAAACATCAAAAAGATTGACATTTCTCAGGTAAGCAGACTTGCTTCTTACCGCAACAGCATGCAAATCACTGTAAGACACCGATTTATCTACAAGCAACGCCAAGTCTCTTCGGATTTTATTAAATCGTGGAAGATCAGCGAACTTAAAGGTTCCCTTTTGGCGAAGCTCCTGTGCACTCTCCAGCTCAATTTCGGCATAATAGCAGAGTTGGTCCAAATCACTGTCCTTTAACATCTGTGCGGACACCTTACCCAGACGCGCAATGGTGCGGCCACCGGAAACAATTTCCAGCGCCTCGGAAAACCGTTCGTCTTCAAGAGGTTTTTCCTCCATCTTAATGCCTAAATGATCCAAGAGCAGGTTCACATAACCTTTAAGATGGTAAAAATCTGTAGCAGATTTCTGAACAATCCAGTTTTCGGCTTTTTCGCGTCCGGTAATTAGGATGGCCAGCTGCCTGCGTTCCGTGTATTTTTCTTTTTTGTGATAAATATTTCCCAATTCAAAGAACTTGAGATCAGCCGATTTACGGTTAATGTTATACGCTGCATTTTCCAACAGCCCTTCCAGCATTGATTTACGCATATATGCCAGATCGTTGCTGAGTGGATTGAGAAGCTTAACGGCCTCATCGGTGTTCTTCACACTCGTAAGGGAGTTATTCATCACTTCATTAAAACCGTTGCCCTGTAACGTGGCCGCCCACGAATTTTCCAGCTGGGCACGGTCCTGAACAGGCAGCTGTACTGATGTATAAGAATTTTTCTTAGGAGTTTCAATTTTGTTATACCCGTAAATCCTCAATATCTCCTCGATGACGTCTACCTCACGGGTAACATCGGCACGATATGCAGGTACGGAGATTTCCAGACCGTTTTGGATATCATTAAGGACGGTAATTTCCAGCGCTTTAAGGATTTCCTTCACCTTCTCACGGTGAATCTTAGTCCCGAGAAGTTGCTCAATGCGTGAAAATCTCAGGATAATATAGTGATCCTCAATTTTTTCAGGATAATGTTCCAGCAGGCTGCCGGTTAGTTTTCCTCCGGCAAGATCTTCGAGCATCTTCACCGCATAGGTAAGTGCGGTTACTGTCATCGCCGGATCCACACCTCTTTCAAACCGGAAGGAAGCATCTGTATTTATGCTGTGGGCCTTTGCAGCTTTTCGTACTGCTACCGGATTGAAATAGGCACTTTCCAGAAATACAGTCTTAGTGGATTGCGAAACGCCGGACTCAACACCGCCCAGCACCCCAGCAATACACAAAGGCTCGCCATTGCCGTCTTTAATCATAATTTCTGATCCGTTCAGTTTACGGGAAATGCCATCCAGGGTAGTGAAAGCAGTTCCCGCTGAAGTTGGACCTACCACTACTTTATTACCTGAAATTTTGTCGGCATCAAATGCATGTAAAGGCTGACCGAAACTGTGCAGAATATAGTTTGTTACATCCACAACATTATTTGTGGAGCCGATACCGATACTCTGCAGTCTGTTCTTAAGCCATTCCGGTGATTCCGCTACAGTCACACCTTCGATTATGGCACCTATGTAGCGTGGACACAGAGCAGAGTCCTGGACCTCGATCTGAAAGTCGTTACTTCCGGAGAACAGTATAGGCTGTAAAGCTGCTTTTTCAAACTCAGATTTAAGACCGTTGGTTAGCAGGAAGGCATTCAGGTCACGCGCCACTCCATAATGCGACATTGCGTCGGTGCGGTTAGGGGTAAGACCTATTTCGTAGATATGATCTTTTTCAATATGAAAATAATCGGCAAACGGCGTCCCAATTACATACTTGGAACCGTCCAGCACCATAATTCCATCGTGGCTGTTGCCCAAACCGATTTCGTCTTCGGCGCAAATCATTCCCTGTGACTTTTCGCCACGGATTTTGGTTTCTTTAATTTCAAAGAAGCTTCCGTCCTTTGTGTGAATTCTGGTTCCAGGTACAGCAACAGATACCGTTTGACCAGCTGCGACATTAGGAGCCCCACACACAATCTGAAGCGGCTCACCACCAGTATCCACTGTAGTAATACTCAGCTTGTCGGCATTTGGATGCTTTTCGCAGGTGAGTACTTTTCCCACTACGATGCCTTCCAAACCGCCTGTTATATTTTCAAAAGTTTCTATACCTTCAACCTCCAGACCGATATCGGTTAGATAATCTGCGGTTTTTTCGGGTTTAAGTTCAGTTTTTATATAATCCTTCAGCCAGTTATTCGAAATCTTCATTTATTTCTGTTTGATTTACGTAAAATTCTATTGTAGCACCTCGTGCAAAATTAGCAGAGCCGTGCATTGTCGCACTGCAAATATCGGGATTTTTTTCAGACTATATTTTGAGAATGATGTTGAATAACGGAAAGAAAACAAGCCACAGGAAATTTCCTGCAGCAAACTGTTCAATATTATCGTGGTACAGCTTAGCCTTTCTCTGCAATCTGTTTTACAACTTCGAAGCCTTTTTCGAAGGCGCCTCTCATATGCTCTTCATGCATTTCAGATGTTTGAACCTCGCCCACAAGTTTGGTAAAACCTTCAAACTCGGTAAGGAAATATTTCTCCTGGGCACCACTCCATTCCATCACTTCCCTGGACTTGGTATCCTCCACACCATCCTGGAGCAGGCCAAGATGTTTAAAAACAACTTCGTAAGGTATGCGCAGACTGTCGATTGTAGATACCATACCATTCCTGCCGGATTTATCCATAAAGTAAGTGCGGCCATCAACTTCCCAGTCTGACCGGTACTGCGATCCCTCACTGAAAAATTGAGTCCATTCCGAATACGAATCGGAATTCCAAAGAACGTCCCAAATTTTTTTTGCCGGAGCCTTAATGTCTATTGAATGTGATAGTGTGACCATAATATATTGTTTTTTGTTTATTGCTCTGCCAAAACTTTAATCTGTACCAGGGCTTTCGGAAGATTACTGTTGAAGAAATCCAGGAACTCCTCCAGAGCGTTTACCGTAACGGTAAGCTGAGTTTCGCCTCCCAAGTCCTGAAGTTGGTATGACTCTGTTGAATTTGGCCAATCCTGCGGATCTTCTACTCCATCATAAAGCCAACCCAGATGTTTAAATTTCATCTGGCTGTAAGGCGTATTGATCAGAACCAGATTATACATACCGTTACTCACAGAATCACACATCCGGACAATGCTTCCTTCTTCCAGATTACCTTCGTACCTTGAACCCTGCTGGAAGACCGACGTCCACCGGCTGTAAGAATGCTCATTCCATAGAATATTCCAAACTTTTTCCGGTGCTGCCTCAATCGTAATGTTAAAAGTGAGTAGCTTCATATTCTTTCTTTACAAAACATAAGCTTTCTCCAGTTCAGCAATCTCAATTTTCCGCATCTGCATCATGGCCTGCGCCACATTTGCACCTCTTTCGCGGTCTGAACCATTCATCAGTTCCAACAACCTTTTCGGGACGATTTGCCAGCTTACACCAAATTTATCTTTGAGCCATCCACACATGGATTCTTGTCCACCATCTAAGGCGAGAGCATTCCAAAGGCGGTCTGTTTCTTCCTGATTATCCGTCATTACAACAATTGAAATCCCTTCACTGAAGTCAAATTTATGATCATGGGAACTGTCCATACAAAAAAATGAATAACCGTCCAGTTCGAAATGGGCATGCTGAATATGTTCCGGAATTTCGTGTGATTCATTACCCACACCGTCTCCATACTTCAAAATGCGGCCCATTTGGGAAGAAGGAAACGTTTGTGTATAAAATTTCATTGCCTCTTTTGCACGACCATTATTTTCATGAAGAAACATCAAGGTAGGTATCATTTTTTGGGTTCCCTGCTTTTCGCCGAGATATATTTGCCAGGTTACGCCAAACCGGTCCCGCACCCAGCCATATTTTTTACTCCATGGATATTCGCCAAGTTCCATAAGTACCAGCCCATCTTCTGCAAGTGCCTGCCAATAACTGTTCACCTCCTCTTCACTTTCACAAAGGACCATAAAGGAAATGGAGGCATTCTTTTCAAACTGTGGCCCTGCATCCAGAATCATCAGTTTTTGGCCGAAAAGCTCAATGTTGATGACGTATTCTGCATCTACACTAATTTTACCGGCAAAAGTTTGGCAGTAAAAATCTGCAGCATTTCTGCCATCACCGTTGAACCAGAGGCATGGGAAAATGTTATTTTTCATAACAGAATAAAAAAATTAGTTGTTGGAGTTAATCTGCTTTACGCGGAGACTAACTATTTTCTCAATCAGTCCGTAGGGAATTTCACCGGTCAAGGGAAACTGCACAGAGCCCTTTCCCTGTTTATACGCTGACAATTCTTCTCCAAAATGCACATGACCATCAGGCGTGCCGTAAAATCCAATATGTTTCGAAAAAGCGCCGTAGTAAACCAGTGGTTTGCCCAATAAATAATACCCTGGCAATCCATAAGCAAGCCTTTCCTCTGCGAGCGGAACATTTTCCAGTATCAGAGTACGGATCTTTTGCAAAATCTCCTGAACCTCCGGCGGAAAACGGTTGATATACTGATCAACTTCACTCATCGTTAGTCTGCATATTGCTGAAGCGAGTTTTTAAAATGAAGGTATTCTGCACGGTATCGCTCAAGGTCCTCTGACGATAAATACAGTATCCCGAAAATCTTATTTATACCACCAGTTTCAGATGTGGATTCATAGGACCGGGAATACTGACCGTTATCAGCCTTTATTGTCCACCTTTCCACAGTGAGTCCATTCTCGGTGTCCGTGGTGTGTTCTGTTTCCTCCTCGCCGGCCTGCAATGCAATATCTGTAGCAATTCCACTCCACTGAGGGGAAAAAATATAGAACTGTACTTTACCGTCTGGAGATGTAAACACAACACTGTCATATCCTTCTGTACGGGTTGTAGACTGCAGGGAGGGCGTTACCGAAAAGTTTCCCGGAAACTCCACCGTAAACCAGGCACCGGTGTACTTTTCATATTCAACCTGCTCCACAAGAGCCGCATTATTTACTTCCTGCTTTGAAGCAGAATCTGTTCTGTTTGGTACCTCTGTTTTTTTACTTACTTTTTTATCACAGGAAGCGAAGGTGAATAATACAGCAGCGAAAAAACAACATTTAGTGATTTTCCACATACTTATGAAAGTTGTTCAGGATGGCATACCAACCGTCCCGCTGCATTTCGCGTGAATTCTGCTCTTCCGGCTCAAAGATCTGCACCACCTCGGTGGTCTTTTCATCTATTTTATTGAAGTAAACTTCTACTTTCCTCCCGTCTGTCAGATGATATTTAATGGCTTCAAACAAAACTATCTCATCATAAATACCTTCGTAGTCAAAACCAAAACTTCCGTCTTTGGCCTCCATACGTATTTTGAGTTTGCCCCCCACAACCAATGAGTTTTCTGCCTTGGTACACTGCCATGTATCATGGGCATAACTCCATTTGGTAATGTGTTTTGGATCATTCATATAATCCCAAACTTTCTGTACAGGTTCCAAAATGGTAATATCAATCTTAATGGGCTCCATATTTTTTCTTTTAAAAGTATGAAAAATTGCGGTATGTTCCAAGTCCGCGCAATTTTTTCACTTTCCAGTTTATAATAAGATACCAACGTGTTGCAGCGGTAAAAGAACTACCTACGATTTTAGCGATGCAAACTTAGATGTAAATTTTCTCAAATTTGAACACTGTCGTTATGGTTAATCATCCAGTGAATCCCGAAACGGTCGCGAAAGCTGCCGAAGTAGTCGCCCCAGAACTGATCTTCCATGGGCATCTCCACCTCGCCGCCTTCGGAAAGTGCATTAAAAAAACGGTCAGCCTCGTCACGGGATTCAGTAAAAATCGAAATATAATTGCTGTTGCCGGCGGTAACGCGCTGTCCCATACTGGGGCTAACGTCAGAAGCCATAAGCAAGTCACCACCTATCGGTAATGCGATATGCATAATCCGGTTCTTTTCGTCTTCAGGAAGATTCTCAGTGCCCGGTGCATCACCCATCCGCATTATTCCGCCCACAAATTCTCCCCCGAAAACACTTTGATAAAGGGTAAAAGCTTCCAGTGCGGTACCGTCAAAATTTAAGTAAGGATTTAGTTTTGCCATGATTATATTTTTTTGTTTAGTCTTTATCATTTCCTTTGTCGAAGACCATATAGCTTTGCAGAGCGGTGATTTTTCCATTCTGTACCGTATACACATCTGCGAAATGGGAACGTTCCGTCTTACCGGCTGTTTCGGTACTGATGCTTCCTGCCGCAATTACAGTATCGCCTTCGGCAAGGAGATTCCTGATTTGCATATCCACGACCCTGTCCGGTCCGCTGTCATCCATAAATTTGCGCAGACTGTCGCGGCCCACAAGCGTTTCCATGCCGAATCCTGGCCAGTCCACACGAACGTCATCTGCCAGAACCTCATAGGCTTTATTGTTGTTTACGAACAGGTTTTCGAAAAACTGTCTGGCAATTTCTTTGTTATCCATTTTTTGAGTTTTTGAGCTGGGTATGTATAATCAGCATGCGAATTTTACCGCAAATCAGTAGTTCAGGCTTTCATCCAGATCATAGCTCATTCCTTTTAAGCCTAGCAGTTTGCGCATAAGGCCGATTTGACCCAGCAGATAATCTTCGCGGCCAATGCACATACCTATCATATTGAGTACATTTTCCTTTACAAAGGGAATTCGCATCCCAAAGTCGCATGGTGAATCCAAATGTTCATCTGTTACCTGTAAAAGTTTCTGATATACCTGAGGTGAAATCACAGCGTAGTTCTTCTTCAGTTCCTCAAGTGTAGGATAGCTCAGGTTTTCGTCCAGCGCACGACCCTCATGGAATAGTTTGCCGTTAGGATCTTTAACTTCTAAACGCAGCAAATCTGCCAGCCAATAGCGGCATTTCACCAGGTTTCCGGCCATCCAGACCACGTGGTTGGTTACATTATCAATTCTGCGGAGTGCACTTTCTTCAGAAATACCGTCCAGGGCATTTTTGAAACTTTGGGAATGCATCCTGAATGCAGGAACTATAATTTCGAGTTTTGTTGAATTGGGCTTGTCCATGATGTTTTTACTTTAGCATCAATCAAAGTTAGAGAACACAGCCAAATACCCGGCTTGCCATAGGACAAGAAAACTATTTCGCGATAATCTCCTTTCGGATCCTGCTTAACGATGTGTCGGTGATGCCCAGATAGGTTGCGATATGTTTTAAAGGCGCCTGCCTGATAATTTGCGGCTTGTCTTTCATGAGTTTAAGGTATCGGGCGGATGCTGTTTCAGTAATCATATCCAGAGACCGCTGCTTCATCGTAAAAAGCTGATAGGAGAACCATGCCCTGCCCCACTCCCGCAGACCTTCCTGGCGGTGGAAGAGTTCCTGAAATTTTTCATAGTCGATCTTAAACAAAGTACAGTCGGTGACTGCCTGAACATTTTCTGCAGAAGGAATTTTTTGAAATAAGGATGAAGGAATAATTACAATTTCATTTTCAATAAAAAACTCCGTAGTAATCTCCGAGCCGTCCAAACCATTTACATAGGCACGGACCAGGCCATCTTCAACAATATAATAAGCCGCTGCAATCTGGCCCTCACTAAGCAATATGTCACCCTTAGTAATGTTGACCTCATCGTGAGCATCCATAATTTCGCGCACATTCTCCTGGCTGAGGAGGAAGTGGGAGTAAATATGCTGCAATGACTTTTTCACAGATATAAAATTAAAACATTGAAAGCTGAATCCCACCCTGACCCGCAGGTTTTTTGGCATCTCCAAAAACAGTCTTTCCGCCGTACTTCCACGAGTTGCTGCGTTCTTCTCCAATAACTTCATTTAGGTCGAAGGACGGAGTGAAATTCTTTTCAGCGTTCGCAATGATACGGTGGAGCTTTTCAACGGATCTCAATTTATCGGAATTCTCAAGTTTGGACTTTTCAATACCTTTTTGAAGAATGCTGATCGTTTCATCATAAATATCGAGCGGAACCGGAAACGGATGTCCGTCCTTTCCGCCATGCGCAAAAGAGAACCTTGCGGGATCCTTAAAGCGCGAAGGTGCGCCGTGGATGACCTCACTCACCAATGCCAGACTTTGCAGGGTATGCGGGCCCACACCTTTCAGCAGTAACAGCTCTTCAAAATTCTCCGGCGGTACTTCCCTGGTCATGTGCAGCAAGGCACCCAGTCTTTTCATATTCACGTCAGACGCGCGGACATCGTGGTGTGCGGGCAGGATAAGCCTGGAAAAGTCCTGAAGTATCTTTTCATTAGGGGTCCCGGTAATTTCCATAATACCTGCACGGTTTCCGGCAGCACTGCCCGAGGTAAGATTCAGAATGCGGCCGCGGTTTATTCCGGCTATTCCGGTATGCGGTTCCTCCACAAAAGATTTCAGGCTTTGCGAATGCCAGTGATATCTGCGCGCAGTTTTGTCCTGCGTATTCATGCCCTGCTGTATCACTGCCCACTGACCTTCGTCATTAAGTATGAAATTGTGAGTGTACAGCTGATAGCCATCCTGTACCGCAGTATTGTCCACCTTCGCCGAAAGTTTGCTTGCCCTGACGAGTTCATTTCCGTTAAGGCCGGTATTTTCCGAGATTCTCAGCAGTTCTGCGGGGGTTTCGAGAGAAAATTTACCTTTTCCGCCTGCGATATAAATGCCCAGCGTTCTGGAGTTCGGATTGACGGCTCTTTTCAGCGCACCCATTACGGAGGTTGTAATACCTGACGAATGCCAGTCCATTCCCATTACAGCGCCGAAAGACTGAAACCAGAACGGATCACTAAGCCGTCTGATAACCTCATCTTTTCCATAATCACTTAATATAACCTCAACGACGGCCAGGCCCAGTTTGGACATACGCTCATAGAGCCAGGGCGGGACCTGACCATAGTGTAGCGGTAAATCTGCGGAGCCAGAGCGTTTCATATTATATTGATAAAAAAAACGCAAATTTCTTTGCGTTTACTTTTTTAACCGGGTCTTTTATTTAAGAGCGTTCAGTGCGTTTTCATAATTAGGCTCATGAACAATCTCCGGTACCTGCTCGGTATAAATTACTTTGTCATTCTCATCAGTAACTATTACGGCACGGCTAAGCAAACCTTTCATTGGAGAATCTGCAAGCGTAACCCCCAAATCATCACCAAATGTAGACCTGAAGTCCGATAGCGACTCTACATTGTCCAAGCCTTCGGCAGCGCAGAAGCGGCCTAAGGCAAACGGCAGGTCTTTGGATACATTAATAACTACTGTATTATCCAAACCGGCAGCTTCTTCGTTAAATTTTCGTGCTGATGCAGCGCAGATTCCTGTGTCGATGCTCGGGAAAATATTGTAGATCTTCCTTTTGCCTGCAAAATCCTTCAAACGTTTCTCATTCAGACTGCTGTCTACCAAAGAGAAGTCAGGTAATGTGCTTCCAACTTCCGGTAAGTTTCCAACCGACTTAATACTGTTCCCTTTTAATGTAATATCTGCCATAGCGTTATTTTATTTTTTGATTAAATCAAATTTACCAAAAATTCAGACAGCATCAGAACAAATCAAAGGTTAAATTAATCTTAAAAGTGTTTTTACATTCCAACCTAATCAGGCAGTAGGTACCAGACCCAATTCTTTGCCCTGTGTAATCACGAAATTACGCGCTTCGGTTTTATCATTTGTAATTTCTCCTTCCAGGATAGCTTCCTCTCTTTCAATATCCCAATCTCCCGGCCGGGTTTCAGGTTGAATAATGCCATAATCTCCTCGCCGGTGATTGGCGGCTGAAAATTACGCACCTGATCCTTTTCTTCAACCTCCTTTATCTTAACAGCAACATATTCGAAATTCTTTTTGAATTTTTCCTGTTTGTGGGAATTCTTAGTGGTAATGTCAGCTTTGCAGAGCGTAAAAAGATCCTCCAGATCCTCGCCCGAATCAAACAGCAGCCGGCGCAGTGCAGAATCCGAAGTACCGTCGTCAATCAGTGCGATAGGGCGGGAAGACAGTTTCACCAGTTTCTGTACGTACTTCATATCCGGACCCATGGGCAGTTTTAACCTTTGGAAGATAGATTTTACCATTTTGGAACCCAGGAATTCATGACCGTGGAATGTCCATCCGATCTTTTCTACAAATTTCTTGGTTGGAGCTTTACCTACATCATGCAGCAGAGCCGCCCAGCGGAGCCAGAGATTATCGGTATTTCTGGAAATATTGTCAACTACTTCCAGCGTGTGCCAGAAATTGTCTTTATGAGTCTGGCCTTCTACTTCCTCAATTCCCTTTAAAGCAGTAAGCTCCGGCATGATATAATCCAAAAGTCCGGTATCAGCCAGAAGTTTCAGTCCAACAGACGGTTTTTCGGAAAGCATGATTTTGTTAAATTCCACCATTATGCGTTCCATGGAAACAATTTTAATCCTGCCTGCTTCCAATTTTATAGCCTGAAGTGACTCGTTTTCAATCTCAAAGTTTAAGGTTGATGCAAAGCGTATTGCCCGCATCATCCTCAGTGGATCATCCGAATACGTTTGGCTGGGTTCTAAAGGTGTCCGGATAATTTTATCAGATATATCTGCAATTCCCTCGAACGGATCAATCAGTTCTCCGAAGTTTTCTTTGTTCAGTGAGACTGCCAGCGCGTTGATGGTGAAATCACGGCGCTTTTGGTCATCTTCCAGAGTACCGGTTTCCACATCTGGCTTCCTGGAATGCTCGGCGTAACTTTCTTTCCTGGCACCCACAAATTCCAGGTCCAGACCGTTGTGACGAAACATTGCCGTACCGTAGGTTTTAAAAACCGAAACTTTCAGCTTGGGGTTAATTTCATTGGCTACTGCTCTGGCAAGATCCATCCCGTTGCCTTCCGTCACGAAATCAATGTCAGTAGGTGCCTTCCTGCCCATCCAAAGGTCGCGAACGTAGCCGCCTACGATGTATACAGACTGGTTGTTCTGATGTGCGACTTCGGAAACCTGCTTAAAAAGTTTGAAATTTATATTTTGGATAAGGTTGATTTTCATTTGATAGAAAGCGTGCGCTCAGATTTTTTGCAAAGGTATTTAAAAGCGTTCATTACGCAAATTCTGACTGGATTTACACATTAATGAAGCTTCCAGCGTTCCGTGACAGCCTTTGAAAAAAGTCGTGTATTCATTTAAAAACTCTGCTGAACCAGTAGCAAAATGAAAACCAACTACTACTCGCGGATCACCTTTACACGACTGTCTGCCCAAATGCGGATAACAGATGATCCCGCGTATTCTGAAACTGAATCGTGGTTCTCTTCGGCAACAGCATCTACGGCAGCAATGATCTCTTCAGAAATATCGGAATATTTCATTGGTGACTTTTCTCCGCTGAAGTTTGCTGAAGTAGAAACCAAAGGTTTATTCAGTTTGCCGATGAGCTTCTTTAAATAATTATCTTTTACCAAACGGATACCGATACTCCCATCCTCTGCCAAGAGTTCTTTTGGTAAGCCCTTGGGATCATCGTAAATAAGAGTGACGGGCTTTTCGGAAAGATCCATAATTTCCCAGGCTACTTCCGGTACCTCCACCAGGTCCTGCAGGCGTTTTTCAGATTCAACAAGAATAATAACTGATTTGGAACGGTCGCGTTTCTTGATTTCGAATATTTTCTGAACAGCGTCTACATTAGTAGCATCACAGCCCAGACCCCAGATGGTGTCCGTAGGATAAAGAATGGTTCCGCCTGATTTCAGGGTATCAATAAGGTTCTGCATGAATCAAAATTGGTTATTACGGTGGCAAAATTAGCATAATTGGCGGATATGTTGTGGTAATTGGATAAGATGCCGTAATACCTTATTTTTACCGGATGGAACAGAAACAGAAAGATCCCCTTCACGGAAAGCGTCTGGATGCGATACTGGAGGAGCTGGTGGACTATTACGGCGGATTTGAAAAGTTAGGCGAACAGATCAGTATTAAATGTTTCACAGATAATCCCAGCATAAATTCATCGCTTAAATTTCTCCGAAAAACTGATTGGGCACGCACGAAAGTTGAGAGCCTCTATATTTACGTTTTGAGGCAGAAAAAGAAGAATGGCGAACTGTAGCCTATTCTAAGAATTTTCCTGATACATAAAACCAGCGCCCATTAACAAATTTGAAGAGCGAAAGCTCATGATGTAACTGAAGTGTACCTTCTTCATCTTTATACCAGGCCTTGAACTCCACTTTATCTTTCGCCGGTTTCCGTATAATTTCCAGTTTTAGCCATTCATTGATTTCACCCCATTCCTGAAGATCTTTTTTATTGTGAAATTTTCTTTTGGAGGGCAATGTTGTTTCCAAAAGATAGCCTCCATCGGGAATTGCAAAAGCTGAATACCTGGAACGCATAAGTGCCTCCGCTGAAGGCGCATACTTTTCACCGGTGTGACAGGGCTTACAGCAGTGTTGGTAGGAGAGATTTGAACAGCAAGGACAGGTCATTTCTGTTGATTTATGTTGGGAATATACCTTTCATCAATCACATTCAGATGATGAATATTATGGCCGATGATAAGTTTTCCGAGAAGTTCTACAGTCATTTCGTTTTCATTAGCCCGCCCACTTTCAGCAAGCTGCGTCTTTTCCAGATTTTCAAAGAACAGTAAAGTTGATTTCCTCACCACTTCAAACTCCTCCATTAAACTGCTGAGACTTCTGTTGACCAGTTCGTAAGTCTCACCATAACTTACCTCATCCCAACCCGGAAGGACGGTCTTATCGCGACGTGCAAAACGAAGGGCACGGTACGAATAAATTCTCTCGGCATCAATGATGTGCTGAAGCACTTCCTTCAGGGTCCACTTTCCCTCCGCGTAGGTGTAGTCAGCCTGAATCTCGGAAAATGAGCTGTAGACTGCCACTGTATTACCACAGGAATTGCGCATTTCAGTAAGCCAGTCTGGGGAAGGAATCAGATCCAGATAGCGCTGAATGTATTTTTCGAAATCAGTCATGGTTTAAAATTAAAAAAACCTTCAGAGATTTTAAATCTCTGAAGGTTTATGTTTATTTGAAAGCTCTTTCGAGGTCTGCCAGCAGGTCCTCACTATCTTCAATACCAACGCTGAGCCGTACAAGATCGTCTGTAATACCAAGCTCGGCACGCTTATCTTCCGGAATGGACGCATGGGTCATAAGTGTTGGATGATTCGCCAAAGATTCCACACCTCCTAAGGACTCAGCCAGCGTGAACACCTTTACCTTCTCCAAAAATTTCACGGCATCTTCTTTCTTACCGGATTTAAAGGTGAATGAGACCATTCCACCAAAATCTTTCATTTGTTTTTTCGCAAGATCATACTGAGGATGAGATTCCAGACCGGGATAGATCACACGTTCTACCGCTGGATGGGATTCCAGATATTTGGCTACTGCCCTACCGTTTTCGGAATGGCGCTGCATCCGGAGTGCCAGGGTTTTTATGCCCCTGAGAACAAGATACGAATCGTGCGGACCCAAAATACCACCGCTGGCGAACTGAATAAAATGCAGTTTTTCCCCGAGCTCCTCCGTTTTAGCAACAAGCGCTCCGGCAATAACATCAGAGTGACCTCCAAGATATTTTGTAGCCGAGTGCATAACGATATCAGCACCTAAATCAATCGGACGCTGGAGATACGGCGTAGCAAAAGTATTGTCTACCGCTACAAGAATATCCTTCCCTTTCACAAGTTCAGTTACCGCCTTGATGTCCACCAGTTTCATGAGTGGATTTGTAGGTGTTTCCACCCAAATAAGTTTTGTCTTATCGGTGATCAGTTCTGCTATTTTGCAAACATCATCAAAATTCACGAAGGTGAACTTAAGCTGATATTTATCAAAAAGGCGGGTAAACATTCGGTAAGTTCCGCCATAAAGATCATCTACAGCAATAATCTCGTCGCCGGGATTGAGAAGTTTTAAAACACAGTCTATCGCAGCAAGACCGGAGCCGAAAGCCAAACCGCGGGCACCGTTCTCAATGCTGGCAAGACTGTCCTCCAAAGCCTGTCTTGTTGGATTGGCTGCTCTGGAATATTCATATCCGGAATGCACACCCGGAGAGGTCTGGGCAAAAGTAGATGTTAAAAAAACCGGAACATTTACAGAACCTGTAGTAGGTTCATGCTGCTGTCCGCCGTGTATTACTTTAGTGTTGAAATTCATATCTGTTAATTTGCTGATTTACTAATTTGACAATGCGATGATTGGGTGATCAGGAAAAGAAGTGCCACAGTTTAGCTGACGTGATTATCCTGCCGGTATTACATTTTAATCGCTGATTTCACGGCAAATTCTTCGGCCATTTCCTCCATCCACTGGGCTACATCTTCTTCACCTGTGGCCGTTTTATAGGTGTTGCTGAGTGAGATAAGCATCTGGTGCAGGAACATTTTCATTTGGTCTACAGGCATTTCCTTTGTCCAAAGGTCTATTCTTAATGCTTCCATAGTTTTGTCATCCCAAACGGAAATCATTGCAGCTTTGGTTTCCTGGGCCTGGATGCCACCGTCCTGGGCATTCCAGGTCATTTTTTCGGGAATATGGTTTTCATCCAATTCCACATCTAATATGATTTGAGTCTTCTTCATTGTATAATTTTCGGGGGAATTCTCTGTATGTGACTGAGAACCGATCCCGCATTAATTTTTAGGTTTGTATTCTGATTTGTTAAATAAATCCGTAGCGCTCATCGCCAGAAAATCGCTAATCGGAGTTTTGGGGTTCTTCTCATAAAATTTTCTGCAGATTTGCCAACCTGTGAAAACACCGACCCTCGGCGACGACTGCTTATCTACATCAGTATAGAATTTTGAGAACGGTCCCGGGTTAATAAATCTTTCCGTAAGGCGCGGGTCCGGGCTGAACAGATAATCATTCTCGATGAAATAATCCCAGATACTCACTTCGCTGGCACTGCTCCATTCATATTGTTCTGCCGTAGCGTTCATTTTAAGATGATCCGGCAAATGAGGAAGGAAAGCATCCTGCAAAGTCATAATTTTGCCGTTATACACCATCTGATCCAGAAATTTCTGCGAAGTTTTGTCAAAAGGTACGATGCTTATTGCAATGGCTTCTGATGTTTTCGGGATGATGTTTTCGGCATTCATAGATACCTTGAAGTACTCTTCAATTCCTTTGTAATATTCATTTTTAGACCCCATGAATCCTGAAATATCGATGAAAAGAAAACCCTGCTGAGGGTCATAGATAACTGGCTCCTCATACATCTGCGTGCTGGACGAAAAAGTATAGACTTTAGGGTTTGCAAAATTTGGAAAATGATATTTCACCCGGGCGAAAAGACCTGCCAGGTCGGTTCCCAAAAGGTTAAGATCCACCTTTGCGGCAGCTTCACGGTAAAGTTTCGCCTCCTCCGGATTATTCCGACGTTTAACAAAATCTTCGTCGCTCACAGAACCCTGAAACCAGGGATATTTTTGCTTAAACTGCTCCATACTAACGTCTGGGGCAAAAAACTCTTTAGAAATATCGGTGATTATGATTTTACCTGCAGGCTGCTCAATTTCGATGTCCCAAATATTCTTATCTTCTTTAGTACAGTTTTGCAGAAAACTAAGTGAGAAAACAAGAACCAGGGAACCCACCGCGCCACGTATAACGGAGGAAGAGTATTTTAAAGGTGTACTTTTTCTATTGGTCATTTTTAAATTCAATTTCGGAACATTGCCGTGTTGGTGACAATTAATTTTATATTTTTACAAAAATAATGAATTTTTAAGGATTGTCCAATTCATCCCAATGCATAAAACAACGTTCATGCAGACTGAAAAAGTAACCGAAAGAATTGTTACCTGGCTTAAAGATTACGCAGAGCAGGCCGGGGTCCAGGGATACATTGTGGGTATCTCAGGCGGAGTGGACTCGGCAGTAGTGTCCACACTTTGCGCAATGACAGGTATGAAAACAATGCTGCTGGAAATGCCCATACACCAGAATGCGGAGCATGTGAGCCGTGCCTGGGAACACATTGATTTCCTGAAAGGTAAATTTAACAATATAGAAGCTGCAACGGTGGACCTCACTCCCGCTTTCGGTGACCTTTATAAGTCCTTCAACGCAGACGCAACAGAGTTCCCTAACGAGCAGTTGGCTCTGGCTAATACAAGAGCCCGTTTAAGGATGCTTACACTGTATTATTACGGACAGATACACGGGCTTTTGGTTTGTGGGACGGGTAATAAGGTGGAAGATTTCGGCATCGGTTTTTATACAAAATACGGCGACGGCGGTGTAGACGTCTCACCAATAGCCGACCTTTATAAAACCGAAGTTTATGAACTTGCCAGATCACTCGATCTTGTGGAATCCATTCAGAATGCCATTCCTACAGACGGTCTTTGGAATACCGAGCGTACCGACGAACAGCAAATTGGGGCCTCCTATCCCGAACTGGAAAAGATCCAGAAAGAATGGGGAACCAAGACCGAAGAAGACTACTCAGGCAGGGATCTCGAAGTATTTAAAATATTTCAGAAGATGAATAAAGCCGCCCAGCATAAGATACAGCCCATACCGGTATGTGATATACCTGAGGAATGGCGCGGTTAAATTTTACCGGGATAAAACATACACCCTTAATTATTTAGTCAGATGTATTAAAATTCTGTCAGCCAGTATTCATGCGCAAAGATAATTTCAAACTCTTCCTTATTTTCATTATCGGATTGCTTACCGCATATCTCATAATGTACTACGTAAATGATAGTAATGCGGAAGGTGAAAATAGTGGAGCGGATCACCAAACTGAACAGCGGAAGGATCAGAATTCCGCCAACGAAGATATTGATGCACTCACAGAAGCCGGCCGGGTGATCAGTTATGTGAAGACTAACCGCAGTCTGCCGAAATATTATCTGACAAAGAATGAAGCACGTGCAAAAGGCTGGATTGCTTCGGAAGGAAACCTTTGCGATATCCTTCCGGGCAAAGCTATCGGCGGCGACAAATTCGGCAACAGGGAAAAGAAACTGCCCGCGGGTAAAAAGTATTATGAAGCAGATGTAAATTATACATGTGGAAACAGAAATGCTCAGCGCATCGTATATACCCCGGATGGTGAAGTATGGCTGACAACGGACCACTATAAAACTTTTCAGAAACAGAAATAAATCAGAATTAACATTAAATAAAGGAAACGAAGCAGATGGAGAACATGAAAACAGTATATATTGACTTTAGTAATATTGGTGATTTCGAGGATTTTTATGCTCAGGTAAAAGAAAAAATGTCTATACCGCCGGATTTTGGGGATAATCTGGATGCCTTTTATGATTTCATAACGGGACAGGCCGAGCAACCCGTCCATCTTGAATTTGTAAATATGACGGTAGACCAGCTGGAAACATTTGAGGATCTGCTCCTAACTATGGAGGATGCGGAAGATGAAGTTGAAGACTTTGGCTTTTCGTACTATCTGGAGCAATACGAGGACGGAGAATAAATTCCGGTATAATTCAAACTAAAAACGCGCCTTTCGGCGCGTTTCACTTTTAATAAAGATTTAATTTAGTTTCCAATTACCTCCGAAATCGGCTCACCGATATTTCCGCTTGGATTTTCGATTTTCAGGATCTGCGCAAGTGTGGGGGCGATATCCGTCATATGGTAGGGCTTAGTGCTCTGCCCTTTCTTTACACCTTTTCCCATAAATATCAGAGGAATGTGAGCATCATAAGAATTCCATACACTGTGAGTTGTTCCTTTCTTCGCATAGTTTGGAAGCATCCCGTCGTGTGAGATTATCTGTATATCGCCACTGCGCTGCCAGTTATAACCGTTGATGATCCTGGACTTAATAGGTTCTGGAATCGCAGCCGAACCTATCTTAGCCAAATCTACAGCGTAAAGTACACGTGGGTCCCGGTTCAGACGGTTGATGATGTTTTGCTTGATATCTTCAGCATCCAGTTTATGTTCACGAATGAGTTGCTGGTTCAGATAGATCTGATAATTGTCTACTGCCCAGATTAACTTTTCATGGTTATAGCGGGTTTTAAGCTCCTCTTCCAGATTCTTCTGCAAACCATCATCAAAAAGGCCTGTCAGCATCTTATTTGTTTCCATATACCCAAGAGAGTGCGCACCGCCATGGTCTGCCGACAGGAATACCAGATAGTTATCCTTGCCAACTTTTTTGTCAAGCATGGCAAAGAAATTTTCCAGGTCTTTATCCAATCTTAGGTAGGTATCCTGAACTTCGATTGAGTTTGGGCCAAAGGAATGCCCAACATAATCTGTGGAGGCAATATTAATGGCAAGAAAATCCGTATCCTGGTTTCGGCCCATTTTGTAAGCATCAAGTGCGGCTTCGGCTACTTTTAGGGTAAGCGTATTGCCAAAGGGTGTAGTGCGGATAATCCCCTTTTTGGCAGCATAGTCGGCTGCCAGGTTTTTGTATGGAAAGACAGGAGTTTTGGCACTTCCTAAAAGCTGCTCCCAGGAAACATCATCTGCTGTACTTTCGGTGTATTGTGCAATGGGAAGAGAAGTGTCCCATCCGTTGGCCACAAGTCGCGAGCCCCAATCTTGAGCATTGAAATCCTTCAGCCATTTGGGCAGTTCACTCATGTAATAAGAACTGGTCACAAAATGTCCCGTACCTTCATCAAACCAGAAAGCTCCCGTTGGATTGTGTCCGGCCGGCAACACGGAAGCTCTGTCTTTCAGTGATACACCGACTACCTTAGACCTGAAATTAGAAGCAATTCCCAACTGATCTGTTATGGTTGTGCTCCAAAGCTGGTGCGGAGAGTGTGCGCCAATCCTTTCCGAAGTCGATCCAACACCTTTTACCGATGAATCTGTAGTACAGTATACATTTTTGCCGGTTTCCCGGTCTGTCCAGTCATTTCCTGCAATACCATGGATTGAAGGCACCGAACCTGTGTAAATTGATGTATGACCAAGAGCTGTAACCGTTGGAACATAGTTAATCATCACATTGTTCAGATTATAACCTTCATTCATGAGCCGTTTAAAACCTCCTTTTCCATATTTGGTTTCATAACGGTAAAGGAAATCCCACCGCATTTGGTCTACAACTATTCCAACAACCAACTTCGGTTTCTCATTGTCTGCTGATTTTGTGTTCTGTGCGTTTAGACTGAAAACAGAAAGCGCAACAAATACTAAAGCACTGAATTTTTTCATGAAATTTTTAATTGAATTACAGTGCAAAGATAAGGAGCTTTCCTCACTGACCGCCAGTTTAACTGCTAACAAATTGTTAAGTAATTGCCAGC
Organism: Marnyiella aurantia; assembly: GCF_014041915.1. NCBI lineage: Bacteria > Pseudomonadati > Bacteroidota > Flavobacteriia > Flavobacteriales > Weeksellaceae > Marnyiella > Marnyiella aurantia. The sequence continues at coordinate 58,588 of NZ_CP059472.1, read as the reverse complement.
GTTTATACAGCATTAGTACAGATTGTATCCATCCCAAAAAATGGTGATAACAGCAAAAACCAGCTAGTCTAAACGCCTTAAATAATACAATCCCATTTAAACAGTAATTAATTATTCAATGTAAAGGTTTCGTTATAAAGACCCATTTCTAACGGATATTTTATATACTTTTAACGCTATTACGTATAATTTTTAGTTCAGAACATTAAAGATTACCCTTTTATGTAGAATTATTCAGTACCCAGGTTTGCAATCAAAAATAAAAAAAGAAATAATGACGAAAAAAAATTTACTGACGGAAAACAGCGGGCCGGAAGCCGAACCGGAGTCGGGCAAAAAAAGGACAAACAGTAAAAAACATGTACGGAGTAGTGAAAATTCGGCGAACGGCTTTACAAAACTTAAAGGAAAACCTAACTACTCAAAAATCAGAACGATAACCACGCGACACAATACCAGGATCAGGCTGCAACTGTCTACAATGTTTGCACAACCTAATGTAAAATTAAAGTCGAATATCTCTTCTCTGAATGAAAAGACCTGCTTCAACTGCGAAGAAGTGACGGGCGTAACAGTAGAATATCCCATTATGGTCTGTCAATCGGCAGAAGCCAGCAATATACTTCCGGGAGCAGTATTCAGTGCTAATGATATTTTGGAAAGGGGGAAGTTTGTCTATCATGGTATGAGGCAGCGTAAAGCGCTAACACTAAAAACAGTAGGTAGCGACGGGCTGAAATACACTTCAGAAGAGGTTGTTCCAACCGTGAAGGAAGAATTTCGGCAGCAATTAACATCTGCGGCAGCAAGACTTACTGACTTTTCCAACTGCATCAGTTCCAAACCCTACGTTATGGCAGATTCACAATCCGCAGAAACCACAATTGAAGATTTTTTGACTTTCAAAATGGCTCCATCCCGTTTTTTCATAGACGAATCAGGCGCTCCAAGCCTTAATCTTACATCTCCGAAGAAAAACTATTATTATCTGTTTACTTTCAGGCAAACATTTATGACTGTGAGTGCAGGTAAGTTAAACGGTCCTGATGATATTTTCACATATCCAACCGAAAGACAACCGGACTGGTTCTATTTTGAAGAGGTGGAATATGGCCGGCTGCTTCATATTATCTTTGAATCCAATATCCGACTGGATAACTTTTGCAAAACAGCAAACGGAGCGCTGAACTGGCACAAGTTCAACTCCGGAATTGCTGCCGAGCCATGTGATTCAAATCTTATAAAGCAGATTTCAGTAAAAGTTCACGCCGGTGGCGGAGTTCCTAATCCTGAAACCGATCCAAAAAAGATTAAAGCAGCAGTAGACGATTATTTTACAGAACCGGTAAGCGAGTTTCAAATAGTTCCGCTTTCATTTAAAGCGACCGATATGGAGGGTAACAGACTGAGCCTGAAAACAGAAGCGTTCCTGAAACAGAAAAACTGTTTACGTACCAATAAATTACGGGTAGGAATAAAATCAATATCCGTTTTACAGTCTGATGATTCAGAGAACAGCTACGGCCAACTTTTTGGCAGCCTATCCATTTATGTATATAATGACCGGCAAAAAGTCATACTTGCAGATGGCAGGGAGATGCCGGCATATCTGGAATCGCTTAATCCTCCCACAACCAAGATCCGGTACGGTGCCGGGGAGCATCCTTTACGTCTGAAGGCTGGGACGACGCTCAATCATACCAATCCCATACTTAACAATAAGTACGTAAACCTAACAGTAGAAAATCTGCATTATCGGATTAAGATATATGCCACCGGCCGGGAGGAGGAGAATCTTCCTTCACGAGACTGGAAGCAGACGGACAAATTTGACAAGACAGTTGGACAAATCCTGCATGAGGGAATACTGGAAAAGACATTATTCTTTAATGAAGGAAACTCGCAGGTAGAACTTACAATAGACATAAACCCATACTAGCTGCGGACTGATAAAAGAAAAGCCTTCCCAAGATTGCACTGCCCTCAAAAAGTTAGACCCTTTTAGGGGCATTTTTTATGGGCTAAGAAAAATAAGATTTATAGTTAAGTTAACACCTGTAAAAGAAGTTTAGCATCTCGTGAAATGGCAACTGTCTGGAAATTGCAATCACAGAAATGTTCTTCGGCACCCTCAAATCAGCGATGTTCTATACGCCAAAATCCAGCTCAGTCTCTAAACCCGGAAAAGAAATATCAGACTACACAAACTACTACAACATCGTGCGGATTAGGCTAAACCTAAAAGGAAAGAGCTTGGTACAGCACGAAACTCTTTCCTTGTAAAAGTCATTGAATAATGTTTAGTTTTATCTAAACTTTTGGGTACAGTCTTACAACTGAGGCGGATTTTTTATTCTATAGAATAAGCTATTCTATATTTTTAACAAGAATCCATCCTGAATATTTGACTGGTGTTCCGGCCGCATCAGCCTCGTTCCAGGTTACCGTGTACCAGTACGTGCCGGTTGAAATTTTTCTATCGCTGCGTCTTCCATCCCATTTATAGCCATTTGACCGGTCTGCCTGATACACATTAATTCCGTAACGGTCGAATATCTTTATCACCAGATTCTCTTTGTAACCCAATGAGGAATAATCAATGGCATCGTTTACCCCATCATTATTCGGCGTAATCGCATTAACCAGATTCGGCACCGTGATTTGTATTGCAGAAGGCTCACAGTCAAAAGAATCTTTAACATAAATCATGTTTTTACCCCTTGGAACATTAGTAAAGATGTTGGAATCCTGCCATACAGAATTGTCCATAGAAAATTGGTATGGTGGGGTGCCTCCAATTACATTTACCGTGATGGTGTTGTTTGAAATATCGATTGCTGAAACAACAGGAATTGGAGCTGCTGAAACGGTTACTGTCTGCTTGGTAACACATTCACCTAAGGTAAGTTTCACCCAGTAGCTGCCTACACTTACATTTGAAATAGAGGAAGTAGTTGCTCCGGTACTCCACAGGTAACTGCTGAATCCCGGACCGGCATCAAGTGTAGTGGTATCTTCGGGGCAAATGATTTTATCCTTTAAAACCACCGAATGATTTGGAGAAGTTACATTAAGGGTGATTTGGGAAATACCTGTACAGCCGTTCGGGCTTGTACCTTTTACGTAAACAACGGTATTTGGCGATACAAAGGCGGACGGATTAGAAATGGCATTGGTTCCGTTGGCCGCATCAGTATAGGAAGGATAGTAGGTTTTTGCCACTGTTCCCCCGCCAACTGCCGCACTGTTAAGATCAAACAGTCCTGTAGCAGGGTTTGTTTCAATAAAACAGGTTGTAAGTGAAGCATCATTCATTACCACAGTAGGATAAAACTGTAGGGATATGGTGCCGTAGTTCGAACAGCCTTGAGTGGTTGTAACATGCATATAAACCGCAGTCGGAGCTGCTGTGAAAAATGCAGCAGGATTTGTGATGGGATTTACGCCATTATTCATGTCATTTATTGTGCGGTAATACACCCGCGTGGCTGTAGGATCAGCAAACATAGCGGCTGAAACTGACGTAAGATCGAAGATGGCAGTTCCTTCGTTGTTATTGTTACAGGCATTAACTGTTGCATTGCCAACCGTGATTGCACCCTGTACAAAGTTGATAGTTCCTATTTCCAAACACTTATTTATTGGATTAAGCGGATTTGTAGGATCGGTATAGTGAAGTGCATAATAATAAGTATTGGCAGTATTCACTGTAACCGTACCAAGTGGATTACTGTTGGTTAAAAGATCATTGGTGTTATTGTGGTAGGTTACGGTGAAGTTGGGATTTCCATTGACGATTCCCGCAGAGAGCGTGCTGAAGTCAAATACGCCCGGATTTGTACAGAGAGTAATGACCCCGTCCTGATTGGGACCTGGAGCAATAAAAGGATTAGGACTAATTGCGGGATTATTGTAAGGAGAAGCCATGGTTGCCGTTCCTCCCCAGGTCAACGAAAACGGTGCGGTAGTCGTACTTCCTGCACCCACCCAGTTATCAATATATAAGTAATAAGTTTGACCTGCCGTGACATCCAGGTACTGACAGTATGGAGTCGTGGAACCTCCGGCAGCACTGATCACCGTACTTGTCATATTCAGACCGGTAGAAGCGCCCACGCCGATAACCGTAGCCGCATTACAGCGGATGGGTGACCCCAGGTTTCCGCAGGCAACATTTGGACCATAAACAGCCCAATCATAATCTGCTGCCGGATCAGTAGGAACAAGATCAAAGGTTAATGTTCCGCTTGTAGCAATTGTTATTTTATACCAGATAGAATTATGTTCACCAGTACTCAGACATCCTCCCAAAGATTCATTGACTAAGCCAATACCGGAAGGACTGTAGGTAATACTGGAGTTTCCACAAACAGTTAAAGCGGTAGAGCAATCTTCCTGAGAGAAAAAAGTTTGTGAGATAAGTAAAATAACGAAGAGTAAAGTTTTTTTCATATCAATTTGGAGTTTTCAAGGTTTAATATATATCAAATATATAATTTTTAATTATAATTACTGAAATAATAATAAAATCATTACATTTAATAATAAAAATGAATACTCATTTTTACTTATACTCCCATGATTGTTTCTATGAAGAGTAAGCCGAAGATTTTCTCTCTAAATTAACACGGATTCAGCTTGCAAGGGAATTCATTGTGATTGCCTTATAAATTTTTGTGTTTTATCTTATGATCGTTTACCGGAAAATTTCTCTTGCATTACTGATGAAATAATGAACCCAATATAGGGCATCACAGGTGGTTTGTACTGTAGATTTTCATAAAGATGAGGATGCCCTACCGGCATAAACACAGGGTCTTAAGCGTGGAAACCGTGTTCCATAAACCGTGCGAAGACTTTATGTATGCCCCGGCGGATGGAGAAAATGCACGAACGCATACGAAAAACCAAGACCGTCCTCCGGCAGAAGCTCTCGCATTACCAAGCCGGAACCTGCCATGGATGCCCAATGCGGAGTACTGGCCAGCCCACCAAACCGCAGCGTAGAGCGCAATCACCACCTGGAGTGGGAAGAACGGACGCGGCAACTTTTAACAAGTGAGGAAGGCATCAAATAACGCAAACCACGCTCTGTTGATGTACAACCCTCGTTTGCCCACCTGAAACATTGTAATGGAAACGGTTTACCCTCAGAGGACTAAAAAAAAGGATAATCAAAGTTCGGTTTACATGCATTAGTACACCATTTAAAAAAGAAAGCCTTCCCGGTGGGAAGGCTTAAATTATTGATAATATGAGTGGTCTAGAATTTCAGATCACCGTTTACTTCTCTTACAGCTTTGGCCGCGGTAGCAAATTTTTCTTTTTCTTCATCAGTTAAAGAAATGTCTACGATTTTCTCAACACCATTTTTGCCGATAATTGCAGGAACACCAAGGCAGATGTCACTTTCACCATATTCGCCGTCAAGCATCAGTGAGCATGGGATCATTTTTTTCTGATCGCAAAGGATTGAATGTACAAGTACTGAAACAGCTGCGCCCGGTGCATACCATGCTGAAGTTCCCAGAAGCTTTGTAAGTGTAGCACCACCAACTTTAGTTTCTTCTTCTACATAAGCCTGCTTTTCAGCATCCAGGAATTCAGAAACAGGAACACCGTTTCTTGTGGCCTTGCTCATTAACGGAAGCATTCCCGTGTCACTGTGAGCAGCGATTACCATACCGTCTACGTCAGAGATTGGGCAGTCTAAAGCTTCAGCCAGTCTGTATTTGAAACGTGCGGAATCCAGTGCTCCACCCATACCGATGATCTTGTTCTTTGGAAGTCCTGATGTTTTGTGTACCAGGTAAGCCATGGTATCCATTGGATTGGAAACTACGATGATGATCACCTCCGGAGAATGCTTCACCAGGTTAGCCGTAACTTCTTTTACTATACCTGCATTGATTCCGATCAGTTCTTCTCTTGTCATTCCAGGCTTTCTTGGAATTCCGGAAGTAATAACAGCTACGGCAGATCCTGCAGTCTTGCTGTAATCTCCTGTTGTTCCGCTCACCCTGGTGTCGAAACCGTTAAGAGATGCTGTCTGCATAAGGTCCATCGCTTTACCCTCGGCAAAACCTTCCTTAATATCTACCAATACTACTTCTGAAGCAAAGTTTTTCATCGCAATATATTCTGCACAACTTGCGCCTACTGCTCCTGCTCCTACAACGGTTACTTTCATAATATCTTATTGTTTATTTTCTGATGTTAATGCCAAGGCACAAAAAAAACACGGTGCCTGAATGGTGTGCAAATTTACGAAATTCACATGCGTCAGCCAACTTTAGCCCCTTATTTTATAATTAAAATTAGTAATAGTACTGCTCACCATTCATTATCATGGATCAATGCATTTGGAGACATTCTTGTATACATTTGTTTAAAATATTTAATTGTAATGAGTTTTGCAAAGCAACTGCATGCCGGTTATTCCCGCCGGATCTTCAATATTGACAAAAAAAAGACCGAGGATTTTATAGACAGTCTCTTCAGGTTTATTTTCTTTCTGGAGTATAATGGATGCGCCGACTTTTCACAAATTGAATCGCGCCTGGACAGTTTTAAAGTTCAGTTTGAAGAAATCCTGCGTTCAGCGGGTGACGGTGCAAAAATGGACAGCAGTTTGTTTTTCGATACTTTCCCTACTGTTTATAAAGCCCTTGAAGATGATGCCAGGTATATTTTTGAAAACGATCCCGCTGCCCAAAGTGTAGAAGAAGTAAAGTTTTCATACCCTGGCTTCTTTGCTATTGCGGTGTACCGCCTGGCCCATGAACTGGTGAGACACGGCGTACAGTTAATTCCCAGAATCTGGACAGAATATGCCCATAGTAAGACGGGTATTGACATTCATCCCGGTGCCGAAATCGGCAAAAACTTCTTCATTGATCACGGCACGGGAATAGTGATTGGTGAAACCACAGTAATCGGCAATAATGTAAAACTGTACCAGGGTGTCACTCTGGGCGCACTATCGGTAACGAAAGAACTGCAGAATAAAAAACGCCATCCCACAATTGAGGACAATGTGGTCATTTATGCCAATGCTTCAATACTGGGAGGCCAAACGGTCATTGGCAAAGATTCACTCATCGGGGGTAATGTATGGATTACGGAAAGTGTCGCATCTAACTCGGTAGTATTTCACAAAGGTCTTGTAACCGTACGAAATAAACTGCCGGTAAATGAACCTATTAATTTCATTATTTAAGCTGATGCTGACGTGCAGACAAATTTAACCTAACAAAATAAGATAGTATGATACTGAATAATGTACTGGAAGCCATCGGTAAAACACCGACGGTGAGAATAAATAATATTTTCGGCAAAAATACCGAGGTCTGGATGAAACTTGAAAGACAGAATCCCGGCGGAAGTATAAAAGACCGGATCGCACTGGCCATGATTGAAAAAGCTGAATCAGAAGGTAAAATCACAAAAGACACCCTGATCGTAGAGCCAACCTCCGGTAATACAGGCGTGGGACTGGCGATGGTCTGTGCGGTAAAGGGCTATCAGCTTGTACTTGTAATGCCTGAAAGCATGAGTGTTGAGCGGAGAAAACTGATGTCGTCCTATGGTGCTAAGTTCGTACTTACACCGCGCGAACTGGGAACCTCCGGTGCGGTAAAGAAAGCAATCGAAATGGCCGGAGAACTGGAAAATGTTTGGATACCACAACAGTTTGAGAATGAAGCCAATCCTGAAATACATGCATTGACCACAGCTCAGGAAATTATGGAGGATTTTCCCGAGGGATTCGATTATCTGATAACAGGTGTAGGCACCGGTGGTCACATAACCGGAGTGACTGAAGTACTGAAAAGGAAATTCCCCAAAATGAAAAGCTTTGCGGTGGAACCTAAAGACTCGGCTGTAATATCAGGTGGTAAGCCCGGTCCGCATCCACTTCAGGGTATTGGAGCCGGTTTTGTACCTAAAGTCCTGAAGACCGATCTTCTGGACGGCACCATATCCGTGGAAAAGGAAGAGGCTTATGAATTTACAAAAAGGCTGGCGCGTGAAGAGGGTATCCTGGCGGGAATCTCCACGGGATCATCGCTGGCAGCAATAAATAAAAAACTGAGCGAAATACCGGAAGGCTCACGAATTCTCACCTTTAACTATGATACCGGCGAAAGATACTGGTCTGTTGAGAGACTTTTTGAGGAAAATATTTTCGAATACTAAAAACAAATCCTGCCGCGCGGCAGGATTTTTTATGAATATAGTTTTTGGCATTTCGGGCAGACGTAAGTTTTTCGCTTCACCTTACCCATTTCTTCAATGATAAGATCGCGCTTGTCCTTAGGACAGATTTTTCGCCCGTAGATCAGTGTTTTTTCCTTTACTGTATCCGTTTTGGACTGTTCCAGGAATTCAAAACCGTAATTTACAACTGTTTCAATAAGGAAAACCAGTTTCTTTTCGGGAATATTTTTAACCAAACTGTCGGGATGGATTTTGGACCGGTACAAAGATTCAATTCGGATAATATTGCCAACGCCGGCAAATAATTCCTGTTCCATCAGCACATCGCCAATCATCTTCTCCTTATACTTTTCCTGAACGGTGCTCAGAACAAACTCACCGTCATAAGTGTCTTTCAGAATGTCCGTGTTGTAATTAAAGTGATCCTGTGGCTTACCGTCAATCCTTTTGGCATTAGCAATGTAGAAATTGATCATTGAGTCATCAAAATGCAGTGAAAAACTGGCATTGGATTTCTTACGTTTATTGATGAGCATGCTTCCGAAAAGGCCCAAATGTACAGTGATAAAAAAATCCATAAAAATAAAGATGAAATTCTTTCCGTAGGAATCAATATCCAGCAGTTGCTGCCCGGCTAAACCGGATTTATCCATTTCACCATAACCGCCGGCCTCGGTAACAGTCTTCTTTCGGAAACGGTTCAGTTTGTTTTTCAGGTTAAAGATGGTTGGACCTTCGGGCATTATCTGTTAATTTTGGAACTTGTGATTTGATTAAGGTGCTGGCGGGCAGCTATGGACGTATTGTATATTTTCTGGCGGATTTTCTGCATCCTTCCCACGGGTTTCAGTTCGTCGGCATTTTCAAAGGGATTAAATGAAAGATTTTCATACGCCATCTTTCGGTATTCGGTGATATCCTGTTTTGGAAGCACAATGCGGCCTACTGTAACAAATTTAGAGCTGCGTTCTGACCATTTTTTCAGCAGATTGTTCACGGGCGTTCTTTTTTCGGTGGTACCTACCTGAACCTGGAAGTCCAAACTGAGCTCTTCTTTAACGAAATACTCATACATTTTTTGGGTCTGGTCCATCAGAGGTTCTTCCGGTGCAGCTCTGTACTTTGTTGGTTTCAATCTGATTTTCACCACTTTGTCACCCATCCTGTAACAACCTACTGAGTGATAAGCATAGGTGGCAATAAATCTCTTTTCAATATCCAGCACGCGCACCATATTTCTTAGAATAGAGAAGATCTGACTGTCGAAAAACAGTGAAAGCCCCGAGAGAGCAAGTGCCGGAATCCTTAAAAGAGACAGTCCTAAAGGTTTGCCGCGTGCAATAAAGAATCTATTAGCGTTGATGTGTATCTTCAGGAATTTTGAAACTGAATTGGTGATGAAAACAGGCACGTTTACCAGGGGAAATTTGGCACTAACAGGCACGTTTTTGTTGTAAATTTTAACCGAACATCCATAAACCGGATATTCCGGACCATTTTTCATTGTGAAAAAATTGGGATGCGAATAGCGGATGATCACTCCCAGATTACTGCCCTGCAGCAGTTCGGAAAAATCACCGGCCCTATTCTTTACAGGTATAAACTTACCGCGTACGAAACCGAATGATTTTGCATGAGCATTTCGGGTTGCGTACCTCTTACCGTTAACCTTAGACGATACACGAACCGCTTTTTCAACGAGTTTAATATCCTTATCCAAAAGCAACTGTTCCTGTGGAGTCAGCCTGTCCATCTCCGGAGAATAGTAAAGTTCCTTTGCCATCGTTTTTTCGAAGTTTTCAGCAAAAATGAAACCATCGGACGCTAATCCGGCAGTCTAAGTAGAAAATGATAGGCTTTTTCCGCACCTTTCAGAACATCACCGTGATCATCTTCGGAGATCACTTCATCCAGAACAGATTTAAAATTTTTCCACATGGAGCCGGTGCGGTCGCCATAGCATCTGAAGTATGGGAATTTACTGCCCATAAATGAGTCGCTGGCTTCCAGTTTTTTTGCAATCATATTACCTCCAAGTGTAGACCCTTCCATCACATACATGATGCCCAAAGCTTCAGCTTCGCTATTTACACAAATTTCGCCTGCACTGTGCTTTTCAGTATTCAGATGCTCTTTTTCCAGATCAAACAGGTGAATCTTGCGTCTTTTGTCCAGCGCCAGAAGTTCACCGAAGTTTTCGGACAGCGATTCAAAAACCGGTTCTTCGCAGCTCCGCAGAAAAAGGTAGTTGTACGTCAGCAGCTTGCTGTAATCATCAGGGGTATAATTATCTTCAAATATTTTGGCAGAGTTAAATTTCTGTTCTACCCTGTCATGAAGTTCTTTGGTCTGATTTTTTAAAATTTCTGATATCATACTTTTACCGGCGGTTTCTTAAAGATGAGATGAAAAGAAGTTCCTTCCTCTTCCACACTGTCAAATGAGATGGATCCCCCCAACCTGTTCATAATGCGGTACACGATAGAGAGGCCCACCCCATTTCCGTTAAAGCCTTTAGAATTGCTCATGCGGTGAAAAATCCTGAACATATGCTGTTGGTCCTCCTCTGCAATACCAATTCCGTTATCCTTAATCGTGTACACTATTGTATCTTCCGCCACTTTCCCGCTGATCTGCACCTTAGGCTGTTCTGTTTTACTCGAATATTTTACTGCGTTACCTATAATGTTCAGAAATACCTGAATAAGCATGATCTTATCGGCCATAACATTAGGACAGTCCAATATTTCAATTGCGGTATTTTTACTGTTTAATGTAAGCTTTACATCGTAGCAAACCTTTTCTATAAGGGATTTTGTCTCCACTTCTTCCACGGCGATCTGAGCGGATTTTGCGCGGCTCAGATTAAGTACCCCACGCATCATCATTTCCATTCCCATAATCTCATCCAGGATACTTGAAATGCGTTTCTTCACATCGGGATTGGATCCGTGTGACTTTTCCAACAGCTGGGCATTCAGTTTCATCACTGTAAGAGGGGTTCCAAGGTCATGGGAAATGGTATATGAAAAACTGTCCAGTTCTTCATTAAGGTCTTTCAGTTCGCGGTTAAGTTCCTGCACCTTCCGAAACTGCGAGTAGGTAGTTTCCAGAATGGTGGCTACCACTTTTTTTGCTGCAAAAACGTCTCTGTTTTTCCATGGTTGGGACTTACCCTTAATTTCCTGGATATAAGTAGCAAAGGACTTACGTGGCGAGATCACCATCTGCTCCACGCCATCTTTAAAAATCTTTTCAGTCTGCTTGGATGGATTTCCTGCCCACAGGATTTGGGTATCTATTTCCTTCCGGAACCATATCAGCAATTCATTTCTTTTATCATCTGTAAAACCGAACATTACGCCGGCGGCATTATTGAGATTCCCCAAATTTCCCTGATCAGTATGTGAAAAATCGTTTGTAGAGTAAAAATTCTTTAGTGGATTTTCACGTGCATACTTTACAATTCGAAAGATATTCTCGTCGGAAGGCACGTCGCCGGAAGTCCGGATATGGTCATGAACAATTATTGCCAGGCCATCGGCTGCAGGATAACGGCGCATCTCATCAATATTAGTAAAGAGCGATTCCTCCAAGCTGTCACAGGCAAGCAGTTTAGATTTAAGTGATCCTATATTATTTTCCAGTTCAATGCTGTCGGCCAGCATTTGTGCAGATTTATAGGAGGTATAGGCATTAGCTGCTATAACAGTGAAAACTTCAGCACGGATCCTGTTCACCAAGTCAATATGCTTAGGTTCCACATTCTGGCATGTTACCATACCCCAAAGCTTATTATTGATGATAATTGATGTACTGAAACTGGAAGCTACTCCAGTATTCTTAAGGTACTGGCCATGCACCGGCGACATTGCGCGCACTGAAGAATACGTTAAATCTATTGGCTCCGGACTGCTACTGATGATAGGAACGGGTTCGGAATAGACGTTGCTGAAGATCCGTTTTCTTTTTTTCAGATACAGTTCGCGTGCCTGTCTTGGTATGTCAGACTCAGGATAATGAAGATGCATAAAGCTTTCTACATCATTCTTTATTTTCTCGGCAATAACTTTTCCACTTCCATCTTCCAGAAAGCGGTAAATCATAATACGGTCGTAGTCTATTGCTTCAGAAACTGAGGATAGTAATTCGCGCCATATACCTTCAGAATCCAGTGCGTTGTGGATGCTTTCATATTTTTTGGACACGAAACTTCTCTGCTTAAAAAATTCCGTAACGGTCTCCAGTTCCAGATGTACCACATCATTAAATCTGTAAACAGACAGATGATAGTTCACACCGGAAATCTTTATTTTATCCAGATAGACATCAGAATCCTTCATTTCGGAAAAATCCAGACCGATAAAAACGGGCGAAGAGAGCAGTGGCTCAAAGATTTCTCCTGCCTCAGTAAGGGTTTTGCCAAAAAAAATTTCGTCTGCTGGAAACAGCGAAGTGATATTCTGACTGTAAAATTTGATGGTTTTTGTTTCCGCATCAAGACCCAGCAGGTACCCAAAATCCTGAATGTGGCCTGAAATATGGATCATTTCTTCGTGGCAGTCAACAATATTCATAGGTTTATTAGTGATAGGTATATAAACAAAGATAGTTTTTTAATTTAACATAATAATTACAGCTCCTCTTCAAAATAGAGTCTGTAGTACTTGCCTTTTTCATCCTGTCCGGTTTCAATTAACTTGCGGTCCCCATGAACGTAGATGTGAAAATTTTTGTCCAGCTTTATTACACTTTTAAAACTCCGGCTCTGTTTCTTAACCGCTGCTTCATTTATGGGAAACTCTTCTGCAATGGAAACCTGCATATCGGCCTCGTAATCTGATTTAAAATTACCAAAACTTTCAATAACATTGTCATCCTGCAGAACCTCCTTAGTAAACGACTCGTAATCAAATACTTCCTTTTCTTTAAAGAAGTTTATTGACTTATTAAGAAAATCGGCCTGATCTGCTTTAGTTGTTTCAAATTCCTGCGGGAGCTGCTTTGTTATGTATTCCTTATATACCGCAAGCGTTTCCTGTGTGTGAAAATATTCGTCGTCCCGCTGCTTCACTTTCAGAAAGTCCTCAAACCAGTAATACATATCGCCGTTCTTGTTATTGTCTACAACCTTAAGGGCAAATCCTGTATCCTTGCCGGTATTGTAAATTAACGCACCTTTATCAAGTTTAGACAGCCCGATCCCGTAATCTTTTTCAATATCGAAGGCTTCACCGTTCGGGAAGATTTTAAGAAACGGATTCTTGTTTTCGGTTTTAAATATCCCGACGGAATCAATCTTACTGCCATCTTTATTTTCTTCACCTTCGAAGTACACTATAAAAAGTTCACCGTTCTGAACACGTGGATTCTCCGTGATGTCGTACAGATGCTGAGCAATATTTTCGGACTCGTATACAAACTTTGCCTTATCTTCAAAAATTTCGGACACAGAACTGTACACCGGATTATTTACAAGATAGGTATCACTGTAAAAGCGGAAGTGCTCTTCGGACTTAAATGACTTAAGGAAGTATTCTTCCAGAATCTCCTTCATTTCCTCGGCAGGCAGATATTCTTCCTGCGAAAGGACAAGCGGTTCCTGGTTGATCTTATTTCCGACCCTGTGAATTATTATTTTAGACAGCATATAGATTCAAATTTGAGCAGTGCAAAGATATCGCTAAAGACCGACGCATAAAATTATTTTATCCGCAAAAAGCGTACGACAATAAATGCTTTCAATAATAAAAAGAAAGATTACGCAAGTAGCCCGCTGCAGTGGTCGGCCTCGCTGCCTGTGGCGGACGCCAGAATATTGTTCTCACCCCTAAGCCTCAGTACAGCCATGAAAGCGAAGATAAGTGCTTCCTTGAATTCCACCAGTTCCGGAGCGGGGACCATAATTTTACACCGGGTCTTAAGCCTTATTCTTTCCAGTAAGAATTCGTTATATGCTCCACCACCAGTAATAAGAAGATCTTTTACAGCGTATTTTTCAAGAACCAATGAAATCTGGTTGGCTGCATGCTCTGTAAAGGTGGCCAGAACGGTCTGCGGAGAAAGCGGCGAAAGTAAGGTCATGATTTCACCCGACACCCATTCTGCTCCTAACGATTTAGGCGGACTGACATTGTAGAAATCAAGCTGATCTAATATTTTCAGAACATCAAAATCCACCTTTCCCGCTGCTGCTAACCTGCCTCCAATGTCGAAGGGTTCGCCCAGTAACTGGGAAAAATGATTCAGAACTATATTTACCGGACAGATGTCAAATCCGGTCCGAGCGCCTTCAAAATCCATTGAAATATTGGAAAAACCTCCCAAATTAAGGCAGGCACCGTACCCGCCAAAGAGCATTTTGTCACCAATCGGAACCAGTGGAGCGCCGTTTCCACCACGCAGAACATCGGCGCTTCGGAAATCGTAGACCACAGGAGTGCCAGTAACCATCTTTATAGCTCGCCCGTCGCCAATCTGAACAGTAAATCCCCTGTGCGGCTGATGAAACACGGTATGACCATGCGAACCAATTACATCCAGTGAAGATAATCCGTGTTTTTCGGTGAAGAGCCTCACCTGCCCGCCAATGTACTTACCATACGAAGCATTCAGTTCAAAAAGATCTTCTGCAGCAAGAGTTCTGGCATTTCGCAGCTGTTTTTCCAGGTCGGGAGAATATACAACAGTATCCGCATTCAGGATTTGGAACTGCCAGCCATCAGAAGATGTATGCTGAAATGAAGCATGGCAAATATCCAGTCCGTCCAGACTGGTACCGGACATAAGGCCAATGGCATGATAAATCATGGTTCAGTTTTTAAAGTAATGACATGACCTCCTGTGGTCCATCGAACTATAGTCAAAGCGTTTACCTTTTCTGCTCAGGTATTTTCTTCGCATTAATATCGCCGGCATTATTAAAGAAGGTATACTCAGAAAAGTCATCCTTCGCTCTCATTCCGTTGGCCGCTACTAAAGTTGACCCGTCTTTGTCTGTAACGTACACAGTATCCGAAGTATAAATTTCTTTTTTTGCCTGATCCCAGAAAACGGTCTGCATGGCAAACATCTGACCTTCGCTTGTAATCACTTTCACATTTCCCCGAGCTTCATAAAAACGTTTCATTTCGGTCATCTTTGCGAACTTTGCTGTGATCCGGCCCGGATTTTTCGGGTTTTTTCTGTCGAAATACTCAATGTCAATACCCTTCCTGGCCACCACGTAAGGTGTATCAATAAGTTCAAATTTCTCGATGAGCGGTGCGGTAGCACGCATCTTCACCATACCGGAATCACGCTGAACAATCTTCGCATCGTAAATTACCTGTGACGGAAAATTTATTTTTGTGCTTTTAGAATTAACCGTCGCCAGGTCTTCTTCGCAGGATATAAAAAATATAGCCAGACCCAAAAGGCAGGCTATATTTTTAAATTTTATACCGCAAAGAAAGCCCATATTTTAGTTGTAAAGCCTCTTTTGGAACCAACGGTCAGCAAAGTTGAATCCAACTTTCAGGTTAATATAGTTCTGGTTCACAAGGTTATTTTTCAATGTTCCTCTTTTACCAAGTTCAACGCCAACATCCAAACCGGTCATGCGGTTAACTGATGTATTCTTAAACGGAAGAGTAGCACCGAAGGTTACGCCGAATTTATTAATATCGGTATCATTTATATTGAGATTTCCTTTCTCATAAAAGGCACCATACCGGTAAATAACACGTTCAAAATAGTTACGGAAGTTATTAACGTTAGGCAGAATCCAGCCTCCGGCAGCGATCCTGTAGGAATCTTTGTTCAGGAAATCCTGGCCAATGAACTGTATTGTCTCCCCTTTCTTGTAATCTACCTGAGAACCGACAAACCAACGCTGGTTATGTCCGAAACCAAGTCCCAGGGAGGCTTCCATAGGAAGAAGGTTGTTTGCCGTACTGTTTCTCTCTTCTACAATACTTACATAGTTCTTCACCTCATTAGCATTGTAGAAATAGGTACTGTTTATATATGTAGATTCCATCTTACTGCTGTTACCAAAAGTCGTGGTGGCACCTACAGTGAGCTTGCGGTCATTATCGTATTTTTTCTGATAGGTTGCCCCGGCAGTAAAATTAAAATTGTTCACACGGTTTCTTGTTTCGTAACCGTTAATGAGTTCGGCATTGGACGACACAAGTTCGTCTATATCATACAGGTTGCCGAAGTAGAAATTGGTTCTTAAACCTAAAGCAAATGCAGGTGAAATCTGGTAGGACAATGCTGCCTGAACCGTGTTCAGTGAACCTTCGCCGTGATAGGAATTCAGTTTAACAGCTCCGTCTGCATCTGTCTGAGAGACCACAACATCATAACTCTTTGAACTGTAAGGCTGGTAGCCGAGTCCAAATTTCATCTTCTGCGATATGGGAAAAGCAATTGATATATTAGACAGATAAGTGGAGTGTTTGGTTACCTTATAATCATTGAAATCCGAACGGAAAAAATTATTCTCGTTTGTGCCTTCAACCTTAATTGTAGTTAGCTGAAGATTTTCGTTGGCAGCAGGATTCATAAAATTGAAGCTGCTGTTGAAATCTGTAATATAAGCAGTGGTCAGTCCGGCCATGGCCGCATTTTCCACCGTGTTGTCATATTTTACATCTCCAATACCATATGCGGCGTAGGGAGAATTTCCAATATTCTGTGCGTTTAGGAAAAATCCCGCGGTAATGAAGGACAGGGCGAAAATATGTTTCATTCTTAATTTTTAAAATAATGCGCAAATATCCTAATTATTACTGAATTGAAGAAATTTCCTTTGGTTAAAGTTTGTTAAGTGATTTTCAGCGTAAAACCTCTTTAAAACGCTGGCAGCAGCAGATCCTCCGCCTGTGTATTACGCCAAAATTCCTATCTTTGAAACATGGATTGGGACCTTATCGCGGGACAGCAATTGCTGAAAGATCAGCTTAAGAAAAGTATTCAGGATCAGCGTATCAGCCACGCACAGCTCTTCCTTGGTAAAGAAGGCTACGGCACATTACCTCTTGCACTGGCCTATGCGGCCGAAATCCTGCAGCAGGAAAATCCTACAGCGGCGCAGCGTGTATCGCACCTGAATCATGTGGACCTTCATTTCAGTTTTCCGGTCTTTAACCAGGGAAAATCTTCGCTATCTCAGCAGTTCTTTTACCAGTTCCGCGAAATGATACTGACGAATCCTTACTCAAGTTACGACGACTGGAGCAGCTATCTGGAATCCGAGAACAAACAGCTTTTTATCTCATCTGATGAAGTTGATGAGCAAAACAAGAAATTTGCCCTTAAAAGTTTCGAAGGCGGCAGTAAAATATTGATTATCTGGCGTGCCGATAAACTGAATGCTCCCGCCTCCAACAAGCTGCTGAAATTTCTGGAAGAGCCACCGGAGAAGACTGTAATCCTGTTGATTGCCGAAAATTCTGATGATCTCCTTCCCACCATTCTCTCACGTACGCAACTCGTGGAAGTACCTCGTCTCACTGACGGGGAGTTATATGATCACCTTACCAGTAAGTACACTCTCAGTGATGAGCAGCTGAAGTCGATTATCCATCAGTCCCAGGGAAATCTGAATACAGCTTTACGATTGATGAATCAGGAAGGAAGTACCGAGTTTGAAGAACTTTTCGTACAGTGGGTACGCGACGCTTTTCAGGTTAAAAAAAGACCAGAATTCCTGAAGAATATCATTATTTGGGCACGCTCCATCGCGGCCTGGAACCGTGAAAAACAGAAGAATTTCCTGGATTACTGTGCGGAGATGTTCCGATTGGCCATGATACAGAATTACGGCGCAGAAAATTTGGTGCACAGAAAAATTGAAGGTGGCGGATTTAACTGGGAGAGTTTCAGCAAATTCATTCACGGTGCCAATATTGAAAGTATCATCAACGAAATCAATGATGCCGACTACCATCTGCAGCGTAATGCAAATGCAAAAATTGTCTGGACGGACCTTGGCATAAAGCTCTCCAGATACATCCATAAATCGGCGTGATTCTTCAAGTAAAGCTTCAGGACTCATAGACCTCAGTCCACAGTTTGCGGTACATATTTTTAAATTTCTCCTCTGCAGCACGCGGAAATGGAAAACCCAAATTCTGCACGAAGACAAAGGTCGCAGCCACCTCGTCCGGTTCAGGATTTACGCGCAGTTTATCATATTGTTCCAGCCAGACATCATAATGCGTAATGAGTTCGTCGGCGTCATCGGTAAGTTCCGGGTAAATCAGGTAGGACTTTTCCAACAGCAGGTTTCGGATTTTTTCGTTGGAATCCTTAAAAACATTTACTTCGAGGTAAATATTTTTGTCGGTATAGCGGCCCAGCGCTTTTTTGGTGCGTGTAAAATGATAGTTCAGCGGACCGTAGAGTTCAGTAAGCGCTTTCTCTTTCCATTGCTGCCCGGTTTTAAGACGGATCATATTCCGTTCAAACTCATCCTTGATTTCCGCGGTTATAAATTCTGTTTTTCTTTTAAAAACCAATCCGACGATGGCAGACACCACGGTTCCACTCAGGATGGCGGTCAAAAGAATTCTCAGCATTTCGTCCATGGCGCTGATATTAAGTTAAAAGTGAAACTGGAACCACATCGTTTTAGTGACCATTCAAATGGTATCGGCAGAATATCATATCTGCAGCTTCTACCCTACTGTAGATTCATTTTCGTCTTTAAGGATTTTACGTTCCTTAAGAGCGACAAGCATCCTTTCGGTCTTGTACTTTTCCCAGTCGAAACGGTCCAGGAATTCAAGTCCCGCGCGGAAGCCTTTATTGAAAAGTTCTGTTTTTTCGGCATCCTGCATAAAGAAATTTAGCCAGCTGCTGGGACTGCAGTCTACACTCTGTATGCTGTGCTTGCTGTAGAAGGTGTATTTGTTGAGGAATGTCTTGTCATTATACCCGCGCAGAGTATCAAAAATATTCATCATATAGCTTAACGGTGTTTTCAGAATCTTACTACTGCCCAGTCCATTTTCTGCGCCGGCCTCACTGCTGTCGGTAAGCCTTACCCCGAATACCGGAATCCTTGGATAGAAAATATCCGCTTCATGAAATATATCGATTGGGAAGTTTGAAATACTGCCACCGTCTATAAACACAGCTTCGTCAAAAACACCTTTAGGATCGGCATTAAGTCTGAATTTCCACGCGTTTACAATTTCAGGTTCACTTCTGTTGATCTTGTGAACCATCGGTTCAAAGAAGTAAGGAACCGCCATGGAGGCACGCACAAATTTTGCTGGACTGATATCGCAGATATCCTTACTCGTCCAGTACAGATCGGCCATTCGCGGAAATTCAACTTTTATCCGTGAGTTGATATCTGTTGCGATCACGGTATAATCTGACCTAAGGAGCATGAATGGATTATTTTTGTAAAGCTCCGTATTACGCATGGTTTCCAGAAATGTCCGGTAGCGGTTTTCATCAATAGATCCTGCTTTTTCAGTATGAATCTTTTCCACATGATTCAGGGCATTGAAGTAATATTCCGAAGTATTCCCGAAGCGGTAATCCAGGTTAAGTTCGGCTCCTTTCTTATTGTAAACGGCGTTAAGTTCCTCTACAGTCCTCACTCCAAAATGATCGAGTGTTTCTTTTAACTTTCTCTCAAAAGAATGCCCGGGATTAAGTCCGATACGGTTGGTGCGGAATAGGTCGTAGTAATACCTGATTCCTAAAGCAATGATTACCAGAACGAACAGAGGTATAAAGTAAAACCAGAAGGAAGCCGGCGTAAATAATGTAATGAGGGGAAAAGTGAAGGTGAGAACAAGCAGCGCAGCCACAACATATAAGCTGCGCTTCAGCAGTTTACTGTTCTTAAGCATGATTCCGGCCATTTTTTTGACGATCGGTTTGCCATCCATGAACTCAACAAAATTCCAATTGAAAAGCACATCTTTTATTATGCTGCTTTTATTGCGGGAGCGGTCGCCGAGAGCAGCTATCAGAATTGTATTTATAGCACCGGCACTGGTCCCGGCAATCCGGAGGAAGCGTATACCGAAAATTTCCAGGGCATACAGATATCCAACAAGGGCGGTCCCCCAAACACCGCCCCCTTCCTGTACAAAATTAATGTATTGATTCCCGGTTGAATCCAGTATATCCGAGTATTCCTTCGCCGACAAACGTTCATGCATCTCCGTTACCATGGCCCTGGATTCCCGGTTTAAAGATTTGTCCTGCAGTACACTGTTCAGCTGCTCAGTTTTCATGGCTATCAATTTTTCCCAGCCTGTAAAGCGCTGGACTTCTTTGTTTAACCAAAATTAACCATAAAACACGCTCCCGCATTCAAGTGCCAGAAAAAAGGGTGTTTTTCCTGTTTACCAGCGCTTCCTGCGCATATAAAGGTAGATGATAATGACCACAACCGCCATACCTGCGAGTGTAAAAAAATAACCGTAAGGACTTTGCAGTTCAGGCATATATTGAAAATTCATACCATATACACCTGCAATGAAAGTGACAGGGAGAAAATAGACGGAAAACTGAGTAAGTAACTTCATTACCTGATTCGCTTTCTGATCACTCAAAGCCAAAAACATCGAGATTAAACTGTTAACCTGCGAATTCAGATGGTCAAAATCTGAACTCACATCAGTATGCTTGTCCTTTAAGTCAGCTACTTCAACGGCGTTTAGATCCAACTCCCGGAATTTATGGACCCATTCTCCGGAAATGTTCAGCAACCGCATGTTCAGACCTGATTTCCGTTTCAGATGGTATAACCTGCGGATTACCTCACTCTCGTTGGTATGTTTCAGAAATACTTCATGTTCCAGCTTATCCAGAATCTGCATAAGATTATCGCACTCGTCATTGAACGACTTCAGGACCTTAAGCCCCAGCAGGATTGCAATGCGGTCCGGCTTCACCTCGTCAGATCCAGTATGTGTGGATATTTCCTCGAGGGTCTCGGATATCGTAGCCGTTTTCAGGCGGTGCACTGTAATGATGGTGCCAGGCAGCAGAAAAATACCCAGTTTCGTAGAAACGTCACTGATGCCACCCAGGCTCCGCCTTTCCATGTCCGTATTCTGGCGGGTCAGGAAAAACCGTATATCACCGCTTTCCTCGTATTTTGGAAGGTGATCCCTGTCTTTGGTATCCTCCAGAAGCAGCATGTCTATTCCATATTTTACCTGCAGGAAATCCAGGTCGCCGGCGTTGGGGGCTTCTACATCAATCCATTCGCACTGACTGTTTTGGAAAAGGCTCTCTATAGGCATGGTGTTCGATAAAAAATGTAAGGGTGAGGAATAAATTGATAAATTTGTCAAAATTAAAGAAACAAATGATTAAAAGTACCATAAAGGGCGTGGGGCATTACGTACCTGAAAATATAGTTACCAATGACGACCTCTCCAAACTGATGACCACCAATGACGAGTGGATTACTGAAAGAACCGGCATTAAAGAACGCCGTCACCGTAAAAACCGTAATGATGCCGAAGAAACAACCGCTTTCCTGGCTCTGAAGGCGTCGGAGAAAGCACTCCAAAATGCGGGAATGACAGCTCAGGACATTGATTATATCGTTTTCGCCACGCTTTCACCGGATTACTATTTCCCCGGGAGCGGTGTGGTATTGCAGGATATGCTTGGATGTGGTACCATAGGTGCGCTTGATGTACGTAACCAGTGTTCAGGATTTGTATATTCCATGAGTGTGGCTCATGCTTTCATAAAGTCAGGCATCTACAAAAACATCCTTGTAGTAGGTGCTGAGATTCACTCATTCGGACTGGACTTTTCCGATGAGGGCCGTGGCGTTTCAGTGATTTTTGGCGACGGTGCCGGCGCGGTTATCCTCTCAGCATCCGAAGACGAAAATGCAGGAGATATACTGTCGGTGAATATGCATTCCGAAGGAAAATATGCGGAGGAACTGTGTACACTTTTCCCGGGAACAAAATACGGCTGGAGCGACCGCATGCGTCTGGAGCCGGAAAGTATTACAAGCCGTGAGGTCTACCCCATTATGAACGGTAACTTTGTTTTCAAACATGCCGTTACACGTTTCCCCGAAACCATAACTGAAGCTTTGGAGAAGGCAGGAAAAACAATCGAAGACCTGGACATGTTCATCCCTCACCAGGCCAACCTCCGGATTGCACAGTTTGTGCAGCAGAAAATGGGTTTGCCGGACCATAAGATTTTCAACAATATCCAGAAGTACGGCAATACTACAGCGGCTTCCATCCCCATCGCGCTTAGCGAAGCTATAGAGCAGAATAAGATAAAACGCGGAAACTTAGTTTGCCTTTCGGCATTCGGGAGCGGATTTACCTGGGGAAGTGTTCTTTTCCAGTACTAACACCAGGATTCAGGAAAGTACAGACGGCTTTAAGTCCTGTTACCTTAAAAATAAAAAAACCGGCATTCAAGTTTTTGAATGCCGGTTTTTTATGCTGAAAGATTTTTTACCTAACCACTGACGAATCGGTGCGCACGCCCGCGCTGTCTCCGGCTGCCACTGCAGAATCACCAAGGTCATTCACCATTTCATTTTTATAGTGGTCTTCCTTAAATTCTTCCCTTTTTTCCTTATTCTGTGCACAACTTGTAGCCACAGCAGCCGCAGCTATAAGCACAGGAACGATAAGTTTTTTCATAATTTTTAATGTTTGTTTGATTCAGAGCAAATATACACTTTTCAAAAAAAGACAGGAACAAAAAAATCCGCAGACTAATCTGCGGATCAAATGTATTTCCAAAGGAATTAACCCAGGTATGGATATTTGTAATCTTTTGGTGTCACGAAAGTTTCCTTAACCGAACGTACGGAAACCCAACGCAGAAGGTTCATCTTGGAACCCGCCTTGTCATTGGTACCTGACGCACGTGCACCACCAAATGGCTGCTGACCAACAACGGCACCGGTAGGCTTGTCGTTGATGTAGAAGTTTCCGGCTGCGTTTTCCAGTGCTTTGTAAGCTTCAGCGACCGCATAACGGTCTTTCGCGAAAATAGATCCTGTAAGTGAATAGGGTGAAGTCTCGTCCACAAGCTTCAGAGTTTCAGCCCAGTCTGCATCCTCATAAACATAAACAGAAAGAATTGGCCCGAAAATCTCCTCGCAAACGGATTCGTATTTTGGATTTTCTGTCAGGATAACAGTAGGTTCCACAAACCAGCCCGTAGAATCGTCGCACTTACCCCCGAAAATCACTTCAGCGTCTGCAGACTCCTGCGCTCTTTCAATATAGCCTTTGCATTTATCGAATGAATTTTTGTCGATCACCGCATTAACAAAATTAGAAGGATCTTCGGGAGAACCCATCTTCACTGTTTTCAACTGAGCACCAACCACCTCTTTAACCTCATTCCAAAGGGATTTAGGGATGTAGGCACGTGAAGCCGCAGAACATTTCTGTCCCTGATATTCAAACGCACCTCTAACCATAGCTGTAGCTACCTCCTTAGCATTTGCGGACGGATGAACCATGATGAAATCCTTTCCACCGGTCTCGCCCACGATGCGTGGGTACGATTTATAATCCTGGATGTTGTTTCCGATCTGCTTCCACATACTTTGGAACACAGACGTAGAACCCGTAAAGTGAAGTCCTGCAAAATCGCGGTGCGCCAATACTTTCTCGGCAGTCTCCTTACCCGGCGTGAAAATCATGTTGATGACACCTGCAGGAAGTCCGGCTTCGTCCAGGATATCCATGATGATTTTGGCAGAAAGAACCTGCTTATCCGAAGGTTTCCAAACCACCACATTTCCTAACATGGCCATACATGTAGGCAGGTTTCCGGAAATTGCGGTAAAGTTAAAAGGAGTGACAGCGAAGCAGAACCCTTCAAGCGGACGGTACTCGGCCCTGTTCCAGATTCCGTTGTCGGAAACCGGCTGCTCGGCATACATTTCGGTCATAAATTCCACGTTGAAACGCAGGAAATCGATGAACTCACACGCGGCGTCAATCTCAGCCTGGTGAACGTTCTTGGACTGACCAATCATTGTGGCTGCATTCAGGCGGTCTCTGTAAGGTCCGGCAATAAGGTCGGCAGCCTTCAGGAAGATGGCGGCGCGCTGTTCCCAGCCCAGGTCGTTCCACTGCTGGCGGGCGGCAAGGGCGCTTTCGATGGCCTGATCCACATGCTGCATATCCCCTTTATAATAGAAACCGAAATCATGCTTATGGTCCTGCGGCGACTGCAGCTGAACTTTGGTATCGGTTTTCACCTCTTTGCCGTCTATGATCATTGGGATTTCAAATTTCTCCTTCCACATTTCCTTGTAGGTGGCGATAAGGGATTTTACTTCCGGAGAGCCCGGTTCATAGGATCTAACGGGCTCGTTTACAGCAAACGGAACCTGCGAAATGGCTTTTGACATATTGTAAATTTTATTGATTTTGTAAAGAATACAAAGTTACGAAATTTCCGCTGAGCGTAATACTCCCGCAGCAACAGAAAAGCACCGTTTAGATTTGCGATACGTTGTAAAAAAAGTGGAATACAGATAAGAAATGCAAAGCGGTGAAGTAATTATTCTATATTTGGAAATATAAATAAAGTATCACGTTTGTGATACATATCTCCCGCTGGATGGTTGTATATGTATGATTTTGTGATACATATATACAAGTTATGCGCAATGCTATGACGACAACCCACACGACAGACAATTGAACATATTGACTAAAATATTATTTGGGCTGACAACGATTTTTTTAATCGCAGTTATAGCATTGACATTTTTCGGTGAACTAACTTTCGGTTACGGACTTGGCGACTTATTTTATTTAATGTTTTCGGGTGTAGCTTTATTAATAGTGACAGTAACATACTTTGCAACAAAACGACTTGATTTTAATAAAAAGAAACTCTTTGGTGGACTAATCTCTGTCGGGCTTGTTTTGACAATTTACATATTTGGACGACTTGTAACAGTTGACAGAGGTTCTGAAAATAAATGGGACGGTCATGTTTTTCTTTCTAATTCTTATGCCGACCGAGAAAGGAAAGAAATTGAAGAATACCAAAACGAATTAACCCGACTTGACAATCTAATTGCGAAATCACCAAACGACTATAAAGCGTTTTACTACAAAGGAATTCATTTAAGAAAAAACGGTGATTGGGAAAAATCAATTATTGAGTTTGAAAACTCAATAAGAATCAAACCGACCTTTGAGGCATATTATGAATGTGCATACAGTTATAGCAACATTGGAAAGTATAAAACATCCGTTGACTTTTACCAAAAAGCGGCAGACTTGGACACAACAAATACAGATGTAAAAAGGAGAATTAAAAACTTAAAAGAATATCATAAACTTGACTAACAGAAAAGCACATACGCATAACAGCACCTACAAGAAATTGGCGGTTCAGTGGTTACATGAAGCTTTGTGCTTCATATCAAGTTCAGTGCTGGCAGACAGTTTAGTGCTTCGAAATCGCCAACTTCTTGTAGCTGCGAAACGTTATCTGCAAGCTTATCAGAACAAACGACACAAATGAAAAACAGAATTTTAATCATTTTATTTTTAACTTTTATGGGAATGTTTTCTAATCTTTTTGGTCAAAAAAAATATCCAGAAGAATGGAATTTTTATATGACAAATGTTGAAGATAAACCAGCTTCAATTTATATTAATTTAGGACTTCACAAACATATTCCACTCAAAGAAAAATCAAATTTATGTTGGATTGCAGTTAAACTTAATAATCCAACAGAAAATGGTTTAACAACAGATGGAGAAAGCAAAACATTATTTGAAATTGAAGACAAAATTTTAGAAATAATAAACGCAACAAATACAATTTATATTGGTAGATTAACAAGTGATGGATTTAGAGATTTCTATTTTTATTCTAAAGACGTAAATGAATTTAAAAATAATGCTCAAAAAATTACAAGTAAATACACAAATTATGAATTTATAATTGATACAAAAAATGATAAAAATTGGAGTGGTTATTTAGATATTTATCCAAATGAAACGGATTTCCAAAGTATTTCAAATCGTGATGTTTTAGAAAATTTAGAAAAAAACGGAGATAATTTATCAAAAGCAAGAGATGTTTTTCATTGGATATATTTCAAAAATGAAAATGACAGACAAAAGTATATTGACATTGTAAAGAAAGAGAATTTTGAAGTTGTAAATGAAAATTATAACAAAAAGGAAAAATTACCTTTCAGCATTCAAATAAAAAGAATAGACAAAGTTGGATATGGAGATATTGATGAATACACATTATATCTTTGGAAATTAGCGAAAGAAAATAATGGAGATTATGACGGCTGGGAAACTTCTGTAGAAACTGAGTAAAAACGCCTGCAGATAATAACTAAGCTTTCGTCTTGTCCGCAGGACACGAGATGAAAGCCCGTTGAACGGAACTTTCGGGAGCTTTTTGGCAGTCTATGGAGTTGTCGTTTTTAGAATTTAGGGTAACAAAGCAGTTTTTTTAGAAGGACTGCTTTTTTTTGGCTTGTTATGAGCCTTTGGAAGTGGTTTCTGCGGCTTTCTTCACTGCAGAACACAGATTCCCTTACCCGAAAAGGTTATTTGGCGGGAGCGGTCTTATTATCCCAAAGATGTTCTGCTATCGAAATATTAAGGCAAAAAAGTTTCCAATATTTATGAAGTATAAAAATTGTACATATATTTGTACAAAATATAAAAGTCATGTTCATTACCAATGTTTCAGATTTTCGAAAAGATATTAAGTCGTATTTAGACCGGGTTGCGAAAAATTTCGAGACTTTAATAATTAATCGCGGCAAAGACTCAGCAATTGTTGTCATGTCGCTCGATGAATATAATTCTTTGATGGCAACTAATTATGAACTGTCTTCCCGAAAGAATGAACTGAGATTAGATTCTGCTGTTGAAAAATTAAGAAGTGGAAACTCATTTTCTCAAGATTTAATTGAAGAATAGCATGAAATACGTGTTTGTTGATGAATCCTGGGAAGATTATCTGTACTGGCAGAAAACTGATAAAAAAAAATTGAAGCGTATTAATGAATTGCTGAAAGACATTTCCAGAAATCCCTTTGAAGGCATTGGGAAACCTGAACCACTGAAACATAAATACTCCGGATTTTGGTCACGACGTATAGACGATGAACATAGATTAATTTACAAGTATCTGGAGAACGAAATCTTAATCGCAAAATGTAGATTTCATTATGATTAAATAACTCTGATCTTCGAATTTTCGTCGCAAAAAAAGAAAAAAAATGCCAATAAATATTTACATATATGACTCAGCAGAAAGATTGGATTGGCTTTGCAATGGAGTTTGGGACTTACCAACTCAGATAGACTCCCTTGAAATATGGTTGAATACTGAAGGAAAACTTTTGGAACCCAATAAATATGTTGCTGACATCGGCTTTGATATACGTAAAGATCCAGCAGGCGGCGGTGGAGTTCTGAGTTCTGAATCAATGTCCATAATGGGTAAGATCGGAATGGATGTTTACTTCTCCGAATATCCCTCGGCAGAATAGTGAAATAAATGTTGGCAATATTAAGAATGAAATTCTTTACCACCACATCTTAACGAGGTTAATATGCTCCTCTCTAAAACGACAACAAAGCCGGGCGGCTCCGGGTCATGTTATCCGCAGGACACGAAACCGAAGGTTCGCTGAAGGCAAATTGAAGATTTGCCGGAGGCAAATGAAGCCGGTCAATTAATGTAAATTGAGCTAGAGAACACTGATTTTGCGTGAAAGCACATACAGATTAACATCATCAAAATTCCTTACACTGCTACGTGAACGTCCGCCGCTCACAAGAATATTAGAAGGCATACTATCCCATCTCCTCAATTTCCCGGATAAATACATCCACACTATCCTCCACCGTGGCCCAGGACGTAATAATCCTTATTGCCGACTTTTCTTCGCTGACTTTCTTCCAAACATAAAAATCGAAGTTGGCTGAAAGTTTATCTATCTGATTGTTTGTCAACACCGGAAAAATCTGATTGGTATACGTATCCGACAGGAAGGTACACCCTGCCTCCTGAAATGCCTCTTTTATCCTCATGGCCTGCGTATTGGCATGGAGGGCAAGATCGAAATACAGATTATCGCGTAAAAGTTCGTGAAACTGAATTCCGAGTAACCGCCCTTTGGCGAGCATACCACCCTTCTGCTTAATATGAAAGCCAAACTCGTCCTGTACTTCAGTATTGTTAATGACGATTGCCTCGCCCAGTAAAGCACCGTTCTTGGTTCCGCCCAGGTAATAGACATCGGTGAGGCTGGCAACATCTTCAAGGGTGAGATCATTGCCTGTAGCAGTTAATGCATTTCCCAGACGTGCGCCATCCATAAAGAGATAGAGGTTGTACCGGCGGCAGAAATCCGAGAGATCCTGCAATTCGCGTTTTGTGTAGAATGTGCCGACTTCAGTAGCGTTTGAGATATAGACTATTTTCTGCTTCACCTGATGCGGTTTGTTGGTGTGCTGCTCCAGTACTTTTAGGATATCGTCAGTCCTTAACTTACCGTCGGCTGTAGGAACACCGTGAACTTTATGTCCCGTGGCTTCAATGGCTCCGGTTTCGTTGGTGAAAATATGACCGCTGTCCGCAGCAATAACACTTTCGTGCGGCCTTAGCAGTGCTGAGATCACAATGATGTTGGCCTGTGTACCGCCTGAAACGAAATGCACCCGGGAATTTGGGCTTTTGCTTAAATTAAGAATCAGCTGTTCCGCCGCCAGACTGAATTCGTCCAAACCATAGCCGTTCTGCTGCTGCAGATTTGTTCTTAGAAGCGCTTCGAGGATTCGCGGGTGAGCGCCTTCGGCATAATCATTTTTGAATGAATATTTCATCCCGTAAATGTAATGAAGCTGACTGAAAAGAAGGGCAATTTCCTACATACACTTTATCTGAAAATTAAATGTTAGTTTTGCATTAATTGTAATCTAACATTTTGAGAAATACCCATACCGAGGAGAATTACCTGAAAGCCATTTTCCACTTAATTTCAGATACACATACCGTTACCATCAATGAGCTGAGCAAAATTCTGGATGTAAAAATGCCGTCAGTAAACAATATGATGAAGAAGTTTGCCGAAAAGAAATGGGTCATTTACGAAAACTACAAGCCTTTGATTATCACTCCGCTGGGAATGAAGGAAGCGGCTTTGGTGGTGCGCAAGCACAGGCTTACCGAGATGTTTTTGGTGGAAAAGATGAACTTCGGTTGGGAAAACGTTCACGAAATCGCCGAACAGCTGGAGCATGTACATTCGGCTATGTTTTTCGACAAAATGGATGAGATCCTCAATTATCCGAGGTTTGACCCGCACGGGGAACCTATTCCGGACAAGGACGGAAATATCATCGCCCAGGAACTTAAAAAACTCAGCTCCTGCAAAAGTGGTGATTCTGTACTTTTCAAAGCGGTTACTTATTCGGATGATGATTTCCTACATTATCTGAACGACAGGAATATCCAGCTGGAAATGCAGTTGGAGATAGTTAAAGTTGAAAATTTCGATAAATCCTTTCTGGTGAATACACCCGCAGGATCTGTACACCTCAGCTCCAACGCTGCCGACAAAATGCTTGTAAAATAAAAAGGCAGTGCATTGCTGCACTGCCGTCGTTTAATCTCCTATAAGATTTACTTTGCCTTAGCCTTCAAAGCATCTTCTTTTGCTTTAAATTCTTTATGCTTAGCCTCGTTTCGGGTTGTTAGGTACATTCCTGTTAACATAGTTAAAGCATCCAGGTTATCGGGCTGAAGTTCTTGCCAACGCTCCACATAGGGAAGGGCCTGAACAAAACGTTGCCTTCTGGCATCCATCACCTTATTTGCCTGTTCTATCTTACCAGCCTTTCTTAAGGATTGGTACTCTGTGATAGTGGTTTCATCATCACCCATCAGAAGGTATGCAAGGTTTTGGTAAGCCGTCGCCATTTTTGGGTCAAGTTCTATTGCCTTTCTGAATGCTGCTTCGGCATCGCTCTTAAGTTTTGGATCGCTACTTTGCAGTACTCCCAGATTATACCACGTTATCGGATCATTCGGATTCTTACCAACTAAATCCTTTAGGGAATTAGTAAATTCTGCCGTTTTACCTGACTTGAAATAGGACAATCCCTTCTTCTCAGTGAGTATAGTACTGGATGGAAACTTTTTCAATCCTTTTTCTGTTACTGAAACTGCTTCGTCATACTTTTCTGCATCCACAAGGATCGTTGCATACAATTCATAAATATTCTGCTCAATACTGGGAGAAGTCGCCATTGTGAAATCCGAATAAGCTGGGTTCTTCTTCATGGTGTCCCAAGTGGCTTTATCCAAATCCACAACATTACCGGTAGCTTTTTCCTTGGCAGTGTATGTAGTCTCCACCCCTGTATATCCGTTCGCAATAAGTTCTTTAAAACTTTCCTGAGCTCTTGCAGTGTTTTTTGCATACACGTCACTTAAGGCAGAATTATATAACAACTGGCCATTTACCTTACCTGCAGCTTTCAGCAGATTATAAGACTCAACAAATTTATCTGCGGCCAAACTAAAATTCTGACTGTTATAAGCTTCAAGAGCCACCTTATTAGCAGCTTGGATCAAAGGATCTATCTCAGCAGCAAGTTTACCATACGATGTAGGCATATAGGTTTCTTCCTTCAAACCATTGACACCGGAAGCATCCGCAGCGGCTTTTCCTACATAATAAACTTTGTTTTTACCGTCCTTACCTGTGTAGATTTTAGATTTACGCAGATCATTAATTTTGGCAAGATAAACTGCACCTTCTGTTGACTTTCCGGTTTTTAAAAGAGCCAGACCTTTTGCGTAATAATATTGTTCTAAAAGTGCAGGTTCCAGTAGATGGGTCTGACCACCCATAGCACTTTCTGCTGCCGCGATCTGAGAATTGGCTCCGGCAAAATCATTGGATTCCACCGCTTTTACAGCGTTGGCAATTTCCTTTTTCTGGGCAGCCGCGAAAGTCAGCGAGACCAACGCAAGGCTTAAAAATATCTTTTTCATTATATTTTTCTGTTTTAAGTTTCTGATAAAATTAATAAATAATTATTAAGAGTCGGATCCTTCTTCATCAGCACTGTTATCCTCAGCATCACTTCCGTCTTCTTTCAGGAATTCCTGCTGTTCTTTCTCTTCATCTTTCTCTACCTGACGCAGGAAATTCTCGTCGCCCATATTACTCACGGAATTATCTCCGGAAAGCGGTACATCACTGTACTCCACCTGATCGCTGATCACGGCTGATGGCAACCCGTCGCTGTCCAGAGCCTCGGCCTCTTCCACTTCCTTATCCATCTCAACTTTAGCAATCGCAGCAATCTCGTCCGAGGCTTTCAGGTTAATTACCTTCACACCCTGAGTGTTACGGCCCATAATACGAAGTTCGTCCACTCCCATACGGATGGCTACACCGGATTTGTTGATGATCATAAGACCGTCACCATCCTTTACGTTCTGGATAGCGATAAGGCTTCCTGTTTTCTCGGTAATGTTAAGGGTGATAACACCCTTACCGCCACGGTTTGTGATTCTGTAGTCCTCAACAGCGGAACGTTTGCCATACCCTTTTTCGGATACTACCAATACACTTTCGTTGGCTACATCGTTGGCTACGATCATTCCGATCACTTCATCATTATCTTCCAGCGCAATACCACGCACCCCAATGGAACCACGGCCCACGGCACGTGCTTTCTCTTCAGGGAAACGGATACATTTACCGTTCTTTGTAGCAATCATGATTTCTGAGGTACCATCAGTAAGTCTGGCGCCCAGAAGCTGGTCATTGTCACGGATCTCAATAGCGTTAATACCATTTGTTCTCGGTCTGGAATAAGCTTCAAGGGACGTTTTCTTAACCGTACCGTTTCTGGTGATCATTACCACGTTCATCTGGTTCACATATTCCTCATCCTTAAGGTCATTGGTACGGATATAGGCCTTCACCTTATCGTCCGGTTCGATGTTGATGAGGTTCTGAATGGCTCTGCCTTTTGAAATTTTGGAACCTTCCGGTATCTCGAATACACGCAGCCAGTAACATTTTCCTTTCTCCGTAAAGAACAACATGTACTGGTGATTGGTGGCCGAAACGATATACTCCAGGAAGTCTTCATCACGGGTCGTTGCGGCTTTGTTACCTACTCCTCCTCTACTCTGA
The DNA here is from genome assembly GCF_014041915.1 of Marnyiella aurantia. Classification (NCBI taxonomy): domain Bacteria; kingdom Pseudomonadati; phylum Bacteroidota; class Flavobacteriia; order Flavobacteriales; family Weeksellaceae; genus Marnyiella; species Marnyiella aurantia. Next base: position 26,178 of record NZ_CP059472.1, on the reverse strand, counting down.
ACACGATATTCTGAAAGCAGCGTCCTCTTGATGTAACCCGCGTGTGAGATGGTTACAACAACACTTTCGTTAGGGATAAAGTCCTCAATCGACATATCACCACCGGCGTAATCAATCTCGGTTCTTCTTTCGTCACCATATTTCTCCTTGATCTCCAGCATTTCTGTCTTGATGATCCCGAACCTGCGGGATTCATTTGCCAGGATATCTTCGAAATCACGGATCATATTCATGATTTCCTCATACTCTGCACGGATCTTATCCAGTTCCATGCCGGTAAGACGAGCCAGTCTAAGGTCCAGAATTGCCTGTGCCTGAAGGTCTGAAAGTTCAAATTCAGCAATCAGGCCATCTTTAGCATCTGCAGGATTCGCACTGTTACGGATAATGGCAATTGCTTTATCCAGGCTTGCCTGAGTGGCAATCACCTTCATAAATCCTTCCAGGATATGAGCTCTTTCCTTCGCTTTCTTCAGTTCGTACTCGGTACGGCGAATCACCACTTCATGTCTGTGCTCAACAAAATGATGAATGATGTCTTTTACGTTAAGCTGCTCCGGTCTGCCGTGTACCAGCGCAATATTGTTTACGCTGAAGGAAGTCTGCAGCGCCGTATATTTGTACAGAAGGTTCAGTACTACGTTCGGGATCGCATCGTTCTTAAGTTCGTAAACAATACGCATACCTCTGCGGTCGGATTCATCACGGATTTCATAGATACCCGGAATTTTCTCCTCCTTCACGAGTTCAGATGTACGGGCAATCATTTCAGCCTTATTTACCTGGTAAGGTATTTCGGTAATGATAATAGCGTTCCGGTTGTGAACTTCTTCGAAATTCACTTTAGCCCGAATCACAACACGCCCGCGGCCGGTGTGCAAAGCGTCACGCACACCATCGTAACCGTAAATAATACCTCCTGTTGGGAAATCCGGAGCGATAATGTGCTTCATCAGCTCATCTATGGTAATTTCGCGGTCATCTATATAGGCACAGATGGCATCTACAGTTTCAGATAGGTTGTGAGGCGCCATATTGGTGGCCATACCCACGGCAATACCGGACGCACCGTTTACCAGGAGATTAGGAATTCTGGTAGGCATTACGGTAGGTTCCGTAAGACTGTCATCAAAGTTATTTTGGAAATCTACAGTATCCTTATCAAGGTCGGCAAGCACTTCATCAGAAATCTTCTTCAATCTCGCTTCGGTATACCTCATTGCCGCCGGTGGGTCACCGTCCATGGAACCGAAGTTACCCTGACCATCTACCTGCGGATAACGCAAACTCCAGGGCTGTGCCATCCTTACCATCGCGTCATATACGGAACTATCGCCATGCGGGTGGTATTTACCCAAAACATCTCCTACAATCCTGGCCGACTTCAGATGTTTCCGGTTGGAAAATACATTTAAACCGTACATACCGTACAGAACCCTTCTGTGTACCGGTTTCAGACCATCCCTAACATCGGGCAGGGCTCTGGAGACTATCACAGACATTGAATAATCAATGTAGGAAGACTTCATTTCGTCCACGATGCTGATCGGTATCACTCGTTCTCCTTCTGTATTCATATTTAACTATTAAAATGATTTTCAGCGCTTTAAAAAGGCTGCAAAATATTGTTGTTTTTCAATTAATAATAACGTGCTAATTTACGAAAATATTACCGATTTTTGTGGCTTAACCTAAGAGCAATCTTCATAAAAAACAGTTAAATAAAATGAGTATTTTAAGCCTTACATTCCATTGTGTAGAGTCCATGGTACAGGAATGGGAACAGTACGCCAGAACGGAGCTGGCACAGATGGCCAGCAACCTTTATGATGTGGAAAAATTTATCCTTTCGGACGTTGAAAGTGAAATGCTTAATGAAGGCCGGAATACAAACCTGCTTTTGATATTTGAAACTGCGGAGTTGCGTGCCTCATTTCTTGAAAACGAATTTGAAAATATTCAGGACAGAATATCTCAGCGCTTTGGCGACCAGGTGATGATATTCGAGACACTGCTGAACGAATTTACTGAAACAAAAGGTGAATCCTGAGAAACAGATGCTGATCATTCGGCGCCGTAGGACCGGTCTGCAGAATGCTGGAAATTAAAAAAGCTGACTTCCGATCGGGAGCCAGCTTTATTTGGATTTCTATTTATGTTTTTTGTGTGATTTGCCTTTTTTCTTACCATCCTGCCACTTTTTACTTTCCCAGTTTCCATTTTTATTTTTCATCTGGCCGGGTGCATAATCTTTAGCATTTCCACCGTATACTTTCTTTGCCTGTCCGGGCGGAAGTCTCCTGTTATTACGAGGATAGACAGTTCCTGCCTGATTTCTGCCACGTGTATTGTTATAAACGCTTCCCGAATTGACTACACGTCCGTTTTGATATACATTGCCGTTACGGTCCCGGTAAACGTCACCCTGGCGATATACAGTGCCATCCGGGCTTCTGTAAACCCGCCCGTCATTCGGATAGTTGGTCGGATAATTATTTCCGTACGGATCGTTCATCGTTCCACAGGATGCCAGGGTAAAGGCCAGTCCCGACGCTAGAATTATTTTGAAGATGCTTTTCATTTTTTAAAGTTTTAAATGTTGGAGTATCGTTTTCAATCTTGATGCCAAAGACCATCCCGGCCATTTTTGGATAGCAGGAATACTCTAAAGTTAAACCGAGGTTTAAAAAATTATAGTTTGAGCAGGTCAGATTACAGCACTCCTCCTTTCCATCAGTACAATATCCCGCCAGCGGCCGTCCATTTCGGCCAGCTTTTCGCGGGTACCCACTATTCGGAACCCCAGTTTCGAGTGAATAGCTATCGAAGCTTCATTTTCGGGGAAAATACCGGACTGCAGGGTCCAGAAACCCTGCTCTTCACTATCCAGTATCAGCTTTTTCATCAGAACCGAACCCAATCCACGCCCCTGAACTGAATTATCCAGGTAAATACTGACTTCGGCAACACCTTTAAAGCATTCGCGGTTACTTACAGGCTTCAGCGCTGCCCAACCCACCACATTTTCATTTTCATCTTCAACCACCCAGCGGCAGTTATGAAAAAATCCCACATCCCAGTTTTCCCAATTGGGCGCATCTTTGTCAAAAGTCGCGTTACCTCCGTCTATGCCCTGCTTAAATATGCTGATGACGGAGTGGCTGTCGGCGGACTTCATCCTGCGGATTTCGTAATTCATAATTCTCAATTAAGTTCCTTTCGCAGGAATTTTCCGGTGAGGGATTTGGAGTTCCTGCTCACTTCATCCGGTGTACCCTTTGCCACAATCTTCCCTCCATGTTTCCCACCTTCAGGACCAATATCAATCATATGATCTGCAAGTTTTATAACGTCCATATTATGTTCGATAATAATGAAGGAGTTACCAAGGTCCACCAGTCTGTTTATGGCATCCATCAGCACTTTTACATCTTCAAAATGAAGTCCTGTGGTAGGTTCATCCAAAATGTAAAGGGTGTTTCCGGTCTGGCGTTTTGCAAGTTCGGTAGCTAGTTTAATGCGTTGTGCCTCGCCACCCGAAACGGTAGTGGACTGCTGCCCCAAGGTGATATAGCCCAAACCGACATCCTGAAGTGTTTTTACCCGGCTGAATATTTTAGGAATTGGTGCAAAGAAATCCACCGCTTCATCAATTGTCATCTCCAAAACATCGGAAATGGACTTGCCTTTATAGCGGACTTCAAGAGTCTCGCGGTTGAATCTTTTACCATTACAGGTTTCACAGTGCACGTAAACATCGGGAAGAAAATTCATCTCAATCACTTTAAGGCCTCCACCCTGACAGGTTTCGCAACGCCCACCTTTTACGTTGAATGAGAATCTTCCGGGTTTGTAACCGCGAATCTTACTTTCAGGAAGTTCAGAGAAAAGATTCCTGATATCCGTAAACATACCTGTATATGTTGCAGGATTGGACCTTGGTGTCCGTCCGATTGGAGTTTGGTCTACATCAACAATCTTATCGATATGTTCAATGCCTTCAATTTTTTTATAAGGTAACGGTTCCTGTACGCTGCGGTAGAAATGACGGTTCAGGATCGGATAAAGCGTACCGTTGATGAGTGAAGATTTACCACTGCCGGAAATACCTGTCACCACCACCAGTTTACCCAGCGGAATTTCCAGGGTTACATTTTTAAGGTTATTTCCGGTAGCTCCTTTCAACACAATGCTTTTTCCGTTTCCGGCCCGCCTTTCGGCAGGAATTGCGATCTGTCTTTTGCCGGTCATATAATCGGCGGTAACTGTATCGGCTTTCAGTAAATCGTCCGGATGCCCCTGCCACAACACTTCGCCACCAAATTTTCCGGCACGTGGTCCGATGTCCAGCACATGGTCTGCCCCGAGAATCATGTCTTTGTCATGCTCCACTACGAGAACGGAGTTTCCAATATCCCGAAGGTTTTTAAGCGATTTAATAAGTCTTTCGTTATCTCTTTGGTGAAGTCCGATGGAAGGTTCGTCCAGAATGTAAAGTACATTGACCAACTGCGAGCCGATTTGAGTAGCCAAACGGATACGCTGACTTTCACCACCGGAAAGCGTCCGCGAACTGCGGCTTAAACTTAAATAGTCAAGTCCCATGTCCAAAAGGAACTGCAAACGGGTTTCGATCTCTTTCAGGATCTCATTTGCTATAAGCGCATTCTTCTTTGAGAATTTCGGTCTTACCTGCGCCAGCCATTCTTTGAACTCTGCCAGCGATAAGGCGCTGATTTCAGCAATATGGCTGCCGTCTATTTTAAAACTCAGACTTTCAGGCTGCAGCCGTGTGCCGTTACATTTAGGACAGGTTTCTTCGGTCGTAAAATGTCTTTCCAGAAGTACCGCATCATAGCTTTCCTTATCATTTATAATATCTTCAATGAAAGACACCAGTCCTTCAAAATTCACTTTTATCTTCTTAGAGATGCCGGCATACTTAAGATCCTTGCTTATTTCGCGCGACATCCCAAAGTACATATAGTCCACCACCTCGGCGGGGATATCTTTGAAAGGTGTGGTTAGCGAAAGATTAGAGATTTCTAGAATATTTCTAAGCTGGGCAAGTACCCATTTATTGTTTTTGATATCTTCCAACGGTAATAGAGCGCCCTGACCGATCGAAAGCTTAGGATTATCAACAAAATAATCAGTGTTAATTTTGTTGATGAGGCCAAGTCCTTTGCAGTTCGGGCAGCTTCCTTTTGGTGAGTTGAAAGAAAATGTGTTGGGTTCCGGCAAAGCCAGTGACTGTCCGGAGTCGTCGTCCATCAGGTTTTTTGAAAAATACTGGATGTCGCTGTCGCCAAGTTTTTGGATGCCGATAACGCCTTCACCCATATCCAGTGCGGTACGAAGTGATTTTTCCATGCGCCCCTCGGTAGCATTTTCACCAATGATCCAACGGTCTATAACGATGTCAATATCATGGGTCTTGTACCTGTCCAGCTTCAGATCATATTCCAGATCCTGCAAAACACCGTCTATCCGTGCCTGACTGTAGCCTTTACGGGCCATCTGTACGAAGAGTTCGTGATAGTGACCTTTACGTGACCGTACCACCGGCGCCATCAGGAGTATTTTTTCGCCCTGATAATTTTCCTTTATTGATTCCAGGATCTGTTCTTCGGTATAACTTACCAGTTTCCGTCCGGAAGTCAGGGAATAAGCATCTGAAACCCTGGCGAAAAGAAGTCTGAGGAAATCATAAAGTTCAGTTACGGTACCAACCGTTGAACGCGGATTTTTATTCGTTGTTTTCTGTTCGATAGCGATTACAGGTGACAGTCCTTCAATCTTATCAACATCCGGACGTTCCAGACCACCCAAAAACTGCCTGGCATAGGCCGAAAACGTCTCAATGTAGCGGCGCTGGCCTTCGGCAAAAATGGTATCAAATGCCAGGGAAGATTTCCCACTGCCCGATAAACCGGTGATTACCACCAGTTCATTACGCGGGATGCGAACATCAATATCCTTTAGGTTATGTTCACGGGCCCCGTAAATTTCTATATATTCTTTCTTTTCGCTCATTATGAATACCGCTTTCTTTATTGAAAACGGGAAGTTGCAAAAATACGGAAATTAATGAAGAACAGAATGCGCGTTATTGGCAGCCGCGAAATGCCTCCCGGGAAGCAGGAGAAATTATAATACCCAAAAATGGATTAACTAAAAAAAGTAGAGTTGAAAGACCGAAACTTACTTTTTGCGTCGGGCCTTGCTTTTGGCTTTGGCCTGGCCACGGTTTACACCGGGCTTGGTATTAGGCGGGTTCCTTTTGTGTGGTCCGCCCCAGTTTTCTTTCCTGTTTTTTTCCTTTTTTTCGTGAAAAGCGCCTCCACCTTCAACAATCTTTACAGTGTGGGCATTCTTCATAACCACTTCGTCCTGCTCAGATGCAATTTTTGTTGGATTGATTTTAACCGCTTCAGGGAAAGGAAGTACTTCCAGGGCTTTATCCATCAGGATCTCAATATCCAGTACTAGAGGTTCTTCTTTTTCGGTGAAGAAGGAAATGGATTTACCATCCTTATCGGCACGGCCGGTACGTCCGATACGGTGAATATACTGTTCGGGGACTTCCGGGATTTCAAAATTGATTACATGTGTAATATCTGAGATATCCAGACCTCTGGCCATTACATCGGTGGTAATAAGACCTCGAATCTCGCCGTCCTGAAAGCGTTTCATGGCTTTCAGCCTGTAGTTCTGTGATTTGTTGGAGTGAATAACATCAAACGACTCAGGAAAAAGTTCATCGATTTTAGTGAATAAAAGATCTGCGTGTTTTTTATTATTGGTGAAAACCAAAACTTTGGACAGGTCCGCATCTTTTTCCAGCAAATACTGAAGGATATTAACCTTGGTATTGAAATTACGAACGCGGTATGAGGTCTGTTCGATTTTTTCCAGCGGAGTTCCTGATTTTGCCAAAGAAATCTCAACAGGATTTGCGAAATATTCGTCAAGCATCGCATCAACTGCCTCCGTCATTGTCGCCGAGAAAAGAACATTCTGACGTTTGGCTTTCATCATCTCGAAAATGTGAGTAAGCTGCGGACGGAATCCAAGACTCAGCATCTCATCAAACTCATCAATGACCAGTTTCTGTACTTCCTTCAGGGAAATAGCATTGTCTATGGAAAGATCCATCACACGGCCTGGAGTTCCCACAAGGATGTCGCAGCCGTCATTAAAGAGAAGTTTCTGAGTATTAATATTCTTACCACCATAAATACCGATAATCCTGGCGGTAGTATTCACAGCTAAAGATTCCAGAACTCCGGTAACCTGCACCACAAGTTCACGTGTAGGAACGAGGATGAGAACAGTTGGGTTACCCGTTTTATTGTATTTCCACATTTGCAGAACCGGCAGCAGATAGGCCAGAGTTTTACCGGTACCGGTTTGGGCAATTCCCATAATATCGCGGCCGGAAAGTATGGCTTTAAAGCTTTTTTCCTGAATGGGTGTAGGTTCAAATAGATTAAGGTCTGCCAGAGCGTCAAGTAATTTGCCGGACAGATCTAAATCTGCAAAAGTGGTTTTCATGGGTATTCTAAATTAAAAAGCGCACAGAAAGTGCGTGGAATGTGGTGCAAAGCTACTGAAATTAATTTTTAGGTGGATGGGAAGGCAGTCTGTGACTTCACAGTATTATTTTTTGTATTTTTAAAAACAAAAGAATTGACAGAATTGTTCTCCTTTTTTAATTCAGAAAAAAGAAAGAAATCCTACCGGGATGTTTCGCTTGTACTTTCTGGCGGTGGTGCGCGCGGATTCGGCCATATAGGCGTTATTGAAGTTCTTGTAGAAAAAGGTTTCCATATTCACAGTATTACCGGCACTTCCATGGGTGCACTTGTTGGCGGACTGTACGCGATGGGTAAAATGGAAGATTTTAAGAAGTGGGTTACCAATATGGGCAAGCTGCAGGCTTTGGATCTTATTGATTTGTCCATCCGGCGCCGTGGTCTTCTAAAAGGAAACCGGGTTTTCCGGAAAATGAAAGCACTTTTTCCCACCGCGAATATTGAGGATCTTGAAATAGGTTTTTCTGCGATAGCCACACAGTTATATGCTAAAAAGTCTGTGTGCATAAATAGGGGCGATATTTACGATGCCATTCGGGCATCCGTGGCGATACCTACCATATTCTCGCCTGTAGAAATTGACGGAGATGTGTATGTAGACGGTGGTGTTCTGAATAATATTCCGGTTGAATATGCCAAAAGAAAGAAGCGTGACTTACTTATTGTTGTAGATGTAAATGCATTTGTTGAGTTTGAAGGTGCGAAAAATGCAGTAATGGATTTGGGCTCTAACCTGAATGTTCTGTCACACTCACTGAGTTTACTTATAGAAACCAACGCCCGAAACTCGCTTACAGCCTTTCCGCCTGATATTTTAATCCAGCTTTCCCGGGAATCCTGCAGCATGCATGATTTCTTCAAAGTAAAGCAGCAAATTGAATACGGCAGACAATGTGCAGAAAAAGCCATCAATGAATTTCTGAAAGTGGAATAATTATGAAAATCAGTTACCTTTTCCTGTTTGCATTACTTGTTTCCACTGGGTGTGGAGAGAAAAAGGATGTGCAGCGTAAGCCTGAAGTGACTGTGGCTTCAGAACCTTCTGCAGAGACCAAAGAAAAACTGCCTATAAACCTGAAAACATGGCTGCAATTCTATCAGGTGGAAAATCCAGGATTTTCAATGAACAGTTTTATACTGTCCGACAGTGCAAGTATCAATTACGGTGCTTCGTCAGTGAAGGGTAATTTTGAGGAAGATTTTAACCGGATTTATGAGCCTTTTCTGGTATACAGCCATGACAGATCGAAATATATTGACTTCGACAGTTACCACTGGATTGCTGATGAAAACGGGAATCCCGGATTTGAAGCAGACCAGCAGGTTACGCTTGTACATTTGCCCAGCAAAACAGTGCGGCAAATCTCGTTCTTCGGACCGTCATTCACTATTGAAGACGCTTATTGGGAAGGTGACAGTTCCGCGGTGCTTTTAGGAAATACGTATGAAAAAGTTCCGTTTTACATTCGGTATAACTTTAACAGAAATATGAAGTATACGTACCGCTCCACGGATACGCTTAGGGTTAATAAGTCTTATACTGAGAAAAGACTGAAGATGAATGGTGTAGGCGGGAAATAATCTGCGCTGAAAATACAGAAGCCCCGAAGTGAAATTTCGAGGCTCTATCATTTAAAAAATCTTGCTTATTACTCCCACTCAATTGTTGCAGGTGGTTTACTGGAAATGTCGTATGCCACACGGTTGATTCCGCGCACCTCGTTTATAATACGGTTGGATACTGTTTCCAAAAACTCCCAGGGAAATTTACTGAAGGTAGCCGTCATGAAGTCAATAGTATTGGCAGAACGAACTACCGCTGTATATTCGTAAGTACGTTCATCACCCATTACTCCCACAGACTTCACCGGCAACAGGACTACAAAAGCCTGTGATACCTGCTCGTACAGATTGTTTTTGTAGAGTTCTTCGATGAATATATCATCTGCTTCTTGAAGGATCTTCACTTTCTCCTCATCAACTTCGCCAAGGATTCTTATTCCTAAACCGGGACCCGGAAAAGGATGTCTCATCACCAGATGGTGCGGAATACCAAGCTCCTCGCCTACTTTGCGGACTTCATCTTTAAAAAGTTCGCGCAATGGCTCCAAAAGTTCCATTTTCATTTCCTCCGGCAATCCGCCTACATTATGGTGCGACTTAATAACAGCAGATGGTCCCTTAACAGACTGACTCTCAATTACATCAGGATAAATAGTACCCTGAGCCAGGAATTTGGCACCTTCAAATTTATGGGATTCTTCGTCGAAAACGGCCACAAATTCATTACCAATCACTTTACGTTTAGCTTCAGGATCTGAAACACCTTTCAGCTTACTCAAAAAACGCTCGGAAGCATCAACCATATCAATCTTCATATGGAAATGCTCACCGTAATTTTCCATCACCTTACGGCCTTCGTCTTTTCTAAGCAGTCCGGTATCAACAAAAATACACGTAAGCTGGTCGCCAATGGCTTTATGAACGAGGACCGCCGCCACAGAAGAATCTACACCGCCTGAAAGACCAAGGATTACTTTTTCGTTTCCAACTTTTTCCTTGATTTCGGCAACTGTTTTTTCAATATAATTGGTCAGTTTCCAGTTACGCGGAGCCTGACAGATTTTGAGCACAAAATTTTCAATCATGCGTGGACCTTCCTCAGTATGGGAAACCTCGGGATGAAACTGCACGCAGTAAATTTTCTTTTCTTCGTTTGATATTGCTGATATTACATCGGTAGTCGCGTTAATCGTAAATCCAGCCGGTACTGTCTGAACTTCATCAAAATGGCTCATCCAGACTGTGGAGAACCTGCTTACACCTGCTAAAAATTCATTGCTTTTGTCAATTTGAAGTTTGGCTTTTCCATATTCACCTTTTACACCCTTCTTAACCTGACCACCCAGAAGGTGTGTAGTGAGCTGCATTCCGTAGCAAATGCCAAGCACAGGAATATTCTGTTCGAAAAGAGCTTTGTCCACAAGATGTGCATTCTCCGCATTTACAGAGCTTGGGCCACCGGAAAGTACGATACCTGCAGGTTCTTTTGCAAGAATCTCGTCCAGTGGAGTGTTATAAGGAATTACCTCCGAATACACTTCCATTTCGCGTATACGGCGGGCTATAAGTTGATTGTATTGGGAACCGAAGTCCAGAATAACGATACCGTTCTTCATAGTGTATTAAATAGTTTGCTGTTGTTATTAAACAAAAAAACGTGAAAACTCACGTTTTATTTATTAGAATTTCGCGATGTCGTCCCGATAGAAAGCGTAGTCGAACTGGATGGTTTTCGCGTCATTATATACCTTTTTTCTGGCCTCTTCAAAATCCTTTCCTGTAGCCACAAGATTGATTACCCTGCCTCCGGCCGTGTAAACGCCGCCTGCTTTGCTGCTTGCGCCGGCTAAAAGAACTGTACTTTCCGTAGCTCTGTCCAGATGAGTAATTTCGTAACCTGTTTCGTACTTTCCGGGATATCCACCGGATGCCATTACAAGGCAAACAGCTTTCTCATCTTTAAACTTCAGCTCAATATCTTTTCCTTCGATACAGTCGTTAATGGTGTCCAACAGGTTGTTTTCCAGCAATGGAAGGATTACCTGAGTTTCAGGATCTCCGGAACGCATATTATATTCAAGCAAATGACAGCCTTTTTCAGTAACCATAAGTCCGAAGAAGATAAAACCCTTAAACATCAGGTAATTATCTTTAAGACCTGCGATTGTAGGCTCCAGGATATTCTTGCGGAAATCCATATCATGTTCTGCAGTAAACTCAGGAGTTGGCGCCACGCTACCCATCCCACCTGTGTTTGGTCCGCGGTTACCGGCACCTACACGTTTATAATCCTTTGCAGGAACACATGGAAACAAATCCTTACCATTGGAGAAGCAGATTATTGAAGCTTCAAACCCACGAAGATATTCCTCAATAACGATTTTAATACCGGCATCGCCATAAATCTTGTCGATCATGAAATCGTGGATGGTTTTCATACCTTCATCCTTACCCTCAGCAAGAACAACCCCTTTACCCTGGGCAAGACCTGAAGCTTTTATAATAAGAGGATATTTGGCAGTTTCTAAAAATGCTTTGGCTTCTACATAGGAATTGAAAATCTGGGCGTCTGCCGTTTTCACGCCATAATCCTGCATGAATTTCTTAGAGTAAGCCTTGCTGCCTTCAAGTTTTGCCACCTTCTTGGAGGGTCCGAAAATATTAAGACCGGCCTTTGTAAATTCATCAACTATACCACTCACCAAAAAAGCCTCCGGACCTACAATTGTAAGGTCAATAGCCTCCTTTGTGGCGAAATTAACAAGTTCCTGATTATCGGTTAAAGAAATGTTCTTTCCAATCTCACCGGTAGTGGCGTTTCCCTTGGCAAAAAAAATCTGTGAGACCCTGCGGTCTTCGGCAATTTTGCGGCCTATTGCAGCCTCACGACCACCGTTTCCTATGATAAGTACTCTCATATTAAAGTTTATTTTTTAGATGTTACAAAATTACTCTTTTGGTTGAGTAATTCAAATTGAGCGGTTAAAAAGATTAACCGCTTCCTGCGGATATTTAGTGAAAGAAGTGGCGCATTCCGGTGAACATCATCGGGATGCCATGCTCGTTCGCTGCAGTAATGCTGTCTTCATCGCGCATACTTCCGCCAGGCTGAATAATAGCTTTTATACCTTCAGCAGCACAGTAATCTACCACGTCGCGGAAAGGGAAAAATGCGTCCGAGGCCAACACTAGGTCACCCTGAAATTTCTCTTTAGCACGCTGCACAGCATGTTCTGTAGCCCAGATACGGTTAACCTGTCCGCCACCGATGCCAAGTGCCTGAACACCGTTCGATACAACGATAGCGTTAGATTTTACATATTTTACCACACGTTGTGCAAACAACAGTGCTTTTTCCTGTTCCGCAGAAGGTTTTGCAGATGTCACCGTCTCAATTTTATCTGAAAATTCGCTGTCTGAACCCTGTACCAGAATTCCGCCGTCTACCTTTACCCAGGTCTGCGCGTCGGATACGGCATTTTTAATTTTAATGATCCTGAGGTTTTTCTTCTTCTTCAGAATTTCGAGTGCATCTTCATCAAAATCCGGTGCCATTACAATCTCCAGGAAGGTTTTGTTGAGTTCCTCTGCGGTAGCAGCATCCACTTTAAAATTCATGCCAATGATCCCTCCAAATATGGAAACCGGGTCACATTCAAATGTTTTTGTGTACGTTTCCAGTGCAGATGTCCCAACCGCTACTCCGCAAGGTGTTGAATGCTTCACCGCGCAGCAGGCCATTTCGTCCTTAAATTCATTAACGACTTTCCAGCATAGATCCATATCGCGGAGGTTGTTGAATGAAAGTTCCTTTCCGCCCAGAATTTCGAAATCCTTCATTGCACCGTTTTCCGTAGTTGATGCGTAAAAGGCCGCGGACTGGTGCGGATTCTCGCCATAACGAAGGTCAGATACCTTTTTGTAGGAGGCGTTGAGGTATTGTGGATATTCCTCGTCCAGCAGCATTCTGGAGATCGCCGCATCGTAAGCTGCGGTCAGATTGAAGACCTTACCGGCCAGGTTCTTTCTGGTTTCAGATGTGGTGTTTCCATTTTCAGCGATCTCCTGCTGTACCAGCGCATAATCTTGCACATCTGTAATTACTGTAACTGAATTGAAATTCTTGGCTCCGGAACGCAGCATTGACGGACCACCGATATCGATGAATTCCACTTTTTCGTTCAGAGAGATATCTGCGTTTGCATTCTCGAAGAAAGGATACAGGTTTACGATCACCATATCAATAAGTCCTATGCCGTGCTGCTGTACAGTAGACATATGTTCCTCACTGCTGCGAACCGCAAGCAGTCCACCGTGAACTTTAGGATGAAGTGTCTTTACACGGCCGTCCAGCATTTCAGGAAATTCCGTTACTTCATCAATCTGAACCGGACTGAGTCCGGCCTCCTTCAGGTGTTTGAATGTGCCGCCGGTTGAAACCAGTTCATAATTCTGTTCTTCTAAAAATCTTGCAAAATCTATAAGTCCGGACTTATCCGAAACGGAGATCAGCGCTCTCTTCTTTGACATCTTTCTTACTTTTTACTTTATATTTAACCGTCCAGGTCTTACGACCGGACGTTCTTTATAACAGATTCCTAAGGAATTGAGTTATATTTTTATATTCTTTCCAACACTCCCTTTGGGTTCCAGAAATCATTGGAATAAATTCCGATGCTAATACTTCATTTTGCTTTTCATTGGAGTAAATTCCAACGTTAATATATTGTCCGTTCCTATGGAACTGGTATTAAAACGTACGTGCGAAATCTGCTTTCAAAAATAAACTCCAGGAGATCCATTTCTTAACTGTATCATAATAAAGGCAAAGACATTATTTCATTATCCAATTTCATTGGAATGAATCCCAAGGGCATAAATATCACTTTGCTTTAAATTAGAATAAATTCCAATGCTAATATATCGTTCGTTCCTACGGAACTCACCGCCCCAGCACTTTATTTATTGCCTTCGGGAAAATCTCATATTCAATCGAGTGTACTTTTTCTGCAAGGCTTTCCGGTGTTTCGTCTTCGGAAACGGCAAATGATTTCTGAAGTATAATATCACCTTCGTCAATCCCGGCGGTTACTAAATGGACCGTGGCACCGCTTTCCGTTTCACCGGCATTTAATACTGCTTCGTGCACGTGGTTACCCCACATTCCTTTGCCCCCAAACTTTGGCAACAGCGCAGGATGTATATTTATAATCTTTCCGCTGAATTTTTCGCAAAAATCTGTGTTCAGGATGGACAGGAAACCAGCCAGAACTACAAGATCTGTATCTGCCGGTACCAACTGTGTAAGCTTAGATGAAAACTCTTTACCTTTTCTTATCAGATGACTGGGAATTCCATGCTTTTCGGCGCGCTGCAGGCCAAAGCATTCGCGGTCTGCGACCACTAAAGCGATTTTGGCATCCGGTATCTCACCGCTTTCGGTGCAGTCTATAATGCGCTGAAGGTTGGTGCCGCTGCCGGATACCAGTACAACGATATTTTTCATACGGGAACTGAAACTTTATAAATGGTCAAGGACTTCCTAATTGAGGACTATTTTTTCTTCACCTTCAGTGATCTGCCCGATTTCATAGGCATCATCAAGCAGGTTCAGTACCTTTTCGGCGTGGTTTGCATCTATAACAATCACCATGCCCACACCCATATTGAAGGTGCCGTACATTTCGTTGCGGTCTATATTTCCGCGTTTCTCAAGTTCAAGCATTACAGATGGAATACGTATAGCCGAGGTATTGATTTGTGCACATAAGCCTTGTGGGATGATCCTTGGTATATTTTCAATGATTCCTCCACCGGTGATGTGTGCGATACCGTCCACCTTAACTTCTTCCAATAGCTTATGTACCGGTTGGAAATACAGCCTGGTAGGTACTAAAAGAGTTTCGTAGAGGGGTTTGCCTTCAAACTCTTCGTTGAAGTCAGGAAAAATTTTTCTAACAAGTGAGAATCCGTTACTGTGGAAACCGGAACTCGGTAATGCGATTATTTTATGTCCCGCCTTGATTTTGGACCCGTCAATGATTTGGTCCTTTTCCACAATACCAACACAGAAACCGGCAACATCGTAATCCCCGGGTTTATACATACCAGGCATCTCAGCAGTTTCGCCGCCAATAAGTGCACATTCATTGTCTTTACAGGCTTTTACCATGCCCATTACGATTTCGGCAGCTATTTCGGAGTCGAGTTTCCCGCAAGCCAGATAATCCAGGAAGAAAAGAGGTTTGGCTCCATGACAAAGGATATCATTGGCACACATCGCAAAACAGTCTACACCAATTGAGTCATATCTCTTAGAGTCCAACGCTACTTTCAGTTTGGTTCCCACCCCATCTGTTCCGCTTACAAGTACCGGGTTTTTGTAGCCGGCGATCTGGTAAAAGGCGCCAAAACTTCCCAGGTTATTCAGTACATTTTCATTGTGGGTTTCTGCCACGGCTGATTTTATCTTGTCAACGGTTTTGTAGCCCTCTTCCTTGTCTACACCGGCGGATTTATAAGTGTTGCTCATGTTCATTCAATTATACTAAAGCCAAATAAAAAAGCCGACAATCATACAGACGTCGGCTCACTATTATTTTTTGGAGGAGATTGCGCATCCCAAATCCTGGAATTTTTCAAGTAGGGAATGTAATCTCTGCAGCTTCAATGTTAAAAAATTTTGTTCTGCGAAAGTAAGATTTTTTAGCGGATTTAAAAAATGGATTCAAAAAAAATTACGCTCCGTTTTAATTCATTTATCTATTTTTGCTGCCAAATAAACAGACTATGGCTTCAGGATTTTTTGCGATTTTAGATGATATTGCAGCGTTGATGGACGATGTAGCGGTAACGGCCAAAGTGGCTACCCAAAAGACCGCCGGAATTTTGGGAGATGACCTGGCTGTAAATGCTGAAAAAGCAACCGGCTTCCTGGAGTCGCGGGAAATTCCAGTTCTGATGGAGATCATGAAAGGATCCTTTGTTAATAAACTCATTATTGTTCCTGCGGTATTCCTGCTTCAGTGGCTGTATGCGCCGGCCATAACAATTATCCTTGTTTTTGGAGGTTTTTACCTGGCTTATGAAGGGGTTGAAAAAATTATTGAATTTCTTTTTCACAGAAGTAAAAAAGGCCACGAAGTTATTAAAGAAAAAGAACAGGCCGAGGACGTGAATGGCGACGAACTGGAGAAGTCCAAGATAAAGTCGGCAGTTACTACGGACTTTATACTTTCGCTGGAAATTGTAATTATTGCGCTGGCGTCTGCAAAAGCAGGGTATGAAGCTCTGAAATCCGAATTCAACCCCTTACTTGTTGAAATTGTTTCGGTATCTATTGTTGCCATCATAGCCACGGTAGGTGTATACGGAATTGTAGCTTTGATCGTTCGTATGGACGATGCCGGATATAAACTCATAAAAAGGTCGGGAAAAGAGAAAGGCCTTTTGGTAACGGTAGGATCTTTTCTGGTAAGTGCGCTGCCCTGGGTGATTAAAGGACTTGCAGTAATTGGTACAGTTGCCTTAATTTTGGTGGCCGGCGGGATCTTTGTCCACAATATCGATTGGATCCACCATCATTTTCTTCCAAACGTAAATTCCCTGCTCCGTGAATCGCTGGCGGGTCTTATCGGCGGAATCGTTGCACTTCCGGTGTTTCATTTCGGAGCAAAAGCCCTGGCAATGATTAAAAAATAAGATAATCTGTGATTAAAACGAAGAAAGCGGGAATTTCCCGCTTTCTTCGTTTTTGCATTAATTTAATTGCTGAAAAACTGCTTTACCGCCTGAACTCTTGATTTCAGTTCATCGAGTTTTTGCTCATCCGTAATTCCTTTTCCTTCTTCGAATCTGTCCCTGAAATTTGGTAAGGAGAAAGTCTCGATAACGTTGGCACCACTGAATGGCGCGCGTTTCATGAAAACTTCAATTACATTTTTGCCGCCACCGTTCCCGGGGGCTGTACCCATTAAGAAAATCGGTTTATCGCCAAAGTGCTTACGGTCCCTAATCCTGGAGATCCAATCAAATATGTTTTTGAAAGCCGCGGAATAAGCTGAATTATGTTCCGCCAGTGACATAATGATGAGTTCGGACCCGTCAATTTTAGCTGCAAAGTCTTTTGCTAATTGCGGAATTCCGCTCTCCAGTTCCCTTTCATGTTTGTAAATGGGCATTTCAAAATCGTTCAGGTCAAGGATTTCAACATCATCACCGGTGAAGAAGGTGGTTACATAAGTGACAAGTTTTTTGTTGATGGAGACATCGGAATTACTTCCGGCAAAGGCCAGTATTTTCATATTAAGGTTGAAATTAGGTTGAGGTTAAGGTTAAGGTTAAATAATTCAGATAAATATAAGCAACATTAGATGACCATCGGTACTTCCATTAATAGAATTTCGCTGTCAGCAACCGCTTCCAACAAAAATCCGTCGGTTTCCCAAATTCCAAATCCATCGCGGGTTCCCAGAACCTGATCACCGATTTTTGCAGAACCTTTCAACACAAAAACATAAACTCCGTTTCCTTCATTATTCAGACGGTATTCCTGACTGTAACCTTCATTAAAATTAGCGAGATTGAACCAGGCATCCTGGTAAATCCAGACACCATCATCATTCGGATTTGGCGAAAGAATCTGCTGAAACGCATTTACTTCAGAATTTTCGCTAATTCTGATCTGGTCGTAACGAGGTTCAACATTCATTTTATTGGGAATGACCCAAATCTGGAGAAATTTCACAAGTTCATCCTGGTTCCGGTTGTACTCACTGTGCTGGACTCCGGTACCGGCGCTCATTACCTGGATTTCGCCTTTACGGATAACGGCAGTGGTTCCCATGGAGTCTTTGTGTTCCAAATCTCCTTCCAGTGGAATCGAAATAATCTCCATATTGCTGTGCGGGTGCGCTCCGAAGCCCATTCCCGAGGATACCTGGTCATCATTCAAAACTCTCAATGCACCGAAACTCATCCTCTCAGGATTGTAATAATTGGCGAAGCTGAAACTGTGATAGGATTTAAGCCAGCCATGATCTGCAAAACCTCTGCTATCTGCTTTGTGATATACTGTTTTCATACTATTTTGATTTTATGATACAAAGATACCGCCTGCAACTCATCAACACATTGACCTAAGATAATTACGAATTAATTGTCTGTTTCTGAAAAATGTGCCAGTATTGCATCTTTATTTCTGTAGTTTTTGGATATAGCCGTCCTCTAATGGAGCTTTAATTTTGATAACCTGGTCGGATACCTCATTGGGCACCGTCATGGAAAGCACATACTGCTTGATTTTCCACTTACCTCCTACCTTTTCCAGCACGCCGGAGCCTCGGCAAATCTTCATCTGTGTATCCAGGATCTCATCAAACCAGGCATACATTCCGTCTTTGCTAAAGCTGATATTCCTTTCCAGTGACGTAAAATTCCAGGCTTTCCCTTTGTCAAAATGAGGTTTGGAATAATCCATAAACTGTTTTTTATCCCAGACTTCTGTGGCGTCTGTGCCAATGAAGGTGGATTCTTCAGCGAAAAGATCAAAATAATTATTGAAATCTGCGTTAGCGGCAAAGGTATTAAGGTCATCCAGCACTTTGTTCACATTTTTCTTCTGTACATTTTCATAGAACCCTTTGCTCTGACCGTTTACAAAAATCGAAAGACCTGTTAACAGGATGAGAAACAGAAACAGTTTTGTTTTTTTCATGGTATTGATGTGTTTAGTTATTTATAAATTCAACTCTAAAAGTAAGGAAGTTTCTTTTTGCCGAGCAGTTCAAATCTGAATGCACTCCTGGAAATAATCTCAAAGTATGATACTGGCCGGAAATTCATAAGAATAAAACTAAAATCACTTCCGGGTTTATGAATGTATCAGATATTGTCACTGACCAAAATCAGCCCAATAAATTTCGCTAAAAATATAATATTTCTTTGTTTTTTTTTCACCCGCAAGTACATTTTTCGCGCTATGATTAACTGCGTATCCACAGCAGAAGCCTATCTTTGCACCTTCAAACAGCTATTTAGAAATGTCAGACAGAAAGATGATCACGGCCGCGCTGCCGTACGCAAATGGCCCCGTACATATCGGACACCTGGCCGGAGTTTATATTCCTGCAGATGTATACGCGAGATTCCAGCGAAGGTTGGGAAAAGATGTTGCATTTATCTGCGGATCTGATGAACACGGAATCCCAATTACCATCCGTGCTAAAAAGGAAGGTGTAACGCCTCAGGATATTGTGGACCAGTATCATGAAGTTATAAAAAAATCCTTTTCTGACCTGGGAATTTCCTTTGACGAATACTCGCGTACAACCTCCAAAAAACATCATGAGGTGAGTCAGGATTTCTTTAAGACGCTGTATGATAAAAACAAGTTTACAGAAGAGGTATCCGAACAGTATTTTGACGAAAAGGCTGGTGAGTTTTTGGCTGACCGTTATATCGTAGGTACCTGTCCCAAGTGTTCCAACGAAGGCGCTTATGGTGACCAGTGCGAGAAATGTGGCGCCACCCTTTCGCCGGCTGAACTGATTAATCCAAAGTCCATGCTTAGCGGAAACGTGCCTGTTTTGAAGGAGACTAAAAACTGGTATTTACCGCTGAATGAGTATGAAGATTTCCTGAATGAGTGGATTATTGAAGGTCATAAGGACGACTGGAAACCCAATGTATACGGGCAGGTGAAATCGTGGCTGACTGACGGTCTGAAGCCCCGCGCCATGACCCGTGACCTAAACTGGGGCGTTCCTGTTCCTTTGCCGGATGCAGACGGAAAAGTTCTTTATGTGTGGTTTGATGCTCCTATAGGCTACATCACTTTTACACAGGAATGGGCAGAGAAAAACGGTAAGGACTGGAAAGATTACTGGCAAAATGAAAATTCGGATCTGATCCATTTCATTGGTAAGGATAATATTGTATTTCACTGTATTATTTTCCCGGCAATGATGAAAGCCCACGGTAATTATATCATGCCTGCCAATGTTCCCGCATTTGAATTTCTGAACCTGGAAAATGAAAAAATTTCCACCTCGCGCAACTGGGCGGTGTGGGCTCATGAATATGTACAGGAATTCCCGGGACAGCAGGATGTACTGAGATATGCGCTTCTATCGTCCGCACCGGAAACCAAGGACAATAATTTTACGTGGAAAGACTTCCAGACCAAGAACAATTCAGAGCTTGTAGGGATCTTCGGAAACTTCATTAACAGAGTAGCTGTGCTTATCCATAAATACTATAACGGAATTATTCCAGACGGTAAACTTGGAGAAACAGAGCAACAGGAAATTAAAAAGGCTGGCAGCGAAATTGAAACTTATCTGGAAAAGTTTGAGTTCAGGAATTCACTTACGGCACTTATGAATCTGGCGCGTTACGGCAACCAGTTCCTACAGATTGAGGAACCGTGGAAAACAATAAAAGAAAACCCGGAAAAGGCCGCCAACTCACTCTTCAATGCAGCACAAATCGCTGTAGCTTTGGCTCAGTTTTGTGAACCGTTCATGCCTTTCAGTTCAGAAAAACTTCTGACAATGTTCAATTGTGACCAACAGAAATGGGAAGATCTTATGAACCGCGATCTCATGATTGAAAGCGGACACCAGATTAATGAAGCCGGACTTCTGTTTTCAAAAATTGAAGATGAGACGATAGATTTCCAAATCCAGAAACTGGAGCAGACTAAAGAATCCAATAAAAAAACAAACCCAAAAGCCAACCCGATGAAAGACGAAATCCAGTTTGATGATTTTACAAAGATAGATTTAAGGACTGCAACCATCCTTACAGCTGAAAAAGTGGAGAAAGCAGATAAACTTCTCAAATTTACCGTGGATACAGGTGTTGATGTGCGCACTGTTGTTTCAGGTGTTGCAGAGAGCTTCACGCCGGAAGAATGTGTAGGAAAGCAGGTAATGATATTATTGAATCTGGCACCAAGAAAAATAAGGGGTATAGAATCGCAGGGTATGCTTTTACTGGCCACTAAACCGGACGGTAAACTGACCTTCGTAACTCCCGAAAACGAAGTTGAGAATGGCGTAGAGGTTTCGTAAAGAAATATACTGGATACACAAAAGGCAGGTCGCGATGACCTGCCTTTTACATTTTATAACACAGAAATATGCCTTACCATTCAGAAGTGTTTTTTATCCCGAGCTTTTCCGGCTCAAACACAGGATCTTTGCCTGCTTTCTTCTGCTCTTCATAATCCTTAAGTGTAATCAGGGCTTTTTTCTGCAGTATAAGAACAGCGATTAAGTTAAGCCAGGCCATCAGACCAACACCAATATCACCCAATGCCCATGCATTGCCACCTGTGGTAACTGCGCCGAATACCACACTAATCAGGAAGAGAATACGCAGGGTCCACAGTACTGGAGGATGCATTTTCTTCTTCCGGAGATAATAGAGGTTGGATTCCGCGATGAAGTAGTACGCGAGTATGGTTGTAAAAGCAAAAAACAGCAAAGCGAAGGCTACAAATCCATGGCCTAAGGCAGGAAAATGTGCTGAAATCGCAGCCTGGGTGAAAAGCGGTCCTTCTTCCACTCCCGGCAGATTTTGATACAGGAATCCACCATTGCCGTCACTGACATTGTACATTCCGGTGAAAAGAATCATCAGGGCAGTGGCGGTACACACAAACAAAGTGTCTATATAAACGGAGAAAGCCTGAAGTATTCCCTGTTTTGCAGGATGCGTAGTTGCTGCGGCTGCAGCGGCGTGAGGTGCGGTTCCCTGTCCGGCTTCATTGGAATAAATCCCTCTTTTTACTCCCCAGGCAATGGCAGAACCTACTATGCCTCCAAATGTAGCTTCAGCACCAAAAGCTGATGAAATAATCAGTTTAAGCATGGCTGGCAGCTGCTCAATGTTCAGTCCAATGATTACCAGTGCCATCAGTATATAGGCGCCTGCCATGAAAGGAACAGCCAGTTCGGAAAATTTACCGATACGTTTAACATCGCCTATGATAATCAGGATAAGGAAAAATACCACTGCCAGGCCCACCCACAGCTTATCGAACCCAAAAGCACTGTTCATACTCTGTGCTATACTGTTGGACTGTACCCCCGGAAGGAAAAGTGCGCATGCCACAATTGTGCATACTGCAAAAAGCGCTGCATACCATTTCTTGCCGATTCCTCTTTCAATATAATACGCCGGACCCCCCCGGTAATTGCCGTTTTTCTCCACCTTATATATCTGGCCCAATACCGCTTCTATAAATGCGGTGGAACTTCCCAGAAATGCAATGGTCCACATCCAGAACACCGCACCCGGGCCTCCCATAGCAATAGCTGTAGCCACGCCGGCAATATTTCCGGTACCTACCCTTCCCGCGATGGCAATGGTAAAAGCCTGAAATGGTGAAACACCTTTGTCGGTGGAACCTTCGGTAAACAACTGTTTAATCATGTCTTTCATAAACCGGACCTGCACAAATTTAGTACGGATACTGAAGTAAATACCGGTTCCTATACACAGGACGATTAATGCATTGGACCAGATAAGATTATTTGCGGTTAAAATGAGTTTTTCAAAAAATTCTGCCACTGATAGTGTTTCATTCATACATCTTCAATTAGGAGCGTAATATTACAAATTTCTCGTTTTTCTGAAGGCTAAACTTTAATTTAATTCTATTTAAGAACCAACAAATTAAGGCTGAAGCAGATAAATCCGGGAACAGGAATGATATTGAACGGCGTCATTTCATGATTCCTGTCACAATTCGGCGATTCATCACCCAAACAAAGCAGTGCGCTGTATAATTTGAGTAAATTTGAGTATAAAAATTACTCACTATGACAACGTTAGCAACATTTTTTACGCGATTCATTCTGCCAGCGGTACTTATATCAGCAACTGTATCCTGCGCCAACCGCGACGATGATTTTTCGAATGAACAGTATGTAGGCTCATGGGACTGGATAGCCACCACCGGACCGAATGTAAATGAGAGTCCTACCAGTACCGGCAAGACTGCCGAACTTATACTGACACCGGAAGGAACCTATACCATTAAAGAAAATGATGTGGTACAAAGTGAGGGGAATTATTCACTTTACAAAGGAGTAACCTCTACGGACCATGTGGAAAAAATGTACATTGACTTTTCCAATGATCCGGATAAAATGGTAAACAGCGTAAATGCTACCGACCTTTCGCTTGGTGACGACTCGGTGAACGGTCTAACGTACCATTATAAAAAGTAAATGCTATTTGCCAAGAACAAAAACAGCCGGGATTTTATGGAGTTCCGGCTTGCTTTTTTGCCATTCTTTAACGGTTAAAGTACGGATAAACTCCGCTTCCGGATCATTAATGTTAGCCGCAATGCAAAGTTTGCTGTTTGCGGGAAGGAACTTGCACAGATCCTCGAACAGAGCATTGTTTCGGTAGGGAGTTTCCATGAAAATCTGTGAGTAGCCGGTCTTTTCAACCTGGGACTGCAGCCACTGAATTTTTGTCTTTTTCTCGTTCCGGTCTATGGGAAGATAACCGTGAAAGGTGAATTCCTGACCGTTGAAGCCACTTGCAATCAAGGCGAGAATAATGGACGAAGGTCCGTTCACCGGTACGACCTGGATTTTGTTCTCATGACACCACTTCACCATCAGGTTACCCGGATCGGCAATACAGGGAAGTCCGGCTTCGGACAGCAAAACAAAGTCCTGACCTTTTTTCATCAGGTCTTGAGCATCCTTCAGATCCGAGCGCTCCGAATATTTATCCAGCAGATAGAGTTTCAGATCAGCCTGCTTTTTTTCCGGGGCAAAAAATTTAATGACCTTACGCGCGGTTTTTTCATTTTCAACAAAAAAATAGTCGGTCTTCAGAATGTACTCCTTTATTGCCGGGGCAAAATAGGATACCGGGGAGTTTTCAGAAAGGTAGGCAGGGATTAGAAAAAGCATGCTGTTAAATTTGGTGGGTGAGTTTCTTACTAATTCTTTCGGAGGCCTGATCCAAAATGCCAAACGCTTCCTCAAAACCTTCCATTTCACTCCAATAAGGATCTTTAACCTCAAAATCATTGATTTCCAGACCGGCAGCTTCCAGAAACAGGGAAACCCTGGCTCTCTCCTCTTCGCTTTCCGTGAGTTCTATTACGTCATGAAGTACTGTTCTGTCCATACAGTAAATATGATCGTAAGTCTGAAAATCCTGCTTGATTATGGGGCGTGATCTCTGCGCAGATATATCAATTCCATAATTTTGACCAATTGCTATAGCCCGTTTGTCCGGATTTTCGCCTTCGTGCAGAGAAATGGTCCCGGCGGAATCCACCACAAAGTCAGCGGGCAACTTAGACGCCAGAATCCCCTCTGCCAAAGGACTGCGGCATATATTTCCGAGGCAAACCACCAATATCTTCATAATCTTTCTGTATTAAATTTGAAAAAACCCTTTCAGCTACTTTAAAAGTTGAAAGGGTTAATAGGATAATCAGGAAACCGGAATCTTAATGCTTCAGTTTTTCCGTAAGCTCCTTTACATATTTTTTAATCTCCTTATCAATTTTGGACACATCTTTAATTGTATCGCAGGCATACATAACCGTTGAATGGTCTTTGCCGCCCATCTCCTCACCGATTTTGGTGAATGTGGCATTGGTGTATTCCTTAGCAAAATACATAGCCAATTGCCTTGGCAGCGCAATCTCACGCTTTCTTGTTTTAGACAGCAACTGATCACGTTCGATGCCAAAATATTCGCAAACCACTTCCTGAATATAAGGAATATTGATCACTTTTTTCTTGGTTGATGATATCTTGCTGATGGTTTCCTTCAGCAGTTCCAGCGTTAGATCCGATTTGTAAATCGTGGAGTAAGCGATTACAGAATTTATAACTCCAATAAGGTCCCGAACGCTGCTCTTCACCTCATTGGCCAGGAAATCCAACATGTCGTCGCCAATCTCAATCCCGTCACGGCTCAGTTTATCAATAATGATTTTTCTTCTGGTGTCGAAATCTGGTGCCTTAATTTCTGCTGCAAGTCCCCATTTGAATCGGGAAACAATACGTTCCTGGATGTCCATAATATCAACCGGCGCACGGTCAGACGTCAAGACGATCTGTTTTCCGTTCTGGTGCAGATAATCGAAAATGTGGAAGAAACTGTCCTGAGTAGCTGACTTTCCGGAAAGGAACTGGATATCATCAATGATCAGAACGTCCACCATCTGATAAAAATTGGCGAACTCAGTCTGTTTGTGAGCTTTTGCAGCAGAAACAAACTGCTGTATAAATTTTTCAGACGAAAGGTAAAGAACCACTTTGTCCGGTAGTGTATTTTTTACTTCCAGTCCTATTGCATGTCCAAGGTGCGTTTTCCCAACCCCGTAACCTCCGTGAAGGAAAAGTGGGTTGAAGGCAGTTGCTCCCGGTCTCTTGGCAATGGATTTTGCAACTGTAGACGCAAATTTATTACTTTCACCTTCCACATAACTGTCAAAGGAGAAATCAGCCTTCAGATTAGAATCTATATTGATTTTCTGAATTCCCGGCACCACAAAAGGATTAACAATTTTGTCCGATGAAAAATGCTGAGGCATAGTTTCCTGGGGTTTTGGAGCAGGTGTAGACTTTCCTTTTACATTTACAGTAATAGGTTTTTCCTTTCCTGCAGGCTTGTTCTCCATTACCTGATACCACAATTTCACGCCTTTCCCGATGTACTTTTTTAGCGCGGCCGAAAGAAGTGACAGGTAGTTGTCCTCAATATATTCCTTATAGAAATCGCTCGGAACCATCAAAGTAAGGTTGTTATCAACCAGTGAAACCGGCTGAACCTTATCGAAAAGTAAATCGAAAGAATTCTCGAGCTTTTTCAGGTTGGAAGAGTCTTCGGCAGCGTTGAGATTGTCCCTCATAAACTGGAGGCATTTCTCCCAAATCAGTACTAAATTTTCATTCATTTGTTCAACTTCAATTAGGCCTCTTGTTATTAATTTTTATCGGGAAAGCAAAGATGGATAATTTAATCA